>CAWJIW010000020.1:0-385369 GCA_963843005.1 uncultured Acidobacteriaceae bacterium | reverse complement strand
AAGTGGAGGGAGCAGCGCCAGTTCTCTTAGGTTTGTCACACAGAGCTGTTGCTGTGGTGAGCAGGCTTTGGAGACGATCAAGCACGAGGTTTCGCCTGACATTCCGGAACGAGTCATCTGTTCAGCAACCTGAGCGTAGTCGTCTCCTGGCATGTAAAGCACGAGCGTCGTACGTGGATTCGTCAGGAGGTCGCAGTCCGGTACAACTCCATCCAGCGCGTAATGATTGGTGGCGATGACCAGACGTGAGGCCAGTCTTCGGTCGGTGAGAGGGACCTGCGCAGCAGCGGCAGCTCCCAGTGCGGCCGTGATACCGGGCACGATTTCGAAGGGAACGCCAGCTGCCCGTAGCGCTTCCATCTCTTCGCCGGCGCGGCCAAAGATGAGAGGATCGCCACATTTCAGCCGGACAACCACGTGGCCGGAGGTCGCGTAGGACGTGAGCAGCGCATTGATTTCCTTCTGTGAGATGCCTGGTTGGCCGCACCGCTTCCCAACATGCAAGATTCGTACGGTGGAGGGAATGAGGGCCAGCACCTCGGGTGAGACCAGAGCATCGTGAAGCACGATTTCTGCCTCACGGAGCACACGAAGGGCCTTCACCGTGAGAAGTTCGGGATCGCCCGGACCGGCTCCAACCAGATAGACTTTGCCTTTCACCGGGAGAGTTCCCCCCCTACGGCCCTTCGGCCACTCTGACGGAACTTCTGAAAACTAAGCTCGCCCGCAATAGCATGTAGCCAGTTACGTCGCTGGCGCGGCGAAAGGGCACGAGCAAACAACGAGGATCTGGCCTCCCCCAGCCAGCGCACCCAGCCCTCATACTCTGCTCCGAATTGTTCCTCCAACTCTCGTCGCAACCGCTGCGCCAGGGCTGGGCTGTTCCCGCCCGTGGAGATGGCGATCTGCAATTGTCCGCGCCGCACAATCGCGGGGCAGTAGAAATCACAATGGTCTGGATCGTCAACACTGTTGCAGAGAATCCCGCGTGCCTGCGCCTCTTCGAAAACCATGTGGTTAATTGTCTCGGAGTCGGTTGCAGCAATTACCAACCAGACTTGCTCCAAGTCGGTTGCTTCGAACGGCCGCATATCCCACGAGATTTTTCCTTTCCGGGCCCATTGTTCTATTGTTTGCGTGCCTTGAGGAGCAACTACGTGAATGCTCGCGTCAGTGAGCAGCAGACTTTCGACCTTCGATTCGGCAACTGTCCCAGCGCCCACGACCAGACATCGCCGTGCGGCGAGTTTGAGGAATATGGGAAACAGTACCGCCTCCCTTCGCGGAGAGTGGGACGGCCAGCTTGTCACCGCCATGAAGCCCCCGGAGAGACAATGTGGGACCAAACGTCTCTCTACCAGTGCGGCTATTCATACATGGGATAGGGTGAGCGGGGAAATTCGAATTATTAATGACGTCTATACGAAAATCAGATGCGCTTTTCCATGTGGCGTATTTTCAGAGGGCTATCACAACCTGCTTTTAACTTATGCGGCGTATAGAAATTTCCTATTTCCCTTTCGTGCTGCATTCGGCAAGAGTAGTGGACTCTCGGCACGTTACGAATCGGGGAGGTACGGCAGTGCGTCCTGGCACGAATGCGGTCGAAGGCTATAAGGCGTCGAAGGGCGGAGATGGCCTCCGCATTCGCGAAGACCTTCCGAAGATCATCCAGCAGGGCCATGAAAGGATGACCCCGGCGGAGAAGGACCTGCTGAAGTGGGTTGGGGTGTTCTTTCGCAAGCCGACGCCAGGCCAATTCATGATGCGCATTCGCATGCCCAATGGCTTCGCTGAAGCTAGGCAATTCCGGGCCATCGCGGATTTGTCCCGCCGTTTGGGAAACTGCGTGATCGACATCACGACCCGCCAGCAACTCGAGCTGCGTGGCTTCACATTGTCGAGTGTGCCGGAAATCTGGGAGCGACTTCGTGGGGTTGATCTGCATTCTCTACAGACAGGTATGGACAACGTTCGCAACGTCTGTGGTTGTCCGCTCGCAGGTCTTACGCTCAATGAGTTAGTCGACGCCTCAGCGGTAGTCTTCGAATTGGAGCGCACACTGGTAGGCTCTGAAGGAAATCCCGAATTCACCAACCTGCCACGGAAGTTCAACGTCATCGTGACGGGATGCCTGGAGAACTGCACCCATACCGAGTCGCAGGACATTGCTCTGGTGCCGGCCTTGCGTTCTTACCGGGTCGGATTCAACGTGCTGGTGGGCGGCAAGATGGGATCGGGAGGCTTCACGGTCGCGTCCAAGCTGGAGGTGTTCGTGACCCCACAAGACGCGGCAGGTGTAGTTGCAGAACTGGCCCGGATTTTTCGTGATCACGGTCCGCGTGATGCCCGTGCCAAATGCCGGTTTGCTTTTCTTATCGAGGAGTGGGGCATTCCACGCCTGCGGGAGGAACTCGCTCGGCGGCTTGGACGCGATTTGGAGCCTGCTGGCCGGGATGTCCGCGCCCGTTTTCATCACAGTGACCATCTCGGTGTCACTCCCCAGAATCTGCCCGGTACCGTAGCCGTGGGACTTGGCATTCCCATGGGCAGGATGGACCCGGTACAGGTGGAAGAACTTGCCAGATTGGCGGAAGACTATGGTAACGGGGAGATCCGGCTCACGACGGGGCAGAACGCGATCCTGCCCAACGTGCCCGACAGTCGTCTCGATTCGCTTCTCGACGAAGGATTGCTCCAGGAATTTACCCAAGCTCCCTCGTCATTTCGGCGCAACGTGGTCGCGTGCACCGGAACTGATTTCTGCAACCTGGCGCAAATCGACACCAAGCGTCATGCCGAGCTGCTCTCCACTGCATTGGAGCAGCGCTTAGGAACCGATGGCGCACCGTTGACGATTCATTGGTCGGGCTGCCCAGCGGGTTGCGGGAACCATCTGGCTGCCGATGTCGGTTTCCGTGGGCTCAAAGTCAGAATCGATGGACAGATGGTTGATGCAGTGGCGATTTCCGTGGGAGGGCGCACAGGCCCCGATGCAGTGCCCGGACGCGAGATTCTGGAAGTCGTGCCCTGCGACAAGGCTCTTCCAGATGTTGTCGCCAAGGTAATCAGCAATTTCGACAAGTATGTTGAATCGCCCTTAGTGACAGAGAAACACCTTCCCGAAATTCCAACGCCCCCGAGTCTTCCGTTGACGTCAACGCCGGACTCTTCACTTCCACTCGACTAGGAGGCCGCCCACATGGATTATGTAACTCCCAAAGAAATGGTCATTGACGCGATAGATCTCGCCAGCAAGAAAGCTGATTTGCCGGTGCAGGACCTGCTCATCCGAGGCGCTCTGGCCGGGGCGTTCCTCGGGTGCGCCACGTCCTTCGCCTTCCTGGCTCCTTCCCAGGGGATGCCCCCGCTGGTCGCGGCCATCATTTTTCCCGTGGGTTTCGTGATGCTGGTGTTGCTGGGCCAGGAACTGGCCACAGGTAATTTCGCATTGCTGCCCCTAGGCCTGATGGCGGGAAAAGTGCGCCTGCCGCGGATGCTGCGCAACTGGACATGGGTGTATATCGGCAACTTGCTGGGGAGTGTTGCGTATGCCCTGCTGTTCTATCTCTCGATGACAAGCTTTGGCACATCCAGAGGCGGCCCGTTAGCGGACCTGTTTCGGCAGGCTGCGCAGAAAAAAACTCTGGGTTACATGGCTATCGGCATGAGCGGATGGATGACGGCGCTGGTAAAAGGCATGCTGTGCAATTGGATGGTCACCATAGGAGTGCTTCTGGCCCTCGGCTCGCGCTCCACGGCCGGCAAAGTTGTATCCATGTGGTTGCCGATTACGGCCTTCTTCGCCCTTGGCTACGAGCACTCGATCGTGAACATGTTCGTGATCCCGACCGGCATGATGCTGGGCGCGCCAGTCTCGGTCACAACATGGCTGCTGTGGAATCAGATCCCGGTAACGATTGGCAACATGATTTCCGGCTTTGCGTTTACCGCTCTGCCGTTTCTTCTTACCTACCATCCCAGGACAACTACGCACACCACAACTGCATTGATTGAAGCGCAGGAAGTAGGTGCAACATCGTAGCCCGGTGGCCTCCATCGGAGACGTTCTTCTCGCCACGGAGAGTCCTATGACGGGGAGTGGGTTTGGTGGACTCAGGGTCATGGCCTTTGAGAGCCGCCGATCAGCAGAGATGGCGAAGCTGATTGAGAACAATGGCGGCAAGGCCATGGTGGTTCCGGCAGCACGAGAAGTTCCGGCGGCCTGCAGGGCCGGTTTGTCCGAGTTCGCCGCATCTCTTCTCGAAGGCAGCCTGGACCTCGTGATCTTCTTAACGGGAGTTGGAACGCGCGCCCTTGCGCAAGCGATGGAGCAATTCTGTACCCGTGCGGCGCTCAGTGCTGCACTGAGCCGCGTGTCCATTTTGGCTCGTGGACCGAAGCCGGCTGCCGCACTCAGGGAACTCGGAGTTCCGATCACATGGAATGTCGCAGAACCAAATACCTGGCGGGAGATACTGCTCCTGCTCGATGAGAAGCGTATCGCTTTGAAGGATCGGCGGGTTGCCGTTCAGGAGTACGGAGTACCCAGCCAAGAGCTTCTGACGGGTCTACTGCAGCGCGGAGCCAAAATAGTAACGGTCCACGTTTATGACTGGGCGCTTCCCGAAGATAGAACGCCTTTGAGGAATGCAATCATCGCTCTCGAGCAAAGACATATCGATGTGACTTTGTTTACCGCTGCCGTACAGGTCCATCACCTCATCCAAGTGGCCGATGAAATGAACGCCAGAGAGCCCCTAATTCGCGCCCTCAATGAAACCACTATCGCTTCCATCGGTCCGGTGACCTCAGAGCATTTGCGTGAATACGGAATTCGAGTTGACCTTGAGCCTACTCATCCCAAAATGGGGTATCTGGTAAGCGAAGCGGCGAGCTACACTGCAATTCCTCGCACATGCAGCTAGACGACGTCCCCGCTGAATCGCGCCGCAGAACGCCTTTTCGAGAAGGACGGATTGCGAAACCCAAGGCATACAAAGGGACTATACGTCGGACAGACTTAGAAATGACTCTTCGCCGTCGTTGCGGGGCGTCTCGGGATTATGCCCGAATCATGGGCAACCATGAAGTTACGCAAAACGCGGACAGTGGATCGCATCGTTGCTTTTCGGCTGGCGCACCGAGAAGTTCCCCCGAAGTCCTGTTATGGGAAGTTCACCCAGGACGATCCCTCGGGATACAACCTTCCCGATCACGTTCCCACCGCCACCACGGCGCCGGTTATATGAACAAAACCAAAAACCTAAAAACCGGACATTTCATTTGCTACAAAAAGCGGACATTTTCACTTGCTACGAACAGTGGAATCCCATGATTCTAAAGAACGGGTGAGGGGGCGACCACCCTTCCGAACCGACTCCATAAAATTCCTTAATACGGCTGATTAAGTTTTTTGACTGGCGAGTGGAAGCAGGGAGCCTGTAGTCTCGACTTTCACCTTATACACCGCACGATTTCATCACGGCCAGAGCCGGCCGAATCTATTCCGAGGAGATCCATGCCAACTGAACTACGTAACTTTCTCACGCTTTCCTATGACGAGCTCGAAGACCTGAATTTGCGTGCCAAGGAGGAGCGCAAGAAGCGCGTCCCGGTCAATGACATTCGGGAGAAGCGCCTGAAGTACCTCACCGACGAGAAGCGCATCAAGGCGGTCACGGTGCTGTTCAGCGACCTGGAAGGCCGCCTGCACATGCTGGACTACGACAAGAAGTTCCTGCTGAAGAGCTGGGACAACCTGACCTTTGATGGGTCGTCAATTCGCGGCTTCACCGCGCAGCGCGAAAGCGATCTCCGGTTGGGGATTGACTGGCCATCCTTCTACTGGGGCCCGGCGGACATTTTTGGTCCCGGCAAGGTGCTGGTGTTTGGCGATGTCATCGACAAGGGCGGGACGCCATATGCCGCCGATATTCGTGGCGTGCTCAAGAACTATGCCGACGACCTCTTCCAGCGCGAGGGCTACACTCTTAACGCGGCCAACGAGATCGAAGGCTTTCTCTTCAATGGAGCTGACGCCGAGCGCCGCTATCATCAAACCCAGAAGTTCGAATATGTAAATACCGGCGGTTACTACCACTCGCTACCCGGTGATCCGCTGCGCACCTTCATTGACACGACTGCCGAAGTGCAGCGCGCCATGGGATTCCAGAACGAGAAGGACCATCCTGAAGTTGCGCCGTCACAATTCGAAATCAACTACGCGTATTCGGAAGTCGTGAACGCCGCTGACCAGATCCAGCTTTACAAACTGATCTGCCGCCAGGTGGCTACCAAGATGGGTTTCACCGCTTCGTTTCTCCCCAAACCGGTGGTTGGGGTGAACGGCAGCGGCATGCATACCAACGTGTCGGTCAGCAAGAACGGCAAGAACCTTTTCTGGGATGCCAAGGGCGAAGAGAAGCTAAGCAAAATGGGCTGGTCGTTCGTGGACCGCATGCTCACCCATGGCAACGATGTGTGCCTGATGCTGAATGCCAGCGTGAACTCCTATCGCCGCCTGGATCCGCATTTTGAAGCGCCCAATCAGCTGAAGGCGTCGCCGGTAGACCGGGGCTCGATGATCCGCATTCCCATCGGCAACGAGAAGAGCATGCGCGTGGAAGTGCGCTCGGTCAGCCCGGACGCCAATCCGTACATGGTCATGTATGCGGTATTCAAGTCAGGCTTGGACGGCGAGACGGCGAAGATCAAGAACCTGCGCCAGGCGGAGCGGTATCTGCCCGACAACATCTACACCGCGATCGATAACTTCCGCGATGCGAAGTGGACGACCACGGTGCTTGGCGATGACGTCAAGGGCCGCTACGCCGACCTGAAGCAAGCCGCTGCCGATCGTTGTCCGCGGCTGCTGGGGACCTTCGTGAAAGCGCCTGAGGTGCAATACCACCACGACGTTTATAACCAATTCCTGTGGAACCTGTTCTAGAGAGCTGTTTGTAAAACCTAGGTGAACATATGTAGGCCCCGGCCCGAACTGCCGGGGAGGAGTCCAGAGGGAGCAAGAACACTGACCTGAGACCATGGCCTCCGATCAATGGAGGTAAAAGGAGAATTTATGGCGGACAATACGTCGGTTGAGATGAAAGCCACTCTGGGCCTCACAGGGTTGACGATGAACGCCATGGCGCTCATCGCGCCGGGTGCGTTTCTGTGGCTCACC
Source organism: uncultured Acidobacteriaceae bacterium (assembly GCA_963843005.1). Classification (GTDB taxonomy): domain Bacteria; phylum Acidobacteriota; class Terriglobia; order Terriglobales; family Acidobacteriaceae; genus Bog-257. The sequence continues at coordinate 378,183 of CAWJIW010000020.1, read as the reverse complement.
TTTTACATCCAGGCAACGACCGGAGTGACCGCCCCCGCCATGTGGCTCGGCATCATCGTCGCTCTGGCGCTATGCCTGGCCACGGCTGTCTGCTATGCGGAGTTAGCCAAGCTGTACCCGGGCTCGGGCAGTTCGTACTACTTCGCCGAACAATCCTTTCTTAACCACGACAAAGCATGGCGCTATGCTCGTCTTTCGAAGTTCATCGTAGGATGGGCCTCCCACCTTTACTACTGGATCTATCCCGGGGTGATGGTGGCTACCATGGGCATACTCTGCGGATATCTGGTTGGAACCATCTGGCCGAACTTCATGAGCGCTTCGAATCCGGGACCCGCGTTCATGATGCTGGTGGCAATCATATTTTCTTTCCTGGTGGCCTACATCGCGCACCGCGGGGTCACGGGGTCCACTGCGGTCAACATTGCGATTAATGTGGTTCAAATCGCGGCCTTAGTGCTGTTCGCGGTATTAGCGTTGGGTTATCGCATGAACCATCCGCCGGGAAGCATCGCCTACCAGTTCGATTCGGTGTCGGGCCAGGCTTACACCTACGAATTTCAAACGCAGAAGACGGTTGTCAACGGACAGGAGACAGAGACTATCGTTCGCGACTCCGCCGGCGTCGTGCCGCAGCCTAAGTTGGACGCTGCGGGCAATGCTGGCGCCCTATCACATAAGCTACCCTGAAAAGGACAGTACGGCGCCTTCCTGGCCCACCCGAGTGCCAAGTCCGTCATCAGCGCTCACAACTGGGGCTGGGTCTTTATACAGGCAACGGTCGCAATCCTGATTCTGGTCGGCTTCGAGTCAGTGACAGCCATGGGCGGCGAGGCCAAGAATGCCAAGCGGGACATTCCCATCGCAGTCATTGTTTCGCTTCTGGTGCAGGGGGTGTTCTGTTACTTGTTCGAGTATTTTGCGGCTAATTATTTCCTGAATAGTGGGTACACGATGCAGAGTGCGTCGGGCTCGGCAGCGCCAATTGGCGACATGATGATTGTCGTGGGCGATGCTTTGCTCGGCTCCGGGCGCGGTCGAATTTTCATGCTATGCGAGGCATTCACGGTATTCCTGGCGCTGATTGGTACCACGCTTTCGTGTATGAACACCGGAGCGCGCGTCACTTACGCCATGGGCAAGGACAAAGAAGCGCCTGAGCACTTTGGCATGTTGCATTCAAACAACCTTACTCCGCACCGCGCTATCTGGACGCTGGCGGCGATTTCAGCGGTGGTGGGCTGTCTCGCCATAGTGTTCGTGTTTGGCGATGCTGGTGCACCGAGTGATGCCACGATCCAAGCCCTGCCACATGGCTTCTGGTCCAGTTTCGGATACGTCAGCCACGACAGGGAGGCAGCGATGCCCAACACCCTGCTGACGATAGCGCTGGCCTCCAACTTCGGGACGTTCCTCCTGTACAGTCTCAGTTGCATCATCTGCCTGGTCGGCTACCACAATCATCCTAAGTTCAAACCCGTGCGCCACCTGGTAATTCCGGTGTTTGGACTGATCGCCAACCTGGCCTGCATGACCTTCTACCTGATTGGTCCATTCATGGGCTATGGAACGAAGAAGGAGCCGTTGCTAGCCCTGGGTATTGCGCTCGCCTGGGCTCTCTATGGTGGCATCTACTTCGTGCGTTCCAGCAAGTCTGGCAAGCGGACCGCGCTGATTGAAAGGCGCGTAGGAGCGGCGGGTGCGATGTAGAGGCACCGAACCAGAGGCAGGCTTTGAGGCGGGCTCAGTCCCGCCTTTGCCTTTGCGAGTACTAAGATAGAACCTTCAGAAGCCGGGACGATACTTCCCGGAGCATTACAGCCTCGGTGAAACCTCTAGCTGGCAGGGTTCTATGCTTGACGTGCAATTCAGCCAACTTTCGGATCCTGGACGGGTAAGGGAGCACAACGAAGATTACTTGGGATATGTGCTGCCCTACAATCCTGCGCAGCTACGCTCCCATGGCTGTTTGTTCGTACTGGCAGACGGAGTGGGTGGACAACAGAAGGGCGAAGTCGCCTCGCGCATGGCTGTCGAAAGCGTGCTCGCCGGCTTTGTCCATGCGCGTGCTGGAGAACCCCACAAGGCATTGCTGACTCGACTGGTACAGGCTGCCAACACTGAAGTGTATGAGAAAGGTAGCTCTTCCGGTTCTGGAGCCGCAATGGCCACCACCCTCGTCGCCTGTGCGCTCCGGTTCGATCACGCCGTCATGGCCCATGTCGGAGACTCTCGATGTTATCTGATTCGTTCCGGCCAGCCGAACCAAATCACGCACGATCACACAGTTGCCAATGAACAAGTGCGCCTGGGAATACTTTCCAGTCAGGAAGCGGCGGAATCGTCCAACCGGCACCTCCTGAGCCGTTCAGTGGGCAATGACCTGTTCGTCGCGGTGGAGGTCAACGATGTGCAGGTACAGAAGGGTGACCTGTTGGTACTGTGCTCTGACGGACTTCACGGCCCTGTGCCCGAGTCGGACATTGCGAGCGTAGTTATGCGAAATGAAAATCTGCCTACTGCGGCGGAGAAACTGATCGCTCTCGCCAACCAGCGCGATGGCAGCGACAACGTTAGTGTTCAGTTGATAAGGATTCACGACGTCGAGCGCACCGGGATGTATCGCGGCCGTCCGTACAAGCTTCAGTGAGTTGGGGTATCGTCTGACGCCTTCGACATTCCCAGTATGCCCAGGCGCTAAGAGTTGCTCGAACAAAATCTTGCGGCTCCTTACGGAATCTTTATGCCGTCCATTCAATTTTTCTGGCATGATTAGGTTGCAGTCTGGATTGACAAGCAATTGATCCAGGCTTGGCATTTGAAACGGATGCTCCAGCCCGGCAGCCATGACTCCAGTCCATCCCGATGAACAACTCGATCACTACCGCATTGACAAGCTGATTGCGCGCAGTGGCATGGCCTCGATCTTTCAAGCTACCGATCTTCGCAACGGGCGGCAGGTAGCTATCAAAATTCCCCACCCGGAAATGGAGAGTGATCCGCTTCTGTTCGATCGCTTCCGCCGCGAGGAGGAGATCGGCAAGAACCATGGACCATCCGGGCGTGATGAAGGTCTTCACCGACGATGATCGCAGTCAGGTTTACATGGTCATGGAGTGGGTGAACGGCCGGCTGCTGCGTCAAATTCTCAACGAGCAGAAGAAGCTTGAGCCGGAGCGTGCCGTCAAAATCACAAAGCGCATTCTGGACGCTTTGCAATACATCCACGATCACGACATCGTGCACCGCGACTTGAAGCCGGAAAATGTCATGGTCGATGATCAGGACAACATCAAGCTTATCGACTTTGGTATCGCGTCGAACCTGCGCGGCCGCCGCTTGACGTTCTCCAAGCTGTCCCAAACCATGGGAACACCGGATTACATCTCGCCCGAGCAGGTCAAAGGGAGACGCGGCGATGCGCGCAGCGACTTGTACGCAGTCGGGGTCATGTTGTACGAGATGTTGACAGGCAGCGTACCGTTCACCGGATCCAATCCCTTCGTCGTCATGAACGACCGGCTGCTGAACAATCCGGTCCCGCCGCGCGAAATCGATCCCAGCATCTCGCCACAGTTGCAGGAAATCATCTATCGTGCCCTGGAGCGCGATTGGAAAAACCGCTATGCGCCGGGCCAGTGAGTTCGCCTGGGACCTCGAGCACCAGGACCAGGTTGGGGTCGCCGAGCGTCCCGAGTTGCGCGACTGGAAGACACGCCGCAGCCCCTGGCCCAAAAAAATCGCCTTCTACGCCGCCATGGCGCTAATCCCCATCGTGGTCTTCACCCTGCTGCTTTGGGTGGCCCATCATAGTTGAGTCTGACGCCCACTCAGTTCTCCCCGTCCTCTCCGGATGTGAGGTCTATCTTTGGATGAACTCGTCATTGTGAATCACGAATTCCGGATAGGCGCCTGCGCCCAACTCGCGGAGATCCAAACCTTGCCGCTCTCCCTCTGGATCGACCCGCTGCGGATACAGGCGATCAAGAAGCCAATTCAGAGAATAGGTGAGCGGTAACACGAAACCCAGCAGGGTAGCGATTCCAATCGTCTGAGCCAGCCACTGTCCGTTGGCAGAGCTCTGCCCGGGAAAATTGGCGAACAGACCGGCCGCAAGCAAACCCCACAGCCCGGCCACAGCGTGCACCGGAACAGCACCTCCTGGATCGTCCACTCTGAGCCACATTTCAAGCCAGTCGACGGCAAACGTAACCAGGACACCCGCTATGAGTCCAATGAGCAGCGAGGCCGCCGGTCTCAGGAATGCCGCTGCCGCGCTGCTGGCTACTAGTCCGCCAACCCAGCCATTGGCACTGATTGAGGCGTCAGGTCTGCCGAAACGAATACGGGTGATCGTGACCGCCATCAGTCCCGACGCACGCCGCTGACAAGGTTGTATTAACCGCCACCAGCACCACGCGTCCCGGCTGAACGTGTTGGAAGAGAATGGCTCCCGCCGAATTCAGGCCAAGCCAGCCGAGCCACGCGAGAAAACAGCCGAACACGACGAAGACGAGGTTATGTCCCGGGATAGCGGCGGGCATGCCTTCCGATGAGTACTTGTCGCGCCGCGGACCTAATATCCAAGTTACAGCCAGGGCAGTCAGTCCACCTAGGACCTGAATCGATCCCGCGCCTCCGCTATCGATGAATCCGTGTCCGAGACCATAGTTAACACCCAGTTGCGCCAGCCATCCTCCGCCCCACCCCCAATGCGCAAAAATTGGATACGTGCAGCCAGCAAGGATGAACGTGGATGCGCAAGCAGCACCCAACCGCCAGCGATCGGTTGCGGCGCTCAGCGGAATCAAAGCCGCAAATCCGGCTCCGAACATCTGCAGCAGGACTGCAAGCGAAGCAGGCGAACCGTCAAGTTCCATGCCCCGAAGAAAGAGCGGCTCCGCCGCTATCCAGTTCCACGGCTTTCCCCCGAGAGTCCACACGTGTGCTGGTCCGCCGCCAAAACCAGCCCAGGAGAAACCGCAGATGACATAGACGATCGCAGCAACCGAGATCACGCAAAGTGATGCCAGCATGGCATGTGCAGCACTCCGCGACCGACCAAGACCATTGTTGATAAGCGCAAGGCCGGCCATCGCCAGCGGAATCAGAAAAATTGAAAAGAGACAAGTCGCCCCGGCCGGAGTCTCGAAAAAGGCTGGCTCGGAGCCGGGAATCACCGGATTTCCTCACTCACCTGTAAGTGGGAACGAAACATGAGGAACAGCCCCATCAATTCGACGGCAGTGCCCGCCATCACAAAACCAATCAGTGCCGGCGTTGAGCGAAGAAGGGAGAGGGCGGACAGGACAATTCCCCACCCCGCCAGCAACCATAGAATGCTCGCAAGCTTCATGAATTTTGCCGAATACCAGAACCGGTGTATTAAGGGTGGCGTGTGCGACAGACGTCACCGGCCCAACGCCCGCCAACCTTCAACCCTATGGGTAGCCCGCTAGTGCGTCCAATCGATTTTTTTTATGGCGGCTAGAAGCAGAACCGTGTCAGACCTGAGCAAACCGGTTGTTACCATAAGCGCCGGAGCGCCATACCAACCGAACACTCGTCATGAGAGACACCCTGAGCCAGATAGTCGCCACTCGCGTGGGCACCTTCGCCGTGTTGCTACTTGCAGCTTTCCTCGAGGCCTTTGGAGATTCCTGCTTCCAGTCCGGCCTGTACCGCTCGACCGGAGTGGCGCGCTACGTTGCCTTTGGCGGCGGCGCGATAACGCTGGCGCTCTACGGACTGGTCGTCAACACCCCTCCGTGGGAGTTCGGCAAGCTGCTGGGGCTCTATGTTGTCCTCTTCTTCCTGGTGGCTCAGATTTTGGCCAAGGTGAGATTCCACCAGTCCCCGACTCCGCCGATCCTGTTGGGAGGTTCGCTCATCGTGGCGGGAGGGATGATCATTTCGCTTTGGCGGAGATGAACCATAAATGAAAGGTCAGGCTTCATGCCCGCCGTTGGGTGCGTTGCTTCCGACGCGAGCGGAAAATCTGAGGAACGGAAACGATTCGCCCCCGACCTACTTATCAACCTTGACCACGGTGGTTGTGACGGTCAGCTGCGCTCGCATCAAGGTCTCCGTCGACGCTAACGGAATGTTGTATTTCCTCTCTTAACACGCTGTCAGGTGACGCAGGTCACTGATAGCGATTGCCGGCCGCCGTACCCTGCTGAGTTGACCACCCAGTCAGGAACCTTGTCCCACTACTAGACACACCTGACGAGTCTCAGCACTGTCCCGGCATTTCGGATTTTCTCTCTCTCGGAGGTCGAGTTTCATGGCCACTATAGTTGAAGTTCCGGTCAAAAGACCGGTCAAGAAAGTGGAGCGCGAGAGCGGTCTGGCAAGAATGGGTCTGGGTCTGGCGAGATGGAGTGAACGCTGGTTCCCGGATCCACTGGTATTCGCATTCGCCGGCGTCGTTATCGTGTTCTTAATTGGTCTCCTGCTGAAGGAGACACCTTCCAAGCTTGCCATTCAGGGCGGCAAGAGCTTCTGGGCCCTGGTGCCGTTCACCATGCAAATGGTGATGATCATCATTGGCGGCTACGTGGTGGCCACAACACCCGTGGTCCACCGTTTGATTCGGGCCTTAGCTAAGTTGCCCAAGACCGGACGCCAGGCCATTGCTTTGATCGCGCTCTTCTCGATGCTGACCTCCCTCATCTCCTGGGGACTCAGCCTGATCTTCAGCGGACTTTATGTTCGCGAATGCGCCCGTAGGGTCAAGGGAATGGATTACCGGGCAGCAGCCGCGGCGGCATACCTGGGCTTGGGCGCCGTGTGGGCGCTGGGCCTGTCGGCCTCGGCCGCCATGATGATGGCCACCAAGGCGTCGATACCACCGGCGTTGTTTGCCATCAGCGGCCTGATCTCGCTGCGGCAGACCATCTTCCTGTGGCAGAGCATGGCGACCGCCGCGATACTCATTGCGGTGTCCGTGGCGATTGCTTACTGGTCGGCCCCTTCCCCGGAGAATGCCAAGACCGCGGAAGACTACGGCATCGAGTACGAAACCGTCGATCGTCCGCTGGAGCCACGGACCAGACCCGGGGAATGGCTGGAGTACAGCCCGCTGCTTACGATTCTGGTCGCGGCGCTGCTGGTATGGTACCTGGTCGACGTGTTCCGCACTTCGCCCCAGGGAGCATTGGCGGCTCTCGACCTCAATACCTACAACCTGATGTTTATTGCTGTCGGCTTGCTGCTGCACTGGCGTCCTAAGCGGTTCGTGCGCACGGTAGCGGAATGCATCCCGGCGACCGGAGGCGTGCTCATCCAATTCCCGTTCTATGCGGTGATCTTCGGCATGATCGTGGGTACCGGCATCTCCGATTGGCTGGCCAAATTGTTCGTGCGGATTTCGACGCCGGGCACGTACCCGCTGTTAGTGGCACTCTATTCGGCTGTCCTCGGTGTGTTCATACCCTCGGGCGGAAGCAAGTGGGTCATCGAGGCGCCTTACGTCTTGCAGGCGGCCAATCTGCATCATGTGAGTCTGGGCTGGGTGGTGCAAATCTACAATGCGGCCGAAGCGCTGCCCAATTTGATTAATCCATTCTGGATGCTGCCACTGCTGGGCCTCTTGCGACTGAAAGCTCGCGACGTGGTGGGATATTCAGTGCTGCAGATGGTATTGCACATACCTCTGGTGTTCTTCCTGTGCTGGTTTTTCGCACGCTACGTGCCCTACCTGCCGCCGGTGAGGTAGTAAGAGCCGTATGCAGGCAAGAAACGTGGACGAAGTTAGTGAAGTTGACGAATCGGGTACGGGAACGCCGCACTCGGTCAGGAGGGTTCCATCGTGATTAGTAAAGCACTCACGGTTACGAGTGCCGTCGAGATGATTCCCGACGGCGCCAGTTTGATGATTGGTGGCTTCATTGGCACGGGTACGCCCCACCGTCTGATCGACGAACTCGTCCGCCAGGGACGCAAGAACCTGACGGTCATCGCCAACGACACCGCCCGCCCGGGGTTTGGCATCGGCAAACTCATTGATGCCAAACTGGTTCGGCGAGTCGTTGCTTCCCACATCGGCACCAATCCAGAAACCCAGCGTCAGATGATTGCCGGCGAGCTCGAGGTGGAGCTGGTTCCGCAAGGCACCCTCGCCGAACGCATCCGTGCGGGTGGCTATGGTCTGGGCGCAGTTGTGACCCCAACCGGCCTCGGGACGGTGGTGGCCGAAGGCAAGCGCACCATCGAGATCGACGGCAAGCCGTTTCTGGTGGAGATGCCTTTGAAGGCGGACTTCGCCTTACTGCTGGCCCACCGGGCGGACTACCTGGGCAATCTGGACTACGAGCTTACCGCCCGCAACTTCAATCCGCTCATGGCGTTGGCCGCAGAGACGGTGATTGCCGAGCCGGTGGAGATTGTACCGGTGGGCGTGATTTCTCCCGACGAAGTCATCACCCCGTTCGTGCTGGTGGATCACATTATCGAGCGGGACCGGAGGGCATATGGACAGTAAGATCCTCATCGCGAAACGTGTGGCCCTGGAGCTGAAGAACGGCAACTTGGTCAATCTGGGGATAGGCTTGCCGACGCTGGTCGCGAAGTATCTGCCGCCAGGGGTCGAAGTGTACTTTCAGTCGGAGAATGGCATCGTTGGCATGGCCCCGCTGCCGGAAGAGGGAATGGAAAACGAATTCGGCGTGGATGCCGGTGGAGCTTTCATCGGGGCAATCCCCGGCGCCTGCAGCATTGATAGCGCTTTGTCATTCGGCTTGATTCGCGGTGGCCACCTCGATGCTACCGTGCTGGGCGCCCTGGAGGTCGACGAGCAAGGCCAGCTTGCCAATTGGATGGTACCCGGGAAAATGATACCCGGCATGGGTGGCGCCATGGACCTGGTGACCGGCGCCAAGCGAGTGATCGTCGCCATGGTGCACACGGCGAAGGGTGCGCCGAAAATCCTCAAGAAATGCAAGCTGCCGCTCACCTCGCTGCGCCGCGTCAGTCTGATCGTGACTGATCTTGCGGTCATCGAGCCGACCGAGAAGGGCTTGGTGCTCCGCGAGGTCGCACCGGGCGTTACGGTACAGCAGGTGGTAGCTGCAACCGAGGCCAAATTGATCATTCCGGAGCATGTGCCGGAAATGGCTGTTGCGGAAGAAACGGAAGCGGTTCACGCAGTCACTGCATAGAAAATAGCGGTAATAGGTCGCCGCTATATTGACAGATTCGGGCCAGCATTTCTGCACTTCTCGCCGCAGTAGTGCTGGCCCGCTTTCTCGCGCAAGTTCTTAAGCAACCAGCCTCGCCTTCCTACCCGAGGTCAGGCGGAACAGATCTATGGCTCCACTACTTGCGCTGGGCAATGGGGGGCGCAGCCTCGAATCTTGTCTTGCCTGGACACCCCCGTTGTATCCTCATTGGAGTGTCTCAGCACCTAAGATCAGAACGATCGCCGACCGGAGCTCTGTTGCTCGGCCTGGTAATTACGCTGGCTGCGGTAGTGGCCTATACGGCACACTTCACGTATCAACTTTCCGGCCTGCGAGAGTTGCAGCGCGACGTCATCGACCGCAACCGGAGAGACTCCCTGCAATTGCTGCGCATCCAGAACGACCTTAACTCTCTGGGCCTGGGCATGCACGACATGCTCGACACCAGCCAGCCTTATCCCTTGAAGGCGTGGTCGGCGCAATTTCAGCGGATCCAGCGGGACCTGAATGATGCGCTGCGGCTGGAGGAGAACCTGTCGGTAGCGCATCGTACTCCGGAGCAGCGGCAATACCTGGAGGACTCACTGGCCCAGTTCTGGGTTGCGTCCGATCGTACGTTTGCCCTGGCAGGCGAAGGTAAAGAGGCGGCGGCAAGGGCGGAGATACGTGTTTCGTTGCAACCGCGGGTTGCGGCCCTCAGTACGGCGGTTGCGCGACTGCTGGTGGCCAACAACGAAAGCGAACAACAGGCGGGTGAGCGAATTCAACAGATCTATGATCGGGTGCAGCGCCAGGTTTATTGGTTTCTGGTTGCCACGCTAGTCGCGATCGTGCTCACCAGCGTATATCTTATCCGGTCAAACCGCCGGCTTTTCGCCCGGATATCGGGCCTTTCCGAGCAGCGCAGCGAGCTCGCGCAGAAGCTCATCGCCACGCAAGAATCGACTCTGCTCCACATCTCGCGCGAACTGCACGACGAGTTCGGGCAAATCTTGACGGCCGTCGGATCCATGTTGCGACGAGCCGGAAAAATTGTCCCCGAATGGCTCGCCCCTGCGCAGCCGATCTGCAGGAGGTGTCGGAGATCGCACAGTCGGCTCTCGACAAGGTGCGCAGCCTGTCCCAGGCACTGCACCCCGTCACCCTTGAAGAGGCCGGGCTGGACAGCACCATCGACTGGTATCTGCCCATGGTGGAGCGCCAGAACGGAATCGTCATACACTACGAAAAGACGGGGACGCCGTTCCCGGTCGAAAGCAGCGCAGGCATTCATATTTATCGAGTACTGCAGGAAGCCCTGAACAATGTTGCCCGTCATTCCGGGAAAAAAGAAGCCTGGGTTCGTCTGCAGTTCAAGCCCGACGCTACTGGGGATGGAAGTGGAAGACCATGGCAGCGGCTTTCAACCCAACGGCGGAAGGGCATTGGCCTGGTCGCAATGCGGGAGCGCGCCGAGCTGGTAGGTGGCGCTATCGAGTTTGTTCAACTCAATGGAGGTGGAACCCTGGTGCGGTTGTCGGTTCCAAGAAATGGCGTCGAATCAGATGAGTGAGGATGGCATGGCGGGAAAGATTGCAGTACTGCTGGTTGACGATCACGCGCTGGTCCGCCGTGGCTTCCGCCGGCTTCTGGAAGACGAATCCGACATCGTCGTGCGGGGCGAGGCCAGCGATGGGGAAGAAGCCGTACGACTGGCGAAAACGTTACGTCCCAATGTGGTCGTAATGGATTGCGCACTGCCGCGAGTCAATGGCCTGATTGCGACTCGGCGCATCCTTGAAGACAACAGAAGATGTCGCGGTCCTCATGCTCAGCATGCACTCCGAGGACACGTGGGTCCGCCAGGCGCTCGAAGCAGGAGCGCGTGGCTACATGCTGAAGAATGCTGTCGATCTGGAACTCGTAACCGCGATCCGGCGAGTGGCTGCCGGGGAAGTCGTTCTCGATCCTCAAATCGACCGCCTGACTGCGCTGAAGGGCGAGCGTGAAACGGGACTGACGGTCCGCGAGCTGGAAATCCTGCAACTGATCGTGGATGGCAAGTCGAACAAAGAGATCGCAAGCCAACTCAACCTGAGTGCCAATACCGTCGCCGTGCATCGCGCCAATATCATGGATGCATTGGGTATACATAAGACGGCGGAGTTGGTCGTGTATGCCATTCGCAACGGGTTAGTGAACGTTCCCTAGCGCGGTTAACTACTTCAGGCTGACCTTCTCAACCAGCGGCAGGTCCTGCGACGATCCGCCGACCATGAATGTGTAGCTGCCCGGCACCAGCTTCCATCCGTCCGAGGCTCTCGTCGTAGATCGACAGATACATTGGGATCGACGGTTACGCTCACTTCCCTGCTTTCGCCGGGGTTCAGCTGCACCTTGCTCCAGCCCACCAGGCGCTTCGGCGGCTCGCCCGCGCTCGGCGGGCAGCGCAGCGTAAACCTCAGCAATCTCCGCTCCGGCGCGGCTGCCGGTGTTCTTCACCGTGAAGCTCACGGTCGTCTCCTTGCCCGGCGTCACCTTCAGATCAGAGTAGCCATAGGTCGTGTACGAAAGTCCGTAGCCGAACGGGAACAGCACCGGCTTGTTCTCCGCGTCATACCACTTGTAGCCGACCTTCAGTCCCTCGTCGTAATGCACGCTGAAGGTCGGCTTGGTCTGTCACCGCATCCCGGCCTCGACCGCGGTTCCGGCGGTGGCGTCAGCAACTGTCGGATGCGGCAGGTCAGCTTCGCTGCGCGGGAAAGTCATGGGCAGCTTGGCGCTCGGGTTCACGTCGCCAAACAGCATGTTGGCCACTGCGTCCGCACCCTTGCTGCCGGCATACCACGCCTCCAGAACGCCGCTCACCTTGTCGATCCACGGCATGGTCACGGCGGTGCCGGTCTCCAGCACCACGATGGTCCGCGGATTCGCCGCCGCCACCTGCTCGATCAGCGCATCCTGGTTTTCCGGCAGCGACAGATTGGGCAGATCCATGCCCTCGCTCGTCCACTGATAGGCAAACACGATCGCCACATCGGACTTCTTCGCCAGCGCTGCGGCCGAGGCCGGATTCGTCCCCGAATCAAACTGCACGTTCACGCCCGGAGCCTTCGCCGTCACCGCCTTCAAGCGGCGAAGTCGGGAACCACACGTGCTCCTGCCACTTGGAGGCCGGCTCCCCGGCGGGTCCACCTGCGCGGATCCGCCGCCGGAGATCATGCCCATATCGGCATGGGGTCCGATGATGGCGATGGAGCGCACCTTTGTACGATCGAGCGGCAGCACGCCATTGCGTTCTTGAGCAGAACGATGCTCTGCTCGGCGATCCGGCGTGCCGTCTCGAAGCCGCCCTCCACATCCACTACGCTCTTCTGGGTGGGGTAGTCGACGATGCCGCTGGCGAACTCTGAGCGCAGTATGCGGCGCACGTGGTCATCGAGCTCAGCCATCGGAACCTGGCCCGCCTGCACCGCTGCTTCAGCTTTTCGCCAAAGAAGTCGTCGAGCGGCTCTTCGTTGTCCAGTCCGGCAGCCGACGCCTTCACCGTGCTGTGCGTCCCACCCCAGTCGGAGACCACGAAGCCCTTGAACTTCCAGTCTTTCTTGAGCACGTCCGTCAGCAGATACTTGTTTTCGCAAGCGAAGTCGCCATTGACCGCGTTGTAGGAGCACATCACCGCGGCGGGATGGCCGATGGCGATGCCGATCTCGAATGCCAGCAGGTCGCTCTCGCGCATGCGCGCGCTTGCCGATGATCGCATTCACTTCGTTGCGGCCGCTCTCCTGATCGTTTACGGCGTAATGCTTGATGTCGCCGATCACGTGCTGCGCCTGCTCGCACTTGATGCGGTTGCCCACCAGCGTGCCGGCCAGGATCGGATCTTCGCCCATGTACTCAAACGTGCGGCCGTTGCGCGGTTCGCGGGTCATGTTCACGCCGCCGCCGAGCGTCATGTTGTAGCCTTGCGCGCGCAGCTCGCGTCCAATCAGCGCGCCGTATTCGCATGCCGCCTGCGGGTCCCAACTCGCCGCCGAGGCAAGATTCGACGGCAGCGCCGTCGAGTAGCGTCCGTTCTCAGCGCTGCTCCGCACGCCATAGGCCGCGTCGCTCATCTGGATGATCGGAATGCCCAGCCGCGGCACGCCCAGCACAAAGCCGGCGCCGCCGTTGCCCAGGTAGGCAGTTCGGCCTTGGCTTGCCCCAGCCCGGCATGCCGTTGCCGTGCACCAGATCGATCTTCTCGTCGAGCGTCATTTGCTTCAGCACCATGTCCGCGCGCTCGTCGGGCGACAGCCGCACATCCATCCACGGCAAGGTGTCGAGTCTGGGCATCACGCCTGCGCGAAGGCAGGCGGAAGCTCCTGAACGGCAACAAGACAGGCAGCACAGGCTGAATCGCAGGCACAGAGCGATTTGATTCATTCTTGCCGCGTAAGGCTTCGTGGGACTGCCGATGCTATGCGCTTTGGACTTGCGCACAAAAAATTAGGAGGGAGTCCGAAGACTCCCTCCTGTGAAGTGTATCTCCTGTGCTCCGCGCGTTAGAAGAACAGATGCAAGCCGAACTGCAGCTGACGCATCGTCGTTCCGAACAGGATGTCGGTAATCTGGCCGCTGCACCGCCGCAGGCGTTCCTGGGCGACAGCGACGCCACGCAGTTTCCACCGCCGCCCTGGTTGTTGGAGTAGCCCAACGCAACATGGTTGAAGATGTTGTAGGCGTCCATGCGGAACTGGAACTTGAAGCGCTCCGTAAGCTGGAAGTTCTTCATGATGGCCGCCTGGGCAGTATAGTCGCTCGGACCCCTACAGTGAGTCAAAGCCGGCATCGCCGATCGTCCCAGTGGCTGGAGCGAGCCATGCTCCACCCACAACAACCGGGGTGAAGTACTGGACGTAAGGAGCACCACCGCCCGCCGGATGGATCAGGCCGCTGGGTCCCAAGGTTGAAGGCCCCAGACTCCCTTGTCAGGCCGGCAGACCCCCGAGAAATTGCCAGGGCAGCTGCTCAGAGTAGGCGTAAACGGCAGGCCGCTAGCCCAGTTGTTGGTGAAGCTGATTTGCCAGCCGCCAATGACCTCATTCATCGCCTCCGCTGACGCCGCTGGCATACTTCTGGCCCTTGCCAAATGGCAAGCTATACACTCCGCTGAACACCCACACCAAGTTACGGTTCTGGTCGTCGGGACCGTACGCAACGGCTGGAACGTCCGCGAAGTAGTTGCTGTCGTAGTGCAGCGCCCGCGACCAGGTGAAGTGAGTGATGAACTGCAGTCCGTTCGAGAAGTTCTGGTTGAATTTCACCTGCAAGGCGTTGTAATTGGAGTTGGCATTGTTGCCTAAATAGTTGTTGACACCCGTAGTGCAGCAAACGAGCGTCTGACCCGTCGCCGGATCGATATATCCGGGATAGGTGAACTTGTCTTGCAGCGGGTAAGTACCGTTGACGAATTGTTGATTGACGTTGTAGCTGGGACCATCACCGGCAAACCCGTGCCTGCCCAGGTTTCCGATGTAAGCCACCTCCAGGCTGGAGTTCTTGCCGATCTGCTGCTGAATCGTGAGGTTCCAGACTCCAATTGCGGGCAGGGTCTGGTTCAGGGGACGGATATAGGGGTTGAGCGTTGTTGGTGGGACCTAGCAGCGGCAACTGGCCACTTGCGGGAATCGCCGGGAAAACCCCAGCGGGCGCGCCGGTTGCCACGCCCGGCAAAGTACTCAGGTAACCACCAGGACCAAGGTTGAATGCCGGGGCGTAGTTGTTGGAAGCGCCGTTCGCATTGACTTGCTGTGCCAGCAGCACCGGCAGATTTTGGGCCACGCTATGACCGAAGTTCGATCCGAAGACGCCCATGTCGTAGCTGATGCCAAATCCCGCCCGGATGACGGTCTTGTCATACAGTTGGTAGGCCAATCCTAAGCGAGGCGCGAAGGCGTGCCAGTCGTTGCCGATGTTGCCGTTGAGACCGTACGGTCCGTAGCCGGCGACTCGGCCGATGCCCTGAACAATATTGTAGAAGCCGCCGTTGCCCTTTGCGTTAACCGATTCGGGGAAGTAAACCTCCCAACGCAGTCCATAGCTGAACGTCAGCTTGGGAGTTACGCGCCAAGTGTCCTGCCCATAGTAGAACATGCGCCACTGCTGGTCGGTAGCATTCGTGGTGCTGCTGACGAACCGCGAGAAAGAGGTTACATCACCGAACAGGAAGGTCGCCAAGTTCATTCCGCCTACGTTGCCGTTCCCAGTACCCGCTTGGGCGAATGTCAATTGGCCGGCACGGTTTTGGTCGCTCGGTACTCGAAGGTTCGTGGCATAACGGACGTCGCCGCCAAACTTGAAGGTGTGGTTGCCGTGAATCTTGGTAAAGTTCGCCACCTACTGGTACTGGTTCTCTCTCTCCGTCAAAGGACAGTTGCAACGCTGCACACCCAGACCGTTACCAAAGTCAGAAATAGTCTGATTGCCCTGCTCGCCGTTTTGCCACCCATGTTGAAGTACGACAAACCTGAGGTGAGCAAGGGTTGCGAGGGTAGGTTAAGCCCAGGAATACCGAACCCGGTCATCGGGGTCTGCACCCTGGTCCCAGAACGCGGTCTGCGGATTGTACTTGAACCAGCCGAAGTGAACGTCCATCAGGAAGGTGGGGCTGAAGGTGTGGGTCCAACCCGAAGCCAAGCTGTAATTATGGACGTTCGAGCTCCCCGCCAGACCGGGGCCCGGACCAAAGCCATGCCCCCAAGGACTGCGAGCGAAGGATTTCCCGACAGGGTGAAGTAGGCAAGACTAAAGCGTCCGTAAATCTGGTTTTTTTCGTTCACGTTGTAATCAATACGGGTATCGAAGGCGTTCTGCTTGAAAGAGCCCGCACCAGAAGCGACATAATTCGCAGGTCAGACCGTCGTTGGTCGGCGCTGGAAAGTCCTTCAGAATTGCCACCGCCTGGGGTGAAGAGCGGCAACCGGGATCAGGTTGCCGGGAACGGGGGTGGCGCCTGTGAAGTTGGCTGTGTTGTTCACATTGGGGTAGTAAACCTGGCCACCTGTTCACACCGTTATGCCGCCGCCGCTAACCTTCCCCAGGTACTGGCTCAGATCGCAGAAGCCCGTCGCAGCGGTACAAGTCTGCACGACTTGTGTCGTCGGGACGGTAAGCACGTTGGTGACGCCGGTGGTTTCCTTCGTGCCTTGATAATCGCCAAAGAAGAACAGCTTGTTCTTGATGATCGGACCGCCGATGGTGCCCCCATACTGGTTCCACTTGTCGGACGGAATGAACTTTCCGGTAATGGAATTGGGAGCGAACTGGGTGAAGGGATCGCGCGCCTCGTTGGCGTCGGTGCGACGGAACCAGAAGCCGCTGCCGTGCAACTCGTTGGTGCCCGACTTGGTCTGCGCGGTCACGAGACCGGCGATCGCCTTGCCCTGCTCAGCATCGTAAAACTGCGATCCGACGGTAGCTTGGGTAACAGCATCCAGGTTGGGATTGATGACGATGATGCCCAGGATCGGGTCCTGGTTGTCGGTTCCGTCCAACTGGAAGCCGGTGCCGCTGAAGTGTTGGCCATTGACAAAAATCTGCAGGCCGCCTTGCGGGTTCTCCGTTGCGGCGTGGTTCCAGCCCGCCAATTGCTGGGTGCCGGGGGACAACAACTCAAACGCGGTGAAGTTGCGTTCGTAAACCGGCAGGTTCTCCACGTAGCGCTCGTTATAGGTGATGCCGACGTCGGCGTTCTCGGTCTGCAGTTGCGGCGCTTCGGCGGTGACTTCCAGGGTCTCGCCGGCGGAGCCCACCTGGACCTGAGCATCGACGCGCTGCGGAGGCATCCGCCACCACCGTGACGTTCTTCTGTTCGAAGGTCTTGAAACCCGGCGCCTCAATCTTGACCGAGTAGGGGTCCGGAATCAAGTGAGTCACGGTATAGTTTCCCGAGTCGTTGGTGGTCGTGGTGTCGGTCGTGCCTTTGGCTACGTCCGTCACCGTCACCGTGGCCTTCTGGATCGCCGCGCCTTGCGGATCAGTCACCGTTCCAAAGATGGTGCCGGTCGTCACCTGCCCGAAGGACAGGGTCGGCGTCAGGGAAATAACCACAATCGTTACTGCAATACTGCAAACCATACGCACCGCTTCGTCATATTGCCCCCACATCATTTGATCCGGCTGCGCCGGATTCCACTTGCTACAGTTGCGTTAGTTGGTTGACTTCTAAATTCATCGACAGGTGAGATTGCAGAAAAAAGACGACCACCGAAGAAAGGCGTTCCCTGAATTCACGGCATCTGCGATTTGGTGGCAGACACTCATCATTGCTATTGTTTCTTTCGTGGAAAAGATGACCCCACGCGCCAAGTCACAACGGAAGGTGACCATCGTCACAATCCGATGTGAACAGAAAGTTACCGTGCCAGGTATCCCCTGTCAAGAGATTTTTTGCGAAATGTCAATATTTAAAATGAACTAGTGGACCAATTTTTTTGTACTAGCCGCAGGGTCGGGCCAAGCAGTATACGCAACACTTCCGACGCCGCTGCAAGAGCGCGGCAGCCGAAATTAATGCCTGGGAAACTGCAGAACCACCGCTTTAGTGGTGTACGCGTCCGATGGGTTGGGGGAGAACTCGATCTGGAGCGAATTCTGCGAAAGCTCCGCCCCGCTTACCGCCATTCCCGTAAGGTCCCCGGCCAGTGGAACGCGGTATTTTGCTCCCGCAGCGCCTGCAACCTGCAGCTCAAGTCGGTCATGCGCAGCATTCCAATGCTCGGAAACGAACCTGAGGCTGGAGCTGACAGCGCCGTTCACAGGCGCCACATAAGGATAGGCAATCCCGAAGTCATCACGCACCCGGATGCGAATGATGGTGCTGTCGGCTGTTATTGGCACGAGAATCGAGATGTGCTGGTCAACTTCGTTGGGCGGTGTGACCTGCGAGAACTTGGCGGGTCGTCCGTTAATCTCCGCGCTGAGCACATGAGCGCGCAAGCTGAACGGCGGCAGATATTCCAGCTGCACGCTCTGCTGGCCTTGCCGCGTGACTTCCAGCGTGATCTCACCGGCGGCATGGTGGTACGACAATGTCAGACTCGTCTCGGATGTTCCGCCCATCGGGACATTCTGGATTGCGAAGTCCGTCCAGTTTGCCGGCGCATGCGGCTCGAACCGAACGGCGGAATTGGGCGCATCTACCGAGAGACCCATCATCCCGCGCAAGAGCGGGCTCACAATCATCGCCGACGACCAGATCTGGTGTGAGCTGCTGGTAGCCAACGGCGTGTAATAGCGGCCGGAGAGCACTTCCGTTGCCCGTCCCGGCGAGCCATCGAAAACCAGTTGCGCGTTCGCCCGAAGATTGGCATACGCCGGCAAACTTCGATGGTAGCCGATACTCTGCAACTGAAGCCCATCCGGTAAACAGGGGCCACACACTGCCAAAATGGTATCCGGTGGGGCCGTACAGAGGATCGTCTTCCGGCATGATGCGCATCCCCCAATCGGCCTGGTGTCGCGGTCCCGCGAGTTCGTTCAGAAACAGCTGGCTGCGCTGCTGGTCGAGCAACCCGAACCACATCGGCACCGTGCCCAGCACGCTCGCCCGATCGATGCGCTTGCCGTCGAGATTGAGCGCATAACCGTAAATGTTCTTGTCCGGAGACCAGAACGAGGTTTCCATTCGGCTCTTGAGGGCCGGCAGTTCCTGCAAGAGCGACTCGGCTTCCGGTTTCTGCAGCAACCGTGCGAGGTCAGCCAGTGATTGCTGTGCTTGAATAGCAACGCCCACCTGGTACAACTCGGAGGAAACGGGCAGCAGCGGGCCACCCTCGATCCATCCATGACCGATGCCCTGGTTCTTGGGGAAACCACCTGCGCCATAGGTGGAACGCAGCCATTGATAAGCGTGCCAGAGGCTGTCCCACTTTGCGCGCGCGAAGCCCAGGTCGCCACTCGCACGAACGTAATCGGCGGTGCCAATGATGTACAACGGCGTCGCGTCAGCCGAAGCGAATCCGTAAGGGTACAGCTTGAACCAGGGCACGAGACTCACGGTCTGTGGCACCTCGTGCGGGATTCGTCCGTCTTCCCCTTGATACTTCGCCAGAAATTCCAGCGCTGCGCGCGTGGTTTGCGAAATCGCCGACTGAATCCAGCGCCAGCGCAGTCCACATCGAATCGCGCCCAAAGAACCAACTGAATCCGGGCCGGTGATTGAAGCCGGACAGGTCATAGCCGGCGATCAATCCCTGGCCTGCGAACGGTTCATCCACCAGTCCCTGCACCTGGCTGATGCGCGACCAGTCATACGCTGCCTGTAAATCGCTGTCTGGGAGCGAGAGCGACACCGTACTCGCAAGATAGCGCTTGTAATGATTCCCGCGCCTCCTGTGTGAGCTGCGGATATTGGGACAACAGCTTCTGGTAAAGGTCCAGCGCCTGTTTTCGTTCCTGGAACGATGCCGCCATCACAAAGTGATAAGTTGCTGCGCCCTTCACTGCCGGTCCAAATTGAAAGCTGTCGATTTGCGCGGATGAATAGTTCGTGGTGTATGCCTGCCGGATGTCGCTCGCTTCCGGCGATCCGGCAACCGCATAAAAGCGATGTTCCTCTTCCCCGAAGTTGAAAACACGAAGTGCGGAATCCCAATCGCTGTAACCATCTCCCAATCCGGCCGGCCACATCCATACGAGGTCGGGTGTGAAGGATGCCTCAATCGCCACGGGTTCAGCGCTTTCGAGTTGCAGAACAACCACCGCGCCTGTGTCGTGTAGCGGCGCGAACCAGGTCTCGCACACGGAGAACGAGTCGTAGACGTAGCGGATGGACGTTGATTCCGGCCGCGCGGTGATTGTCCGTGGCAAGGTCTCGGCGGGGATTACATGATTACCAACATGGAAGGTGAGGTGGAAGTCGCGCAGTAGCTTAAGGGGATAGATCCACGCCTCAAAGTTACCGTCTTCCCGCCCGAACAGCGCCGAGTGTGGACCGACCGCGTCGAGAAACTGCCAGTTCTGCGCGTTTCGCGACAGGGTCAGCTCACCTTGCGAAGCTTGGCAATCGTTAAACTGGGCCTGGGCGATCGCCGGGCAAACAAACGCGCCCACACAAAAAAACAGAATCGCGAACCGCAGAAACAAGCGCGTGTGTCGTGGCGTCATTGGGCACCTTTCATGGCAACCGCCGGCTAGGGTGTCGACGGTTTCAAGCGGGGATCGAGCTCCGCGGCTTTCTTGAATTCCTGCGCAGCTGCATTTGCCTCACCTTTACGCGATAAGGCGATCGCCAGCTGGTGATGCGCCAGCGCGTAGCTGGGAGCCAGCTTGACGGCGTTTCGAAATTGCGAGATCGCTCCGTCAATATCTCCTGCGTTCAGCAAACGATTGCCGGAATTGGTTGCAAAAGTCGCGGCTTGCAGGCTGTTCTTCTGTTTGGTCAGCTCTTCTCCAACACGACTTTCGGCTTCCGCTCCGGACATATCGCCCATCTGCCGCAGCACCGCCGCCAGAGTGGTGTGCGCACCCATCAAATCGGGTTGCAGCCGTATGGCCTCCCGTAGGGCTTGCGCCGCTTCCGGCAACTTGTCCATCTGCTTCAGCACCGTGCCCAGTGTGTAATACGCTTCGGCATAGTCCGGCTTGATCTGGAGCGCGTGTTGCAACTGCTCGACAGCCGCCGGAAACTCGCCCTTTTGCCACAGTGTCACGCCCAGAGTGTAATAAGCGTCCGTAAGCTGGGGGTCCAATTGAATTGCCTGCTTGAATTCGACAATCGCGCCCGGCAAATCGTCTTTGAATTTCAACGCCAGCGCCAGATTGTAATGCAGCGAAGCATTGCCCGGGGCCAACTTCAGCGCTTCCCGCAACTGGTCGGCCGCGGCATCAAATTCGGACTGCTGCATCAGAGTGACCGCGAGATTTCCCCGGAAGGCCGCGTCATCCGGACGCAACTGCAGGGCGTGCTGAAATTCCTTCACCGCGGCTGGGCCTTCGCCGTGCTGCATCAACGCAAGCCCAAGATTGTTGTAAGCCTCGGGATCGTTCGGCGTCAGCTGCACGACTTTCCTGAAGGCCATGGCAGCGTTTTCCGGATCGCCGGAACGCTGCAACAGCAGACCCAGCCGGTTTTGCAGAGGAACCAGATCGGGAGTAAGCTGCGCCGCCTGTTGATAGGCTTGTAAAGCTCCCGCAGTATCGTGCTTGGCTTCCAGGGCAGTCCCCAAATAGTAGAACGCGACTCCGTCCTTCGGATTGGCCTGGGTCGCCTGGGTGAGAAGCTGTGCGCCGCCTTCGTTGTCGCCCGATCGCAAAAGCGACACGCCCAGATGAAACATTGCCGGCTCGTAGTGTGCATCGATTGCCAGCGCGTTGCGGAACTCTTTTTCGGCCTCGGCGAATTGCGATTTCTGCGCCAGCAAGACTCCCAGATCGTCGTGCAATTCCGGCCGGTCGGGAGCCAGGGTGGTCGCCTGCTGCATCTCCGCTATTGCGTCGTCGGCTTTTCCCTGCAAGCTCAGGACGCGCGCCAGTTGGCGATGCGCCTCAGGCTGTTGGGGAGCCAGTTTCACGGCCTGGCTAAGTTCCGAGGCTGCTTCGTCAAGCGAACCCTTGGCCGCCAAAGCGTTGCCCAACTCCGCGTGAGGCAGCGCCGCATCGGGCGCCAAACGCGTAACCTTTCGGAAGTGTGAAATCGCACCGTCGATATCGCCCTGCTGCAGCATCACGTGTGCCAGCGCATTTTGAAACTCGGCGTTGTCTGGGCTGAGCTTGACCGCCTGCTCGAAAGCGGAATGAGCCGCGGTCAGGTCGCCGTTCTGCAAAGCGCTCACGCCGCGCTTGAATGCAGCTTCTGCAACGATGTTGGCAGATCCGGCTTTCGTCTGTGCCGATGATCCGCATGCAAATCCAAGGATAGTGAGGAGCAGAACCCAACAAGAAACACGATGGCCAAGGCTCTTTGCCGCGCGCGGTGAGGTCACGATAGCCCAAGGCTACTTCGTCCGCGCTCTTTCGTTCAAGGCCCGCTGTTTCCTCGTAGGCGCGTCTGCAGCTAGAATTCCACTCTCTAATGCGAACAAAAGGTCTCCTACCTCGTGCGGCTCCGCTGTTGCTCGCATGCTCGGCGCTGCTGTTCGCCGCAAGTTGGAAACTGCCCTTCGGAGCGTGGCACCGGGTCTCGGAAGATCCCGTCCTGTCGCCGCAAGGCGACGGCTGGGAGTCGGCCGGAACCTTCAATCCCGCGGTTGTGATGCATGACGGCAAGTACGTCATGCTCTATCGTGCGCAGGACAAGCAAGGCACATCGCGGCTGGGATATGCGGAAAGCACCGACGGTGTGCACTTCACGCGGCGTCCCGAGCCCGTGCTCGCACCGGAAACCGATTACGAAAAAGATGGCGGTGTCGAGGATCCGCGCCTGGTAAAGATTGATAACACCTACTACCTGACTTACACGGGCTACAACCAGAAGGACGCACAGCTATGCCTGGCGACCTCGCAGGACCTGGTGCATTGGGACCGCAAGGGTGTGATTCTTCCCGCTAATCAAGGCAACTGGAACGTGAAGTGGACAAAGTCCGGTGCGATCGTGCCGGAGAAGATCGCCGGCAGGTACTGGATGTATTTCCTGGGGACCGCCGCCGACGGTACCGACCAGATGGGGCTTGCCTCCTCTGCCGACTTGCTTCATTGGACCGAGGAGACAAAAACTCCCGTTCTGCCCCGTCGAGCAGGCGCGTTCGATTCACGGGTCGTGGAGCCTGGTCCGGCGCCCATGCTCACCTCCGACGGCATCGTGCTCATCTATAACGGCGCCGACGACAAGCTCATCTATCGCACTGCCGTTGCCGTGTTCGACCGCAAAGACCCGCGAAAAGTGCTCTACCGCAGCGAGCATCCCATCTTTGTTCCGGACAGGCCATGGGAAAAAGTCGGCCAGGTGCCGAACGTCGTCTTCGTCGAGGGCATGGTCCGCCAGGGCAACCGATTCCTCTTTTATTACGGAGCAGCGGACAAGTACGTTGGAGTCGCTGAAGCGGTCGCTACTCCAGCAACCAGCAATTAGAAGGCCACTGGTTGTGGCCATGCGCAGGATCTGTTGTGGTTGTGCTTTAATCTTTCCCAGTGATCCGGCGAGTGTTTCCCATGTCACAACTCAAGCTGCTTGTCATTTTTCTGCTGGCAGTCGGCGGCGGCAGCCTCCGATTGCACGCCCAGGCCGCGCCACTCCCCACGCTCACAGACAACACAGCCCAATCCAAATCGGCACCACCTCAAGCCGTCTTCGCCGAAGCACGCCGCCTCTCCGAACAGGGCAAGTACGAAGACGCGATCGCGCAACTACAGCAACTCACGGCCCGCAATCCACAGCCAGCGGGGCTTTCGCACGAATTGGGCACGGCTTACTACAAGAAGAGCGATTACCTGAAAGCGGCTGAGTATCTGAAGCAGGCCCTGGCGGAAAATCCCAAGGACGACGAAGCGGTGCAGCTGCTTGGCCTGTCGTACTATCTCGCGGGGCGGCCCAGCGAAGCCATTCCCTATCTGGAGAAAGTGCAGACATGGTATCCGCGCGCCAATGTGGACGCGTCGTACATCCTCGGGATCTGCTATATCCAGTCCAAGAACTATCCCCAGGCTCGGGTCGCATTCGCCAGAATGTTTGACGTTAAGCCGGACTCGGCTGCGAGTTATCTCTTCACCGCGCGCATGCTCTTCCGTCAGGAATTCGATCCCATTGCCGAGGAGTACGCGCAGAAGGCGGTCGCTCTCGATCCCAAATTGCCGCTGGCGCATTTCCTGCTGGGCGAGCTTCATCTGTACAAGTCGAGAATTCCGGAGGCGATCACCGATCTCCAGCAGGAACTGGCGATCAACCCAGGCTACGCCGCGGCCTATTACAAGCTCGCTGACGCTTACTCCCGCGTGCAGAAGTACGATGAGGCCGAGCGGCTCTTGCAACGCTCGATTTGGCTGGATGCAACTTCCACCGGGCCGTACATCTTGATGGGCAAGGTCCTGGAAAAGAAGGGAGAAGCGGCGCTCGCCGTTCGAACCTTGCAACGTGCGGTTGCTATGGACCCGAACAATCCGATCTCCCACCACCTGCTGGGGCAGAGCTACCGCGACCTGGGCAAAACGGATGAGGCAGAGCGCGAGCTGAAGCTGGCCGAACAGCTCCAGCAGAAGCAGAACGCGAGCCAGTGAGCCGTGTATTTTTATGGCTGGGTGCCCCTCGATAAGAGCGAAGGCGTTGTCAAGCGATATCTCTCCCAGGCGGTGCGTGAGCACCGCTTTTTCTACCAGCGCGGTTGAGGACCAAGATCACTGGAGAACTCGCGTCCGATCATGTGCCGGTGGAAGCCATCGTTCCACCAACCATCGATGCGGCCCCTAACTCTCGGCCATGATTCTTCTATGCGAACATCCCGTCGCCGTCGCCGGTGCGAAAGTGGAAATCGCAACGCGATTTCCAAGGCCGCAGGCCATCTTTTGCACCGGTCCGTCGGGATGCGAGAGCACCCAATCAACTCAACGGCCTAGCTTGCGCCGGCCAGGGGCACCCGCGGGCTGCTCTCGATGCGAACGATCTCCGGATACGGCGTTTGCGTGCGCAGCATCCAGTAGAGTCGTACCGCTAACCTTCTCGCCGCTGCTACCTTGGCCACGCCTTTCGGCTTGCGGTGGCAGCGGTGAGCATACGGTTTGCGAAATCCTTCATCCAGCCGAACCACGCTGTGCGCCGCTTCCACCAGCAGCATGCGCACGAAACGATTGCCTTGCTTGCTGATGGCCCCTAGCCGCTGATGTCCGCCCGAGCTGCGCTCGCGCGGGATCAGTCCTAGATAGCTGGCCACCTGCTTGCCGCGCGGGAAGCGGCTGACGTCGCCGATGGTTAGCACGAAGGCCAGCGCTGTAATCGGTCCCACGCCCGGTTGGGTCAGCAGCAGCCGCGCCTGGGGATCCTGCTCGGCTGCCTGTTGCGCCGCCTGGTCCAAGGGCGCAATCTGCTGGTCCAAGTCCGCCAGCAGTTGCAGCAGGTCCTGACGACGCCGTGCTGCCCAGCCTTGCAGCGGTAACTCCCGCAAGGCCTTCTGTCCCGCCGCACTCCACAGTCGGGTTTTCTTCTGCATCCCCTGGTTCATGGCCAGATGCTGCAAACCGTTCTTGACCCGGCTGCGAATCTGCACCAGCTTGTGGCGGTGGATCAGCAGCTGCCGCAGATCGCGCTGCTCGCTGCTGGGTACCCACAACCGCGGAAAGCGGCCTTCCAGTAGTAGCTTCAGCACATGCGCCGCATCCCGTTTATCGTTCTTCTGCTGGCGCACATAGCTGGCTCGGATCTGCGCCGCATCGCCTATCCACGCTTCATGCCCCAGCTGCTGCAGCAGGTCCACAAACCACTGACTGTTACCGGTGGCTTCCAGTCCGATCAGCGCTGGCGCCGCCAGCTGTCGATACCACCGTTCCGCCTCGCCATTGCCGTTCCCTAGCTTTTGTTCTCCCATCTCCCCAGTCTCGGGGTCGAACCAGGCAACTTGCTGCCAGCTGGGATGGTAATCACAACCTACAATAAACATCGAAGGCTCCTTTCTTCCCCAGCGTCTTTCTTGGTCCTCAACCGCAAAAGACGTCTCAGGATAGAACGCGAGCCTTCGCTCTTATCCAATCAATTCAAACCGTTTTTTGTTTGGATGGGGCATTTCGTCTTCATATCCACGAAAATCCTCGCCCTGGCCAAACAGCAGGTCCCTCGACCCCGCTTCGCTTCGCTCGGGATGACAAAGCCGGGCACCCCAGATTGAGTTTCAGTGGACCTCAGTCGCTATGACGTTCTGCCATCAGCTGCTCGACCAGCTGCAAATTCTCCGTGGCCAGCGGATGGCCGGGTTGCAATTGAAGCGCTCGTTCGAAATGCGATTTTGCTTCCTTCAGTTCGCCCAACTGCGCTAATGCGCTTCCCAGGTTCGCCTCAGCATCTGCGTCCTGCGGATTCAGGTGGACCGCGTCGCGAAACTGCTCCGCAGCCCTGCTGAAGTTGCCCTGTGAGGCCATCGCACTTCCCAAGTTATAGTGCGCGTCGAAGTAATCAGGACGCGCTTTCAGCGAAGCCGAAAGATGCGCGATGGCGCCGTCCAAGTCGCCCGAGGCCAGCAGCGCCGCGCCCAGCGCATTGTTCACCACCGCATCGCCTGGACGAAGCTGCAATGCTGCCTCAAACTGCGCCTCCGCTCCCGGCACATCGCCCGCCGCCTGCAGCATGGCTCCCAGGTTGTAGTGAGCTTCGAAATCAGCTGGGTCGCGCTCCACATGGTGCCGCGCCAGGGCTTCCTGCAGCACCATGCGCGGGTCGCGCTGGGAGTCGGGAAGGCCCTTGGGCAAGACCTGAAGCCAGAGGTGCGCCATCTCATCGCTGGAACGATTGCCACCTTTAACGCGCTTGGGTGGATGGTTCGGGTTGGCCACATTGTGCTCCGAGTTGTCGTACACATAACGCATCGAGATCGTCGTGCCCTTGGGCAACGGAACTGGCTGCTCGTAGCGGTAAACCGCTTGCCAGTTCAGGTCCCAGCGCTTCATGTGGATGAGCGACTCCCTAGTCCCATCGGGGAGTGTCGCGGTTGCTTCAAGGTCTTTGCCCAGATAATGCGCGTGCGGATAAATCGCTAGGAGGTCCACATCCAGTGGCAGCGTGAACTCATCGTGCACCACGAAGTTGCTGTCGCCCGGCGGAATGTCAAGCTGCGAGTCGCACTCCAGCTGTAAGAGCATGGGATGCTCGGTAGCCGGTTTGTCCGTGAAGTAGATGCCGATGCTCGGCTCGATCAGCTCCGGCTTGCCTGACGGCTGGAGATGAGTGTTGAGCACAAGATCGGTACCCTTATCAAGGCGAAGCGCCATGCCGTCGGGCTCGACGTACGGCACCGTGCCGGGTTTCCAGAAGAGGAAATGGCTGTCGGGATCAAACAGCTCCGATTCAATCCTGATTTCCATTCCGCCGAAACCCGCGCCGCGCTGCTTCTCCATTTTCCGCGATAGCTCGAGCCGATCGACCAGGATGTTGGCGTGATGCACCAGGCGCTTGTCACCCGGCCGTATCTCGACCGCCTTCGCCCAGCGCGTTTCGTTGATCGGGATGGGCAGGATGAAATTCCAATACGTGTCGATCCCACTCGCCGGAAGTAAGAATGGCTTCGCCGCTTTAACGATCAGGTCAGGCTTGCCCAGTTGCCATCCTTTTACGAACTGCGGCTGCGGCGGTAATTCCGCCGGACTGCCTTGCAGCATGGCTTGCTCGACCCACTTTTGAATGAGTGCGATCTGCTCACCGCTGAGACGGCGCTCGTCGGCGAACTTCAGCGGCTGCGGTTCCGGCAGCCACGGTGGCATGAAGCGCGTCTGCGTGACCGCAGCAATCTGGCGCCCGTGCTTCTTGACGTCGTCGTAGGTCAGCAGCGGAAACGGGCCGGCCTCACCCGGCCGATGACAGGATGCGCAGTAATGAAAGATGATCGGTGCAATATCGCGATTGAAGGTAACCTGTTGGCCGCCGCTCCCACGGGTTGAGTCCTGCCGCGCGGCGTTCGCGTAGACGGCGGGATCGATCGTGTTGGGCAGGCGACGACCCGCGGGCGCTGCGGCCACGACTGCGAGCGCCATCACAGATCCGGCAAGGAACTTGTACAAACGGGTCATTCGAGGTCCGAGATGTAGCAACCCACCCCGCTTGCCGTCGTCACCTGGGGCCTCTTGCCGCTCAGAACGGCTTGAACCGCGTCGTTGAGCTCGTGCGTGGTGGGTGCGCGGCGGGAGTGACCGAAATCCTGATACCAGTTGTCAATGCGGCCGTGATACATCAGTTGACCGCCGGCGTCGAAGACCGCTACCTCGGGCGTCACTTGCGCCTGGCCCAGTTTGACCAGCGAATGCTGGGGATCGTGCAGCGCAGGAAGCTTGTATCCGTAATCGCGCAGGTGTTGCTCGATGGCCGCGCTGGACTCCGACTTGTCGGGATATACCAGCCAGAACGTGGTCTTACCTGCATACTCAGCGCTGAGTCGCTGAATCGTGGGAGCGTAGCGATTGGAGATCGGACAATCGGTTCGCACGAAGATCAGCACTACCGGCTTCCCAGGATTGGCCCGCAGCGGATCCACCGGCTTGCCTGCGAGATCGACTCCGGTTGGCGACGCGTTTGTATCACCGCGTATCGCGCCAGACGTAATGGCTAGCGCCGTAAAACTAAAGATCAGCAGAAGGACTGCAGAAGCGCGTTGCCGACCGCGGTACATAAGGCCCTCACCTATCGCGTTCTCAGATTCTAATCAGGATGAAGGTCAAAGTACATTGCGAGCACCGGATGCTTGTAGCGCAGTTTTCTGGTAATGGATCATTTTGAGGGGGCGAGCACTGCCAAGAAGCTAGTTTCCGAGCGGGCCGCCATATGCGAGCTTTGACTCTCTTACGCGGTTGCACCCTAACATGCTGCTGGGAAAACTCCCCTAGTCAATCGGATGGACTGGTTCTGCAATGGCTCGCAGCGCCGCCTCTTCTATTTTATGGAGTCATCCATGCAGTCATCCCTTTCAATTACGGGAGGACTCCAGTTTTTGTCGGCTGGTCTTTCGGGGGGCACGCCTGCTCCGGCCAATCTTGTATGGGAAAACGACTTTTCTTAGCTGCTGTTAATGATAACAGTGATATACTCCGCCACGCTTTGGGAGGCTCGACCCGAATCCTGAAGCCAAGGAGGCACGAATGCACGCAGGCGATCGAGGTTCAGCCAAATTGGGAGCTTCTGCGGCGTCGCTTGAAAAAGCGCTCGCCGCCGCCAAGGTCAGCTACAAGATCGAGCGCTGGTGGAAGTACGGCCAACCGCAGATCGACCAGATCACGGGGGTCATCAACGTCACCAACTTCGCGGACGCGGGCAAAGTTGTGCAGGAGTTGGTTTCGCAGCAGGGCAAGTTACAGGTGAGCTTAGAGGTGTTTCCCTATGGGATCATCAACCCGGAAGGCGTCCGTATCAATGTCAACCTTGAACAGCAGGTAGGCGACTAGCCGGCCTGGACGCACGGGCGGCTGCATTTGCTCATCTTTAAAGAACTTGCCGCCGCCCGATCAAGGACCCTTGATGAATTGCTCAGGACCAAACGGTTCGGAGTACCGTGTCATTCAGTTGCACCCGACTCTTAGGTGCAATCTCAAATGCCGGCACTGCTACTCTTCGTCGAGTCCCCAGAACGCAGAGACGCTGTCACTGAGTGTGCTGACCGGAGCGCTGCAGGTGTTGTGGGAGGAGGGCTTCAACGTCACCAGCGTATCGGGTGGAGAACCGCTGCTGTACAAGCCGCTATTCGAAGTCTTAAGATTCGCCCGCTCCCTGGGAATGACTGTAACGGTCACGACCAATGGCATGCTTCTGAAAGAAGCTGCCGTGGCCCAACTGGCGGAAACCGCCCACCTGCTCGCAATCAGTCTCGACGGCGCCCCCGACTCGCACAACCGGATGCGCTCTCATGCGCGCGCCTTTGAGAAGATGGCCCGCAACCTTGAGATCGTCCGTAATGCCGGAATCCCCTTCGGGTTCATCTTTGCCCTCACTCTCTACAACCTGCACGAACTCGCCTGGGTCGCAGAATTCGCGACCGAGCAGGGAGCGCGGCTTCTACAAGTGCATCCGCTGGAGGAAGAGGGACGGGCGGGCGAAGAACTGCCCGGTGCAGCGCCGGACGAAGAGGAGTTGGCACATGCCTTTGTCGAGGTGGCGCGTTTGCAGGCTCTCTACTCGGGCAAACTGGCCATCCAGTTCGATGCCGCGGACCGAGAAACGCTTGCCGCCGACCCCGGGCGCGCCTTCGCCATAACTCCGCTGCGCGAGGCCGCTGAGCTTACCCTTGGCTCCCTAATGGCGCCGTTGGTGTTGGAGCACGATGGCACCCTCATCCCGCTCCAGTATGGCGTCTCGCGCGACTACCAGATCGCGAACGCTTCCCGGCCGGACCTCCGGGGCCAGATCGCGTATTGGAAATCGAAGGGCTATCCGCAGCTGCTGGGTCTGTGTTCGCGTGTCTACGAGCATGCGATGGATCCCGACCGGTACCGTTATCCGTTCTTCAACTGGTACTCGGCGGTGCTGCGCACCAGCCACCAGAACCGGCTCGTCCAAATCGCATAACCCTCAGTTTGACGCGCCTGGTGTTTTCTTGCGCAGTTGCGAAAACTCGACTTACCTTATAATCTCGTCCGCCGGACGAACCTTCCGCTGCAACGGGGTGAATGTGTTTAACGCAAAGATCTTCGTTCTTACTCTGACTCTGCTGTTCAGCCTGTCTGGCGGCGCTTTGGCGCAGGCACAACAGGCAGCCGACATCTCCGACGTACTTGCCTACATCGACCATAGCTGGGACGATCTGACGCGATCTCCGCTCGACTGCAAGACGGTGATGGATGTTCGGGTACCCGAACACTCCCTGCTCTACCTGCCTGCGCGCTATCCCGAACCGTCTTCGATGAAGGAATTGCAGGCGAAATGCAAGATTGCAGTGGATCACCTTCCGCAGCCCATCACCTCACTCGGCAGCCTCAACATGGACAACTCGCCGCGGCAAGGTGTGCTCTACCTGCCAAACCCTTACGTCGTGCCCGGCGGCTTCCTCAATGAGATGTACGGCTGGGACAGCTACTTCATCATGGTGGGGCTGCTGCGCGCGGGGCGTCTGGAACTGGCGCGCGGCATGGTGGAGAACTTCTTCTTCGAGATCGAACACTATGGCGGCATTCTGAACGCGAACCGCACCTACTTCCTCACGCGCTCCCAGCCCCCGTTCCTCAGTTCGATGGTGATGGCGCTCTATGACGCGCTGCCCGATCCGACGGCCAAGCGCCTCTGGTTGGAGAAGTCGTACCCGTTCATCCAGCGTGACTACGACATGTGGACAAACGGTGAGAAGCTCGCCGGCAATACCGGCCTCTCGCGCTTTTACGACTACGGCGAGGGACCGGTTCCGGAGATCGCCACCATGCACGACCCCTACTACCGCGACGTCTTCCGCTATCTGCAGGCTTCTCTGCAAGCCAAGGAATATCTTGGCGAACCGGGCAAATCGTCGGCGAAACTTATCGGACCTTCATTCACTTTCGCCGCTTGCGAACAGGAGACCGGCGAGGCCGCGAAATCCTGCGAGAGGTCGCCGACCAATCAGTTCACTGCCGACTACTACAAAGGCGACCGCGCGATGCGCGAGTCGGGCTTCGACATCTCCTTCCGCTTCGGCGATTTCAGCGGCAGTACCCATCACTATGCTCCCGTATGCCTGAACAGCCTCCTGTACAAAGAGGAGATGGACATGGCGGCAATCAGCAAATTGCTGGGAAAGACCGCCGAAGCCGTGCAATGGACCAAGCGGGCGCAACATCGCAAGGAGCTGATCAACCGTTATCTGTGGAACGCGCAGGCGGGAATGTATTTCGATTACGACTTCACCAAGGGTGAGCAGTCGAAGTATCAGTACGCCACCACGTTTTATCCGCTGTGGGTGGGCGCCGCGTCGCCGCAGCAGGCGAAGGCGGTGATGGCGAATCTCAAGAACTTCGAGCGCAAGGGCGGCATCGCCATGAGTCCTTACGAGACTGGCGTGCAGTGGGACCTTCCCTATGGCTGGGCGCCGGTGAACTTCATCGATGTTGAGGGCATGCGTCGCTATGGCTTCAAGCAGGACGCCGACCGCGTCTCCCGCGAGTGGATCAATACCGTCGCCACCAATTTCCGCCAGGACAAGACCATTCGCGAAAAATACGACGTGGTTTCCAGTTCGAAAGAATTCAACGTCACCGCTGGGTACAAACAGAATGTGGTCGGTTTCGGCTGGACGAATGCCGTGGTACTGCAATTCGCCCACGAGTTGGGAATGACGCCGCAAAAGGCCAAGGCAGCGGGCGCACAATAAAGGCGCCCATCACATTTCGCATTTCGGCGGGGTTCTATTCAGCCCGTTCAGCAGCCTCTTCGCTGAATCCAGGTCTGGATTGAACTGGAGCACGCGCATAGTGAAGTCGCGCGCATGGTCGAACTGTCCCGCGCTACAAAATGCGCGGGCAATATTCATTCCGACGCTGCTTCGGCCGGGTGCACGCTGAAATGCTCCCTCCCACAAGGTTACCGCCTCACGTAAGTGCCCGCTGTTGGCCTCCAGAACGCCCAGGTTCGTGGCCGCATCGAGCAGGTTGGGATCCTGCGCCAGCGCTCGCTGATACAACTCGCGGGCATCGCTGATTGCGCCGCGCCTCTGTTCCACGTACGCCAGTGACGACAGTAAAGCGGGATCTTTCGGCGACTCCTGCACGGCCTTGCGCAACAACTGCTCCGCCTGCTGCAGCACGGCGGCATTGCCGTTTTCCGCCATGGAAGCCCACGCCAGGGCCATGTCGCGATTGTCATGCTCCGCTTCCCGCGAGTTTGGAAATGGCGCCAGGCGCGGCAGCGCCGAAGACGCCTGCGGGAAGCTGTTCTCCAACACTGGCCCGGTATTCGGACGGCGCGGGATTCGGTGGTCGGTCACCTCCGTATGCGCAACGTCGGTGCTCAAGTTGGCGGGCATGTGACACGACGTGCAATCCGGCTGGCTGGCGTGATGTTTCGTGCTCAACGCGGCATGACAAGCCAGGCATTTTGCGCGATAAAACGAAACCCGCTCCTCGGCGGACGGAGGACGATGCGGATCGTGGCAACTCATGCACGACATCGCCGCGCCCGATTTTTTCTTGCACGTACTTTGCGCCAGGGCTTCGAACTGGCTCGCCGCCCGCAAACCGGACTTGCCCTCGTCCACCCGGACGTAATAGCGGATGTAGTCGGACAGATCGTCTCCTGGCCGGAACTGATACAAGTGCTTCCCCGGCCGCTCAATCGCAGCATTGCCCTCCAGATGACACTGCATGCAGACTGCATCGCGCCGATCGGCGGAAAGCTTCGCTGGATTGACGATGGCGCCGCCGTTCACGTGTGCCGCTCCCGGCCCGTGACAGCGCTCGCAGGTGACGCCGGAATAAGCGAACACCGGCATCTTGTACCGGTTCTCGGTGCCATTAATCGGAGGTTGGATTCCGCTCACGTGGCAGTCCAGGCAAGACGTCAGCGCTGGAAGGTTCATTGGGGCTTCACGCACATTGCCATAAGCGGGCGCCATGTCCCACATGTGTTTGTCGGTGTACCAGTTCACCGGTGATTCAAACAAGAACCCATCCACCGAGAACAGATATGTCCGCCCGCGGCGTCCCTGGCCGATGTAGTACAGCAACTCGCGTTTGCCATGCACTGACGGATCGCCCGGGCGCTCGAAGCTCAGCCACTCCTTCCCGCCTTCGCTGTAGATGCGGTAATCGACGCCTGACTTCTTGTGGAGAAAATCTCCCGCAATAAGGTTTTCCGAAGCGGGGCCGCTGGCGTGCGCCATCGGCGTACGCGCATACGACTCGTAGATCGAAGCATGGCACTTCGCACAGGCCTCGTTGCCCACGTAGCCATTGGCGTCAGCTTTGATGACAGCAGGCGAGGGAGACTGGTCCGCGGGACTGGCTGACGCGACCAGCAATACGGCGAGCAGGCTGGAAGCGAATAATAAATGCCGCATGGATGGTCTGCTGGAGGAATCTGTGAGTTGTCGAGACGGCTCTTTGAAAGGGCACGGCTGAAACCGTGCCCCTTCAAAAATGCCGACCTTATTTCGTCACTTCGGCGATGTAAACCGCAAACGGTTCCAGCGACAGTTGCGTCACCGACGAAGTGTTCTTCAGCGACGCCTGCGTGGTCATCAACGTCTTTGCAGCCGACCCCAAACCCTGCTTGGACAGGTCGAAGCTCACCGTCTGCGGACTCGCCGACATGTTGATCACCACCAATGCCGCATCGTCTTGGTAGCGCCGCAGGTACGACAAGACGTTGGGGTCGTCCTGATTCAGAGCGACGTAGTCACCTTCGAGCAACGCATTGTCCTGATGCCGCAACGCCAGCAGGCCCTTGTACCAGTTCAGGATCGAGTTCGGGTCCTTCAGCTCATCGGCAACGTTGTACTTCTTGTAGGTAACGGGAATCGGCAGCCACGGGATTCCCGTGGTGAAGCCGGCATTGGGAGTGTTGCTCCATTGCATGGGCGTGCGCTCGCCGTCGCGGCCGATCTCCTTCGGCCATCCCGTCCGGCCGATGGGGTCCTTCACATCTTCCTTGCGCTTGGGGTCGTTGTTTTGCATGCCAAGCTCTTCGCCGTAATACATGATGGGCGTACCGCGCAGCGTCAGATACATCGCTGCCATGTCCTTGGCGATCTGATCGTTGTGCTTGCCGTCGCCGTAGCGGTTCCAAGAGCGGACGATATCATGGTTGCTGATGACCCACGTCGGCCACTCGCCGGAGGCATCCACTGCCCCAATATGCTCACGGAATACCGGCGCGGAAAACTTGAGCTTGGTCAGCATCAGGTCCATGGGCATCTGCAGCTCGTCATGCGTGGCCCCGTAGTAATCCTTGAGTTCACTCACGTTGTCGGTCCAGGTTTCACCGATCAACACCGCGTTGTATTTGTTGGCCCTTTCCCGCAGGCCCTGCATCACCTGATGCACCTCCGGCAGCTTGTGGGTGTACTTGTCCTCAGTGTTGGGATCGCCGAACTTGTTCTTGCCCGGCAGGACGGGATTGTCCGTGAGATTGGGATCCTCGAAGAGCGTATCGACCGCATCCAGGCGGAAACCCGCAACTCCGCGCTTGTACCACCACTCCGTTGTACCGTACATCGCGTCGGCCACCGCCGGATTG
The DNA here is from genome assembly GCA_963843005.1 of uncultured Acidobacteriaceae bacterium. Classification (GTDB taxonomy): domain Bacteria; phylum Acidobacteriota; class Terriglobia; order Terriglobales; family Acidobacteriaceae; genus Bog-257. The sequence continues at coordinate 343,227 of CAWJIW010000020.1, read as the reverse complement.
CGCCAGTTCAGGTCAGGTTGCTGCGGATAGAAGAAGTGGTAATAGTACTGATTGGTCTTGCCGTCCCATTGCCACGCCGATCCGCCAAAGGTTGATATCCAGTTGTTCGGCGGCTGATTCGGCGCCTTGCCGTCACGCCAGATGTACCAGTCACGCTTCTTGGCTGTGAGCGAGGAACGCGAATCGATGAACCACGGGTGCTGGTCGGAGGTGTGGTTCACCACGAAATCCAGGATGATGCTGATGCCGTGCTCCTTCCCCAGTTTCACCAACTGATCGAAGTCAGACAAATTGCCATACGTCTTGTCGATGTCCTCGTAGTCGGAGACGTCATAGCCGAAGTCCACTTGCGGCGATGGGAAACACGGTGAGATCCAGATCGCATCCACCCCGAGCGCATGCAGATAGTCCAGCTTTGAGGCGATACCATTCAAGTCGCCGTAGCCGTCGCCATTGCTGTCCATGAAACTGCGTGGATAGATTTCGTAAAATACCGCGTGCTTCCACCACGGTTGCCCATCCGCAGCCGCGGGTTTCTTCTGCGCTTGAAGGAATGGAGTTGCAAGACCAAGACCGACGACTAGTGCCAGCAGACGTACAATTCTGAGCATCGAAGCCCCCTCTGAGAATCGTCGTACCGTTCCAAAGCCTAAGAGTCTAGCGCATGAGCCCGGCTGAATCCACCACGCGATGAGTACGTACTGCTGTCCTGATTTCCTGCTCGAAGGCCGCACCCGCAAGGCCCGCTTGCAAAACCGCTCTGTGCTGCCGGACAATAAGGCTCACTCCCATCCCGGGCTCGAGCAAACGGATACCCTTTGCCACCATCACGTCGAACATTCCTGCGTTCGCTTTCCCGTTCCGCGCTGGTGTTGACGTTTACCGACGTCCTCTCGCTCGCCCGCCCGCTCTTCGGCCAGGCAGCGCAATCGGCAACGACGCCTCCTGCAAAGTCCGAGCGCGACATCGGCGTGACCTTCATTGACGTCGCTCGCGAAGCCGGTCTCAACGCCAAAACCATCTTCGGCGGCGAGCACAAGAACAAGTACCTGCTCGAAACCACTGGCTGCGGCGTCGCCTTCTACGACTACGACAATGACGGTTGGCTCGATATTTTCCTGGTGAACGGATGGCGGCTGGAAGGTTTCCCCAAAGGCGAAGAGCCTTACTCGCACCTGTTCAAGAACAACCGCGACGGCACCTTCACCGACGTCACGCTTAAGGCGGGGGTGAAGCACTCGGGCTGGGGCCAGGGCGTCTGCATCGGCGACTACGACAATGACGGTTGGGATGACCTGTTCGTCACCTCCTATGGCAAGAACGTCCTGTACCACAACAATGGAGACGGCACCTTCACGGATGTGAGCGAGAAGGCAGGGGTCGCGGGCAAGGCGACGCGCTGGGGCACTGGCTGCGCCTTCGTGGACTACGATCGTGACGGCAAGCTCGATCTCTTCGTCGCCAACTACATTGATATGGACCTTGCCACCGCGCCCGTGCCTGAGAGCGGGCCGTGTCTCTACAAAGGAGTGATGGTCGCCTGCGGACCGCCCGGCCTCAATGGCGACACCAACATTCTCTACCACAACAACGGCGATGGCACCTTCACCGACATCAGCGCGAAATCCGGCATTCTCAAGGCCAACGGTAACTTTGGACTCGGTGTGCTCACCGCCGACTTCGATAACGATGGCTGGCCCGACATCTACGTGGCTGACGACTCCACTGCCAGCGCCCTGTACAAGAACCTGCACGACGGCCGCTTCGTGGACGTTGGCATGGAAGCCGGATGCGTGCTCTCAGCTGACGGCAAGCCGCAGGCCGGCATGGGCGTCTCCGCCGCCGATTACGATCTTGATGGCAATCTCGATATCGTGAAGACCAACTTCGCCGGCGACACTCCGTCGCTCTATCACAATCTCGGCAAGTGGATCTTCGAGGACACCACCTTCCAGGCAGGACTGGGCGCGCACACCAAGTATCTCGGGTGGGGCTGCGGTTTCTTCGATTACGACAACGATGGCTGGCCCGACATTCTGTTGTGCAATGGACACGTCTATCCCGAGGTGGAGCAGTTGAAGACCGAGGCGGGATATCCGCAGCGCAAGATCCTGTACAAGAACCTGCGCAACGGACGGTTCGAAGAAGTGTCCAACGCCGGCCCCGGCATCGACGTCCCGAACGCCTCACGGGGCGCGGCTTTCGGCGACTTCGACAACGACGGAGACATCGACGTCGTGGTCAACAGCGTCAACGGCTATCCGCAGCTTCTGCGTTGCGACTCCAAGCTGAACAACAACTGGATCAAGGTGAAGACGATTGGCGTGAAGTCAAACCGCAGCGGCATCGGCGCGCGCATCAAGTGCGTCACACATCCGGCGGACGAACCGAAGCCGCATCCGCAAATCGACGAAGTGCGCAGCGGCGGCAGCTACATCTCGCAGAACGATCTGCGCATCCATTTCGGACTAGGCAAAGCCGACAAGGCCGAACTGATCGAGATTCGCTGGCCCAGCGGACAAGTGGACACCCTGAAGGACGTCAAGGTGAACCAGTTGATCGTGGTCGAAGAAGGCAAGGGCATCGTCAAGACGCAGACGTTCGCGGCAACGAAGAAAGCGAAAAGCGGAGGCAGCCTCCCGCTTTGACTTGTTATCCCGACCCAGTGACTTTGTCCCATGGCCGTCAGCCCAGCGAGGACCTCCTTCTCAGACTGTCATCCCGACCGAGGACCCGCGGCGGGCGAGTGGAGGGACCTGCTGTTTGTGGGTGGGCTCCCACCTGGCGCGTATGATGACAAATTCGCTCCACCCGGAGGACATGTGCAACGCTTCGTGATCGCTCTGCTCACATTGCTCTTCTGCGCCACCGCAATAACCAGCGCGCAGACTGCAGCTTCCACCGCGCAACCGGCGCCGTTTGTGGTTGAGTACTATTACAAGGTGAAGTGGGGTCATCAGGAAGAGTTCCTGACCTTATTTCGCAAGAACCACCTTCCGCTTCTGCAGAAGCAGGTCGCTTCCGGACGAATCGTCTCGGTCGAGATGATTTCGCCGCGCTATCACATGCCCGAGTCCGCGCGCTGGGATTATCGCGTAACTCTGGTCTTCAAGGACGCAGCCAGCGCCATGCAGGGCGATCCGCCGGAGCTCATCAAGCAGCTCTATCCCGATCAGGCAACGTTCAAGCGCGAGGAACAGCAGCGCTTCGAGATCCTGGAAGCCCATTGGGACCTTCCCACCTCCAAGGTTGATCTGGAAAAGCCCCAGCCATAAACCTTGCCCCGGTGTTTGCCGAATGCGGGATAGGGCCGCTTCATCCAAACACGAACCGCGGATCGTACTCGACGCCCGATTTGCGTAGCAGGGTCATGAATTCCTGCTCGAAGCTCCATTTGGCATGGTGCGCCTCCTGGCCCGCGATGTAGTCCAGCACTGCCTGGCGCTGCGATTGGCTCACACTGAATGCGCCATACCCTTCCTGCCAGGCGAACCGCTGCCCATGCTCGCTCATCCACCGCGAGCTGTGCGCTTTCAGTTCCCGCAGAGCCGTCGCTAGCGGCAAAACGGGTGGGACCGCAAGCAACAGGTGAACATGATTCGCCGTGCCACCAGCCGCAAGCAGCGCGATTTTCTTGTCGCGCGCCACCACCGCGAGGTAGCGCCAGAGGGCCTCAGGATCGCGGATAAGGTGGGCGCGTTGTTTGGTGCTGAAGACACAATGCACCAGGACGGATGCGTGGGTGTGCGACATGGCTGAACCTTAGATTGCGCCCGGCAAAATATCGGTGATGCGCCGCACAGGCCCGTGTGTTGCCCCTGCCGGGGCTCATCCCTTGATGACCTTCTTGTACCCAGCGCTGCGCGCTGGGCTGTCCTGAGTCGTCCCGCGTTGCGGGACTGAGGCGGTGATAATCTGCATGCTTTTCTAATCGAGATCCATTCCAGGCGAGCTTGTACTTGCACGATTATTTCTGAGCTCGAGTTGTTGAGGGCGCATTTGTGTTCAATAGCCCCATCTGCCGGAAGCATCCCCAAAACCAGCACCGCAGGTGCGGCTCAAAAGAGCCCAGCGCGCAGCGCTGGGTAGGCGGATTGTTGAACGATCGGCCCCGGCAGGGGCGGTCCATGCTCTCTGTCAGGTGATCATTTTGTGTCAAGCAAATAATCATTTTTCATGGTTACCTTCGTAAGCGCGACTGTCGCATTTCGATTGCGAGACCACAACCCGCTGTGCACACTGATCTGGTTGGGACAAGTGTGCCCAATGGCCCGTACTCATCCTGGAACCGAGTGTGCAGGCCAGAAAGCTCTTTGAAAAATAGTTGCCAGTAAAGACAGTTGCCAGTAGCCGGTTGTCAGTTGCCAGTGGTCAGAGCGCCGGGTTACGTGTTACCCAGTTGATAACTTCCGCTATCTGCCTTCCCCTCTTAATCCCATCGGTTCGGCGCCAATTTGTGCGCGTAAGTTACTGCGAATAATGCAGTTACTGATAAACCATTGGTAATCAATAACTTGCCGGGAAATAGTCCGTGATCCAATGATTCTAAAGAACAGGGGGAGGGGGGAGGGGGTATCTAGCCTGTTTAGTCGGGTCAAGAAATGTGAAAAACGGCACGCAGGCAACATAATTGCCGGATGGTAAACAGCGGCGGTCATCAGGGAAGAAGGCTAATGGCGGATCGAACACCATCTCTGGAACTCTTCGCCAGGTCTTGCTAAGGCTTCTTCGGCGGTTCGTTCTTCACCGCGATTCCGCTGCCTTCTTTCACGGTGTTGATCTTGTCCGCAGATAAATTCTCGAGGCGCTCGGTCAGTCCGCTGGGCCAACGCACTTCGACGGAATCAACTTTGGTCTCTTTGCCGAGTCCGAAATGCACGCGCATATCGCTGTTGGAAACGTAGCTCGAACCGCTGCGCACTTCGTCCACCAGGAGCCGCTTGCCTGCCCTGACCGTGATGCGCGCGCCGATGCCATCGCGATTGGAGTTCGTGCCGATGGTCTTGAACGCGATCCAATGATTCGCGTACTTGATCTGGTTCTCGAGCAACGTTGGCCGTGCGTTCATGTTGCTGATGACGGCCGACATTCGTCCATCGTTCCACAGATCGCCCACGGCGAGCCCGCGCGAGGACGACACCGTCGTGATGCCGGTTCCCGCCGATCCCGAGATGTCGGTGAATGTGCCATCGCCGTTGTTGTGATACAGCAGTCGCGGCTCCTGGTAATTGCTGCCCAGGTGATACTTGTCCACTTCCGGATAAACGTGGCCGTTCACCAGCAGGAGGTCGGGCCAGCCATCGTTGTCGAAGTCGAAGAACATGGTGCCCCAACCAAGATACTTGGTGTTCAGGCCGAGGCCTGCAGCGGTCGTCGCATCGGTGAAGGTTCCGGACTTTGTCGTTGTGCAGCAGCGTCGAGGTGTCGTCGGAGAAGTTGGTCTTGAAGATGTCGAGGCGGCCGTCGCCGTCGTAGTCGGCCACCGTCGAGCCCATTCCCGCTTGCGCGCGGCCGTCTTCATTGAACGCAGCGCCGGCTATCACGGCCACGTCGGTGAAGGTTCCGTCGCGGTTGTTGTGGTACAAAATGCTCGCCGTACTGTCGCACGCGACGAAGATGTCGGGCCAGCCGTCGTCGTCGTAGTCGAGCGTGGAGACGCTGAGCGCATAGTGGCCGCTGGTTTGGTCGATGTGGGCTTTCGTGGTGACATCTTCGAAGGTGCCGTCGCCGCGATTGTGGTAAAGAATGTTTTTCGCGGGCGTCAGTCCTCTCGGCCCGCACATCACCGGCGCGCCCTTCCACATGCACGATGGGCGCTCGCCAGGAGCGGGCGCGGTCGAGAGATCGAAGTCAACATAGTTTGCGACGATGAGATCGAGTTTGCCGTCGCGATCGTAGTCAACGAAAGCGCAACCCGCGCCCCACGCCTTTCCCGATCCGCCCACGCCTGCCTTGTCCGTCACATCGGTGAAGACGCCGTGATCGTTGTGATAGAGATGGTTCTTGCCGTAGTAAGTGACGTAGAGATCTTCCCAGCCATCGTTATCGTAGTCGCCGACGCAGACGCCTTGTCCCCAGCCGCTCGCGGCCAAGCCCGATTTCGCGGTGACATCGGTGAACGTGCCATCGTGATTGTTGTGGTAGAGATGATTCGTCGGGCCGTTGCCGGTTTTCGCCGCTTCCAGGGTTGTACCGTTGACGATGAAGATGTCAGGCCAGCCATCATTGTCGTAATCGAAGATGGCGACGCCTGTTCCGGTTGTCTCGATGATGTACTTCTTGCTGTCGAGACCGCCGAAGATCTCCGACATCGTGAGCCCGGCCTTCCCCGCGATGTCAACGAAGTTGGCGATGGGCTGTGTTGATGGAGGTGTCGGCTTTGCAGCCTGTTGCGCGAATGAGTTGTTTGCAACAAGTAGGAGAAGGAGCGCTGTTCGGGAAACGGGATGCAAGAGAAGACGAATACCTGGGACCAAAAGCATGCTGACTTCGGATACTAGGTTGAGGCTGCACGCGAGTCAAGGAGTCGATCCGCTCCTCAATTGTTCGATGCGGGTCGAAATCCATCAACTACGACTGCGGCAACTTGTCCAATGCAGCCTGCAGGTCCGCGGGCTTGAACCCAAACGGACCGGGCTTGGTTTTGAACATCACGCGGCCATCGCGATCAATCAGGTAAATACGGTCGGGCCAACCCGTATAAGCTACCTCGGTACGATTGTCGAAACCGTCGATGAGCGCAGGAAATTTGATGCCGAGCTTGCGCACACACGCGCCGGCGATCAGCGCGCGTTCATCGTCATTCTTCGGACTGGCAAAGACCACCGAGTCGCGAATGTTGCTTCGCATCTGCCAAACGTCGCTGGGATGAGCTTCCAGGATATACACGGCGTAAAACGCCACCCGATTTCCGTATTGCTCATAGAGCTTGTTCAGGGCAGGAACCTCCCGCCGGAAGGGCGGTCAGGTGTAGCTGCCGAAGACAAGCACTACTGGTTGTTTCTCGCGGAAGGAGGAAAGTTGCACCTCGCTCTGATGGTCCAGCGTCGGAAGCCGGAAGTCGGGCGCCTCATCACCCGCGCGAAGAGTGCCGGCGCGAGCGCGCGTCCAGAAGGTTTCGAATGGGATAACGAAATATGCCGGCATTGGCATTTTCGCCATAACGCGACCGAACGTCTCGGGTGGCTGCCGCATCGCCCAATTGATGAAAAGAAGGAAGGCCGCATAGCTGACGAAGAGGACAACCGCAACAACAACCAGGGTACGCTTTGATGGAATTCGCATGTGAAACGCCGCATATCATATCATTCATGCGCGGACGTCAAACGTGCGCCGATTATTCGAACGCTATGGATAGCAACCGATATGGACAAGCAAAGATCCTGACAGCGTTGGCAAGCCGGCAACTCCCGAGCTGCCGAAGGCACAGACCAAGATTCGTGTCATTGAAGATCGCGAAGCGACCGGAGATACAGCGGCAGCTTACGATTTCTGGCGTGCTGGTTCCGGCCGGCAACAGGTGCCGGGAATCATCAAGTGCTTTGGGGCCCGTCCTGATTTTCTGCGCCAGGTCGTAGAGTTTTCCAACACCATCCATTTCTCTGAGGGTCATCTTTCACGTCGCCACAAGGAGATGATCGCCAGTTATGTTTCCTACCTCAACCGTTGTCCGTATTGACTGGACAGCCATGCTTACTTCCTGCGTGTTCAGGGAGCCAACGAACAATGCGTAGCCGCTATCCTGGAAGGCAAGATCGACGAGGCCAACCTGACTCCGGCGGAACACGCGTTGATGCAGTACGCCGAGTTGATCACCCAAGCGGCGTACCGATCAACCGCCGAGGATGTCCAGAAACTGCGTGACCACAATTGGGCGGAGGACCAAATCTCCGAGGCGGTTTACATCATCGCGATGTTCGCCTTCTTCAATCGCGTGGCCGATGCGTTTGGCGTGCCGCCGCAAAATTATCTTTCCCTCGGAACCATGACGCCGTAGCAGAGGCGCAGTAGTTGGTCGCGCACCCCTCCTAGTATTTTTTGATTATTGCGCTTGCCCTATCAAGGAAGATAGCGTTGTCGCCGCTGAACGTTCGCGTAAGTGGAACGCGGATGTGTAACGGGTGTTCGGCCTGATTCGGCCCGGACAACGCGTGGGGTTTCAGTCTCTGCTGTTACTAACGAAAGCGCAGGCAAACATGCATGCCCTGCTTGGGTCATCCTCGCGGGCACGTCGTTGTTGCTGGCGAGGAAACACTTTGATAGATCGTTTTCCTTCGGCCCAAGCGAGTGTGAACTCGGCGTATCGGGAGCGGTTGCAGGCGATCGCAGCAACTTATGATCGCAATGCCATCTGCATCCCAATCCAGGAGACATCTTAGATGCCTGCAGTCCTGCGCCGACTTTTGCCCGCTGTGCTCGTTGTGATTTCGGTCGGCGCGTGGACAGCGGACAAGCCGGCAGATCGCACTGCTGCAGCCAAGTTGAACAACCTCGGTGTCGCCTACATGAACCAGCAGCGCATGGACAAAGCGGTAGAGGAATTCGATCAGGCGCTGAAAGCCGACCCTGGCCTGACTGTCGCCGAGCTCAACAAGGGAATTGCGCTACTGAATCTGCAGAAGCTGCCCGAAGCAGCGGCAGCCCTTAACGGAGCGGCGGCCAAGGACCCTTCCAACCCGCGTGTCTGGTACAACCTCGGCTCCTGCGGCGCAGTGAAGGCAAACCCTCAGAGGCAATCGAAGCATTTCAGCGCGTCCTCAAGATCGACCCCGACGACCCTGACACCCACTATTTCCTGGGAACGATGTACTCGCAGCAGCAGGAGTTCTCCAGAGCCATTGCCGAGTTCGAAGCTGCCCTGCGCCTGAATGCGCTGCATGCATCGGCCCAGTTTGGCTTGGCGCGCGCTTTGCAGCGCTCCGGTAACGGAGACGCCGCCCGTGAACATCTGCAGACCTTCGACCACCTCACGAAGGCCAATCTGTCCTCGCCCATGACGCTCGTTTACGGCGAACAAGGGCGCTACTCGACCGCGCAGGAAGCCATCACTCGGGAACCGAAGGTCGGTCCGATGATTCCGGTAACGTTCGTCGCCCAGCCAATTGGCCATGCGACGGCTTCGTCACCCGAGGCAAGAACTGCCAACACAGGTGGTGGCATCTGCATGCTGGATGTAACCGGCAATGGCCATCCCGATCTGGTGGTGATGAGCGATGGAGAGCACGCTATCCGCGTGTACCACAATGTCGGGGATGGAACCTGGAGAGAGCTTCCCTCCCAGCAGACAGGTCTCAACGCAAGTGGCACTGGCATTTCTTGTGCGGTCGGCGACTTCGACAATGATGGCCGGAACGATCTGGCCGTGGCACTCAGTGACCGCGTCCTGCTGTTTCGCAATCTCGGGACTGGCAAGTTCACCGATGTAACCAAGGCCACCGGCATTGTGCCGGTCAATCGTCCGGCCGGCTTGACGTTTGTTGATTTCGATCACGACGGAGATCTCGATCTGTTTGTCACCGGCCAGCCGGGCGCGGCGCAGCCGTCGAGTAGCAATGTGCTCTGGCGCAACAACGGCAATGGGACATTCACCAACTGGACATCGGAAACGGGCCTGGGCGGCGACGGTGCTACTACGGGCGCTGTGCTCTCCGACATCAACAACGACCGTGCCGTCGATCTCATCGTTACCGGTTCGGGTAATGCGCCAATGCTTTACCTCAACCCGCGCGAAGGTCGCTTCAAAGCTTCTCCGTTGTATGACATTGCGGGTCTTCCACCTACGCTTGGCGTTTATGTCTTCGACTTCAACAAAGACGGTTGGATGGACGTTGCGGTCACCCATGCAGGCGCGCCGGGCGTGTCGCTGTGGCGTAATGTCGAAGGCAAACGCTTCGAGCGCGTGCCGCTTCCCATCGCTGATGCAACCCGCGGCTGGGGTCTAACCGCAATCGACTTCGACAATGACGGCTGGATTGATCTCGCGGTAATCCTGGAAACCGCGCGTGGTCCTGAGCTGCGCGTGCTGCGCAACACCGGCGATCAGGGCTTCGAGGATGTCAGCGCCAAACTTGGGCTGGACAAGCTCAAGCTGCTTGCTCCGCGGTCGGTGATTGCCGCTGACGTCGATGGCGATAACGATTCTGATCTCATCGTTTCACAGCTTGGCGCAGACCCGCTCATTCTGCGAAACGACGGCGGCAATCGTAATCACGCGCTGCGCATTGACTTCAAAGGACTGGCTGACAACAAGACAGGATTGGGGACGAAAGTGGAAGTGTTCGCCGGCACACTCTGGCAGAAGTGGGAGATTCCCGGCGCCGCTGGATACATGAGCCAAGGTCTTCCGGAAATCCTTGCAGGCTTGGGACCCTCCGACCACGCCGACGTTGTGCGGATGCTCTGGCCGACCGGAGTTCTACAGGACGAAATCGAGGTTGCTGCCAACAAGCCTGTCACTTTCACCGAGATCGATCGGCGCGGCAGCTCATGTCCCACGCTGTTCGTTTGGAACGGACACAAGTACGAATTCATCTCGGACGTGATCGGCGCCGCAGTCGTGGGGCACTGGATATCTCCGACGGCGAAGAACACCGCCGATCCCGATGAGTGGATCAAGATTAACGGCTCGCAGCTCAAAGCCCGCGATGGTTACTTCAGTGTGCGATTTGGCGAGCCGATGGAGGAGGTCAACTTCATTGATCAGCTTCGGATGATCGCCGTCGATCATCCCAGCGGGACCGACGTCTATCCCGACGAGCGTTTCCTGGATGATCCGCCGTTCGCCTCGGGCGCTCCTGTTCTCACATCAGCACCACGCCCGCCTGCGGGAGCATGGGACGACAAAGGTCGCGATGCTCTCGCGCTGCTTAGCACTCGGGACCACAAGTACGTTCGCGACTTCGCCAATCTGCCGTTTGCGGGCTTTGCCAACATGCACTCACTGACGCTTGATCTGGGCACGTGGACACCTCGGAATCCGCTGCGGCTCTTCCTGCACGGATTCATCGAGTACTTCAGCGCCACTTCGATGTACGCCGCCTGGCAGGCCGGACTGCAACCAGTCTCGCCGTACATCGAGGCGCAAATGCCGGACGGCTCGTGGAAGCGCGTAGTCGATGACATGGGATTTCCCGCCGGCTTGCCACGAACCATCACCGTCGATCTCACGGGCAAGCTGCCACCACAGGCGCGGCGCATTCGCATTACCACCAATCTGCAGATCTACTGGGACCAGATACTAGTGGACAACGGACCTGAGCAGCCAACCCGGATCCGGACAACGGAGCTGCCGCTGGCGTCGGCGACGCTGGGGTTTCGCGGTTACCCGCAGCAAGTCGAGGGAGCGACGCCCGGAGATCTCACCTATTACTACGATCGCGCCAGCACGACCGGGCCGTTCTCACAATTTCGTGGAAGCTACACCCGCTACGGAGACGTCACTTCCCTTCTAGAGAATGTCGACGATCAATTCGTGGTCTTCGGCACAGGCGAGGACATCGACGCCGAATTCAGTGACGCTCCCCTGCCGGCGCTTCCTGCCGGATGGACTCGCGATTATTTCTTCTACGCCAATGGATTCGTAAAGGACATGGACTTCTACGAAGCGGTCCCGTTCACGGTAGCCGAAATGCCGTTTCATGCGATGACCGCGTATCCCTATCCGGCGGCGCAGCATTATCCCAACGATAACGCAGCGACCGCCTATCGTCTCGAGTGGAATGACCGGTCACAACGCGGATCGATCAGCGCACGGCGATACAACTTCCAGTATGGGCCGCGAACGATCGATCCCGAACCTTTGACGCCGGGACGGGCACTGCCGCCTGCAGCCGAGGGCAGTCAGTCCCAGGCGTTGGGAGAGCAACGATGATAAAGAAATTTGCCCAGCTCTCGATTGCTGCACTAACCATCTCGGCCGTATACCTCTACGCCTGGCCAGCGCCCAATCTGTTTTATGCCGCGGCGGTGCTTTTTCATGTCGGGCTCGGAGTGATGTTCTGCGTCGCGGGGTTGATTTTGCTGCCGCGCCTGCTTCGGGAGCCTGCATTGGTAAAGCTGGGCTCGTTGATTCTCGCCGTTGGCTCGGCCCTTGGTCTGGCTCTCATCTACACGGGCACATCGCGCTCACACTGGAGGTTGATGTATGCGCACATTGCCGTTAGCGCGATTGCCGTGCTCTTGCTGGCTGCGTGGTCCTTCAGCCGTCGCCGGGCGCCGGCACACAATCCGTGGGGCGCAATCGCGGGCGTACTAGTGGTTGCCGTCATTCTTGTGGTGGGTGCGGCTTCTGCACGCGGCACGTGGAGCAAACGATTCGCCATCAAGAATCCTTCCACTGCGCCATTCTCCATGGACAACGAAGGCGACGGTGCGCAGGGGCCTTTCTTCCCCAGTTCCGCGCAGGTTGCAGGACATCGCAAGATTCCCTCGAAATACTTCATGGAGTCCGACGCTTGTGAGCGCTGCCATCAGGACATTTTCAAACAATGGCAGGGTTCGATGCATCACTTTTCTTCGTTCAACAATCAGTGGTATCGCAAGAGCATCGAGTACATGCAGGAGGTCGAGGGGACGCGTCCTTCCAGATGGTGCGCAGGCTGTCATGATCCAGCGCTGCTTTACAGCGGCATGATGGATACGCCCATTAAGCAGATCATGGATCGTCCCGAAACCCAGGCCGGCCTCGGTTGCATGATGTGCCACTCCATTACCCAGGTGAAGAGCACCATGGGCCAGGGCGATTTCACGCTCGACTATCCCGAGATGCACGAGCTTGCCGCCAGCAAGAATCCCGTGATTCGCTGGCTGCATGATTTCAGCGTCAAGCTGAATCCCGAACCCCATCGCCGCGTGTTCCTCAAGCCTTTCATGCGGGCGCAAGCGCCGGAGTTCTGCTCTTCATGCCACAAGGTGCATCTCGACGTGCCGGTGAATAACTATCGCTGGTTCCGTGGATTCAACGAGTACGACAATTGGCAGGCTAGCGGAGTGTCCGGATTGGGTGCGCGCTCGTTCTATTATCCGCCGAAACCGCAAGGCTGCCAGGATTGCCACATGCCGCTTACGGATTCAGCTGACCTCGGGAACATCGATGGCAAGGTGCACTCGCATGCGTTCCCCGGCGCGAATACGGCGCTCCCGTTTGCCAATCAAGACCAGCACCAGATGGAACTGGAGCAGAAGTTCCTGAAGGCCGGCATCGTTTCGATTGATATTTTTGCACTGTCGACGGCAGCGCCGAAGGAGGGCGCGGTTGGAGCACAGCATCCTGAGCTGCAGACGACCTTCGCCGTCGGCGAAGAGGCTGAGATGCCGACCACCGGCGAGGCCACCGGATCGGCGACACCGGTGACGGCTCCGCTGAACAAAGTCAATCCAGCGGTTCGCCGAGGCGATAGTGTTCGCGTGGATGTCGTGGTGCGCACGCGCAAGGTCGGTCACTTCTTCCCGGGCGGGACCGTCGATGCCTATGACACGTGGGTCGAGTTGAAAGCGCTCGACGACAAAGGCCAAACACTTTTCTGGAGCGGCAAAGCCGGCGACGACGGCAAAGGTCCGGTCGATCCCGGTGCACACTTCTACCGGTCGCTGCAAGTGGACGGGCACGGCAACCCGATCAACAAGCGCAATGCATGGGCAACGCGCGCCGTGGTGTACGTTCGCCTCATTCCGCCGGGCGCCGCCGACACGATCCACTACCGGCTGAAAGTCCCGCCGAACGCGGGGGACAAGATCACCCTTAAGGCGCGCCTGTGTTACCGCAAGTTCTCCTGGTGGAACACGCACTTTGCGTATAGCGGACAATCGCAGCAGGACGCGAGCGCCCCGCAGACAACACGGTCGTATGACGACCGTCAGTTTGCATTTGATGGCGACGCCTCGAAAGTTTCGGGCAAGGTGAAACAAGTACCCGATCTGCCCACCGTCGCACTCGCTGAAGACACGGTCGTTCTGCGAGTTCTTCCCAAAGGCGCTCCGGCTGAGGCTCCCAAGGTCGTGACCGAGAAAGCCGAGTGGCAGCGCTGGAACGACTATGGCATCGGCTTGTTCCTGCAGGGCGACCTGAAGAGTGCAGCGGCGGCGTTCCAGCATGTCACCGAGGCGGACCCGTCGAATCCTGATGGATGGGTGAACCTTGGCCGGGTGGCCGTGCAGGAAGGCGACATGGAACGCGCCCGGGTGGTGTTGCAGCGTGCACTGTCATTGAATCCTGATCTCGCGCGCACGAACTTCTTCTATGCACGCGTCCTGCGCAACGACGGCGATTACGACGGCGCTCTGCAGCATTTGCAGAAGGCCGCGGCGCAGTACCCCAGGGACCGCGTGGTGCGCAACGAAATGGGCCGCATTCTCTTCCTGCAACACAAATACAACGACGCGATCGCGCAATTGCGCGAGGCCCTGGCCGTCGATCCCGAGGACCTGCAAGCCAACTACAACATGATGCTTTGCTACAAGGGGCTGGGCCTCCAACAGGCCGACGAGTATCAGAAGCGGTACCTGCGCTTCAAGGCGGACGAATCTGCGCAAACCATCACCGGCCCATATCGCCGGCTGCATCCCGAGGACAACAACGAACGCCAGGCGGTCCACGAACACGTCTCAGCGCCCCTTGGTCCAACCAAGCCGATTGCAGCTGCCACGCACAACTTAAACACTGTAAACCAGGGCCAATGAAAGATTCCATGACTTACATAAGACGCGCCTTCCTCGCTTCGCTTCTGATTTGCGCTGCATTTGTGTGCGCCGTTAGCGCACAGGTGCGCTTCCGCGACATCACCAAGCAAGCTGGCATCAACTTCGTCCACAACAACGGTGCTGCCGGAAAAAAGTGGCTACCCGAAACGATGGGCCCGGGATGCGCCTTCATCGACTATGACAATGACGGCTATCCCGACATTCTCCTGGTAAACGGCGAAGATTGGAATTCGTCTGGGCGACAATCAACGCTGAAGCTCTACCACAACAACCGCAACGGGACATTTACCGATGTGACGGCGAAGGCGGGCCTCGCGGTCAGCATGTACGGTCTTGGGGTCGCGGTGGGAGATTACGACAACGACGGCTTCGATGACATTTTCATCACTGCCCTCGGCCAAAGCCATCTGTTTCACAACAACGGAAACGGCACATTCACCGATGTGACGCACGCCGCGGGTTTGTGGGGTCCGAATGAATTCAGCACCAGCGCGGCGTGGGTGGATTACGACCGCGATGGCAAGCTGGACCTGGTGGTCGCGAACTACGTGCAATGGACACCGCAGGGCGATATCTACTGCACACTCGATGGCAGAACCAAGTCGTACTGCACGCCCGAGTCGTATAAGGGCGCTTCGCTTCGCTTGTGGCACAATCTCGGCAATGGCAAATTCGAGGACGCAACCGCCAAGGCTGGACTGCTTGATAACACCTCCAAATCGCTCGGGCTGGCGGTGCTCGACGTAAATGGAGACGGGTGGCCTGACTTAGTTGTGGCGAACGACACCCAACCGAACAAGCTCTACGTCAACACCGGCAAGGGAACCTTCACCGAGTCCGCGGTCTCCGCCGGGATTGCTTTCAGCGAGGATGGCGTGGCACGCGCAGGCATGGGAGTCGACGCGGCGGATTACGATCGCTCGGGAAAGCCGAGCATCATTATCGGAAACTTTTCCAACCAGATGATGGCCTTGTATCACAATGAAGGAAACGGCCTCTTCGTCGACGAGGCGCCGCGTTCGGAGGTTGGCCGAAAAAGCCTGCTCACGCTCGGTTTCGCTTGCTTTTTCTTCGACTACGATCTCGACGGATGGTTGGACATTTTCGTTGCCAATGGTCATATCGAGGACGGGATCGAACGTATTCAGAAGCGCGTGAAGTATGCGCAGTCCCCCCACCTTTTTCACAATCAGGGTGGTGGCAAGTTTGAGGAGACTACCAGCTCAGTCGGCCCTGACCTCGCGGTTCCGCGCGTCGGCCGGTCAGCCGCCTACGCCGACATCGACAACGATGGAGACCTCGACGTGCTGCTGACGACTAACGGGGGGCCGGCCGTGCTGTTTCGCAACACCGGAGTAACTAACCATAGTCTGCGCATCAAACTGGTGGGAACGCGCTCTAATCGCGATGGCATCGGCACGGCCGTGGCCGTGAACGCAGGCGGCGAAAAGCAGTCACTCACGCTGCGCAGTGGCTCCGGTTATCTCTCCGCAAGTGAACTGGTGTTGACTTTCGGACTGGGAGAGCGCCAGCAGGTGGACGACATCGAACTGCGATGGCCGAGCGGAAAGGTCGATCATCTGGCGAAAGTCGCAGCTGGGCAGACGATCACGGTCCGCGAAGGTGAAGGCATTGTGCAGCAGCGGCCATACGGAGCAATGTCGGCCCGTGCCGCTTCCACGGCGGCGTCCAGCCGTAAAGGAACGCAATGAAGCCCGTCACACAGCAGTCTGCTGTCGAGCTGCTGGCCTTGCTTCGCGAGTCAAGAATCTCACCTCTGGAACTTGCCAACGAGCACATTGACGAGATTGAACGGCTCAATCCTCGCCTCAATGCACTCATCGATTTTGACCCCGAGCGCGTGCGCGAACAAACGCTCGCGGCGGAGCGCTCGAAGCGGCCGCGCGGTCCGCTGTTCGGGTTACCAGTCACGGTAAAAGCGTCGATTTCTGCCGCAGGCTATCGCTGCGAAATTGGCAGCGTCATCAACAGAGGCAATGTGCCTACGGAAGACGCAACCGTGGTTTCGCGGCTGCGCAATGCGGGTGCGATCATCCTTGGTACCACCAACACTCCAGAATTTCTGATGGCGTACGAGGCTGATAACAGGCTCTACGGTCGTACCAACAACCCTTGGAACCTCGACTACACGCCGGGCGGATCGAGCGGCGGTGAGTCGGCTGCTATCGCGGCGGGGTTATCTGCGGGCGGTCTCGGTAGCGACAGCGGAGGCTCGGTTCGCATACCCGCCCACTTCACCGGCATCTGCTCGTTGAAGCCCACGCCAGGCCGAATCCCCGGTAACGGCCACCTGCCAAGCTGTGTTGGCCCGTTTTCAATTCTGGGCGCGATTGGACCGATGGCGCGCACTCTCGACGACGTTGCCTTGCTTTTCCAAGCGCTGTCCGGACAGGACCGAACCGATCCCGTCAGCCCTCCTATCCCACAACGTGAGATGTCGCTGGCTGATGCGAAGCGGTTGCGCGTGGGCTTTTTTGAGGATGACGACCTGACGCCAGTCACGCCGGAAACTAGGCAGGCCGTGAAAGTTGCAGTGCGAGCTCTGCGGAAACAGGGCTTCGACGTGCGACCGTTTCGGCCTAAAGCATTGGAGCAAGCGCGAAAACTCTGGTGGACATTCTTTGTCCGCTGCGGCGCAATGTTTGTTGATTCGCTCGTAAACGGTCACGAACAGGAATTGAGTCCCATCTTGCTGGAGTTCCTGCAAATCGCGCATTCGGAACCACCGCTCACGGCGAACGAGCTGTTGAACGCCTGGGCCGAGTGCGACATGATTCGCGGTAAGTTGCTGGAGCAGATGCAGGAGTTCCCTGTCCTGCTCACCCCGGTGTGCTCGATCCCCGCATTTCGGCACGGGGAACGAAAATGGATAGTGGATGGGCAGGAAGTTAAGTATCTGGACGTGATGCGCTACACGCAATGGTTTAATCTGCTGGCCGCTCCGGCAGCAGCAGTACCAGTCGGTCGTTCGCCGGAGGGACTGCCGATCGGAGTCCAGATCATCGCGCGCCCATTCGAAGACGAGGTCGCGCTGGCCGTCGCCTCCGTCATCGACCGCGAGTTCGGATTCATCGCTCCGTCGATTGCGCTACGCAGGACGGAGGGTTGAACTCAGCCGCAGCGTTCGCCAAAACGCCCTCCGCACCCGTCTACGGCTTCGGTTTTTGAAACGAGACATCGGACTCGGCACCCGGCCTCGGCGTCCAGTCCAGACTGTAGTACTGGCCACGATTTCGAGCCCACGGATCAAACGAGTTCACCACATTGCTGAGTTCCCCCTGCAGTTCGGGTATGTTCCGCAGTAACACACGCTTCAGAGGGAGCACTGGCTGCTTATGGCCGTTCGGCGTGCCTTTCTCCATTACTTCCGGCCCCGGCCCATTATTCATCACCCAGTTGACTCCCAGCGTCGTGTAGAACTCGGGCCGGAAGGAAGAGGTGAAAAAGCGGTCGCTGAATAGCCGGCGTGACGCATTGAGGATGAACACCACGAATTGCGTCTCCGAGATCGCGTAGCCATGCGGGCGGGTGAATTCCGCCAGGTAGCCCACCACCGTATCCACGTCCTCAATGTTATCCACCAGCGTCCCCGCCGGATGTCCGAGGCAGTCGTTGATTGGCGTCCCGTCCGCGTTGCGCTGCGCGTCCGTAATCACTTTCGACGGGTCACACACATGCTGCCCATAGACCTCGCGCATCGTCTTCACCACTTCCAGTTGTCGCAGGTGCTCATCCGAATCCGGCGGGAGCGAGCGGTCCATGAAGTCATCGAAGCTCGTCAGTTGACGGAGGCCGTACTGCCGGCGAAATTCGTTGAAGCGCGGCACCCCGCGCTCACGATCACGAATAATGTCGAGGGCGACGACGTCAATTTTCTGCGTTGGGCTGTCCAGGCGACCAATTTTCAGGTTCTGCAGAAACATGGGCGCGTTGTTCAGTTCCAGCAGGCCCAGTCGCTGGCGGCCGAACGTCAGACCCCAGTTCGCCATACCCATCGAGCGCATGAAAGGCGTTGCTTTCCCTTGAAATGTCTCGACCACCGGGACTTTTTTCGCAATTTTGTTGGGGTCTTTATCGAGTTCCCGATACTCGAGCAAATCCGGCACCAACGGGTGCAGACGGTACACCGATACAAATTCCTCCGGGAAGTTAAACGGCGATCCAAAATGGTTCACGCCGCCGTTGGTGTACTTAGGGTCGGACATGTCGTAGCCCGGCACTTTACTGCCAAGACCAAAAATTCCCGGGCCCGACGCAAACACCGAATACCATTGCGACGCTTTGGCGACGTCCTTCGATTTTCCGAAGTTATTCACCACGATGTCGTTCAGCACCGTTGAAACCTCGCCGCCGCCCTCTCCCAGAAGTCCATTCCAGTTGGCGTTCATTCCCTTGTACAGCGGTTCGTCATAAAGAAGTTGCGGCGTCCATTCCGTGGTGTGGATCTTTGCGATTTCGGCAGCGACCACCAGGCGCGCCACTTCGAAAAGCTCATCCGGCGTCACATCTTTGTATCGGATCACCTGCTTTGGATTCGCAGGATTGCGCAGCCCGCAATCCGCATTGGGCGTCTGCGCGGCTACGCGCTCAAATTCCGCGACAAACGAGTTATGTTCCCGTGCAAACAGGTTGTGGAGAAAGCTCAGGCCCACGGTCCAGTTATCGGGGAATCCCGTTGCTTCCTGACCAATCCATTCCGGATTGATCGGGTCAGCTGCTGTTAACACAGGCAGGAGACCCAGACTGTCGTGTCCTTCAACCGGCTCCATCAATAAACGCGCCCGGTCCTTGGGATCGCGTTTAACCCGCTGGCGCGAACGGTCGTCGAATCCGTAGAGTTGGGAAGCATCCCACCACGCCGTGTTGGTGTTGGCATGCGTCTTCGGAGCACGGGTCAGGTAGGTGCGATCTCCCTGCTTAAACGTGCCCGGCGGCAAGTCCTGCGCGACGTACCCCTTGTCGATCCGGTCGTCTGGCCGGCATCCGAGCTGCGCAACGTCTGCGGGTGTGAGCGGTTTCTCAACGCCGTTCACCAACTGGCTTTCGCAGCCAACCTTCATGTACTCAGGCGCGTTATGTCCTTCCTCCAGGTGTGAGAACCAGTCATGGGTCATGAACTGGATCCAGTATGCCGCGAGCACGTTGAAGAATGGCGCTTTCAGGTAGTCACAGTTTGCCAGGGGCGAGTCATCCGGGAGGCCATAGCCATTCGCGCAAGCCTTCGGATCGGATTGAACCCGCGTAAACAACTTCCGACTGACAACTTGCGGATCGGGTTTGAGAAGGGAAAGTCGATCGCCATGCCGGTTGCGCGCCAATTCGTTCAGACCCATCTCCGGGAAGGAAGCTTCAAACTCGACATTGCGCGCGAACAGCGTTCCCGTCGAACCCATCAAGGGATTCAGAATGTCGTTGCAGGTTCCGTCCACGGTGCGCCAGCGGATCAGATCGCCTTTGCACACCTGCTGCCCGGCTCCGCCGACCTCGTTATAGTGCGGATTTTCCTGGGAAAGCCGCATCTCCGGCCAGGTCTTGAGCGCCGGTCCACCCACGCCGTCACGGCCGCTGACAAAATTCGGATAGGTGCCGCTATTGTCGAACAGGTTGAACTTGATCAACTCAATCCGCTGGTATTCAAGATCCAGCAATGCTCCGGCAACTCCTCGTTGAGCGGGCAAAGCATTGTTAATGAATCCCGAAGGCAGCGAAGTCATATCGCCCGTGCCCCAATAATGTGACCAATCCACCCACGGCGTATCACGAAACAGAAGAGCTTGATGGCCTCCGCGGCACAAGGCGGTCGCTTCAGTCACTTTTCCTTCAAAACGCTGGTCGCGCGTTGAGGCGATCTTTCGAAAGCCCCTCAGCGCTGCCTGTGCGCAGGCGTTCAACGCGTCGGCTTCTTCCTTCTTGCCCGTGGACTTTGGCGCATCCGACTGCACGCCTTCGGAAAGCGACGGCGCTATCGGGACCTTGCCGGAGTGAGAGGGTGCTTGCGCCTCGGCCAGCCCGAGCGCAAAGAACAGGCACATGGAAAGACACAGACGCTTCAAACGTAATCCTCCAGGTCTTGCCGCTTCTTCAGTACCAACAGAGGCCACAGTATTATGAAAGCCTCTTCAGATTGCAAGAGTTTTTATCCTACCCGCCACTCGCTACTTCCCTTTGAAGTAATAGGTCCAGCTCAGGCTGACGTACGATTTCAGCGGGACTCCCACGACGCGCTCAAAAGGAAAGGGATCTGTGGGGAGCGCAAGCACTTCGGTTGTCTGCCCGGTGTAACCGCTGGCAACCAGGAAGTTGGCGGCGATGGACATCCGATTCTCGAGGAACGGCCGAAGCACAGCACCGCGAAACTCCGTCACCGGCACGCCGACAAAGCCATCGCCGAGAGGCTTGGCTTTCACGAACTCAAATTCGCCACGAACCTGCAAATGAAATGGCAGGTTGGTTTCGGACGCGACGGCATCCCAGATCATCCGCGGGGCCTCCGGGATGGTTTCACCCGTCTCCCGGTCCCGGGCATCTGCCTGCGCATAAGAGATGTAGACGCTGCCATGGGCGAAATTCCTTTGCAGCGAAACGGACAGCACTTTGTTGAGCGAAGGGCCAACAATCTCCTGCAAGCCAGTGTCAGGATCAATCTTCGCCAATTCCTGCGAGTTCGACACTCGTCTTAGCGTGACGTAGAGCTGCGTCTGCTTGATTACCTTGGATAGCACCAGTTGATACGCACGCGATTGTGCCAGCAGATTGGGCTGTCCAGTGCCGTTCCCGATTCGCGGATCTTCGGTGTGAAACGCTTCTCCGAAGCTGAAGGCCACGGTTGGCAGATACCAGCGATCTGACGGAAGCAAAGTAAGCGTCCCTTTCGGCAGGGTCAGCGTAGCCAGCTTGTCGAACGAGTTCTGTGGATTGATTAAGTCCTCGTTGTTCATCCACACTTCTTCCTGACGCACACCTAGGTCATAGTGGAGATACTTGCCGAAAATGCCGTCCAACGAAACGAACGGTTCCACGAAGGAGAGAGTCAGGTTATTGCTCGTCACCGGCTGGAAAACTCCCTGCTCATCCACTGACTTCAAGTCCAGGTTGCGCGGTGCGTCGCGTCGAAGGTCAACCCCAGCCAGGAAAGAAAGCCAGGGACGGACGCTCTGTATGTAGGTCGTCTCGCCGCCAAAAATGTTTCGCGTCTCACTTTGCTGAATTAAGCCGTCGCCGAAATTAGATCGCAGGGTGAGAGCGTAGTTGCGAATGAATCCCGAGAAGGATAGCTGTCTCTGCTGGCTGAGCTTCCAGTTGTCGGTGGCCACCAGGATTACCGTGTGCGTACGGTCCAGTTGCCGGTTGTCAATCGTATCGCCCGGAACCGGTACGTTGATCGGAATCAAACCAGGAACATAGGAGAACCCGTAGTAACCGATGCCGAAGAGAGTCAGCGTATGGCGTCCCAAATTGAACGCGCGCAATCCGTTCAGCTTGTACTGCTGCCGATGCTCCAGGCGCTCCAGAAAGCCATTGCCGAACGACGCCTCCATTGCAATCCAGGCATTAGTCTGCGGATTGCCCGGGCCCCAGCCTGCCATCAGATCGGCATCGCGATAGTCTCCCGTGAGTTGCATGAAACTCGTGACCCGTTGTCTCGGGATGTACGACGCAGCGAGATCCACAGAGTTGTTGCCTTGCCGAACGTTGAACGCGCCGCCATTCACAGTCACACCTTCAATCATCGGCGGAATCAGAAAGTTTGGATCGGCATAGCCGTTGCCGTGAGCGTTTGCGGGAAGATTGTTTGGGTAGAGAAAGTCGGCAATCTGAAAGTACTGCGCGATCGGTTCGCCATGGTCGCCAGCAACTCCCGGCGCGAAGTATTGCGGGGCCTTGATTCCTCCCGATGCCGTCTCGATGGGAAGTCCAGGGATCGAGATGGGCGCTCCCGGCCGGCCCGGATTGGCGTCCAGCACCTGGTCATGGATCACGATGGTCTGGGCGGGGTCGGGCGTCAGCGCTGACGGCGACGATTCCACCACAGTGACTGATTGCGCCAATGAGACCAGTTGCTGGAACTGCACTGTGACGCTGTTCCGCTGCCCAGCCGCCAGGGAAACATTCACGATCACCGTAACAAACGACGGCCCCTGAGCGGTTATCTGGTATTCGCCCGGATCGATGCCGGTAAGAACAAAATTTCCCTGGCCGTCGCTCTTGATTTCGCGAATCACCGTCCCCGCGGCGTTCACGAGCTGGACTCGCGCCCCAGCGACGGGAGCACTCTGCGGATCGAGGACCTTCCCGGACAAGCGAGCAATATCGGAGTCTGCCCACAAGCCGCCACGAAGCAGAACGAAACATAGCAGAATCAATTTGATCCACAAACACTCGCTGAAGGCTGCGCGGCTTGCGGTATTCAATGAGCTCCCCTACCCTCACATGATCGCAAATACGGCCGTTTATCGCGAGTGAGGTTTTACCATCACCCCGCGTGGACCTCACCGCCCCTGACCGAGTTGGGTAACTTAGGACGTTGGTTACTAGAGTTTAGAATGGCATCTTAGTTTTATTGAAACTATTTGGCCTTCTGCCATATAGTGCCATTCTCTCGTGCGAGTTTCGTGCCAAGCGAGGCGGATTCGCCGCAATTCCTTCGAAAGCGGGGGCAAAGCATGAAATCCCGGTTCTCCAGCAGGCATGCATTCCTTTTCTGCGCGGGCATTTTATTACTGATTACAAGTCTGCAAGCTGTCGCCCAGTGGCAACAGGGATTTGACTTTCGCGGCACGCAGAATTTTGTTACCGATCCGCCGGGGTCGACCTACGTGCTCAACACCACGCTCTATCCGACCATGGTCGGTGGGGTAACCTTCGGCTGGCTGAAGGCGCCGACAGGAGGCCGGGATCGCAATGCGGGGCTGGACCCGCGGCTGGCTGGGATCAACTTCTCCAACAACGGGTCGCCAGCGACGTTTTATGTGGATCTGCCCTCAGCGGGTACCTACAACCTGTCGTTGGCTATGGGCGATGCTGGCTATGGGCAATGTTGGGCACAGTGCCAAATCCAGTTTCTGGATGGCAGTACGGTGCTGGCTACGGTGACCACGGGAGTTATCAACCAAGCCTACTTTTACGACGCGACGGGGAAGAACTGGTCAGCAGCGGCTTGGCCCGCGAGCAACGTCAGCCAACAGGTGACGTTGACGGGTACGCGACTGACGATGGTTGTGGGGACGAGCCATAGTACCGGAGATGTCACCCCGATCGCGTTTCTGGGCGTAACGCAGGTATCCGGTACGCCTAATTTCACGATTTCCGCTTCGCCGGCTTCTCTCAGTATCGCGCCGGGCAACCAGGGAACCTCTACAATTACCACTGCCATTAGTGGCGGCTTCAACAACTCAATCACTCTGTCGGCATCGGGAGTGCCTTCCGGCACCACGGTTAGTTTCAGTCCAGATCCAATTCCGGCGCCGGGTGCGGGCACCTCGACGATGACCATAAACGTCGGCGGCAGCACTCCCGTGGGAACCTATCCCATCACGGTGACCGGCAATGGCGGAGGCGTGCAGCAGAGCACCACCGTCACCCTCACCGTAAGCGGGGCCGGCGGTTGGCAGCAGGGATTTGACTTCCGGCACACCGCAGGCTTCGTAACCGATCCTCCGGGCGACACCTACGTGCTATCCACGACGGCCTATCCAACCAAAGGGGGCGGGACAACGTATGGTTGGGTGAAAACCTCCTTGGTGCAAGGCCGGGATCGCAATGCGGGGCTGGATCCGCGGCTGGCGGGGATAAATTTTGTCAACAACGGTGCGCCGGCGACGTTTAACGTGGATCTGCCATCACCTGGTACCTACAACTTGTCGCTGGCCATGGGCGATGCCGCCTACGAGCAATGTTGGACGCAGTGTCAGGTCCAGTTCCTGGACGGCAGTACGGTACTGGCTACCGTAGCCAAGGGACCGACTAACCTCGGCTATTTCTGGGATGCTGAGGGGAACAACTGGTCGGCGGCAGCGTGGCCCGCGAGCAACGTCAGCCAGCAGGTGACGCTGACGGGGAGTCGACTGACGGTGGTAGTGGGAACGAGCAAGAGCTCGGGCGACGTCACCCCGATCGCCTTCCTGGGCGTAACGCAGACATCAACTGCGCCTAACTTCGCGATTTCCGCCTCGCCTGCTTCTCTCAGTGTCGCGCAAGGCAGCCAGGGAACATCGACGATCACCACCACCATCAGTGGTGGATTCAACAGTTCGATCACTCTATCGGCTGCGGGAGAACCTTCCGGCACCACGGTTAGTTTCAGTCCGAATCCAATTCCCGCGCCAGGTGCGGGCACCTCGACGGTGACCATAAACGTCGGCGGCAGCACTCCCGTGGGAACGTATCCCATCACCGTGACCGGCAACGGCGGAGGCGTGCAACGAAGTACAACGATTACGCTGACCGTAACTCAGGCAGGAGGTCAGGGTCCGAGCGACGCGTATTTCCAGCAGCCCTATGCATTCACTCTGCAGTCGTCGTTCGGCACGCCGCCTTACACCTATCAACTCACATCCGGCTCTCTTCCGCCAGGACTTGGCATGGACCAGTCCGGTGATATCACCGGAGTTCCCATGGCCGTAGGCGCGTTTGCGTTTGGGGTGCTGGTAACGGATTCTTCGCAGCCCCCGCAACAGCAAACCTTCAACTACACGCTTAACGTATTGAACGCGGTCGCTACCTATCACAATGACAACTACCGTTCCGGCGCGAACACCAACGAGACTGCCCTCACGACAGCGAATGTGAATGTGCAGGCCTTTGGCAAGCGCTCCGTCTTTGCCGTGCAAGGGTATGTGTATGCCCAACCTCTCTATCTGCCGGGTGTCACTATCAATGGCTCCGTCCACAACCTGGTTTTCGTAGCCACCGAGCACGACCAGGTCTATGCATTCGACGCAAACAGCGGACAGCAGATTTGGCAGACCAACTTCCTCGCATCGAGCGGGAACATCACCATTAGCACCGTTTCGTCCAACGACGTTGGTTGTGGTGACCTCACTCCCGAAATCGGGATTACCGGAACTCCGGCCATCGACACTTCTACCGGCACCATATACATGGTGGCGAAGACGAAAGAATACAACTCACAGACACAGACGACGACCTTCTACCAGACCCTGCACGCGCTCGACATAACCACCGGACTCGATAAAGTTGCGCCGCAGCGCATCAGTGCTACAGCTAAGGGCACGGGCTCGGGCTCGGTCAACGGCGTGCTCACTTTTGATCCTTTGGTGCAGGCACAACGGCCGGGGTTGATGATTCAGAACGGGGCGATTTTTATTGCGTTCGCCTCGCACTGCGATCTCGGCAACTACCATGGTTGGATCATGGCCTTTGACAAAGCTACCCTTCTTCCCAGCGGCGTTACGGTTGACACGCCTAATGGCTACGAAGGCGGCTACTGGGGTGGAGGCTCGGGCCTGAATGCCGATTCCGCCGGATCCATCTATGGCGCTACCGGCAACGGCTATTTCGACGTCGACAAAGGTGGAATCGATTATGGAGACAGCATTCTTCGGCTGACCTGGTCCAGTGCCAGCAAGACGTTCACGGTGGCGGATTATTTCACT
The DNA here is from genome assembly GCA_963843005.1 of uncultured Acidobacteriaceae bacterium. Taxonomy (GTDB): domain Bacteria; phylum Acidobacteriota; class Terriglobia; order Terriglobales; family Acidobacteriaceae; genus Bog-257. The sequence continues at coordinate 316,894 of CAWJIW010000020.1, read as the reverse complement.
CCGTGGGACCAGCAAAGTCTGGACAACGCCGACACTGACCTTGGTTCCGGTGGCATAATCCTGCTTCCCGATCAGCCGGGCACAAAATATCCGCATCTGCTGGTGCAAGCTGGGAAGGAAGGCACGATCGATCTCGTGAGCCGGGACAACATGGGTCACTTTCATTCCGGCAACGACAGCCAGATCGTGCAAACCCTTCCTTATGCCATCGGTGGAATCTGGGGTGCTCCAGCATTCTGGAACAACAATGTCTATTTCGGCGGCCAATACGACTTCCTGAAGGCATTCTCGTTTGACCCGAATGCGCAGAACCTTTCCCTGGGTTACACATCGAGATCGCCCGAATCCTTCACCTATCCCGGACCGTCGCCGTCGGTGTCCGCGAACGGCAACGCGAATGGGATCGTCTGGATCATTGAGAGCGACACTTACGGAGGAGGCAGGGCCGTCTTGCGTGCTTACGACGCAACCAACCTGGCCAATGAGCTCTACAACTCGAAACAGAATTTGGCACGCGACAACGCCGGACTTGCCGTTAAGTTCACCACTCCGACCATTGCGGACGGACTCGTCTTTCTCGGAGCTGAAAACGAAGTGGACATGTACGGACTGTTGCATTAAGACTCCGGGCATCCCATGAATTCTCTGCCCAGCGGGGCGGTCGGAAGAACGGGATGCCCCACCGATTCAGGATCGTCCAAGAGCGCGTCGCGCCTTGGCATAGTCGCCGGTTCGGCTTCTCCAGTTGCTGGCCAGCGTTCCCAAGCTCCAGAACAGAGCAAACAGAAGAAACAACTTGCTGCCGGGAACGCCGGCGCGCCACGCCCAGAACGCACCCGCGGCCGGAATGATGGCCGATGAGCTGACGCCGGCCGACCACATCACAGCCTTGGCTCCGGGACTGACGTTTTGCATCGAGAGCTTCTCCGTCTGCACGCCGAGGAACGGGAGATGCTCAAAGATCCAGCGAATTCCGGGCGGCCAGCCTTGCGGATTCCCCGTCCCTCCGACGGTGTAGAACAGGAAACGAATCCCGACAATCCTTCCGACGAACCAGTGCGCGATGGCGTGCGAGGAGAAATAGAGCAAAACCCATGCCAGCACCATGGCGATAACAGCCATCATGGTCGAGTCGGTCAACCGGGACGCCCTCAAGGCCAAACATGCAGCCAGAATTCCGCCAGCCTGCAGGGCGTTCCCGGCAGCAATCGAGAGCCGCGCAAACATCTTGCGCTTCGTGGTAACGGGGTTTGCGGATTCTGCTTTCACAACAACCTCGCGATCGCGCCGCCCAATTCTACCGTCAGCGCCATGCCGTTCTGCGATGCCAAATTTCGCACGAACGGAGAGCAATGTCCGATAACTGCTAGGGTACTCCCCCTACGGCACTTTGTTTTCAGTGACTTACAATATACTTAATGTGTAAGGTATTGATTTTAAATCATTTATCTGTAATCTATATGAGCCATGGAACTTATCTATCCGCTCCAACCGCCTTCCGGCAACTGATAACTGACAAGTGCTACCCCCCCTCCCCCGCCATTATTCTTTGGAATCACTGGTTTACAATAAAATTTCCTGTAAAATATTGAGCCGAAGTAAGTTATACCTAAAATCTTCACAACTGGACTTAGCTTGATAGAAGGGATGGGAAAAGTACTGCCATAGTGTAGAAAATCCACCAATACTGCCACTCCGGGCAAATGGCGAAAAGCATGACCGAATGCTGACTTTCAAAGAACCCTGGCCCGGCCGCCTTACCTCAGCTATCATCGAGCACCGCCATTGGGCACACTGAGCCCAATGTAACCAGTGTGCACAGCGGACCTTGGCTCGCAATCGAAATGCGACCGCCGCGCTTACGAAGGTGGCATCCGAGTGCCAAAATGGAACTCAACAGCTTGTCGCTCGTCCGTCGCTCGGATTCGTTACACGCCCCGGTATTGCTGTCATCCCAACCGAGGGCGGCAGCCCGAGCGGAGGGACCTGCTTTTTGATTTGGCATCCTGAGCTCAGGTTCGGTCGCCGAAGGCGAGCGAACCGGAGACGAAGGACTTCTAAGCCAAGAGGTCACTGTCAAGCGAGATCGAAATCCCGCCGCGAGCCCGAACCGAGCAGCAGGTCCCTCCACTCGGACTGAAGTCCTCGGTCGGGATGACAGCATTTATTTTTCATAGTTCACACCGAGGCCGACTTTCTGTTTTGTCATCCTGAGCGAGGAGCGGGAGAACAATTCCCGCTCCGAGTCGAACGACCTGCTGTTGCCTTGTCTTAGTACGCGTCGTACGCGTCAGAAAATCGCCTCTTTCTCCAGTTCCTTCACCACCACTTTGACCACGGCGTCGATGGCCTTCTTTGCGGAGCTTGGATTGAAGGAGTCGCTGATGCCCGTCCAGACGAATTCGCCCTCGGGCGTCGCGGTGGCGTACAGGTTGGTCTCGATGCGCACCGTTGTGTCCTCGCGCAGATAATCCGGCGAATAGACCTGCCGGTAAGCCATGGGGTAGTAGCCGTAGAACGAGTTGTAATAGGGATAAGGAACGGTGTAGCTGTGGCCGGGAATGTAGGTGACGTCCTTCTCCACCCTCACCAGGCGCGACACCAGGACTGCCTCGATATGGTGCTCGCGAATCTGCGCCTTCAGGTAGTCCATGTCCATGTTGGCCGATTCCGGCCGCAGCAGGATGGAATGGCCGGGAATGGCCACGACTCCGTCGCGGGTGAGCTTGTTGGCCATCGCGTCCTCGAAGTCGGAGCGGATGGCCGGGTCGTTGCTCATGCCGATCACCAGCACCTTGCGGAAGCGCTGTCCGGAGTAGGTGGGGTTCTTCTCGCTGGCCACCAGCTTGACCGATTTGCAGCTTCCGACGGCGGAGGCGGCCAGTAACACGGCAATCAATATTGCAGTTCGTTTCAAGCTGGGTTCTCCTGGTTCTTGGCGGAGCGGAAGCGGGCTTTGACGTGTGTGCGTGAGAATCTGTGCCGTCCCTGAAGCCTGGATTATTCACCTGTTTCGGCACCTGAAGACGGCAGGTTTTGAAAGGGCACGGCTTCAGCCGTGCCGTTACCCGAGGACGGAGTGGTGGGCTTCAGCCCCAGAGGGAACTCGCACTTCGTCTCAAGACCGAAGTCCCTCAGTGGCTAAAGCCAACATAATAACAGCAGCTTTACGGCACGGCTGAAGCCGTGCCCCTTCAAAGCGCGAAATCTCATGAATAATCCAGGCTGAAAGGACTCGTTCAATTTTCTCAGGTTTACCCCGGGCTTCCGCCCGGGGCTAATATTGTGCCGCCCCTGCTCCACCCCAGTGAGCGCAAAACCGGCGCTCGCCGGGGACCCCGGATGCGGGGCTGTGTTTTGCGCGAATGCTTCCACCGCGCAAAACCCGGCCATCCAAGCACAAGATCCCGGAACGTACCACGACCATTGCGATGAATATCCGGCAGGAGCTTTGCTCGCTCCTGCTCGACGTGCTAATTTTCAAGGTTCTACTAATCCAGTCGTACCGGCGAAGGAATGCGCCTCTCTTGATGATTTCCCGGTCTTCCTATCTTTTCGCGGCGACTCTGGCGTGTTCTCTGTTTTTCCCGGCGGCGCGACTAAGCGGGCAGATGCAACACCAAGCGCAAGGCGCTTCCGTTCAGGCCGCATTATCGGATCCGGCTATGGATGACGGCGATCCTCTGCAAGCGGGTGCTCAGCAAAATCCTCCTGCCAGCCCTGGAAAGCAGCAGGCGCCGACTGGACCGGTTCCGAAGGTAGTGACCGACAACGCCGAAGAAGACCGCCAGGCCGAGCAGATCATCCAGCAGCAGATTCAGGCGAGCGGCGATCAGGAAAGCGGGCCGCCGCGGCCAGCGACCAACGTCGCACTCGGGCACAACGAAGTCTTGATTCGCGCCGATGAGCAGGAAAAGAACCAGGACATCTACAAAGCCCGTGGCCACGTGGAGATCCGGTTCCGGACCTACGTGCTGCACGCGGACGAGGCCACCTACGATTCGACCACGGGCCAGGTCACGGCCAGCGGACACGTGGTGTTCGATGGCGGTCCCCACAACGAACACCTGGTGGGAACGCACTGCACCTACGACGTCAGCCGCGATACGGGAACGTTTTATGACGTGACCGGTTCAACGGGAGTCAAGGTGAAGAACAAGACGATGTTTCTCACCTCCTCGACTCCGTTCTTTTTTACAGGACAAGTAGTGGACAAGCTGGGCCCTGACCGCTATCGCGTGAATCACGGCTACATCACCTCCTGCCAACTGCCCAATCCCAAGTGGCAGTTCCAGTCCCAGACCGCAATCGTGGAGATGGGCGACGAAGCCAAAATGCATCACGCTACCCTGCGAATCAAGGGCATCCCGGTCTTCTACTTCCCTTATGTGGAGCACCCGGTGGACAACCTGGGGCGAAAGAGTGGATTCCTGATCCCCGAGATCGGACAGTCGAACATCCGAGGCTTCATTTTCGGCGACGGCTTTTACTGGGCGATCAATCGGAATTCCGATGCCACCATCGGAGCTTCGTTGTACTCGAAAATCGGCTCGGCGCAATTTGGCGAGTACCGCAACATAGGTTACAGCTACCGCTTTCACGCGCAATACTTCGGAGTGATTGATGACAAGGGTCCTCCGGTGGTGGGCCAGAACCCCGGTGGCCGGGAATTCAAGGCGGACGGATATTGGCAGTTGCCGCAGGGATTTCTGGGCGTGGTCTCGGTGGATTACCTGAGCTCGTACCTGTTCCGCATACGGTTCGCGTTGAGCTATATTGAGGCGATCCTCTCCGAAGTTCGCTCCACCGGATTCGTTACCAAGGACTGGAACGGCTACGGCTTCGGGTTCCTGGTTGCCCGCTACCAGAACTATGAGAGCCTGGCGCCGGGCGATTATATCGACATCGCGCATATTCCGACGTTCGAGTTCTCCTCGGTGGAGCGTCCCTTCAACCGATCGCGGCTGGTGTATGCCTACGATACGGCGGCCGAGGGTGTGTCGCGGCACGAAATAGGTTTCCAGACCGCGCCTGAGGTGGGGCGTCTGGATGCGGCTCCGTATGTTGCTCTTCCGACGTTCCTGCGGGGCTGGACATTTCGGCCGCAGGCCGGATTCCGCGAAACGTTCTATACGCAGCGGCTCGAGCCGGGTACCGGTCTGGTCATCGGGACGGCGATCAGCAGCCCCATCAACCGCAATGCGTTCTCCGCCTCCATGGAGGTGCGGCCGCCGACGCTGTCGCGAATCTTCGATCGGAAAATCTTTGGCAACGTAGTGAAGCACACCATTGAACCAAATGTGATTTATCGCTACCAGTCGGGCATCGAAAATTTCAGCCAGATCATTCGATTCGACCAGCGTGACATATTGGCCGACACCAGCGAAATCGAGTACGGGGTCACCAACCGGCTGTACGCGAAAAGGACGAAGTCCACCGGAGAGTGTTACCGGCACCCGGTCTACCCTCTGCTGGTCGAGGGGAGCGAGAACGTGTTCAGCGCTCCGCCGGGCGCCGCAACCAAGGACGGCGGTAAAGACGCCGCGTGCGATGACCAAACCGGGCCAGCACACGATGTCTTGACTTGGGAACTCGCGGAGAAGTACTTCTTCAACACAACGTTTGGCGGCGCGCTGGTTCCCGGAACGCGTAACGTGTTCGATACCACGGTTGATTTCTCCGGCATCGCCTTTCTCACGGAGCCCAGACGGTTCTCGCCCATCATTTCGCGTCTGCGCCTGCAGAACACCGCCAGCGATCTGCAATGGGCGGTTGACTACGATCCCGTCCTTCACCAGTTCAATGCCAGCACTCTCTTTGCCGGCCACCGCTGGAAATGGTGGTATTTGTCCGGAGGACAAGTCTTCATGCGCCTGCCGGCAGAGCTTGGGAACAATGCCGTGCTACTCCCTGCCGAAACAGTCAGTCAGTACCGGGTCATGCTGCAGTACGGTAACATGGTTAAGAAGGGCTTCAGTGCTGCCGTGAATGTCGGAGTAGACGCGAAGCTTTCCTATGTTCAGGGTTCGATCATTCAAACCAACTACAACTGGGATTGCTGCGGGGTCACGTTCTTGTACTCGCGCTTCGCTCCGGGTGTGGGCATTCCGAGTGAAAATGCTTACCGCTTTTCGTTCAGTCTGACTAATGTAGGGACGTTTGGCAGCATCCGGAAACTGCAAAGACTATACTGAAGTTCCCCACAAGCTCTGGTACTGGCGACGCCGGACCCACCCTGTCCCGAATTAGCCCGGAATTGAACAAGGAAATTAGCTCTTTTCGTTGACACGTTACAACTCTGCACGTTAGAGTTTGATGGATTCGATTGGGTGGTTTCTACACGTCCTCCTATCCGATCCACATGGCTCTTCCCGTGTTCAGGACCAAAGCTTTCCCTGGCAAGCACGAAGCACTACTCTGAAGAAGGAAAATCTCTGATGAAACAGTCATATTCGCACCGCTGCAGCGGCCTCGGCCGGGCGGCGCTAGTTCTTTCCTTGGCCCTCGTCGTCGGTCTGTTTGGGGCCATTCCCGTCAGTGCACAGTCCTTATTCCGGCAACTCAGTCAAGATAGTTTCAGCGGCGGTAGCGGCCAGCACCAGTCCGAAGTTGAACCTGCGGCCTTCGCTTACGGTCCGACAATCGTGGCCGCCTTCCAGGTGGCGCGCGTTTATGGCGGCGGTGGCATGGATGTTGGTTGGGCCACTTCTACCAACGGCGGAATTTCCTGGACCAACGGATATTTACCGGGGTTGACCACGTCGTATATGGGCGGCAGTTACTCGGCTGCCAGCGATCCATCCGTCGCCTACGACTTGAAGCATGGCGTGTGGATCATCAATACCATCCCCATTGCAGGCGGGGTTGACGTTGCGGTCAGCCGTTCCAAAGACGCCCGCAATTGGGACAACCCGATTTTCGTTTCCAAACCCGGTAATGCCGACAAGAACTGGATTATCTGCGATAACACGCCGACTAGTCCGTACTTCGGAAATTGCTACGTGGGATGGGACAACCCCTTGATCCAGATGACCACGTCTACCGACGGCGGGCTGACTTGGAGCGCACCGAAGGCCACGACGGCCTTCGATTACGGAATTGGCATCAATCCCGTGGTCCAGCCCAACGGCAACGTCATAGTCGGGTTTGCAGACTACAACGGTGGCATGTCAGCCTTCATGTCCACCAACGGAGGCCAGAGCTGGAACGGCGCGGTCAGCATTTCCAGCGCCCCCAGTCATGGTGAGGCGGGCGGCTTGCGCAGCGCCGGTCTTCCTTCCACGGCGATTGACGGCGCTGGGACCGTGTACGTCTCCTGGCCGGATTGCCGTTTCGAAACTGGCTGCGCCGCCAACGACATCGTCTACAGCAGCTCAGCCGACGGGATCCATTGGAGTTCGGTAGTCCGTGTTCCCATTGATCCGATTGGCAGCGGAGTGGACCACTTCATCCACGGGATGGGTATTGACCCGAGAACCTCTGGAGGTTCGGCCCACATGGGCATTACCTACTACTATTACCCGGTCTCGAACTGCGGAAGTTCCTGCACCCTGATTGCGGGCTTTACGCAATCCAGCGACGGCGGCGCTACCTGGACGGCCGGCAAGCCTATCTCCCAGGGGATGCAGCTCAGTTGGCTACCGCATTCGCAAAATGGTCTCATGGTCGCCGACTATGTCGCCACGGTATTCTCGGGCAATCGGGCTTTCCCGATCTACATCATCGCCCAAGCGCCGAGTGGCGGCATATTGCAGGAGGCAGCCTACACCGAGGGGTATGGCTTCTTCTTCAATGGGACAGAACAGACTTTCAGTTCGGCCGATGACCAGCCGATCCCGGATGCCAAGTCTGACCATCCAGCCAGGAGGCCGGAGGACCGCGACAACGAGATTCCGAACCAGCCGGGCAAGACGCCTCCGCCCGAGCGAGATTAAATCAGCTTCGACTCAGGGGCCGCTGGCGCAGACGCGCTGGCGGCCTTTTTTCTGCCCGGCGAAAATCGGGAAACCGGACCGCGCCGTCCAGGTTTGATGGATTCGTGCTGTTTCGGCTACAATCCTCGTTGATCCGTTGTCCGTTGTACGCCAAGTCTGCGTCACTGCAGCTCTGGTGATCGGCCCCGAGGACAGGAAGATGTTCAACCCTCAGTAGCACGCCATCCCTGCCGGTCCGCTAAGCAATCCGCTGATGCGGACGACCCGTTCTCCGTCAGTATTGCAACAGCGCTATAGCTCTATTCACTCATGCTGTGGCGCGAAGACTCCGGTCGCTATGCATGCCGCTTCTACAGCCACGACCCAATCGCAACCCACCCTGTGGAGTTCGCTGCGCGAGGCGCTTCGCGGCTCGCACCAGGACTTCACCGCCGGCAGCCTGAACCGCGCCATCTTCCTGCTCGCCGTGCCCATGGTGCTGGAGATGGTTCTGGAATCCCTCTTCGCCGTGGTTGACGTCTTCTGGGTGGCACATCTCGGCGCCGACGCCGTGGCCACGGTCGGGTTGACGGAATCGATGTTGAGCCTGGTATTCGCGGTCGCGATGGGATTGAGCCTGTCCACCACGGCGATGGTGGCGCGCCGCATCGGAGAGAAAGACCCGGCAGATGCAGCCGTCGCGGCGGTCCAGGCGATTATTCTCGGGCTGACGGTTTCGGTCGCCATCGGCGTTCCCTGCTTCCTGTTCGCTCCTCACCTGTTGCGGCTGATGGGCGCTTCCCCGGCGATTGTCGATTTGGGAAGTAACTATGCCAGGATCGCACTGGGGGGCAGCGGCGTTGTCCTTATGCTATTTCTGAACAACGCCATCTTCCGCGGCGCGGGCGATGCGGCCATCGCCATGCGGCTGTTGTGGGTCTCCAACATCATCAACCTGGCGCTCGACCCTTGTTTGATCTTCGGTCTCGGACCGTTCCCGCGCTTAGGCGTAACCGGCGCGGCTCTCGCAACTCTAACCGGCCGCAGTATCGGAATGATGTATCAGTTCTACCGGTTGCTGCGCGGGACGGAGCGCCTGCGCATTCTTCGCAGGCAAATTCGGGTGAATCTGCCGGTCCTGCTGCGACTGGCGCGGGTGTCAGTGACCGGCGTTCTGCAGTTTGCCATCGCGCACACCAGTTGGATCGGGTTGGTGCGCATTGTCAGCACGTTCGGAGCCGCTGCGCTTGCCGGCTACACGATCGCGATTCGCGTGGTGATCTTTGTCCTTCTGCCGTCGTGGGGATTGAGCAATGCCGCAGCCACGCTGGTTGGCCAGAATCTTGGCGCCAAACAGCCGGAACGCGCCGAGAAGTCTGTCTGGAGGACTGGCATCTACAACATGCTATTCCTCGGAACCATCGGCGTATTATTCGTGTTCTGCGCCGAACCCATTGTGCGCGGATTCACAACGGATCCCGAGGTCGTGCGGCTGGGGGCATCCTGCTTACGCATCATCAGCTATGGCAATATCGGGTACGCATACCTGATGGTGATGTTGCAAGCCTTCAATGGCGCGGGCGACACGGTGACACCGACCATCGTGTATTTTTTCGGCTTCTGGCTGCTGGAAATCCCGCTGGCTTACTGGCTGGCGATTCCAGTTGGCCTGCGCTCAAACGGCGTGTTCATTGCCATCGTAATCGCCGAGGGGGCGATCGCGGTCGCGAGCGTCATATTGTTCAAGCGCGGCAATTGGAAACGCCAGCAGATTTGATGTCTGTCATAGGCATTTCCCGCTTCAGCGTGCTCAATGCTACCGTTGCCAGTAGCTTTCCATGGGATTTCGGGTTGACCTTTGCTGCGGAAATTAGTCCATGTACGGGCAGGCATTGTTCCGAGTCTGCAAACCTTTATCAATGGCGCCGTGAGAGTTACCCGCAACCTCATGAACCTTTGGGCACTTTCGTGCGTATTAAACAGAGACATTAGAAACAATCAGAGCAGGGCAACCGGCTGATGCAATCATCAGTTTCAGGAGAGAAGGAAATGTTCGTTTCCAGTTTGCTTCAAAGTGCGGCACGAAAACTACTCTCGCTCGGCATGGTGAGTTTGCTGGTCACCGCGAGTTTCGCTCAGAATGCGGCTTCCCCCAATCCCCAATCGAATATGCCTCCACTGACACCGCTGCCGCAAGCGCCGGCGCCGCAGAACAACGCCCATCTGTACTCCGACCAGGACTATTCGAAGTCGAAATCTCCGTTTCCTAACGTCCTCGCGCCTTATACGGTGCGGAACGTGCCGCCGCCTAACCTGACGAATTCGGCGCGCATCGACCAGTTGATCCACGACGGCAAGATGTACCTCTCCATTAACGATGCAGTCGCGATGGCGCTGGAGAACAACCTGGACATCACCATTCAACGCTACAACCTTTCCATCGCCGACACCGACATTCTGCTCACCAAGTCAGGCTCGGCCGCTCGCGGCGTCAACAGCGGCGTGGTAAGCGGCACGCCGGGTGGCGCGACCGGCTCGACCTCCGCTGGAGGCACCGGCTCGGGCGGTGCGCAAGGAACCGGCGCAGGTGGCACCCAACTGGGGACGGGCGGAGCTGGCGCCGGCGCCGCGGGAATCGTTACCTCTACGCTTGGTGCCGGGCCTTTCATCGACAACTACGACCCCTCTCTCACGGGCACGGTGGGAGGCGAGCGTGCCACGACGCCTCAGTCCAACATCGTCTTCTCGGGGACGCCTAGCCTGATACAGAACACGAATACCTACAACTTTTCGTACACCCAGGGATTCTCCACCGGTACGTTGGCCACGGTTGGGTTCGCCAACAACCGCATCACCACCAACTCGCTGTTCACCCTGGTGTCGCCACAGGTCGGTACCAATTTTCGCTTTACCTTGCGTCAGCATCTGCTGCAAGGCTTCGGTTTCGATCCCAATCTGCGTTGGATCCGCATCGCCAGAAATAACCGCGAGATCGAAGATGTGGTCTTCCGCCAACAGATCATTCAAACTGTCTCCCAGATCGAAAACCTCTACTGGGACCTGGTGACCGCCTATCAGGCCGTGGAGGTCAACCAGCGTGCCCTTCAGCTTGCCGAGAAGACGCTCTCCGACGACAAGGAGCAGGTCCGGATCGGCACTCTCGCCCCCATCACGCTGGCCCAGGCCCAGAGTGGAGTGGCAACTGCCAAACAGAACCTGATTCTCTCCCAGACCAACCTTCAGCTCGAGCAGTTGTTGATGAAGAATGCCATCACCAAGAACATGGGCGACCCAATCCTGGCGGTCTCGCCGGTCATCCCGACCGACACTCTGAAACCCAACGAGCACTACGAGGTCCGCCCGGTCGAGGACCTGATTCAGGAAGCGTTGCAGGCCCGCCCCGAGATAGCGATCGCGCGTATTAATCTCACCAACCTCGAAATCTCACGCAAGTCGATCAAGAACTTGTTGAAGCCGACGTTGGATGTTTACGCGTTTTATGGCGCCACGGGGTTGGCCGGTGACCAGAATCCGGCCTTCCCGGACTGTAACAGTCTGCCGCCGGGAACAGCATTCCCGGGATCGAACTGCCTTTTCCCTGGAACGATTCCCCGGGGCGGATACCCGAACGCGTTTCATGACCTCTTCAATAGCTCGGCTCCAGACAAAGGGATTGGCGTGAACCTGAGCATTCCGATTCGCAATCGGCAGTCGCAAGCCGTCCAGGTGCGCTCGGACCTGGAATACCGCCAGTCCCAAGTCGCCTTGCAGCAAACCGAGAATCTCATCACGCTGCAAGTCAGGCAGGCCCAGTTCGCGATGAACAACAACTATGCCGCTCTCCAAGCTGCCATTGCCGCTCGCGACTACGCGCAGGAGAGTTTGACCGCCGAGCAGAAGAAGTTCGGCTATGGAGCCTCGACCCCGACTCTGGTGTTGCAGGCCTCCAGCAATCTGACCCAGTCCGAGTCGAACGTTCTCAACGCTGCCGCCAACTACGAAAAGTCGAAGGTGCAATTGGATCTGTCAACTGCGGAGACGCTTACCAAACTGGGCATCGATCTTGTCGGACGCCGAATCCGGACAGGTGAAACACATGCCCGCAGTGCAGGGCGTCGTACCGGGTAGTGTCGAACAGCAGACCAGTCCACCCGCCGGCGCACAACCGGCCCCGCCACGATCACGCTAGTAAGGACGTGATTCTTCGAAAAACGCCGTCCAACCGTTGGACGGCATTTTTCATGGGTCGCGTATAATCGCCGCCAACAGGGGAAGCGGACCGGGAGGAGGAGTGACTGCTGATCGTAAGAAACGACCGATTGCTCCCGCGAAACCAGGAAAGAATGTCCCACCTCCTCATCAGACTGAGTTGTTCCGTTGGCCCGACAAGCGGGCAATCCTTCTCGGGTTTCTTCTCGCCGCAGCTACCGTCGCACTGTACTTTCCGGTCAGCGGACACCCCTTCGCCAATTACGATGACGACGTTTACATCACGTACAACGCACGTGTGCAGTCGGGGTTGCACTGGGACACTGTGCGCTGGGCGTTCACCAGCTTCGACGCCTCCAACTGGCATCCGCTGACGTGGCTTTCTCATGCCCTGGATTGCCAACTCTTTCAGTTGAATCCCAGCGGTCACCATGACACCAACTTGCTGCTCCACGCCCTGAATACGGTGCTGCTGTTCTGGGTCTTGTTACAGGCTACCGGCTTCCGCGGCCGGAGTTTCGCTGTGGCTGTGCTGTTCGCGGTCCATCCCATCAATGCTGAGTCTGTCGCCTGGATTGCTGAGCGCAAGAATGTGCTCAGCATGCTGTTCTTTCTGCTGGCGCTGGGCACATACCGCTGGTATGCCGCCAGGCCCCAGATACACCGTTATGCTCTGGTTGCGTTCTGGTACGCACTGGGTCTGATGGCCAAACCGCAAGTGATTACGTTCCCTTTCGTGTTGCTGCTCTGGGATTACTGGCCCCTCGGCCGCGTGTCACTCCCACCGGATGAGACTCGACCTGCACCCGCGACGGGAGCGGTGATGCAACCCCGGAGTCTTGCCTGGCTGATACTGGAGAAGCTCCCGCTGCTCGCGCTTTCGGCCGCCAGCGCTGTGGTCACAACGGCCGCGCAAAGAGCAGCCGGCGCCACCGGTGGCATCCAGTGGCATCCGTTCGGCAATCGCCTGGAGAATGCCCTGGTTGCCTACGTGCGCTACCTGGGAAAGGCTTTTTGGCCATCGCACCTGTCACCTCTTTACCCTCATCCCGGCAATTCTCTCCAAGCCTGGGAGGCACTGGCAGCAGGCACTGGCCTGCTGCTTATCACCGTGTGGGTGCTTCAACAGCGGCGCCGCCGGTATCTGCTGGTTGGTTGGTTTTGGTTTCTAGGGACGCTGGTGCCGATGATCGGACTGGTCCAAGTAGGAGTACAGGCGATGGCCGACCGATATGCATATCTTCCCTTTGTAGGCTTGTTCATTGCCATCTGCTGGGGTGTGGCAGACCTGGCACAGCAGCACCATGTTCCGCTGGCGTGGCCGGGGGCCACGACGGCCGCAGTCTTATTGTCACTGGCGGTAGTCACTCATCGTCAGATCGACTACTGGAGCGACAACGTAACGCTGTGGTCGCACGCCTTGCAGGTCACCACCGGCAATTGGGTCGCCGAGAACAATCTAGGTCATGCGCTGCTGAACATTGGACAAGAGGAACAAGCCATCCAGCACTTCCGCGCTGCCGTGGCTATTAATCCCATCGATCCCGACAGCAACCTGAATATCGGCGCCTATGAGCAACAGCATAAAGATCTGCGGGGAGCGATCGAGCAATACGAGAAAGTGCTGAGCATGACGCAGGACACCATTCGGCTGAATGCTCCACGAAGGGCCAAAGCGTTTAGCAATATGGGACTGGCTTATCGCGCCCTGGGGGATGATGCACGTGCACGGGAAAGCTTTGAGGGAGCGGTAAAGCTAGACCCCAATGACGCCGAGTCATGGATCATGCTGGGAGTTCTGGCGCAAAAAGCTGGGGATACCGGGGAAGCCGTGCGAGCATTTTCCCAGGCGGTCAGGATCCAGCCGGCGGACTGGCTCTATGTGCTACTGGCGCGAGCGTTGCAACAAAGCGGCCAAGTGGAGGAGGCCAAGGCGGCCATGGACAAAGCGAAGCTGATGTCTCAGGACTTCGAGCAGACCCAACGCTTCGCTGACCACGCTCTCGCTCCACCGTCCGAATGACAATTCGGGATCAGCCTCCCGATGCCAGTCTTCTCTAGCAGCTCCCTAATCGCCGAATTCCTGAATTATTTGGGGAGAAGGGCGCTTCAGCGCCGCGTCCGGACGCTCCCAGCCGACTTCCGTGGCAAAGTAGCCTAAGCGCAACGCAGGCCCGAGGGCCTGCTCTACCAGGACACAGCAACTCCGAATCGGTTGTAGGCGGAGATCCCGGCGTCGTATTCCTGTGGCGGAATTTGCCGGCTGCGAACCAAAGAGAAAGCCGGAGTTGTTTCACTCCGGCTTTCGAACTTAGAGCAAGGGGTTTAGGTTTACAGATTGATCTTGCGACGGATGGCTCCGAACGCTCCGACCAATCCGGTTCCCAGCAATAGCAGGGAGCTTGGCTCGGGAGTGGTTCCGGTGGTGCTGCCGCCGATAATATCGAAGGCACCAATGGTCTGGGTCCCGTTGCTGTTCCAGCTGTTGCCACCGTCCTCCGAATAGAGATCGGTTCCCATCGCACCCGTGCTGTTCAGGTTCCAAGCTTCCCAAGTCGTAGCACTGAGGGTTGTTGGGCCGATCACCATCCAGTAGTTGGTGCTGGTCGACAGGTTGAGTCCGGAGATACCTGAGATGGTCACCAGACCGCAGCAATTCCCGAAGGTCGTGCTGCTAGACAGACCGTTGAACGATGCCAACACCGCTCCCGGTTTTCCACCGGCATCCGCATCAATGTCTACGTAGAATGAGTTGACACCCTCCACATAGCCGATACCAATGTCAATCTGCGAAACGCCACCGCTGGATGTTACCTGGAACTCGTTGGCCGCGGTGAAGCTTGTGCCAATGTAACCGCTTCCAGATACTGTCCAGCCAGTGCAGCAGTTGTAAACGTTGGTGCCTGTCCCTAAATTGCTGTACAACGTAGTGCCCGCCATTGAGGAAGCACCGAGGGCGAGAACCACCAAACAGAGCAACCATACCGATTTTCTGTTCAAGTTGTTTCCTCCGTGTTCTGAGTCTGACTCGCGAGGTTTGACTTCGACTGAAATACCTTCTTCCGGCATTCCAAATTGGCCCGATGTAGCCGCAAGGAGCATGTCGCGACACCTGCTCCCAGTTTGCCCGGTAGCCATCCCAAAAAAAATCCGAAGCGGTGCTGCGGAAATGGAACGCCTACAAAGCTATCGAACAAGATTCTGCAATTTTGTCTCCGCGCTAACCTATTGATAAATATGGGTCACAACTAGAGGTGGTGCAAGAACTTGCATCACAGTGCCGTGGTTTTCCCTCGTCTTGGGGATACCGTGTACCACCAAAGGCTGGCCTGCCGCGGCGGAAGACACCTACGGCCCTAGAATTTTGTTGGGCTGGCGTGCCACGCCGGCCAGGGGATTTGCACTCACCAGAACCCACCAAACTCGAAACCCCCTAGTTGTTGCTTCCTGTGAGCACCGACAGTGCCGGATTCACGTCTGTCGTCGGAAACAGGACCATCTTGGTCGGGGAGATATCGCTCGGCGAAATCACATACCCCACCGCTGGCGGATTCCCGGTAAATACGATTCTGCCAGTACTGTCAATCTGGTAGGTGTAGGCGAGGGGCATCGTACCAGGTCCGCCAGGCCCGCTGGTGTCTTCGGTGCCGTTCATATTGCCCGCCCCGTCGGAGGATAGCGATGTCACCCCATCCGTCACCTTCGCCGTGACCGGAGTGAGCGTTCCGCCGGTGTAGGGACCTACGATCGTTGCATTAGTGAAGGGGGACCCTATCTGCGGATCCAGTGTTCCGGAGCTCACGGCGGGGTCGGTGCCCACCACGACGCCGAGATTCGATGTCCGCACATAGAAAACTGGCGGAGTTGCGCCGAACGTTCCCGAGAAGGCGCTCAGAGCTACCCGGCCAGTGGCGGAGTCGACGCTGTAGGTGCCCTTGGAGGATTGTTGTTGCGTGGTGCCTCCCACGTTCTGATCGTAGCTGAAGGAGGCGCCACCCTTGCCATCAGCCGTGAACAGTCCCGCCGTGACCTGCGCAGTTCCGCCGGAATCGGCACCGTTGAACTGCAGCAAACTGGTTCCGGTCAAGGTCCCGTTGCTGAAACCACCTACCGGAGCTACCTGCCGGAGCGATGACCACAGGGTCAAATCGAACGGGGTCACGACCGGATTGACGGCGAGCAGAATGGCCTCGTTGTGGTTGACGACGTAATAGGCATAGACATAAATGTCGTTGTGATCGGTATTGAAAGTGAAATTTGCCGCCGCACCGCGGCCGGTGCCCGGATCCACCGTGGAGAACAAAGTGCCCCTAAAGGTGGCCGGCGCCGGAGTCCCGCCGTCATCGGTGTCCAGTTGGCCAGTGCTTATGTCGCCTTGGTTATTGCTCTGGGTGTAGACGCCGGCAGCCGCATAGCGACTTCCCGTAGAGTCAGCTCCGAAGACACTTACGACAAAGTTACCCTGCAGGCCACCCACCCCGAAGTCCCCTGCGGTTTGTAACTTGATGGCACCCGATCCGCGTAGTTTGGGATCGGCGTTGTCCTGAATAAGCCTTCCATTGCCGCTGCTGGTAATCGCCACATGGAAGTTGAACGTGTTCCCCTGATCGGTAACCAGGGTCATGGTCCCCAATCCATTGGGCGTGATGGAATAAGAGGATTGCGCTGCGATGATCTTCTGAGGAGTCGGGCAGGTGAACGAGCCATTACCGCAGGAACTGGTAAACGCCTCACCCGTGCCGTCGTTGTAGTCGAGCACACCACTGGTGATGTTCCCGTTTCCATCGGCGACGAAACTTCCGGCCATCAAAACCAGAGCGCCACTCTTGTAGCCGTTGAACGTGAAAGCGTAGTTCTCCTTCAGGTTCATATCGGTGAGGGCCGGATTGATGATGATGGTGAGCGCGGCGGAAGCCATGAAAGGCGGCGACGAGGAATCCTGCGCGTTGACCGTGAAAGAGGAAGTGCCGGCCGACGTTGGCGTCCCGGAGATCACACCGCTGCCTGAATCGAGAGTCAAACCTGGGGGCAAGCTACCGCTGGCGATGGTCCAGGAGTACGGTGGCATTCCGCCCGAAGCCAACAACGTAAAGCTATAGGGAAGATTCTGGGTACCTTGAGGCAACACCGTCGTCGTAATGACAAATTGGACCGTGATCGCGAGGTTCGCGGTCACGGAGTCGAGGATTCTTCTGCGAATCCGTCACCTTCGCCGTGAAGGCAAATGTTCCGAGCTTGCCGGGCGTTCCTGCGAGCACACCTGTAGCACTCAAGGTCAACCCCGGCGGCAGGCTGCCGGTGCCAGTATCACACTGCCCGCTGCTCTCGACCACACACCAGCTTAGTTTTCCGCTGCCACCGCTGGCCGTCAGGGTGGCGCTATAGGGCTGATTGATCTTCGCCGCGGGCAAAGAACTTGTCGTAATCGTAAGAATGGTGATGCTAAATTGCGCCGTGGCAATGCTCGGCGTTGGCTCGGAGTCAGCCACCTGCACGGTGAAGTTCATGGGCCCACCGTTGGCCGTAGGAATTCCAGAAATCAAACCGCCAGCACCCAGGGTCAAACCTGCGGGCAAGCTACCCGTGGTAATCGGTCCACGTGTAGGGGGCGATCCCGCCGGCCGCCACCAGTTGAACCGGGGTTCCTCTGGATTAAGTAGGGGACGCCGACGGATCCGGTAGGCAGCGCGGTCGGATCGTAATCATCACCACGCCCTCGACGTGCAGGACGAGGGCCTGGGTAGCCGTCTTCTGCGCCTGGTCGGTTACTTGCACCGTAAAAGGGTAGTCGCCGGCGGGGCCGGTGGGCGTCCCGGAGATAATCGCGCTGTTTGTTCCGAAGGTCAGTCCTGCAGGCAAACTGCCGGAGATAATGGCCCAGGTGAAGGTTCCGGTCCCTCCGGTGGCGATGACGGTCGTCGTATATGGGCCATCGACCACGGCATTCGGCAAGCTTGTGGTGGTGATGACCGGTGGACCCTTGGGCGGCGGAGGCGTAACACTCTTGCCACCACAAGCCAGAAGAAACACGCAGCAGATTATTGCCAACCCCAGCGATATAACGCCCTTGGAAGAAATCATCGGGTCCCCTTGTGAACTGGATCGCAGGCTCGGGCCAGTTGAACGCTTACAGCAACTGATCTTACTGCTGCGGAATGAAGGAATAGGAAAGCGCAACGCGAGAAAACCCGCTCGCACACAACGCTTGCCGACACAGCGCGACAGCGATGTGCACCTTAAGATACTCACAGATGGTTGGTATTTTAACTCTTCATTGGGGTCCAGCGATAGCGGAAACTAGCCGGCTTAAGCGTCGCCATGCCCGCCATTGACGGGCTGGGTACTCGCCTCTGTTCTCATTCTCTCCACCTCGGCCAGCAGGACCGGATCCTGACGCCTGACCGCTTCCAACAGACACGTGACCAGCAACTCGCGCGAGGTCTGCGGTCCGGCCAGCAATTTCGCCACGACTTCCTGGGCCACCTTGTTCTTCCATTCCTCGCAGCTCACGCTGGCTGAATAGAGGTAGCCGCGATCGTGCATTCTTCGATGCACGAGCTTCTTCTTGTGCAGGCGGCTGAGGGTGGTCATGACGGTGGTGTATGCGACCTTCTGGTCAAGGCTCTGCATTACTTGGCGCCCACAGCATTCGCCGCGGGCCCAGAGTACTTCCATGACCCGTGTCTCCAGCGGTCCCGGGATGGCACGCAGAACCGGGTGGTTCAAGGCAGGTTGATTCAGACATAGGGAGCATACGTTGCCTTCAAAAGGAGCAAAGAATTCATGCGCCACTTAGAAAAAGGGGCGGTGCGTTGCTCCGCCCCCGGCCAGATGAGAACCGCGATTCTTCGCTCAGAACCGCGGCAAGTATGCGTCCGATGGGGTGCGGAAACAATGCACCAGCGATGAACTGGCGGTGACTTGCAGGTGAC
The DNA here is from genome assembly GCA_963843005.1 of uncultured Acidobacteriaceae bacterium. Lineage (GTDB taxonomy): Bacteria > Acidobacteriota > Terriglobia > Terriglobales > Acidobacteriaceae > Bog-257. Next base: position 297,840 of record CAWJIW010000020.1, on the reverse strand, counting down.
CCGCGTAAGTATATGTATCTAAAAAACTTGAATTCGGTAACTCATCGTTTTATTACATCGGGATGAAATCGGAGCGTGGAAACTCCGCTTGGAACGTTGCGCCAGTCGTAGTAGACTTCCGACCACCGTCAGCAAAGAAGTATGAAAGACACGCAGCCAGCTCGCGTCCGGTTCGGGGCCTTCGAACTGGATCTGAAGGCTGGAGAACTGCGCACCCCGGCCGACAGGTGGTCTGAGGGCGATCGCCAGGTCGTACTTCAGGAACAGCTGTTTCGCGTACTGCTGATGCTCCTGGAACGGGGCAATGAAATCGTCACCCGCGAGGAAATCCAGAAAAGGCTATGGCCCAATGACACAGTGGTGGAGTTCGACCACAGCATCAACGCGGCCATTAAGAAGCTGAGGAAAGCGCTGGGCGACTCGGCTGACGAACCGCAATATGTCGAGACCGTCGCCCGTCGCGGCTACCGGCTCATGGTGTCGGTGCATTGGATCGGGACAAACCGCGAGTCGGTGCTGGCTGAGGTTTCAGACAGAGGCGACGGCGCTGCCCGGCGCTCACAACCGGAGCCAGCGGGACTGACCGGCAAGAGAGTCTCCCACTACCGCGTGCTGGAGATTATCGGTGGTGGCGGCATGGGGCTGGTTTACAAGGCGCAGGACCTCAAGCTGGGCCGCCGCGTGGCGCTGAAGTTCCTGCCCGAAGAACTGGCGAGTGATGATGTGGCGCTCCAGAGGTTTGAACGTGAGGCGCGCACCGCCTCATCGCTGAACCACCAGAACATCTGCACCATCTACGAGATCGAAGAGCACGAGGGGCGGCCCTTCATCGCGATGGAGTTGCTGGAAGGCCACACGCTCCGGGACTTGATGTGGGCAACCGCGGCCGGCTCACGCGGGGAGAAGCCGGCGCTGCCATTGGAGCAGTTGCTTGATATTTCCATACAGACCGCCGAGGGCTTGGAAGCGGCCCACCAGAAGGGGATCATTCATCGCGACATCAAGCCGGCCAACATTTTCGTAACTACTCAGGGACAGGTCAAGATCCTGGATTTTGGGTTGGCAAAGCTGGTGACTGACGTCCGCGATGTATCCAGTGACGTGCCACAGGCGGGCGGGGAGAACCCCGCAGATCGAGTTTCATCACACACCACACGGCTACCCCGGGCTGATCTGAGCTTGACCCGAGTGGGAGTGTCGATGGGCACCGCCGGCTACATGTCACCAGAGCAGGTGCGGGGCGAGGAACTGGATGCACGCGCAGACCTGTTCTCGTTCGGCGTCATCCTGTATGAAATGGCCACGGGTCAGCGGGCCTTCAGCGGCGATTCGTCAGCGGTCCTGCATAACACAATTCTGAAGCACACGCCGACACGGGCGCTCCAGTTGAATCCCGGACTTCCGCCCGAGCTCGGGGAAATCGTAGACAAGGCGCTCCAGAAAGACCGCGCACAACGCTATCAGCACGCTGCCGACTTACAGGCTGACTTGAGACGACTGCGAAAACAGGTAGGAGTGGGAGATGCGGCAGCGACCAAAGTCGAGGTCGAATCGGCCACAGCAAACAGTCCGCTGGCGACGGAACGGCCTGAACCCACGCCCACTCCTGAGCGGGGAAACGGCGCTCCCGTTCCGGCTCCGATTCATGTTCTCGATTCTCCGCAGCTTGGGCCAGTCACGCCTTCCCAGTTTCCCCGGCGCGCGGTGATGGTTGCAGTCGCCTTTTTCCTCGTGGGTGGCTTGGCTTCGTTCTTGTATTCAAAATACGCCCTTAGGACAAATCAAGGGGACCCTCCACAACTGAGGATCGATCGCCTGACGACGGAGGGTAATATAGCGGGACCCGCGACCATGTCTCCCGACGGCAAGTTTATTGCCTATGTGAGCCACCACGGTGCAAAGTCAGCCTTGTGGGTGCGAGAGGTCGGCAAGCCAAGTTCCGTACGCATTTCTCCCTGGATCGAGGGCCGTTTTCAGGGAATTACGTTTTCACCTGACGGCGCCTATGTGTACTATGTGCTGACAGGAGACGCGCCGGGTGACAGTGACCTGTACGTGGCGCCTGCATTGGGCGGCACGCCCAAAAAGCTCGCCTCGGAAGTGTTGGGCCCGGCAAGTTTCTCCCCCGACGGGCAGAGGATCGCCTACAAGCAGGTGGGTAGCGATGGTCACACCCAGATCGTGGTTGCGCGCGCGGATGGTACCCAGCCCCGGGTCTTGTATTCCGGCAAAGTCACCAGCCTCATCGCTCGCGTGGGCACCAGTTGGTCTCCGGACGGAAAGCTGATTGCTACCCCGGAGTACCTGACCCAGCCCGAGGATCACGTGACGATTTTGCTGGTCGATCTTTCGGGAAGGGCGCGCGATTTGTTACCGAAGTTCACCGGCTCGGTTTCGCGGGCGCTGTGGTTGCCCGATGGCTCCGGGCTGGTCTTCACCGGCACCACGTACTACGACGGACCCAAGCAAGTCCTGCTGGCGTCCTACCCGCTGGGCGAAGTCAGGCCGATTACCACAGGCGTTGACGAATATGACTTGCTGAGTCTGGGAATCAGCAGGGATGGCGGGTCGATCTTCGCCCTACAACAAACCAGAAGCACGAATTTATGGCTCACCTCGGGCGACTTCCGCAATGTGAAACAACTCACAGCCTCGCGGTTAAATTCGCCCTTCGGCATGGACTTCTCTCATGATCGGATCGCGTATTCCTCCTACGTTGGGGGAAAGATCACGGCTTGGACGATGGACACCAGCGGCTCAGGAGCGGCGCAGGTCAGTCCGAACGAAGTACGAGCAGTAAACCCCGCGGTCTCGCCGGATGGCCGTAAGGTCGCCTTCGAGGGCGCCGTGGGAACCAAGTCGAATATCTGGGTGGCAGACAGTGACGGGAACAATGTCCAGCAGATTACTTACGGCGGCTTAGATTATCGGCCCAATTTCACCGCCGACGGTAAGTCGGTGTTGTTTTCGAGGGAGGAAAACTCCAAGCCCTACATATTTGTTGTGCCAGCCGCTGGAGGCACCCCTGCTCGTCTCTCCAGTGTCTCGCTCGAAATCGACAGGCCCGCCTGCGGCGATTCCTTGTTAGCGTATGTTTTTGACGCGAACCGCTGGCGTCACGCCATTGTTTCACCGACCGACGGAACCCCGGTCAGGGTCTTCGACTTGCCCAACGCAGACGGCTGGGAAGCCAGGTGTACGCCGGATGGGAAGTGGGTCACCTACATCAATAACCCACACGATTCTTATGGCGGAGTGTCGAATGTATGGGCAATGCCTGTGACTGGAGGGCCAGCCAGGCAGCTGACCCACTTCACTTCAGAAACCATCTGGGACTATAGCTGGTCGCACGATAGCGGGCAGCTCCTGCTCTCGCGCGGGACCGCCTATTCGGACGCCGTCCTGATTCGTAACTTCCGCTAGCCGACCAGCCAGTGCCGGCTCCCTAGGCGATGGCCGGATCGATTTTCTCGGTATCGACACCCAGTTCCTGGAACGCCTGCTGCGCGCGCTGCAAGTCGAACTTGCCCTCACGCGCCAGCCGCGACAAAGCTGCGGTAGCAATTGACTCGGCGCTCACCTCGAAGTGCCGCCGCAGATGTTCGCGATTGTCGCTGCGTCCAAATCCGTCGGTGCCCAATGTCACCAGCCGTCCGTGCAGCCACGGCGCCAGCTGGTCGGGCACAACCTTCATGTAATCAGTGGCCGCGACGATAGGCCCATCGGAACCGTCGAGCGCGCTCAGAATGTACGGCCGCCTCTCCGGCTCCGAGGGATGCAGGCGGTTCCATCGCTCAATGGCCAGCGCATCACGCCGCAACTCGTTGTAGCTGGTCACGCTCCACACATCAGCTTGAATGCCGTACTTTTCGGCGAGGATGCCTTGCGCGCGCACGGCTTCGTTCAAGATCGGCCCGCTGCCGAAAAGTTGGACGGTTGCCTTGCCTGCCGTCGCAGGCTTGTACTTATAGATGCCGCGAAGAATTCCTTCTTCACAACCCGGCGGAATCTCCGGCATGGCGTAGTCTTCGTTATAGATGGTGATGTAGTAGAAGCGATCTTCCATCTCCTGATACATGCGGCGCATGCCGTCCTGCACGATCACGGCGAGTTCGTACACGTAAGCCGGATCGTAGCTGTGACAGGTCGGGACGGTGCTCGACAACACGAGGCTGTGTCCGTCCTGGTGCTGCAGACCTTCGCCGGAGAGGGTCGTCCTGCCGGCGGTTCCGCCCATCATGAATCCCTTGCCGCGGGAATCAGCAAAGGCCCACACCATGTCGCCGATGCGCTGGAAGCCGAACATCGAGTAATAGGTAAAAAACGGAATCATGGGCACGCGGTAGTTGGCGAACGCGGTGCCGGCCGCGGTGAAGGAAGCCATCGAACCAGCCTCGGTGATGCCCTCTTCCAGGATCTGGCCGTTCTTCTCCTCACGGTAATACAGCAGCATGTCCTGATCGTGCGGCTTGTAGAGCTGCCCTTGACTGGCGTAAATACCCACCTGCCGGATGATGGATTCCATGCCGAAGGTGCGGCCCTCGTCGGGGATAATCGGGACAATGAACTTGCCGATCTGCGGGTCCTTCATTAGTTGCCGCAGCATGCTGACAAAACCCATGGTCGTCGAAACCGCGCGGCCCTTCGATCCCGCCAGCGAATCCGCGAATTCGCTCAGGGGAGGCGCCTGAAACGTTGGACTTCGGAATTTCCCGCTGCAGCAGGAGGCCACCGAGTTCGTCCCGGCGCTTCCGCATGTAAGTGACCTCGGGACTATCGTCCGGCGGGCGATACAGCCGGCCCTCTTTCGCCGCCATTTCAGGAACGGGAATCGCGAACCGCGAACGGAACGCAGTCAGCGCCTGGTCGGCAAGCTTCTTCTCCTGGTGGGTGGCGTTGCGCGCCTCAGCCGAACCGAGTCCGTACCCTTTCACCGTGTGCGCCAGAATCACTGTGGGCCCACCGCGATGTTCAACTGCGCGCTTGTAGGCGTTGTACACCTTTTGTGGATCGTGGCCGCCGCGCGACAGACGATGGAGTTCCTCGTCGCTCATATCCTTCACCATCTCCGCCAGTTCCGGATACTTGCCAAAGAAATTGCGCCGGATGTAATCGCCGCCCTTGACCTTGTAGGTCTGGTATTCGCCATCTACCACCTCGCCCAGGCGCTTAACCAGCAGGCCGGACTTGTCGCGCGCGAACAGGGGGTCCCAATCGGAGCCCCAAACCACCTTGATGACGTTCCAGCCCGCACCGCGGAATGCCGCTTCCAGTTCGTTGATGATTTTTCCGTTACCACGAACCGGGCCGTCGAGTCGTTGCAGGTTGCAATTGACGACGAAGATCAGGTTGTCGAGCTTCTCGCGCGAAGCCAGGGTCAGCGAACCCATGGACTCGGGCTCATCGGTCTCTCCGTCACCCAGAAAAGCCCACACTTTGCGCGGCGTCTGGGCGATGATTCCACGGTTCTCCAGATAGCGCATGAAACGCGCCTGGTAGATGGCATTGAGCGGGCCCAGTCCCATCGAGACCGTGGGAAATCGCCAGAAGTCGGGCATCAGCCAGGGATGCGGATACGATGACAAGGCCGGAACGCCACGCAACTCGTGACGGAAGTTCTTCAACTGCTCTTCCGTGAGCCGGCCCAGCAGATAGGCGCGCGCATAGACGCCGGGCGAGGCGTGACCCTGGAAGTAAATGAAATCGCCGGGCTCGTCTCCATACCTGGCACGGAAGAAATGATTGAAGCCCACTTCCAGCAGCGTGGCCAGCGAGGAGTAGGTCGAGATGTGGCCGCCGATTCCGGGATCTTTCTTGTTCTGACGATGCACCATCGCCATCGCATTCCAGCGGGTCAGGCTCTTGATGCGCCGTTCCATCTGGCGATCGCCCGGATACGGAATTTCCTCCTCGACCGGAATGGTATTGATGTAAGGCGTGTTCAACTGCACCGGGATTTCCACACCCGTCTCGCGCGCGCGCTCGGTGAGCGCTTCGAGAAGCCGGCACCCGCGATTCTTGCCCTCGCCTACCAGGACCTCATCGAAAGCTTCGAGCCATTCGGCGATCTCTTCTTCGGAATCAACCTCTGCATTGGTGGGAAATTCGAGTATCCGCTTAGGAATTTCGTATGTGGCCACTTCTTACCTCAACGTTCTGCCGGATGCCATGCATCGGGCGCTCAAACCATGTTTCGATGTGGATCAATTCTTGATTACTCAATTTAAAGATGCGCTCGCCATCGAATCGCTTCTTCTTCTCACGGCTTCTGATGGCCCAGAGTTCGAGTATGTGTGATTGTTTCGAACCCACTTCGCTTTCCGGAGATCAGCTAGAAATCGAGGTTCGTCGCTCGGACAAAATGCGCGATGCGCCCTGCAGTGCGCAGGGCAAGCGCCGCCAAAAAGCGTTCTCAATCGTCGCCAACCTCACGAAGCGTTGCCACGATTTTAGCAGAGGCATTGGCCGTGATTGGCCAGAAGCATTCCCGGCGGGAGCACATAAAACGGGGCCAATCGCCGGGCTTCTCCGCCGAAAATGAGAAACGCGCAGCTGCTGGCTGCGCGTTCCAATTCGTAGCCGATTCGGGCAAACGTCCTTGCGCCCGGAGATCAGCTCATCGGGACGAGCTTCCGGTTGAGGTTTGCCCAGTCGCCTCGCACAAGAAATGGATCAATAGGGCTTGTTGATCTGCTGCCAGACCGCCAACCCGGCAATGACGAGAATCAACAATCCTGATGCCGCTCCCAATATCCGCACGTACGGCGCGACTCTCTTCATTCGAACCTGCAGCTCTTCCTGTTCCAAGCGGAGATTGGCGCTGGCGTCGTCCAGGAACAACTGCTCGTCTTCGTGCAAAGTTAAGGTGCTGCGGTAAATCAGGAGCAGAACCAAAATGCCCGTCAGCACGGCCCAAACGATCAGCAACATCATGAGCATTGACATTCGCCACCTCGGTTCGAGTGAACCGGGCCCGCATCTGGGGGACTGCTACGCCTCCAGGGACGGGGCCCCTCACGTGGCCTATATTATAGCCCCGGCTTTTTACCCCAGACACAAATACTTGCGCCTTAGGTACCATCCGATATGCGCTGCATTTCGGGCCAAGTATCCGGCGCGCCGGGGGGGCGAACCCTCGCCAAGTAGTGCGACCGCATCAACCTGCAGTGCATCTAAATGGCTGAAGGTATTGTGCCCGGGGCCTCGGCAGAGATTCCGGAAGCAAGACGGCAAGCAATTTGCTATAATCCCGCTAGTTTTCTGAGGAGAAGAGGAATGGCAACCACAACCACCGCACCGACCACCCCTACCACTAACATTGACGCGAAGCCCATCAACTTCAGTGCGGGCGCGATCGCCAAGGTGAAAGAGATCATGGCCCAGCAGAACCCCGTTCCGGCAGGACTGCGCGTAGGCGTAGTCGGCGGTGGATGCTCCGGATTCTCCTACTCGATGTCGTTCGAAAACGGCGCCGGGATGATGGACAAGACCTTCGACTTCGACGGAATGAAGGTCTACGTTGACGCCACCTCCCTGATGTACCTGAAGGGCGTCAACGTGGATTACGTCGAAACGCTCGAAGGCGCCGGATTCAAGTTTGATAACCCGAACGTGAAGAGCACCTGCGGCTGCGGTTCCTCGTTCAGCGTATAAGTGACGACCGTAACGAATCTGAGGCCCTGTCCGAAATGGCAGGGCTTTTCGTTTGCGCGACGTACGCAACGATCAGGCACGGCGCGGGTTTAGATGTGTGCGGTGCGGTGCGGAGAACAACTGGCGCCCTGTACCTCGCCATGCGCTCCCTATACAATGTAGCTTCTTGCCTGGCTTTCGGGGAGCATTGGCAAATCACCGTCGGGAGTGTGGATGAGGTTTTTACGCCGAAGCGGATTTCTAGTCTTTGTCGCATTTATTCTGTCTTTTGAGTTGGGCTGCGGGGACCAATACCGTCCGGTCGCAAATCCCGTGTTGGGTCCGGGCGGCCAACCGCAAAGTACGCATTACGCGTATGTATTGAACTTCAACGCGGCCGGTAACGGCTCAACGTCCCAAATGGACGTTTCCGGCGACACCCTTACGCAAGTCCAAAGCCAGGGCCCCGGCTCCGTGTTTGAAGCGTTGCTGCCTCCGAACAACGTTCGGTTGTTCGTAGCGAATAGCGCCGGCGATAGCGTCAGCACCTTCACTCCAACTCTCGGAAACGCCCTCACCACCATCAACCTGCTGTCCGGTTCGCACCCGGTCGCTCTGGCCGCGACCCAGAGCGCCACCATGTACGTGCTCAACCAGGGACCGAACTCGATGTGCCTGAACTCGGGTTCAGTCAGCGCCATCAACATCAGTACCTCGGCAGTGACCGCTACCACCTGCGTAGGTGTAAACCCGACACAGATCGTTCAAGCCGCCAACGGTGGCCAGCTTTATATCATCAATCAGGGCGACAACAGCATCTCCGTGATCTCGCCTAACGGACTGGTCGCGGGGACACCCATCACCGGATTGGATCTCAATCTCATTTACCTGGTGGCGAGTTCGGATGGAAACTACATCTTCGCGATTGCACGGGGCGATGGTAAGACGCCGGGCGCACTCGACATTATCCCTACCTTTAGCTCAACCCTGGCCGCACGAATGCCGCTGGGCGTAGCGCCCGATTTTGCCACGCTCGATCCCAATCTAAACCGGCTATATGTCACCAATGCGGGCGACGGTACGGTCGACGTGCTGGACACTTCGAATGTGAACGTAACCGCCTCACCGCCGATCCCGTCACTAGCCAATCCTCCGGTCAGCATCGGCGCCGGTTCCGGGCCGGTAGGCGTGACTCCGCTTGCTAATGGAAAGCTGTTTTATGTCGCCAATGCAGGCAACAACACCGTTAGCGTGGTGAGCGCAACGAGTTTCCAGGTCCTGATGACCATCGCCTTGCCGGCCGGATCCAATCCGGTGTGGATTGCGTCCGACCCCACGTCCACCAAGGTTTTCGTGGCGAACCAGGGCACCTCGTCCACCGCGATTATTCAGACCGTCAACAACGCGATAGCCTCTTCCGTGGCGTCCCCTGCCCAGGACCCGAACTGCACCAGTTCCTGTGCCTTGCAGCAGCCCATGATGATCCTGACGCAGTAGTTTTGTTTACGGCGAAATAAAGAGGGCCGGCGGAATCAAACCGTCGGCCCCATCGCCTTGCAAGGAATCCTCTCCCACCAGTTAAGTGAACATGAATTCCCGGGTACGCAGCTCGCGGACAAGGTCGCGCAGTTTGGCCGCTTGTTCGAATTCGAAGCGCTTGGCCGCCTCGCGCATATCACTTTCCAACTTTCCGATGTAGGTATCGAGTTCTTCCTGGGAGCGGAACTCCGGCAATCCCTCCACCTGATTGGTCAGGTCGGTGTAATCGGCATCGGCAATTGCGACCAGCGTCATGTCGAGCGGCCGTATGATGGTCTCCGGCGTGATGCCGTGTTCCTCATTGAAGGCGCGCTGCACGGCGCGGCGACGATTGGTTTCGTCGATCGCCTTCTGCATGGATTCGGTCATCTTGTCGGCGTACAGGATGGCACGGCCGCTCAGGTTCCGCGCGCAACGGCCGATGGTCTGAATCAGCGATCCGGCAGAACGCAGGAACCCTTCCTTGTCCGCATCGAGAATTGCTACCAGCGAGACTTCAGGCAGATCGAGACCTTCGCGTAGCAGGTTGATGCCGATCAGCACATCGAATTCGCCCTTCCGCAGATCGCGCAAAATCTTGATGCGCTCCAGCGTTTCGATCTCCGAATGCATATAACGGCAGCGCACGCCGACCTCGCTGTAGTACTCGGCCAAGTCCTCGGCCATGCGCTTGGTAAGCGTGGTCACGAGAACCCGCTCATTTCGCTCCCCGCGTTGACGAATCTCGTGCAGCAGGTCGTCGATCTGTCCCTTCACTGGGCGCACTTCCACTTCGGGATCGATGAGGCCGGTCGGCCGAATGATCTGCTCCACCACTACTCCAGCCGACTTCGTCAGCTCATACGGGCCGGGCGTCGCTGAGACATACACCGCCTGGTTGACACGATGCTCGAATTCTTCGAAGGTGAGCGGGCGATTGTCGAGAGCGCTCGGCAGTCGAAAACCGTACTCGATGAGGTTCTGCTTGCGCGAGCGGTCGCCATGCCACATGCCGTGCAATTGCGGAATGGTCTGGTGCGACTCGTCGATGAACATCAGGTAATCGCGGGACACATAATCCAACAGCGTTGGCGGGGGCTCCCCCGGCAGGCGGCCGGTAAAGTGGCGCGAATAATTCTCGATGCCGTGGCAGTAGCCCATTTCCTTGATCATCTCGAGGTCAAAGCGCGTGCGTTGATGGACCCGCTGCGCTTCGACGATGCGCCCCTGCTTCTCCAGTTCCGCTTCCCACCACGCCAGTTCCTCGAGAATGGACTGTATGGCGGACTGCTTGCGCTCCGGCTTCATCACGTAATGCGTCTTGGGATAGATCGGCAGGCGTGGGTACTTCTGCTTTACCGTGCCGAACAACGGATCAATCTGCGCCAGCGACTCGACTTCATCGCCCCAAAGCTCGATGCGATAAGCGAAATCTTCGTAGGTGGGAAAGACTTCGATGATGTCGCCGCGCACCCGGAAGGTCCCACGGCGGAAGTCGCCCTCGGTGCGCTCGTAGAGGATTTCGACCAGCTTGCGGACAATGTCTTCGCGCTTGATTTTCTGTCCCTTTTCCAGGAACAGCAGCATGCCGTAGTACGCATCCGGCGAGCCCAGGCCGTAGATACAGCTCACCGAGGCGACAATGATGCAGTCACGCCGCTCGAACAGCGACTTGGTAGCCGACAGCCGCAACTTGTCGAGCTCATCGTTGACGGTCGATTCTTTTTCGATATAAACGTCTCCCGCCGGAATATAGGCCTCCGGCTGGTAGTAATCGTAGTAGGAGACGAAGTACTCCACGGCGTTGTGCGGGAAGAAGGACTTGAACTCGTGGTAGAGCTGCGCCGCCAGCGTCTTATTGTGCGCCAGAACCAGCGCCGGGCGGTTCAACTCTTCAATGACCTTGGCCACGGTGTAAGTCTTGCCCGAGCCCGTAACCCCGAGCAACACCTGGTGCTTTTCACCATCGTGCAGGCCGCGGGTAAGCGATTCGATCGCCTTTCCCTGGTCTCCTTGCGGTTTGTAAGTACTGACGAGCCTGAAATCCATGACGACTTAGATTCCCCCCGAATGCGGAGTGCTAGACCTGTTCCGGCACCTCACAGAACACAGTTTCGTCGGGTGGGTATCTCTTCATTATACGACGGTGCAATACGACGACCGGCCGAGCTTATCGCGGCGCGCATTCACCGATACGTAACATAAGAATTTTCTATTGGACATCCTCCACCGGGCCCGGACAGACTCGCCTAGGAGAGCTCCCGATGGATTCGGCTGATTTTGTCCGGCAACGAAAAAGCACAACCACCAAGGGCCCGGTATTCCTGATGTGTTCTCCGGAGCTGTACGAAGTCAACTATGTCATCAATCCTTGGATGGCGGGCAACGTGAAGGCCTCCTCGAAGAGAGAAGCCGGTTCGCAATGGGAGCAGTTGTACTCCGCCATCTCGCGATTCGCGCGCATCGAGTTGGTGGACCCGCAGCCGGGTTCACCCGACATGGTTTTTACAGCCAATGCCGGTCTGGTGCGGCATGGCGTGGTGGCGTTGAGTCGATTTCTTCATCCTGAACGTCAGGGGGAAGAACCTCATTTCGGTAAGTGGTTCGACGATTCGGGCTTCGCCGTTCGCGAGCTGCCACCAGGCGCCCCGTTCGAGGGCGAGGGCGACGCCTTGTTTGAATGGGATGGTTCCCGACTATGGGCCGGGCACGGAGTACGCACGCTGCAACGCACGCACCGATGGCTCATGGACATTTGGGGGATTGAAGTCGTCTCGTTGCGACTTGTCGATCCTCGTTTCTATCACCTTGACACTTGCTTTTGTCCGCTCTTCGGCGGTTATGTGATGTACTTTCCCAAAGCCTTTGACGCTGAATCGTTAACCAGGATTGAAACAAGATACCCGCAGGACAAGCGCATCCGCGTTGACGATTCGGATGCTTTGCGCTTCGCCTGCAATGCAGTGAATGTGGGCCGGGTAATTGTGTTAAACGAAATCAGCCTTGAGCTATCGAGGAGATTGGAAGCCCTCGGCTTCTGCGTCGTGCAAGTGCCCCTGACCGAGTTTTTGAAGGCGGGCGGTGCCGCCAAGTGCCTGGTATTGCGTTTAAGTGAGATGGATGTGACCCACGCCGTTGAGGTATCTTCTTTGCCGCTGGCAGAAACTCGGCCGGAGTGGCGGTGCAGTGCTTAGCGATTTCTTCCGTTGTGCAGATAACTCATTGAACACTCCCAAACGGGTCGTGCCCTCTTTGACAGTTCGCATGGCCGAAGCGCTTAGCGCTCATATTCCCTGCTGGCGTCAAAACCTCGGAAAAATCCCATTTTGATTTATTCTCTTGATTCTGGCGGAATTAACCGAGGCAAGACCTCGCGTTTTTTTCTAAGCTACGGGTTACCTATCATCGGATGAACCCGCCCGAGTTCCGCGACGGACTCTGGCCGAAGCCCAGGAGAATTCATTGAACTTCCTAAACCGCGTTCAACCGCTTGGCCTGCTCATACTGAGACTCGCTCTGGGCGTGATCATGATCGCCCACGGCTGGCAGAAGATCGCCGATCACATGCACGGCATCAGCGGGATGATGCATCAGCTGGGACTGCCGACGTTCATGGCATACCTCGTGGTCGCAGCGGAGTTCGTCGGAGGCATCCTGGTCGCAGTCGGGTTCCTCACACGATTGGCCGCCTTAGCCATCTTCATTGACATGCTGGTGGCAATCCTGAAAGTGCATCTCCCGAATGGGCTCTTCTCGACCCACGGCGGTTTTGAGTTTCCCATGGCCTGTGCTGCCATCGCCTTTTCCCTGATCTGGAGCGGCTCCGGTCCTATCGCCATCGACTGGCTGTGGGGAAGCAAAGGCAGATAAGCAGCCGTCGATGCAAAAAAATGCTGGCGAAGGGTTCCTCGCCGGCACTCCGTTTCTGAAGAAGCTGATCGCCGCTAGTAGTTCGCCAATTCCGCCATCGCGTTGTACAGATCTTCCGCTTGCGGCAAAATCTCATCCTCCAGGATCGGCTGGTAGGCGACAAACGTGTCCTTCGCGGCTACGCGCTTCACCGGTGCATCCAGCTCATCGAACAATTCATCAGCGATGCGCGCCGCAATCTCCGCCCCGTACCCCCAGCTCAGCATGTCTTCGTGAGCAACGAGCACGCGGCTGGTCTTGGTCACGGAAGTCGCGATCGCATCCCAGTCGTAGGGGCTCAAGGTTCGAAGATCAATCAGCTCGACGCTGAGACCATTCTCGCGTTCAATGCGCTGCGCTGCCTGCAATGCGCGCGGAACAACTGCTCCGTAGGTCACGACAGTTATGTCATGACCCGGCCGCACAATCTTGGCCTTGCCGAACGGCACCATGTAGTCCGGGCCGGGATAAGGTGCGCGTCCGAAGGTCTCACGGTAGAGGCGCTTGTGCTCCAGGAACAGCACGGGGTCGTCGCAACGAATCGCCGTCCGCAGCAATCCATTGGCATCGAGCGCGTTGGACGGAAAGACCACGCTCATTCCGGGCGTATGCGTGAAGATGCTTTCCCCACTCTGCGAGTGATAGATGGAGCCGCCGGTGAGGTAACCTCCTATGGCGACACGCACTACGGCAGGCGATGAGAAGGCGTTGTTCGAGCGCCAGCGTATCAGCGGTAGCTCATTGCGGAGTTGCTGCATCGCGGGCCAGATGTAGTCGAAGAACTGTATCTCCACAACTGGCTTCAGTCCGCGCGTGGCCATACCGACGGCGCGACCTACAATGTTCGCCTCCGCCAACGGCGAATTGAAAACGCGCTCGGAGCCGAACTCGCCCTGTAGGCCGGCCGTCAGCTTGAAGACACCGCCCTTGCCCTTCACTTGCTTGTCCTTGAGATATTCCTCGCGGCTGCAGTCGGCCACATCCTCTCCGAACATGACGATACGCTGGTCGCGGGCCATCTCATCCTTCAGGCAGACGTTGATCAGGTCGGCCATCGTCTTTTCAGGGCTGGTCGTGCCCTTCTGCGACGGAGCAGGATGCAACGCCTCAGTCTGGAAGGCGGAGGACGTCGGGTCGAGGTTGGGGGAGTACACAAACTGCTTGTACGATCCCGAGGCAGGCAGAGCTGCGGCGACCGCCCGGTCGCTGGCTTCCTGCACGTCCGCCTCGACGTCTTTCTCCAGCTCATCAATTCCCTTCTCGTCCAGGATGCCTTCGCGCACCAGGAACAACTGGAAGCGAGTGATGGGATCGCGCTCGACTTCCCGCTTTCGTTCCGAGTCCGGCCGGTAAAGCTTCTCGTCATCGGAAAGCGAGTGCGAATAGGGCCGGATCACATGCCCGTGCACAAAAGCCGGCCCGTTGCCGGCACGGATGTACTCGACGGCGGTCTTCAGAGCGGCGTAGCTGGCCAGCGGATCGGTGCCATCTATTTCGGCAAAATGAAAATTGGGAAATCCCTGCACCAGCTTGCTGATGTTGCCGCCCGCGGTACCGACTTCCACGGGAACCGAGATGGCGTATTCGTTGTCTTCGATCAGGAACAGGACCGGCAGCTTCAGGTTCGAAGCGGAGTTCATCGCTTCCCAGAACTCCCCTTCGCTGGTGGTGCCATCGCCGGATGAGACGTAGACGACTTCGTCTCCGTGAAATTGCACATCCTTGAACTGGCGGTAATCGCCGCTGACCTTCTCCGCCGCTTCGGGATGACGGCTGAAGTAGCGGCCGGCCTCAGCACAGCCCACGGCTTGCAAGAACTGACGTACCCGTCGGCGAAGACTGGGTCACGATGTTCAGCTTTTTGTTTCCCCAATGCGAGGGCATCTGGCGTCCGCCGGAGCTGGGATCGTCGGCAGCGCCCACGGCCTCCAGCAATTGCTCGTACGGAGTCATGCCCAGGGTCAGGCAGAGCGCGCGGTCGCGGTAGTAGGGATAAAACCAATCGTAACTGGGCCGCAAGACCATGCCGGCAGCAACCAGCAGCGCCTCATGCCCGGCGCACGAAATCTGGAAGAAAATCTTCTGCTGCCGTTTCAGCAGGATCTCGCGATCGTCGAGCCGGCGCGACACGTACATCAGCCGGTAGATCTCAATTAGCTGCTGGCGGGTGAGCCCTTCATATTTCTGGCTGGGAGCAACTTGCGTGGTTGCAACATTAGGCTCTACTTTTGTGGTGGCCATCCATTACCTCAGGCGTGAAATGCAGAATCCGTCAAAGGGTCACAACGTCTGTCCATTGTAAACGCTCGCCGTCCGATTTCGCTGCGCCGCATCACTGCTGTGAACCACTCGAATCGCTATACTGGAAGGGAATGATACGCACTTTTCGACCCATTCCGCTGAAGAAAATCAAGCTCGTCATCTTTGATCTCGATGGCACCCTGATTGATTCAGAACTCGACCTGGCCGTCTCGGTTAACGCCATGCTGCGACATTACGGTCGCAGGGACCTGCCCATCCAGGTGATTGGGACATATATCGGCGACGGCGCGCCCATGCTCGTACGCCGCGCTCTGGGCGATCCTGCGGACCACGAGTTTCTGCAGGAGGCGCTTAATTACTTTCTTGCGTACTACCGCGATCACAAGCTCGACAACACTTATCCGTACCCGGGAATCAAGGAGGCCTTGCAGCAGATCGCCAGTGGCGATGACTTCTCGCGAAAGCTGGCCGTGCTTACCAACAAGCCAGTGCGGGCATCCCAGGGTATCCTCGCGGGATTGGGGCTGGCCGACAGCTTTTTCCAGGTTTATGGCGGCAACAGTTTCCCTACCAAGAAACCCGATCCTCTCGGCGCGAACACCCTGATGCGCGAGGCCGGCGCGAATCCGGAAGAGACCGTGATGGTAGGCGACTCAGGGGTGGACATTCTTACCGCCCGCAACGCCGGTCTCTGGAGTATAGGTGTGACTTACGGCTTCGCTCCTCAAACCCTGCAGGAGGTCCCTCCCGACATGCTGGTGGACGGCCCGTCCGAGTTGGCCCGGGCCTTAACCATGACCGACGTGCCGGAGCAGGAAGAACTCCAGCGGAAGTAGGGCTGCCCGCGTTCTCAGGTGCAGGCTACGGCATCGCCGGGGCCGAGCGCGCCTGTTTGGCTCGCTCGTACACCTTGACATATTCGCGTGCCGAGTTAGGCCAGGAAAAATCCTGCGCCATGCCGTTGCGCATCAGGGCCTGCCATGCGTTTCGATCGCCGTAGACACCGCTCGCCGTCTGCATGGTTTCGAGAAGCGCTTCACCGGTGTACTCCTTGAACTTGAATCCCGTACCCTTCAGGCTTTGCCGGTCAAACTGCTCTACTGTGTCATCAAGCCCGCCCACGGCGCGAACGATCGGGACGGTCCCATACCGCAGACTGAAAATCTGGTTCATGCCGCAGGGTTCGTAGTGGGAAGGCATGAGGAACATGTCGCTGCCGGCTTCAATCTTGTGCGCCAGCGCATCGTCGTAGGCGACCTTCACGACCACCTTCTGCGGATATTGTTTGTTGAGCCGCCGGAACATGTCTTCGTACACCCGCTCCCCGCTGCCCAGCACCACCATGATGAAATCCTGACGGGCCAGGCGGTCGGCCACTTGCTGGATAAGGTCGAATCCTTTTTGTGCCGACAAAGCGCGACACCATGCCGACCACCGGCAGTTGCGTATCTTCGGCCAGGCCAAACTCTCTCAGGAGGTCCTGCTTGCATTGCGCCTTGCCGCTGAGATCGGCTCCCGAATACCGTGCCGCAATGTACTTATCGGTCTCCGGGCTCCACTCCGAATAGTCCACTCCGTTGACGATGCCGGTCAGGACGCTCGACCGCGCCCGCAACGCGCCCTCCAATCCGAAGCCGTACTCGGCGGTCTGGATTTCCCGGCTGTACCTCCTGCTGACGGTCGTGATATGGTCCGCCGTCGCGATGGCACCCTTCAGAAAGTTGACCTTTCCGTAGAACTCGAGCTTGGTGATGGTGAACAAGTCCCACGGCAACATGAGCAGCGGCAGAATCTCGGGCTGAAAAATTCCCTGATATCCCAGGTTGTGAATGGCAAAAACGCACGGAACATTCGCGAAGGCCGGGTCCTCGGCGTACAAGGTCTTCAACAGGATGGGGACCAGCGCGGTCTGCCAATCGTGGCAGTGGAAGACGTCGGGCGCTCCGAGGACCTTCACCGCCTCGATCACGGCGCGGGAGAACAGGGCGAAGCGCTCGGCGTTATCGTGGTAGTCGCCCAGCGGAGTGCCGTAAAGCGCGTCCCGATTGAAGTACGGAGGGTAGTCAATGAAATAGAATTGCACTCCAGCGCGCTCGCCGCCGTCGACCACCGAGCAGAAGCGGTAACGGTCATCGAACGGCACGGTAATGCTGGAGATCACCTTGCGCGGATTGTCGAGCTTGGTTTGCTTGTAGCGTGGAAGGAAAACCGTGACCTTGTGACCCAGGGAAGCAAGCGCGGGCGGCAAGGAGCCGATGACATCCGCCAGTCCACCGGTTTTGGAAAAGGGAACGCACTCGGATGCCGCGAAGGCGATGTGCATGGAACCTCCCGGCGTGGCGGAGATGCGCTTTCGCTGGCACGCCGAACTGCTGTAACCAAAGCTGCACTTCTACTGGGCTAAGGAATTGGCGAAACACTTGAGTCTAATTGCGGAATCGAAAGAGGGTCAACGTGGCAACGACCGCGTCCAAAAAAACCAGTGCCAGCGGTAGCGGGAAACGCAAACCTAAGTTAGGACAAAACTTTCTCATCGACTCGAGTGCGGCGCGGCGCATCGTTGAGGCGCTCGGGGACGTCTCGGCCCGCACGGTCATCGAGATTGGTCCGGGACGAGGGGTCCTGACCGATCTGCTGATTCCGCGGGCCAGGCGGGTCATCGGGATCGAACTGGACCGCGTGCTGGCCGCGCAATTGCGCATGAACTATGCCACCAAGCCTAATGTTGAGATCCTCGAATCCGATTTCGTCACGGCAGAGTTCACCTCGATGGTGGGCCGCAGACCCGGCCCGCTGCACGATCTTCGGCCCACGCAGGCCGACACCGTGGATGTGGTCGGCAACCTGCCGTACTACATCACCTCCGATATCGTGCTGCGGATACTGGAACTCCACCAGAACATCGAGCGCGCGGTGATCATGGTGCAGCGTGAGGTAGCGGACCGCATCGCGGCCGAGCCGGGCAGCCGCGACTACGGATTGCTCTCCGCCACCGCACAATTATTCGCCCGGGTAGAAAAGCTCTTCACGTTGCCGCCGGGAGCCTTTTCTCCGCCGCCGGAGGTGCACTCCAGCGTTTTGCGGCTCACCATGGCCCCCCGGTTGGAAGAACTCCAGGTGGAGGAAGGGCCGTTCATCGCTTTCCTGAAGATTGCCTTCGCGCAAAAACGCAAGACGCTGATGAACAATCTGCGCGGCCAATACGATGTGGCTGCGATACGGGCTGCGATGAAATCTGCGGGGCTGCGTTCCGACATTCGCGCCGAAGCCATGTCGCTGCCACAAACAGCAGCAGTGTTCCGTGCTTTACAGCCGGAGTAAACTTGGTTGTTAGCAGCGAAGGAGCGGACACCATGGTAACCACAGTCCGTCAGCCAGCCGTTGCAGGTCGCTTCTATCCAGCCAATGCGCAACATCTGCGCGCAGAGGTGGAGACCTACACCACTGCACCCGCCGGCGCTCCGTCGGAGGCGAAGATTCGAGCCCTGGGCTGCGTCGTCCCGCACGCCGGATACATATACTCCGGACACGTCGCCGGCGCGTTGTATCGGCGCCTCGAAATGCCGCGCAGCATGGTAATTCTCTGCCCCAACCACACCGGCCAGGGTGATCCTCTGGCCATCATGAGCGAGGGCGCATGGCGCACTCCGCTGGGGAATGTACCGATCAACGAAGACGTGGCCGAGCAGTTGAAATCACACATGCCGCTGCTCTCGGAGGACCCGGCGGCGCATCGCTACGAGCATGCCCTCGAAGTGCAGCTTCCGTTTCTTCAGGTACTAGCCCCCCGATTTCGGTTTGTACCCATCGCGGTGGGGACCAGTAACTTCGAGGTGCTCAGCGCGCTTGGAGTCGTGATCGGTAGCGTTGCCGCGGAAGCCAGCGAACCGATGCTGGTAATCGCCTCCAGCGACATGAACCACTACGAGAGCGACAGCGTGACGCGAGTGAAGGACCGCCGGGCCATCGATCAGATGCTGGCACTTGATCCCCGCGGGCTCTACGACATCGTGCATCACGGCGATATCAGCATGTGCGGGTACGGTCCTGCCGTCATCATGCTGACCGCGGCGCGAAAGCTGGGCGCAACGAAGGCTGAGCTGATTCGCTACGCGACTTCGGGCGACGTCTCCGGCGACCACGACATGGTGGTGGGCTATGCGGGCATCGCGGTGTATTGAACTCCACACAAGATGAGAAAAGGCGACCCAGAGGTCGCCTTTTTTCTTGCCTTCCGTATTCACTAGTGATGGGACGTTCCGCCAGAACTGTGCCCGCTGCTACTGGCAGCGTGTGCCGTCGAGCCCGTCGTCGCACCAGCATAACTCCCAGCCGTTCCGGCGGCAGTCGGCCCCGCACCAGCACTATGCGGGCCCATGACGGCAGTTGGACCCGGAGGCGCAGCGAACACGTGCCCATAATTCACGGTGCGGCCTGGATTGTTCGCAAACGCGTTGTCTCGCACCGTATGTGTCCTGACATTCGCACCACCATATGCACTGCGTGAGGCTGTTCGCTGCGAACGTGCGACCCGGGATGACGCTGGCGAAATTAGGCGGAATCCGCCCGCCGGAGACATAAGCCGGAGTCACCGCTTTGCCGACCAGAATTGTCCTGGCTGAAGCGCCCGACGGCGAAGCCGGAGCAGTCACAGGCGTCCACCCCGCCGGCGGCTTCGCCACTACCGGAATCGCCTGGAAATTGTTTGCATACCACGCGCCACCGTAGTTTCCTCCCGGCAGCCAAGCCCATCCAGTACCGTTGATGAAAGCCCAAGAGCCATAGTGGTAAGGCAGCCATCCCCAGGGATATGCGGAAGCCCAGGTATAGCCCATCCCCGGATAGAACATCCATGCCCCATTGCTATATGGGTTCCACCCCGTCAGGAAGCTGTCGAAGCCATAAGGCTGCCAGACATTGCCATAGCCTGGCGCATAGAAATAGCTGCCGTAGTAGTTAAGATCCTGCAGCCCGTATCCCGACTTCGGACCACCGTAGCCCTGATTGTGAGCGTATGCCACGTCGTACGCTTGACGTTCTTTGTTCCAGGCATCGATCGGCAGAGCTTCGGTGCCCTTCGCGACCGTGTACCCAGCGACATTCTTCGGGTCCAGGGTCAAGGTTTCGTTCTTCTTCACGCTCACCAGCTGAGGCTGGTTCTCCAGCATGACATCGCCCTTGAACACGGCAACCCGCAGCTGATCGGCGGTTGCACTGAATCGCATCTGGGTGTCGGGGCGCACGATGAAGCTGGTCCCCTCGGCAGCCAAGCGGTAGAGATCCTGGTTCTTGGAGCGAGTATCCAAAAAAACATTACCTTTGACCACTTGGATGTCATTCACCTTGGCGCCGGCGTCGTTGATCAGCAGTTGGCCAAAATAGACTTCCGAATTCTCCGCGATGCGCAGAGCGCTTTGATCTTCGAACTCAACCTCAGCCAGCCCATCGTTTCCGGTGACCAGGCGCGTTCCTTGCACCACGGGCGTGTTCAGGATGGCGTGCTCCAGCCCTTGCCCGGTCGCCCGATCCATCTGGACCTGCCCGCTCAAATAGCTGAGCCGGACAATCCTGGCGTGCGACTGCGCAAACGCGACGACCGACGTTCCGGCCAACACGAACGCGGTGATCAGTGACACGAACCCCATGCGCCTCATATGTGTACCCTCTTGACTACGCCAATTCCCGTTAAGTTGTCCCTGAGAGGAGGAATCGGCAGAAGCCTCTAGTGCCTATACCTATTTAACACCAGTTGAATGCAAAGTTGTGAAAATTGACAAAGTGACCACGAGCTTCCAAGAGAAAACCGCGGGTAGCCGCTAACCTCCAAGAGAAGCCGTGGGCTGGAGAATAGCCGACTGGGATTTCAAACCACTGCCAGTCACGGTTGAGCGGGAGTTTGGCTTGCCGCGCCCGGGCCGTTGATGGTCTTCAGCAGCGTCTGAGCGCTTTGCCGGTTAATGTGCATCATGTTGGGATCATTGGCGATCTTGCGCAAAATGGGCTCAATCGCCCCCAATTCCTCCACCTCATGGCTGGCATCTAAGTTCACCAGTTCTTTCATTCGCTGGTCCATCCCGAGCTTGTCGAATCGATACTGAAACGCCAACTTGCGGCCGTACCCCAAGGTCAGAGCAATTCCCTGAAAGATTGCAGTCAACTCCTGTACGTCGGGGTTCTGTGACCAGTTGTAGGTGGTCGATCCCTGCGTCTGGGCGACTGGTACTGCAGCATTTTTCTGCCGGTTTGAGCAATTTTCTTGAGGTGCGAATCGTAGTCGTTTCGGAAATAGTTCAGCTTGGCCGCCAGAGCAAATATTTTCCGCCGATTGACGCTTGACATCACGAAGTCCTGTTGAAAGGGATCGGGGTCGCCGCCCTCTGCCGGGTTCGGTGTGCCGTCGAAATGCGTATTGCCGTCAGGTTGCACTTCAATGACGTATTTTTGCCAGGGAAAGCCCTGGTCCCACTCGAAGCTGAATTTCACCGACGCTTGCGGGATAGTGGGCGAACTTGGCGCCGGGGCATCTTGAGCCGGGGCAGACAAGGCGAACAGCAGCGCGGCGAAGAAACACAATCTCATGCTGGCGAGAGATTTTAACTGATTTGCGGACACGGCCTCAGAGTGCGCCGGCGTGTTGCCTTCGCAGCGTGCCCGCGGTGTGCAGATGGCAGATGGCGATCGCCAGCGCGTCAGCAACGTCGGCAGGCTCCGGGACAGCCGGTAGATTCAACAGACGCGCCACCATCATCTGGACTTGTGATTTCTCCGCTCTGCCGTATCCCACGACCGCCGACTTGATGGACAACGGAGAGTAGGCGATTACTTCAAGACCGGCTTGCGCGGCCACCAGCATCGCTACACCGCGGACGTGCCCCAACTTGAGCGTTGACTTTACGTTTACGGCGTAGAAAACATCTTCGATGGCCACTTGCTGGGGCGCGTGCGTGCTGATGATCTCGGTCAGTCCGTCGCAGATCTTCTTCAGGCGAAGCTCCAGGGCTTGGCGAGGTAAAAGCCGAATAGCACCACTGCACAGATGATGTAGTGCTCCGTCACCGTCCTGCTCTACCACTCCGTAGCCGGTGTATTCGCCGCCGCAATCGATGCCGAGGACCCGCATTGCCGCGAGTGTAGCAGGAGAAGGAGCGGCTTGAGATGAAATTCGCAAACCGGCTCCAGACCAAAATCTACTCATTTGTGGCCGGCAAACGGAAAGTCGGCGGATTCTTCACGACAGGCGCAGGACCATGAGGTCCTGATCAATGTACTGTTCTCCTATTTTCAGCGCATGCTCGTGCCGGCCGTAACACTTGAATCCGAATGATTCGTATAGGCGCTTCGCGGCCGCTTGTCCGACACCAACAGTAAGTTCGATCTGCTCGACGCCTTCTTGCGCTTGCGCCATGCGTATTACCTCCGCCAGCAGCGTCCGCGCCACACCTTTACCGCGATAAGCTTCGCTTACGTACACGGCGTGGATACTGGACCGGTGCCGATTCTTGGCGCGTTGTGGCCGTTCAAAGCGCACGGTGCCGACAAGCTGGCCGTTGACGAATGCGCCCAATCCAAACTTGCTATCCGTTGGACGCATACGGGCCGCCAGACTTTCGATGGTGATTGCCTGATGCTCCTCCGCGATGTCACCGAACGCGTCCGGCTCCCGTTGAAGAGCTTCTAAGCGGATTTTCCAGAGACTGGCCGCGTCATTCTCGTTGAGAACGCGGACCTCGACGGCGGAGTTCATACGCCTTCAGTATAGGCAGGTGATTCACACCGGCCGTTGGCGGATTCGGCATGACGGGCGCAGGACCGCGAGATCACGATCGATTTGTATAACCGAGTCGAGGAGAGCCTAGGCGATGAGCGTCACAGCGCCGGTGCCTAGTTCGTAGTAACCAGCCACGACCTTAAGTTTGCCTTCTTTCACCAAGCCGGAAACGACGGTCGATGCCTGGCTCAGGAGGGTCGCCTGGATCTTGGCATTCGCCTTGGTCGCAGCTTCGAGGTTCGGCCCAGCCTGATCAACCGCAGGTTGGATGTGCGGAAAAAGCGCACTAATCTGACCGGGAACGTCCTTGCCCTTGATGGTTGCGCTTACCGCTCCGCAATTGGCGTGTCCCATTATCAGGATCACCTTCGTCCCCAGAACGGCGGCTCCGTATTCAAGACTGGCAATGATCTCCGGCGTGATGACGTTTCCCGCAACTCGGGTGACAAATATGTGGCCGATAGTTTGATCGAAAACGAGTTCGACGGGCACGCGAGAATCTGCGCAGGACAGTACGGCCGCGAATGGCTCCTGCTTTTCAGCCGTGTTCTGCTTGAGAATGGCAAGATCATGTTCGTGAGCGGTCAAGCGCCCCGTCCTGAACCGCTTGTTGCCTTCCATTAATTCGGCCAATGCGGCATCGGGGCTGAGCGTGCTCTGCGCCCACGCCTGCGGCAAGGTTGCAAATTCCAGGCCGCCCGTCAGCAAGCCAGCAACAGTTCCCGTTACGCCCAACTGCAAGAATCGCCGCCTGGACGGTACCTGTTTCGAAGAAGATAGGTCCATGTTTTTTCTCCCGTCACGAAGTTTTGCGTTCAGCGAAACCAGTATTCACCAAGCACAGCAGAAGGCCCGCTGCCCGAAGTTCAGAAAAGCAAGGCGCCGAGCTGAAGGCACATTTCATTTCGCCGGAGCGTAGAAGTAGTAATCGGCGGTATAGCTGCTCTTTACTTCCCCATTCTGCTTCGCCGGATTGCAATCGGCTGCCGGTGGCGGCATACCGGCCTTTGTGTGAATTCGCTGGATGCTGGTCACACGACTAAGCATGCCCTCCCCGGAATGCCCAGTGGCGGTCACAAGCAGCCACGGAATTGAATCCGAGTCGGGCGAATCCACCCGGGCCACGGCCTTACCCGTGACTTCACTGCCATCGTTGTCCTTCCACGTGGGTCCGGCGTAGTGCCGGCCGATAATCGCTCCTTGCTGATCACGAAGTTCTGCTTCCGGGGCCTTCAAGGCCCAGGCGAGTTTGCCATCCGCTCCCG
Organism: uncultured Acidobacteriaceae bacterium; assembly: GCA_963843005.1. Lineage (GTDB taxonomy): Bacteria > Acidobacteriota > Terriglobia > Terriglobales > Acidobacteriaceae > Bog-257. The sequence goes on along the minus strand of CAWJIW010000020.1, from coordinate 273,486 downwards.
GCTGGCACACATAGATCTGTGAACCCGACGCGTGCGCCTGCAGGACAACTTCCTCCCCGACAGGTGCTTTGATTTTGTCGGGCACATCGGGGCGCGGGACGCCTTGCGCACTTGCCGATGTAACCATTCCGATCAAAACGGCGATTTGCAGCAATCTCGTAATCACGGGCAAGAGTTTAACCACGGGAGGAGAATGCGGTCAATCCGTATGCCCCGATAGTGCTCGCGTGGTACACCCGCTAACCGGTAGAAGATGATGAACCCGGGCGGGGCTCTCGGCCTTTTTCTTGGCGTAGAATCGTGCGATGGCCGCCAACCCCGACCCTTCCGCAGTCTCCCTCCTGAAACGCGTGCCGGTCTTTTCCAGCCTCTCCGACCAGGAGTTCGAGTTCCTGGCTGCCCACCTCGTGCAACGCCGGTTTGGTGCGGGCGAGATCATCTTCACGGAAGGCGAATCTTGCGCCGGGCTCTACGTCGTGCAGACTGGCAACGTGCGCATCTTCAAGAGCTCGGCCGGAGGACGCGAGCAGGTACTGGCAATCGATGGACCCGGTAGCTCGATCGCCGAACTGCCAGTGTTCGATGGCGGTGACTATCCCGCCTCAGCGCAGGCAATCACCGACTGCAGCCTGTTTTTCGTCAGCAAGCAGGACTTTCAGTCTCTCTGCTTGAAGCATCCCCAAGTGGCGCTCAAAGTTCTGCGGGTGGTCGGCGCACGCCTGCGCCGGCTGGTGGGCATCATCGAGGAGCTTTCGTTCACCACGGTCCGGCACCGACTGACCGCGTTGCTGGTTCGACTGGGTAAGGCGGAAGGCACGCGCGAAGGTGACGCGATTACAGTTACGCTTCCGGCCAACAACAGTGAACTGGCCGCGCAAATCGGCACCGTGCGCGAACTGGTATCACGCAACCTGAGCCGCTTGCAGGCAGAGGGCCTCGTCCAGATTGACGGCCGAACCATCTCGATCCCATCGCTCAAGAAGCTGGAAGCCGAGTTGGAAAACGGCACGGGTCAACCGTGAGCCCCGACGGGCGCCCAAGTTAATCACGTGATTCTATTGTCTCCGTGACAGAAGTCATATTCCCGCCCTGGCCACTCCTCTAGAGTGCAGATGTGAAGGCAAGTCCGGCCACCTGAATCGTGACCCGGCGAGCTGCCAGAGGAGAAATGAAAATGCCAATTGCAATTGACAAGACCGTAGGTGAGATCGCGGTCGAAGTGCCGAACGCTACGCGCGAGTTCGAAAAGCTTGGAATCGATTACTGCTGTGGCGGAAGCCGAACCCTCGGCGAAGCCTGCGCGGAAGCAAAGATCTCCGTTGTCGAAGCTTTGGAACGGCTGCAAAAGAGCATGACAACCGCGCCGCCAAGCACTAACCAGGACTGGCAAAACCAGCCGCTCACCGACCTGATCGGGCACATCACCAGCTCCCATCACGTCTTCGTTCGTGAAGAGTGCCCGCGCATCGAGGCCCTCGCCGCCAAGGTCGTTTCCGTCCACGGCAAGAACCATCCGGAACTCTTACAGGTCCAGGAAGTATTCTCCGCGCTAGCGGAGGAACTGAGCGTGCATCTGATGAAGGAAGAGCAGATTCTGTTCCCCTACGTGAACCGCCTCGAAGAGAGCGTTCTCGCAGGCGAGCCCACACCACCCGCGATGTTTGGCACGGTCGTGAATCCGATTCGCATGATGATGCAGGAGCACGACGGCGCGGGCGAGGCCCTGAGAGCTCTGCGTGCCGTAACCAAAGACTACACTCTGCCCGAAGACGCGTGTATCAGCTACCGCACTCTGTACCAGGCGCTGCAGGGCTTCGAAGCTGACTTGCACCAGCACATTCACCTGGAGAACAACATTCTCTTTCCTCGCGCGGTGGCGATGGAAGCGAAGAAATAGCCTGACCAGGGAATTGTCGACCCGGTGCGGCGGCAACCGCGAGTCGCACCGGCGGAGACATTCGAGCCGCTGGGCACACTCGAACAGCTAGCTGCATCGGCGGTCGTTTCTTGCCCGCTTTTTCTTTCACTGCCGTCAAAGCTCTTCGAGGCTGCCTGCCGAGGCAAGCGCCGTAGTACACAAATCACCGATAAGATGTTCACCCGTCACAGCCTTGGTGCCGATAAGACCCGCATCATTGAGCCAGTGTCCTGCTTCTCATTGCAGCGCTGTAGCGGGACCGAGGCAGAACTGCGTACGAGGCCAGCGGGGAGAGAGGTGTGTTTCCCCATCCCACGCGACGATGGCAGGCAATCGTACGTGATGCCAGAGGGTAGCCAACATGCCGAACGATCACCAGAGCAATCACCACAGCAATAGTCTCTCGTGGGGAGACGCGCTTTTTCTATACATCGAACGCGAGGGCCAGCCGCTCAACGTCGCCTCGGTCATGGAGTTCGAGGGCGTGATTTCGCTCAAGTCCTGCATGCACTTTGTGGAGTCGAAGCTTCCTTTGATTCCCCGCTATCGGCAGCATGTCGTGTTTCCTCCCCTCAATCTCGGCCTTCCGAGCTGGCAGTTGGATCCCGAGTTCGACATACGCAATCACGTTCACCAGGTGACGCTGCGGCGCGGCACCGAAGGCGAATTCAAGAAGCTGGCCTCCAAACTGGTAAGCAGCAGTCTGGACCGGCGACGCCCGCTTTGGGATCTCACCCTGGTGCGCGGATTACAGGGCAATCGCACGGGCGCCATACTCCGCATTCATCACTGCCTGGTAGACGGCGTTGCCGGCGTGGGCATGATGAATGTGCTGATGGATATGAAACCGGTTGCGCCGCCACCGCCGCCACCCAAGAGGCAGCGCCTCCAGCCTGCGCCGCCGCAACGCGATGCCGGGACGCTTCTGCTGGACGGGTTGCTGAAGACCTATTTCTCCATCGCCAAGAGCGTGCTCACCGTGCAGTCCGAGATGCTCGCCATGGCGCAGGAGGCAGTGGCCAATCCGGGTGGGCCGATGGCCGATTTGCTGCGTGCCATGCCAGATCTGGCGAGTCCAACCGAGCGGCTACCCTTTAACGTAGTCTGTCGCGGACCTCAGAAGTTTGCCTGGACGCAAATCCCAATGGCCGAAATCGCGGCCATTCGCGAGCGCTGTGGGGGAACCTTCAACGACGTGATCCTCACCCTGGTGACTTCGGCAATCCGGCGCTACGTCGAAAAGCTTGGCGTCCGGGCCAAGGGACGCATGCTGCGGATCGTAATTCCAGTAAACGTGAGGAGCGAAGGCGAGGTGGGCGAGATGGGCAACCGCATTACCTTCATGCCGGTCAACATCCCGCTCGACATCCACGCTCCCGCCAAGCTGTTGGATGTTGTCCGGGATCGGATGGAGGTCCTCAAGCATGCCCACGCCGCCGCCATGGTCGGTTTCGTGGGGAGTGTCGCGGCCACCATTCCGACGGCCATGTGGGCGCTGCTTGGACCCATCGTGAGCCAACTGCCGCTCAGTCTCTGCAATCTCATCTGCACCAATGTGCCCGGTCCGCAGACCCCGCTCTACCTGATGAGCCACAAAATGCTGTCCTGCTATCCGTACGTTCCGATCGGCGGCGAGATGGGCATTAACTGCGCGATCCTCACCTACAACGGCGTTGCGCATTTTGGTTTCACCGGCGACGTCGGTGCGGCGCCTGATCTTGAGCGTCTCGAGAAATTTGTCAACGTCAGCTTCGCTGAATTGCGGGATGCGGCCGCCTCTGCGAAGCAGACATCCCCGAAACGTCAGCGCACTAAGCCAGAGATCCCGCTTTCTGCAAAGCCGGGCAGGCGGCGGGCTGGAAAGGCTTCGGCAGCGGTTCCCACACGCACAGCGCCGGCGCCGGCAAGCGAACCCAGCAAGGAGCCGGAGAACGCCCTGGCGGTAGGCGCGTAAGGCAACAGTGCGGTTCGGCCGAGGGACGCCCTCCGTCCTAGGCCGCCGTGAGGGCGTCGCGCGTAGCCTTGAGCGTGTTGATCAGCGACTCTGCTGGGAGCTTGCGGACAATCGGCTCAATGATCCATGCCAATCCCAGCGGTATGTCGCGGGTCAGCGAAATCGCGCGACACTCCACCCACACGCCACCTTCTCTCTCCTGAAAACGCCAGTAGGAATACAGCCGCCACAGGAACCCGTAGCCGGTGTCGGGGGCCAGAACCTTCTCCTGCGGCGTGCCGGCGTCCTCCACCTCGGCGATGCGCGTGGTATAGGAACGGAGTGACCAGCGGGTCGGGTCGGCGCACGCATAGTGGACATCGTGGTCCGTATCCAGCACCACGGTGATGATCTTCTTCTTCAACAGCCGCAGGTAAATCTGGAAATCATTGCCGTCGTGACTGATGAGCTTCGAATCCATTACTTCGGGCTTGTAGATGTTCTTGTGATTGTCATAATCCTGGACCATCGCCAGGGTTCTTTCGACCGTAGCGTTGGGGACTACAACGGCCCCGATCCAGTCATGGATCAGACCATTCGGCACTTTGACCGGTGCCTCGCCCGACCACAGTTGCGCGACGATCTCGCCATTGCGGACTTGCTGACTTCTGGGGGAAGTCAGGTCAGACCAGAGGAATGGCCGGTGTCCGCTCAAGGACGGTTCCATCGCCGCTTCGGCCTCACGAATGTAGGCTGCGAAGGCCTCAACGGTGCGAGGCTTTAACTGCACGACATTGGCGGTCTGTGCCATTACCCGTCCGCCCTCTTTGGAATCGTGGTTTGCGGACAACCGATTGTCAAGTCGACCTTTGCTGTGAAACGCCGACCTGGAATCCTATGGGGTCGGCTGGCGGCGCTTTTTCTGCCGCGTGGGCTTGGTCGCGCGGGCTTCCAGTTCTGCAATCCGCCGGCGCAACTCTTGCAGCTCCTCGCTGGCTTCAGCCGGCTTCTCCGGCGAGGAGCTCTGAATAAAGTTCTTCATCATTTGCAATGGGGACAGCGCCGCGGAGTGCATCTCGGTCAGCCGGGTCTGCAGGCTGTTCTGAACGTTTTGATAGGTATCGAAGGCTGATTTCAAATACCACATGATGAATTCCTGGCCGACCCGGTCAGATGCGACGATGAGTTGCCGGAGAAGCTCAAGGGGCAACCCCGTGGGCTGCTCTTTGGCGTCCTCCACGATGATCTGGGTCAAAGTGACTCTCGTGATGTCCTCGCCCGTCTTGGCGTCGATCACCTGCACGTCTTTCCCACTTCGAACCAAGGCGCCGATGTCCTCCAGCTTGATGTAGCGGCTGCTGGAAGTGTCGTAGAGTCTGCGGTTTCCGTATTTCTTGATTACCACCGTGTCCGGTGCCACCCAAGCCTCCCTTGTTGCGTCGCAAAATAAGTTTACTTTTAGATTGACAAGAACTCAACTAAATACTACAGTTTACTTGGATGCTGCAATGCAGCAAAAACCGGAGGGTATCATGCAAAAAACAGTAGCAACTCGGGAGTCATCTTTTGTTTCCTTGCTGTCGGGATGGGTGCAGCAGGGCGTGGAGAACTTTTTCGCCACCCAACGAATCCTGGTCGACCTGGCAGTCCGCCAAAATAGCAGTGCCATGAATTTCGTGCGCGACCGGCTGGCCGATACCGCCTCGTGCCCGACGGCGGTCCTGACAGAGCTCGCCGGCGAGGGAATGACGAATTTCATCGAAGGGCAGAAGCTGCTTCTGAACCTGGCACAGAAGGAATACGAAATCGTCACTACCGGTGTGAAAGAGCGCGTTGGCGCTGTTCCTGCGGCCGTTGCCCTGACCGATCTCATGGGGCGCAGCTTCGACACCTTCGTCGAAATGCAGCAGGACTTCCTGAAGATCGCCAGCAAGCAGACCCACCACTGGCTGGCGGTCGTGAAGGCCGAAAAGGGCTTCGACAGCGAAGAGGTGTTGGTAGCGGCTCGCGACAGCTTCGATACGTTCGTCCGCGCCCAGAAGAAATTCCTCGATGTGGTTGCGGAAGAAACCGTCAAAGCAACCAGCGGCAAGAACGGGGTCACGAAGAAGGTGGTCAAGAAGACCGAATTGACCGAACTCGCGCGCCAGGCCACCGAGTCCTTCATCGAAGCCCAGAAGAAGTTGATGGATGTCGCCGGCAAGCAGGTGAGTGCTCACATGAAGGCGACTGACCGCACACTCAACATGTTCGGGTCGCTGCCAGTTATACCGTTGCCGAAGCTCACGCGTGAGAGCGTGCAGGACTTCGTCGATACCGAAAAGGCAGTTATCGACACCATAACCAAGCGTCGCCACGAGCCAAAGGTGGTTGCCAAAACAGCCCGCAAGAAGCGCCATGTTCGCCCCATCAAGGTGGCCGTGCACGCTGGCGTCTGATCGGAACGTTAAGCAGTTCGGAGGTGCAGTTCGGCCTTCGGTCTAAGCCACTAAGACCGGGCCGAATTGCGGCCTCTGTCGCGTGCCGCTGCTCCGTGCAGCGGCACGCCATCTTTCAAATTCCGTGGCATTCCGGCCCTCCACCGGCTTCACGCAGGTTGGGGGCCCGTCTTTTGATCCCACTTAAGACGTATTAATATCCTCTAGCAACTCTCATGCGCCGGAGATACACTAATTCTCCGACGACGGTACCGACCAAGTGTGGGGATCGGCATCCGCTTACTGCTTCAATTGACCTCGGGCGCAAGCCGAAAAACAACGGGACAAGGGAGAGCACCAACCATTCATGGCCCCGCCGCGCACTGGATTTCAAGTTGACTACGGAGAAGCCGACATCACCATCTGGAAGGAAGCTCTATTCGGCGCGGAGTTTCTTCTATTGCATGCCTCGCCGGTTTACTACGGCTTGGGTGTACCGCGTGGCGACGGGTCGGCAGTCGTCCTCCTCCCCGGGTTCCTCGGTACAGACGCTTACCTGACCCAGTTGCGTTCCTGGCTCGCACGCATCGGGTACCGCCCCTATTTTTCCGGCATCGGATTCAATGCAGACTGTCCGAATATCCTGATCCAACGCAAGCTCAACGAGATCCTTGAAAGAGCGCTCATGGAAACGGAGCGCAAGATCCACATCATTGGCCACAGCCTGGGCGGCATTATCGCTCGCTCGGTCGCCGGTCAAAGGCCAGATGATGTCGCGTCGGTGATTACTCTGGCCTCGCCGTTCCGTGGAACCGTCGCCCATCCTACTGTGCTGCGCGCAGCCGAGACCGTCAGAAAAAGAATCCTGAAGGAGCATGGCCCCGGGGTGTTGCCAACCTGCTACACCGGGCGCTGCACCTGCAATTTTCTGGACTCGCTGCGCCGCCAAATACCGGACTCGGTGCTGGAAACCGCGGTCTACACCCGCAACGACGGAGTGGTGGACTGGCAATACTGCGTCACCGGAAGAGCAGATGTTGATTTCGAAGTTCCGGGCACCCACATCGGACTGGCCTTCAACGCATCGGCTTACACCATTATTGCGAATCGCTTGGCGCAGGCGCAGTCAGAAGAATAATCATCAGGTCTCCGGCTTGCTTCTTTCGCGATATCTCTCCAGACAAGTCAACTCGCATCCTTCGCCTTCAACTTGAATGGCGGCGAGTCTGCCTTCCCACAACGGTTTTCCGCAAAATGGAATCAGCGGCCACCACCCAAGGCACAAGTGCCATCGGTCGCGCAATGATTTCAATCACATATGTATTGTGATAGCAGCTTGGAGAGGTTGTCCCGATTTGGGAATTTTAGATAAATATTTTCCCCTATGTTACTGAAATGGGACTGCCGCATCGGTGACACTGAATTGAAACACAGTTGGGCTGGGCCAGCGAGGCGGGAAACTGTCACGAAGATGCTCGCGGTCTAAGCTCCGCTGACAAACTTGTATTTGGCCGACCTGCCCATCTTAGGGCGAGTGGCAAGGAGATTTCTTATGCGGCCCAAGATCATTTTGGTTGCAGTTCTTTTCGTCTTTCTTACTACCCTCACCTGCGTTGCGCAGCAGGATTTCGTCAACCAGTTCGCCGCTTATGGCGCCTTTTCCTACCTCAGCACTCCGTCGTTGAATCTGACTCAGAGGGGATTCGATGGTGACTTTGGCGTGAATGTTCGCAGCTGGCTGACACTGGGTGGCGATTTTAGCTACGCCAGTGGCAGCAGTTCGTTGCTGCCAAACCATCTGAATGCGGCGACACAGGCGAAACTAGCGCCGTTTCTGCCGTACCTCCCACCGGGGTTCACCTTGGCGGTCCCCTACAACTCTTCAACCTATACGTATGAGGCCGGACCGCAATTCAATTACCGCAGGATGAAGCACTTCACCTTCTTCGTGCGCCCGGCGCTGGGAGCACTGCATGCGGATTTCACGGCCAAGCCGAACAACCCACTCGTTACGCAGATTGTCGGCGGCCTCCTGAACGGGAAGACCTCCAGTTCTGACACGGTGTTGTTTTACGGCTTCGGAGGTGGAATTACGTGGGAGATCAAACCGCAATTTGGTATCCGCGTGGCTTCCGACTTTGTTCACTATAATTTTTTCTCGAACATACTGGATGGCGGTCGTAACAGCGTGCGGTTCACGGTGGGAACGAAGTTCGGGTTTGGCAAGAACATCATTAAGTAGCTGCGGACACAGACACTGCTGTGATCCATTGGACTTACTGGGACCCAGGGCCAGGAAACAATTAAAGATGATGCCGGCGGCTGAAGCCTCACTCCAATCGCCGAAAGCTGAAGTGTGCGCTGCAGTACGCAGTGCACACTTCAGCTCGCGAATTCTGGTTTGCCGGGTTCGCACTAATTTGCAAAGCTATTTTTTCTGACGCGAGGTTTGCTAATGCGAAAGCTTCCTGCTGTTGAAGAAGCCAGGGCCATCATGACGCAAGGGATGGAATGGGGAGTCTGGAAGTGGCTGCTGGAAAAAAGGCGAGTGAGGCAGATCGCCGATGAAGCCCGGGCCGCGCTCGACGAAATGGAGACGAAAGTCAAAGCCACCTGGAGCGACGATCTGAAGATTGCCTACAACCAGTTGGTGTCGCAGGATGGCAACGCCAAACGAGCGCGCAAGGATGACAAGCCCGGAAAGAAGGCAGAAGCGCAGAAGATCGATCCTCAAGTCATGGCCGCCGTCACGCGGGTGATGGAAGCGGATGACATGGCTTACAACGCGCATGAAGATGCGGAAGATGCCTTCGCCGAAGCCGAGAAGCGAATGAGTACCAGGGGGGCCCGTGAAGGGGCGCGGAAGGCCCTCGAAGCCTACGATTTACACGAAGGGGCGATTCGCAAGGCGGAAGCGCTGGCGCGTCCGAAGTGACCGCACGCCACGGCCGACGGGAATCGCTAATGCGATTGGTTATTGCACCTGGTAAATTGCCAGGCTGTAAGGCGCGAGTTGCAAGCTCACACGCGTTCCCTGCAGTCGGACCGGAGTGCCGCCAAAAATCGGCGCGAAACCCTTCGCGTCGGCAATCGATGTGTCCGTCACGTCGAGCGTGATGTTCTCGGCGGCATCGCCGCTGTGGAACACGATGAGCAGCCGCTCACCGCTGCCTTCCCGAGTGAAGGCGTAGTACTTGTCCGCAACTGCCACATGCTTCTGTACTCCCGTGCGCAGTGCCGCGTGCTCCTTTCGCAGCTGCAATAAAGTCTGGACGTGTGCGAAGATTTCCTGCTCCTCCGGTGTGCGCCCGGCTTGGGTGAAAGCATTGTGCTGATCTCCCGGAAAGCCTCCCGGAAAATCGTGCCGGTTATCCGGATCATCGCCACCCGTCATGCCAATCTCATCCCCATAGTAGAGCTGGGGAATTCCGCGCAGTGTCGTGAGCAGTGAAAACGCCAGCTTCAGCTTGTCAGGTGAATCGCCAGCGTCGGTGACAAAGCGCTTCATGTCGTGATTACCGATGAAGGTGACCAACAGCTCGGGATGAGGATACAGGCGGTCCTGCCGCAGCACATCCACGATTTTCTTCGCCGAAGCTCCATGCGCAACCACCTCGCGGATGGCGGAGTTCATCGGGAAGTCGAACGGCGTAGTCAGGCGAGTGTCGATGCCATCAAAACCGGTCTGACCGCCAGCCCAGTACGAGGTCACTGTCGGATTGAAGTCATAGATTTCTCCGACGGTGAAGAAATGGGGATAATTTGAAAACAGCCCTGCGTGGTAATAGGCCCAGAAAGCGCGCGGGACGTAGGGAAAAGTGTCAATGCGAAAGCCGTCGACGCCGCCGCTTTCCGTCCACCACAAAGCGTTCTGCAGGAGGTACTGGGCGACCAGCGGATTTTCCTGCGCCAGATCGGGCAGCACATTCGCAAACCAGCCGTCGAGCGCGCTGACGTAATTTGCCTTCACTGCGTGGGGATCGGTAACGGGCGGATAGTAGTAATCGGTGTTGAGGTGGTGCTCGGTTGTACCGTGCAGCCAGTTCGGAGAGGGCTGCGATGTGGCCCAGGGATGCTTGGGTCCGACGTGGTTCGGGACCATGTCCAGCAGGACCTTCAGTCCAAGCTGATGGGCCGCGGCAACGAGCTGCTGAAAGTCTTGCATGGTGCCGAAGTGGTCTTCCACCGAATATTCGTCGACCGCACCGTAGCCGTGATAATCGGAGGTGGAGTTGTCGTTGTCGTACAACGGCGTGAGCCACAGCGCTGTCGCTCCCAGGTCTTTCAGATACGGCAGGTGCTCAGTGATGCCCTTCAAATCCCCGCCGTGATAGGTCTTCGGGCGTGCACGATCGTAAGTCCCGGGCGCGGCATCCTTTGGTTGATTATTGCTGGGATCGCCGTCGGCGAAGCGGTCAGGCATGATCAGGTAGATCACGTCGTCGCGGGTGATGCCCTGGAATCTTCCCTCCTCGGATGAGCGCTTCAGTAACGGAAAAGTCACGCGGGTCTCACCGTAAGCTGTCTTAACGCGGATGGGCATGTCCCCGGGTTTCGCAGTGGGATTGAGACTCAGCCACACGAACGCATGCTTGCCATCGGGCTGAGTTTGGACCTTGGCGACAGAGGCACCCGTGTAGGTGACCGAGACATCGGCTCCAGCCAGGTTCTCGCCGTAAAGCAAGATCATGACAGCCGGGTCGTAGCCCGCCCACCAATTTGGAGGTTCAACCTTCGAAACCTGCGGTGGGTCGGAAGGCAGCGCCGATGCTGCGACCGAAAACATCACAACCAGCGTGAGCGTAGAAAAGCAGCAGCGCACAGCAGCGCGCATCATTCGCCCACCTCTCCGATGCGGTAGCGTCCCCCAAGTCGTGACCAGCATTCCGGCATTCTCTCACGGTTGAAATCCGGCTCACACCAGGGTTTTATTGACAACCATGTCCAGTGGCGCTTAGGCTTCCGGTTCATCCGCGAATTGGTGGTCAGCGAATACTGGCAGCGTCCGCGTCCGCGAGACTGGAAAAAGCAATGCAAAAACCGCGCAAGAGCTTCTGGCAAATCTGGAACATGAGTTTCGGGTTCCTCGGCATTCAGTTTGGCTGGGGGCTGCAGATGGCCAACATGAGCGCCATCTACGAATACCTGGGCGCGCGCGCCGACCAGATTCCGATTCTTTGGCTGGCGGCGCCGCTCACCGGACTTGCTCGTGCAGCCGATCATCGGCCACGCCAGCGACCACACGTGGACCCGGCTGGGACGCCGCCGGCCGTATTTCCTGACGGGCGCAATTCTCAGTTCCTGCGCGCTCGATCCTGATGCCGCGCTGTTCGGCGCTGTGGATGGCGGCGGGACTGCTCTGGATACTGGACTCCTCGATCAACATCAGCATGGAGCCGTTCCGCGCGTTTGTGGCCGACCTGCTGCCGGAGGAGCAGCGCACGCAGGGCTTCGCCATGCAGAGCCTGTTCATCGGACTGGGCGCGGTGGTCGCGTCGGCGCTGCCGTGGTTGCTCACCAATGTCTTTCATCTCGCCGCCGAAACTTCGCAGCACGCGATTCCGTTGACGGTTCGGCTGTCGTTCTACATCGGGGCCGCGGCATTTTTCGGCGCGGTGCTGTGGACGATCCTCACCACCAAGGAGTATCCGCCGGAAGATCTGGAGGCGTTCCGCCGGAAGAAGGCGGAGCATCGCGGAATCGGCAGCCAACGCATCGGAGATCTTCGCCGCCATCCGCGACATGCCGCTGACCATGCGGCAGTTGGCTCCGGTGCAGTTACTCACCTGGCTGGGACTGTTCTGCATGTGGCTGTACTTCCCGGTGGCGGTGGCGCGCAACGTGTTTGGCGCGGCCGACCAGAACTCGCCGATCTATACGCCGGGGTGGAGTGGGGCGGGATCTGCTTCGGGATGTACTCCGCGGTTTGCTTTGTGTTCTCGTTCTTCCTGCCGAAGCTGGCGAAGGCCATTGGGGCGCAAACATGCACACAGCCTGTGCCTGCTGTGCGGCGCGCTGGGCTTGCTGTCGGTGGCCGTGATCCACGACAAGAATCTTCTGCTGCTGTCGATGGTCGGCGTGGGAATCGCGTGGGCCAGCACGCTTCGATGCCCTACGCGGTGCTGGCCGGATCGCTGCCGGCGGAGCAGACCGGCGTTTACATGGGCATCTTCAACTTCTTTATCGTGCTGCCGGAGATCATCGCTTCGCTGGGTTTCGGCTGGGTGATGAACCACATGCTGCATAACAACCGCCTTGCGGCCGTGATCGCCGGAGGAGTGTTCCTGGCCCTGGCCGCAGTGCTGATGCAGCGCGTGGTTGATCCCGGGGCCGAGCGGGTCGAAGTGAGTCCGCTCCGCGCAAACGAGGTCGCGATATAAGTTCGCAGACAGGCATCGCCTCATGAGCTTCCCACGTTCCAGCGGCATTCTTCTTCATCCGACATCGCTTCCCGGCGCTTACGGCATCGGCGAGCTTGGGCCCGAGGCGCACCGCTTCGCTGACTTTCTGCGCGATGCGGGACAGCAGATCTGGCAGGTCTTGCCGCTTGGTCCGACCGGTTACGGCGATTCTCCTTACCAGTGCTTCTCGGCGTTTGCCGGCAATCCTCTGCTGATCAGCCTCGAGGTTCTCGCGGAGCGCGGTTATCTCGATGCTCGCGACTTGAACGAGAAGCCGAGTTTCCTGCGGATAACGTGGACTTTGGCGCGGTCATCGCATGGAAGGTCCCTCTGCTGCGCAAGGCGTTTCAGGCGTTCCAGCGGAGCACGCCAGCTAACCGTGAGGGGTACGAGGCGTTTTGCGAGCAACATGTCAGATGGCTCGATGAGTTCGCGCTGTTCATGGCCCTGAAGGAAGCGCACCAGAACGTGATGTGGACGATGTGGGGCCGCGATCTGGCATTGCGTGAGCCTGCTGCCATCGAACGCGCGCGCAACGAACTGCGCGACGAGATTGAGTGTAACAAGTTCATCCAGTTTGAATTCGAGCGGCAGTGGCGTGACCTGAAAGCCCATTGCGGGCGCAATCGGCATTCGCGTGATGGGCGACATGCCGATCTACGTCGCACTCGACAGCGCCGACGTCTGGGCCGATCGCGGATTGTTTGAGCTCGATGAAAGCGGCCAGCCGAAAGTCGTCGCGGGCGTTCCGCCGGATTATTTCAGCGCCACGGGACAGCTCTGGGGCAATCCCATTTACCGCTGGGACGCGCACGCGCAGAGCGGATACGCATGGTGGATTGCTCGCTTCCGTCGTGGGCTTGATGTGCTCGACATGATCCGGCTCGACCACTTTCGGGGATTTGCCGGCTTCTATGAAATACCCGCCGGTGACACCACCGCCGTCAACGGCAAGTGGGCGAGAGGGCCCGGGGCCGCCTTGTTCACTGCCTTGGAGGGCGCCCTCGGGCAACTGCCTATCGTCGCCGAAAACCTCGGCGTAATCACTCCCGACGTCGAGGGGCTGCGCCATCAGTTCGGATTCCCCGGCATGGCAATTTTGCAATTTGCCTTCGGCAACGATCCGCAAGCTCCGGCGTTCAAGCCGCACAACTACACGCATCATCTCGTCGCCTACACCGGTACGCACGACAACGACACCGTCGTCGGCTGGTGGACCAGCGCCGCCGGAGCAGGCAGCACTCGAACCTTGCAAGACGTCGAGAGAGAAATGGAATTTGCGCGGCGGTACTTGAACACCGACGGCCGCGAGATCAACTGGGTCATGATTCGCACCGTCATGGCCTCGGTCGCTGACACCGTACTCTTCCCCATGCAGGACGTGCTGGGAGCCGGCGGCGAGGGCCGCATGAACATTCCCGGGACCTCGTCCGGCAACTGGCGATGGCGTTTCCGTGAGGACATGCTGACTCCTGCGATCAGAACGCGACTGAAGCGACTGGCTGAGACCTACGACCGGTAAAGCTTCGCCCACGTGGTACACCGACCGGCGAAAACCCTTCGCGATTCGCGGGATTCGGTTTATCATTTCTGCGCGCAGGAGAAACCATGTACTTCGAACAGTTCTATCTGGGATGTCTGGCCCATGCCTCGTATATGTTCGGCTCGGAAGGCGAAGCGGTAGTCGTGGATCCGCAGCGGGATGTCGAAATTTATTTGGAGGCCGCGCAGAAGCACGGTATGAAGATCCGCCATATCCTGGAGACTCATCTGCACGCCGACTTTGTCTCAGGACACAAAGAGCTTGCGGCGCGAACTGGCGCAACGATTTACATCGGCCAGGCGGCGGGGGCGGCCTTCCCTCACGTAGCCGTGACGGACGGCTTCGAGCTGCGCGCAGGCAGAGCGCGCATCCGCGCGCTTGAGACGCCGGGGCATACGCCGGAGAGCACTTGTTTCGTCATCACCGATGAAGAGAAGTCGCAGCAACCCTGGGCGGTGCTTACCGGAGACACGCTGTTCATCGGCGACGTGGGCAGGCCCGATCTGTCGAAGACGCACACTCCGCAGCAACTGGCCGGCCTGATGTATGACTCGCTGCACGACAAGTTGCTGAAGCTGGCGGATGACGTGCTGGTGTATCCGGCGCACGGCGCCGGCTCGCTTTGCGGACGAAACATGCGCTCCGAGCGCTTCTCGACCATCGGCACCGAACGGCTAACCAACTATGCGCTGCAGATCAACGGCCGCGATCAGTTCGTGCAGCAGATGACGAGCAATCTTCCGGCGCGTCCTGACTACTTCCTCGAAGATGCGGCCATCAATCGAGCCGGGGCGACGCCGCTGACGGAATTGCCCGAACTGAAGCCCATCTCCGCCGCAGAGTTGAAAACGATGTTGGACAGCGATGCCGTCGTGCTCGATGTCCGCACAACCGATCAGTTCGCGGCGGGCCATGTACCGGGCTCGATCAATATCGCGCTTTCCGGTCAATTCGCGTCCTGGGCCGGAGCTGTCCTTGGTTTGTCGTCGCGACCAGTGCTGATCGCCGACACTGCCGAGCAGTTGGCAGAAGCGCGCCTGCGGCTGGCGCGGGTCGGGATCGAAGACGTGACAGGATATCTCGAGGGCGGGACCGACGGCTGGAAGCACGCCGGTTTTGCTTTGGCGGAATTGCCGCAGATTACGGTGCAGGAACTCAACGGTCGTTTGCAGGGTCGCGCTGCGCACGTCCTTGACGTTCGACGGGAAAGTGAATGGGATGTGGGTCATATCGACGGGGCGGACTGGTATCCGCTGGACCGCTTCAAGGCCGCGCTGCCGGAGATTGAAAGAAGCCAGCCCGTCGCCGTGCACTGCAAAGGCGGATATCGAAGCGTGATCGCGTGCAGCCTGCTGCAGCGGGCAGGCTACAACAACATCATCAACGTAATCGGCGGATTTGACGCCTGGCAACAGGCCCAGTTACCCGTCGTTGCCGGCGCCACAGTCGGGGCATGACCGTGCGTGCATTCAATAAAACAACAGCTGTTTAGATAATGGCACCCGGTTTCACGCCTTCCCGAGCCTCTTCGATCTGTGTACCGCGGCACAACCAGCGCACGTATCCGACAGGATCAAAGAACTCGGAGCGTTTCTTCCTGGCGTCGACAAAGGCCTGCATTGCCTTCCTGCGCTCGTCCAGCAGTTGCATCCGTCTCATGATGTATAGCCTACATCGCCGCGCGCCCTGACTACGCGCCGACTCAGTACCCGTGCTCGCCGCCTTCCTCCAGCCTCACCTTGCCGCGGAACATGCGGTAGACGAAGACGAAATAACCGATGGCCAGAATCATGCCGAGCGTCCACCATACAAAGCCGACGCGCAATCCGTGAGCGCCGGCGGCCGTGTTGTAAATCGTCAGGCTGAAATTGGCGCCGGTGCTGGCCGGCAGCACGTTCGGATAAAGCGCGAACACCGCGCCCACCAGCATGGCGATGATGTATGCGCACGAGGCCAGAAAGGCGCCCTTTTCGTTCCTCTTGGAGTGCGCGTAGTACAGGTATGCCAGGCTGCCGATCACGATGGCCGGCACCAGGTATCCGATGGGCCACCTGGAGTAGTTCTCCAGCACGTGCGGAACAACGTACACGGTCGCTATCAAGCTGAAGATGGTGAGCAGCACCTGGGCTGGCCAGAACATAGATGCAACCCTGCGCGCCCGTACGTTCAATTCTGCCTCGGTCTTGGTCGCGAGGTACAGCGAACCGTGGACCACGAGCGTGACCAGTGCGACCACGCCGCAAATCACCGTGTACCAGTCGAGGATGCCGTTCTGTTCGCCAACGCGCCAGTTCGTCCATAGCGGTTCGAAGAAGTAGCCATCGGCATTGAGAGGAACCCCACGTACCACATTGCCCAAGGCTGCCCCAAAGAAGATGGCGAGGAGAATACTGGCCACCCCAAAGATGACGTCGAAGAACCCCTTCCACAACTTGTCCTGGAGATGAGTGCGAAACTCAATGCCGATGGCCCGCAGCATGAGCAGCCAGAGCACCATCATCAGCGGAAGGTAAAAGCCGCTGAAGCTCGCGGCATAGAGCAGGGGAAACGCGAAATACAGCGTTCCGCCAGCGGCCAGCAGCCACACTTCGTTGCCGTCCCACACCGGCCCTATGGCGCGCAGAACCGTGCGTCGCTCTTCGTCGTTCTTGGCGATGAAGAGATGGACCGCACCGGCCCCAATATCAAAACCGTCCAGCACCACGTAAGCAGCGATCATTACCGCAACGATCATGAACCAAATGGTTGACATGGCTATCGCACCCCCACCGGAGCAACTCCAAGTTTTTCGCTCGAGGACCCGCCGTCGGGTTCAGGCCCGTGCTCGATTTCACGGCTGACGAGGAACAAGAAGAGGATGGAGAGTACCGAGTACATCCCCATGAATCCCAGCAAGCTGAACCAGGCATTGCCGGCGGACACCATCTTCGAGTAGCCATCCACGGTGCGTAGCACACCGTAGACCAGCCACGGCTGACGGCCAATCTCCGCTGTCATCCAGCCGGCCGTATTCGCGATATACGGGAAGGGGAACATCAGCAGCAATATCCAAAGCATCCAGCGTGCCCTGTACAACTGGTTTCGCCATAGCAGGAGCGCGGCGATGGCCGACACAGCGATGAAGACCGTCCCCAGGCCGACCATGATGTGATAGGCGTAATAGAGCAGGGGAATATTGTCCGGCCAGTCCTGCTTAGGCACATGATTGAGGCCTTGCACCTCGGCGCCCCAGCGACGCCAAGTCAGGAAGCTGAGCATCCCGGGAACCACGATCGGATTGTCAATCTTCTGCTCTGCAACGTTAGGTTGGCCGAGGATGACCAGCGGCGCACCGGGTTGGGTATCCCATAACGCCTCCATGGCTGCCAGCGTGACCGGTTGCTTTTGCGCGACCATACGGCCCGCCCAGTCGCCGGTGGGGAAGAGCTGGATCACGCTGAAAACCAGCCCGGCAATCACGCCGAGGCGGACGAAGATTTGCCCCTGCTCTACGTGTTTCTGGCTGAGCAGGTAGAACGCTCCCACGGCGGCCATGACGAATGCGCCGGTGATGACCGCTCCGCTCATATTATGGGCGTATTGCAAGGCCGCCCAGGGATTCAATATCAGTTCCCAGAAGCTGGTGAGTTGGACCGAGCCGTCCGCAGTACGCTCAAATCCGACCGGGTTCTGCATCCAAGCATCGGTCGCAACAATAAAGTAGCCCGACAGCCACGAACCCAGGAAAACCATGAGCGCTGAGAACCAGTGCATTCCCCGGCTCAGCCGCTTCTCGCCATAGAGGAAAAGCCCGAGAAACGCCGATTCCAGGAAGAAAGCAAAACAACCTTCCATAGCCAGGGTCTGGCCGATCACGCCCCCGGCGAAGCGCGAGAAGTGCGACCAGTTGGTACCGAACTGAAATTCCATCGGGATACCGGTCACCACGCCGATAACAAAGTTAATGCCGAAAATCTTGGCCCAGAAGCGGGCAGCCTTGTCGTAGCGCTCGTCGTTGGTTTTGAGCGCCAGCGTCTTCAGAATCACGATCAACGGCGCCAGGCCCATCGTCAACTGCGGGAACAGATAGTGATAGGTCACCGTGAACGCGAAGTGCAAGCGGTGGATCAAGAGTGCGCTATCCATGCAAGAACCCTCGGGATGAAAAACTGCTCCGGAAGATTACGTGGCCTCCGCCACGTACAACGGCTGGGAGCAACATGCGATTATTGTGACCTACTGCGCAAACAACAAACTGTGATTGGCATCACAGGACAAAGTGTTTGCTCCGGCATTTCGGGTCTAAACTGTTAGAGATGCGAGGTCGTTTTCTCAATGCGCTGGTTTTTCTGGCCTTGGTGACAGGTCTGACCATCGTGATCCTGCTGCATCCAGGTTGTGCTCACGCACAGCAGCAAACTACCCGCCTCGTCCTAAAGGACGGCTCTTATCAGGCGGTCGTGAAATACGAAGTTCAGGGTGAGCGGGTCCACTACTTGAGCGCAGAACGTTACGAGTGGGAGGATGTCCCCGCCTCGCTTGTCGACTGGGACGCCACCCAGAAGTACGAGGCCGATCTCAAGAGTGGAAAGCTGGTTAAGTTAACAGAGACTCCGGAAGAGAGAGAGGAGCGCGAAAAAGAGGAAGCGAACTCGCCTGAGCTTGCCCCGGGCTTGCGGCTGCCAGGGAGCGGCGGGGTCTTCTTGTTTGATCAGTACCAGGGCAAACCTGAACTGGCGGAGATCGTGCAAAACGGAAGCGAGGTTAACAAGAACGCCAGCAAGAACGTCCTTCGTGCGACCTTGAACCCGCTCGCAAGCTCCAAACAGTCGATCGAGATCAAGGGAGCACACGCCCAAATCCAGTCTCACGGGCCGCGCCCTACCATCTACATTGACATTGACCAAGGTGGAGTAAACGACGTCGCGCTGAGCGACCGCTTCCGCATCGTTCGCGCCGAGATGAAGAGCGGCGGACGCGTTGTCGGAAACCTGAAGATTGCCTTCTCCGGAAAGGTGAGCCAGCAGAATACCTTCGTCCCCGCCCAGGTGGAGAGGCTCGGGACGGGCGAGTGGGTGAAGCTGACTTCCACCGCCGATCTCGCGCCCGGGGAATATGCCGTGGTCGAGATGCTCGGACCACAGGAGATGAACCTCTACGTGTGGGACTTCGGTGTCAACCCAGGCGCACCCGCCAATCCCAACACATGGCAGCCGCTGGCGAAACCGCAGCCTTCCAAATAAGAAGAAGTCCGCAGCCCGCCAACCCCGCGTATGACTCTGTGCCGAGTGCTGAAAGCTGCTTCTAGTCTTCGAGTCCTACCACACCAATCCCTGCCACGCCGATGTTGTCGCGGCCCGCCTGCTTTACCTGGTACATCATTTCATCGGCGCGCTGCACGATGGCCTGTGGAGTAGAAGCGTCTTCCGGATAACCAGCGATTCCGACGCTGGCGCGAAGCGACAAAGAGGCCGTCTCTCCGTCCAGCCAGCGTTTGGCGCGAAACACCCGCATGAGCCGCCGCGCCACTAACAGCGCCGCTTCTTTCGAGGTTTGGGGCAGCAGGATCGCGAACTCGTCACCGCCATAGCGAAACGCGGCATCCACCAACCGCAGGTTCTCGCGCAGGCATTGTCCGACTTGCCCAAGCAGCTTGCTGCCGATCAGGTGTCCATGTTCGTCATTGACGCGCTTGAAGTAATCGAGATCGAGAAACAGCAGGCTGAATTTATATCCGAAACGTTCCGAGCGGTGCGTCTCCTCCGACAGCACCGTGGACAAATGCCGCGAGTTGTAAAGCCCCGTACAATCGTCCGTGATGCTCAGCTCCTGGATACGATTGACGGCACGCGCGTTCTCGATGGCGATGGCGGCGTAGTCGGCCAGGGTTTGCAATAGCATCTCGTTACGCGCATACACCTGCATATCAATGTTCACCAGTTGGATGATCCCCAGTAATTTGCCTCCGGTGCGTACTGGCATGCACACCAGAGAGCAACCCTCCGGCAGGTCGCCATCGCTCGGCGGCTGGAGGCGAGGGTCCTGTCGCAAGTCAGGGACTACGAGCGTTTCGCCGTGGGTGATGACCCATCGCGCCAGGCTCTCGCCGGTTTTCAGTTTCTGCGCGTTGACGCTCTCCCATTTCTTGCCGACCGCGGCCGCATAATAGAGCTCTTTCGTAGTTTCATCCAGCATCAGCAGAGACCACGTTGCTGGCTCGAAGTAGGCGGCCATTTTCTCCATGATGGTCTGCAGAATGGTGTCGAGGTCCAGCGTCGAGGTCAAGGCTTTGGCAACGTCGTGGAAGATCCTCAACTCGTACGACTGCCGATGCTGGTCCTGCGCCGGGGTTGACATGCGAAAACCTGACGAATATCGTGCCTGCAGCTCGCGAACGGCGAACCGAACCCCAGACTCAGCCCTGACAAAGAGCCCGTGGACTGATGCGTTCTTCGGGGTCTGTTTTAATCTTAACGGCTTTCCTCTGCAGGGCGGCGCAAAAAGATTACCGGGAAAGCTCTTGTCTTCCCAGTTTGACACCGTGACCCCCACTTCTTATGATTCGACCAAGCGGCCGGTAAACTCAATTGCTCCAGTCCTTTGAACAAAGCGAGGCACGAGTGGGTCGGTTCGGCGAGCGTCTGCGACGGGAACGCGAGATGAGGGGCATTACGCTCGACCAGATATCCGCCGTCACCAAGATCAGCACACGCCTGCTGCGCGCGCTCGAGGACGAGCAATTCGATCTTCTCCCCGGCGGCATCTTCAACAAAGGTTATGTTCGCGGCTACGCCAAGTACGTAGGCATCGATGAAGAACAGGCGGTCGCCGACTACCTGGAGGCTGCGAACCAGACTTCTCCCGACGTCCGCGGGACCGCCGAGCCGAACAACTCGGCACGGGTTGAAAAAGCCCGTTTCCATGAGCCGAGCGATGCTCGCCGCGCCGCATTTCCGATCATGCCGGTCTTGATTCTCGTCGGCGTGATCGCCGCTGTCGGCGGCGGCTGGCATCTTTATCGCGAGCGTCAACGTGACCGCGAACAGCGAACCGCTCAGGTGGCCCAGCGCGCTTCCATGCCGGCGGACTCGAACTCTTCCGCGCCCGGCACAAACAGCTCGCCGGTTCGCGCTGATCCTGCCCTGCTGCCGCAGACTCAGCCTGCCTCCGGCAGCGCAGTCGGTCCTCCGGGATCCACACCGCCACAACAGCAGCCAGCAAACAAGAGCGCGCCATTGTCCGCTGAGGCCGCGACTTCGGGTCCGCCCGCGTCGTTTGAGGTGACCGTCCGCGCCAAAGATCGTGCCTGGGTTTCCGTCAAGTCGGATGGCAAAATCCTGGTTCGCGGTGTGATCCAGCCGCCTGAGGTGAAAACCATTCACGCAGCCAATGAAGTGGTATTTTGGACCGGAAATGCCGGCCAGGTGGAAGTCGCGTTTAACGGCAAAAACGTTCCTCTGACCGGCGGCGCCAACGACGAGCAAGTGCTTGTGTTCAATTCTCGTGGATTGGAGCCGCAACACCCGGCTGGCCAATGAAACCATCCTCTCGCGCACTGGCAGCCCAACACATATGAAGAACATAGGCGAGCGAGTCATCCGCATCGAGGCCGAAGCACTGCGCGCTCTCGCCGACCGTCTGGCCGGGCCGATGTCGGGCGACTTCGAGCGCGCGGTTGAGTTGCTTAACTGCTGCGCCGGACGCGTGATCGTCACGGGCATGGGCAAGAGCGGCATCGTCGCCCGCAAAATCGCGGCAACCTTTACCTCGACCGGAAGTCCAGCCCTGTTTCTCCATCCCGCGGAAGCCCTGCACGGCGATCTCGGGATGGTGGTCCGCGGCGATGTGGTGCTGGCGCTTTCCGCCAGTGGAGAAACCGCAGAGATCCTGCAGCTCCTGGCAACCGTGAAGCGTCTGGCCGTGCCGCTCATCACCATGACCTGCGATGACCTCCACTCCAATGCCGGACAGTCGCGGACGCGCTCAACCCTGGCGCAGGCCGCCGATATCGCACTCGACTGCTCGGTAGCGCACGAAGCCTGCTCGCTCGGACTGGCGCCAACGGCTTCAACCACCACCATGTTGGCGCTCGGCGACGCGCTGGCGGTTGCGCTCTCCCAACGCCGCGGATTCAAGGAGGAAGACTTCGCCAACCTTCATCCCGGCGGCAAGCTGGGCAAGCGCTTCGCGCGAGTCTCCTCGCTCATGCACACCGGCGATGCCGTCCCGCGTGTAAGCCCTGCAACTCCGATGAGCGACGTCATCTACGAGATGTCGCGCAAAGGCCTGGGCCTGAGCACGGTGGTGGATGGCGAGAAGCTCGTCGGGGTAATCAGCGATGGCGACCTGCGCCGTTTGCTGGAGCATCATGGCAAACACGTGATGGACCTCGCCGCCGGAGAGTGCATGACTCGTTCGCCCAAAGTCGTCGGCCCTGATGTCTTCGCCACCGCCGCCCTGAACATCATGGAGCAGAAAAAAATCACCGCGCTTGCCGTGATCGACGACGCCGGCCGCCTGCTGGGCGTGTTGCATCTGCATGACCTCTGGGGCACGCAGATGTTGTGAGAAACAATTAGTAATTAGCCTAATCGGCACCTTGCTTTTTCTATCCACTAACAACTTCCACTGACAACTCTTCTTCTGTCATCCCGACCAAGGACTTTAGTCCGCGTGGAGGGATCCACTGCGTGCCCTGCACCCCTCCCCCTCCCCTGGTCCTTTAGAATCATGGGCCCCAGGACTTTTTCCCGGCAAATGATTGAGCCCCAATGGTTTAGATGTAACTGCATTATTTGCAGTCACTTACGCGGAAAGTCCGCTGGTTTAGGAGAAGGTCGGGAAGCGCGCTAATGATGACCTGCTAATCAGACATTCCATCCACTCCACTGCCACTGGCCACTATCCACCGACTTGTCAAAGAACTCCGGCCTGTGGCGTTTCTCCGCATGAAAATGAGCGCGCGGCCATCGGGCACACTTGTCCCAACAATTCAGTGTGCACAGCGGGCTATGCTTTCGCAATCAAAATGCGACCGCCGCGCTTACGAATGTAACCACACTGTGCCGAAATGGAACTCCAGTGAGTTGTGCATTTTTCTCTTGGCCTCTGTGCGCGTCCGGCCCGGCTGGGGCGCGGGCGAACAGCATGTGGGCCAAGCAGTGCGGATCGCTGACCTTTTCTTGAAAAAAATGAGAAGAAATAGCTTGCTTCATCGAGAAGAAACATCAGATAATAACCGACCGCCCAAACATAAGGTTAGATCGGGGTGGGAATAACGTCTCACCACGATGACTCGAACCCCCAATAAGGATACTTTGGCCGAACATTCACTTGGCCACTTGGCATTTAGTGTTGCCTAGACGGAAAGAGGATTTCTGTGCTCGTTGGGCGCCAACTACGTAATTCCCTCCACTCCCATGCGGACAAACGCACAAGTTCTCTCTGGTTTAACAGCGCTAATTTGCACGGGGAATTTAATTTATTGAAAACGGTCTGCATGGTATCTCTGTTTTGTGCCGCGGCTGCGATTGCTTCACCCGCGCAAACGCTGACCACTTTGGTCAGTTTCAACGGGGCCAACGGTTATGCTCCCACCTCCTCTCTAATCGAAGCCAGCGACGGAAACTTCTACGGAACGACGTCCGGAGGCGGTAACATCGCCTGCGATAGCGGCTGCGGCACAGCATTCAAAGTCACGCCGGATGGCAGGCTAACTACGCTCTACAATTTTTGCTCTCAGCAGAACTGCCCTGACGGCCGGAACCCTTACGCCGGGCTGGTGCAAGGCGCGGACGGGAACTTCTATGGGACAACCAAGGGCGGTGGAATTTTTTCGGATGGCGATTCTTTCGGCACGGTTTTCAAAATCACCCCCACGGGGGCGCTGACTACCCTTTACAGGTTTTGCGCTCAGGGCTCGCCCTGCCCTGACGGTGCGTGGCCCCACGCTGGACTGGTGCTGGGCGGAGATGGAAATTTCTACGGCACCACCTCTAGTGGCGGTGATAGTAGTCCTGTTTGCGAAATAGGCTGCGGCACGGTTTTCAAAATCACCCCCAACGGCGCTTTGACTACCCTGTACAGGTTTTGTTCTCAAGGGATGCCCTGCCCCGACGGTGCTGCTCCCAACGCTGGACTGGTGCAAGGCAGCGACGGGAACTTTTACGGGACGACATTGTTTGGCGGATCGTATGGCGGATACTGTGACGCTGAAGGTGGCTGTGGCACGGTTTACAAAATCACCTTCAGTGGCATGCTGACGACGCTGCATAGCTTCTCCGGCCCGGATGGCAACGGCCCTGATGCCGGACTGGTGCAAAGCAGTGATGGGAACTTTTACGGGACCACCACCGCAGGCGGGGCAAGCGGCAATTGCGACGCAGGCTGTGGCACGGTTTTCAAAATCACGCCCAGCGGCGCTCTGACCAACCTTTATAGTTTTTGCTCTCAGTCAGGCTGCACCGACGGCCAATTTTCGTTCGCCGGGCTGGTGCAAGCCACTGACCACAACTTCTACGGGACAACGTCCGCTGGCGGCTCCAGCAATTTTGGCACGGTCTTCAGGATCACCCCAAGCGGTGCATTAACCACTCTCTACAGCTTCTGCTCTCAGCCGAACTGCACTGACGGCGAAAACGGTGGCGACGGTCTCCAAGCAGGGCTGGTGCAAGGTACCGACGGCAACTTCTACGGAGCAACCATCGGAGGCGGGACCTCCGGCGATGGTACCGTCTTCAGTCTGACGCCCCCCGTAACCGTCACTAGCGCTGACCTTGTGAGCAATGCTGTAGATGTAACTTTGTCGGGGCAAAACAGGCAAAACGGGCAAAACGGACAGATGGGAGTATTAACGCTCATCCTAAATGGGATCAACAATCAAGTTACAGTGGAAGCAAACGACGGTAATCCGGTAGGACCAGGGCAGTACCAGATCTCTTTTGATCGTCCCTCGATACCCCCCGACACCTATAGCTCTATAACGGTCAAATGGGATATTAGCCCTCCTGCTTCAACAACATTTAACATCTCGCAGCCATGGCTCGTACTGGGGGTCATTCGCCACTCGCAGTACAACACGCCCTATGAGTCCACCTGTCCGGGAGGCTGGCAACGGGCGTGGTACTTCGACGCTAGTTGCAATTTTACAAGTGTTGAACTGAAGTCGCGTTTTGTGTCTCAGACCTATAAAAATGGAACAGGTGCTTCAATTAGCTATGGGATACTGAAGTACGATAAAAAGACTTGCGCAGGCGAGTATCCTCCTGGTGCCAACCCACACAACGCATTCCTGCAAGTCGCCAACATTCAGGGCAGTTGCATTAACGACTTAGATGACACATCCGTTGCGATGTATCCCGATCCGAAGAAGAAAGGAAACCCTTATAACTGTGGAGACGATATCCTTCTGGTTGACGCTGACAACAAGGACAAAGCAGTGAAGACCGCTGAAGATTATTGCCCGGTCTGCTACAAGGATTTTGGCGGCACGGATGGCCATATAGATGATTACACTACCGTAAAGCGTTGCACATTTGTGGGGGACTATGGAAATTTCTGGACCGCCGACACGGTTGGCCAAGGCTCTATGTTGACAAGTGCTATCCATAGCCAACACACTATTCAGCAGCAGACCGGCACTGGACTCTTTGATCCGACTCACAACAAACCACCAAGTTATCGGGACGAGGAGTTGTCCATTCACTTTGTTAGTGAAGATGACATCTTTCAAGCAATCATCGAGACAAAAGACGGGCGACCTGTAAAAGTAGCCATGCCAGACGACATTATGCAAGTGGACAGTGTTGTCAAGGGGCCGAAGGGTACAAGTATTGTCTTAGGTATGGTAAACGGGTCCGTATATGAAGTGGTCGCTCTTGACATTCGGACGCGGGGCGTTAGCGACCACTTCTACGCCTATAATCCAACGCTTTCTCCTGATGGCCACGCCGCTGCTTTTGTAAAGTTTTATCCTCCACATTTCGTCGACGGCACCAGCGACCATTACATGTTGTATGACTTCTCGCGAAGTGCAGCCAGCAATCGGCCCTCCGGGGAAGGCGTGGCCGATTCTACGAACATCGGGGTTCCTGTTTACCCACCCGAGATAGGCAACCAGGAAGGCGACAATATAGGCGTTCCTGACTCTAAGTCGCACCAGATGGCGTCAGAGACCTTCTTCTGGGAATCGGACTCCCGGAGCTACCTGTTCGCGGACACTCAAGGAGTTGGGCTGAAGCTCGTTTTGGTGCATGTAGGGGTTTCGGGCGGCTCACCGCTGGCAAGCACATTGCCAATTCCGAAGGCCAAAATATGTCCGGCGGCGCGGGCAAATACTTGTGAGTTGCGCCTCGTAGGAGTCAAGTTCCAGGAAGATGGCATCGTTACGAAGTTTCGCGGAATCGGCGTAGATGCGTCGGTTCAGGGGGAACTTCTGGTCCGCTATGAAGATTTTCGCGTGGTACCGTAGGCGATGACCCGGCCAAGCGCTTTTCATTCGATGAAATACCTGTCAATTTAGGTGCCCCGTTCCAGCTCGGTTTTGGCTAGGGCGGGGCCGTTCATTGCTAACCGCTTTCCACGAATGCCAGCACCACTTCCCTCTCCGCGGGCCGTCCAGTTCGACCAGGACCACGCGCTGCCACGTCCCCAGCAGAAGCGAGCCGCAGTCGGCGAGTAAACCCACAGATGTTCCGATGAGAGTGGACAGAATGTGGTCGGGCACATGCGCAGGATTGTGCGGGTGTCGGTAATGCAGCTTGGGAATGATGTGCTCGAAGGCGTCGAGCATGTCGAGGTCGGTCCCCGGATCGAGATCGGCCGTAGTCAAAGCCGCGGTGGTGTGCAGGATATTCAGCTGGCACAAGCCGCTTTTGCCGGCGTAGCTTTTCCGCAGCACACTTTCCACCTGGTCGGTGATGTCCAGGATCTCGCGCTTCTTGCGGGTCTTGATGGTGAGCCGATGCATACAGCACCCTCGTCTGAAAACCTGTGCCGTCCCCGGGGGATTCGGGGTCACTTAACGCCTGCCCAGCGCTGAAGCGCTGGGCTATCTTCTTCCGCGCCTGCGGCGCTCGCTATTGCGCGGCTCTTGTCACCGCGCAAGCTGAAATCGAGTGGGCCCCGCTCATAGCCAGATCAAGAAAACTGTGCCGTCCCCGGGGTACTCGAATCTCCTTCAGACGCTTACCCAGGGCTCACGCTCTGGGCTAATATTGTTCCGCCCCGGCGGGGCTGGTTTCCTTGCACTCCATCCAATGACGCGAACAAGAAGTTCTCACCCAGCGCTGAAGCGCTGGGCTATTTTCTTCTGCGCCTACGGCGCTCGCTTCTGCGCGGCTCTTGTCACCGCACGACATCCAATCGAATTCTCACGCGCACGGTATTACTCACCTGGCGTGAAAAGCTCCAGGCGCACGCGCCAGGAAACCGACTGGCGGGGCCGCAACATAACCATTCCCGTATCAATCTTTCCCCACGATGGGCTGTAGGGATCGGGAAGATTGAACTGCGGCTCGATGGCGACGAAGTTCTTCTGCGGCGGAGCATAGACCTGGATGGACTTGATCATGGGCGAAAGCGTAGTCAGGCGCAGGCCGTACTTGGCAGCCGGATCAATGATCTCCGAGACCGTACTTCCGCCGCTGTAAATCAGATCGGAGTAATTGTCGTCGAGATACTGCTTACCGAGCGGCTGTCCTCCGGGGGCGCTGAAGTCGTAGCGTGTGCCCTGCACCGGGATTCGCTTCCCCGTGGTAAAGGAATCATCGTAGTTGTTCATCACCGCGCGAGTCTGGCTCGGCAGATGCAGCCGGGCCTGCTGACGATCGCCGCTGGGCAGGATGAAATACGGATGCCAGCCAATCCCCATGGGCAGCGGCTGACTACCGACATTCTTGGCGGTAACAACCATCTCGAAGGAGTCGTCCTTCAGCGTGGTCTCAACCTTCACGTCCGTATCGGACAGCCAGTGCCCGTCGAAGTTACCGGCGTGCAATATGGCGGACACGGTTGATGCGAGCGCGCCATTCTGCTCGGTAACATCCTGGAATTTGGAGCGCAGCATGAGACCGTGAATGGCATGCTTCTCCGCGCCCGGCTCGCTGCCGCTCCAGTTCGCCGCCAACGTGACCGTCGATCCGGCAACGGTGGCCGTGATGGTTTTCCCGTCGGCGGAAATCTTGCCGCGAATGCGATTGGCAAAGGGCAGAAGAATGGCGCCGCCGATCTTAAACACCTGGTTGCCAAACTCGTCGTCGCCCTGGTCGAGCAACTGTTCGGCGTCGGGAAGAGCGGGCGCATTCAGCAGGCTGATCTCGCCTTTGCCGGGAAGGTACGCCTTGATCTGCAATACCGCCATGCCGCGACCGGGCAGCACGACTGCTTCCAGGAAGTGCGGCTTGTTGGCTTCGGCCTTAGGACGTTGCAAGACCACCACAGGCTCTCCTCCGATAGCGATCGGCTGCGATGTTTTGCTCCCTTGAGCCTTATCCTGAGCGCTTGCTCTCGCCGACCAGCTGCACATAAGGAGGATGGCGATGGTCAAAGCCAAACAATTTCTTCCCCTGAGTATCCGCATTTTGCTCCGTCCTTTTCTAGAAGGTAGTGTGGCGAAGTACGCAGCCTCGGCGCACCATCATAATCGCTCGCAGGGACGGTTTGGAAATGAAGGGCGAAAAACTAGCAGGCCAGCCGAGCGGCCAGCCTCGTTTGCAGCCTGGAGTTTCAGCTGGCCTTCACGAGCTGGCGGTGCCGTTCGACCAGGGCCCCCTGAATGAACGTCACCTCGTGACCCAGCATGTCGGTGGCTTCGCGACAAAGGTCCGGGCGTTCCCGCATCAATTGCAGGAACGCCTCCCGGGGGACATGCACCACGTCGCACTCGGTAACCGTAACCGCGGTCAGGCTGTATGGCCTCCCGGTAAAACTGGAGGGTAAACCGAGGAGCGAGCTGGCCGAAAACGTTCGGTTCAGTTTGGGGAGATTCTCGACGCTCATGAGCACCTTCCCCTTGCGCACAAGGTAGACCCCGGCGCTTTCCCCTTCTTCATGGAAAAGGACGTAGGCAGGTGGAAAGTGCTCGATCTGTCCTGCTGCCTCGAGGCTGGACTTCAGTTCTGGCGATGCCTTGAGAATATTGGCCTTGGGCCCTAGGGTTTTCATGGAGAATAGTTATGCCAAACCTATGCCCCGCGGTGCTGTGACTCGAATCACTTATGGCTGTGACCGTCGTCCGATGTCCTAAGAGCGGCCTAGTAAATTGTTGCGTTCATGGGAATTAGCCTGAAATGACAAGAAATAGGAGGTAGTTGAGGCGCCCGGCAAACGGCGTGCAACCATACGCTTAGCTAGAAATTCGTGCTGAACCGGACGGCAAAGCTGCGTGGGGGAGCAACAGAATTACCGGAGAACAGACCCGCAAAATTGATAAGGTTGAGCCGATTGTTGAGATTTGCCGCGTCAAACTGCAGCCTCATGGCGAGGTTGTCTTTTTTCCAGATGTCGGCCCCGAGGGATGCGTCCAGCGACAGCGAAGGCCGCACCCGGTAGCGTTCGAAGTTCACGCGATCAATGACTTGCTGGCCATATTCTGCCAACGCCTGCTCGTAGGTACCGTCGAAGTCCACCGGCAGGCCGCTGCCGTATTCGGCGCCAAACGCGCCCCAGAGCCGGGGCAGGAACTGATAACGAAAGCGAGTCCGCACGGTGTTGCGCTGGTCTTGCGAAACCCAGAAACGGCCACCCAATTGGGTCAGCGCATCCGTAGCAGCCTGCCCTAGGAAGACACCCCCCGTAACCGGGAAGTAGGCCGAACCCACCATATAGGAATAGCTGACAAAACCCGAAAGGTGGCCCCATCGGGGAATGTTCAACTTCCCTTCGGCTCCGTAGATATTGGCCTTGCGGAAAGCGATGGGAAAGCTTACGGGCGTATTGAGCAGCAGGTTGTCGTCGGCAAAGTTATTGACGTTCCGCCGGTAGTAATTTACGTCCAGGGTGAATTGCCCGAGGAAGCCCTTGGTCAGGCCGACTTCATAGTAGTTGCCATGAGATGGCTCCACGGGTAGGCGCAGAACGTCGGGATTCAACACCACCACCGAAGGGGAACTGGCCAGCAGGATGTTCTCAAAAGACGGCGTCTGAAAAACGCGATCATAGGAGGCGTGCAGCAGGAGGTCAGCCTTGGCGAAGTAGCGCGCCACTCCCAGGCGCGGGCTGACGGCGTTTTGGTTGACGATGAGTTGGTAGTGGTCCCAGCGAAGTCCTGCACTGATCGTCCAATTGCCGAGACGGATCAGGTCTTGCACGAACGCCGACTGCTCGAGGTCTGGCCGATTGCCGAGAAAGCTGAACCTGGTTGGCGTCCCCGGATCGAACTGCGAGGGATCAGTGATTACATCGGCGAAGTGCTCGTGCAGGAAAATATTGTCCGACTCGACACCCGCCTTCCACTCCTGATTGCCGCGATGAACCGAGATGGTGGCCTTGAAATATCCTTCGGTGAAGTTGTTGTTTTGGAAAACAATGATGGGCGTCGAAAGCAGATTCGATGACAGACTGTTGGAAGCGTCTCGAACCATTCCCCACACACCGCCCACCACGTTGGAAGAGAAAATATGCTGATAGGAGGCGACGCCCATGTTTTCGAAGATGTCGCCGTTTTGCCGCTGGCCTGCCGCCTGCTGCACCTGCTCATTGGGCACGTCATAACGCGCCAGCGCGTGCCGGAACATCAAGCTCAAACGGTTGCGCGGATCGAAGTCCCGTTCGTAGTTGGCGGAAAAATCTCCCAGGGTGCCATTGTTGGTGTAGTTTTCAGGAACCGGAGGACTCAGATAGCGCCCTGACATTGCGCCGTCTGCGCTGATCCCAAAGGTATTTTTCCCTTGAAAGTATTGCAGCATGGTGTAACCGCCGGCGGTGTCGAAACTACCCCCGGAGAGGACAACCTGCCCATGAAACCCCTCCCGCGTGTCTCTGGCAGTATTGACTTCGACCACACCACCCATCTTTCTTCCGTATTCGGCCGGGATGCCGGCGGTGTAAACGCTCATGGACTGAACATTGTCCGCTTCGATCTCCGTCCCCGACGCCGGAGAGCGGTTGTCGGTGAGAGGAACCCCGTCAACCACGAACTGCGTCTGGTACTCCGATCCCCGCGGATGCAGAACTGCGTTGCCTTCATAAAGCCATCCCGGTTGCGTATTGACCAGGTCCTGCATTGAGCGTCCGGGCAAGGATGTGGTTCGGTTCTCGATGGTCTCGGAACCGATCTGATTGACTGTGCCGGGCCTATGCGGATCGATGAGAGTGCCGTTCTCTTTCACTTCGATGGTCGTATTGAGGGGAACCAGGCCGAGCTTCACCTGCTTTTCGGTCGGAGCGGCGGAGCGAATCTCAACCGTTTCGGACGCTGGGGCAAAACCTGCGTGCCGAACTTCCAGACGATACACACCAAAAGGGAGGCGCTTGATCGTGAGGTTCCCGCCATCGTCTGTTTGCAACGACTCCCGGTAGTGGTTTGCTTCGCTGACCAGACTTACCGAGCTTCTTAGGCCCAGACTCGAGGGATCCAGCACTTTCAGACGCAGCTCTCCGGTGTTGCTCTGGGCAAACAGAGGGAGAACCCAGAGAACCAGGAACAGGAGGCGCTTCATGGTAGCTACAGCGGCCGGAATGAGAGCCAATCCGTCTTGGCGCAACATCGGCGTCGGCCCTCTCGGTGATGGCGAGATATTCATTCGGGATTGGGCAGGCCGCAAGATGACCCGGGTATCTGGCAGTTTATCAAGCGAAAGGCCGGTTGATTGGCTCCAACAAGAAGAGCATTCAGGAGGAAGCCAAGTACTCTTACAGATTTGTCGCAGACGGGCCGGTTTCCGCCCTGGGAACCAGAATGCAGAATTCCGGGGATACACAGCTTGCTCTGCCGCCCAAAGTTGGAGGGCATAGACTGTCGTACACTCGTTGGTTCGGTCCCAATCGGAATCTGTGGTTCGCGGAGGTCCTCTTGGACATTGACTCGACTCGGCGCGCTTTCCTCTTACAGGCCAGCGCCTCGCTGGGGATGTTCTACCTCGGCTCGCTTACACCTGACTTGCTGGCGCAGGCCCATGCTCACGCGCAATCGGCTGCTGCCGGCGGGACCAAGGCCTATCGCTTCTTAACCCCGCAGGAGGCGGCTGCATTCGACGCCTTCTCCGCGCAGATCATTCCCACCGACGAAACACCCGGCGCGCGCGAAGCCAATGTCGTTCACTTCGCTGACTACCTCCTGAGCGTGTTTGAGCCAGAGCAGCAAGGGGCGGTGAGAGACGCTTTTAAGTCTCTCCAGGAGCAGACGGCAAAGACCGTTCCCGGAGCGACTTCGTTCGCCGCCCTCAACTCGGCCCAGCAGATCGAAGTAATGAATACGATGGAGAAGACGCCGGCGTTCGGCCTCCTGCGCGGCTACACCATAACCGGAGTTTTCTGCGATCCCGCGCTGGGCGGCAATAAAGATAAGGTCGGCTGGAAGCTCATCGGCTTTGACGACTCGTTCTACTACAAGCCGCCGTTCGGTTACTACGATGCCCACGCGGAGGAAGAGAAAGCATGAGCACCACTCCTGCACAGAAGCATTACAAGCTTACCGACGCAGTCGATTTCGTGATCATCGGCGCTGGAGCCTCGGGCGGAGTGCTGGCGCGCGAGCTTTCGCGCAACGGTTTCAGCGTGGTGGTGCTCGAACAAGGTCCGTGGCTCACCACCAAAGACTTCGGCCACGATGAATACCGCAACTGGAACCAGTCGCTGCTGACCAATGACTTCCGCAAACAACCGACAACCTTCCGCAAGACGCCCAAAGACAAGGCCGTCAAGCAGCCAGCCCTCACCTACGGCCGCATGGTGGGCGGAGGTCCGGTCCACTTCACCGCCAACTACTGGCGCTTCCATGAGATCGACTTCATCGAGGCGAGCAAGAAAGGGACCATCGCAGGCACCGGATTCACCGACTGGCCGATTACCTACGCCGACCTCGAACCGTATTACAGCAAGGCCGAGTGGGACCTGGGCGTCTCCGGCCAGGCGGGAGCCAGCCCGTTCGACCCGCCGCGCTCCAAGCCTTACCCGCTTCCGCCGATGCCGGTGAAGTCCAGTGGAGTGCTGTTCGAGCGGGGCGCGAAGAAGTTGGGATACCATCCCTTCCCCGCTCCCGTCGCCATCATTTCGCAGTCGTACCAGGGACGAATGGCTTGCGCGCACTGCGGCTTCTGCATGGGATTCGGCTGTGAAATGGGCGCAAAATCGAGCCCGCTGCCCACCATGATTCCGCAGGCCATCGCGACCGGCCGCTGCGAGATCCGGCCCGACAGCTACGTTCACAAGATTGAGTTGGACCAGCACGGACGCGCCATCGGCGCAATCTACTTCGACAAGAGCGGCAAGCAGAACCTGCAACGCGCCCGCGCCGTCGTAGTGGCCGCCAACGGCTCAGAGACCCCGCGCCTGCTGCTGCTCTCCCAGTCGAACCGCTTCCCCGAGGGCCTGGCCAACTCCAGCGGCCTGGTGGGCAAATATCTGATGTTCAATACCGACTGCATTGCGGGAGGCTTGTTCGAGCACCAACTGAACGAGTACAAGAGCATCGAAGTCACCCGCATCATTCACGACACCTACGAGATCGACCCCAAGCACGGCTTCTACGGCGGTGGCGGCATTGATGCGCGCTTCTTCTTCTATCCCATCTCGTTTGCCATGTGGGGACTGCCGCCGCGGCTGCCGCAGTGGGGCAGCGAATACAAGAAGGCACTGCAAAAATATTTCACCCGCAGCATGGTCTGCGCCGGACACACCACGTCGTTGCCCGTGGCCGACAATAGCATTTCCCTCGACGACACGGTGAAGGACGCGTGGGGACTTCCCGCCATGCGCGTCACTTACAAAGACCATCCCGACGACCTGAAGACCTGCCAATTCATGTTGGACCGTTCCATGGAGATACTGGAGGCCGCCGGCGCGCAGGACCGGTGGGCATATCCCATCGAGGAATCCACTTACGGCTTCCATCTGCTGGGCACATGCCGCATGGGCAACGACCCGAAGAGTTCCGTGATCAATCCCGATCACCGCACCCATGATGTGCCTAACCTGTTCTTGTGCGATGGCTCCAGCTTCGTCACCAGCGGACGCGGCCAGCCGACGGAAACCATCCAGGCGCTGGCCTTCCGCGCCTCCGACCGCATCACCGCGCTGGCCAAGAAGAACGAAATCTGATCCGAGGACGACGCGGCAGCAACCCGGAGGAGAATAGTCCTTAGCTCACAACTTCAGGATCGGGAAGGAGAAATTCCATGTTTGACGGCCTAGTGAATGGAATGCGGTTGTTGACCTGTAGGAACTTTGCGAGTGTTCTCGGGTTTTTCTAGCACCTCGTGTACGTTGATTCACCTAGCAGGTCACCCTCGAATTGCTCTAGCCACCTGATGTGCACGTCTGTAGGAAGGCGGCGTCGCAGAAGTATTTGTTCGCAGAAAACGGAGCGTTGTCCCAGCGCTGAATGTTAAAATTTCCATATGGATGCTTGCGAGTCATTAGATTAGCGACCCGCTGTTACATTTTCCACGTTGGTAGGTAGCCCGCGGGTTGTCCAGCGGCTTCCAATCCAAGGGAAATTCTAGTGCTGTCCTAATACTGGAAGGCCGAGAGCCGGAAGGCGTTGGATTCCCAGGAGAAGACGTATCGCCGACATAACGTGGGCTTCGGGTTTATGAAACTGAAACAGATGGTTCCCATGACGGTACGCAACGCCTTGCGACCGACGTATTACGCCTGGCTGCGGCACAGGACTCTGCAGCGCCCCACACCCATTGAGGAAATTCATCACTATTGGAAGAATCCGGATTCGGCTAACGATCCTCACGAATACGCGCTGCAGCATCAGGCGCGGAGTGAATTTCTGGTGAAGCTGTTGCGCCGCTATGTCCCGGTCGAAGGCTGTGTCGTAGAGGTGGGTTGCAATACCGGCCGCAACCTTAATGCAGCATTGCAAGCCGGATACCGGAGCCTCGAAGGGATCGAAATCAGCACAAATGCCGTCGAGTTAATGAAGAAGTATTTTCCGGAGTTGGCAAGCGTGGCTGACATTCGCGTTGGCCCCATAGAGCAGCTTGTTGGCTCTGTTGAAAACGTGGAGTGCATCTTTACGATGGCAGTACTGGTGCATATTCATCCGAGCAGCGATTGGGTCCTCGCCGAGCTAGCCAACCGAGCGACTACGTTAATCACCATCGAGCTTGAGAGTGCTTTTGGCTCACGATGGTTCCCACGGAATTATAAGAAAGTATTCGAGAGGCTTGGCATGCGACAGATGGAAGAAATTGATTGCGCCAAGGTGCCTGAAGTGGCTAGCGAATTAGAAAACTGCACCGCTAGGGTATTCCAGCATAAACCCAGCTGATCTCCGGCATTGTGCTATCACTCAGCTTGCGGAGGGTGGCACCTCCGATTCGACCATCATGGCAATCGCGGGTCACGTCAGCAGACGGATGCTGGAACGGTATAGGCACGTTCGGATGGAAGCGGAACGCAATGCGATAGAAGCCCTTGCCACAAGCACCAAAACGGCGGGTTATGACACAAACCATGACACAAACATCGCGGCTGCAAGCACTCCCCCCGTCTAACTTGTTGAGAGATTTGGTGGACCTGGCCGGGATCGAACCGGCGACCTCTTCCATGCCATGGAAGCGCGCTCCCAGCTGCGCCACAGGCCCACTTCGCGAAAGGAACGCTGTCCGGTTGGACAGCGTCTGCATCAATTCTCTCGCAGCGGCACGGCTTAGTCAAACCTCGCCAGTTCGCGGTAGTGTCTCAGTGTTGACCTTAAAGTAGCACGGTCCAAGGGTAGAGCGGGCCTTTCAGGCCCGCGTTCAAATCGCCCCTGAAGAACCCGAGTGCCGCAGGCACGACAGATCTAGACTTTTCTGTGCCGCCCCTATGGGGCTAAAAAATCGAGAGAAATCCTTGACGCGGGCCTGAAAGGCCCGCTCTGCCTCAAATATCGGCCATGACAAGCGAACTGAGACACTCCCCAGCTCGCGCACACAATTCTTTCATCACTGCGGAAAAGCTTCGGCTATAATGCCGCGAACTGCCTATGCCACTCTCTCCGGGCGCAAAACTTGGGCCGTATGAGCTTCTCGCACCCGTTGGCGAAGGTGGCATGGGCGAGGTGTATCGCGCTCGCGATACCCGCCTGAACCGCTCGGTGGCGGTAAAAGTCCTGTCGGAGGCCTTCGCCGGAGATGCTGATCGGATGCGCCGCTTCGAGCAGGAGGCGCGCAGCATCGCCGCTCTGAACCATCCCAACATTCTCGCCATCTACGACGTGGGCGAGCAGGACAGTACCTCGTACCTCGTCACCGAATTGCTGGAAGGCGAGACGCTGCGCCAACGTCTGGAGCGCGGCCCTCTGCCGGTGCGCAAAGCGGTGGAGATCGGTTCCCAGATCGCCTATGGATTGTCGGCAGCGCACCAGCGCGGCATCGTCCACCGCGATCTCAAGCCCGAAAATATCTTCCTGACGAAAGATGGGCACGCCAAGCTGCTCGACTTTGGCCTGGCCAAAGATCAATCCTCTTTATTGAATGCGGGCCCCTCTGACGGCGCGACTATCGGCCTGCGCACCGCGGCCGGTGTGGTGATGGGCACCGCGCCCTACATGGCGCCGGAGCAAGTGCGCGGTGAGGCGGTGGATTATCGGGCCGACATCTTCAGCTTCGGCGCGGTGCTTTACGAGATGCTGTCGGGCAAGCGGGCGTTCAGCGGCGAATCCACGGTCGAGACCATGACCGCGATCCTGAAGTCCGATCCTCCGGAGATCGATCTCGCGGCCGCCAAGATTCCTCCCGGCCTGGATCGCATCGTGCGTCATTGCCTGGAGAAAAATCCGGCCGACCGCTTCCAGTCGGCGCGCGATCTGACGTTCGCTCTGGGAGCGTTGTCGGGATCGGAATCGTCTCCCGCTCTGCGCGCACCCGCCGTCCGCCAGCGCCGATGGATGCTGTGGACCGCAGTAGCGGCTGCGCTGATCGCAATGGCGGCACTCGCCTACCTTATGGCCAGACCCGCGCCCCAAACAGCGCGCATGGACTTTGCCATTCCTACGGAAGGCGAAGTGACGTACCTGGCGTTGTCGCCCGACGGGAGCATGCTGGCCTACGTCTCGCCGGAGGAGAACACGGGCGAGGGGATCATCCACGTGCAGCGAGTTGGCTCCGCCACGGCCAACCACCTGGATGGCAGCGAGGGTGCGAGCTATCCTTTCTGGTCGCCCGATGCGAAGTACATCGCGTTCTTTGCCCACGGCAAGTTGAAGAAGATGGCAGTCCCGGGCGGAGTGCCGGAGGTGATCGCCAAGGCGGAGAACGGTCGCGGCGGCACGTGGGGAAAGCAGAACATCATTCTCTATACCCCGAGCGCCGCGGGGCCGTTGTGGAGAGTCAATCCCGATGGGACGAACGCGGCCCCGCTGACGGACAAACTCATGGGTGACGGCTTTTCGTCGCATCGCTGGCCGATTTTTCTGCCCGACGGCGAGCACTTCTTGTTCTGGGCCGGCGATTTCAGGGAGAGCCCGGACGACCACTACAGCGGCATCTACTTCAGCTCGCTTTCCGCCAAACAGAAAACCATGGTCACCTCGGCCCTCTCGAGCTGCGGTTACGGCGACGGCCGTCTTTTCTATCGTGACGACAAACAGGCGCTGGTCGCTGTCCCGTTGGACCCTGACAATGGCAAGCTCCGCGACCGGCCACAGGTCATCGTGAATCAGGTCGGGCGGAACCCGTCCACCTACTGGACGGCGTTCACCGTCGCGGAAAACGGTACCGTGGTGTACCACCTCGGCGTAGCTGCGCCTCTTTCTCAACTGACGTGGTACGACCGTGAAGGCAAAGAGTTGGGAAAGCTTGGTGAGAGCGCCATCATGGCGAATCCCAATCTTTCGCCGGACGGCCAGCGGGTGGCCGTGGACGTTGCCGATGGGAAGGACAAGAACATCGACATCTGGATCCACGATCTGCCACGCCACAGCTATACCCGCTTCACCTTCGATCCCGCCGAGGAAACCAATGCGGTGTGGTCGCGGGACGGCAAGACCGTCGCCTACCGTTCGGCGGCGGGCAGCCTTATCCACCTCAAGAGCGCCAGCGGTCTGGAGGCGGACCGCAGCGTTGGAAACCGGCGAGAATTCGCCGACTCGATTCCCATGTCCTGGACCGCAGATGACAGTGGCATTGTCTTCGAGGAACAAACCTTGTCCGGAAGTACCAGGCTGCAGTATTTCTCCCTCGCCGATCAATCCGTCAAGCCGGCGATCAGTTCCGGTGGCAGTCAGTGTCAGGGTCAGGTCTCACCCGATGGCAAGTGGCTGGCGTACGCCTCGGACGAATCCGGCGATTGGGAGGTGTACATTGCGCCGCTTCCCAGCACCGGCGGCAAGCTGCAGGTATCGCGCGGCGGTGGCATGGAGCCGCGATGGCGCGCCGACGGCAAGGAAATCTATTACGTCAGTTACATGAATATGATCAAGCGCCTGATGGCTGTACCGGTCAGCGCCGCAGGCGGGCTCTCCACCGGCATGCCGGTTCCCTTGTTCCCGGTTCGCGGGCGCGCCATCGTCTCCTCCACCGATCTCTTCAGCTATGACGTGACTGCCGATGGCCAGCGCTTCCTGGTAAATCAGTACGTCAGGCCCGCCCAGGCGCCGCCGTTGAACATTGTGCTGCACGCAACGGCTGGTCTGCGGTAGTCGCACGGACTGTAAACTGCGGAGGCTCACCACTTCCACAGCGTTCGATGGATGCAGTGTTGGCCCACAGGTCCTGCGGTTGGGATTGGGTGTGATATGGGCTGTTTGCGCCAGTGATCGAGCCAGAAACACTTCACTTCAATCTCGGCCTTGAAGAATTATCAGGATGTCATAACGACCCTAATTACTGAAAGATAGATGGCCCCGCCGCTTTCTTGATCGAAACAATCCAAACCCGAGGGTCGCCATCATTGGTGAGAGTTTGGCCCAGGTCCTTGCGAATATTGGCGAACATCAAGGCGAATCGGGTGGTGTAGTCACGATTCAGGTCAATGCTCGTGCCATGGGGATTGGTCTTGGCTTCCATGTCCAGGGTGGCACGATCATTGGGAATCAGCTTGTCGGGGGGCGCGGGACCTTCGGTCCGGTTTATGCCGGTACTGTAGCCCGGTCGCTGTAACGCGGCAGCAGGCTGAAGACGTAGTCCGGCTCCAGACGGTCGAGAAACTCGTCCTTGTTGCTGCACCATTCAAACGGGACCTTCTTTGAATTCTCGGCGTCCGACCAGACCGCCGCCTCCAACTTATAGCAGTGGGAAATGAGGCTCCTGCCCTGGGCGCTCGCGTCCGTCAGATAAGGGTCCATCCAGCCCACAGGTGCGTAGTGCACCGTGATCGCAATATGCGGGAACTGCTCGGACAGAGGCTTTTGCGGGTCCCATTGCGGCAGGACATTGCGCAAACCTACGTGATCGATCACCGACGCCCATGCAAGATATCGCTGGTGCCTTGAAATACGGAGCCGATCCCCTTCCCGGATTTAGACTTTCCCGAATTGTTCGACGCAGCCTCGGTGGAACCCGCGGGCGCTGGCTGCGCCGCGGACGAGACCGGTTGCGGCGCCGCGGTCGGAGCTGGCGAAGCAGCCGTCGCAGGGGCAGGTGTCGCCTCCATCATCGCTTTCATCAACGCATCGCTGGCCTTGGCTTTTTTCAGGCGGACCATGTCGTCGGCGCTCAAATCGAACGTCTGGCCGCTCTTGTGGATTTTTTCGATGATGAGGTCGTCGGAAATGCCTGCCTGCAGCATGGAAATCACGCCGTCGACGGTTAACCCGGATTTTGCGGTAGACGCGGCGGCCGGCGCCGAGCCGGATGGCGGCTTCGCCACCTTATAGCCCAAAGCCGCTTCGCCTCCCGAGTCCTTCCAGGCCTGAAAAGACTTCGCAAGCTTCTCCGCGTCGGCGCCGGTTACGGTGGGGAGGAGCTTCAGGTCACCGCCCTGGTCCAGGATGGTGCCAATCACATGACCATTCGCATCAATCACTTGGGCCATCTGGTTTCCCGGGAGGAATTTGAATGTGTAGTCATCCCACTTGATTTCCGTGAATGCGCCCCGGCGTCCAAGAGGTTTCGTTTGAGCGCAAATTGTCGAGGGCCGACCTTGTGTAGATGACTATGACAAGAATGAAAAGCCAGATAGCCCGGATTCGCGACGCGTCCATCCTGCCTCTCCCTCGATGGGCCCCCGAACTTACAGCGCACCACTGAGCCGGGCCGACACCGATATCCTGCCGCCGCTACACCATTAGCCCCGGTATTTCCTTGGCCCCCCCCCCTAAATCAAAAACAGCACCATAGTATACTCATTCCCCTTCGCGACGCCGTGAAAGCGATTTGCCATCAGGAGCACTCCCGACGGTCTGCCAGTCGCACCAGCACAGCCCAAAATTGCCCCATTTTGTGGCCTACTTTTGCAACACCTCTTCTTACCAACCAGCTTACAGACGGATCCCGCCGCTGGCTGGGCCACGATCCACCTATCCCGTCGGTATCGCGAGGAGTGCCTCGCCACCAGCCGCTCTGACCGCAATGTCGAATAGCGAGTGACAAATCGCTATGTCACAAGTGATCCGCACCCGAATGACGTCGTTCGGCTGGGAACCTAATGTTGGCGTACACTGGAATTTCTGGCGAAAACCAGCGGCGCTAGCCGCTCTTTGCAGCGCAGGGTTGCGAACTCCAGGAATTCGATCGCTCCGCATCGTCCTCGCCTTTCGTCTCGAATGTGCCTTCGACAGGAACGGAAGATGAAAATCGCACTCCATCTGCTCTATGTTTGCCTGGCAGCCGCACCGCTCCTGGCGCAAACGCCGGTCGCAGCCCCGGCGGCAGCGAATCCTGCCGCAAGCCAAACGGCCGTCGGCAGCACCTCGATGACCTCCATCCTGCCTGACTTGGATAAGCTGCAGGCCGCGGCTTCACAAACCGCCATTGCCATCGGACATCTGCGAATCGAGAAGTGGAAGGCGGATGGCGAATCGAAGAGGCAGGCGCAAAACAACGCCGATTCGGTCCAGCGGAACCTGACCTCGGCCTTGCCAGGTATGATCGAGAACGCGCGCTCCGCACCGCAAAACCTGAATGCCAACTTCAAGCTGTATCGCAATCTGAACGCCCTCTACGACGTACTAGGTTCGCTCACTGAGTCGGCCGGGGCGTTCGGTCCCAAAGCTGACTATGAAGGCCTGGCGCAGCAGCTTCAGGTCATCGACAGCGTGCGACGAGATCTTGGAGACGCGCTCGAACGGCTGAACTCCTCTACGCAGAACGAACTTGAGCAATTGCGGACCCAGATCCGGACCCAGCAACAGGCCACCGCAGCCCCTCCGCCCAAGAAGGTGGTGGTAGACGACACTGAGCCAGCCAAAAAGACTGTCCACACCAAAAAGAAAAAACCAGCGGCCTCTGGCAGCGATTCCAGTTCAGGCGCGTCCGGTTCGAAGCCAGTGATAGCTCGGGGAACCCGCCAAAGTCGTAGAGAGAGCGCGTGCTTTCGCGGGAACATTTGACGCATTCGCGGGGTCTATTTACAAGAGCCCTACCGCGGACTCGCCACGGCTTTATGCCCGGCCGGGTCTGCTTGGGAGTGCGGAGCGGGCATGGTTGGTGTTGTTGCGGGCCCCGAATCTATTTATGATTGAGGTGCGCCATTGGCGGGAGTAACAACCTTGAGCGACCTCGCAACTGCGATGGGGGTCCGCAGTGAAGAAGCTGCGATCGTAGCCGAATTGAAGGCGGGATCGGAAGATGCTTTTTACTGGCTCATCGCCCACTATAACCAGCCGGTTTACAGCCTGGTTTACCGGCTGATGGACGACCCCTCGGACGCCGCCGACACCACCCAGGAAGTCTTCATCAAAGTTTTCCGCGGGATCAGGAACTTCAACGCTGATTCCAGCCTGAAGACCTGGATCTACCGCATCGCGATTCATGAAGCTTCCAACCATCGGCGCTGGTGGTTCCGGCACAAGGTACAGGAAACGTCCATCGAGCCCGCGCCTGAGCGCAAACAGCACTCAGCTCCGGGCATGAGAGACACGTTGGTGGACGAACGCAAGTCTCCCCTGCAGAACGTTTATGACGAGGAATTGCGGGCCCGGATCGAAAGCGAATTGAAGGCCATCTCTGAACCCTACCGCACTACCGTGATCCTGCGTGACATTGAAGAATTGACCTACGAGGAAATCGCGCAAGTCACCGCAACTTCGCTGGGAACGGTGAAGTCGCGGCTGGTGCGGGGACGGGAGGCGCTGCGCAAACGGCTGGAGCGGCACCTGGCGGATTTTGGAATGGAGCCGGTGGTTGCGCGCGCAAAACCGAGCCGCAAGAGCGGCGCGCTTGGAAGTCAGAAGGTTGAGGTCATGCCATGAAGTGCTCAATCGCGAAGCGACTCATGTCGTCATACCTGGACGGCGCCGTGACTCGCAGCCAATGGGCTGAAGTGGATGAACACTTGCACACCTGCGAGGAATGCGGGGAGCGCTATGCCTCCATGCAGCGGACCCAGACGCTGATTGCATCCCTGGGGCGTAAGGTCGCTCCTGCCGATCTGGCGCTCCGGCTTCGGGTCGCCGTTTCGCAACAGCTTGCCGACGCGCGACATTCCCGTTGGGACATGCTGCGCCTTCGCTGGGAAGACGCGTTCAACGCCGTTATGGTTCCGGCTACGGCCGGCCTGGTTACGACCCTGATTATCTTCGGCTTGCTGATCAGCTCGATCTATCCCGGGCAGGTAAGGGCGGCGAACGATGTGCCGACCATGCTCTATACTCCGGCCCAATTGCAGTCGCTGCCATTTGAATTGTCGATGGGCGTGGCCAGCCCGGAATCCTTGATTGTGGAAGCCTACGTAGGTCCGGACGGCCGGGTACTGGATTACCGCCTCCTCTCAGCTCCCGAAGATGCGCAGGCCATTCTGCCGCAACTGAAGAACATGCTGATCTTCACTACGTTCCATCCCGCCACCGCGTTTGGACGGCCAACGGGCAGCCGGGTGATCCTGTCGTTCTCGAAGATCCAGGTCAAGGGCTAGTGCGGCCCCAGACGCGCACCCACTTTCGGGCCTCGGAATTTTCGCCGAGGCCTGATTTGCGCGCGCGATACTCACCTCGTAAACTGGAAACACTGATGCCCTGCCGAAATGGTTTCAGGAGGCCCTTCTGAGCTGTTTTCTCCGCGCTCTTGTCCTTTTATCACTGGCGATGGCTTCGCTGACCGGCGCAGCGGTGGCGCAATCGGCTGCCACCATTGATGTAAGCGAGACCTTGTTCAGCGTGGTTTCGGCGATCAACGTTTGTGGGTACGACGCGGAGCTGCGCGCTTCGTCGCCCATTCGAACGGAAGTGCGGGCCGAGTTGCAGGACGCCGGTAAGTCCGCAGCCGTGGCATCCGCCGCGAATCAGATGTGCCGCTTCTATCGTGACCACCAGAAGGACGATGCGGCGCATGATCTGGCGCAATACGTCTCCCTTGCGCTCAGTATCGGCGGCCCTCCGGATTTCGCTCCGAAGGCGAAGGAAGCCGACATGCCGCCCGATTCGACCTATGTGTTGGGCTTCCTTCCCTTGCTGAAACAGTATTACGCGGTCGCGCAGCTGCACTCGGTCTGGCTGAAACACCAGCCTCAATACCAGGCCCTCATCGACCAGTACCATGAGCCAGTGGCACAGATGATCAGCTCCACCGACCGCTATCTACGAATGCCGCTCATCGGGATGGCCGGACGCAGCTTCACCGTCTATCTGGAGCCGATGGCCGCAGCGGGGCAGGTGAATTCGCGGAACTATCAGCAGGATTATTACGACATCGTGGTGTCTCCCGCGGGTGATAACCTGCACATGGCTGACATACGTCACACCTATCTGCACTTCGTGCTCGACCCGCTGATTGCCAAGCGGGCCACGGCACTGGCGCGACTTAAGCCCTTGCTGATCGCACTGCAAAAGGCGCCCATGGCGGAGGAGTATAAGCTGGACACTGGACTGCTCGTGACTGAGTGCCTGATCCGCGCCATCGAAGCCCGCACTCCCGCCGATCCTACGCTGCCGGAGAAGGACCGCATGGCCATGGTGCAGAAAGATAAGGCGGAAGGGTTTGTGCTCACGGGATACTTCTACGACCAACTGCGGACGTTCGAGAAGGCAAACGTCGGGTTGCAGAATGCGTTTCCCGACTGGCTCCACGATATTGATCTTGATCACGAGAAGAAGTTGGCCAGCGAGATACAATTTGCGCCCCAGGCCACGCCCGATGTGATGCAGGCCGCAAGACGCGCATCCCAGCAAAAACTGGACCAGGCCGAACGGGACTTGTCTACCGGGAATGCGGCCGGCGCGCAAAAGCTGGCGCAGGAAGCCCTGGAAGCGAAGGAA
This sequence comes from uncultured Acidobacteriaceae bacterium, assembly GCA_963843005.1. Lineage (GTDB taxonomy): Bacteria > Acidobacteriota > Terriglobia > Terriglobales > Acidobacteriaceae > Bog-257. Next base: position 228,790 of record CAWJIW010000020.1, on the reverse strand, counting down.
GATCCGGGACGCGCCTACTTTGTACTGGCCCGGGTTGCCATCCTGCAAAGCAACATGCAGGGCGCGCAGGACAATTTTCAAAAGGCGCTCGAGGCCACGAAAGATCCGCGCGTGTCGGCCTGGTGCCACATCTACCTGGGCCGCATCCTCGATCTGCAGGAGGAACGCGAAGCTGCCGTGAAGCAGTATCAGGCGGCACTCCAGAGCGGCGATACCTCGGCTGGCGTCAAAAGCGCCGCCGAGCGGGGTCTGAAGGAACCCTATCAACCTCCAGCACACCAATAGGAGCAATAAGATTTGCAGGGGAGGCCAGCGGCTGTCCCCACCAGAAAGGACACAGGATGAAATCCAATTTATTAATTATGGCGGTGTTGCTGGCCGCAACTCTTGCGATGGCCCAAACGAATCCCCCCGAATAATAGCCAGGCGCCGGCCAAGAGCGCGCCCCAGACGCAGGCACCCGCAGGAACCCAGGCCCAGCCCGCTACCGGCGGGCAGCGCATGCTGCAGGCGAAATCGCAAGAGGAGATGAAGGCCTATCAGGATGCGATGGCCAAGACCGACCCCGCGCAAGTGGCAACCGCTGCCAGCGAGTTTGCCGCGAAATATCCCGCGAGCGAACTGAAAGCGTCACTGTTCATGCGCGCCATGAGCCTGTACGGGCAAGCCAATAACACCGAGAAGGTGATCGAGGAAGGACGCAAGGCCATTGCGGCCGACCCAACCAACCCGGTAGCGCTGGTGCAGGTTGCCTCCGCCCTGGCTGAGACCAGCCGGGAGACCGACCTCGACCGTGACGATCGCTTGAACGAAGCTGCCAAAGATGCGCATGCGGCCATCGACAACATCGATACCGGGCTCCTGGTACCGCCCAACACGCCACCCGAAAAAGTCGCTGCCTACAAGACCATGATTTTGTCGCGGGCATACGACACCCTCGGGATGGTTGACTTGAGCAAGAAGGACTACGCGGCAGCAGAAAAAGACCTGTCCAAGGCCGCCGACCTCAGCAAGAGTTCGCCTGAACCGGTGGTGTACCTCCGTCTTTCGGTCGCGCAGGACCAATTAAAGAAGTATCCGCAGGCACTGGAGAACGCCAACAAGGCGGTGCAACTGGCGCCCCCAGGAAGCATGGCGCAGAACCTGGCAAAGCAGCAGCAAGCTCGTGTGCAGAAGCTGATGGCCGCCGGATCAGCCCCCAGTGGTGCCGCGCCGACGCCAGCTTCGCCTTCACCGGCCGCTCCCGCCGCATCACCTTCCCCGCAACCTTCTCCCACGACCCCTCATTGAGGTCGGGAGGCTGGCGGGACTTTGCGTGAGCCCGGCAGCAACCAAGGTCGAAAGCAATGCCCCCTGATGCCACCATCTCGGCGTTGGAACGCGCCCTCGAACACCGCTTCAAGGACCGCGCTCTTCTGGAGCAGGCTGTAACGCACGCGTCGTATGCCCGTGAATTGGAGTCGCAGAGCGCGGCCAGCGGCACTTCGGCGCCAGCAGGCGATAACGAACAGATGGAGTTCCTGGGCGATGCGGTGCTGTCCTTCGTCGTCAGCCAGGAACTTTATCGCCGCTTCCCCGAATATCATGAAGGAGAATTGTCCAAGCTGCGGGCCCACCTGGTAAGCGCGCGCCATTTGCTGCGCCCTGCCCGGGAGCTCAAGATTGGCCGTTTTCTCCGCCTCGGTAAAGGTGAGGACCGCAGTGGCGGGCGCATGAAGAGCGCGCTGTTGACCGACGCTCTGGAGGCCATCATTGCCGCCTTGTACCTCGATGGCGGAGTGGAGCCGGCGCAGCGTTTCATCCTGCGCTCCATCCTGGAACCAGGACTCGCCGAAGTGCAGAAGCATGGCGATAATAAATTGCCGATGACGGATTACAAGTCAGCGTTGCAGGAGGCGTCTCACGCCAGCCGGCGGGCGCAGCCCAGCTACGTGGTGGTGAAGGAAGAGGGCCCCGACCACCGCAAGTTGTTCACCGTCGAGGCCCATGTCCCGGCTTCCCTGGAGGGAGCCAGGGCTTTCGTCCGCCGCGACAAAGGCAGCACCAAGAAGTTGGCCGAACAGGGGGCTGCACGCAAGGCGTGGGAACATCTGCAATCGCTGAAAACACCCTCCGCGGTGGAGGCGCAACCGGGATCCCTGGAACTATCCAAGCGGTTATGAGCGAAGTCGACACCCATCCGCAACTCGTAGTTCCTTCCGAACCGGCAAGGCCGGCCGGAAAGGCCCCGCGAGCGTCCAGCCATTCCGGCATGAACTCGTTGCAGTCGCTGGCCACGACCATCGTGATAGCAGTGTTTGTCATAACCTTCGTGGTGCAGGCGTTTCAGATCCCCTCTGAGTCAATGGAGAAGACCCTGCTTATTGGCGACTACCTGCTGGTGGACAAGACGCGTTTCGGCGATTCCCGCCTCTGGAATTGGTTCCTGCCGTATCAGCCGATTCGCCGGCAGGACATCATTGTGTTTCGCTATCCGGTCAACCCGCAGCAACACTTCGTCAAGCGGGTTGTCGCCCTCCCCGGCGACCGGGTGCGGCTCATCAACAAGCACGTCTACGTCAACGGGACGCGGCAGGACGACACCTACGCCACTTTCGACTGGGCGCAGCGCGACAAATTCAGGGACAACTTCCCCGATGGCGGCCTCTATGGCGACAAAATTTCGTCCAAATGGTTTCTGCGGTTGCAAAAGCTGGTGGAAGACGACGAATTGATCGTCCCCGAAGGGTCCTACTTCGTATTGGGGGACAATCGCGACGATAGCTATGACTCACGCTATTGGGGCTTCGTTCCCGCAGAGAACGTAGTTGGCCGGCCCTTGCTCATTTACTGGTCGATGGATCGAAGCGCAGCCGCCGAGGCGGACGGGCCGGGGTCTGATAAACTTTCGATTCTGGCGTTTAACGTCACCCACCTGGTCGAAAGCCTGCGCTGGCACCGCATGTTGCGGACCGTGCATTAACCTGCCGGCAGGTATGACATGGGGCCCTCGACTCGCGCCGGTTGTGCGCAGGACGGGGTGGAATATCAAGGAAGAGCACATTTGGTTACCACCAAGAAGCCATTGAAGGCCGCGGCCGGCAAAGCCGCAAAATCTGAGAAGGTAGAAGTACCGGCGAAACCGAAAGAGACCACGCCGGAGTTTATTGCCTCGCTGGCCACCATATTCGTGACCGGCCTGTTCATCATCACCTTCATCTTTCAGGCCTTCTCCATCCCATCCAGTTCGATGGAGAACACGCTGTTGATCGGCGATCACCCCTTCGTGGACCGCATCATTCTGGCGCCGAAGACAGACTGGCTTGGGCCGCTGGTTCCCTATCGCAATCCCCGGCACGGCGACATCTTCGTCTTCATCTCTCCTGCGCAAGCCGGACTCCACGTGGTCAAGCGCGTGATGGGCATTCCCGGAGACCGTATTCGCCTGCAGGACGGCGTGGTGTACCGCAACGGCGAGCGGCTGAATGAGCCTTATGTAGTCCGCAAGGGCGACTACAGCGCCTACCGCGATAACTTCCCCAGCGTTCCTCCCGGCCCGTACGACGGCGTGACCGACTTCTGGAGGGAAGAGCTCCCGTCCCACATTCAGAACGGCGAATTGGTGGTGCCTCCCGGCAAGGTCTTCGCCATGGGCGACAACCGCGATGTCAGTCTGGATAGCCGCTATTGGGGCTTTGTTCCGCGGGAAAACGTGATCGGCCGCCCCATGTTCCTTTACTGGTCGTTCATCACGCCGCGGGACGAGTACGAGCACAACGACCTCGGAGATCGCATCGCCTGGTTCTTCAACATCATTTTCCACTTCTTCGATAAGACTCGTTGGTCGCGAATACTTCACGTGGTGCGCTGATGGCCAGCCGTGCCTCGCGGCGGATGATGTGGGCGAGCCTGGCGCTCGTCGCTGGAGCCTTGCTGCTGCCGCCGTTCGTCAACGTCAACCGCTACCGGATCCGCGTAGGGCAGTCCATCGGTCGCGCCCTCGGGCGTGACGTGACCGTCTCCCACATCGAACTGAAGCTGCTTCCCCGGCCCGGACTTGTGCTCTCGAATTTTGTCGTCGCGGAGGATCCCAGTTACGGCGCCGAGCCCATGCTGCGGGCTGCGATCCGTCACCGCCTATCTGCGCCTGACCTCTCTGTGGCGTGGCCGCCTGGAGATTGGGACCCTCGATCTCGACAACCCCAGTCTGAATCTGGTTCGCCGCCCCGACGGACACTGGAACCTCGAGGAGCTGGTCCAGCGCGCATCGCAGGTCGCCTCGGCTCCGACCACTAAAACCCGGCCCGAGGCTCGTCCCCGCTTCCCCTATGTGGAAGCGTCGGCCGGACGCATTAACTTCAAACTGGGCAACGTGAAGAAAGCGTTTGCCTTCACCGACGCGGATTTCGCGCTCTGGCAGGATTCCGAGGACCAGTGGGGCATCCGGCTGAAAGCCCGTCCCATGCGCACCGACGTCAGCATCAGTGACCCGGGCACGCTCAAGTTGGATGGCCGCTTCCAGCGGGCTTCCACTTTGCGCAACACGCCGGTTAATCTCAAGCTCACCTTCACTGCCGGACCGCTGGGGCAAGTCACGACGCTGGTTTACGGACACGACCGGGGCTGGCGTGGAACCATCACGTCCAGCGCCACATTCAGCGGCACGCCGGCCGCGCTGGGCATCACCCTCGATGCCCAGGTGGATGATTTTCGCCGCTACGACATCGCGCTCGGCGAAGCCTTGCGTCTGCGGGTGCACTGCACCGGAACCTACTCTTCGCCCGGCGACGCGCTCAGTGACGTGCAGTGCCAATCGCCGGTCGGACCCGGCGTCCTCACCGTCCGCGGCAATGCCCAGGGATGGGCTGGTGGCGCCTACGAATTCGGTATTTCCGCGGTGCAGATTCCTGCCGCGCGTCTTGCCGCCTTTGCCCGCCACGCCAAGAAGGACCTGCCCACCGATCTCACCGCAACCGGCGATGTTGAGGCGGTGCTTACTGTCCGCAAATTGCAGAATGGATTCCCGGTGTGGGAGGGAGGCGGACGCGCCGAACAGCTGGTGCTGCACTCCGCTGTGCTGCAAACCGACATGCAGCTCGGAGAGGTCCAGTTTGTGGTTCCTGATGCCGTGCCGTCGAAGACGGGCAGGGTGCGGAGAACGGTTCGCAAGAGTTCTGCTCAATCGGCTACCAATGCGGGATTTCGGCTGGCGGTAAAGCCTTTCGCCATTGCGCTGGGCGCCGCTTCGCCGGCTACGGGCAGCGCGCTCTTCGATAACCAGCACTACAGCGCCAGCCTGAGCGGGCAGGCCGAGCTCGCACGGCTGCTGAACATTGCCAAAGCGCTGGGCGTCGGCACCCCGGGCATTGGGCTCGCCGGGCCCGCTGAGGTTGACCTGTCGGTCACTGGCACCTGGGCCGGATTTGCGCCACCCGCCGCCTCGGGCAAAGTCCAACTGCACGACGCGACCGCTGAATTGCAGGGTGTTTCCGAGCCGCTTCACATTGCATCCGCTGCGGCAACCCTGGGCAATCGAACTCCTGAATGTCACCGCATTCACCGCCGCCTTCACCACGGGCCCGCAGATGAGCGGTTCAGCGAGTTTCCCCGTCCATTGCACTTCTCCCGAAACCTGTGTCGTCCGTTTCGACGTGCGCTCGGACGACGCTTCTTTTACGCGCCTGAATCGCCTGCTCAATCCAAGTTTTGCTTCTCAGCCCTGGTATCACCTGCTGGCCATCGGGCAGCGGCATGAGGATGCCTTGCTGAAATTGCGCGCTCACGGCCGCATTTCGGCTGCACGGTTCGAGCTGGGAACTGCCGTCGCCAGCAATGTCAGCGGAACGGTTGAACTCGATGCCGGCAAACTGCGGGTCAGCGATTTGCGGGCCGACCTGCTGGGCGGTCGGCACACGGGGACATGGGCGGCCGACTTCACGGTTTCGCCACCGAAGTTCGCTGGCTCCGGAACGGTAAGCAAACTCTCCATGGCGCAATTGGCGACGCTCATGCACGACAACTGGGCCACCGGCGTCATGGACGCTCGATATGCCTTGACCATGTTCGGCTTGAGTCCTGCCGCTCTGCGCGACTCCGCCAACGGCTCGGCGGATTTCACCTGGAACGGCGGCTCGCTGCGGCACGTTACGCTCGACGGCCGTGGCGCGCCGGTTGCATTCTCGGTTTTCAGCGGAACCCTTGCGCTGCAGAACGGCAAGTTCAACCTTACCGACGGCAAGCTGCTCTCGAGCGGCGCGCGCTACTCCGTGAAAGGCACCACCTCGTATGACCGCACTCTCGACGTGCGCCTCGAGCGTTCCGGCGGCCACGCCTACATCATCTCCGGCACGCTGGACAAGCCTCGGGTTGAAGCCGTCACCGCGCCTGCGGCGGAGGCAGCGCTGCGATGAACAGGGGGCTCCGCATCCTCCTTCTGCTGCTCTTCTGTGCGGCCATGATTGCCGCGGCACAGCAGCCTCCGTCCGACCACCACAGCCCCGAATTTCGCAGCATGCAGCAGAAGCTCGCCTATCTCAAACTGAACGGTGCGAAAACTCGCCCTGATCCCAAGCCCACCGAGGTCTCCGAAGCCGAGGCCAACGCCTATTTCAAGGAGGGTGGAGTGAAGTTGCCCAAGGGCGTCAGCAACGTTCATCTCACATCGCAGCCTGGAACCATTGATGGTCATGCTCAGGTTGACTTCGAGACCATCATGGAAGGCAAAGGCTCTGCCAACCCGCTGCTGAGTATGTTCAGCGGAACGCACGACGTCCACGTCGTGGCCCAGGCGGCGGGCTCCGCAGGAACGGGCAGCATCCGGGTGCAATCTGTCTACCTCGACGGCATTGAGTTGCCGCTGATGGCGCTGCAATTCTTCGCTCAGCGCTACATCACGCCGAAGTATCCCAATGTAGGCGTCAACAGCACATTCAAGCTTCCCTCGCGCATCGACAGCGCGGTTGTGGAGGCCGGACGCGTGCGCCTGATGCAGCAGTAAAGCGTGTTAGTATCGAAGGCAAGCTGCGATGAGCTTTCAAGTCGTTGATATCATCTTCCAGATCATCGTGTTCCTGTTCGCTATCAGCGTGCACGAGTCGGCCCATGCCTGGATGGCGTGGCGCCTTGGCGACCCGACCGCCCGCATGCTCGGACGTGTCACACTAAACCCGATCAAGCATATCGATCCGGTCGGCACGGTCCTACTGCCGCTGATCGCGATGATCACTCATTTCCCGATTATCGGTTGGGCCAAGCCGACGCCGGTGGATCCACGCAACTTCAGCCACTATGTCAGGGACGACGTACTGGTCTCGGTGGCGGGCCCAGTGAGCAACTTCCTCACCGCTTCAGCCGCGGTAATGGGACTGGCGATCGTCGCCAACTCGTCACAGTTGGGGCATATCGTGGTGTTCAATATGGTGCGGGGCGAGCTGACAAGCGCCGACTTCCTGATGCCTATCGCGCTGCTGCTCTACGCGGCGATGCAGATCAACATCCTGCTCGGGGTTTTCAACCTCATTCCTATTCCACCACTGGATGGCAGCCACGTCATTCGCCACTTCCTGTCGCAAGGCGCGTTGGCGATCTACGACAGAGTCGGCATGTGGGGCCTTGTGATCCTAATGTTCTTTGGCGGCCGCTTTCTGGGCGTTCTGATGTACCCGGTTCTGGCTTTCTTCGATGGATTCCTACTGAGACTCTAATGCCCTCCCAACCCAAGAAAGGCCGCATCCTGAGCGGCATGCGACCCACCGGCAAGGTACACCTCGGCAATTATGTCGGGGCGCTGCGCAACTGGGTGGGCTTGCAAGACCAATACGACTGCTTTTTCTTCATTGCTGATTGGCATGCGCTGACCACCGACTACGCCGACACGCGCAGCGTCAAGCAGAACTCGCTGGAGGTCATACTTGACTATCTCGCGGCGGGGCTCGATCCGGAGCGCAGTACGTTGTTCATCCAGTCGCATGTGCCCCAGCACGCCGAGTTGCACCTGCTGTTCAGCATGATCACTCCCTTAGGATGGCTGGAGCGCGTGCCCAGCTACAAGGAACAGCGCGAAAACATCAAGGACAAGGACCTCGGCACCTATGGCTTTCTGGGATATCCGCTGCTGCAGTCGGCGGACATCCTGATTTACCAGGCGAACTTTGTGCCCGTGGGCGAAGACCAGGTGCCGCACGTGGAGCTGACGCGCGAGGTGGCGCGCCGTTTCAACCAGTTCTATCCGCGCAAGCTGCGAGCGGACAGCCGGGATCCGCAGCGCGAGGTCGTCTTCCCCGAGCCGCAACCGCTGCTGACGCCGGCGGCAAAGCTTCCCGGCACCGACGGCCGCAAGATGTCCAAGTCGTACGGCAACACCATCCTGCTCAGCGAGCCCGAAGCTTCTCTGCGGCAGAAGCTCAAAACCATGGTGACCGATCCGGCGCGCATCCGGCGCACCGATGCCGGCGATCCTGATAAGTGCCCAGTTGGTGACTTGCACAAGATCTTCAGCAGCGCGGAAACTATGGCCAAGGTGTACGAAGGCTGCCGCAGCGCCGGCATCGGCTGCATCGAGTGCAAGGGCTGGGCGGCGGACAGCTTGTGGAAGGTGCTCGCGCCCATACAGGAGCGGCGCGCGAAGTACGAAGCCGATCCCAGGCTGGCGTGGGACATTCTCGAAGACGGATCCAAGAAAGCGCGCGCCGTGGCAGAGGCAACCATGGTGGAGGCGCGGGAGGCGGCCCACCTGTCGCACGAGTACGAACCGCCAGCAGAAGGCGCGGGCAAGTGACATTTTCACCACTGGTAGGAAGTGAGCCCGCAGGGCGAAACAAACTTAGCCCAGGGCGTGAGCCCTGGGTAAATGTCTCCTAAGAAGGACCTGAGTCCCGTAGGGACGGCACAGCCAAAGTGGGCATTATGCCCGCGCGAACGCACGATAAACCATGTCCGAGAATCCCAACAACGCCGCGAACACCGAAGCCAACCCACCGGCTTCGCACGTTCACGCGCACAAGGGCCCGGACGAATCCTCTTTCTCCGTCAGCGTGGGCACGGTTTACGATGGCCCGCTCGACCTGCTGCTCGACCTCATTCGCAAGCAGGACATCGACATCTACGACATCCCTATCGCCAGAATCACCGAGCAGTACCTGAAATATGTGGAAACCATGAAGGGCTTCGACGTGGATGTCGCCGCCGAATTCATCTACACCGCGTCGCTCCTCATCCACATCAAGTCCAAGATGCTGCTGCCGCCCGATCCCAACGCGCCCGCGGGAGAAGAGGACCCGCGACTGGAGCTGGTCAATCGCCTGCTCGAACACGAGCGCTTTAAGACGGCGGCCCAGATGCTCCTGCAGAAGCAGCAGATCGAAGACGCCGTATGGTCGAATCCGGCGCTGAAGGATTTTCAGAATGCCGAAGGCACCGAGCCGGAGATGGCTGCCGACGTGGTGGACCTGGTCAAGACCTTCCAGCAGATTCTGGAGCGCGCCAAGTCAAAGCCCAGTTTCGACGTCGAAGACGACAGCGTTACGGTTTCGCAAATGATTGACTACGTCCGGCGGCGGCTCGCCCTGGAAGACCGCCCCATCCGGCTGAAGCTGCTGCTGCGAAACATGCGGTCGCGCTCGATGCTGGTGTGCGCGTTCCTGGCGATCCTGGAACTGATTCGCCTGCAGGCGGTGCTGGCCCGCCAGGACCACGTCTTCGGCGAGATCGTGTTGAAGAAGCACACCAACTTCGACGCGCTGATGGCGGAAGCGCCGCCCGTCAAGGATGATTGGAGATAGGTAGATCAACGTCTGGGCTGGGAGAAGACCGATGGACGAAAACGGGGAGCTGGAGAGAGCTAGGTTCGAGCTGGAAAGGACGAAGGTAGAGCAAGAACACGCGACACGTCAGCAAGAGCTAAAGTTGCAGTCCCGGGACCTGGAACTGAAGCGGATCGAGCTTCGTGCGGGGACCTGGCGGAATCCACTTCTCGTCGCGATTGCCGCCGCTGCACTTGGTGCTTTTGGGAATATTGTCGTCACCTACTTGCAGAACACGGGAAATCAGAAACTCGCAAGCTTAAAGGCACAATCAGACCTCATTATCGAATCAACGCGAACTTCTGACCCTAAGAGAGGTAAGGAAAACTTACAGTTCTTCATAAAGGCCGGGTTCATCCAAGATCCGGATGGCAAGATAAGTAAGTTGCTGGATGAAGATTTATACCCTTCCCTGCCACCCGCCAAAGTCGCGGAGCTTGCTCAGCGCGAGTGGGTGCCGGAACCGGGGCAAAAGCCCGACTATCAAGCGGCTCTGAAACATTGGAAGATGGTAGCAGAGCAGAACCAGGATCCCGCACTCGCGGCTTACGCGATGGGTCAGGTAGGATGGATGTATGAAAATGCATTAGGCGTGCCGCGCGATTGTAATGAGGCGATGGCTTGGTATCAAAAGTCATATAGTCACGGATATACAACCGGAAGCTGGAACATAGGACGTCTCTATGATATTGCCTGCGGCTTCAAGGAGCGCGACTGTGCGCAGGCTCGATTGTGGTACGAGAAGGCGAAGGCTAACGGCTTGCCTGAAGCTATAAGGGACCTTAGGAAGTTAGATGAAGAGGGTTGTCACTAACGGAGTCTCGACCGTTGGCACGATGGCAACAGCCACGACCCAGGTTTGCAACGCCTAAATGTATTAATTTTCGCTATCCCACATGAGCCTGAAAGCCAAAGTCGAAGCCATCATTTACGCCACCGAAGAGCCGGTTACTCTCGACCAGCTTGCGTCCTTGCTTAAAGACGCCGTACTCGCCGAACTGCAGGCGGAGGAAGACGCGCGGCTGGCGTTGAACCAGACCATTTACGACGGCCGCCCCGCGGACATACTCCGAAGACGACCCGGATGCCGCGACGCCGCCAGAGCAGCCCGCCGCAACCAGCGCCGATGCCCGCCCCACCTTCTTCGACGGTCAGATTCTCGCCGCCGATGACCTGACCAAAGAGCAGAAATACGCGCGCGACAAGGCCATCAAATCGCGCCTCACGAGCATCGTCGAGGAACTCACGGCCGAGTACGCCTCCGCCGACCGCGGCATGGAAATCCGCCAGGTTGCGGGCGGCTACCGCATGGCGACCAAGCCCGAGCACCACGACGTTGTGGTGAACTTCGCCAAGAGTCTGAAGCCGCCCATCCGGCTCTCGCTGCAGGCGCTGGAGACGCTTTCCGTCATCGCCTACAAGCAGCCGGTGACGGTGCCCGAGATCAGCGAGATTCGCGGCGTGGACACCTCCGGCGTCATCGCTACCCTGCTCGATCGCAAGCTCATCACCACCGCCGGACGCAAGCAGGTCATCGGCCGCCCCATCCTATACAAGACGACCAAGGAATTTCTGCTGCGCTTTGGGCTGAACGACGTCTCCGAGCTGCCTAGCATGGAAGAGTTCGAGAAGCTGGGCGAACCGCAGACCGAGTTGTTCCCGGCGGCGCCGAAGGAGCCAACCGAAGCTCCGTCTGCTGAACCGGAAGCTGCCAATGAACCGCAGCCGGAGCTGGACCAAAACGGCTAGACTGACGAAAATTCCAAGGTTTTCTGAATTCCGAACTGCTTGCTTTGAAAGGGCACGGCTTCAGAGGGTGCTGAAAAAGTCGAATCCCGGGTAGAGCTGGCCTTCAGGCCAGCGTTAGAGTAATTCATGAAAACCGGCTTTAGCCGCTGCGGTACCTCGACTCAAACGCCGCGAAAACACGCGTGTCCTAGCGACATCGCGGCATCTTCCTCCGGGCCTAAAGGCCGTTTTATGATGAACTCATGGACGCGGCGCTGAAGCGCCGCACTACCGAAACTTCCCTTCAAAGAACTTTTTCAGCAGCCTCTGAAGCCGTGCCCTTTCAAATCGTAACCCGCAGAATTTCTTAAACCCCGTGAAGCCATGCCCTTTCAAAACGGATTTGTGAGGCGCCTTTGCGACCTGCTCACATTGAACGGTGACAAAGTCGCTTTGTTTCACGCTGGCCGCAGCGTACAATTGCAAATGGAAGGATGCGGTGGAGTTGTGTTCGGGCGCCGCTCCGCACATGTCCTCCAGAGCGTGACTGAGTGACTCGACACCTGCGCCGTTCGTCCCACTGCCCGCCGTTGAAGCTTCGCAAGACCCTACATCCCCTCATTCCCGAAATCTCTTGCGTAAGTCCTTATTTTTGAAGATTTTGCCTATAACTCCTTTGAATAGAATATTTTGCGCGGATTTCCAGAATATCTTCATTGTTTTCAATATTTTGCAAAAGGAGGGGGGAGGGGGGGTACCCCCCATCAGTGGCCAGTTTTCAGGGGTCAGGGCCAGGGCGATCAAAGACTACCTCTTTGGACAATCACCCGCCGACTCGAGATAAACTGCCGCGCCATCCTGGCGAAAAGCGAACAGCGAATGGCGGACCTTGGAGGACAACCATGCCTGCTGAGCGCCTGCAGAAGATCATCGCCGCTGCCGGCATCGCCTCACGCCGCAAGGCGGAAGAGCTCATCACCAGCGGCCTGGTTTCGGTGAACGGGCAAACCGTGACCACGCTCGGCAGCAAAGCCGATCCCGAAGTGGACCGCATCAAGGTCAACGGCAAGCCGCTACGCGGTCCCGAGCGCAGCGTCTATGTGCTGCTGCACAAGCCTAAGAATTTCGTGACCACCGCCTCCGACCCGGAAGGCCGCCCCACCGTAATGGACCTGGTGCGAGGAGTGGGGGCGCGCGTGTATCCTGTTGGTCGCCTCGACTATCAGAGTGAAGGCCTGCTGCTGCTGACCAACGACGGCGAACTGGCGCAGAAGTTGACGCACGCCTCGTCGCATGTCGCCAAGAAATATCTGGTGAAGATCAGCGGCAAGCCGGCGGACGCGCAGATCGAGAAGCTGCGCGCGGGCATCAGGCTGCCGGCGGAACGCGGGACGTTGAAAGTTCCGGCACACAAGGCGGACGCTGCTGCGAAGAGACGGCGATCTACGGCGGTGCAGACGGCGCCCGCGCGCATCAAGCTGCTGCGCGACGCCGCCAATCCGTGGTACGAGGTGACGCTGGTCGAAGGCAGGAACCGCCAGATTCGTCGCATGTTCGAACAGATCGGGCACCACGTGGAGAAAATCAAGCGGGTGCGTTATGGCCCGCTGGAATTGGATGTCGAGCCGGGCAAGTTCCGGCATCTGACGGCGAAGGAAGTTGGGCAATTAAAGAGTGCTGCGCGCATGGGGGAGAAAAGACAAGTCATCCTGACGCCACTCGGACTGAAGTCTCGGTCGGGATGACAGATAGGTCGGTCGGGATCACAGATTGGTAAGTCCGGGATGCCATGGTGATACGTGAAGTTGGTCGTCCGTGGGACCGAACACTTGGAGATAGAATGACAGACTTTGGAAAGCTGGTTCCGGCGTGGGTTCACACGCTCACCAGCTACAAGCCGGGCAAAGCTGTCCGGCAGGCGGAATTGGAGAGCGGCGTGAGTTGTATCAAGATGGCGTCCAACGAGAACCCTTTTGGGCCGTCGCCGCTGGCGATCGAGGCGATCAAGGCGGCGTTACGGGACATCCATTTCTATCCTGATAACGCGGTTGTCGACCTTACCGCCCGCCTGGCCGAGTTGCACGGGCTTGAGCCGGAGAACGTTCTGGTCACCGCCGGTTCGACCACGTTCCTCGACATCATCGCGCGCACATTGCTGGGGCCGGGACTGAACGCGGTCACCAGCAAGCTGTCATTCATTGTGTATCCCATCGTGACGCGTGCGACGGGCGCACAGTTTGTCGAGGTACCTACGCTGCACGACGGCTTCGACCTGGATCGCATCCTTGCCACCGTGGACGCGAATACGCGTGTGGTGTACATATCGAATCCGAACAATCCGACGGGAACGATTTTGGACGCGCGTGCCATTGACCGCTTCCTCTACCGGCTGCCGTCGCACGTGATCACCGTGCTGGATGAGGCTTATAGCGACTACGCCAGCTATTTCGCCGCCCAGCGCGGCATGGACTATTCGCATGCGCTTGACTATGTGCGCCAGGGACGGCCCGTGGTGGTGCTACGCACCTTTTCGAAGTCGCACGGATTGGCCGGGGTTCGCATTGGCTATGGCATGGGGCCTGCGGAATTGATTGGCTACTTCGCGCGCATGAAGCCCGCGTTCCTGGTGTCATCGCTGGGCCAGGCGGCCGCTTTGGCTGCGCTGGAGGACGCCGACCACCTGCGGCGCTCGATTGAGAACAACGCCGCCGGCGAAAAGCTGCTGACCAAAGCCATCACGGACATGGGCATCAGCGTGGTGCCGACATGGACGAACTTCCTCTTCTGCCGCGTTGGGGAAGAGGCGTCGAGCCTCTGCGAGCGGCTGCAGCAGGAAGGCGTGATTGTTCGCTGGATGGGGCCTCCTTGGGGAGCGCCCGATGCCTTTCGCGTGACCATTGGCACGCCCGAGCAGAACCGCCAGTTCCTGGGCGCGCTGAAGCGGGCCATGTCGCAGGTAACGGCATAGTCCCACAAAGTAAGAGTCTTACTCTGTAAGATTACATTATGTTCACCTTGCGCGCCAGCGCGAGTGCGCCTTCGGCGGCGCTGCGAGTCGAGAGCGAAATGCAAGCTTGCGGAACGGAACCCTTCAACTCCCTCTCGAAGGATTCGCACACCAGGCCCGAATTCTCGAAGACGCCTCCCGCCAGCGCAATCTCGATTGCATCTTCAGCGCTCCACAAGCGGCGAAAGACCACCTTCGCCAGTCCTGCCAGTTTCACTCCGGCACGAATCAAAATGTCGCGAGCGTCGACATCACCGGCTTCGGCAGTCGCCAGCACCACGGGAAACAACTCGGCAAACTTCGGCGCAGGAGAAGAGTTGGCGTGGCGCATGAGTTCGTCGTACGACGCAAGCGACCAACGCTCGAGAATGCGGTCGCTGAGCTTGCTATGCCTGCCTTCATCCCGCGCTTGCGCGATTGCAGCGACGGCCTGCACGCCAATCCAGTGTCCCGAACCTTCGTCGGAGATCGCGAAGCCCCAACCTCCAGCGCGCGCGGTTTGACCCGATGCGTGCCGCGCATAAGCGATGGAGCCTGTGCCCGCGATCACCACGATTCCCGGAGCGCCGCCCAGCGCAGCTTCGTGCGCGATTACCATGTCGCCGACGACTTCCACTTTTCCTAGCACAGTGCTCGCCAGAACGTGTGCGACTTGCTTGCCAGTCTCTTCGCGCGCCGCGCCGGCGATTCCCGCGCAAACTCCAGTGACCTGCGAAGGCCTGATGCCTGCTTGTTGGCAAACCTGGCGCACGGCCTCTTGCAATGCATTGCGCGACCGGTCTTCGCCGACGTGAGTGATGTTGCTGCCGCCCACTGTTACCGATGCGAGCACGCTGGTTTCATCGCCGAGCACGGCTGTAGTTTTGCTGCCACCGCCGTCAATCCCAAGAAAATACGCCACGACTCGCATTATCGCAGAGCCTGCATTGCGCCTCTGGTTGCATTGGAGAAGTCGCGTCCTTCCGCGATAATGGCTCGATCACAATGGGACTCAACCACATTGATCTTGCGCTGATCGCAGTCTATCTGCTCGGCATCACTCTCTTCGGCCTGCGGTTTCGTAAGCGGCAGCGCTCGCTGCGCGACTACTTTCTGGCCGATGGCCAGATTCCGTGGTGGGCGATCGCGCTCTCCATCGTCGCCGCCGAAACCAGCACGCTCACCATCATCAGCGTGCCCGGACTCGCGTACGACTCCGAACTTTACGTTCCTGCAGTTGGTGCTTGGCTATCTCGTGGGTCGCGTCATCGTCGCCTTCGTTCTGCTGCCGCACTACTTTCGCGGGAACCTGTTCACCGCATATCAATTGATCGAGCGCCGTTTTGGCGGCCGGCTGCGCTCGCTCACGGCAGGCCTATTTCTGGTAACGCGCGCGGCAGCCGAGGGCGTTCGCGTATTCGCCGTCGCCATCGTCGTAGGCATCGCGCTGGGGCCGCTGCTCGGCAACCACAGCGCCTTCCAGCGCGACGTGCTCTCCATCGGAATCGTCACGTTGCTCACGCTGGTATACACGTTTGAAGGCGGCCTGGCCGCGGTGATCTGGACGGACGTGGTGCAGTTGTTCATCTACGTTGGCGGAACCCTTATCGGATTCTTCACCATCCTTCATCTTGTGCCCGGCGGATGGACCACGGTCCGCACCGTTGCCGCCAGCGCCGGCAAGTTTCGTGTCTTCGACTTCTCGCCCGATTTCTACCGCACTTATACATTCTGGTCGGGCGTCATCGGCGGCGCATTCCTCACCACGGCAAGCCACGGAACCGATCAGTTGATCGTGCAGCGACTGTTGGCGGCCAAGAGCGAAGCGCAATCCAAGCTGGCGCTGTTAAGCAGCGGGCTCGCAGTGCTGTTCCAGTTCTCTCTGTTCCTGTTGATCGGCGCCATGCTGTGGGTCTTCTATCGGCTCGCGCCTCCAGCCGTTCCGTTTGATAAGACCGACCGCATCTTTCCCACGTTCATCGTGAGCTATATGCCGCACGGCATCTCGGGCCTGCTGGTCGCAGCAATTCTGGCTGCGGCCATGTCGAACTTGAGCGCAGCCCTAAATGCGCTTTCGTCTTCGACTATTGTGGACTTCTACATGCGCCGCAACCCTCAGCTTTCCGAGCGAAGGCGCGTGCTGCTTTCCCGCGTGGCGACGATTGCGTGGGGATTTGTCCTGTTCGCGCTGGCCATCGTTTCGCGACGCGGAGGCAAAGTAGTGGAGGTCGGCCTGAGCATCGCATCAGTCGCTTATGGCGCAATGCTGGGCGTATTTCTTCTGGGCGTGCTAACACGCCGCGCCAATGAACGCGGCAGCATGATCGGCATGGCGGTCGGCTTTTGTGCCAATATTTATATCTGGCAGGGCAGCGCGATTATGCAGTGGCTACAGCTGGTGACGGGATTGCATTTCACAGCACTGGCATTGTCGCCGCCGATTCCCTTCACCTGGTATGTGCTGATCGGCAGCGTGATCACCTTCTCTATCGGGTATAGTTCCAGTCTGTTGTTCCCATCGCCAGATGACATTCCGCATTCTCTCCACCGACTAACGCTGCGCCTCAAGCTCCGAGCCTGTCTCGCGATCTCGGCGTCAGCCACGCCAGCGCGATTGTGGTCGGCACCATCATTGGCAGCGGCATCTTTCTGGTTCCGACCGAGATGATGCAGGCGGTCGGCTCGGCATGGCTGGTGTATATCGCATGGATCGTCGGTGGCGTGCTCTCGCTTGCCGGCGCGATTACTTACGCCGAGCTTGGAGCGATGAAACCGCAGGCGGGCGGCGAATACGTTTACATTCGCGACGCCTATGGACCGTTGCCTGGGTTTCTCTATGCCTGGACGTGGTTTGCCATAGCGAAGCCCGCATCGGTGGCAACTCTCACTACGGGATTCGTGCGCATCCTGGGAACGTTTTCGGTGTTCGCGTTTCTTGACCATGCTGCGGTGCGCTCACCTTTCAGCGTCACCTACGGGCAACTGGTCGCCGCAGCCGCAGCAGTCGGCATCACCGCGCTGAACTATATCGGCGTCAAACGCGCGGGAGATTTCCAAGTCGTCTTCACGCTGATGAAGATCGCAATCATCATCTCTGTCGCGCTGTTAGCTTTCACGGCTGTGTCCGGAACGTGGCGTAACTTCGGGACCAGCTTCAGCGGAGCGACTGGGGGATTCGCAGGATTCATGGCCGCGCTCATTGCCGCCTTGTGGGCCTACGATGGATGGAACGACCTGAACATGGTCAGCGGCGAAATCCGAAATCCCGGGCGCAATATTCCGATCGGGTTGATCGCTGGAGTCGGCGTGGTCGCGGTCCTCTACATGCTGACCAATGCCGCCGTGCAATATGTACTTCCCGCAGCGACCATCGCGATCTCGCCACAGCCGGCATCCGCGGCCACGGCGGTCGCAGTCGGTGCGTGGGGAGCGGCGATTGTTTCAGCGGGCATGGCTCTCTCCATGCTCGTCGCCCTTAACGGCACCATCATGAGCGGCGCGCGAGTGCCCTTTGCCATGGCGCGCGACGGATATTTCTTCAAAGCGATGGCCGAGGTCCATCCGCGGTTTCACACGCCTTCGGTCGCGCTGATCGTGCAGCTACTGCTTTCGATTCTGCTGTTGCTGTTCGCCGGTAGTTTCCGCCAACTTTTCTCACTGGCCATCTTTGCGGAGTGGCTCTTCTACATGATCGCGGCCAGCACGGTTTTCGTTTTGCGGAAGAAGGAACCCAACGCGCCGCGCCCTTACCGGACTTGGGGCTATCCGCTGGTTCCAGCCCTGTTCGTCGTCGCGGCGGCCGTGCTGCTCTACTACACCTTCACCGAGAACCTTCGCAATTCCGCCTGGGGAGTAGTAGTCATTCTGGCAGGTATTCCGATTTATCTGTACTTCGCCAAGCAAGAACCGTCGACGCAACTGGAAGCGAGAAGACTCATGTGAGTCGAGCAGGCATAGCGCTGCTCCAACTTCCGCATCATTCCGGCTTCATGGAATTGCAAACTGCTATCCTTGACCCATGTCGCAGCCCAGCAGCTCCCGATCGCCGTTTCGCGATGGTTTCGCGGTGCTTTGGCATGAGCCCGTGCTCGTAGCTGCCGAACTGACGTGGCGCTCGTGCTTCGGTCTTTCTGCGCTGGCCCTGGCAATTATTTCTGCGGCCCTGTTCCTCGATAGCATCAAGATCTCGCCGAGTGACGAGCTTCTGCTCAGCACTCTTCAGCCGCAACTTCTCCACGGAGTGGTGCGCCACATCTTTCGCGGCACGCTCACCCGTTTTGTGTGGGAGCAGGCAGCGGTGGTCATCGGGCTGATGTTGCTCTGGAGCTTAGCCGCGACGGTGGGCCGCGCCGCAACCCTTCGCCGACTGGTGGCGCTGTTCAGCGCCGACGAGGAACCGGAAACGATCACCTGGCAGTTCGGGCCGGTCTTCATCTTGCAACTGTTGCGCGCGATGTGGTCGCTTATCGCGCTTGCAGCCATGATTGTTTCGCTGCTGCTTGGAATTATCATGTCGGCTTACCATCGGCCCGCACTGGCGGGACTTTTTCTATTGTTCGGGATTGGGATGGCTTGGGGGTTCGGCCTCGTACTGAATTGGTTCTTTGGGCTGGCTCCGCTGTTCTGCATTCGCAACAACGCGAAACCCCCGGAAGCCTTGGTACAAGCGACAGATTTCTGTTCGCGCCAGGCTGGCCGGTTGTTCGGCTTAGGGCTCGGTTTTCTGACGCTTCGTCTAAGCTGGGCGGGCGCGCTGTTCCTTGTTCTGCTATCGCCGCTCAAGCTATCAGGCCAACTCGGTGCACGCTGGGTGGCGCTGATCATGGCGATCATCGCCCTGATCTATTTCGCCGGAGCAGACATACTTTGTCTTGCGCGTCTCGGAGCCTATGCATCTCTGGCAGAGGACGATGCGCACCCGGTGCAGACCGTAGAAGAAACGACGCCAGTCGAGCCATCGCTGCCGAGTGAAACCGCTCCCATTGTTGGACTGTCTTAGATTCGGTGTAAGAGAGAAGGGCCCCGCTGCTTGGCGGAGCCCTTTCCCTCAACTGCCGAAGTTTAGTGCGTCAGCTCAAAACGCTCAACTTCTTTCTTCTTCATCTTCGCAATGGCGAGCAGCTCCACCGCCTTCTGTGCGATGTGCTCGGCGCTGACCTCGAATTCCTTGATCAGTTCCCACGGCGCACCGGAGTCGCCGAAGCGGTCCTTTACGCCAATCGCGCCTGTAATGATTGGCACTCCATATAGCTCGGGGCTCTCGGTAAGAATACCGCTGACGCGCCACGCCAGCGCGCCAATCTGGTGCTCTTCCGCGGTGATGACAACGCCTGTCTCCTTGGCCGCCCTCACGATGGCAGTCTCGTCGATAGGCTTCATTGTATGGATGTTCACGATACGGGTCTCATAGCCGAACTCCCGCTTCAGGATCCAGGCCGCGCGCAGGGCTTCCGGCACCATGGGGCCGCAGGCAATGATGCTGAGGTCCTCATGCTCGTCCTGGTAGTTGGGAGCGAGCACCGTGTCGAAGGCATCAATCATCTCCTGGGCTTCGCGACGGAGGCGGCTCACGTTTGCCATACCGAAGACGAACGGCGTTTCTTCACGCGTAACGATGGGCGTGGCCTCGCGCGCAAAGCGGATGTATTTCGGCCCGACATGTTGCAGCAGCAAATAGTCGGTTGCCTTGCGCGTCTCGATGGCGTCGCACGGCACCACGACCGACATGTTCGGCAATCCGCACATCGCGAACAGGTCTTCGAGGGCCTGGTGAGTCGCGCCGTCCGGTCCGACCGAGACTCCGCCGTGCGCCCCAGCGATCATCACGTTGAAGTTGCCATAGCAGATCGAGACGCGAATCTGGTCGAGATTGCGCGCCGCCGCGAAGGTTCCATAAGTCCCAAAGACGGGCAGCTTGCCATCGCGTGCCAAACCCACGGCTGCCGCGGTGGCCGACTGCTCGGCGATACCCATGCTGATCCAGCGATTCTTGCGTTCCGGCTTGCCCGAATAGAAATCGCTGATTGTGATCGAGCCCGAGATATCGAGTCCAAGACAGACTACCCGCTCGTCGTTGCCATTATTTTGCAGCGACAAACCAAAGCCTTTGCGTGTGGGCTCCATCTTCACTTTCATCGAAGGAGAGCTGTTCCACCAGTAGTCCCGCGAGAAGCTCGGGGTCTTGGCCGCCAGCTTGATCTCTACTTCCTTCTGATACTCCTTCGCCTTATTGAGCAGCGCATCGTAGGCGATGGTTTCTTTCAGCCCAAGTTCTTCCAGCGCTTTCACCAACTCGTCGTAGCTGGGAGCTTTGCCGTGCCATCCGGCGATATTCTCCATGAAGCTCACGCCCTTGCCCTTTACTGTATTGGCGATGATTACGGTGGGCTTGCCGGCGACTGGAATATTCTTCGCTATCTGCAGAGCATCCACGACTTGCGCAACATTGTGCCCGTCAACAACCAGCACTTCCCAACCGAAGCTGCGATAACGCTCCTCCAAGGGCTCGACGTTCATCACGTCCTTCACCCAGCCGTCGATCTGCAAACGGTTGCGATCGATGATGGCCACCAGGTTATCGAGCTTGTGGTGCGAGCCTTCCATCACGGCTTCCCAGATGTTGCCTTCCTGCTGCTCACCGTCGCCCATAATGCAGAACACGGTGTGCTTGTCGTTGTCGAGTTTGCCGGCGAGTGCCATGCCGACGGCGACGCTAAGGCCTTGTCCCAAAGAACCGCTGGAAACTTCCACGCCCGGCAGTTTCAGCCGATGCGGGTGTCCTTGGAACGGCGAATAGAGCTTACGCAGGGTAACGATGTCTTCGATCGGGAAATATCCGGCGAAACCCAGACCCAGATACAACGCGGGCGCCTTATGGCCAGCCGACCAGACGATGCGGTCGCGTTCCTTCCAGTCTGGATTGTTGGCATCGTGGTTGGCGACCTTCAGATAAAGCGCTGCAACGATCTCCATCATGGAGAGCGTGCCTCCGGAATGGCCGGAACCGGCAGCGCAAAGCGCGACCAGGTCATAGCCGCGCATTAATCGGGCTGCCTGTTCAAGCTCTTCTATCGAGAAATCACGAACAACCGCTTTGGAGAGAGAGTTGACAAGAGGCATGGTGAATCCTTTGTGCGGGCGAGGCAACTGCGCTTTGGCGCGCGCCTGACGGAGAACCCGCGATATATGGGACCCCGGTAACTAAGGCTAGGCCGGACAGAACGTAGGGTCTGTGAGGGGTGTCACGAGCAATTGTGACGTAGGTGTCCGGATTCGGCAGTCAGGTCCGAGATCACGGATTACAATGCTCGCATCGCTCGAGGCCCAAACCATGCAGACTGCGGACGTGGTAATCGTTGGCGGCGGAATCGTAGGTTCGAGCATTGCCTGGCATCTGACGGAAGCCGGCTGCCGCAACGTGCTGATCATTGAGCGTGAATCGCACCAAGGAAAGGGTTCCACCGGCAAGAGCATGGGCGGCGTGCGGGCGCAGTTCGCGACCGCGCCGAACATCCAGATGTCGCTGTACTCGATCCCGTTTTATGCCAGGTTCGAAGAGCGTCTCGGTCTTCCTTCGGAATACCGCGCGCAGGGGTATCTGTTCGTGGCTACCAAGCCTGCGCATATCGAATACCTGGAGACCAATCAGCGGTTACAGAAGTCATTAGGATTGACCCAAGTGCGCATGTTAAAGCGCGAGCAAATTGTTGAGATAGTCCCCCAATTGCGCTCGGATGACGTTTTGGGCGGCAGCTTCTGCCCAACGGACGGATTCGTTGATCCTTACAGCGTGATGGTCGGCTTCACCACTCGCGCCTGCGAACGGGGTGCAATGCTCTGGCGATCAACCGAGGTCACAGGCATCACCAGCGATAACGGACAAGTCAGCGGGCTGGAGACCACGCAGGGCGCGGTGAGCACGCGCACGATTGTTAACGCCGCCGGTCCTTGGGCTGCGCAGGTCGCGGCGCTTGCAGGTGTAGATCTTCCCGTCGAACCATTGCGACGAATGCTGATTCCGACGGAACCGTTCGACGGCGTCTCGCATGCAATCCCGATGGTCATTGATATGACAAACGGCTTCCACTTTCGACCTGAGAGCCTGGGATTCCTGCTGGCATGGAACGATCCCGAAGAAACGCCCGGATACAAAACCGACTTCGAACCTTCGTTCATCGAGAAGGTGCTGGTGCGTGCCGCGGACCGCGTACCCTGCTTCGAGAACCTTGCGGTCAATCCGAAGCGTGCGTGGGCGGGGCTGTATGAGATGTCACCCGATCACCACGCCATCATTGGGCCGCTTCCGGAAGTGCCGGGATTCTTCTGCGCCAACGGTTTCAGCGGGCATGGCGTGATGCACGCCCCAGCCACTGGCAAAATCGTTGCGGACCTGATCCTTCAAGGCAAGACTGACGTCGTGAATAATGTTGCGGTCCTGAGCCCGGGACGTTTCGCGAAAGGAGAGCTTCTACACGAAACGGCGGTGCTGTAGCTCCGGCCTTTCGAGAAAGAAAGTTAGACACCGATCCCAACTGCTTTGTAGATCGCGAACTGATAGGTGCGATAGACAGGCAACAACCATTCTTGTTCGCAAAAAACATTCTCATATACAAAGTTGTGGTAGACAACGAAGACCTCGCGTGGAGCGGCACGAAGCGAAGCTTGCAGATTGGCGAGCACGGTCCGCAGGACGTACTCCGGAAAGGGATTGAAGAGATACAGCACGATTGGCTCGGCAGGCAATACGAAGTTGCGCGCATCGCCGGCTTGCGACTCGATCGCAACACACTTCTGTTGGTCGCTCCGGTAACGGCCAATGTTCTGTTGCGCGATCCGGTTCAATTCCTCAAGAAGCTCAACACCCACGATGCGCTGGAATGGATAGTCGGACGCCATCAGCAGTGTGCGCCCCTTGCCCGAGCCAAGATCGATAAAGGTGAACCCATCGGCAGACACGGGCAGCGCGTTCATTATTCGATGAAACAGCTTCGGTTCCGAAGGCTGATATTGTCCGCCCGAGAGCAACTCTCGGATGCGGGTGCGAAGTGAAACCGTCGCCCAGGTTGTATCCACGCCGTGGTCGAAGTCATAATCAATATCTCCATAGCGTGATGTGCGGCGCTCCGGCGTAAGGTCGCGCATCAGTTCCAGCGTTCCTTCGGCGTAATAGCGAAGAGCCCCGAGAAAACCGCGGCTACGGAAAGCATCGTGCACCCAGGAGATGACCTTGGGTGGACCATCAGGCACGATGGGGATTTTTCGACTCACTTACCTAAGGATGGTAATTGACGAGCGGCGCAACGCGGCCGTTTCTCCGCGTTACGCCACAGGAAGTCACGCAAGATCAAAGAGCAGGAACTCAGCTTCGCCGTTGCCGCTGGCGCTCTTCAGTCGCAGTTTGGATTCACCGCTGACCGCAGCCGCCGTCACCCTTCGCCAGCTTTGTGCCGTTCACGTCGAGTTCCCCGCGCACCAACTGAATCCACGCATGGCGACCCGATTTAAGTTCGAGTTCCAGTTCTTTGCCGCTGTCGAGCAGCGACGCATAGACGCTGGTGTCCTGGTTGATTGTTGCCGAACCATCCCGCCCGTCATGCGATGCAATCAGCCGCAACTGGTTTCGTTTCTCCGCGGCCGGGAAGGTGCGGTCCTCGTAGCTGGGCTTCAGTCCCTCCGCCTCGGGCAGAATCCAGATTTGCAGCAGGTGCACCGGCTTATCGGAGTGGTTGGCTTCGCTGTGCATCACGCCGGTTCCTGCCGACATCCGCTGCACGTCGTTCTGCTTGAGAGTGGCCCCACTTCCCATGCTGTCGCGATGGCTCAGCTCGCCTTCGATGATGTAGGTGAGAATCTCCATGTCGCGGTGGGGATGCTTGCCGAAGCCTTTCCCGGCACTGATCCAGTCTTCGTTGATGACTCGCAAGTCGCGGAAACCCATGTGCCTGGGATCGAAATAGTCGGAAAAGGAAAATGTGTAGTGTGTATCCAGCCAGCCGTGATTGGCGTGGCCGCGTTCTGCCGATGGCCTGATGGTGATCATCGAACTCCTCCAATATCTCTATCCATCAGATGCTTTAACATCAAAGTAAGATTCAAGTCGATCGGAAGGGCGCAGCCGGGCGCAACCAGAAGGAAAACCCTCCTGCAATCGCCCCTTAATCAGGCTCTTGCTTCCCCAGCTTCCGGCAGAGATCGCCCAGGCGGCCCTGCTCCTCGGGATTGAGGACGCTCAGAAATTCAGTGATAGCGGCGGCATGTTGGGAGAACGTCCGGCGAATCAGTGCTTTCCCCTTCGCCGTCAGCACCACAATTAGCACGCGCCGGTCCTCGGGACAGCGTTGCCGCCCGGCCAAACCCTGCTTTTCAAGGTTTCCGACAACCATGGTGAGATTGCCCCCAGTGGTCAGGACCTTCTGCGCGATATCGGAGAGCGACATGGGCCCAAGATGGTAGAGCGCCTCCAGCACGGCGAACTGGGTGAGCGTCAGTCCTGTACCGCTCAGGCTTCGAGAGGCGTAGTTGCGACCGGAATTGGCGGCGCGCATCAGCTTTACGTAGGTGCCAAGCGCCAGGCGCTCCTGGGATCGGTGGGATTGAGTTGTGGCCATGATTACCTCACAGTCAATATTACAATATTGAAGTAATCATGGCCCTCCATTGCCCGTCATTTCAATCCGGCGTTCGCGGCGGCAAGTTTGGCCGTTGAGCTCCAGTCCAGGTCCTCCATGCCTCGGGCGATCGCGGTCAGCATATGGTCGCGTATCACGCTGGCGAATGGCATTGGCGCATCCACCGCCTCCGCCGCGGACAACGCGAGCCGCACGTCTTTCAGCCCGAGCCTCATCTTGAATCCAGCGGGCTGATACTTCTCGTCGGCGATGAGGTTGCCGTAGGTCTTGTACACGGGAGCGGCAAAGAGCGTGTTCGTCAGGAAGTCGACATACTCATGGGGATCGATGCCGTACTTCCGAGTCAGCGCAATCGCCTCACCCAGCGACTCGATGACCGAGGCAATCAGGAAATTCCCGCTTAGCTTCACTACGTTCGCCATTTCGGGCTTCTCCCCAATAACGAAGACGCGCTGGCCCAGCGCTTCCAGTAGGGGTTTGTAGCGCTCCACGGTTGATTTCTCGCCCGCAGCTACCACGAACAACTTGCCTGCCTCCGCCGCCTCCGGACGTCCAAACACCGGAGCGGCTATGTATTGCTGCCCCCGCCGGGCGTGTTCCTCCGCAAGCCTTCTTGTTAGCGCCACGCTAATGGTGCTCATCGAGATGTGGACTGCGCCTTTGGGCAGGCGTTCGGCAACCCCGCCCGCCTGCAGTACGGCAGATTCGACGGCCGGATCATCGGCCAGCATGGTGATCACGGCTTCCACACCTTCCACAGCCTCAGCCGGCGACTTGGCGACCTTCACGCCTTCCGGGCGAAGCACGTCGGCTTTGGAGAGCGTGCGGTTCCAAACCGTTACCTCGTGCCCGGCGCGGAGCAGGTTCCGTGCCATCGGCGTTCCCATATTGCCTAAACCGATGAATGCAACTTTCATATTGAACCTCGTCTCGCGAATATGTATCGGCGGCTAAGCCGTGCTAGCTGCGATTTCCCTGGCCCTTCGGAAGACATCTTCGAACATTTTGGGCGTGAGCTTCTTGGTCGCCGTGTTCTGGTTCGATGGGTGGTATGACGCCAGTAGCACGACGCCGTTCGGCATCACGTAGCGCGCTTCATGACCGAATACGTATCCCGCCTTGCTCCTTAAGATGCCTTTGCGCTTCAGGTAATTCAAATAAGCATCGAACCCGATCTTCCCCAGGGCCACAACGACCTTGACACGGTCCAGGATCGCAAGTTCGCGATCGAGAAACGGCGCGCAGTTGGCCAGTTCCGAAGGCAGCGGCTTGTTGTCCGGAGGCGCACAGCGAACCGCCGCCGTGATGTAGCAGTCGATCAGCTTCAGCCCGTCATTACGATGCTCGGCTGTCGGCTGCGAAGCGAAGCCCACCTTGTGCAGGATGGGATACATGAACTTCCCGGAAGCGTCGCCCGTGAACGGCCTGCCAGTGCGGTTGGAGCCATGGGCGCCGGGAGCGAGCCCAAGCACCAGAACCCGCGCACGCGGGTCGCCGAAACCCGGAACCGGTCGCGCCCAGTAATCCCACTCGAGGTAGGCACGGCGCTTCTCCCGGCCAACCTGCTGGCGATATTCGACGAGCCGCGGACACTTGGCACAGTTCACCACCTCGTTGTTCAGCACGGCAAGGGTCAAGGGAACCTTGGACACTAGAAGTCCTCGTCCTCATAGATCCCCACCAGGTGCTCCTCTTGCGTCAAACTCTCGCAGTGCCGGTCGAGTTCGTCGTATTCGCGCCCGAAATCCTCGCGAAAGTGAATGACCGCGGAGTTGTTGGTCCAGCGATCCTCGATAAGGAAGCCGAGCGGGTCGGCGATGTCATGCAGCATGACGGTTCCGTGGTAGTCGGAGGACCTGCGGAAGAGTTCAGTCCAGATTCCTTTGGGGTTGTAGTAACGCATGAACTCCTGCAGTTGCTGAGGCCTCGCTCGGAACCGCCAGACGATATGAAGCATTCCTACTTCCTTTGTTCATTCTTTTGTGACGACTGCGGTGCACTTTCGCGCTGCAGTACCGCCGCTCTCAAAGCAAGTTTAGAGTAGCAAAACACTTTCACCTACGGCTTCGACTTGTATCGCGCACGGTTGCCTTTCGATTGATCCCCAGTTCCCGGAGGCCCTCGTCGTTTGACCACCCCGCATAGCTCTCAATACACTTAAGTTGATGGCCCGCAGTTCCGACTTGCTCTGCAGCCGGTAGCCCATCCCGGAGTAGTCAATTGGACTGCATCCGGCGTACTCGAGATGGTTTGAATTCGGGCCGCGCGGCGCCACTTGCACTTCTGAAGGCGATTCCTTGACGACTGAAACTAGCACGACGGACATCAACTCTTCCGAACAATTCAATCCCTGCAAGCGCGAGATCACCGTCGAGGTCCCTGCCGACGTAGTGAGCGCCGAAGCCGCGAGCGTCCTGAAACGTTATCAGAAGCTGGCACGTGTGCCTGGCTTCCGCAAAGGGAAGGTGCCGGCCTCCATCGTTCGCCAGCGCTTTGCCGACGACATCAAGAATGAGCTGGTCGAGGCGCTGGTTCCACGCTATTTTCGCGAAGAGACACAGAGACAGAAGCTTCTGCCGGTTTCCCAGCCCCAGGTCACGGATCTTCACCTTCATGAAGGCGAGCCACTGAAGTTCAAGGCCTCGTTCGAGATACTTCCCGATTTCAAGGTAGCTCCCTATCAGGACATCCATATCGAAAAGCTGGACACGGCCGTAACCGACGAGGACGTAGAACGCGCGTTGAATAACTTGCGCGATCAACATGCGACCTACACGGCGGTAGAGGAGGAGCGTCCGCTGGCTGACGGCGATTTCGCAGTCGCCGGCTTTAAGGGGACGCCCAAGGAAAGCGAACAGGACGCCGATTCCAAGCCGGTTGAGGTGGACGAGGTCATGGTTGAGATCGGCGGGCAAAACACGATTCCGGAGTTCAGCGAGAATCTGCGCGGCGCCAAGCCGGGCGAGCAGCGCACATTCGAGGTGAAGTACGGTGACGACTTCGCGGACAAGCGCCTCGCTGGTAAGACGATGACTTACGAAGTCAACGTGAAGGGCATCAAGACCCGCAGCGTTCCCGATCTGAACGATGAATTCGCCAAAGAGCTGAGCGCCGACTTCACGACGCTGGACGAGCTTCGCAATCGCCTGCGCGAGAACATGGTGGCGGAAAAGGAACACGAGTCTGAGCACCAGGGCAAAGATCGGCTCGTGGAGGAACTCGTTAAACGGAATGATTTCCCCGTTCCTGAAGCGATGTTGGACCAGCAGATTGATCTTCGGCTGGAGCGCGGGTTGCGCGCTCTGGCGGCGCAGGGCATGCGGACGGAAGACATGAAGCGCATGGACTTCGGGCGCCTGCGGGCGGGCCAGCGCGAGGGCGCACTGCGGGAAGTCAGGGCTGCCTTGATTCTGGAGCAGATTGCAGACGAAGAAAAGATCGAGGTCAGCGACGAGGAGTTCGACCGCGAACTGGAGGCGTTGGCGCATCAGTCCAAGCAAACGATGGAGCAGGTGCGAGCTCGTTTGACCCAGGATGGAGGGCTGGATAGAATTCGGCATCGCATCCGGAACGAAAAGACCTTGGATAGTCTTTACCGCAGGTCCGTATAGGGCGGACTGCGTTCCACTTTCCCTACTTTGCCCCTCGGGGAAGAAGTGTGGGCAGGTACCTTGAAGGAGCCGCAAAATGCTTGTGCCCATGGTTATTGAGCAGACCAGCAGGGGCGAGCGGGCGTACGATATTTACTCCCGCCTATTGCGGGACAACATAATTTTCCTAGGCACTCCTATCGATGACAACGTCGCCAACCTGATCATCGCCCAGATGCTGTTTCTCGAGGCAGAAGATCCGGAGAAGGATATCTCTCTGTACATCAACTCGCCGGGTGGGTCGATCACAGCGGGAATGGCGATATACGACACGATGCAGTTCATCCGCCCGGACGTGACTACGATCTGCATCGGTCAGGCGGCGAGCATGGCCGCACTGCTGTTGGCCGCAGGAGCGCCTAAGAAACGATTTGCCCTGCCTACATCGCGTATCCTGATCCACCAGCCGCTGATGTCGGGACTTTCCGGTCAGGCCACCGACATAGATATTCACGCCCGCGAGATCTTGCGCATGCGTGAGATCACCAGCCAATTGCTCTCCAAGCACAGTGGGCAGAGGCTGGAAAAGGTGGAGCGCGATGTAGAGCGCGATTTCATCATGAATTCGCAACAGAGCAAGGAATACGGCATCATTGACGACATCATTTTCAAACACAAGTGAGTTGCGACAGTCCGACGCTAATTGCGAGTTAAATGGTTTTTGTGTGGGCCTGCTTCAAAAGTTGTACCCGATCTGGCACTAACGGTGCGCTGCGGTGCTCGCAGTTATGGTTGAATAGCTCAGGTGCGGTAGCACTGAGAGGGTTTGCCGATGGCCGATAAAAGCGGGCCTTCTCAGAGGAGTAGCACGGCTCCTACCCGGTTCAGCGGACGGGAAATGCAGTGCGGGAAGCCGAATCCCGGCTGGCGGCGTGCGCAGTAAAGGAGTCTTTCCGTGAGAACCAGGACCGGTTCCGATGAAGTGCTTCGATGTTCGTTTTGCCACAAGTCTCAGGACGCCGTCACCAAGCTGATCTCGTCTCCGACTGATTACCCCCGCGCATACATCTGCGATGAGTGCGTCGCGGTGTGCAATTCCATTCTGGAAGATGACCGCTCAGAAGCACAGCCCGCTGCGACGCCGAGCCATCTCCCCAAACCGGCCGAGGTAAAGTCGTTTCTCGACGAATATGTGATCGGGCAGCACCAAACCAAGAAGAAGCTTGCCGTAGCCGTTTACAACCACTACAAGCGGGTCTATATGAACCGCCAGCGCGGCGGTGAAGTCGAGCTGGCTAAATCGAACATCATGCTGATAGGGCCCACGGGCACCGGCAAAACCTTGCTGGCGCAGACCCTGGCCAAGATGCTCGACGTTCCCTTCGCCATCGTCGATGCCACAACGCTTACCGAGGCGGGCTATGTCGGCGAAGACGTCGAGAACATCATCCTGAAGCTGCTCCAGGCTGCCGACGGTGACGTGGCGCGCGCCCAAACCGGCATTATCTATATTGATGAAGTCGATAAGATCGGCCGCAAAGACGAGAACCCGTCCATCACCCGTGACGTGTCCGGAGAAGGCGTGCAGCAGGCGTTGCTGAAGATTCTGGAGGGCACCGTGGCCAACGTGCCTCCGCAGGGTGGCCGCAAGCATCCGCACCAGGAGTTCACCCCAGTGGACACCACCAACATCCTGTTCATCTGCGGCGGGGCCTTCATAGGCCTGGAGCGCACCATTGGGCGGCGGCTCGGGAAGCGGTCCATGGGATTTCGGACGGACGAGGCCAAGGAAGCGGCCTTTACTGAAAGCAACAAACGCGATACCGAGTTGCTGGCACAGGTCGAGCCGCAGGACCTGATCAAGTTTGGACTGATTCCGGAATTCGTCGGGCGTTTGCCTGTTGTCGGCGTGCTCAGCGACCTGGACGAAGATGCGCTGATCGAAATCCTGACGAAACCGAAGAACGCGATCGTGAAACAGTATCAGCGGCTGTTCGAGTTCGAGAACGTGAAACTGCGCTTCACCGACGATGCGCTGCGCTGCATATCGAAAGAAGCGATGATGCGCAGGGTTGGCGCCCGCGGTCTGCGAATGATATTGGAAGAGCTGATGCTCGACCTCATGTACCAACTGCCCAGCCAGAAACGCGTCAAGGAGTTCGAGGTCACCGCCGAGATGGTGCAGAAGCGCAACGTTAGCCTTCCGCTGATGGAGAAGGCCGGTTAGCCACGGGACCAATCGTTGCGAAAGCGGCGCGGCTTCGGTCGCGCCGTTTATGTCAGCTCGAAACTGAAACCATGTCGCTGCTGCCCAGCGGAAGTCATTGGGTATCTCCCTTGCCAAAGCCGTGGTCTTCCGTTTATCCGATTCTGGAAGGCCAATCCAAGCAAGAAACTCCGTGGCTTCTGCCGCCCAGTTACGCGTGTTATCCTTAGGCTAATCAGGTTGATACAGCGCGGCCAGCATGGATGCGGCGCGAGCCTTTTTAACTCTTCTTCCCCAGAGCGGCTGAGACCCTCTGAATGACAAGGTGGTATTGGTGACCCAGCGCGAGAAATTTGAAACCAAGAAGCTTCCCATGATGCCGATTCGGGACGTCGTCATCTTCCCGTACATGATGACGCCGTTCGTGGTGGGCCGCGAGTCGAGCGTGCGGGCATTGGAAGAGGCACTGGCTGGCGATAAGAAGATTTTTCTGGCCACACAGCACGACGCCAGCATCGACGAGCCCAAGCCCAACGAGATCTACCAGGTAGGCACGATCGTCAATATTGTGCAGAGCTTGAAGCTTCCCGACGGCAACATCAAGGTATTAGTGGAGGGCCTGGAACGGGGGAAAATTCTTCAGGTAGTGGACACCGACGGCTACTTTGAGGCCACGGTGCGCACGGCGAGGTACTCTGCCGAGTCCACGCCGCCCATCGAAGCGGGCATGCAGCGCGTGACTAGCCTGTTCGAACAGTACGTCAAGCTATGCCAATCCCTGAACTACGAGACCATGATTGCCGCGGTTCGCAACGACGACCCGGCAAAACTGACCGATACGATCGCCGCCAATCTGCAACTCTCTATCGAGGAGAAGCAGGAGTTGCTGGAGATCTTTGATCCCGCCGAGCGCCTGAACCGCATCGGTGACGTGCTCGATGTCGAGATCGAAAAGCTCAACATGGACCGAACCATTCAGTCGCGCGTAAAGCGTCAGATGGAGCGCGCCCAGAAAGAGTATTACCTTAACGAAAAAATCAAGGCCATCCAGAAGGAACTGGGACGAGGCGAGAAGAGCGAGTTCGACGAACTCAAGAAAAAGATCGACGCGGCTGGCATGCCGCGCGAAACCCACGAGAAGGCGCTTCAGGAACTGAAGAAACTGGAAGCCATGCCCCCGATGTCGGCGGAGTCGACTGTCTCGCGCAATTACTTGGACTGGCTGCTGGCCGTACCGTGGAAGAAACGTTCCAAAGAGATTCGCAATATCGAGATCGCCGAGAAGACGCTTAACGAAGATCACTACGGATTGGAGAAGATCAAGGAACGTATTCTTGAGTTCCTCGCCGTACGGCAGCTGGTGAAGAACCCCAAGGGTTCGATCCTCTGCTTCGTCGGACCTCCGGGGGTAGGCAAGACTTCACTCGGGATGAGCATTGCAAAGGCTACCGGGCGGAAGTTCGTTCGCATGTCCCTAGGTGGCGTGCGCGATGAAGCTGAGGTCCGTGGACACCGCCGAACCTACATTGGTGCTCTTCCGGGCCAGATCATCCAGATGATGAAGAAGGCCGGCACCAAGAATCCGGTGTTCATGCTGGACGAAGTAGACAAGATGTCGATGGACTTCCGTGGCGATCCCTCGGCCGCTTTACTCGAGGTCCTCGATCCCGAGCAGAACTTCATGTTCGTTGACCACTACCTCGATGTCGAGTACGACCTGTCGCAGGTATTCTTCATCGCCACGGCGAACGTGCTGCACACGATTCCTCCGGCGCTCCAGGACCGCATGGAAGTGCTGCGGTTGCACGGTTACACCGAGCCGGAGAAAGTGGAAATCGCCAAACAGTACCTGGTGCGCAAGCAGCGCCTGCAGACTGGTCTTAGCGAGCAGAATGTCGTTTTCACCGACGAAGGGCTTACCGCGATTATCCGGAACTACACGCGTGAAGCCGGGGTGCGTAACTTAGAGCGTGAAATTGGCAACATCTGCCGCAAGGTCGCACGCAAGGTGGTGAAGGAAGGCGATAAATATTCGGTGGTCCTGAGCCAGGAGAACGTCTCGGAGTACCTCGGTGTGATGAAATTTCGCGACAGTGAGATCCACGAACGGAGCGAGGTCGGACTGGTTACCGGCCTGGCGTGGACTGAGGTCGGCGGCTCCATCCTTACCACCGAAGTTGCCACAGTGGATGGCAAGGGCAAGCTAACGCTTACCGGCAAGCTCGGCGACGTTATGCAGGAATCGGCGCAGGCGGCGATGTCGTATGTGCGCTCGCGCTCTCATCGCCTAGGGCTGCCGCGCGATTTCTATCGCAACCTTGACATCCACGTTCACGTACCCGAGGGTGCGATTCCCAAGGACGGCCCCTCGGCAGGCATCACTATGGCGACTGCGATCGCCAGTGCGCTGAGCCACATTCCGGTGCGGCGTGACATCGCCATGACCGGCGAAATTACGCTTCGCGGCAAAGTGCTGCCTATCGGCGGTTTGAAAGAGAAACTACTGGCGGCCCACCGCGCGGGCATTCTGGAGGTCTTGCTTCCGGCCGATAACGAGAAGGACCTGGCCGATGTCCCGGAAAACCTGCGCAATGTTATGAAGCTGCGCTTCGTCAATACCATGGATGAAGTTTTGGCGTATGCACTGGAGCGGCCGTTGCCCGATGTGCCGGATGAGGCCTCTCCTGGAATCGCGGCGCTGCCGCCCACACCTGAGCGAGCTCCGACGGCACACCAGTAGACCCAATAACTCTGCTTGCGTCTGAAAGGCGGGCCTTCTGCCTTGTGCCTGCGAGAGGCCCCGGCGGCGCACCTAATCCCGTAACACTTCGATTGGCTTGCACTTCCGTGCGGCTACGACGATATTGATTGCATGAAAGTCCTGACGCGCTTCGTAACGTCCGCCGCTGCCCCGCAGCAATTTCCTCCCCCGGGCGCGCCAGAGATCGCTTTCCTCGGCCGCTCCAACGTGGGCAAGTCGAGTTTGATCAACGCCCTGGTCGGTTCCAAGATCGCCAAAACCAGCAACACGCCGGGGCGCACTCAGACCATCAATTTTTTCCAAGTGCGCAGACCTGGAAAGCCGCACCCAGACTTCATCTTCGCCGACCTTCCGGGTTACGGTTATGCGCGAGTCCCCAAAGACATCACCGAGCGGTGGGCGCAGTTCGTCAATCCTTACCTTGAGAAGCGTGAGTCGCTCGTGCTGTGCCTATCGCTAGTGGATGTGACGATTCCTCCGCAGCAACTCGACTTGCAGCTACATGATTGGCTGCGGAATGCCGGTCGCAAGTTCCTGGTGGTGGCTACGAAAGCGGATCGCATCTCCAACAATCAATTGCGCAACTCGTTAAATAAGCTCTGCGATCAACTCCAGGTCAGTCTCGATCAGATTGTCCCGTTTTCCGCCAAGTCGCGGTTGGGCCACGACGACCTGTGGAGGGCCATCCGCACCGCCGCAGGAATAGAAGATCCCGGGGTTCAGGATGTCAGGAAGACCGGCTCGTAGAACTCCACCGGCCCTTTCTAGTCCGGCCAGATCTCCAGGGCGGTCCTGCTGAGAATCTGTTCTTGCACCGCTTGGGTTAGCGGAAGCGCGCGAAATTGTGCCAGGTTCTTCTCGATCTCGGGCACGCCCGGTCCGGGCCAGTCAGTACCGAATAACGTTTTGATTGCGATCTCCTCCAGGCGCGGAAAATACTTCAACAAGCCTTTCGGCGGAATGCCACTGATATCGAGATAGACGTTGCGATGCCGCCGGACCAGGAAGAAAGCCGTATCCATCCACAGCGGACGCCCACCATGCGCCAGTAAAATCCTCAGGCGAGGAAAGTCGACGGCCACATCGTCCACATACATCGGGTCACCGAACTTGTTGCGCGCGCCGGGGAAGATTGAGGTGCCGGTGTGCACCATAATCGGAATCCCGTTCGCTTCTGCCGCACGGTAGATGATCTCCAGTTCCTTAACACCGTTGAGGTAGTCATTCGGATAAAGCAACTGGTGCGGAGGATGGATCTTGATGAGCCTGATGCCGAGCCGCACGATCTGCTCCATGTCGGCCAGAACGTTGGTGGTGTGCCGCGGGTGAACGCTGCCGCAAGGGATGAGCCGCTTCGGGTTTTCCTTCACATAGTTCGCAATGAACTGGTTCACGGCGGGCGTAAAGCCGATGACTTCGGGTGCGACGTAGTTGATGAGCACCGCGCGGTCCACGCCAATCGCATCGAGATGTTTGAGGAATGCCTTCGGGGAACGGCAGTATTCGGCGACCTGATCGAAGTCCTTTCGCGACTTCTTCATCAGCGCCAGCGCCTCGGGCCTGAAAAGCTCCATCGGCTGGATGTGGACGTGGCAGTCCGTAACAGTCATCAGTTCGCCGCCGCCAGCACCGCCCGTTTTGCGAACACTCGCACCATCTCACGGCGATACTCTGGCGTAAGTGCCGAGGTCGTCAGAGGCTTCGCCGTGCGCGCCGCTAGCTCGCCAATATGCTCCGCGATCTCTGCAGTCGGCACCGCGCCTACCAGCAGCGCATCCGCATCCTTCACCAGAAATGGCGCGGGATTGACTGCCGTGATGGCAACGCGCGCGTCCTCCACCCGGCCGGAATGCATCTTCAACGCTACAGCCACGCCGGCCAGCGGATAGTCAATGCTGCCTCGAACCCGTAGTTTCAAATAGCTGCCACGCCACCCCGCGGCCGATTCCGGAAGGTGGACGTGGGTAACGATTTCGTTGGTTGCGAGATGCAAGCGCGCGATGCCGTCATTAATGTAGAACTCCGACAGCGGCGTACGCCGCAAGCCATTCGGGCCGGCGATTTCGATTTCCGCTCCGAGGCACAGCAGCGCCGGAGGCGTGTCACCGGAAAAGGCCGCCCAGCAGAACTTTCCGCCGGGGGCCACGTGGCACAGGTCACCATCTTTCTTCAGGCAGAAGCCGCAACTCTGACGCCACAGCAGCGACTGGTTGTACCACAAGCAGCGCGTATCGAGGCACAGATTGCCACCGATCGTTCCCATGTTCCGTAGTACCGGCGACGCGACGGTCTTCGTAGCCTCGTAGAGGACGGGATAATCTTCGCGAATAAGCGGCGAGCGCTCGATTGCGCTCAATGTTGTGAGCGCGCCGATCGTGATGCCGTTGCCGGGCATATTTCGAATTCCGCGCAACTCGCTGATGCCCCGAGGTCGATCACGTACGGCGGCGTGAACAACTTCTGCTTCATCGAAGGCAGCAGGTCCGTACCACCGGCAATGATCTTCACTTCGCCATCGTGCCTGGCCATCAGCGCGACGGCTTCTTCGAGCGATTTTGGACGCAGCAACTGGAAGCTGGGCAAGCTCACTGCTCACCTCCGAGAGGAGCCCCGGCGTGTGAGCCACGTCGCGATGGATCGAGTGAATGCCGCGTTGGCCCCTTGCCCCGGAACCACAGCGAGCCGCCGTGCTCGCGGAATGTCTCCGGCGCAGTGGGATCGACCGACTCAGTCATCTCGATTCGCTTCATGCCCTTCTTCGCCCGCAACGCGGCCAGCACGCGTTCGGGCGTGAACGGCGCCTCCCGCAAGCGAATTCCGACAGCGTCATAAATTGCGTTTGAGATCGCCGGAATGGTCGCGGCCAGTGAGCCCTCACCTGTTTCCTTGGCACCGAACGGGCCTTCGGGATCGATGCTCTCGACAATGATGCATTCAATGTCAGGCGACTCAACCGACGAAGGACTGCGATATTCCAGCATTCCAGGATTCATCAGCAGGCCGTGTTTCCAGACCATCTCCTCCTGAAGCGCCTGGCCCAGGCCCATCCAAACCGAACCAATAACCTGGCCTTCGACAGCGACAGGGTTCAACGCGCGTCCACAGTCGTGAGCAGCCCAAATCTTGTGCACCGTCACTTCGCCGGTGTCTTCATCCACACTGACTTCGGCCACCTGCGCGGAGTACGAATACGCTGGCGACGGTCCGACTCCTGCGCCTTTGTGCTTTCCTCCACGCGCCTCGACGGGGGGCGCGTACGAACCCGTGCCAGTCAGCCCACCATGGAAGTCAATGGCTGAGACCACCGCCTCCTCGAAGCTCATGTGCTCCTTCGGGCCTTGCTGTTTCCTGCTCTGTAACACAGAACCGCGCAGGATTTGACCCTCCACGTGACCACGCGGCGCGGCGGTCTGTTCCAGGTTAGTCGCATTCGGATCATGGTCGCTAGGGACAGCCCCGCGTCTGTAGACGTGGTCGTTGCGAATGATCACGTCCTCCGGGGCGCAACCCAGGCGCTTTGCCGCTGCACTGACAATGTTTTTCTTAACGTCTTCGGCAGCGCGTAGAGCCGCATTGCCCGACATAAACGTCACGCGGCTGGAGTACGATCCAAGGTCGATGGGAGTGAGATCGGTGTCCGCAGCAATGACTCTCACTCGCGAAATATCGCAGCCGAGGACTTCGGCCACAACCTGCGCCGTCATGGTGTCGGAGCCCTGTCCAATCTCCGCAGCGCCGGTGTAAACCACAACACCGCCATCGCGATCGATCTTGATGTTCACGGTCGAGTGCGGCATGTCAGAGAGGATGATGCTGTTGGCCGCGCCACTGACGTAGTGACTGCATGCCATGCCGAGTCCGCGGCCCTTGGGCAGCCTGCCGCGGCGTTGCTCCCAACCGGAACGCTCGACCACTTGATCTATGCATTCCGGCAGTCCGTAGCTCAGTACGCGCAGGCCGTTGACCGTGACTGTCGGAGGCTTGAGCAGATTGACCTGCCGCACCTTCGCCGGATCCAAGTCCAACTTCATGGCGATCTCATCCATCTGCGACTCGAAGGCGAAGCGGACGTTCACTGTGCCATGGCCGCGCATGGCACCACAGGCGGGCTTGTTGGTAAGCACGCGATAGCCGTCGTAGCGAATATTCGGGATGTCGTAGAGCGCGCCCAGCAATGCGCCAGAATAAAGAATGGTCACCACGCCGTACGAGCAGTAGGCACCGCCGTCCTGGATAACTTTGCACGCCACCGAAGTGACTCGGCCATCTTTCTTGACCCCTGTCTTCAGATCGATGATGGTGCGTGGCCGCCCACGATGCGCCCAGAAGACTTCCTCACGCGTGTAGGTGATCTTCACCGGAGCCTTCGCCGCGCGGGCCGCCACAGCTGCAATGATCTCCAGCGGGATGATCTCGCTCTTACCGCCGAAACCGCCGCCGACCAGCGGCTTGATTACACGAATCTGCGACATCGGCATCTCCAGCACCAGCGACAGTTTGTGCTGCAGGTAGTACGGGACCTGCGTGGATGACCAGACTGTGAGCCGACCCATCTTGCCGGTGTGCGGATCGAGTTCGAAATTGGCCAGCGTACAGTGCGGCTCCATTGCGGCGTGCGTAACTTCATTCGCGATGTACCGCGCCTCCGCTATGTAGTCAGCTTGCGCGAAGCCCTGGTCAGGGTCGCCAAAGATGTGGTGATAATCCTTCTCAAGGTTGTGCGGACGTTTCTCATGGATGAGATCCCACTCCGCCTTCAGCGACTCCTCGGGATCGAAGTAGGCGAGCAGAGGTTCGTATTCCACATCGATCAACTCGAGAGCGTGTTCGGCAATCTCTTCGTTGATCGCAGCGACGCAGGCAACGTTGTCACCGATATAGCGAACCTTTTCGACCGCAAGCGCGGTTTCGTCGTGACCGACGGGCAAAATACCGTACTGGTTGGGCGCGTCCACCCCGGTGACGACGGCGACCACGCCATCCAGCACTTTTGCACGCGAAGTGTCAATATGCTTGATCCGGGCGTGCGGATGCGGCGAATGCAGGATCTTGCCCACCAACATTCCCGGCAGGCTGAAATCGTCGGTGTACTTGCCGGCTCCGGTCGTCTTGCCGGCGGAGTCCACCATGGCTATCGATTTCCCGATAATGGAAAAGTCAGTCATACGTTAGCAATCAGCAGTCAGCGGTCAGTCGGCAAAGGCTATTTCACTTCCACTAGTTCCTTTTTCATGCCCTTTTGTTCGGCCTCGATTACAGCGCGTATCGCCTGGTACATCTGCGTGTATCCGGTGCAGCGACACAGATTGCTGCTCAGCGCCTCGCGGATTTCGTTCTCGCTCGGCTCGGGGTTGTTCGCCAGCAACCATCTCACGGTCATCATGAATCCGGGCGTGCAAAAACCGCATTGCGAGCCGCCAAAATCACCATAGGCCTTCTGCAGCGCTGCCAGGCCGCCATGATCGGCGACTCCCTCGACCGTGGTGATCTCCTGGCCTTCGCAACTGGCAGCCAGCATGGTGCACGATAGCATCGGTACACCATCCACTTGTACCGCGCATGCACCACAGGAAGAATCGTCACAAGCACGCTTGGATCCGGTCAGCCCGAGATCCTGGCGCAGCGCATCGAGCAGCAACGTATTCGGCTGCAACGCCACCTCGTGGGTGCGGCCATTAACGCGCAGCTCAATTAACTCTTTTTTCATCTGTCATCCTGCCGTTTTGCCATCCTGAGCTAGCCCGCGTTTCACGGGCGACGTCGAAGGACCCCTATATTACGAAAAAAATCTCTCAGTACAGCGGTACCTTCGGATCAACCTGCCTCGCCCACCGGTCGATTCCGCCGCGCAATGATTGCACCTTCTCGAAACCCTGTTGCCGCAACCACGACGTCACGTTCATGGAGCGGACACCGTGATGGCAGATCACAACGACATGCTGATCCGGATCCAGTTCCTGGTTGAAGCGCGCCGGAATATCGCCCATGGGAATATGCTTGCTGCCAGTGATGCGTGCCGTCTCGAACTCCCACGGCTCGCGCACGTCGAGCAAGGTGACCTCAGATCCCGCGTCCCGCAAGGATTGCAATTCTTCTGGTGCGATCTCGTAGTCCATTAGTTCCTTACTTGCCGACCCATTTGGGCCTGCGCCGCTCCATAAACGCCGCCATGCCTTCCTGCGCATCGGCGGTTTTCATAAGCTCGTCCAAATAAATCTGCTCAGCGCGTGCCAGCCCCTTGTCGAAGTGGATGGCGTCCCATGCATAGAACGCCTTCTTCGCGACGGCGATGGCCGCCGA
Source organism: uncultured Acidobacteriaceae bacterium (assembly GCA_963843005.1). GTDB lineage: Bacteria > Acidobacteriota > Terriglobia > Terriglobales > Acidobacteriaceae > Bog-257. The sequence continues at coordinate 188,812 of CAWJIW010000020.1, read as the reverse complement.
ACTAAGCTGCGCAACCCTCTGCAAACATTCGTTAACCAGCGTCTCCGGATCGTCTGCGAGTCCGTTCACAAGTCCGGCCTCCAGCGCCTCCTGCCCGCTCAGGGTGCGTCCAGTCAAAACCAATTCCGCCGCCAGCTTTTGTCCCACGATAGCGGACAGTGCCACGCTGGCCACCGGCGGATAGCACGCCAGCTTGATCTCGGGAAATCCCCAGACTGAATCGGGCGAGGCATACACCACGTCGCACATCATCGCCAGCTCTGCGCCGCCTCCCAGGCAGTGCCGGCGAACGCTGGCGATGGTCAGCTTCCGGCTGCCAACCACCGAACGGATCACACTGTGAAAAGCGGTGAGCATGTCGCGCACCTTGTCGGGCGTGTGGGCTGCGACGTCAACTCCACTCGAGAAAGCACGCTCTGATCCCGCAAGAACGATAGCGCTAATTTCCGGCCGAGCCTCGACTTGCTCCAGCGCCGCACGCAATTCGTCCATCATCGGGATGTCGATGACGTTTAGCGGCGAGTTATTCAGCTCAACACGCGCTGCCGGAGGTTGCAGCGAGACGGTGATGCGGGTGAAGCTTGTTGTCATGCCGGTCGTCATTGTTAGCGCGGTCACTACTTCCCTTTGAACATAGCCTGCCTCTTCTCGATGTAGGCTGCCAGTCCTTCCTGCGCGTCCTCGCTCTCGAAAAGGAGCTGCTGGTTCTCTCGCTCCAATGCCAGGCCGGCTTCGAGCGGGACCTCCCATCCGGTCTGAACCGCACGCTTGATGCGGCCGACCGCCTTTGCAGCTTTGTTAGGCGGACAAAACTGGCGAGCGTATCCCATCACCTGCTCCATGAAGTTTTCGCTCTCGAAAATTTCGTTCACCAGCCCAAAATCCTTGGCTTGTTCGAAGGAAAAGGTCTTTCCCGTCACCATCAGCTCGATCGCCTTCGACTTGCCCACAACTCGCGACAAGCGCTGGGTTCCGCCAGTACCCGGCAACACGCCGAGATTCACCTCCGGGAGTCCGATCTTGCCTGCGTCCTTGCGCGCGATGCGCAGGTCAGCGGCCAGGGCGATCTCCAGACCTCCTCCGACGGTGTGCCCGTTGAGCGCAGCGATCACCAGCTTGGGCGTGTTCTCAAGCCGCAGCAGGGTTTCATTGGCATGCAGACAGAAGTAGTACTTGAAAGTGGGATCGACCTTCGCCAGGGTCTGGATGTTCGCGCCCGCAGAGAAAAACTTGTCGCCCGCGCCAGTGAGGACGATCACATAAACGCCATTGTCCATGCGCGCCGCGAGAATGGCGTCGTCGAGCTGCCGATTCATCTCGTAGCTGTAAGTGTTGGCGGGCGGATCGTTCAACTCGATCACGGCTACGCCCGACTCAATCCGGGAGTTGATTAAGTTCTTGGCCATAGTCAAGGAAGGCTCGCTCGCGTTACTCATCGTTGAAGCTTCCTTCCAGTTTTGTTCAATCTCCACCCTCGTCGAACCTGCGCTTCGCTGCGGGCCGAACGTTTTTGGGCATACTCGCCTTGACACCGTCACGTCCGCTTCGCGGCGTTGCCTTTCCTTCCTCGTATGCCGAGCAGGAAGATATCGCTGATTTCTGCTGCCAGTTTCTCGGCGTTCGGATCAACCCGCGGGTTGTACCAGGTGTAAAGCCAGTTCATCGTGCCAAACAAAGACATCACGGCAACGCGAGTACTGATACCACCACCGGCGTCGGCGTTCGCCCCGCTCAACTTCAATCCCTCAGCCTTCGCCAGGTCGTCCACCAGGCCAACACAAATGCGGTAGTACTCACGTTTGATGGCGGCAAGCTCGGTGCCATAACCGTTCTTCAATACGTCATCTTCATGCGAGAGCACCTTCATCGCTTTCTGCTTGGCCACGGCGTAATCGATGTGATTTTGGACGAAGATGCGGATACGCTCTTCGGGCTCGCCGCTGATGGCAAGCCGTTCCCGCAATCGCTCGATAATGGTGGTGAAGGTGTGCTGCTGGATGAAGTACAGCAGCTTTTCTTTCGACTCGAAGTAGTAATAGAGACCGGCCAGGGAAATCCCGCTCAGACGCGAGAGGTCGCGCATCGAAGCTCCCTCATAACCTTTGTCGGCAAAGATTTCCGTGGCGTAATCGAGAATTTGGGCCAACCGCCGATCAAACTTGGTGTCGTGAGGCGGCTGAGCTTCCAGAGCGCGGGTTGTAGAGGAAGCGGACATACGGTCAGGATCGAGAGCAGCGCTCGCGAGACAAAGGCCCCATTTTCGAACGAACGTTCTAATTTTAGTCTCTTTCTGTTCGTCTCCGCAACCTCGTCCTTTCTCCCCTCTGGACGCCATTGGGCGGTAGCGGTGAAAGGGGCTTTTCAAGTTTGACGCAAGGGTCACGTTGACAAGTATCTCCCGAACAGGCAAACTGCTCCATCGTTGAGAATTTGTTCCGTTAGGCCTTGCGACCCGGACAGGGCGGAACGAGCCACATTGATGACGGCGCCACAACGCGTTTCGTACCGGATGGAATCCACGCTGGAAAGCGTGAACAAGGCCGAGGAAATGACTGACCCGATCGCATCGCAGGCTGGATTCGACGAAGATACCCGCGGCGGAATTTCCATGGCGGTCCGCGAGGCGATGATCAACGCCGTGCTGCACGGCAATGCTTACGACCCAGCCAAGCGGGTGAACCTGACATTTGAACAGACCGGACCGGAGTTGATCGTAACCATCACGGATGAGGGCAAGGGGTTTGTGCCGGACGAGGTCCCCGACCCGCTGGCCCCCGAGAACCTTTTGAAAGAGTCCGGCCGTGGGATATTCTTAATGCGGGCATTCATGGATGAGGTCCGCTTCCGTAAACTTAACCCTGGCACTGAAATTACATTGATCAAGCGGCTCCAGGACACTGACCTGGGCCGCCAGGAGGCTTCCAAGTGAGTATGAAAGCGAGCACCCGGCAGGTAGATGGCGTCACCATCGTTGACTTGAGTGGGCGTATCACTCTGGGCGAGGGGAGCGTGGTTTTGCGCGACACCGTCAAGGACCTGCTTGGCAAGGGACAGAAGAAAATCCTGCTGAATTTAGGCGACGTCAGCTACATCGACAGTTCAGGAATCGGCGAACTGGTAAGCGCCTTCACATCGGTGCGCAACCAGGGCGGTGAACTGAAACTGCTGCACCTGACCAAGAAGGTGCATGACCTGTTGCAAATCACAAAGCTCTACACTGTCTTCGACGTGAAAGACGATGAAGCTGCCGCCATTGCCGCCTTCGGCAAGTAGCAGTGGCGACGTCTGCCAATAGCTGCACCTGATCTCGGGCGCCCTTTCGCACCAGCGGAAGGGCGTTTTGTGTGTGTGCCCATGAGCATTTAAGCATCAGTCCTTTGGAGGCGCAGCGAAACCGGCAGGAGTGAACAATTCCCCCAGTGTTGTACGTCACCCTTCCCCACCCCAAGTGACTTTGGCTGAATGCCGATGCGGAGTGCTCGTCCAGCCATCGGACTAGAATGATCAATATGACCCCTCGAATATCCCGCCTCGAAAAGGACCAAGTTGACCCGGAAAGCGGAAAGATCTACGACGTCTTTCTACAGGAACGTGGCAACGTGCCGAACATGTTTCGCACAGTGGCACACCGTCCCGAGATCCTTCGCACCATGATCGCGCACTTTCGCGCCGTCATGAATACCGGTACGGTTCCCGCCAAACTGAAAGAGCTGGCGATCGTGCGCACGTCGCAGCTCAACGGCTGCGAGTATTGACTCGCATCCCACACTGCCTTGGCAAGGCGGCACGGATGGACGGACGATCAAATCAATAACCTGGCAAACTTCCGCAACCGTTCTGATTTCAGTGATGCTGAAAAGGCCGCACTGGAGTTGGCGGAGCGGGTAACGCGTGATCCACGTAGCGTGGATGACGATTTCTGGGCAGAGCTTCGTAAGTATTACGACGAAGGCGAAATCATCGAGTTGCTGGCGGCGATCGGCCTCTTCAATTACTTTAATCGCTTTAACGACGCGTTGCGGATGGAGCCGACGAAATAAGCGTCGGCCGTAGCACTCTCAGCCGACCTCCGACCGAAACTCCGGCGGCACGGCGGCATTCCCTGTGTCTGCCCTCAACGCCGGCGCGAATCGCATTCCATACAACAGGACCGCCGCCGACAGCGCCACGGCCAAAATCATCGACGTCAGCCCTATCTGAAGATTGCTCCTGTCGGAAATGTACCCAATCAGAGTAGGCGAAAAGGCATCTCCGAGCAGGTGAATGGTGAAGATGTTCACTGCCAAGGCGGTCGCGCGGATGCGGGCGCTGACCGAATTCACCAGCGCTGCGTTTAAGGGAGCCGTGTTCAGAAGAAGGAAGAATTCGCCAAGGAAAATGGCCGGGTACATCAGCGACCCCTGGTAGTAGATGGCCATGATCATGGCCGGAATCGAAAGTGCCATGCCGACTGCGGAGATCGAGTTGATAAGCGGCGGGTGTGCGCTGCAGCAGGCGATCGCCGAGCCACCCCCCAAGCAGCGTAGCCACGGTTCCAGCGATCACGGTCATGCCGCCGAAAACAAGGTTTGCATGATCGAGCGGTACTTGCCGGATTCGCGTCAGGAACGTCGGCATCCATACTTGCAGTCCGCCAATGGCGAAGGTCATCATTGCCGCGCCCAGGCTTATGGTCCAGTAGGCTTTGTTCCTGAACAGGCCGAGCACCGAACTGCGCTCAACACTTTCGGCCAGATGATCACTGGCGCCGCGCACGGGCTCGCGCAGCGCCAGCACGCCGAAAGCCAGCACCAAACCCGGAAGCGCCGAAACCATGAACGGAGCACGCCAGCCGTAATGACCGCCTAACTGGCCGCCAATTATGTAGCCCAGTGCACTGCCCACCGGGGTTGCGAGGTAGAAGACCCCCATCACGCGGCCCCGAATGGTTTCCGGAAACAGATCTGAGAGGAAGGCCGGCGAAATGGCGACGAAGGTCGCCTCGCCCACGCCGACGATGACGTGGCGCAGCAGCAGTTCGTTGTAACTGTGCGTGACGGCCGTCAGCAGCGTGGCTGCGCTCCATACGAAGGCCCCGGCAGCCATGATCCATTTGCGTGGATAGCGGTCGGCCAACGGGGCTATCAGTGGGGCAGCCACCATGTAGCAAACAAAAAAGGCGGAGGTCAGAAAGCCGACCTGTTTATCGCTGAGGGTGAATTCTTTCTGGATCAACGGCTGCACCGCGAACAGCACGTTGCGGTCGATATAGTTGAGGAAGTTCAGCGCCGTCAAGAGCAGTAGAGCAGTGCGGGCATCGGTCTTGGCGGACATGCGTGGGCGGAGGATATCACGAGAGAACTCACTCCTCTCTCGGCGCGGCTGGTGGGTGCGTTCTCAGATTTGCGATACCTCCTGACGATGACTGGAAAGCCTCACACCCGTTAGGGACGGAGAAAAAACTTTCCATACCGTCGATCCCGAGATAATCTCTCGTGGAGAAGAATCGACTGGTGAAAGCGCTCGGAAGCCCCACGTTATCTCTGCGATGTGGGCAGAACTGCGGCGACTTCACACAGCACTGGTCCGCCCTTCTCAGCACTCGTACAACGAATCTGTTTTCCCGGAGAGACTATGAAACACCTGTTGATCGCTTTCGTTTGTCTCCAGTTGGCGGTCACGGGGCTGGCGCAAGATTCGAAGCCCCCTGCTGATTCGAACGTCGCCACAGCTGCACAGACGGCGCCCTCTTCCCCGACCACTGCCGAATCAAAGCCGGCAGCCACCTCGGATCGAATGTTCTTTCCCAAAGATTGGTATTGGGGCTGGGCGCAATTCGACCTCGCTCCTCCGCACAACGAAGTTGATCCCAACATGTGCGCGGCGAATGCCGGGCAGTACGGCGGCAAGAACGCTCAGTGCAGTGCGTTTGCGCGCTACATGATTTCGGGGACGATCGAACTGCGTCCGTTCGGTCAGACATTCGCGCGACGCGTCATGGTCTTCTTCGATCCGACCTTCCTCTTCGGCAAAACTGTGCCGCAGTATCTCTATACCTGGTCGTGGAGCGGGATTGGAATGGAGTATGCGTGGGGCGTGGGCCTGGACTTACCGAAGCGGTTTGAGGTGCGGTTCACGGGACATCCGGTCATCCAACGATTCGGAGCCCGTGATCAGCCGCTGGGACCGGCCTGGCTGGGCTCGAACGGTCCGTGGGGCCAATACAACGCGATCGGCGTGCGCAAGTATTTTGGTACGCGGCGTGAGGGCACTTACTGAGACCAGCCGCGAGCTATTTTTTCGGCCGCGGATAACGGGCAATCACGATCGTGCCGAGGCCGCCACGCGGGCGGAACTCGCCTTTCACTTCCGCCCACTTCGGATTTGTGGCGCGTACTACGTCTTCGAGCGTCCGGTTGACAACGTTCTCCTGAAAGATGCCCAAGTTGCGGTAGCAGGTCAAGTATTCCTTCAGCGACTTCAGTTCGAGGCAATTTTTGTCGGGCATGTAGCGAATCCACAGAGTGCCGAAGTCGGGTAGGCCAGTCTTGGGACAAACGGATGTGAACTCGGGAACGTCAATCACAATTTCGTAATTGGGGAACTGGTTCGGCCAGGTTTCGATCGCTGGAAGCTCGGCCGCCAGTCCGGATTCTGCATGTTCCGCCGTGTAGCGCTGACTTTTTGACATGACTCTTATTGTAAGCGGGCTGCCCTCTGAATCGGTTGGCTCCGACTGCATCAAAAGTCGTCACGCGAGAGTTTCCCTAGGTTGATCGGAGTGCTGATCCGAGTGAGACGAAAATGGGCGAGTTAGGTTGAGTCGCCATGCCAAGGCGTCTGCGAAGCCCTTGGCATCAGATATGTAAGGGCGACTATAAGTGGTGTGTGGCATCATCCGACTCCAGACTTCCGATGTTGCCGCGTAGCTATTTTGCGAGGGTACGTCGAGGGTGAAGTTGTGCTCTCCGTTATACTTATCGATTTGAGCGTTCATGGCTGCCGCAACTGAAAACGGTCGGAACCACTTGGGCGGGAAGCGGACGTGGATCATCCTTGGCGGGCTGATTCTGGCCGTTGTGGTGCTGGCTGCGTTCGTGTCCCTCCGTCGGTCGCAGGTGCGTATCCGAGTTGGTCACGTGGAGCGGGGAACGATTACTGCAAGCATCGCGACCAACGGCAAGATCGAAGCCCTGAACAACTTCGAGGCCCATTCCCCCGCAGCCACCACGGTCAAGAAGGTGTATGTCCAGCAGGGTAACTGGACAAAGCCCGGCCAATTACTTTTGCAACTGGAGGATGCGAATGCCAGACTCCAGGCCGCGCGGGCTCAGGCGCAGTTGAAGGGCGCGGAAGCGGACATCACTGCAGTGGAAACCGGGGGGACAAAGGAAGAGGTGTTGACCACACGTAACGCACTGGTGAAGGCCGAAGCGGACCGCGATGCAGCGCAAAAGAACCTGCTGGCAATGCAGCGGCTATTCCCGACTGGCGCCGCCTCGCAGGGTGAACTGGACAACGCCCAGACGCAGGTTCGCATCGCCGACGCCAATGTGCGCATGCTGCAGCAGAAGCTATCCGCCAGGTATTCACGGCAGGAAGTCGGGCATGTGGAGGCGCAGGAGGCCGAAGCTCGTGCTTCGCTCGCCGCCGCGGCGGAGTTGCTCAGGGATTCCAACGTGGTCTCGCCCCTGGCTGGCATGGTCTATTCCCTTCCAGTGCAACAGGGGGCATTCGTCAACGCTGGCGATCTGCTCGTGCAGGTCGCAGACCTGCATAAAGTCCGGGTCCGGGCGTTTGTGGACGAACCCGACATCGGCAGGCTGCAAAAGGGGCAGTCGGTTGAGGTTACCTGGGATGCTCTCCCGGGCCGGGTGTGGCACGGAACCATAGAGACCTTGCCGACCACCGTGGTGCAGCGTGGAACGCGGATGGTGGGCGAAGTGACCTGCGTAATTGAGAATGGGGCCCTGACGCTTCTTCCCAACACGAACATCAGCGTGGCGATTGTCATTGCCCGGCGGGAGAATGCTCTGATGGTTCCGCGAGAAGCGGTTCACCAAGACTCGCAGGGACAATACGTCTTTCAAGTGGTGGATGGAGAATTGGTGCGGCGGGACGTGCAGACCTCGATCGCCAACCTGACGCGCGTCGAGGTCACCAGCGCTCTCCCGGACAACGCCGTGCTGGCGTTAGGAGCCCTGAACATGCAGTCCCTGCGTAGCGGGATGCCGGTTAAGGCAGTCAATTGATGAGCGGCTTGAGTTCGAAGTTTTGGGTTATTTGTTTTCTGCTGGCCTTGGCGGCCACGATTGGCGAGGCCGAAGCGGCGGTTGTCGATTTGCTTTCGCTTGGCCGCATGGGCGAAGCTATCAGCGTGCTGGCAGCCCGGGATGATCCGGAGTCTTTCAACTTGCTGTCCCGCGCCTACTACGCTACCGAGCGCTGGGATGACGCGGTGAAATGGGGAGAACGGGCGGTTGGCCTTCGGCCCAGTGACGCCAACTACCATCTGTGGCTGGCACGGGCATATGGAGAGAAGGCCGCAAGCTCGAATCCGTTGGTGGCCGCCGGTATTGCGCGCAAGGCGAAGAACGAGTTCGAGCGTGCCGTGCAACTGGAGCCGACGAATGTACAGGCCCACGTTGACCTGGCTCAGTACTACACTGAGGCTCCCGCGATCATGGGAGGGGGACTGGACAAGGCTCGCGACGAGGCCGTGCAGGTGGCCAAATACAATCCTGCGGAGTCGCACTTGATCCTCGCTCGCGTCGCTGAAAAAGACAAGAAATACTCTGAGGCCGAGGACCAGTTGCGGCAAGCGATGAAGCAAGCTAAGAACTCGGCCGACTATTGGCTGGAGCTGGCCGCCTTCTATCGCGTCCGTGGGCAGCTCGATGACATGCAGAAGGCGGTGCTGACAGCCGTGGCCCAGCCCAATATAGCGGCTGAGGTTTACTACGAAGCTGGCGGGGAATTGTGTCTGGCTGGCCGCGATTTTCCGAATGCCGTGCAGTATTTGCAAAAGTACTTGGCCTCTGGTGGGCTCGTGGAAACGGCTCCCGCTTTCCGCGCTCATTACCTCCTGGGCCAGATATACGAGAAAATGGGCCAGCACTCAGCTGCGATATCGGAGTACCAGGCGTCGCTTTCTCTGGCAGGAGGGTTCGACCGCGCAAGAAAGGCGCTCAGCCTCCTGCAGTAGGCCGACGTCTGCATATTTTTTTTGCTCAGGCAAAGCACGGCATGCCTCCAAGACCCAGCTGTTCAAAGATGAAACGGGTTGGTAGTTGCGCGGGGGCTGCTGCTCTCGCTTGGGCGCTCTGGGCGAGCCAGGGAATGTGTCTGGCAGCCGACGCACCCGCCCCAGAGCCCATACCCTTCCGCCAAGCCGTAGAAATGGCACTGCAACACAGCGGCGTCATGGGTATCGCCACCATTAATCAGTGGCGGGCCTTCAAGGGCTACCAGGAAGTGCGGGCTAACTACATCCCGCAGATCACGATCGGATCCGGCCTAGGGTACTCATATGGATTTCCCCTCACCCTGGAAGGTTCCGCGCCGTCGGTCGCGAACTTCACCTCGGTGCAATCACTGTTCAATCGTTCCCTTCAGCAATTCATCAAAGCAGCCAAGATTGACTGGAAAGCGACCTCCATCGATGTCGAGGACAAACGGAATGCGGTGATTCTGGATACGGCTCTGAGCTATGCGCAGCTCGACCAGCTCACCAGCAAGCTGAAGGTGCTGAACCAAGGACAGGCAGCAGCCGAGAAGGCACAAAGGGTGACCGAGCAGCGCCTGCAAGAAGGTGTTGACAGCAAGCTGGACCTCACTAAGAGCCAGTTGGTGGCCGCTCGCATTCGGCTAAGGATCGCGGAGGCACAGGCACAAGCCGACGTTTTACGGGAGCATCTTTCTAAACTTCTGGGAGTGCCGGCGGAGTCGATCGCCGTCGATCCAGGGTCAGTACCCCAACTACCCGCAATTTCCCAGGATGACGACATCGTGACGCGCGCGGTAAGTACCAGTCCCACGGTTCGGTTGGCGCAGCAGAAGGTAGACGCGGCGCAGGCGCGCGCCAAAGGTGAGCACCGGGCTTCATGGCCGACCATTGATGTGGCCACGCAATACGCTTATCTTGCCCGTTTCAACAATTATGATGTGTACTACGCCAAATATTTAGCCAACAACTTCAGCGGTGGCCTTAATATTCGTATTCCCATCTTCAACTCGATTCAAAAGGCAAAGACAGAGCAGGCTGATGCAGATGTTCAACTGGCGCAAAAGCAGGCCGAGTTAACCCGCAACCAAGTCGGTGAGAATGCACTGAAGCTGCAGCGTTCCCTGCGGCAGTTGGTGGCGGCCCGGGATGTTGCCAAACTAGAATGGCAGGTCGCGCAGGGAGACCTGGACGCCGTGCAGGCTCGAACAGAAACCGGCAATGCCAACACCCGCGAGCAACAAAACGCGCAGCTGGACGTCCAGGACAAGTATGCCGCTTACCTCGACGCCGAGTTCGCGCTCAGCAGCGCCGAGTTGCAGATCCTGCGGCTTACCGGAGAACTGCAGAATTGGGCCATTCCACCCCGATAACTGGCTGTTCAATGCGACTCAGGAAACGTATCTAAGTTATGCACACTCAAGGGTTTCCGCGAGGGCGCAACAAATGGTACGATAGGATTCACTGATATGCCTTTGAAGACACTGTTTCTGAATCCTCCTTCGTTCGAGAACTACGACGGCGGCGCCAGTTCGCGTTGGCCAGCAACCCGCGAGATTGAGTCTTACTGGTACCCTGTCTGGCTGGCCTATCCTGCGGGCATGCTGGAAGGCTCGCGCATGCTCGATGCCCCCCCGCATCATGTGAGCGCGGAAGAGACCATAAAGATTGGTAAGGATTTCGACTTCCTGGTGCTGTTTACCAGTACGCCGGGCTTCCAGGGCGACATCGGGCTTGCTGCAGCAATGAAAGCTGCCAATCCAAAGCTGAAGATTGCCTTCGTAGGTCCGCATGTCACTACCTTGCCGGAGCGATCCCTCACAGAAGGCACGGCCATCGATTTTGTGGTACGGCGGGAGTTCGACTACGCCACAGTGGAATTCGCCAATGGCAAGCCACTGAGTGAGATTCTCGGGATCTCGTATCGCGGCCGGGACGGGGAGATCGTTCACAATGCAGACCGTCCCGCGGTCGAAGATCTGGACGCTCTGCCTGACGTCGTAGATGTGTACAAGCGCGATATCGACCCGCGCCGCTACAACGTGCCATTCCTGCTTTACCCGTTTGTGTCGTTGTACACGACCCGCGGCTGCCCGGCGCAGTGTACCTTCTGCCTGTGGCCGCAGACACTCAGTGGCCATCCGTGGCGCAAGCGCTCCTCGGACCGAGTTGCCGCTGAGATGGCAAAGGCCAAGGAATATTGGCCTTGGGTAAAGGAGTTTTTTTTCGACGACGACACTTTCAATATCCAGAAGGCGCGCACCATCGAGCTTTGTTCCAAGCTGAAGCCGCTGAAAATGACGTGGTCGTGCACCTCGCGCGTCACTACCGATTACGAAACTTTGAAGGCGATGAAAGAAGCCGGCTGCCGCCTGCTTATCGTTGGTTATGAGTCCGGTGATCAGCAGATCCTGAAGAACGTAAAGAAGGGCGCGACGGTGGAACGCGCGCGGCAGTTCACCAAGGACTGTAAGAAGCTCGGGCTACTCGTTCACGGCGACTTCATTCTTGGACTGCCCGGCGAAACCCACGAGAGCATCCGGCGCACCATCGATTTCGCAAAGGAGCTGGACGTAGAGACCATCCAGGTATCGCTGGCGCACGCCTATCCGGGAACCGAACTGTACGATTACGCCAAGGCGAACGGTTTCCTGAAACTGGAAGGCTCGCAGATGGTGGACGAGATGGGGCACCAGGTCGCGATGATCGAGTATCCCGGAATTTCCCGCGATTACATTCTCGAGATGGTGCACCGCTTTTACGACGAATACTACTTCCGGCCGAAGGCCATTTTCCGTATCGTCAAGAAGGCCGCTTTCAACTCGACCGATCGGAAGCGCCTGTACAAGGAGGCCAAGTCGTTTCTGAAGCTGCGCGCCGCGCGCAACCGGACGGTCAAGGAAGCTCGCCTTCAGCCCGGGCCAAGCCTTCTGGAAGTGCACCCGGAAGTGAAGCCGGGCTTGGTGTCCATCGCACCGGTGTCCACCGCTGGTGGTACCAACTCTGAAACGGCAGAAACAGTCAACGCCTAGGAGTTTGGCGTGACGTTTCGCAAGTATCTGATACTCGCCGCAGTCGCGATCTTCGCTGCCTGCGGCGATTTCTGTCTCGCGCGCGGAATGCGCGAGTTCGGGCCCGTGACCCTATCCAACTGGTCACGGCTATTCGCGGCTCTTGTCAACCCATGGGTACTGACGGGCGTCTGCTTTGCTTGCGCTGTTCTTCTGCGCCTACCTCAGTTCCCTGTCCTGGGCTGATCTCACCTACGTCCTTCCCGCCACGGCGCTCAGCTATGTCCTGATGGCGCTACTCGGCAAGCTCTTCCTACATGAGAATGTGACGACCTCGCGTTGGCTGGGAATTGCCCTGATTACGATTGGTGTCGGCTTCGTCACCAGTGGTCCCTCATTGACCTCAGGCTATGCGGACCTGCGCCCGAAACGGGATCGAGACTGCCTTAGAGCGACGCCGGCAGGAGCGGCCGATGACCTACCTAGCTACCTGGGGAGGTATTGCGGCGATCGTCAGCACCGCAACCGCCGGCGATGTCCTGCAATCCCGAGCCATGAAAGAGATTGGCGACCTGGGAGTCATCAGGAGGTCGCAGGGTATTGCGACGGTAGTTCGGAGCGTGCTCACCAGCCCGCGTTTCATGTTCGGGTTGCTTTTCATGGCGCTGACTTTCTTCTGCCTGATGGCGACGCTCTCCTGGGCCGACCTAAGCATCGTCGGTCCGGCGTCGGCCTCGCTCACCTTCATCGCCAATGCATTCGCCGCCCGGCTCTTCCTGAAGGAGCATGTGGATCATCGCCGCTGGCTGGCAGCCGTATTAGTATTCGGCGGAGTTGCACTACTAGCACGCTAGGTGTTGGTTCCCTAAGCTACAGTGGCATCCATCTAATCCTGTACTCTGGGCTGTCAAGGACAAAGTCGAAGGAAGTGAATACATGAAAAAGCTCGCCATCGCATGCCTTGCCCTTTCGTCGCTCACAGCTTGCTCCTCAAGCCCGAAGACTGGGAACAACAATCCAGACCCAGCCAGTTTCCTAGCCTGCAATTCAGCAAGCGCACTACGAGACTGGCCGCACTGCTTTCCAGAAAACCTATCTATCCGCGCGAATGTGGGCCGCCGATGTGAAGCCCTTTCGGCTGCAGTCGCAGTTCTCGTCGGACGCTCCCACCCACGAAGGCGAGGCGGGATTATGGCGCGCCTCATTTGCGTCTCCGGGCAAACGCGCGATGAAGACTATTTGTCTGGTCTGGACTTCTCGGACCTGATGCGCCTGAGCAAGGAGTCAGCTTTTCGGCAGAAGATTCGTGGAATCCCAGCAACAGCTCAACCCAGCCATTTGATCTCGGCTTTCTGAAGATTGATAGTGACAAGGCGTTCGACGTGGCGCAAAAACACGGCGGCGAGAAATTGACGGCCAAAGACCCAAAGCAGCCGGTAATTTTCGTTCTCGATTGGGACGCAGCAAAGAATGAACTGGTCTGGCACGTGATCTATGGAAGCAGTCCAGACGAAGCCAAGCTACGGATTGCGGTGAATGCCACCAGCGGAGATTTTCTCCGGGTGGAAAAGTGAGGCAGTGCCAAGTTGAGGCTTCTTCGAGAACGATGAGCGGAAGCAGTCGCTTGTGCGATCAGGAGACAAGGCTGTTCGCGGGTGTACCATCACATCTTGCGTTCTTGTAGCGATTTCTGACGCCACCGTGCGTCCAATTTCCTGCACTCCAAGCTCAGGTCCGAATCGATTTTCACCGGAAGCGGTAAGCCGGGTCACAAAACTGGGGTATTCCCCTCGTTGTCACTTGCGATTTAGCGCTTTCGTGTCATAATCAGGCAACATCTTCGTCTAGCGGTAGAAGGAAGAACCTTTGCGCGCGACACTGTTTGCTCCGAGGTTCCTTTCCCGGCTCCGGCCAACCGGGTTGCAGTATGAAGACCCACGTGTCGAACGCGTGTTGGCCTTCTCGCGTCTCTTTCTGGCGTTGCACCACGCTCACTGCCTGGCGGCTCCAACCGGCGGCTCGCGCCCCCTACTCTGAGATTGGGTCCTTTGTCCTGCTGGGCTACACCCTTCATAGCGTTGCTCTGCTGTTATTTCTGCAAAGAGCCGGGCGTCCCAGCTCGAGATTTGTAGTGTGGGAACAAGTAAGCGACATATTCTGGCCGGCACTACTGTGCCTGTTTACTGATCCGCCAAATAGCATCTTTTTCGTTTTCTTCCTGTTTGCCATGCTGGCAGCCGCTTTTCGTTGGGGTTTCGCGGAAACCATGGCGACTGCGGAAGTCAGCGCGGCGCTGTTGTTGCTGCAAGCCCTCATGGTGGCCTATGGCCCTCCACGCTTGCGGCAATTGCTGTTTACCTCCGTCGAGCCAGCCCGAATCATCATGCGCTGCGGATTCCTTCTGATGACCGGCTTCTTGCTCGGATTCATGGCTGAAACGGAGAAGGAATTGCGGGCGGAAATCGCTGTTACGAATCGGTTACTGTCCCTGGCCCGCATCGGGAATCGGCTTGGTGCTGCAATTCACGAGGTTATGTCCGAACTGGGCCGCATCTTTGAGAGTACGGAGTCGTATGACGTGATCGCCCAGATCAGTACCGGGCGAGTATTCAAGTGGGAAGTGCTTCTTTCAGCCCCGCACGCGCGGGTACTGGAGATCCCTCCGGCCCAACATGCATCGGTGCTCCTGCACGGCTATCCGCACACGTTCTACATGCAGCGGCACGGCAATCAAGACAAATACAGCATCGTGGCTTTGGACGACGAGGGACGTCGGCTGGAGATGTCGCAGGTTGAACAATTGAAGATGCCGGTTGCCCATGCTGAATCGCTCTTGGTGGTCAGCCACGAAATGGGGCGGGACTGGAGTGGCCGTTTCGTCGTGGTTAATGCTCATCTTGGCCGGCGTCGCGAACGCGAGCTGCATTTTGCGCAGAACATCGTGCTCCAAGTGGCACCTGCGCTCTATTCTGTCTTTCTCTTCCGGCGTTTTCGCTCGCGTGCGGGCGTAATCGAGCGGGCACGAGTCGCCCGCGAACTGCATGACACTGCCATCCAGTCGCTTATCAGCATTGAGATGCAGGTCGATGTATTGCGCCGACGAGCCTCGGGTGATTCCGGCCTTGCGGCCGAACTGGAAAGAATCCAGGATTTGCTGCGGCAGGAAGTCTTAAACCTCCGTGAACTGATGCAGACCATGCGGCCAGTCGACATTGGTCCTAATCAATTTCTTGACTTTATTGCCCAACTCGTAGAACGTTTCTCCAGAGACACCGGTGTCTCCGCCCGTTTCTTGTCGGAGTTACAGGAAGTGACGATGCCGGCGGCGACTTGCCGCGAGTTGGCCAGAGTGGTGCAGGAGGGCCTGGTCAACATTCGTAAGCACAGCGGAGCGCATTCTGCGGTGGTGCGCTTCGGAGCGCAAAACGGGCACTGGAAGCTGGTAATTGATGACGACGGCCGGGGATTTCCATTTACTGGCCGATTCACCCTGAGTCAACTCGACGATTTTCGCCGGGGGCCGACCGTCATCAAGGAGCGGGTCCGGGCTGTTGGTGGGGACATGGTGATTGAATCGACTCCTGGCCGTGGTTCCAGGCTGGAAATCACTGTTCCACAGAAAGGTTTGGAATCCTATGGATAAAAAGGAACCTTCAATACGCATTGTCATTGCCGATGACCACACCATTTTCCGAGATGGTTTGCGCCGTCTGCTGGAGGCGGAGCTAGAACTGGAGGTCGTGGGTGAAGCAGCCGACGGCGCCGAAGCCCTAAGTCAGACGCGGCAATTGACGCCTGACATTCTCCTGCTCGATTTGGCCATGCCCCGCGTTCCGGGAATGGAGGTCTTGCGCGAGTTGTCGTCCAATTCCGACGGCCTTCAAACTAAGATCATTGTGCTCACTGCGGCGGTGGAGCGTATTCAGATTGTGCAAGCCCTACAAATGGGCGCTCGCGGCGTAGTCATGAAGGAAGCAGCCACCCAGTTGCTGATGAAAGCTATCCGTACGGTTATGGCTGGGCAATATTGGATCGGCCGTGAAGCGGTAGGAGATATTGTTGAGTTCATGCGGACGAATCCGTCGGGCGAGAAAGCGCCTCGCAACTATGGCCTGACCAAGCGCGAAATGGAGATCCTCGCCACCATCGTTGCAGGTCTCACCAACAAGGAGATTGCACGGAGATTCTCCCTGAGCGAAGACACGGTAAAACACCATCTGACCAACATATTCGATAAGGTTGGCGTCGCCAGCCGCCTCGAGCTTGCACTGTTCGCAATTAACAATCGGATTATCGATTCACCGAGTTAGCTACTGCCGGATTTTCGAGCGACGAGATGTCGGATGGGGCCCAGTCCGTCAGTCCCTCCTGAGCGCTTCGCCCCGCGGCTGAATCAGACCGGTCTGTCACGACATCTCATGACTAACTGCGTTCAGCGCATCGTTTGTGGTCACTCCCCGGTCTCTACGGGAACTGACGTTTTCGTCGCAAGCGCAGCGACAACTCGGGAAGAGCTGTGTTTAACCTTGCTAATGTGGAGGAGCGGGTAATGAGAAGTAGGGCCCTTTCTATTTATGCCGTTTGGGCGCTGGCATTGGCGTTCGGCATGCTGGCCGGGTGTTCAAAGAAGCCAGGTCCCAGCGACGCGCAGATTGCAAGTGACGTGCAGAACAAGATTTACAGTGATCCCGCAGTACAGAGCCGTCAGATTGCGGTCCTGGCGTCCGCTGGCGTGGTCACGCTCAGCGGCGATGTCACCAGTGACAGCGAACGTTCCGCCGCAGCCAACGATGCCGCCGCTATTGACGGTGTGAAGACTGTCGTCAACAACCTTCAGGTTCGGCAGGCGCAAGTGGCTCCGTCAGCTCCAACCCAACCGCAGCGCGCTACACAGCGGGAGAAGAAGCCGAAGCTCCCGACCAAGTCGGCCACGCAGGTGGCTGCTAATGGCGTGATGCAGAATGACGGGAACCTGGGCCCAAGCCTCCAAGCAAACAGCCCTCCGCCTCCGCCGGCTCCGGCGATGCAGACGCCTCCCACTCCGCCACCGCCTCCTCCGCCGCAGAAGGTCCTTATTCCGGCTGGAACTCAACTCACGGTTCGCCTGAATGATCCACTCGACTCGGAGCGCAACCAGATCGGGGACACCTTCCATGGTTCGCTTGGGGCTCCCATCTCGATCGATGGCGAAACCGTGATTCCGGCTGGTGCTGACGTGGTCGGTCGCGTGGCTGACGTGAAAAGTGCGGGGCGCTTTGCCGGCAATTCCGTGCTGACGCTAGAACTGACATCGCTAGCCCTGAATGGCAGGACATACAACATCCAAACCAATCAGTGGTCACGGGCGGGCAAAGGTGAAGGCAAGAACACCGCAACCAAAGTTGGCGTAGGGACAGCCGCGGGCGCCGTGTTGGGCGGAGTCATTGGCGGAGGTAAGGGCGCGGCGATCGGCGCCGCGGCCGGAGCCGGAACCGGCACCGGTGTCGCTGCCTCCAAGAAAGGCGAACAGATTAAGTTGGGACCCGAGGCCGTGCTGAATTTTCAGATCATCAGTCCCTTGACGGTCATTCCTCAAGGCACGAATGACCGCAACGCAGGCCGCACGCCGCTTTCGTAACCGACTCAACGCAATTCGAAGGCTCAGTCAACTCCAGACTGAGCCTTATTTGGGTCCATTCTTCTACCCAGAGCTCTGCGGCTGCGATATTCTCACTACGGTCGCACCGGCGACAGCCGTCGTGCTTCCGTGAGCCGTAGGAGAGGACTCCCCCAGAAGCTTTGAACCTATTCTTCGAATGCGCGCTGTTCATTTTGGGACTGGCATTCGGTAGCTTTTTGAATGTGTGCATCAGGCCGCATTCCGCGGGATCAGTCCATCGTCACGCCGGGATCCCAATGCCCAGCCTGCGGCGCGCCTGTTCGCTGGCATGACAATGTTCCGCTCATCAGTTGGCTGCGCCTTCGCGGCCGCTGCCGAGATTGCGCAGGACCAATCTCGTTGCGCTATCCCTTTGTGGAGGTGCTCACCGCCATTCTGTTCACCGCCTGTTTTATCTGGTTTGGTCAGAGCTGGCTGACCGTGAAGTTCTGCGTGTTCTGCTTCCTTTTGGTCGGACTGATCTTCATGGATGCCGAATCCGGGCTTCTGCCGCACGAGTTCACATATCCGGGAATTGTTCTGGGGCTCGGGTTTTCATGGCTGGCTCCAACGGACAGCGCTGGAACGGAGTTGCTCTTGCGGGCGTATCAAACCCATCTCCCGGGTGGCCACCAGCTTTCGCTGCTGGACTCTGCCCTTGGGGCGCTGGTGGGCGCGGCCTTCTTTTATCTCGCCTGGGCGCTGTACTACGTTGTCCGCAAACGCCACGGCATAGGCTTCGGCGACATCGCGCTAATGGCCATGTCAGGTGCATTCCTGGGGCTAAAGCTCACTCTGCTCGTGATTTTCTTCTCGCCGCTTCTCGCCCTTGTTTACGCGATTTGCCTGCTCGTGTGTCACCGACGCCGGGAACCAGTTGGCAGCTCGCCGGCAGGTGTCGCGGATTCCTTGTCCGGACGCGAGATGATTCTCAACCGCGAAATACAGTTCGGCGTTTTCCTGGGTGCCTGTTCGCTCGCTGCCGTGTTTTTTGGTGAGACGATATGGCGTTGGTACTTGGGCTTTTTCCGTTAGGAGAATACAGCCTCAATTCAGCGGCGAGCGCTCTTGCTTTACGCGCTCACCAATTTGTTTGAAGTGATGCCTGGCATGAGTACGATGAAATCGCCGCCATTGTTGCGCGGTTAGTGGACCGAGAATGGGATGGTCGAGCAGTCTCACTTTGGCGCCGAACCGCTTTTGGGCATCAGTCAAGGTCCCATCCATGGCAACCAGCGCGTCATTGAACCGGCGCAAGGACTGTTCTTCGATACCAGTCTTGGGTGTCGTCTGTTTCGGAGCTGTAAGTCCCGACGGAAAGAATCCCAGCCCGGTCACGTAGAACGCACTGACGCGGTCCCGCAACGTGGGCTTGCCTCCCAGAGGTTGCCCGAGTTCCAAGGCTTTCATGACGCCCTTGGTGGTAGCGGCGTAAGAAAGAAGTAGATGCTCGAGAATCTGGGCGCAGCTCCACTTCCCCGGTGGTGCCTGTTGCCACTCGGGAGGCGATAAACCGAGGGTCAGACGCTCCGCCTCTCGACGGATATCTTCCAATTCGGGCGACACAGTACGCTCCAAGAAGCCGGACCAAAGCCGATGTTCAGATCGAAACCGAAAGTACCCATGTGCCTATACCCTCGCAGGCTCGGCCGGCGTCGGGGAGGCCAGCATCGGCAACCGTGCCGCGCCATATAGTCCGGCGTCGCTGCCCAGCAGCGCAATCGTAATAACGGTGTGTTTCTCCCCGGGCTTCACGCGATCGGGCGCGGTGAGGGAATAAATAGACGAACGCACTTTCATCTCTTCGAGCATAGTCGGCGCGAAAGCATCCCAGGCGCTAGCAACTCCGCCACCGATGACGTACATAGGAAGGTTCAGCGCATTGACCATGCCACCAATTCCGATGCCCAGCGCGCGACCTACCCTCTGGTAGATCCGTTGCGCCGACGCATGACCTTGAATGGCGAGCTGATAGATCCCGCGCGAACTAAACTCAACATTGCCTCGCGCCGCATCCGCCAAGTCTGGAGCTTGCCCGCTGGTAATCGCCTCGTGCGCCATCCGCACAATGGCAGTCGCTGAGGCATACTGCTCGAGACAGCCCCGGCTCCCGCAACCACAGGGATGACCTTCCGGCTCCACGTTGAAGTGGCCTAGCTCTCCGGCCATGCCATTCATGCCATGCCACAGGTGGCCGTCGAGAACCAATCCGCCCCCCACACCAGTCCCGAGCGTGTACATGGCCATGTCCTCGGTATTGCGGCCGGCGCCCAGCCACTTCTCACCCATGGCAGCGGAGTTGGCGTCGTTCTCCAGAATGACTTTGGTAGAGAGCTTGCGCTCGATCTGTTCCCGCACTGGGAAATTGATCCAGTCTGGCAGATTCGGCGAACGCATGACCGTGCCGGTCTCCATGTCGATGAAGCCGGGCACGCCGATGCCGATGCCGGCCAGTTGTCCGGTAGCGCGATGTTTCACCGTCAACGACTGGATAGCCTCGCACATTTCGCCGATGACGAAGTCGCGGCCACGCTGTACTTCGGCCCCAGTCGTCAACTTGTCCAGCAGCTTGCCTTCGCTATCAACGGCAGCGATTCGCAGGTTAGTTCCCCCGAGATCCACTCCGATGGCATAAACGCGCATGATCAGCCTCTAGGTCCCTCTTGATTGATGAACTTGCCCTTCACTTCTGGCACCGAGGGCAGTAATGACTACTGCGTCCCGCGATAATAACCCTTTTGACCGCCGTACCGCACACCAGGCACGGTTCTCCTTCGCGACCGTAGACCCGATGCCGCAACTGGAAGAACCCCTCCCGCCCCTCTGCATCAACATAGTCGCTGACCGAGGAGCCGCCCAGGTCGATCGCCTCGTGCAGCACTTCCTGCACGCAAGCGTGAAGCTTGCGCAACTCCGCGCGGGTCAGTGACGCCGTGCGGCGGCGGGGCCGAATCCCGGCGCGAAACAGCGATTCGTCAGCATAAATGTTCCCTACGCCACTGAGCAGCTTTTGATTGAGCAAGGCACTCTTGATGGGAGTTTTGCGGCCGTGAAAAAGCGCAACAAAACGCTCGCTCTGGGACTCTAATGGCTCGTCACCGGGGGAGGCGAACCCTGCTGAGTTTTGTGCCTCGATTCTTACGACTGCCAGACGTCCGAAACGCCGCGGGTCAACAAAGCGCACTTCGCGTCCTGACGCCAGCTTTAGAACGGCGTGCGTGTGCTTAGCGGTCTGGGTGTCAGGAGATGCGGTCAGCAGGCGGCCGGTCATCCCGAGATGTACGACCCACTGTCCAAGAAGTATTGTGGATTTTCGACGGTTTCGGCTGGAGCGCTCCAGATCGAAGACGATGTGCTTACCCACGCGACGTACCCGCACGATGCGAGCGCGCTCCAGCACGGAAACGATTTCTGCGGCTGAGGACTTCAGCGGTTCAGGCTTTTCGCCCAACCATACCGACTCGATGGTGTCACCAGCAATCCGGCGATCAAGGCCACGGGCAATGGTTTCAACCTCAGGAAGTTCGGGCATTCCGTCCTAGTTTACGGCCGGCAAAGCCGTTTCCTCGGTTTGCTGCCATTGCGCCGCCGCAAGCTGAAACTGTAAGATTCGTAGGTACAGCCCGTCTCATATTAATTTCCCCGAATACAGGTCCTAGTTCGCAAAACGAGGCGAGTTGTGCGGAAATCTGGCCGCTTGACTTGGCGGCCATCGTGGATGGAGTAGCAAGTTGAAAACGGGCAAGACGGCGGTGATCGTCGGCGCGCAATGGGGCGACGAAGGTAAAGGCAAGATCGTTGACGTTCTCTCGGAACGCTTCAACGTGGTTGCGCGGTATTCGGGTGGCCACAATGCCGGCCACACCGTCACGATCAAGGGCAAGAAATTCATCCTTCAGCTCATTCCCTGCGGGGTGCTGCGCCAGGGATGCCGCGGCGTAATCGGCAACGGCGTGGTGCTGGATCCCTTTGCCTTCATGAAGGAGGTGGACGCATTGCGGGCAACCGGTGTGCATGTGGACGGCAATCTGTTCGTCAGCAACCGCGCCCATGTAATCCTTCCCTACCACCGCCTGATCGAACTGGCGTCGGAGAATGCTCCCGGACGGGTGAAGATCGGCACGACGTCGCGCGGCATCGGTCCCACCTACGAGGACAAGATGGCGCGTAGCGGCCTTCGGGTGCAGGACCTGCTTGACAAGAAGCTGCTGCAGAAGCACATCGAGAACGCCTGCCGCGAGAAGAACACGATTGCGCATGCGCTCTTCAATAGCGAGCCTCTGGATCCGGACAAGATGTACACCGACTACGCCGAGATCGCCGATCGGGTGGCGCCGTTCGTCACCGATACGGCGCTGTTGCTGAACCGCGCAATCGCAGACGGCGAATCGGTCATGTTCGAAGGCGCCCAAGGTACCATGCTTGACATTGATCATGGGACCTATCCTTTCGTGACCTCGTCGAGCGCGACCTCCGGCGGAGCGGCGACCGGTACGGGCGTGCCTCCGACTGCCATTGACACGGTGATCGGCGTAACCAAGGCCTATTGCACACGCGTGGGCGGGGGGCCGTTTCCGACCGAGTTGAAGGAGGAGGTCGGCGAGGCCCTGCGCAGGAAAGGAAACGAATTCGGGGCCGTGACCGGGCGCCCGCGCCGCACCGGCTGGCTTGACCTGCCCCTTCTCCGTTACTCCAACATGATCAACGGCACAAGTTGGCTGGTAGTGACCAAGCTCGATGTGCTCGACGAACAGGCAGAGGTTCCCGTCTGCGTCGCCTATAGAGTCGACGGCAAGGAAACGCAGGAGATTCCCGCGCAGGCATCCGGCTACGAGAAGATCGAGCCCATCTATACCAAGCTGCCGGGCTGGCAGACCAGCACGTTCGGCATCGACAGCTACGAGCGGCTGCCGGAGAAGGCCCGGCGCTATCTGGATTTCGTTGAGCAACAATCGGGCGCGAAAGTCGGAATCGTTTCCACTGGTCCCGACCGCGAGCAGACGATGTTTGTCCCGGAATTCACGAAGACGCTCAATGCATTGAGCGGAGCAGCCAAATAGTACGCGGAGGACGAAATGGTCGTACTGGCAGTGACGTGGGTCGCAGAGCCCGGACATGAGGACGAGGTAGCGCAGATTTTCGCCAAGCTTCAGACTGCTTCGCGGCTGGAGCCGGGCTGCCTGATGTACATCGTCCATCGCCACAAGACGGATTCGCGGCGCTTTTTCCTTTACGAGCAATATCGCAACGATGACGCCCTCGCGGCGCATCGGAACTCGCCGCACTTCCAGCAGTACGCTGTCGGAGCACTGAAAGACATCGGTGAGCGCAAGGAAGGCGAACTGTACGCGCCACTCACCAGCGACTAGCCATTCAACCCGCAGCTCCGGCCTACAATCCGCTCGGCTCATTCAGTTCCTCACGCAAGATATCGAAGAGCGCGACCAGAACTGAGGCTACGACGGGGCCCAGAAATAGTCCCAGGAACCCAAAAGCCTCCACGCCTCCAAAAATAAAGAAGAGCAGCACCAGCGGATGCAATTCCACCCGCCCGCCCACAACCCAGGGCCGGATAATGTTGTCGATGCTGCTTGCCAGCACGGCGCCCCAAACCAGCAAGAAAATGCCCTTCCACAGCGGAGCGGTCACCAGCAAGTAGATCCCGACGCTTCCCCAGATCAAGGCCGACCCCACCACCGGAATGATCGAGGCAAAGCCGGCAGCAAGCCCCAGCAACAGTGACGATTGCATACCGACGATGCGCATGCCGATCCCAACGACCACGCCTTGCGCCACTCCCACGGAGAGAATTCCGTACACGTTGGCGATGATGGTGTCGGAGATGTTTCGATAGAGCCGCGCAACCTGGGCCGGAGTCAGGGGGATGAGGTTTCCCGCGCGGTACGCCCAGTCTTTGCCATCACGAAACAGGAAGAACACGACCACGAAAGTAATGAGGGCGCTGGTGACCAAGCCCGCCAGGTTGCTCAGAATGCTCGCTCCAACCCCGACCATCCAGCCGCTGGCTTTCTGCGCGTGGGAGATGATGATGTCTTTGACGTTGTATTGCGACAGATCCACCCAGTGGCCGATGAATTTAAGCGGGCGATCAGCCAACGCGAGGGCAAACGAGCTGAGCCCCCCCTCCTCCGCGGTCCTGCGGCCCACATAATGCGCAGCCGTTAATGCCTCCTCGGCAGCCAGAGTGGCTATGATGAATCCCGGTACGCCGAACAGAAGTATGAGAAGCAGCGTGGACAGTAAGGCAGCGGTGCCTGGCCGGTGTTTGGTCCAACCCAAAATACGCTCGTGCACCGGGTAAAAAACCACTGCAAGGATGATGGCAAACGCGAAGGGCTTTAGAAATGGCTCGGTGATGACATATGTGAACCCCAGCACAATCAACAGCAAAGCCAGCAGAAACAGAATAGTGGTGCGCTTGTCATGCATAGGTTTGGCCTTCAGGGGATGACTGCCGATCCTTGCCCTCCAAACCCAACTCACCCGCGATGCTCTTCATCGCCTCGATACAAAACGTAATGTGCTCATCGAGATCCACACTCAGCCCAGCCGCGCCGTTGATAATGTCCTCCCGGCTGACGGAACGGGCGAAGGCTTTGTCCTTCATCCGCTTGCGCACGGATTTAGCGTCCACCTCGGCCAGAGACTTATTGGGTTTCACCAGCGCCGTCGCAGTGATGAAGCCCGCCAGTTCGTCGCAAGCAAACAGCGCTTTCTCCAGATTGGAGTCGCGGGTCACGCCGGTGTAGTCGGCGTGTGACATGACGGCGCGGCGGATATCTTCGGCAACACCGCGCTCCGTGAGGATTTCGTTTCCTTTGTATGGGTGATCGTCCAGGCTAGGATACTTCTCGTAATCAAAGTCGTGGATGAGCCCCACCACCCCCCATAGCTCCTCGTCTTCGTCAAACTTCCGGGCGTAAGCGCGCAGGCACGCTTCCACGGCCAGGGCATGTTTGCGCAAACTTTCTGACTGGGTGAACTCAGTTAGTAAACACCATGCTTCGGAACGCTCCATTCCCTGTTTCTCCCGCTTTTTGCTGGTTTTCATCCGCCTGCCTTTCATGCGCCTGCGGATTTTGCACAACTTTTATTGGTTTTCGTCCCACAATGCCCTTGACTCTAGCAGAGGAATGCCGCAGAGTTACGCATAAGTTGAACGCGGTGCCTGCTCTGGCACTCCTGCAACCCAAATGGCCACGACACTCGCGCCGGTGGACTCCCGCGAAGTGATGAGGTGCGACCATTGTCATCTCGTCCAGTTCAAAACCGCTAACAATTTGTGCCGTCGTTGCCGCACGTCGCTGGAAGAGGACGAACCAGAGCCCATCCTCACGCAGCCTTTGCCCGCAGTAGAGCCAGAAACCTCGGGCGGCTCGGAGGTAGTGGTGGCGATCGCAATTCGCAGCCTGCGACAGCGCAGTGGGCTCAGCCAGCGTCAACTGGCCCTGCGCATGGGCGTCCCGCGCACCTACGTTTCCAAGATCGAGAACAGAAAGGCCACGCCGACCTTGTCCTCGCTTGCCAGACTGGCAGCGGCGCTTGAAGTGAGCGTGCCCGATCTGCTGCGCGCCTGTGGGCCTTCGCGTCAGGAGGAGATCAACGACTTGCTCGCCGAGCCATTTCTCGCCGAGCTGGTTGAGTTCACCTCGAAGCTGAACGCCATGCAGTTGTCGAGCGTGCTCGCCCAGGTCCGCGACATGGTTGAACATCCGCGTCGCGGCGCGTAAGGCGAACCTGCTACGGCCGCAGCTTTGCCAAGCTCCACCCTGCGCGGTTAAGTCCGCCCCGATACGCGCGCAAATCGGGCGCGTGCGGAGAGCGGAACCCGCGTGAACCCATGCCGACCGGAAGATGCCGAGGCTCAATGCCTCGGCGTTTTCTTGGCGCCCCATCAGAAAGTAACCCCGATCATCCCCGAATAGGTTCGTGGCGAGGTGCGTCCCGTTTAAGTCGCACGGCGCCACCTCATGACGCCGATTAGGGTCAGTACAGCAGAACTCGGGGTTATATACCCATGGCCCAGAATACCGCTTCTCTCCGCTAGGGGAGCAACTGGGGTTTCGTTGCAAGCCCGTGGGTCGTATGCTACTTTCAAGATTGGTTAGAGGTACGCTTTGCGCGCTAAAGTGCCCGCCGGGCTGAACCGCAAAGAGGTTGAGATCTACTCCCGCCTCGATCCGGAGCGGCTCCCTCATCACATCGCCATCATCATGGACGGAAACGGCCGCTGGGCCAAACGCCGCCATTTGCCCCGCATCGCGGGGCATCGCGCCGGCGTGGCTGCGGTGCGCTCGACGGTTGAGACTGCCGCTCGCGTGGGTATCCCCGCCCTGACTCTCTATTCGTTTTCGGTGGAGAATTGGAAGCGTCCAAAGTCTGAAATCGGCTTCTTGATGGACCTGCTGCGACGCTATCTCAAGATGGAATTGCCCACCCTGATGGAGAACAATATCCGCCTGCAATATATCGGCCGGCAGCAGGAACTGCCGCAGGAAGTGCAGGAGCGCATGGCGTGGGCGCGCGAGATGACCGAGAAGAACACCGGTATGGTCCTGACGCTGGCGCTCAACTACGGCTCGCGGACGGAACTGGTCGATTGCTTCAATGCGCTGTTCCGCGAGGCCTCGCGCAATGGCGGGGTCGAGCACCTGAAAGTCGACGAGAAATCGATCGCGCGGCATCTCTACACCCATGGCCTGCCCGAACTCGATCTCGTCATTCGGACCAGCGGTGAGATGCGGCTCAGCAATTTCCTGCTCTGGCAGGTTGCCTACTCCGAGATCTACGTCACCGAGACGCTGTGGCCCGACTTTCGCGGGGCGCAGTTGCTCGAAGCCGTGGAGGCCTTCCAGAAACGCGAGCGGCGCTTCGGTGGACTGGTCAGCGACAACGGAAGCGTCTCGTGAAACGGGTCCTGACCGCACTGGTTCTAATCCCCCTGGTCGTGATCGCGCTGTTCCGGGCACCGCTCTGGCTGTTCGCCCTGCTGGTGTTCCTGATCGCCCTGCTGGCGTCACGCGAATATCTCGACGTTGCGGAAGCCAACGGCGTCCGGCCGTTTCGTCGCCTCTCTTACCTCTTTCTGTTCTGCATCTTCCTCGTGACCTTTTCCGCGGGACAGATGATCAGCAGCAATTACGGGCTGGCGTTGTCGCTCACCGTGGCCTCGATCGCCTCGGTGGCGTTGCTGCTGATCATTGCATCGCCTTTCATCCTGATGGTGGCGGGCATGCGGCGCGATCCGCTGTCGCAATCGCTGTCCGATGCGGCTGCGTCGTTTCTGCTGTTGCCCTATATCGGACTTTCCCTGGCGTCCATGGTCTTGTTGCGCTCGTATTCCAACGGCGCGCTCTTTCTGCTTTACGTCCTGCTGCTGGTTTGGACGGGCGACACGGCGGCATATTACGTCGGGCGTGCGATCGGCAAGCGCAAGCTGGCCCCTCGCATCAGCCCCGGCAAGACCTGGGAAGGCACCATCGCGTCCGCCATCGCAGCCGTGCTGGTCGCCATGCTGCTGTTTCGCTACCTGCATCCCATTTCCCTGGCGCTGCAGCACATTCACTTGCTCTCGCCGATGGGGTCGCTGTATCCTTCTGCCGCTCCGTCCCGGGTTCCCATCCTGAGTGTCATTGCCTTCGCGATCTCCGTCAACGTAGCCGCGCAACTTGGCGACCTGGTGGAGTCCATGTTGAAACGCGGCGGAGACGTCAAGGATTCGGGTACGCTGTTGCCTGGACACGGCGGCATCCTCGATCGGATTGATGCCCTGCTGTTCGCCGCTCCGGTCGGTTGCTTCTTCTACCTCGAAGTGCTGGGTAGATACCTTCGCTGGATTGCGTTGCCGACGGATACGTTCTGACGCGTGATGAAACGAATCGCCATTCTCGGTTCCACCGGCTCCATCGGCAGGAGCACGCTCGACATCGTAGAGAGTTTCCCAGACCTGTTTTCGGTGGTAAGCATGGCTGCCGGTAACAACGTGGAGCTCGCGTTTGAGCAGGCCCGCCGCTGGCAGCCTCAAATTATCTCGATGGCCTCGGCGGAGGCTGGCGATCAGCTGCAAGGCAAGCTGAAGAAAGCCGGCCTGGCTAACGCAATCGCCGTGGCACACGGTTCCGCCGGTTCGGTGAAAGTCTCCACGCATCCTGATGCCGACTTCGTGGTGAGCGCCATCGTGGGCGTCGCCGGGCTCGAAGCCACGTATGAGGCTGTCAAAGCCGGCAAGACAGTCGGCCTGGCCAACAAAGAGTGCCTGGTCGCGGCCGGCGACCTGATTACCGCCGAGGCCCGCAAGCAGGGCAAGCCGCTGCTGCCCATTGACAGCGAACACAACGCCATTCATCAGTGCATGCGGGGCGGACGCCGCGATGAGGTACACCGCGTCTGGCTGACTGCCTCGGGTGGCCCGTTCCTGAACACTCCGCCGCAAGACTTCGCGAACATCACCGTCGAGCAGGCGCTGAATCACCCCACCTGGAAGATGGGCAAGCGCATCACGATTGATTCCGCAACGCTGATGAACAAGGGGTTCGAAGTGATCGAGGCGTGCCGGCTGTTCGATATGCCGCCCAGCCAGGTAAGCGTGCTGGTTCATCCCCAGAGCACCATTCACTCCATGGTCGAGTTCGTAGATGGCAGCCTCCTGGCCCAGCTCTCCGTGACCGACATGCGGCTGCCGATCCTGTATGCCCTTGCGTATCCTGACCGCATCGAGTCCGACCTGCGCTTCCCGGTCCAAGAACTGCGGCGTCTGGACTTCGCTCCCCCTGACCTCGAAAAATTTCCCTGCTTACGTTTGGCCTACGAAGCAGTCGAAGCAGGGGGCGCGAAAACGATTGCTCTCAACGCCGCCGACGAAGTCGCGGTGGCGGCATTCCTCGAAGGTAGTATCGGCTTTCTGGAAATTCCGGCTACAATAGAGGCAGTAGTTGGTGAAACGCCGGCGCAGGTTCCCGAATCTATATCGCAGGTATTGAACATTGATGCTGACGCGCGCCGCAGGGCCCGCAACCGCATCCAAAATGTGGGCCCCAGAGACACCGTTGCGCAAACGCCTTCGGCGACGCGGCACAAGTAGCTCCCCCACGCAAAGAGGTTTATGGAATCGTTTCTGATAGCGGTGGTTTCCATGGCCGTCGTGCTCGGCATCATGATCCTGGTGCACGAGCTCGGCCACTATGCCGCCGCGAAGTGGTTTGGCGTCCGCGTGGACGTGTTCTCCCTCGGCTTCGGCAAACGCCTGACCGGCTTCCGCCGCGGTGGAACCGATTACCGCATCAGCGCTCTGCCCCTGGGCGGCTACGTCAAGATGGCCGGCGAGAACCCGCTGGAATCGCGCAGCGGAGCACCCGACGAGTTCATGTCGCACCCGCGCTGGCAGCGCTTCGTGATTGCCATTGCCGGCCCGGCGATGAACATCTTCCTCGCCATCGCCCTTCTGACCGGCGTTTTCATGGTGCGTTACGAGCATCCCCTGTACCTTGAGCAGCCCGCGGTGGTGGGATGGGTCCTGGAAAACTCGCCCGCCGCAAAAGCCGGCGTCCAGCAGGGCGATCGCATTGTGCGCATCGAGAGCGAGCAGAATCCCACCTGGGAAGACGTAATGCTGAAGCTGATGGTCGGCTCCAAGCAGCCGGTTGACGTCGCCCTCCAGCGTGGTAACCAAATTCTGGAAAAGAGTATCCAGCCCGAGACCGACGGCTCGGACCAGTTCGGCTCCATTGGCTGGCTGCCGGACGAGCCCATCATCGTGACCGAGCTTGAGCCCGACATGCCTGCAACCAAAGCGGGCCTGAAACTCGGAGACGACATCGTGGCCGTCAACGGCGTCCCGATGCGTTCCCTGCTCTCGGTAATCAGCTTTCTCCAGCAGAACGGCAGCAGGCCGGTGGACGTCACCGCCGTCCGCGACGGCAAGCCCTTGCATTTCACCATCACTCCGGTGCAGACCGAGGACAACGGTCGCAAGGCTTTTCGTCTGGGCTTCCATTCCCAGCCGGTCCACGTTGACAAGCTGCCTTTCGCGCAGGCGCTGAGCCGTTCCCTCGATGAAAACAAGAAGTATTCGCTGCTGATCGTGGACCTGGTCCACAAAATGCTCGAGCACAAGGTTTCCATCAAGCAGATGGAAGGACCGATCGGCATCGCGCGCGCTTCCGGCGACGCCGCCCGCCAGCCCGGATGGATCCCGCTGCTCATCCTGATGGCCATGATCAGTCTCAACCTCGGCATCTTCAACCTGCTGCCCATTCCCATTCTCGACGGCGGCATGATCCTGATGCTCGCTGTCGAAACCATCATGCGCCGCGACATCAGCATCCGCATCAAAGAGCGCATTTATCAGACCGCGTTCGTCTTTCTGCTGCTGTTCTTCGTGGTCGTGATCTACAACGACCTGATGAAAGCGCTGCCAGGATTGGCCCAGCGCCTGCCCTGAGCTGGCACGGGCGCGACCTGCGCCCCTTGACCCAATTGCAGCTGTCATCCTGACCGGAGCGAAGCGGAGCTTGATCTGGTCGCCGGCCACCAGCTTTCTGCCACTGTCTCACGATCTTCTCTTGGACCGCCTCAGCAACGCCCGAGAGGCGGCCACCTCCGGCTTCTTTTTAGGCGGCAGCGGCACTGGCATATTGCTTTGCGCGGTTGGGCTGGGGCTGTCCACTGGCGCCGGCACAAATCGCGCCCGCCTCGCCGCCGCCGCCTCCTTCACCGCTGCTTTCGCCCGCGCTTCTTCCAACGCCGCGGCTTCCAGCTCCTCCGTCGTGGGCGCAAGCACCTTCGGCGTTCCTTGCCCGAGATCGCCGTTTCTATTCGCGGGAGAAACCGTGGTCAGGAGTTTGGAGCTTGACTGCTCATCGTCCGCCCGGTTCCGCCACTTCATTTCCGCGGTCAGGGCGGCGTCGCTGGGCAACTCGCGCTCCGTGCCAGTAGCGGCCATCTCCAGCTTAAAGGCCGGCAGGTTGCGTTGCGCGGTGCGCAGCGCGGACAGCACTACACGCGCGCCAATAGGAGCGATAGCGCCTTCCAGCAGGCGTGGATGACCTGCATCAAGGCCGTCTGGATAGAGGTCGCGTCCTCCAGCAGCGGCATGGGGAACATGCGGACGCCATGGTCCCGCTCGTTGCGAAAGCTCTCGCGGGTGACAAAGCGCTTGGGCAGCAGCGTCTTGACGGAGTGATGGTAGTAGCAGTGGGATTGGCCCCGCTCAGGAGGCGAGCCACAACGGATGCCGCTGCTCATGACGTGTTCACAAGTTGGATATGGCATGGAAGGTTTCCTCGTAGAGAAAAATTATTGCTTTTGCAAAGTCCTTGTTTGCAGGACTTTGGCCGTAAAGTCCTGGAATGATTGGACTTAGTTCTTCCGCCAAGTGGCGCATTTTCAACAACTTGCGCCAATTCTCGCAAAGTCCTGCCAGCAAAGGAGTTACAGGCAAAGTCCTCGCAACAAGGGAGTTGCGCCGCCAATCCAGCCGCGCGGCGGCGACGGTGGGGTGAGCCCGGGGCGCAAGCCCCGGGGCAAGTGCGAAATTGAGTTGAGCCGCGGAGCGGCGACCCTGCTCTTCTCGGGATTTGGGCGCATGGTGTCCGCCGGAGGAAATTGCCCAGTGGCAAGGCGGCCTACCCATTGCTCGCACCTCAACAAACAAGGTTCAGTGCAAGCACGCGACACGCGAAAGGAATGGCGTGTTGCGCTGGCCCCAGAGTAGCCGTTAAGGTAACCAATGTCAAGGTACAAATGTAACTTATTTGTGGTTACCATAGTCCAGCTTGCGGGACGAAACTGATTAGCCCACTGCGGGAGCAGTGGGCAACCAAATGACTTTATTCTCGGAGCCCCGGCAGGGGCGACAGATTTGCGGTATTGTACGGCACGATGTGCCGCATGCAATGCCGGCACAAGTCCCGCCTTGCGGGATGACTCAAGACAGCCCAGCGCGAACGGGGTCCCCAACCCGCGCGGTGTTTGCGCGGGTTGGGGTGGATAGCGCTGGGTGCGCTGGTTATTGAGGCATCAGCCCCGGCAGGGGCGGCACTCGTGCATCTCGCGCGGAGTGCGTGCAATATTGCGCCGCATACCCTGCCGGCACCGCCCGCGCGCCAGTCCCGCCCCGCGGGACGGCATAAGAAAGCCCACCGTTTCAACGGTGGGTAGGCAAGAATTAGAAACCCGAGTCCCCCGGGGACGACACAATTTTCCTTCCTCCGCTCTTGTGCCGTGCCCGAGGCACTCGACTTGTGGAAAGACAGCCTTCCCACCGCTGAAAGCATGCCCTGAGCGCAGTCGAAGGGCGGTGGGCTTTCTTATTTCGTCCCGCGCGGCGGGACTGGAGCATTGGTGTGCATGCGAGTGGAAGTGTGAACCTCTGCCGTCCCTACGGGACTCAGCCCGCAATTGAACTCATACCCAGCGATGAATCGCTGGGCTACGCTCTTTCGTCCCGCGCGGCGGGACTGGAGTATTGCAGTCGGGACGGCTCAGTTCTTCGCTTTCGGCGCGGCGGCCTGGGCGGATTTCTGGAGAAGATCATCCAAGTTCGCTTGGTGCAGCCGTGTTTTCGGGTGATCCGGCCCCAGGGCCTTTTCGTCGATCGCCACAGCGCGCCGCAAAAGCGGCTCGGCTCCGGCGTAGTCGCCCTTTGTCTCAAGCAGCAAGGCCAGGTTGTTGAGGTTCGATGCGACGACCGGGTGATCCGGCCCCAGCGCTTTTTCATCAATCGTCAGCGCCCTGCGGTACAGAGGCTCGGCTGCAGCGTAGTCGCCTTTTTTCTTGAGCAGCAAGGCCAGATTGTTGAGGCTGCTCGCTACATCCGGGTGATCCGGCCCCAGCGATTTCTCCCGTATCTCCAAGGCACGGCGATCAAGCGGCTCGGCTGCCGCGTAGTCGCCTTTTTCCCGAAGTAGATCACCCAGGTTGTTGAGCATCGTTGCTACAACCGGGTGATCTGGCCCCAGCGATTTTTCGTCGATCGCGAGAGCCCGCCGGTAAAGCGACTCGGCTCCAGCGTAGTCGCGTTTCGCCTCAAGAAGTTCAGCCAGATTGTTGAGGCGTATCGCCACATCCGGGTGGTCCGGCCCCAGCGTTTTTTCGCCAATCCTCAGCGCCTGCCGTATAAGTGGCTCGGCTCGGGCGTAATCGCCTTTGTCCCGAAGCAGCTCGCCCAAGTTATTAAGAATCGTTGCTACGTCCGGATGATCCGGCCCCAGCGTTTTCTCGTCAATCGCGAGCGCTCGCCGCAGGAGCGGCTCGGCTCCATCGTAGTCGCCTTTTTGCTGAAGCAAGTCAGCCAGGTTGCTTAGGTCTGTCGCCACATCCGGATGATCCGGCACCAGCGCTTTCTCGTTGATCGCCAAAGCACGCCGGTAAAGCGGCTCGGCTCCCGCGTAATCGCCTGCGCCTGTCAAACTGAGGGCAGTGTTGTTTAGAACCGCTGCGTCATCTGGTCGGATTTGCAGGCAACGCTGATAGGCGACCGCCGATTCCTTGTACCTGCCTTGCTGGAAGAGTGATTGTCCCAGAAAACGCGCGGCATCAGCTACGGCCTTCTGATCCGCTGCTTGGTCCGCTGCTAATTTCTCCTCTCGTTGCTTCAACGAGTCTTGGAGATCAGTAGTAGCCTTGTTGTAATTTCGTTCATACAGCGCTGCCAGTCCCGCGTCGTACGGGTCGGTGGTTTTCGCGCCCCAGGCTTTTATGGCTTTGTCCAGATCGTCGGGGCTGAGACCGTACTGTTTGGCGACAGCTTCGAGGTTCGCTTTCGGATTTTCTGGCGTGGCCTGCTTGTCGGCGCTCTTGGGAGCGTTCGCCTTGTTGATCTGCTGCACCGCCGCTTTCAGAACCGTGCCGCTCAGCAATGCCTGCGCGGTCGCCAAGCTGAACCACCACCACTCCCGACGAAGTTGCCCGACTCATTCTCGAATGAAGGGACCTGCGCTCGGTAGTCCCAAGGCGAGACCATCGCCAGATCTTTGCCCGAGGGAGACTTCACAATCTGCAAAAAGACCCAGCTCCCAACCTTCGTTTGTGGCGCCAATCTGACGCGAGCTTCCCCCTTCGAATCCGTGACGGCTGATCCGCCGTCGCCCTCGACTCCAATCTCCAGGCCAGCAATCGGATGCTGGTGGACGTCCTTTACGTGCAGCACAAGGATGCCGGTTTCCGCCCAGGCTATCGGGCAGGCGAGGCACAGCAATGTCAGAATGATGGGAAGCAGCGCGTTGCGGAGAGGACGTGGCATGCAGGGCCAGGAATGGGCTTAGCTTACATCCATTTCGACGTGAATAACAGGAGGATCAGAAGGTGATAAAGCCCAATAAGGGGTCCTTCGACTGCGTTCGGCCGCTGCCGCGACCTCACTTCGCTCAGGATGACAAATGGACACCCCGGCGACAAACAGGGTATTGCGCGGAACCCGTCCCCCGTTTCTGCGCGATAATGGGAGCACATGTTGAACCAGATTTCGCCGCTCACTTCTCCGCAGGAAGGCAAGAGCGAAGACGCAGTCGATCTGCTGGTCGGTTGCCATCAACGGATTCGTCACTTCACCGCAGTCGCGGTCAAGTTGGCACATGCGCAAGGCGCCACGCCCGATGAGATTCGCCAGGCGGCGGAGGGCGTCCACCGCTACTACGGCGTCGCACTGCCTCTGCACGAGGCGGATGAAGACCAGACGCTGGAACCTCGCCTGCGCCCGGCAGCCGATGAGCGGGTCCGACACGCGCTGCTGGCCATGGGCGACCAGCATCAGGCAATTGACGAATTGCTGGAACGCCTGCTGCCTCTGCTGGTGCTGGTGAAAAACAATCCCGACACACTGTACGAAGTGGGCGGCGAGATGTGCGCCATCACCAAGGCCCTCGACGAGGTCTTCCGCGCGCATCTGCAGATGGAGGAAGAAGTGATCTTCCCCGCGATTCGCGGCGTATTGCCGGAAAGCACGCGCGAGGAGATGCTGCGGGAGATGCAGGAGCGGAGGAAACAGTAGCCAGTTGTCAGTTGCCAGTTGTCAGAAAAAGAAAAGCAGTGGCCAGTTGCCAGTTATCGGAGGGCGACAATTGACGACCAGGAACTGACAACTGACCACTGTTTTTACTGACCACTGACAACTGCTTTCTACTGTCCCACGATCTGGCTCTTCAGGCCGGTGATGGCGGCCATCACTTCGCCCTGTTCCTTCTGCGGGACCTTGAACTTGTTGAGCGTTTCGGTGAGGTGGGCGGCCGAGATATTCCACTCCGCATCGGTGATGTGCAGACCGGCGTGAGCGGTCTTCATGTCCTGTCCGGTGTAGATGCAGGGCCCGCCGGTGGCCACACAGAGAAAATCAATGACGTGGGCGGTGACTCTCTTCTTGGAAGTGTCATTCAGTCCGGTAAAGAACTTCGCCAGTTGGGGGTCGGTGGCCAGCCGGCCGATGAAATCGTTGGTGACGGCAACCAGGGCATCGTAGCCGCCGAGGCGGGTGTAAAGCGACGGCTCGCCGGCAGGGGCGTTTGTGGGCTGCGCAGGCGCGGCCAGCGCGGCAGGCAGGGCGCAACCGACTACCACCAGGGTCATTACCAACGTTGCAAGGAACTTCTTCATGATTGGGTCTCTCCTGTTTGAATTACAAACGGAAATCCACCAGGCAAGTGCTTGCGCCACAACGCAGGTGATCATCGAACCCTGAGATCAAAACGAAAATCCTGAACTTCGCCCGTCCTGCCAGTTGTCCACGGAAGCGTTTTGCTGATATGTTCTCGTGGTTTCCGTTTGCTACCTCGTTTACGAAGGCAGCGCGGCGCACGGATTTTACACCGCTTCAATTTCTTGGGCACTGATTTTTTGGGTGGCTTGCCGGCGGAAACAATCTGCCGGCCGCATTGCATCGTAATACTGTATGGAACCTGCCGAAAAGAGCCCGGCGCGCAAAGACGCGGTAGACGAGATGCGTCTGGTGGCGCGCATCCGCGCCGGCGATCAGCAGGCCATGTCCGAGCTTTACGACCGCTACTCCAAGGTAGTTTATGCGGTGGCGTTGCGGGTGTTGCAGGATGCGGCGGGCGCGGAGGACGTGCTGCAGGACGTATTCCTGCAGCTCTGGCGGAAGCCCGACGCCTTCGATGCCAGCCGGGGCAGCCTGGCGGCGTGGCTGGCGGTGATTACCCGCCATCGCTCGATCGACCGCCTGCGGCAGCGGCGTCCGGAGACCGACATCGAAGAATGCGTGATTGCCGGCGGGCCGGATTTGCGGGACGAGACGGAGCGCGCGCTGGTGATCGAAAAAATTCGCACTGCGCTGCAGGAGATGAGTTCAGACCAGCGCACTGCGATGGAGTTGGCGTTTTTCCAGGGCCTCACCCATACCGAAATTGCGGAGAAGACGGGCGAGCCGCTGGGTACAATCAAAACGCGCATTCGCAGTGGATTGCAGCAGTTACGCGCCCGGTTTGCGGGATGACGACAAGCTGATGAGAACGCACGAACAATTCGCCGATGACCTGGCGCTCTACGCGTTGGGCGAACTGACCGGCAGCGGACGCCAGGAACTGGAGGAGCACCTCGACACGTGCGCCGCTTGCCGTCGCGAATTGCAGGGGTTGCGCAGCGATCTTGGTCTCCTGGGCTTGTCGAGCAGCGGGCCCCAGCCTCCGGCGCGCAGCAAGGAGCGGCTGATGCGCGCGATCGCGGCCGAGCCGAGAGGTGAGCGGGCGCCGGCGCCGGTGGAAGTTCCGCGACGCAGCTTGTGGTGGGCGTGGGTTCCGGCGCTGGCCGCAGTCGCGTTGCTTCTGGTTGCGGTTACCATGTGGCGCAGCAATCGGCAGATGAACGATCAGCTCGCCGAACTCAGCAATCGCAACCAGGACCAGGCAGTGCAACTCGACCGGCTGAACCAGAACCTCAGGCTGCTGACCTCGCCGGACGCGGTGCATGTCTCGCTCAATCCCCAGAAGGCGCCCAGACAGCCCAGCGGCACCGCCATCTTCAGCCCGTCGCAGAGACGCATGATGTTCATGGCCAGCAACCTGCCTCCGGTGCCGGAGGGCAAGGCCTACGAATTGTGGATCATTCCGGCGCAGGGCGCGCCCATCGCCGCTGGCGTCTTCAAACCCGATGAGCATGGCAGCGCGATCATGATGGACCAAAAGATGCCTGCCGGGGTTGAGGCCAAGGCGTTCGCCATTACGGTGGAAAATGAAGCCGGCTCCGACAAGCCCACGTCGCCGATCGTGATGATGGGGGCCAGCGGGTAAGGCTTGGGCACCTACGGCTAATCTCACTGCGTTCGTTGAGTATCGGCCGAGATTTCCTCAGCTTTCACAGACCGACGGGTTGACGTTTCTCGCGACACAGAAGAGAATCACTGTCCACCATGCTGGTTTATCTATCGGGCTCCATCGAACTCTCTCCCGACCGTGGCAAGGCCTGGCGGGCCGAGCTGGCGCCTTTCCTGAAGTCGCTGGGACACGAGGTTTACGACCCCGCCAACGATGAACGGAAGGACCTCAGCGATAACGAACAGCGCAACTTCCGCGCCTGGAAGCATTCCGACTTGCCGCGCTTCCAGCAGGTTATGCGCAAAATCATCGCTTACGACCTCGACTGGATTGAGCATCGCACCGACTACATCGTGGCCTATTGGGACGACTTCGCCACGCGCGGCGCCGGCACCCAGGCGGAGCTTTCGTTCGCGCATCGGCACGGCATTCCGGTCTACCTGGTTTCCGCCATGCCAGTCGCGGCGGTGAGCGGTTGGATGCTGGGTTGCGCCACGGAAGTGTTCATGAGCTTCGAGGGCTTAAAGGCATATTTGCGCGAGCGCTACGCTGTCGCGGATGCGCCTCTCACTACAGAACCGCTGGCGCAAACGCAAGCGGCTGGTCTGCCATGAATTGGGCCAAGGGAAATCTCGGCTGGATCGAAGTGGTATGCGGGCCCATGTTCAGCGGCAAGAGCGAGGAATTGATTCGCCGCTTGCGCCGGGCCGAGATTGCGCGCCAGCGGGTGCAGATTTTCAAGCCGGGCATTGACCAGCGCTACTCGGAAGACCACATTGTTTCCCATAGCGACCTGAAGATCCGTTCCACCGGCGTACGCGATGCGGCTGACATAGAAGCCAAGCTCGATTTGCGGACCGAGGTCATCGGCATTGATGAAGCCCAGTTCCTGGGCATGGAACTGGTGGACCTGGTGGTGCGGATGGCCGACATGGGCAAACGCATTATCATCGCGGGCCTGGATACCGATTATCTCGGACGCCCCTTCCATCCCATCCCGGAGCTGCTGGCCGTAGCCGATGAAATCACCAAGACCCTTGCCATCTGCATGCAATGCGGCAACCCGGCCAAGCACACGCA
This sequence comes from uncultured Acidobacteriaceae bacterium, assembly GCA_963843005.1. Taxonomy (GTDB): domain Bacteria; phylum Acidobacteriota; class Terriglobia; order Terriglobales; family Acidobacteriaceae; genus Bog-257. The sequence continues at coordinate 150,601 of CAWJIW010000020.1, read as the reverse complement.
GCGCCTGGTGGCCAGCGAAGACCTGATCGTGGTGGGCGCTGCGGGATTGTATGAGGCCCGCTGCCGGCGCTGCTTCGAGCCCAATCTCGCCAAGCTGGAAACGTCCGCGCCAGCTCGCGCCGTCGCCGCTCAGTCGCAGAAATAGCCATGCCTGGAAAGCGAATGCGCCTGACCTGCTGCCTGCTGGCGCTGGTTTTGGTTGCCACGTCGGCGTGGCCCTGGGGCAACGAAGGACACGCCGCCATCAACCGTGTAGCGGCGGAGAAGCTGCCGGCTGACGTCCCTGATTTCTTGCGCAATGCAGCCGACCAGCTGGCCTATCTTGGCCCCGAGCCGGATCGCTGGCGGGAACACTCCGAGTTGGCGCTGAAGTTATCGCAGGAGCCGGACCACTTCATTAATCTGGAGCGCGTCGAGGGCATGACCCTTCCTCCTGACCGCTACAGCTTTTATCGCGCCCTGGATGCCAAGCGCGAGCAGACGCCTGGCAAGCCAGACTACCTGCTGCCGGAAAAGGTGGGCCTGCAACCCTACATCACGATGGAAGTTTACGAGCGGCTGGTGGTTGCCTTTCGCGAATATCGGCATGCGTTGCTCGAACACCGGACCCCCGAGTTCGCCGAGCGCGACGCCATTTTCTACGCGGGATGGCTGGGACACTACGTCGGCGATGGTTCCAATCCTCTGCACACTACGGTGCAGTATAACGGCTGGGTCGGACCGAATCCCAACGGCTACACCACGGCGAACACGGTGCACTGGAAGATGGAGGGCGTGTTCGTCGCCGCCAATCAGAAGCAGTTGCAGTTTGCCGATCTGGTCAGCGCCACGCCGCAGCAGCTTTCCGATCCCTTTCAGGATTACCTCGCCTATCTGCGCGATTCGAACCAGCTGGTAGAGAAGGTTTACCAACTGGAGAAAGCAGGTGGCTTCGACGGAGAAGGAACTGCGGAGGCGCGCGACTTCATTCGTCATCGGCTGGCGGCTGGAGCACAGATGCTGCGCAACCTGTGGTACACGGCGTGGCTGCAAAGCGCGCAAGACCCGCCGCCGTATGCGCCTCCCAAACCGGCGACGACGCCGACTCCAGAAAACACCAAGCCGCCGATGCGCACCGCGCCGCTACTCCAGCCGCCTGCAGCTCCTCAGCCTGGAAGTTGAGGACGGGAGATCAGCCTCACCGAGTCGCAGCGCTTTTCTTGACTGACGCCGGTTGCGCGTTTTCGGCCGGCGCCGTCCGCGCCTGCGCTTCGAATTCCCGGAACTGCGCTTCCAGCTTCCATTGCAGGCGCGCCTTCTCGCTGCCGTCCAGAAATCTCTGGCACGCTGCCGATGGCTTTTCATCACTGGCTTTGCCGGAAGCACATTCCTTCACCATGACGAACGAGTTTCCATCGCGCCACAAGCTGGAGCCGCTAACAAACGCATGTTCGAGACTGCTGCGGGCCATCTTCTTCAATTGCAGATAGCTCAACTCCTGGTCCTGGGCGCCACGCAGGTACTCGTGGGTCATGTCGGAACGCGCTACACCTTCGTCATCCGTGCCCAACGCCACCGGCACACCGGCGCGGATGTACTGGCCCAGCGGATGCTGCCTGCCACTTACGCCGAGGATGACGTCATTGCTGGTCAGGCAGATCTCGACCATCACATTGTGCTTGGCCATCTCGCGCATAAGCTCGAAGGGACGGGTCTCGTTCATCACGTCCACTCCGTGTCCGATGCGCTCGGCGTGGCCGATCTCAATCGAATCGCGCACGTGAAACTGCAAGTCGCTGGGCGGCACCAGGCCTTCCACCAGTTCGCCGGCGTGCAGCGCGATGTGCACATGCGGATAGCGCTCATGCAGATAATTGAGCATGCGCATGTGCAGGGAGAAATCGTGCATGGGGACGTACCAGTCCTCGGCCATGACCAGGTTCAGGCCCACCATGTGCGGGGTGGGAGGGACGAGCTTGGGATCGGCCCCGGCCATGAGAAATCCGGTGAGCATCTCGGCGAATACCACCTCTTTGGACTTGCCTCGCGAGACCTGGGCGAGATAGCGCTGCTCCACCTGGCAGCCGGGTTCGGCTTGGGGAGTGCCGCAGTGCAGCAGCTTGTTGCGAGAGGCCTCGGCAGCTTTGAGCTGCTCGCTGGCGGTGGCCAGCATCTGCGGCAGACCGGCGTCAATCAGCTTTTGTTGCAGGCGGGCAAAGTCATCGTCCCAGCCGACGGAGGCCGCGAGCGCATCCGCATCTTTCCCGGCGGGCGTGAACATCAGTTCCTGGTAAACCTCATGTTGCGAGGCGGCGCGGGCTGCGGTCTCCGCCAGCGCTTTGTCAGTGGTGTTGTACGTGGCCTGGGCGAACCTGCCGAACACACTGAAGAAGTGGTCGTGTCCGGATTGGCCTGAGTACTGCCAGTTGCGCATGGATAGCGCGTCAATGATGCCGCCATAAAGCGCTGTGCTGGCGAAGGCATTGGCGACTGGAACCGCGGGCGCAACGCATGGCGGGGCGCTGAAGTACAGGGTCTTGGGATCGACGCAATCGCCATCGTCGGCCCCCCACTGGATGTACGATTCCGCGTAGGTTGAGCCGGTGAGGTGATTGTGAAGGTCGCCGCCCTTGGGCATCTCGCGGAGAAATGCCAGCAGCAGGTTCGGGTCCTTGCGGATGCTTTGAAAGTACGCTTCGGTGCGGGCTTCATCGGAGGCCGCAAGCCGAGTGGCGGCGAGGGTCGCAGTCGGCACGATCAAGCCCAGTAGAACTGCTAGAACTTCACCGACAACAGCACGCCAAGCCCGCCGCATGTGCACGCCTCCGAGAACTGCCAGAAGAGTATGTGGAACGCACGATGATAGCAGCGATGTCAGCATCCCCGTAGCGAAATTGAGAATCGAGACGGGAGGTGGCGCAAGCACGGAGTCCGCCAAATAATTTGGCTGAACCTGTCAAAGTATTTGCCGCATCAGAAGTCGTTGGCATTTATCGCTGAGACCAATCGGCGTACGGGAGGTTGTAAATGGGTTCCTCTCAAGGGCTGTTTCTGGCGTTTCTGATTGGTGTAGTCTCCGGCCTGCGCTCTCTGACGGCTCCGGCCTGCGTTGCCTGGGCCGCTCACCTGAACTGGATCAATCTCCACAACTCGCCCCTCTCCTTCATGGGTTCGACGGTCGCCGTCGTCATCTTCACTGCGCTGGCTATCGCTGAACTGGTTGCCGACAAGCTTCCGTCAACTCCCAGTCGCACTGCACCTGTGGGCTTGACTGCCCGCATCATTCTGGGAGGCCTGTCAGGCGCATGCCTTGCGGTGGCGGGTGCGCAATCCATGGCGCTGGGCGCGGTTGTGGGTGTGGCGGGTGGGCTTGCCGGCACGTTTGCAGGTTATCGGGCTCGCACCGGACTGGTGAAGGCCCTCAAGGTCCCGGACCTGGTCATCGCTCTTTTGGAGGATGTAGTGGCGATAGGCGGGGGCCTTTTTGTCGTGTCACGTTTCTAAGCGCGCGCTGCATGAATCCAATTTGGAGATCAGTTAGGACTTTAGTCCCGAGGAGCTTTCGATGAGTGATCCCGAGCAGTTCCAAGCGATTGTTATCGGCTCAGGCCAGGGTGGAAATCCGTTGTGCATGGCCCTCGCCGGCGCTGGCCTTAGAACGGCGCTGATCGAACGCGAACATGTGGGCGGCACTTGCATCAATGAAGGTTGCACACCGACCAAGACCATGGTCGCCAGCGGCCGCGTCGCCTATCTGGCGCGGCGGGGCGCGGACTATGGCGTCCACACCGGAAACATCACGGTTGATATGGAACGGGTCCGGCAGCGCAAGCGCGATATTGTGAACAGCTTTCGCAATGGCGGTCAGAACCGCATCGAGAAAGACTGCCAATCTTGAGTTGATCTTCGGGGAGGCGAGTTTCACTGGCCCAAAATCCGTGCTCGTCCGGCTGAAGAAAGGCGGCGAGAGGCAACTCACCGCGGAGAAGATATTCATCAACGCGGGTGCGCGTCCATCGGTGCCCGCTATCGACGGCCTTAAGGATGTAGCTTTCCTTAACAGCACTTCCATCATGGAGCTGAACACCGTTCCGGAACATCTGCTGGTCCTGGGGGGCGGTTACGTCGGCCTGGAGTTTGGACAGATGTTCCGACGCTTCGGCAGCCGCGTGACCCTCGTCCAGGCCGCCACGCAACTGCTGAGCCGGGAAGACTCCGATGTGGCTGACGAAGTTGCTGCCATCTTGAAGCAAGACGGCATCGAGGTCCTGCTGAACACGAAGGCGGAGCGGGTCACGAAGACGGGAGCGCAGATCTCATCTCACCGTTCGCACGGGCAGCGAATCTCGCGTTCTTGATGGCTCCCATTTGCTCGTGGCGACCGGACGGACTCCCAACACCGATTCATTGAATCTTCCGGCCGCGGGCATTGCGACCGACAAACGGGGTTTCATCAAGGTGAACGGAAACTGGAGACCAGCAAAGAGGGTATCTTCGCGTTGGGAGATATCAAGGGAGGGCCGGCTTTCACTCATATTTCCTACGACGACTTTCGCATTCTGCGCACCAACCTCATTGAAGGCGGAAGCGCCACCACCGACGGCCGGCTCGTACCCTACACCCTTTTCATCGATCCGCAACTTGGCCGCATCGGCCTGACCGAATCCGAAGCTCGCGCGCAAAACAAAAACATCCGGATCGCCAGGATGCCCATGAGCTCCGTGGCCCGCGCCCTGGAAGTGGATGAAACTCGCGGATTCATGAAGGCTGTCGTCGACGCTGACAGCAATCAAGTTCTCGGCGCCGCCGTTCTCGGGCTGGAAGGAGGAGAAATCATGTCGATGCTGGAAATAGCGATGATGGGCAAACTACCCTACACCGTTTTACGCGAGGCCGTCTTTGCCCACCCTACGCTTGCGGAATCCCTCAACAACCTGTTCACCCATTTCGATTCGTAGTCGAAGCGAGGCAGCAATTCGAGGCAGTTGAGTTTCTTGCCCGGTTTCTCTACCATCCAAGATTCCCCAGTCCTGACAGGTGGGATCTCCGTGGACAAACTGAGAGTGCTGATTACGCGTGAGCAGATCGCGGCCAAAGTGACCGAGATGGCAGCAGCAGCATTACTGCCGACTTCGCTGGTGAGCCGGTCGTGTTGCTCGGCGTGCTGAAAGGCGCGACCATCTTTCTCGCCGATCTGGCGCGCGAAATCAAACTGGACGCCAGTTTCGACTTCATCGCGGTGTCGAGCTATGGGAAGGCCAAGCAGCAGAGCGGCGAAGTCAAGCTGATGAAAGACGTGGACCAGTCGGTGGAAGGCAAAAACATCATCCTGGTGGAAGACATCCTCGACACCGGTCTGACCCTGACCTACATCAAGAACATGCTGCTGGCGCATCAACCGAAGGCGCTGAAAATTGCCGCCCTGCTCGACAAAGTTTCGCGGCGTACCGAGCCCATCCGCGGCGATTATGTCGGTTTCGTGATCCCTGACGAATTTGTCGTGGGATATGGACTTGACTTTGCCGAGAGATATCGTAATCTTCCGGATGTTTGTGTCTTGGAATCCGACTCCGAGACGGGGTAGAATCTCGACGGCCCATGTCTGTGAACTCTTCGGTTATCGCCGGTACCGCGGCCATCCCTGTGAGCGATTGGCACAGCGCGGCAAAACTCATTGACCATACGCTTCTGAAGCCCGATGCCACGCGCAGCCAGGTAATTACGTTGTGCGCAGAGGCAGTGCGTTACGGCTTCTGCTCCGTCATGGTGAACCCCAGCTACGTCGCTCTGGCGGCGGCACAGGTGCGCGGGACCCCGGTAAAGGTCGGCACAGTGATCGGCTTTCCCCTGGGCGCAAACCTGACGGTCACCAAGCTGGCCGAAGCGGAATCGGCCCTGCGCAATGGTGCGCATGAACTCGACATGGTACTCAACATCGGCGCGCTGAAGTCCGGCGACCGGGTGCTGGTGCAGACCGAGATCCGCAGCCTGACGCAAGTGGCGCATGCGCACGGCGCGCTCCTGAAGGTCATCCTGGAGAACGCGTTGTTAAATCAGGAGGAGAAAATCCTCGCCTGCGCTCTGGCGGCGGATGCTGGCGTGGATTTTGTGAAGACCTCAACCGGCTTTGGACCGTCAGGGGCGACGACAGCCGACGTGGTTTTGATGCGCGGCGTGGTTGGCATAAAGATTGGCGTGAAGGCAGCAGGCGGCATTCGAACCGCAGCGCACCTCATGGACATGGTCGAAGCCGGCGCCAACCGCATCGGAGCAAGCGCCAGCGTGGACATTGTGCGAGAATTGGGCGCTCCTGCGGAACCACTGACCTAATGACACTACCCTCTATCCTGGATCTTGTCTTTGCGCGCGGACGCAGCCCGAGGTTGCAGCCCGTGCAGGAGTTCGCATGGCACGTCTGACCGGCGTGCTGGGCATCTGCGCGATTCTGCTTTTTGCTTTCCTGTTCTCGACGGCGCGGAGATCCATCCGCATTCGGACCGTGCTGGTCGGCCTGGGGCTGCAAGTCCTGTTCGCCATCGTAGTGCTGCGCGTCAGCTTCGGCCAGCGCGTCATGTTCGTGGCCGGGGACGCCGTCAACCGGCTGCTCAGCTACTCGTTTGCGGGATCTCAGTTCCTGTTCGGTGAGCTGGGCAACAAGTTTTCCAAGTTCGGCGTGATTTTCGCCTTCCAGGTACTGCCCACCATCATCTTTATCGCAGCATTTTTCGCCGTCCTGTATCACTACGGCGTCATGCAGTTCATCATCCGGCAGTTTGCCAAGGTGATGATGCGCTTCATGGGCGCAAGCGGCGTCGAGTCGCTCGATGTGGCGGCCAGCATCTTCATGGGACAAACCGAGGCGCCCGCTGACCATCCGCCCTTTCCTGCCCAAGGTGACGCGCTCTGAGCTGATGACCATCATGACCGCCGGGATGGCGCACGTTTCCGGCGGCATCATGGGCGCCTACATTCTGGCCGGGGTGGAGGCGCGGCACCTGCTGGGAGCGGTGATCATGACCGCCCCGGGGACCATCCTCATCTCCAAGATGCTGGTGCCCGAGACCGAGACGCCGCTTACCGCCGGGGCGTCCAAGCTGGAGGTTGGAGAGTTCGAAGAGCGCGACAGCAATGTTCTGGATGCTGTGGCCAAAGGCACCACCGATGGCCTGCACCTGGCGTTGAACGTGGCGGCCATGCTGATCTCCTTCCTGGCGCTGATTGCGCTGGTGGACGGCATTCTGGGCGGCATGCATAACTTTCTGGCCGCGCACGGCTTCCAGTGGTTTCCGGGAAAGCTGGAGACCATCTTCGGGGTCATCTTCGCTCCCGTGGCCTGGCTGATCGGCGTGCCCTGGCATGACTGCCTCGCGATTGGCAACCTGCTGGGCACCCGCATGGTGCTGAACGAGTTGGTCGCATTCACCATGCTGGGCGCGCAGAAAGCCTCGCTTGATCCGCGCTCCTTCACCATCGCGACCTTTGCCCTGTGCGGTTTCGCCAACTTCAGCTCGATTGGAATCCAGATTGGCGGGCTCAGCGCGCTGGCGCCCAACCGGCGGCATGATCTGGCCAAACTGGGTTTTCGCGCCATGATCGCCGGCACTCTGGCCAACCTCATGTCAGCCAGTATCGTGGGAATTCTGCTCCGGTCGTAAGCTGGTTGCACCCTTCGGTCTGACCCGCTCTGCGGTCGGCCCGCCGGCGCCAAGTGTGCAGTTATCACAAACCGATGTGACCCCCGCACTATTCCACGGCCGGGAACAGGAACATGCTCAATCAGTGGAGCCGGCATTACGGCTCCCGCGAGTTCGTGTGTGTTCATCTCGAAGGCGCATCCAAATCACCCAGTTGCTTCATGCCCGTTGCTCCGTTGCAAGCTGCCACGGTCGTAACTGCGCCTGAACGGTCTTGCCCGCACACGCAATCTGACGTTCATTGATTCGGAGGCCGCAATGGCTATTACCAAGCAGGATGCTCTCGACTACCACTTTGGGTCACGGCCGGGTAAGGTGGAAGTCGTTTCCACCAAGCCTTGTCTTACACAGCGCGATCTCAGCCTGGCCTACACTCCCGGCGTAGCCGAGCCCTGCCTCGAGATCGAAAAGAACCCGCAGGATGCATTCAAGTACACCGCCAAGGGCAACCTGGTGGCGGTGGTAACCAACGGCACCGCGGTTCTTGGACTCGGCGACATCGGCGCGCTGGCCGGCAAGCCGGTCATGGAAGGCAAAGGTGTCCTGTTCAAAAGGTTTGCCGACATCGATGTGTTCGACATCGAACTGGACACCCACAATCCCGACGAAATCATCAAGACCTGCCAATTGCTGGAGCCCACCTTCGGCGGCATCAATCTGGAAGACATCAAGGCGCCGGAGTGCTTCTACATCGAAGAAACCCTGAAGAAGACGATGAAGATTCCCGTCTTCCACGACGACCAGCACGGCACCGCGATCATCTCCGGCGCGGCGCTGGTCAATGCGGTGGAGTTGACGGGCAAGCGCCTGGAGCAGATCAAAGTGGTGGTCAACGGCGCCGGAGCTTCCGGCATCGCCTGCGCCGAGCACTATGTCTGCCTGGGCGTGAAGCGCGAGAACATCACCCTGGTCGACACCAAGGGCGTCATCTACAAAGGGCCGCAAAGAAGGCATGAATCCCTACAAGGAGCGGTTCGCCAAAGAAACTCCGATGCGGACGCTGGCCGAGGCCGCCAAAGGCGCCGACGTGCTGCTGGGGCTTTCCATAGAAGGGCGCATTCACGCCGGCGATGATCGCTTCGCTGGCGCCGCGATCCGGTGGTCTTCGCGATGGCCAATCCCGATCCCGGAGATCACCTACGAAGAAGCCCGCGCCGTGCGCGACGACCTCATCATGGCGACCGGACGCTCCGATTATCCCAACCAGGTCAACAATGTTCTCGGGTTCCCGTTCATCTTCCGCGGGGCGCTGGACGTGCACGCCACCACCATCAATGAAGAGATGAAGCTGGCGGCCACGCATGCCCTGGCGTCACTGGCGAAGGAAGATGTGCCCGACTCGGTTTGCCGCGCCTACGGCGTGGAGGCCCTGAAGTTGGCGTGACTACATCATTCCCAAGCCGTTCGATCCTCGCGTGCTGGTGTGGGAAGCGCCGGCAGTCGCCAAGGCCGCCATGGACACCGGCGTGGCACAGAAGCCGGTGGACCTCGCGGAGTACCGCGAACAGCTGGAGAAGCGTCTGGGCAAGGCGCACGAGCTTATGCGCATCATGATCCACAAGGCACAGGCGAATCCCAAGCGCGTGGTATTTCCCGAAGGCTCGCACCAGAAGATCCTGCGCGCCTGCCATGTGCTGGTGGAGGAGAAGATTGCCATTCCCGTGCTGCTGGGTCGCAGCAACGAGATCCAGCGCACGGCAGCGGAGTTGGGAATTCCGCTGGACGGCATCACGATTGTGGAACCTGAAACCGCGCCTCGCCGGCAGGAGTATGTGAAGGAGTTTTATCGCCTGCGGCAACGGCGCGGAGTGACCCTGGGTGCAGCCGACGAGCTGATGAACGATCGCAACATCTTCGGCTCGATGATGGTGCGCATGGGCGATGCCGATGCGCTGGTCTCCGGCGTTACCCAGAATTATCCTGACACGATTCGTCCGGCACTGCAGGTGATCGGAGTGCGTGAGGGCATCCACAAAGTGTCCGGCATTTACATCATCATCACGCGCAAGGGCGATCTGTATTTCCTGGCCGACGCCACCGTCAACATCGAGCCCACCGCCGAGGACCTGGCAGAGATCGCTCTCTGCGTGGCCCAGGAGGCGCGCCGCTTCAACATCGAGCCGCGCGTTGCCATGCTCTCGTTCTCCAGCTTTGGCAGCACGAAGCATCCGCTGTGCGACAAGATGCGACGGGCGCTGGAATTGGTGCGGTACGCCGATCCCACGCTCATCATTGACGGCGAAGTGCAGGGCGACATCGCGGTCAACAGCAAGAAACTGGAAGCGGCATTCCCGTTCTCCGCCGCTCAAGGGCGGGGCCAATGTGCTGGTCTTCCCCGATTTGCAGTCGTGCAACATCGCCTGCAAGCTGCTGGCTTCGGTGGGCGGCGCGGAGTCGGTCGGCCCGATTCTGACGGGCATGGCGAAGCCGGTGCATCTGCTGCAACGCGGTGTCGAGGTCGAGGACATCGTCAATATGTCGACCATCGCTGTTGTGGACGCGCAAGACAGTACCGTTTGCCCTGGCGCGGGCCTTCGCAGCCGCAGTGCGATAGTCACATAACCAATCTGGCTGGTTCGGCATCGAACCAGTTTCCCCAGCGCGCCAGCAATGGCGCGCTGTTTTTAGTTGCCGCGACGTCGGGCTGTGTCGAGCCCAAGATTCTTACAACTGAAGTGGTACGCCCGTACGGCATAAGGGGGATTTGTCTTTTGCGTTCGAAATGTAACAATTCCCGCATTGGATTCAAACCGCTGCTGCAAGGCAGCGTGCAAGGAAGGCCGAGGGCCTTGAGAGTTGGTGAGACCGACTCCCGGTTGCTCGGCGCCTCCATCGGTTGGCGGAATTCTTGGCCGAATAGGCTTCGGATGTGCAACTGGGCGCTGCGCTTCCGGACAGGATTCCGCCCTTTTTCTTTTCCTTTGTGCAGCACTACCCCAATTCCAACCTTAGCGATACGACATCGGCCATCTACTTCTGACGTGGCTCAAGAGGCCATGTCGCATCATGGCGACTCGCGTCTTTTCCTAGATTTAGAGACGGAATTGGTGTAAGCTTGCGGCCCTCAGGTGAATCTCATGAGTCCGGATAATGGCCATGTGCTCTCCACGCCGTCGCTGGATGAAATAAGGAAAAACTGCGAAGCGGTGGCGACCGCCGACCCGAGCGACACTCAAAAGGTCGCTTCTGTGCTGTTGGAGATGAGTCTGAACTACTACGAACACGTTCGCAGGGAGGCCCGACAGAGTTTTTATTCAGCCCTGGGGGCGGCAGTCGTTGGCACCTGTTTCTTTATTGTAGGAGCCGGGTTTTTTCTGGGACTTAATGGTGAGAAGGCTAAGATCAGCCTTATTGCTGGGGCATTGGTGCAAGTCATCTCGGGAATCAACTTCTACCTGTATGGCAAATCGGCCCGGCAGTTTGCGATGTTCCACGTATGTCTTGAACGCATGAACCGGTTCTTAGTTGCCAACAGCATCTGTACGAACCTGGAAAGCGCCGTGAAAAGAGACGAGGCGCGAGCTGAACTCGTTCACATCATGGCCGAAGCTCAGATGTTGTCAATTGATGGGATAAACGGGGCCACCTCACGCGCCCGTAACAGGACGCCATCGTTCAAGACATCACCACCGAAGACGATCTGATCGCAATCGAGATTTTCCGGCTTAAGGAACATCTTTAGTCGAACGCCCCATCGGCGAACCGGTAATCCACCGCCAGAATCCCTAGTCACGTTACTGCGTGAGAGCGGTCACACCGCTGGCAGGCGAAATGTGTTAAGTGTAACTACGTGGTAGGCGTGCGCTCCCTCGCATGCTCTATAAGACAATTAGCGCCGCCGTGTATGGCATCGACGCCAGCCTCATCGAGGTCGAGGTTGATGTCGCCGCCATCAAGGCCGAGCACGACACCTTCACCACGGTCGGCTTGCCCGACACCACGGTCCGCGAGAGCCGCGAACGTATCCGCTCTGCACTGAAAAACAGCGGCTACGATATCCCTTCCACCACGACCACCATCAACCTGGCTCCGGCGGACATTCGCAAGGAAGGCTCCGGCTTCGATCTGCCGATGGCGCTCGGCATCCTGGGCGCTTATGGCGGGCTGAACAACAAGCCGCCGGAAGATACGCTGTTCGTGGGCGAGCTGTCTCTGGACGGCGGGGTGCGCGGCATTCGCGGCGCGCTGCCCATCGCGGTCACCGCGCGCGCCAACAACATTCGCAAGCTGATCGTCCCCGAGACCAACGCGCGGGAGGCCGCGCTGGTGGAGGGCGTGGATGTTTATCCGGTCCGCTCCCTGATTGACGTCGTGCAGCTGCTGAACACCGGCAACGGCATCCAGCCGGTCAAGGTTGACACCCGCGCGCTGCTGGAGACTTCGCAGCAGTTCACCGTTGATTTTGGGGACGTGCGGGGACAGCAAACCGCCAAGCGCGCCATCGAGATCGCGGCGGCGGGCAGTCACAACCTGCTGATGATCGGGCCGCCCGGCTCCGGCAAGACCATGCTGGCCAAGCGCATGGCCACCATCCTGCCGCCGTTCACTTTTGCGGAGGCGCTGGAAACCACCAAGATCCACAGCGTCGCGGGCGTACTCGATTCCAGCAGCGGATTAGTAGGCACACGCCCTTTCCGCTCGCCGCACCATACCATTTCCGACGCCGGACTGATTGGCGGCGGCATGATTCCGCGGCCCGGGGAGGTCTCGCTGGCGCACAATGGCGTGCTGTTCCTGGATGAGCTGCCCGAGTTTCCCCGCAATGTCCTGGAGGTCATGCGGCAGCCGCTGGAAGATGGGACGGTGACCATCGCCCGCGCCGCCATGTCGCTCAGCTTTCCCGCCCGCTTCATGCTGATGGCCGCCATGAATCCCTGTCCCTGCGGATATTTCAATGATCGCTCGCGCGAGTGCCACTGCACGCCGATGATCATCCAGCGCTACGTCTCGAAGATATCGGGACCGCTGCTGGACCGCATTGACATCCACATTGACGTTCCTTCGGTGAACTACCGCGAACTGCGCGGCGGGACCGCTCCAGAGAATTCTGCCGCCATTCGCAGCCGCGTTATTCGCGCCCGCGAAATCCAGTTGGACCGCTTCAGCGCTGAGGGCGAGCGGACTTACGCCAACGCCCAGATGGGCTCCCGGGAGATCCGCAAGTATTGTGAACTGGGCACCGACTCGGAGCACCTGCTGGAGCGCGCCATGGTGAAACAGGGGCTCAGCGCCCGGGCCCACGACCGTATCCTCAAAGTCGCCCGCACGGTCGCCGACCTGGCCGGGGCTGAAAACATCGAGCCCGGGCATATCGCCGAAGCCATCCAATATCGGACCCTGGATCGGACGTTCTGGGCGTAAAACGGGCAATTCTTGTCTGGAGATAAATTAAGTCACGTATTTTCATGTGGATAGCTATGAATTTTGAGATTCCCAGACACTTTGTGGCAGAGAGAGCAACTTGTTGATTAGCAGAGGGTTACAGAATTGTAACGACCTTTGCGGGCATTGCGCGTCTAAGTGCAAGGCAGGGAACCGATTCCCGAAATGAGTCGTAAATAGCAATAGAGGGGCAGATTTATCTTGACTCGGGAGCCAAGGGCGTCTACCTTACTGCTTTTGCAGAAGGCGTCAGCCTGAGGAACCAGCCGAAACGTCCCCCGAAGCGCCCACACACTAGACGCCATCACCAGGGAATCCGGAAGGCATCTCGCAACGGCCAAATTTCGCTGGGTAGTGCACGAGGTGCAGGTAAGTTGTTGCTGGAAAAAGGCTTCTGTTCGTTGCGGACAGAGGGCGAAAAAGCGGAAAAAAGTCGAACCGCAGCCATCATAGTGGCATCAAATGGATAGCTCCTGTGAAGATAGACGTTGGGTTCCTACCGCTTGAATTTTCATATGCCAGGAGCTGTGGTTCCATTCTGGCCGGGCTCCGGGACATTCATTCTTGGACATGAGGAGAAAACATTGATGCGATCTGAATTGGTATTCGAAGCTGTACATACACTGCGCAATCGGTATATGCTGTGCCAGCTTGCGTCCAAGGCGACGCGTAAGTTTCACAAGCCCAGCACGCGCATTCAGGACACGACGAATGACGTGTTGAACCGTATTGCCGATTCCGAGCGGCAGGACATAATCATCGAACCGGAGACTGCCAACGAAGCGCAGCGGCGCGCAGCATAAGCGCGCCGCGCCTTCGGGCGCTTCCCCGCAGTTCCTCCAGCCCGGCCTTCCCCGAAATCCCCGTAGGTGAACATGACAATCTCAGAGTTAAAAGAAAAGAACATCACCGAGCTGACTCGCATAGCTCGTACCCTGGAGCTGCCCGGCGCCAGCGGCCTCCGCAAGCAGGACCTCATCTTCAAGATCCTCCAGGCCCAGAGCGAAAAAGAGGGCCACATCTTTGCCGAAGGCGTACTGGAAATTCTGCCCGATGGCTACGGCTTCCTGCGCTCCCCCGATTACAACTACCTCCCCGGTCCGGATGATATTTACGTTTCGCCTTCGCAGATCCGCAAATTCGACCTAAAAACCGGCGATACCATCAGCGGCCAGGTGCGGCCGCCGCATGAGGGCGAAAAATATTTCGCGCTGGTAAAGATCGAGGCCGTCAACTTCGAGTCGCCGGAAGAGGCGCGCAACAAGATCCTGTTCGACAATCTCACGCCGTTGTATCCGCAGGAGCGGCTCAAGCTGGAAACCGTGCGTGAGAACATCAGCGCCCGCGTGATGGACCTGCTGACGCCCCTGGGCAAAGGGCAGCGCGGACTGATCGTCTCGCCGCCGCGCACCGGCAAGACCATGATCTTGCAGAACATCGCCAACTCGATCACGACCAACCATCCCGAGGTGGTGCTGATCGTGCTGCTCATCGACGAGCGCCCGGAAGAAGTTACCGACATGCAGCGCTCGGTCAAAGGCGAGGTCATCTCGTCCACCTTCGACGAGCCGGCCGCGCGTCACGTGCAGGTTGCCGAGATGGTCATCGAAAAGGCCAAGCGCCTGGTCGAGCACAAGCGCGATGTCGTGATCCTGCTGGATTCGATCACGCGTCTGGCGCGGGCTTACAACACCATCGTTCCGCCGTCCGGCAAGGTGCTTTCCGGTGGCGTGGATTCCAATGCATTACAGCGCCCGAAGCGGTTCTTCGGCGCGGCCCGCAACATCGAAGAAGGTGGCTCGCTGACCATCATCGCGACCGCCCTCGTCGAGACCGGCTCGCGCATGGACGACGTGATCTTCGAAGAGTTCAAGGGCACGGGCAACTGCGAAATCATCCTCGACCGCAAGTTGAGTGACAAACGCGTTTTCCCGGCCATCGACATTCAGCGCTCCGGCACGCGAAAGGAAGAGCTCATCATCCCCAAGGAAGACCTGGCCCGCATCTGGGTGCTTCGCAAGGTGCTGAACCCCCTGTCGCCGGTGGAAGCCATGGAATTGCTCATTGACAAGCTGGGCAAGACGCGTTCCAATGGCGAGTTTCTGTCCAATATGAGCGCACTGTAGAACCAAGGTTGGATCGAGGTGAGGGCGCGGGGGCCGGTTGGCCTTCGCGCCTTTTATTTTTTCGATCAACGGAGGCCGAGCAGGACGGCAATGTATTGCCGCACCTTCCTGACCAGGCCAGGGTCTGCCTTGGAATGAAATTCCGCGTTTCGGCCAGACCAATCCATGCTCTTTAGCTGGTCCACGAGGACCGCCCCTTCCACCTGGTCAACGGTGACGGGCAATGCGAAGGGATATGGCTTGCGCGTGCTAGTGAGTGGACAAACTATTGCCAAGCCGCTGGCGTGGTTATAACGCTGATCGGTGAGTACCAGTGCCGGACGCCGCTTGGCTTGTTCGCGACCGACGTGAGGATCGAAATCCATGATCACGATGTCGCCGCCTTCGGGAACGTAAGATTTCACCATTCAACGATTTCCTTACCGGTCTCCTCGCCAATTGATATTTCAGCGTACCGATTCTCGGGAGTGATTTGGGAGACCAGCTGCGCCAGGGTAGGCATCTTACTTTCCTTACGAAGTTCAAGCTGACCTTCGGCGGCGGCCTCGATCTCGAGCGAATCGCCTTCCTTAGTTTGGCCTCAGCCACTACAGCCCTGGGGATACGAACGGCGAGGCTATTGCCCCACTTGACCATCTGAGTCTTCATGAAACATTGCCCTCCCGGATATACATAGTATAGTCGGACGTATCTACAATGTCTATACTAGTCATTTGCGATTGCCGACGCGCTGTTTTCGCTGGGAGGGCGATGGAGCTATTGGCCCGGGCCACACGCGGGTTTCATGAGCGTTTCTTTGCACATCCCAACCTCGCCCGGTAGAATCAAAGATCGGGCCAAAGCGGGACCTTGGCCCGGCGACTTTGCTGACTTGTTGCCAATTGCCAATCCATGCCACTGAAGCAGTCGGAAGCGATCGTGTTGCGAACCTATCCGCTGCGCGAGGCTGACCTGCTGGTGACCTTGTTCACGCGCGAGGAAGGCAAAGTGAAAGGCGTCGCGCGTTCCGCCAAGAAGTCGAAGCGGCGTTTCGGTGGCGCCCTGGAGCCGCTGACCTGGGTACGGGTGCATTACGAAGACCGCGAGGGGCAGGAACTGGCGCGGCTTGATTCGTGCGACATCCTGGAGTCCCCGCTGTCGGCGACGGTGGATTACCCGCGAGTGGTGGCGCTGGAGCACGTGGCGGAAACGCTCGACGAGTTGCTGCCGGACCGCGAAGCCAACGATGCCATGTTTCGCCTGGCGGTTTCGGTGCTGCATCAGTTGCGCTCGGGTTCCATCTGGATGCCGCTGACGTATTTTCAACTCTGGCTGGTACGGCTGGTCGGATTTTTGCCGGAGTTGGGCGAGTGCCTGGTTTGTGGCCAGGCGCTCAACGGGAGCCGGGCTTATTATCATGCTCTCGCTGATGGCCTGAGGTGCGCACAGCACAAACGGCTGGCATCGTCGGAGCTGGCGGCGGAGTCGCGATTGATGGCGGCGCAGATGTTTCGGGCCCCAGTGGAAAGCTTTGCTTCCGAGCCCTGGACGAAAGCGCAATGTATGGATTTGCGGCGCTTCCTGGTGCAGATATTGGAGCGCCACATCGAGAAGAAACTGGTGACTGCCAGTATGCTGGCGAAGCTGTGAATGTGCTTTGAAGGGGCACGCCTTTAGGCGTGCTAGCACCGGATGGCGGAGGTTCCGGCTTTAGCCGCAGAGGGATTTCGGTGTTCAAGAAAACCCGATGTACCTCATGGGCTAAAGCCCAGACTTCAATCGGTTCACGGCACGGCTGAAGCCGTGCCCTTTCAAGACGACAGGTCGGCTGTAGTCCGTTCAAGTATCGTTTTAATCAGGACAACCATTTGGCTTCCTCGCAAAATCCGCTGACGTTTCAGGAACTGGTGCTGCGGTTGCAGAATTTCTGGGCCGGGCACGGCTGCGTGCTGCAGCAACCCTATGACGTGGAGGTCGGCGCGGGACCATGGCGCCCGAAACCTTCCTGCGGGTGCTCGGACCCAGGCCTTACCGGGTTGGCTACGTGCAACCGTCGCGGCGTCCGGCCGATGGCCGTTACGGCGAGAACCCCAACCGCCTGTTCAAGCACATGCAGTATCAGGTGATCCTGAAGCCTCCACCGCAGAACGTGCAGGAGCTGTACCTGGACTCGCTGACCGCCATCGGCATTGACCTTCGCAAGCACGACATCAAGTTCGAAGAGGACAATTGGGAATCGCCCACGCTGGGCGCGTGGGGCATCGGGTGGCAGGTGATGCTGGACGGGCTGGAGATCACCCAGTTCACCTACTTCCAGCAATGTGGCGGCATCGACCTCGATCCCATCTCTGCCGAGTTGACTTATGGGTTGGAGCGCATTGCGGCCTTTCTGCAGGACGTGGACAGCATTTACGACATCACGTGGGTGGTGGATCCCGATGGACGCGCGGTGAAGTATGGGGAGATTCGGCTGCAGGACGAGTTGCAGTTCTCGGTCTATAACTTCGAGCGCGCCGACGTTGAGAAAGCGTGGAAGCACCTCGAACTCTACGAGGCAGAGTGCCAGGCGCTGCTGGACGAGTACGCGGCTTGGTCGGTGACTCGTCCCATCGTCGGGTAAGGAAGGCGATGTCTGGCGAAAAGCGAAAAGCGAAGAGCGAACGAGCGCAAGCGCTTTCCGGTGCTGGCTGCCTTCGATCTGTGCCTGAAGTGCTCACACCTGTTCAACATTCTGGATGCACGCGGCGCAATCAGCGTGACCGAACGGGTTGGAGTGATCGCGCGCATTCGGGCGCTGGCTGTTGGCGTGGCCAAAGCTTATGTCGATCAGCAGAGAGCGGATGAGGCGAACGCTACCGCCGCACCGGAAGACGCAACGTTGACGACAGAACAGCTGGCCGCAAGCCGGTCGTGAATCGGTGGAGCTGGTTTTGGATGTGATTCGAATCACATCGGGATTCCCGGTCTCGCATGACAATAGATGCTTCTTGCTTTGACTAGTTGCTAGTTGCTTCCTATGCCTGACTTTCTGCTCGAAATCGGTACCGAAGAAATTCCCGCGCGCATGATTGACGGCGCGCGCGAGGAATTGGCGCGCCGCGTCAGCGACCTCCTGCAGCGCGAGCGGCTGGCAGATAAGGCGGACGTGCAGGCGTTCTCCACCCCGCGCCGTCTCGCCGTGCTGGCTGCCGGAGTTTCTGCCGCACAACCCGATGTTCGCGAGCAGGTCACTGGGCCCTCGCTCAAGGTCGCCTACAAAGATGGAGCGCCGACTCCGGCCGCCGAAGCCTTCGCGCGAAAGCTCAACCTTCCGCTCGACGCGCTGGAGAAGGTCAGCACTCCCAAGGGCGAATACCTCGCTGCCACGGTGCAAAAGAAAGGCCGGACAGCAGCGGAGATTCTTGCCGAGTCGCTGCCGAAAGAGATCGCCGGAATCTATTGGGCCAAGAACATGTACTGGCGAGGCAAGTCGGCCGAGCGCTTCGTGCGTCCGGTGCGCTGGCTGGTGTCGCTGCTGGACGGCGACGTCGTGCCGCTGGAGTTTGCCGGCATCCGCGCCGGCCACACCTCCGAAGGCCATCGCATTCTGTCATCGGGAGCGCTGGAGATAAGCCAGCCTTCGCAATACGCGGAAACGCTGGCTCAGGGTTCGGTGTTGGTTCAGGCCGCGGAGCGCGAGCAGCGCATCCGCAAGGCGCTCGATGCCGCGACGCGCTCCATTCCGGGCGCGCGCTGGCGCGAAGACAAGTCACTGCTCGACACCGTCGTCAACCTCACGGAATTTCCGTCGGTCGTTCTGGGCAACTTCGATCCTGAATTCCTGTCGCTGGCTGACGAAGTGCTGGTCACGGTCATGCGCGATCACCAGAAGTACTTTGCGCTGGAAGATGCGCAGGGCAAGCTGCTGCCGCACTTCCTCGCGGTGCTGAACACCTCTGGCGATCCTGACGGCCTTATCCGGCACGGCAACGAGCGCGTGCTGCGCGCCCGTTTCAACGACGCACGCTTCTTCTGGCAGACCGATCAGAAAATCCCGCTGCGCCAGCGCGTCGAGATGCTGAAGGCCGTGACCTTTCAGAAGGACCTCGGCAGCTACTTCGACAAGACGATGCGGGTGCAGAAGCTGGGCAGCCTGATCTCCGAGGCGCTGCGCAGCGCGGGCACGTCCGTGCGCGCGGGCGTCGTTCACAAGGCGGCCCTGCTGGCGAAAACCGACCTTACCACCGAGTTGGTGAAAGAATTCACCGAGCTGCAGGGGATCGTCGGCGGTTTGTATGCCAAGGTCCAGCAGCTCGATCCCATCCTTCCTGGGGCCACGGCGGAAGCCATCGGCGACGCGATCTACGACCAATACAAGCCGGAATCCATGGACGACCGCGTGCCCCGCACGCTGGAGGGCGGGGTCCTCGCAATTGCCGACAAGGCGGATAGCATCGCCGGAATGTTCGCCCTCGGACTTCAGCCCACCGGCTCCAAAGATCCCTTTGCGCTGCGCCGCGCTGCGAATGGGATCGTCAAGATCGTGGCCGAGCACAAGCTGCCGCTGCCGATGGCGAAGCTGTTCTCCGATGCCAGGGCGGAATACGTAGGCTCGGAGGCGGAGGCCCGGTTCGCCAAAGACCTCAATTTTGAGGAGGCCATTGCGAACTTCATGCGTGAGCGCCTGGAGTTCTACTTGCGTGAGGCGCGTGGATTCGCCTACGACGCGGTCAACGCGGTGCTTGCCGCCGGAAGCGACGATGTGGTGGACGCGATTGCCCGGGCCAAGGCGGTGACGGAGGTTCGAGGCTCGGAGGATTTCGCCTCGATTTCCGTGGCATTCAAGCGGATCAAGAACATCCTGCGCCAAGCCAAAGAAACTAACAAAACTGTTGCCGCGCAGCTCGATTCCTCGGCGCTGTCTGACCCGGCGGAAAAGCTGCTGGCGGCGGAAATGCCTGTAATCGCGACCCAGGTCCGCCAGTTGCGCGAACAGGGGAATTATGCGGCTGCGCTGGCCCAGATCAGCCGCCTGCGCCAGCCTGTGGACACATTCTTTGACAAAGTCATGGTCATGGTGGACGATGAGCGGATACGTGCCAACCGTCTGGCATTGTTACAGGACCTGCTGAACGAATTCTTCGACCATCGCCGATTTCAGCGAGATCGTTACCGACAACAAATCTTCCTAACTTCGCGACTGCAAAGGACGTCATCATGAGCACTCCCACGATCGAGCACGATACCGAAACCGCAAAAGCCAACGCAGTGAAATACGTTTACTTCTTCGGTGATGGCAACGCCGAAGGTCACGGCAAGATGAAAGACGAGTTGGGCGGCAAAGGCGCCGGACTCGCCGAGATGACCAACGCCGGCCTTCCCGTGCCCCCCGGTTTCACCCTCCAGACCGAGGCCTGCCGCGAGTACATGCGCAACAACGCGGTTTCGAAAGAAGTAAACCGCCAAATGGACGAAGCGCTTCTCCGGCTGGAACAGTTGCAGGGCCAGAAGCTTGGTGGCGCCGAGAATCCACTGCTGGTCAGCGTTCGTTCCGGCGCAAAGTTCTCCATGCCAGGCATGATGGACACCATCCTGAACCTAGGCTTGAACGACAAATCGGTCGAAGGCCTGGCCAAGCGCAGCAACAATCCCCGCTTCGCTTACGATTCCTATCGCCGCCTCATCCAGATGTTCGGCTCGGTGGTACTGGAAATCCCCAAGCACGCGTTTGAGGAAGTCTTCGACGGCAAGAAGAAGCAGAAGAAGGTCAAGCTCGACACCGATCTGGACGCCAAGGCGCTCCAGGAAGTCATTGCCGAATACAAGAAAGTCGTGCAGAAGCACACCAAGCTGGAGTTCCCGCAGGATCCCCATGAGCAACTGGTGATGGCGCGCGACGCCGTGTTCCGCTCCTGGCTGAACGACCGCGCCAAGACCTATCGCCGCATCAACAACATTGACGACTTCCTCGGGACCGCCGTCAACGTGCAGGCGATGGTGTTCGGCAATCTGGGCGAAACCAGCGGCACCGGCGTCGGATTCACCCGCAATCCCGCCATCGGCAACAAGGAATTCTATGGCGAGTTCCTGATGAACGCGCAGGGCGAAGACGTGGTCGCGGGCATTCGCACCCCGGTACACATCTCCGAACTGGAGAAGATCCAGCCCGACGTCTACAACCAATTGCGCGAAATCACCACGCGCCTGGAGAAACACTATCGCGACATGCAGGACTTCGAGTTCACCATCCAGGATGGGCGCCTCTACATGCTGCAGACGCGCAATGGCAAGCGTACCGGCCGCGCCGCCGTCCGCGTCGCCATCCACATGGTCGAAGAGGGGCTGATCTCGAAGGAGGAGGCCATCTTCCGGGTTGAACCCAACCAGCTCTACGACTTTCTGGTGCCCAGCCTCGATGAAAAGGGCAAGGATGTCGAGGTGCTCGCGACGGGCTTGCCGGCATCGCCGGGGGCGGCGGTCGGCCAGATCGTATTCACCGCCAAAGAAGCGGTGGAGCGGTTCAGCAAGGATGCCAGCACGAAGTTGATCCTGGTGCGCGGCGAAACCACTCCTGAAGACATCGCCGGCATGGAAGTTGCCGCCGGCATCCTGACCTCGCGCGGTGGGATGACCAGTCACGCCGCGGTGGTCACGCGCGGCATGGGCAAGTGCTGCGTTGCCGGCGCAGGCGATATCGAGGTGGACGAGAAAGCGCGCGTCATCCGCGCTCACGGCAAGACGCTGAAAGATGGCGACTGGATTTCGCTCGATGGCTCGACTGGCCGCGTCATCAACGGGAAGCTGAACACCGTTCCTGCGCGACCCGACGATCCTGAACTGTTGAAGTTCATGGCCTGGGCCGAACCGTTCCGCCGCATGGGTGTGCGCGCCAATGCCGACATTCCGCGCGACGCTCTGCAGGCGCGGGCGTTTGGCGCGGAAGGCATCGGGCTTTGCCGTACCGAGCACATGTTCTTCGCCGAGGACCGTCTGCCGCACATGCGGACGATGATTCTCGCCAACAACGAGAAGGACCGGCGCACCGCGCTGCGCAAGCTGCTTCCCATGCAGCGCAATGACTTCATCGGCGTGTTCCGTTCGATGGACGGCTTCCCGGTCACCATTCGCACCATTGACCCGCCGCTGCACGAGTTCCTCCCGCGCCGCGAGGACCTGATGGTCGAGATCGCCAAGCTGGAAGCCACCAAGCCGAAGTCGCCCAAGCTGAAGGAACTGCGGACGCTCCTGAATCGCGTGGAGCAGTTGCATGAGGTGAATCCCATGCTCGGCCTTCGTGGTTGCCGGCTGGGCATTACCTACCCGGAGATCACGGAGATGCAGGCGCGCGCCATCTTCGAGGCCGCCGTCAAGGTCGCCAAGGAGGGCGTGAAGGTGATGCCGGAGGTCATGATTCCTCTCACCACCGGACTGAAGGAGATGGCCAATCAGGCGGCCGTCGTTCGCCGCGTGGCGGAAGAGGTCTTCGCCGAGAAGGAGCAGAAGGTCGACTATCTGGTGGGCACCATGATCGAGTTGCCGCGTGCCGCGCTGATGGCCGACGAGATCGCGCAGGAAGCCGAGTTCTTCAGCTTCGGCACCAACGATCTCACGCAGACCACCTTCGGCTTCTCGCGCGACGACGTTGGCCGCATTCTGACCGCGTATCTTGCGGAAGGCATCCTGAAGCAGGACCCGTTTGCGGTGCTGGACCGCGAGGGCGTCGGACAACTGATCAAGATTGCCGTCGAGAAAGGCCGTGCAACGCGACCGACCATCAAGATCGGTATCTGCGGCGAACACGGCGGCGAGCCTTCGTCGGTGGAGTTCTGCGCGCAGCTCGGCTTCAACTACGTTTCGTGCTCGCCCTTCCGGGTGCTCACGGCACGGCTGGCAGCGGCACAGGCCGGCGCCAGCGCGGAGCTGAAGATCGAGGGCGGAAGAACTAAGTAGCCAGTGGCCACGTCGGAGGGGCGCGGCGTCAGGCGCGCCCCTTCAGACATAGATCCCGGGGCTCGGAGAACCTTATGAGAACCAGAACCATAGGCACGAGCGCGCTTTTGCTGGGTCTTGCTGCTGCAGCGTTTGCGCAGGATGTACACGTCACCTATAACCACGGCATTGACTTCACCCAGTTCCATACCTACGCGTGGGGACAGATGCCGAAACCCAGCCAGGTGAAAAACCCGAAGCTGGCGCAAAAGGCGCAGAACCAGCTCGACGCAATGCTTACTGGAAAAGGTCTGCAGATGGTGGCGCTGACCGCAAAGCCAGACCTGATTCTGACCATCAGCGGAGCCAGTAAAGAGAAGACGTTCTACAGCAACTACGATCCCTCCGGAACCATCCTGACGGCAGGAACGGATTACGGCACTCCGGAACAGCAACTGGTTGGAGCGCTGGTGGTCGACCTTTATGACACCAACGCGAAGAAGTTGGTGTGGCGTGGCACCGCCATGGGCGTGATGAACCAGAAAAATTTCGACAAGAACAAGGAGCTGGTAGACAAGGCCATCAGCAAGATGTTCGACAAGTTCCCTTACGCGCCGGGCATGTGAAGCGGTTCACTGACAACTGGCAACTGACAACTGATTTACTGCGTCTGTTGCAGCTTCGGCGATCAGCTTCTGGGCCAGGTTCTCTTCCGACTCCGACCACAGCACGCGCCCGCTGATGGCGCAATTCTTCTCGACTGCGGCTGAGAACGCGACCAGCTTGGCGATATTGGCGCGCAGATGCTTTGCGACGACGGGCAAAAGGTGCAGGCCCTCATACACGAAGTATGTGTCGAGTCCGAAGTCCACCTGCACGTGACCGTCTTCACTGTAAATGCCGTCGTCAAACTGGACGCCATGCACCAGGAAGCGCACCGCAACCGGGCGCTGCACCCAGATCTCGCCCTGCTCATCGTCGTTCGGTACCCACAGGTCCCAGAACGCCTCGAAGACGAAGGCGAAGTCATCATGCGCGAATTCGCCGGCCACCTCGGCGGCCTCTTCCGGCGAAATGCCCGGATTGAATTTCCGTTCCAGGACGGTTGGTTCGGACCACGCCACCGGATGCACGGAGAGGTACGTGATGCCCTCGTGCAAGGCCGAGTAAGGAAACTGGCGCAGCACCCCGACTGCACGCGACATCATCTCCCCTTCGCGGAAGGTGGGGAACCAGATACTCAGATACAGCGAGTCCGCCATCGCGATATTCTAACCCGTTCGCCGCCGGACGGGCGGACGCTTCTGAGCTCAGACCCAGCTAAGCGGAAAGCCGCTTCCTCGCCTTGATCTCCTCCAACATGGCATCGATTTTCTGCTCCCGCTCCAGCGCGTGGAACCGACCATCGATGTCGTCGCCTAACAGCTCACCTTTGGCTTTGCCCACAGCCTCCTCGCGGGCGACCTTGGAGCGCATGCGGTCGAAGGTGCGATTTTCTCCGCTGGGAGTCTGCTGGACATCCGCCGCCCGGTTCACCGCCCGCGAGCGGCGATGCTGGGCGATCAGCAGGTCCGCCTTGGCGTGCGCCTCGGAGAGCTTTACCTCCAGCTTCTTTAGCGCCGACTTCAGGGACTCGACCTGCACTCCCTGGTCAGCGATCTGCTCCTCGAAACTTTCCGTGAGTTGTTGGAAGCTCATGACCCGCTCCAGGGCCGCACGTGCCAGTTCGTCATCCTTCTTTTCGACCGCCAACTCGGCCTTGCGCATCCACTCCGCGTGCCGTTCGGCGTTTTCCTTCTTCTTCTTCTCCAACAGATGAAGGTCGGCGAGCGCGATGGCCACCTGCGTTTTCACCTGTATGAACTGGTTCTCCATGTCCAGGATGACCTGCTTCAACATTTTCTCCGGATTCTCCGCCCGATCCACAAGATCGTTGAGGTTGGCCCGCACCAGCGTTGCTACCCGATCGAGTAATGCCATAACTGCTCCTTGCTGAATTTCAGGATGTGCGTTCAGCGCGCATCAAACTCTTTTTTCACTGAAACCGTATGCCCCACCCTTGTCGCCTGTTGTTGACGACAGGGTGGGATCAAGTTGTCACTTCACTTACCAGCCCCGGCTTTGGGATTTCCGTCGCCTCCGCCGGGCGGCAGCTCGGCTGCCGATTTATCGCCAATGGTTCTGATCTTCCCCAGCAGGTCCGACATCTTCATGCCCGAAAGCGCCTCGAACAGTGCCGGCACTTGCGCTGCCATTTGCGTGATGTCTCCGGTGACTTTATGCAAGCCCGCCGAATTGCCGTCGCCGGTGGAGACCACGGTGATGCGATCGACATTGGCCAGGGGGCTGGCCAGCGCCTTCACTACCTCCGGCAAGCCGGTAATGAGCTTGTCGTACACGGCAGCCTGGTTGTACTCCTGGTAAGCCGCGGCTTTCACGTTCATGGCGCGGGCCTCGGCATCGCCCTTCTTGAAGATGATCTCGGCTTCGGCCTCGCCCTGGGCACGAATCGCGCTGGCATGGCCTTCCGCTTCCACCGTCAGACGCTGCCGTTCAGCTTCGGCCAACGTCTCAATCCGCTTGCGCTCGATTTCGGCTCCCTTCAACACGGTGGCAATTAGTTCTTTCTCGCGGCGCAGGATCTCGGCCTCTTGCACCTTCACCTGCTGTTCCTTCTCGACTTGCTGCACCTTGACGGCCTCGGTCGTCACCTGTTGCTGCATCACGTTGGTCTGGATCTCGTACGCCTTGTCGGCCTGCGCCTGCTGGCGCTTCACCATCTCGTTGTACGACGCCTTCTTCACCTCGAGGTCGCGTTGCGCCTCCGCTTGCCGCGCAAGGGATGCGGTCTCTGCCGCGACACGCTCCTGGTCGGCTTGCGCTTTGGCGATCGCCGATTCCCGCAGCGCAATGGCCCGCCGGATCGCGGTATCGCGTTCCGCTTCGGCGGTGGCGACGTCGGCGTCGCGTTTAATGCGCGCCACGTCAGGGCGCCCCATGTTGGCGATGTATTCGTTCTTGTCGCGCACTTCCTTGATGGTGAACGAGATCACCTCGAGGCCCATCTTGTTCATGTCGTCGGCGCAGGTGGAGCGCATGCGATCGGCGACCATTTCGGGCTGCTTCACGATCTCTTCCACCGTGAGCTGCCCGATGATGCCGCGCAGGTGCCCTTCCATCACCAGCCGGATCAGGGCTTCGCGATCCTGCGGCGGCTTGGTGAGGAACTGCTCCGACGCGGTCAAGACCGATTCCGGATCGGACTTCACTTTGATCTGCGCCACGGCTTCCACCGTGACGGCAACGCCCTGCTTGGTGTAGAGGTCCTGCTGCGGCGCCACGTCGAACGACATCAACTCCAGCGATAGCTCACGGTAGGTCTCGACCATGGGGAAGATGACCGTACCGTGCCCTTTCACCACGCGAGTGCCGCGGAAACCGTAAACCACCAGGACCTCATTGGGCCCGGCCTTGCGGTAAAGCCTGGCAAATACCGCGATGATCAGCACTACCGCCGCTACCGCGGTCCAGGCGACAATTAACGCTTCCGTTGGAATGTGGAAACCCATATAGCCTCCTTAAAGGCAACAGCAATTAGCAGCCAGCAATTGGCAACTAGTGTGCGAGCATTCCATTGCGCGCACGGGTGCTACCGTTGCGGCAATGCCGCCTGCATCAGCGCAACTGCAGCGTTCGGGTCGTCAACTTCGACTACGAGTTCGTTGTACCGTTCGTCTCGCAACTCAATCACGACCGCGTTGTCGGGATTGTGAACATCCCAGAAAACCCGCTTCCCGTGCTGGTAGAACGTTCCAGCCGTTATCACGCCAGGGATACTGGTTCCGGGAATTCTCCAGCCGTGCCACCATTCCTTCGCGACACCGGGGTCCACCCGAATGCCAGCAACGTGGTGTAAAGGAATTTCGAGCGAACCCTTGAACGCCCATAGTTTGTCGGCGCCTCGAACATTGACCAGCAAGTTTCCGTCTGAGATGGATAGATCAACCATACAAATCTCCAAAACCATCTAACTTCTTCGTCACCTCAACCAACTGCTAACCGCTACTTAACTTCTTCCTCCGCCAACTCCTCGAACCTCCGCACATAGGCGATGCCGTGCTCGTACCGCGTGACAATCACCTCGGCGCCGCGCGGCAGGGCTTCGCCATTCTCGCTGCGTGCCCCACAGGTGTTCCGCGTACCCTCTTGCGAAAAGATGATTTCCCCTGTGCCACCCTCGCGAATGGGGCTGCTGATGCGCGCCAGGACTCCCACGCGGTCGTAGTCGGCTGGATCAAGTTCGCGATCGTGCTTGAGCAGCAGCTTGGCCACGAACCAGAAGACGATCATCGCGCCCACGAGTCCTGCAACGATAGCCAGCGTCAGCACTCCCGCGACCACCAGCGAGGAGTAGCGCGTCAACAGGTATCCTGCTCCGCCAAACCAGGCCAGAAATGCCGTGATCGTGCCGAAGTTCAGGAACGGCATATCGCCGCCTGCGCCGGCGTGTGCGCCTCCGTGGGGGACGTGCACATGAACATGCGGTACATGGACATGGAAGTGGGACAGGTGAATGCCTCCGCCGAGGAACGACAACACGCTGAGCGTCACTCCCACGAAAAAGCACACGAGATAGAACATTGCCCACGTCATAACTTCGCTCCCGCCAATTTCTTCTTCCCGGAGCCGCGATGCCCAGGCTCGCTGAGGTTCGGCTTCAACACTTCCGTCAAGCGCTCCACCAGCTCCGGCGCTTCCAGAATCGCGCCCAACAGCACCAGGCATTTGCGCGAGTCCTTGTACTTGGCCATCTCGATCAGCGCCTGGCTCAGCTCGGGATCATGCGCGAACTGCTCGGCGCCATTGATCAGCCAAAGATCGAGCCGGTCTTCCATGGCGCGCAGGTCGCTGGTCAGCTCCGTGTGATAGCCCTCGGGATCGTCGACCAGGTAGCCGGGATGCACCTTGAAAAACCGCGCCAGCAGCATGCGAGAGGCATTGGTCAGGTGCGGCCGCGCTCCGCTTTCGATCTGCGACAGATACGACTGGCTCAACCCGCTGCCCATTTCCTTCTTCAGCGCAACCACCAGGTCCTGCTGGGTCATCTCCCGGCCCAGGCCGCGCAGAGTGCCTTCGACCAGCCTCAAGTAGCGGATTTTCTCGCCTAGTTTCATATTACAGATTGCAATTATAACATTGCAATTTGCGATGTCAAGAACTCGATTTGGTTTGGAATCACGCACTTGCTGCAGGCTGCTCTGCGGGGCCTATCTGGGGCGTGCTGTATCCTCGTTGGTGCGCGGCGCCCGGCTCAAGCTGTGCTGCGCTTGCGCCACGGGAGAACACTGATATGAGCGCCACCAATCCTCTGCTCGCATCCATGAAAGGAACCGAGCACCGCGAAGTCGGCGGAGTTCAGCTCGACATCGCCCCAGCCGGTGCGGCCCGAATCAAGCGTGTGATTTATCCGCCAGGATTTCGCTGGTCCACGCACATGAAGCCAGTTACAGGCACCGAGCGATGCATGCATGCCCACGCCGGGTTTATCGCCTCCGGGCAAATCCACATTGAGTACGCGGACGGCTGCATCGTGGAATTCGCCGCTCCCCAGGTTGTGGTGATCGAGCCGGGGCACGACGGTTGGGTGGTGGGGACGGAGCCGGCGGTGCTGATCGAGTTCGACTTCGAGAATGACACGGTCCGCAGTCTGGGCATGCCCGACGCGCACCGTCATGACGACTCGAAATCGACGTAGGCTTAGTGGGGAAAATCAGTCAGTAGCGTCCGGAAGGAAAAGGCAGAGGCACCGGGCGAATATGGGCTGTCAAGAGGCTGCGTTCCGATGATGAACTCTCCTAGCCCCCTCAAGCTATAGCCACGAGAGGTCGGCGCCTGGTTTGACAAGCCGAGAATCTCGCGAAAGGACCAGTCTCCAAAACTCCGGCCCGACAACGGAGGGTCTCCGACAATGGCGTTCAAAGCGTCGATGGCCTGCCACACACTTCGCAGACCAAAAGTCAACGTAAACGTCCTTGGTTCGCTTTAACAACCGTATCTGGAACTTGTAGAAGGTGGCAGGATCGGTGGTGCTGCCCAGGCCGACTAAGTTTATCTGGTAGTTATCGCCTACCGAGCTATATCCACTGTATTTCTCAACTGCACCATACTCAATCTGGGCAGCGAC
This sequence comes from uncultured Acidobacteriaceae bacterium, assembly GCA_963843005.1. Classification (GTDB taxonomy): domain Bacteria; phylum Acidobacteriota; class Terriglobia; order Terriglobales; family Acidobacteriaceae; genus Bog-257. The sequence goes on along the minus strand of CAWJIW010000020.1, from coordinate 121,349 downwards.
GGGAACCGAGGAATCGCCTTTGTTGATAAGGCCGTAGACGAGCGTGATGCCGGGAGCCGGTGGCACCGCCGTGGCAAGAGGTTTTCACCAATCCTGCGGCCGCCCAGTTACCCGGCGTCAACTGCGTGACTCCGGTTTGAAAGATCTCATCGTGCCTGGATTTCAGCAGCGCAGCGGCAGACCTTATTACACCCGCATAGTTGGTGGCAAATTTCGGATCGAGAGAGCCCGCCACCACCAGGAGAATGGAGACTGCAAATAGATACAACGGGAGGGAGTAGATGTAGTAGAAGACCGTCAGGCCGTCAGAATTCAGAGGAGGATTTTGGGGGCCATATCCTACGTCGCCAGTCGTATAACCTTTAGGGTTGAAATAGTCACAGTGGCTGGAGTATTGCCCTTTGTCGGTCCAGTAAATCGGCCATCCCGCCGTAATGTTCCATACAATGTCGGGCTGGGTAGCTCCCCCGAGATCGTTCAATGCGGTAACGCAGGGCTCTATGAAGGCAACAACTTCCGTCGGGCTCGGAGAAGCATTCACCTCAGCTTGCACCGTCTGGAGCTGGGTGAAAGCGGGACCAATGTAGCCGTTTAAGGTCGCGTTTCTTTGCAGTATTTGATTCCCTTCCTCCTCTTTTCCAAGTTGCGCGAAACCATTTCTGATCGCACCTTCAATAGCTGACAGAGCGGACTGGCCGCTATCCTGCAACAGTCCGACAAGCTGAAGGAAGCCGAATGCGCCGGAAAGGTCCGCCATGGTGCCGAGAAGGTTTCCGAGATCGTCCTGCTCATCTTTCGATGCATCGGTAATGTTGTTTATCAGATCAGATAAGTTGCTCATGGTTCACCAGTTCGTTCAAAGCTCGAGAGGGCCTACAGAACCCTAATTCTCACTATTGCAGAGCAACCAGGATTGGGACCATGCCTTGGCCATGATTGAAACCCCGTAGTGCCTTCCCGATGACGCACCCGAAGGCCCTCGCCGGATCAACAGCCTTCATGGCATGACCGGGCGTTGGCGAAGTAGTCAGCAAATCCCCGACTTCTATCGGCGAATATTGTGCATCCACCTTGCAATAGACCTTACCCACAAGTGCCAGCGGAATCCGGCCTTCTTCGCCCTGCCGACTATCCAGTACGAGACCATGCCGAAATTCACCAGCCCCCGAAACCACACCGGCCACCTTCTTGTCATAGGCGCCGTGGCTTTCCCGTACCGCACCATCGTTGTCGATCACGACTACCGTTCCCGGTTCAGGAAGTAATCCGCTCACATCAAAATGCTCGGCGCAATCGGCGCCGCTTAGCAAAACGTCACCGGTAACGGTCACATCTCCGGCAACATGCAGCTTGGTGGCCGGCGTGTTGGTGCCAATACCGACGTTACCGCCGGTTGCGATGAACAGCCGAAAGTCGGCCACACCGGATTCGACGAACTTTAATCCGTTGCTCAACCAGTTCTGGTTGAGGTGCCATTTGGTGGTCCCGGTCGGATCCTTAAAGCTGATCAGTTCTTGGGCTCCGGCCTGAGCTTGAATCGTCAACGGTCTGTCGGGATTCGTTGTCCCGATACCGACGTCACCGGTGGCACCGACCCGGAGGCGCTCAGCTCCGGCGGTCTTAACGACCAGCGGCTGCTGGTCAGTCGTTCCCAAAAAGTCAGCGGGTGGCTTCGTAGCGGGGTTTCCCCCAGTTTGCCAAGGAACCGAGGCCATGACGAGTTCTCCTTACTCCGGATTGTCATTATCGACTCCGGAGCGGATAACATACCTCCGCCAGTTACAGAATGCAATTGTCAATTCGGGCTTGCGGGAACCGTAATCTCAAACGCCTGCCTTCAGCCGCTGGGCAAATTTCTCCCGGATCTTCTTCACTTTGGGAGAGACCACGGCCAGGCAATAGGGCTGGTACGGGTTGTTGGCGAAGTAGTTCTGGTGGTAGTTTTCCGCGGGATAGAAGGTCGAAGCCGGCTCAACCGCGGTGACAATCGGCTTCGAAAACACCTGCTCCTTCGTGAGTTCCTCAATCACTTTTTGCGCAGTCTGGTGCTGCTCTTCGTCGAGATAAAAGATCACCGAGCGATACTGCTCGCCCACGTCGTTGCCCTGCCGGTTCAGCGTGGTGGGATCGTGCAGCGTGAAGAACACGTGCAGCAGGTCGTCATAGCTGATGGTCTCCGGATCGAAGGTGACTTGCGCCACTTCGACGTGGCCAGTGCGCCCGCTACAAACCTGCTCGTAGCTGGGGTTGGGAATGCGTCCGCCCATGTAGCCGGACACCACTGATTGCACGCCTTCCAACTGGTTGATGGCAGCTTCCACGCACCAGAAGCACCCGCCTCCGAGAATCGCTGTTTCTGTTTTAGGCATATCGGATAAGATGCGCGAGCCTGCCAGTTGTTGCAAGTACGCGGCGGAACTACAGCCCGACTTCAATCCTCGAGCGAGGATCGAGATAATCGCGCAGTCCGTCACCGATGAAATTGAAAGACAGCACTGCCAGCATGATGGCGGCGGCGGGAAACAGCACCAGGTGCGGTGAATCGAACAGGTGCGAGCGTGCGTCATTCAGCATGGTGCCCCAGCTCGCGGTGGGAGGCGGCACGCCCAGGCCGAGGAAGCTCATGGTGGCTTCGGCGAGAATGGCGCCTGCCATGCCAATCGCGGCCTGCACGATGATGGGCTGGATGATATTCGGCAGGATGTGCCGCGTGATGATCCGCAGATCACTGGCGCCCAGGGCGCGCGCGGCCTCGACGAACTCGCGCTCGCGCACGGCCAGCACCTGCGCCCGGACTAATCGCGCGTAGCCCACCCAGCCGCCAATGGAGAGCGCCAGGATCAGGTTGAAGATTCCCGGACCGAGGAAGGCCACGAACGCAATGGCCAGCAGAATTCCCGGAAACGACATGAATGCGTTCATCACCACGACGTTGAGCAAGCGGTCCGTCAACCCGCCGTAATAGCCCGCAATGGAACCGAAGATGAGTCCCAGCGTGAGCGAGGCCGCGACTACGCACCCACCGACCAGCATCGAGATGCGCGCGCCATAGATGACGCGCGAGAGGATGTCGCGCCCCAGTTCATCGGTCCCGAACCAGTGTGCGGCCGAGGGTCCCATCAAACGCTCCGGCAGATCAATGCGGGCGGGATCCTGCGGTGCGATCCACGGCGCGAACAGCGCCAAGGTCACGAACACGGCGACCAGCACGACGCCGGCCGTGGCCAGCAAGTTGTAGCCGGCGACTCGGCGAAGCGTGACCAGTTGAGCAGCAGAGGCCATGGTGGACCATGGTAAATGAAAATGGCGGCGTTCTTTCGAAAGCACCGCCAGGCACTTGGGGATTTGCCACCGAGTGGCTACTTCATGGTGACGTTGCGTATGAGATAGCTGGCGACCGCCCGCGCGTTCTCGACGCGTTGGTTGACGACCTGCTGCTCTTTGCTCCTGTCCCCATATTGTTTCATCCGCAGGTCGAGGACTTTCATCCCAAGACCATCGAGAGCGGCCATGTTCTTATAGCTGAGAGCGAAACCGATGTCCCAGTCGTCGATGCTGGCTTTTGTCTGGTTAAAGAAAATTTGATAGCCCTCGATGAGCCCGGCGCTCTTCTCGGCTTCCCAGATCGGCTTAAGGTTGTTCTTAATGTCCGCCATAAACGCGTCGAAGTGCCCGGGAAGGATACGGACCAAGGTGACGCGCTCCACGCTGCCCTCGGTATATTGATCTTGTGCTGTTGCCGTGGCCAGAGACAAAAGAGAGAAACACAGTGCCGCTACAGCCAGCTTTAAAGCTTGCTTCATTCGTTACAGCCTCCTTGTTTTTGGTGATGTGCGAGTGTGGCCTATCTTCGGCAATCCGTAAACAAAAAACTGCGAGTTTTGTTGAATTTCCACATGCTGGGTGCTCTCCCTCGACGTTAAGGCAGGACAGCACGTCACGAACGGGGTAGAGGACTGGTGGGGTCACACCACTAAGTGGCGAAACTCCTCGCGGCGCTTGCGCCGCAGGTCTAGAATCATAAATTCGGCCTTTGCAGACAGAGTATCCGGACAATCGGCCCATGTTGCCTTTCAAGCTGGTCTATAGCGACAAGTATTTCCTGCCCATCGGCGAACACGTTTTCCGCGCCGACAAGTTTCGTCTGGTTCGGGAGCGCCTGCTGCAACGGGGCGAAGCCGACGAGAGCGACTTCATCACTCCCCGGGCGGCCACCGAAGCCGAGGTCATGCTGGTGCACTCGCCGCTTTACGTCAACAAGCTACTGGAAGGCAGTCTGAGCGCGCGCGAAGAGCTGGAGATGGAGATTCCCTACTCGCCGCAAGTGGTGGACGCGTTCATGCTCCACGCCGGAGGTTCAATCGTCGCAGCGGAGCATGCGCTCAAGGACGGTATCGGCATCAACATCGGCGGCGGCTTTCATCATGCCTTTCCCGATCATGGGGAAGGCTTCTGCATGATCAACGACATTGCAGTTGCGATCCGCGCCATGCAGAAGCGCGGGGTCATTGGCCGCGCCATGACCATCGACTGCGATGTGCACCAGGGCAACGGGACGGCGGCAATCTTCGCGGGTGCCGTACACATACCGAACACGCTGCCCTCCTGGTCGGCAGCGGCACTGGGAGCTCCGCAAGGAGCGGTCATGACCACGGGCCCCAGCAAGGACGTGTTCACCATTTCGATGCATCAGGAGAACAACTACCCGTTCATCAAGCCGGCTTCCTCGATTGACGTCAACCTGCCCGACGGTTGCGGCGACATGGAGTACCTGGGCTGGCTGGACAATGCGCTCAGTTCCGGGCTGCGGCAGTTTGAGCCTGAGTTGATCGCCTACGTTGCGGGCGCCGATCCATTTCGCGAAGACCAGCTCGGCGGACTCAATCTGAGCATGAACGGATTGAAGCAGCGGGACGAACTTGTCTTCCGCGCGGCCCGCGCACGCAACATACCTGTCATGGTCACCTACGCCGGCGGCTACGCCAGAGAAGTGGCGGACACCGTGGCGATTCACTGCAATACCGTGATTGCGGCGGCTGAAGTCTATCGCGCCGCGCCCAGCGAGGCTTCGCGCTAGAAATACCTTGGCTCTATTGCTGCACTTCGCCGCGCAGCTTCTTGGCCAGCTTCTCGATTTTCTTCAGCCGCGCGCCCAGGTCGGCGGAGATGGTCCCGTGCGTAGTCTTCTGTATTTCTTCGGGTATGCCGTCGCTCAACTGCTTCAATTCAACGGCGTCCTGCAGCATGACTTTTGGATCGGGGCCCTGTTGCGCGGCGAGAGGCAAGTTGGTTTCATCTTTAAACACATCTGGCGCGTCCCTGTGGCCGCGCTGGGCCAGAACGGAAACGGCGCAGAGCAACATCGCTGCGAGCAGTAGGGAAAGCGCATGCGATCTGAGCATGGCGAATACCTCCCTGATTGTGGGAATTCTACTGCGGAACGTGACGTGATTTGTGAATAGGTTGCAACCGTGATGTCAACAGTCCGTGTCCCCGCCGCAATGGTGATATCCTGATATTCAGCGGCGGAAACTCCGATTTTCCGCCAATCCATTCGAGCTTTGGACTCCTAATAACATGTTTGAAAACCTGACCGACAAGCTGCAGCGTGCCTTCAAGAGCCTGCGCGGGCAAGGCACGCTGACGGAAGAGAACATCGGCGAAGCGCTCAAAGAAATCCGCATGGCGCTGCTCGAAGCCGACGTCAATTTCAAGGTCGTCAAGGAACTGATTGACCACATTCGTGAGAAGGCCATTGGCCAGGAAGTTTTGACCGCACTCTCGCCCGCCGAGCAGGTGGTCAAGATCGTTCGTGATGAGCTGATCAACGTCCTCGGCAAAGACACCGCCAAGCTGAAGTTTGCCTCGCAGCCGCCCACGGTCGTGCTGATGGCCGGCCTGCAGGGCTCAGGCAAAACGACCGCCTCGGGCAAGCTGGCGCACTGGCTCAAGCATGGCGGGCATCGGCCCATGCTGGTTTCGGTGGACGTCTATCGTCCCGCCGCGCGCGAGCAGCTCAAGGTTGTCGCCACCGCCATCAAGGCACATCTCTACGAAGGCAAAGTCGAAGAGTCCAACACCGCGACAGTGGAGCGCCTGGTGAAGGAAGCCCGCCGCGAAGCCATCAACAACGCTTGCGACGTGCTCATCGTGGATACCGCCGGCCGCCTGCACATTGACGAGCAGTTGATGGACGAGATGCAGTCGCTGAAGAAGATCCTGAACCCGCAGGAGATCCTCTTCGTGGCCGACTCCATGACCGGCCAGGACGCGGTGCGCTCGGCCGATGAGTTCCACAAAAAGCTCACCCTCACCGGCGTCATTCTCACCAAGATGGACGGCGACGCTCGTGGTGGCGCGGCCCTCTCCATTCGCAACGTAACCGGGCAGCCCATCAAGTTCATCGGCGTGGGCGAAAAGTACGATGCGCTCGAGCCATTCCACCCCGATCGCATCGTTGGGCGCATTCTCGGCATGGGCGACATTCTGTCTCTCATCGAGAAGGCCGAGTCCAAACTCGACAAGGGCAAGTCGGAAGAATTCGCGCGTAAGGCGCTCAGCGGCGACGGCTTCTCGCTGGCTGACTTCCGCGATCAACTGCTGCAGGTGAAGAAGCTGGGCTCGCTGCAGAGCATCATGGGCATGATGCCCAAGATCGGGCCGTTCGCCAACATGCAGAAGGCGGCCGACAAGGTGGATGAGAAGCAAATCAGCCGCGTCGAAGCCATCATCAACTCCATGACGCCCTACGAGCGCGACCACCACGAGGTCATCAACGGGAGCCGCCGCAAGCGCATTGCCCGCGGCTCAGGCACCAGTGTGCAGGAAATCAACCAGCTCCTGCGCCAGTATGCCCAGATGCGCAAGATGTTCAAGGGCATGAGCAAGCCCAGCTTCGCCCGCCGCATGGCCGGGATGAAGCTGCCGGGCATGTAGAAGTGCAGCGAGTGGCCGTCAACAGCTGGAACTGTTGATAAGTCGCCCTCTCACTCTGGACTTGCGCCGAAGACTCCCGCCTCAGGATCGTGCTTATCATTGCTTTGCGAACTTGAGCGAACAGGGACGGCCCTCGACGCGTGTGCCGGTTCCTGTGGAGCCGTCGAATTGGGCGTCGATGTTGTAGCCGTACTCAGTGCCTTTCGGCGTATCACGTCCGGGCACGGATTCCTTAGAGCCGGTACGACCTTTGGCATAAAGCGAAGCTTTGCCATCGGGAGGGATCGTCCCATCGATTTGCAGGGAGCCTGGTTCACCCTCGGTGCCGTGCAGGCCGTGAAAGACGCCGTCTTTTACTATGCTCATGAACTGAAAGGAGAAGCCCAGAGCGTCCCTAAAATTTGGGCACGAGACGGTCGTCAGCCACTTGCCGTCGAATCGCTGCGTATCGGATGCATATGAGGCGTTCGGCAAGAGCATCAGGACAAGCACTGACAGAATATTTCTCGCATGTCGCATGGCTTTCCCCTTGATACACCGTGATACAGACGTTCGAAGGTCTGAAGCGGCGGTCTTGAATATACTGGGTGCCGTTTGCTGTTGCAAAATCGCCGCCTGACAAACGGTAACGGACTCAAGCTGAAATTTTTCGGTTGAGACCGATTGGAAGTTTACCGTGACGCTATCTGCACTGTGTGACGATGCCTGTGCCGATGGGCCGTTACTTTGTGTGAACTGTGGGAAGCCCGGCTGCAATGTGTGTGCCGGGTCGTGTGGCACTCCCTGGCCTTTGGAGCAGGCAGAGAGGCGAGGTTCGTCGCTGCCTCGGCGTTTCCGGCAGCCGCCGCCTTTGTGTACCACTGCCGAGCCCTCTGATAGTTCTGCGGCACTCCCTGACCGCTGTAGTACAGATAGCCGAGATTGTTCATCGCCGTAGCGTTTCCGGCGACCGCCGCCTTTGCGTACCACTGCCGAGCCCTCTCATAGTCCTGCGGCACGCCCTGACCTTGGGAGTACATAAAGCCGACACTGGTCATCGCCATCGTGTTCCCGGCGACTGCCGCCTTTTCGTACCACGCCTCCGCCTTCTGATAGTCCTGCTGCACTCCCTGACCTTCGTAGTACAGGGCGCCGAGGCGGATCATCGCCATAGTGCTTCCAGCGGCTGCCGCCTTCTCGGTCCACTGCCGGGCCGTCTGATAATCCTGCGGCACGCCGTGACCCTGGTAATACAGGAAGGCCAGATTGTTCATCGCCGTAGCGTTTCCGGCAGCCGCCGCCTTTTCATACCACTCACGCGCCGTCTGAGAGTCCTGTGGCACGCCTTGACCCACGTCGTACATGTACCCGAGGCTGGTCATCGCCTTGGCATCGCCGGCAGCCGCTGCCTGTTCATATCCTTCCTTCGTCTTCGGATAATCCTGCGCTGCTGCTTGACCGAGGGCATGCAGCACTCCTGCATGATTGGGATGCAAAGACGCTGCCCGAAGCAACGTAGCGTCGAAGGCGACCAGCACGAACAGGAGCGGCAAAAGCACAGCGCGGGCAAGTTTGCCTGCAGTCGCCTGGCTGCGCGATGTAAACCCGCTGTCGTCCACACGCGTATTTTGGCTCCTTCCGGCGGTGTATGTAAGTAACTAACTGGGGACAAGGCTGACACCCTGGGCAATTGTGCCGTTGGTCGCCTGAGGCGCAAGTCACACAACATCGTGACCTTGCTCACCGAGCGGTTGTGAGCCCGCCTGCGACCATGAGAACGGCGAGGACCAGGCGCGGCTTGCGGCATTCCTCGCGCACGTCGGAAAGGTTTGCCATTGTGAGTGATCAGGTACCGATGCCCGAGCTGTCTCCGTTTCCAGCACAGCGCGGAGCCACGCGAACCTATCACGCGATGATTAAGCCGGTCGGGGCAATCTGCAATCTGGACTGCAGCTATTGCTATTACCTGCACAAGGAAGATCTGCTTGGCAGTCCCAGCAAATTCCGCATTACCGACGAGATTCTCGAAACCCACATCAAGCAGTACATCGAAGGGCAGGACCGCGACGAGGTGGTTTTTTCCTGGCAGGGCGGCGAGCCGACTCTGCTCGGACTCGAGTTCTTTCAGAAAGTGGTTGAGCTCGAGCAGAAGTACAAGAGACCCAATCAACGAATCGAGAACGATCTCCAGACTAATGGAACGCTGCTCAACGACGAGTGGGGATTGTTCCTGAAGCAGCATGGCTTTCTGGTGGGCCTCAGCCTTGATGGCCCGCAGGAACTGCATGACCGCTATCGCGTCGCCAAAGACGGCAAGCCAACCTTCGACAAGGTGTTTGCCGCGGCGCAGATGCTGCATCGGCATGGCGTGCCCTTCAACGTGCTCTGCGTCATCAACCGGGTGAATGGCAAGCGGCCGCTCGATGTGTACCGCTTCCTGAAGAACGAAATCCGCCCGCGGCAAATGCAGTTCATCCCGTGCGTGGAGCCGAAAGTTTTCCACCACACCGCGCCGCAAAAATGGGACCCGGCCACTTTGCCGGTGCAGGATTCCTCCGCCGCTCATCCCGGCAATCCCGATTCCATCGTCACCGACTGGTCGGTCGATCCCGACGATTGGGGCTACTTCCTCTGCAAGGTGTGGGACGACTGGTATCGGCGCGACATCGGCAAAGTTTTCGTCAACCATTTCGAGAATGCGGTGGGGCGCTGGATGGGCCAGGACTCGCAGATGTGCGTTTACCACGAGTTCTGCGGCAAAGGAGTGGCGCTGGAACACGACGGCAATCTCTACTCGTGCGACCATTATGTCTATCCCGAATACAGGCTCGGCAACATCCTCAACATTTCCAGTTCGCGGATGGTTTTCTCCGAAGCAGCAGCGCCAGTTCGGATTCGACAAGTTCAACACCCTTCCCCGGCAGTGCCGCGAGTGCAGTTTCCTTTTTGCCTGCAATGGCGAATGCCCCAAGAATCGCCTGATCCGCGCCCGCGACGGCGAACCCGGACTGAATTACCTGTGCAGCGGTCTGCAGAAGTTCTGGCAGCACATCGATCGTGACGTGCAGGACATCTGCCGTCGCTTGGCCCGTGGCGAGCCCCTGCGTCCCGCCTAGAACCAGTTCGCAACCGGGTTCCTTCTGATACGGCCTTGGCTTCGCCTGAGACCCCCTCCCCCCCCGGTTCTTTAGAATCAGGGCTTTACCGAAAAATTCCCCGCAAAATCTTGAGACCGTAGAAGTTACGCGTAAAATCCCATGGAATAAGGACTTAACTATTGCGGGTGGCCCGTGTCTGCGAGTGAAGTCTGCTCTTCTTCTTCCTTGCGATTGTCAACCACCTACGGGTGCCCCGGGTCTCGCGGTGTTCGAGACCCGGGACTTCGTCCCGCTAAACCATCCCCCTCTGTCCTTCATCACAGCACGAACCGATTTCCTGCTCAATGCAACTGGCGCAGTGTCTGGGACGGGAGTTCTCCAAACAGGAATTGGTAGTCCTGGGCAAAGCGTCCGAAGTGCCAAACTCCAAATTGGGTAGCAATTTCGGTGACACTCGTTATCGAATGATCGGCTGCCTTGAGCGCTCCTCGAACCTGATGAAGTGTTCTGAGCCTAAGATAGCGAACCGGTCCTACGCTGAAGTAGTCCTGAAAGGCCGTGCGGAGTGTCCGCTCCGAGACACCAGCGGCATTAGCGAGGTCTTCCACGACCAGATAGTCGTCGTCGTGCTGGTCGACGAAATCCATTGCCTTGCGGATGATTTGCCTGCGCGGGACCTCATGTCTACCGGGCGGAGGTGGCATGTCCAACTGGCCACTTAACACGTCACGAACCGTTCCCGCCAGCTTACGCGCCGTCGTCTTAATCGCCGCCGGAGAATCAAAAGCACCGGCCTGCCGCTGAACAATTAGCCCTAGTTCTTCCATCGCCGCACGAAACTTCTCCGCCCCTTGAAGGGGAACGCGAATCAAGCGACACGAAGACCCCATGCCTGCAACAGCCGTGCCAATAGGGCCGGTGAGGAGCCCATCCGGGACGAACAAGTTAACCCAACGATTGAAGTCGGTGGCAGAGAGGCAGAACTCACCTCCTGGTCGCAGCACCATAAGAGAGTAGTCACCGAACCTGCGCCCATTCGCGCTCATGGCGTGCGCGTTTTGAGTCGGCATGAGAATGACGCTGCCGCCCGGCCGCACCGTCCCCTCTACCACGCCGGGACCGCCCGTATGGCCCCACTGAACGCTCAGGTTGTTAATCGACAGATGGCTGAGAGCCCAATTCGAGTGCTTCCGCCCCAGGAACGTCGCCCGCAAACTGGCGTGTTGGAGTGCGTCTGCGTAAGCCTCGTACTGGTAAAAAGTCTGGTTTTGGGTTGGCATGCCGCGCTACCTAAATCGCGCTCGCTAAATCGCGCTCCCCTCATGTCCCTACAATGGCTATCTTCTGCAAGGCAACAAGCCTGGTCTGTGATTCGTGTCACAAGTGCACTCCGAACGGGCCCAAAAGATAATTGCAATTTTGCCGAAAGTGGATAGCTCGCTACAAGCGAATTCGCATACAGTTCGCAACTAGATCGCATGAATCTGGCTGCGATGGATGAGGACCATGATCAAAATGCAAGACGTTTGGTCGCTGACTGACTTTCACCGAAACGCGAAAGTGCACCTGAAACGACTCAAGCGGACTGGCCGACCCGAACTGCTGACCATCAATGGGAAGGCTGAGGTGGTTGTACAAAGTGCTTCTGCATATCAGCGATTGCTCGATTTACTGGAAGGCGTCAACTTCGATCGTCAGAAGAACTCATATTAGGAAGCAGCGCGGGCCGTAGCTGGCGAGCGGGTTTATGACCAACAGTTTCGTTAAGTTACACAGAATCTGCGATTTACGAATTTGGGCGAATGCCCATTGGAGCCGTGGAAAGCGTATAGTTTCGGTGCAACCCAAAATTTTCCACCTCGACGATCGAGCCCTCGTCCGCAGAGGCCGGATTGCGCTCGACGAGGTTGTCTCAATTCTTCAGTCACCGTCAGCCGTCCCTGATTGAAGTTCAACAGCACCATTGACAAGGAGAGAAGTATGGATTTCGGAGCAGGTGTACGAAAACTGACACTGGGCGCGCTTGCCATCCCCAGCTTTTTGCTGGCGGGCGGAGTCGCGCATGCCCAGCAGGCAAATTGCCCGCCGGGCTCGCCTTGCGCAACCACAACTATCGATGGCAAACAACTTCCACCGCCGCCGCAGAAATTCGAAGGAAAGATTGGACGCAATACTGCGGAGTCGACGCCGTACTGGCCGGCCCGCGTGGTGCCGCCGAAGGGCGCGCCCAACATCTTGCTGATTATGACCGACGATTCCGGCTTTGGCGTACCCAGCACCTTTGGCGGCGTGATCCCCACACCCACGCTCGACCGCATTGCGGCGATGGGGCTTCGCTACACCAATTTCAACTCCACAGCGCTTTGCTCACCGACCCGCGCCGCCCTGATCACCGGGCGTAACCATCACTCGGTTGGCTTTGGCGTCATCTCCGAGCAATCGACCGGCTTTCCCGGCTACAACAGCATCATTACCCCGACAAGGCGACGATTGGCCGGATCCTCAAGGACAACGGCTATAGCACCTCATGGTTCGGCAAAGACCACAACACGCCGGCGTTCGCCGGCAGCCAGGCTGGCCCGTTTGATCAATGGCCCACCGGCATGGGCTTTGACTACTTCTATGGCTTCGTGGGCGGCGACGCCAACCAGTGGCAGCCGAACCTGTTTCGGGGCACGTCAGAGATTTATCCCTATGTCGGCCATCCCGGCTGGAACATGACTACGGCCATGGCGGACGATGCTATCGAGTACATGAAGCGCCTCGATGCAGTCGCTCCGGACAAGCCTTTCTTCATTTATTACGTGCCGGGCGGCACCCACGCGCCGCATCATCCTACGCCGGAGTGGACCAAGAAGATCAGCGACATGCACTTGTTCGATGAAGGTTGGGACAATCTGCGAGAACAGATCTTCGCCAACCAGAAGAAGCTGGGCGTGATTCCGCAGGACGCCAAGCTGACCCCGTGGCCGCATGACCTGCTCAAGCATTGGGACGAGCTAACGCCGGACGAAAAGAAGCTGTTCCTCCGCCAGGTTGACGTGTTCGCCGCCTACGTCGCCTATACCGACCACGAAATCGGACGGGTTGTGCAGGAGGTAGAGGACCAGGGCAAGCTCGACAACACGCTCATCATTTACATCAACGGCGACAACGGCACGAGTGCCGAGGGCACGCTTATCGGAACGCCCAACGAAGTCGCCATGTTCAACCAGGTCATGGTGCCCGTCGAAGATCAGTTGAAATACTTCTACGACGCGTGGGGCACGGACCAGACCTATCCGCACATGGCGGTGCCATGGGCGTGGGCGTTCGACACTCCGTTCACCTGGACCAAGCAAATCTCCTCGCACTTCGGCGGCGTGCGCCAGGGTATGGCCATCGCGTGGCCTGGCACATATCACTGACAAGGGCGGCATTCGGAACCAGTTCCATCACATCATTGACATTGTGCCGACGATCCTTGAAGCCACTGGCATTCCAGCACCGGACCTAGTGGACGGCATCCCGCAAAAGCCCATCGAAGGTGTAAGTATGGTCTATACCTTCGACAAAGCCAATGCCAACGCCCCGTCAACTCACCACACGCAGTACTTCGAAATGTTCGGCGACCACGCCATCTACCACGACGGTTGGATCGCCAGCACCAAAGTCATGCGCCCACCGTGGGTTACCGCGGGGCCGGTGAGCCAGGACCCAGGCAGCTTCCCTTATGAACTTTACGACGTCACGCACGACTGGACGCAGTTCGACAATGTTGCCGACAAATACCCAGAGAAGGTGAAAGAGATGGAGAAGCTCTTCTGGGAGGAAGCGGCGAAATATCAGGTCCTGCCGCTCGACGCCTCCGTGGCGACCCGTCTCATTGCACCGCGGCCCAGCCTGAGCGCCGGACGCACATGTGTTCACCTACGACGGCCCAGTCACCGGCACGCCGAACGGCGACGCGCCCAGCATTCTCAACACCTCATACGACTTCAAGGCTGAGGTCGAAGTTCCGCAGGGCGGCGGCGAAGGCATGATCGTCACGCATGGCGGACGCTTCGGCGGCTATGGCTTCTATGTGCTCAAAGGCAAGCCCGTGTTCACCTGGAACCTGGTCGATCTGAAGCGTGTTAAGTGGACAGGGTACCGAAGTGCTCTCGCCCGGCAAACACACGCTGGAGTTCGACTTCAAGTACAACGGCCTCGGCATGGGTACTCTCGCCTTCAACAACGTGAGTGGCCTAGCCCAAGGCGGCACCGGAGTGCTGAAAGTTGACGGCAAGGCGGTGGCTACGCAGACGATGGAGCACACTGTGCCCTTCATCCTGCAATGGGACGAGAACTTCGACATCGGCAGCGACACCGGCACTGCGGTGGATGATCAGGACTACCAGGTCCCGTTCGCCTTTACCGGCAGGCTCAACAAGCTGACATTGACGATTGACCGGCCACAGTTGACGTCCGGCCGACATTGAAAAGCTGAAGCTGGCGGAACGCAACAACCGCGTTAGCGAGTAGCCAGACGCAACGACAGGGGCAGCTCGCAAGGCTGCCCTCCAGGCATTTTAGTAGCGCAGTAAGGGACACACCATGAGGCGAATACACTCAGCCGTAATCAGCCTTGCGTTAGCGACTGTTCTCCACTCCGCAGTGGCGCAGGACATTCCGAAATCCATCGCGACGCCCAAATCACGAATGGCATGAACTATGACGCGAACTCATGAGACGCTTTGGAAGTGGCTATTCTACCTGTGCGTCGCATGCTCGCCCGCCCTGGCGCAGCAGAAGGAGCCGGTCGGGGTAGAGACACCGCAACCGGCCGGCGCCACTGTTTCGCAATCACAACCCCAGGAGGTGAAAACGCAAGTCGACAATGCGAAAGATGCAGCACCAGCCGAGCCCGCGCAAGAAGAGAAGGACAAGCAAGAGGCCACGGCTAAGCCCAAGCGCCCCTGGTATGTCTTCTTTGATAACAAGGCATTCTCGATGCGCCTGAATATGTGTTGGCTGCTTGACGTGTCGTTCTACTCCCAGGATGGTAATAGCGCAGCACAATTAGGCAATTTAGCCGATACATACCATTTGCGTGCCGGTCGTATCGTTTTGGATGGGGAGTTCAAGTTTGAGCACCCCTGGACCTACATTGTGGGAGTCAACTACAACGGGATTGATCGCCCGCCCAGCCAGAAAAACTTTGCCTTCACCGATTTGGCCGTGGGGATTCCACTGGGTGACTTTGCCACGATGTCGATTGGCAAGCAAAGGGAAGGGGTCAGTCAGATCATGCAAATGATCGGTACCGGCTCGCCGTTCATGGAGCGCGGGACGGTCATGACGGCGCTCCTGCCGACGCGAAATGTTGGTGTCGTTTTCTTCCACGACGTTCTGAAGCAAAGAATGACCTGGTCGGCTGGCTGGTTCAATTCCTGGATAGAAAGTGGCAATATTAATTCGTTCGGCACAAATGGCAATCAGTTCGTTGGACGCGTGAATGGGTTGCCTTTCTAAAAGGACGAGGGCGCCAAACTGCTCCAGCTAGGTGTGGCCTACCGTTACAGCCAGGCACAAGACGGGAAATTTCGTTTTCGAAGCAAGGGGGAAGATAATAACGGCCCAAACTTCGTCGACACCTCTTCGTTCCCCGCGGAATATTCAAACCTGGTCGCTTTGCAGGGCGCGACGGTAACTGGCCCGCTCTCATTCCAGGCGGAGTACCTTCACACCTCAGTGGAAGCACCCAAGGTTGGCGATCCCCGCTTCCAAGGCTACTACGTCATGGCCAGTTATTTTCTTACTGGCGAACACCGGGTCTACAACAATAAGGGTGGCTTCTTTTTGAAAACGCCTCCCAATCACCCCTTCAGCTTCAAGGATGGACACGGCTCCGGCGGCATGGGAGCTGGGTCTCGGAGAGTCCGTTGCCAACCTGAATGACCGTGGCATACAAGGCGGCAATTTTCACCGTACATCCGCGGCGATTAGCTGGTATGCGACGGAGCGGTGGCGATTTGAGTCTAATTATGGCCTCGGGTGGCTAAACAAGGACAACATCAACGGGCGGACTGACTTTTATCAATTCCGAATCCAGTGGGAGTTATGAGACCCCGATTGAAACAGATGGCCCTGTACAGCCGCAGCCAAAGAAATGACGACGATGGCAACGGATAACACATGTTCTTGATATTCCTCAGCGCGTGCGTTCTGGCGTTCCTCACCATGGCCGTCCATGCCACCGGCATCGCCGTGCTGCTGCGAGGCTTTTTGAGAGCGCGCTTGCTGCAGCCCAAGGGTGTCTGGCCCGTCAGCCGGCTCCTGCTCCGCATGATCTGGTGGCTGATCCTGCTTCATCTGGCTGAGATTTCCATCTGGGGCTTCTTCTATCTATGGCGCGGGTGCATGCCGAATGCCGAAACCGCGTTCTACTTTTCTGGGGTCACATACACGACCCTTGGCTACGGCGATTTGGTGCTGGCGAGACCATGGCGGCTGCTCGCACCGGTTGAGGGCTTGATGGGCGTCCTGATGTGCGGCCTGTCCACCGGGTACTTCTTCGTGATCCTGAATCGGGTGCATCAGTCGCATCCCGCAACCGTTGACGCCGATACCGTACGTGAAAAGTGAATTTTGCAAATTCTGAGCTCTTAAGGA
This sequence comes from uncultured Acidobacteriaceae bacterium, assembly GCA_963843005.1. Lineage (GTDB taxonomy): Bacteria > Acidobacteriota > Terriglobia > Terriglobales > Acidobacteriaceae > Bog-257. The sequence goes on along the minus strand of CAWJIW010000020.1, from coordinate 104,703 downwards.
CCTGAAATGATGAAACGAATTGTGCTGTTATCCCTTTCCCTGATCTTGTCGGGGCTGGCCTGGTCGCAAGATGTGCCGCAGAACCTGACGCTTGTCGTCGCCGGCCAGCCGGGCCAAATACCGATTGTCCAGGTGAACGGCAAGTCTTATGTGGACATGGATGCACTGGCACGCCTCACGAACAGTTCCCTCAGTTTCAAGGGGAATCAGGTTATCTTGACCCCGCCAGGTTCGGCCCCGAGCACGCGGCCAGCGGATCCTGAGCCTGCGGCCCCTGCCGGGCAGCTAAAGCTCGTCGCCGCTGAGAGACAGCCAGCGGATCCCGAGCCTTCGGAGCCTACCGCACAGGCGAAGTCGGCCACGAACGAGCAAAAGCCGGCGCAGGATACACCCGTAGGTCCGGCGGGAACTTCGGTTGCCACCGAGGCAACCCCAGCCGCTGCGGCAAATGCGGAGGAATTGAGAAAAGCGGCGCAGAATCCCATAGCCAGCCTCATCAGCGTGCCTATCCAGCCCACCTGGAATTTCGGCATTGAGCCGAGCGACCGCGTCCAGAATATTTGGCTAGTCCAGCCGGTCATTCCGGTCAGCGTATCGAAAAACTGGAACCTCATCGTCCGCTGGATTACGCCCATCGTCTACCAACCGATTCCCCTACCGCAGGCACCTGGGCCTGCCGTCCAACAGACCGGGGTCTGCGGCTTGGGAGACATGAACCCCTCATTCTTCCTCTCCCCGAAGAAGAGCAAGGTGATCTGGGGCGTAGGGCCGACGTTCGTGTTACCTACGGCAACCAACACGACGTATCTCGGGCAGGGAAAACTCAGCATGGGGCCCTCGGTGGTCGCGCTGGTGCAGCCCCCACATTTCACGATCGGGTTTCTTGCCAACAATTACTGGTCTGTCGCAGGTCATTCCGATCTCAATAAGCCTGCCGTGAACCAGTTTCTGCTCCAGTGGTTCGTGAACTACAACATGAAGAAGGGCTATTACCTAGTCACCGCGCCCATCATCACCGCCGACTGGAGAGAAACCAACGGCGGTCGATGGATAGTGCCGTTTGGCGGAGGAATCGGAAGAATCCAGAAGCTCGGGTTCCAGCCGGTGAACTGGAACGTGCAGTTCTACGGAAACGCCGTCCATCCGCCGGGCGAATCGCCGTGGGCCCTGAAGTGCAACTTGCGTTCCTGTTTCCGAAACTCTCCAAGGAGCAGGAGAAGATGTTGCTGGAACAAAAACTGAAACAACTGGAACAGGAGCAACAGGCGCCGCCAAAGAAGTGAATCAGGAGACACAGAAATGAAAACCCGTGCAGTATTCCTCTCGACATTATTGTTTTCCTTAATTCTCATTCTTGCCGGTTGCTCTAACTAACCTACACCCTCCACTCCAACCGCAAGCCAGCCGGCCGCGACCGCTGCTGCTGATCCGTTGCCCTCGTGGAACGATGGGCCGGCGAAGCAGGCGATCCTCGACTTCGTCAAAACCACCACCGACAAGAGCAACCCGAAGTTCGTTCCGCCCGAGGACCGCATCGCCACCTTCGACCAGGACGGCACGACCTGGGTCGAGCATCCCATCTACTCGCAGGTGTTATTTGCTTTCGACCGGGTGGGCGAACTTGCCCCGCAGCATCCGGAATGGAAGACCAAGACGCCGTTCAAAGCCTTACTCACCGGCGATAAAGAGGCGATCGAGAAGTTCACCCTGAAGGACATCGAAGTTATTGCCATGGCGACCCACACCGGCATGACCGCGGAAGCGTTCCAGGCCGATCGTGCAAGGACTGGATGGGCGAAGGCGAAGCATCCGCGCTTCGACAAGCCTTATCCGCAGATGGTGTACCAGCCCATGATGGAGGTGATGAAGTATCTGCGCGACAACGGCTATAAGACCTACATCGTGACCGGCGGCGGGCAGGACTTCGTCCGCGCCTATGCGCAGCCGGTGTACGGCATTCCTCCGGAACAGATCATCGGCTCGGCGCTCGATACCCAGTACGCGTACAACAAAGAAGGCCAGGCATCCTGATGCGCGACCCGAAACTTCTGCTGAATAACAATGGTGCAGGCAAGGCGGAAGATATCTATCTGTTTATCGGGAAGCATCCCAAAGCGGCGTTCGGCAACACGGATGGCGACCGGCAGATGCTGGAGTACACCCAGGCGAGTGGCGGAGCCTCGCTGGAGATGCTGGTGCTGCACGACGACGCGCAGCGCGAATATGCCTATGGCCCGGCCCAGGGGCTGCCTGACACCAAGGTCGGCACGTTCCCCCAGACTTTCTACGACGAGGCCAAGGCGAAGGGCTGGACCGTCATCAGCATGAAGAACGACTGGAAGCACATTTTCGCCTGGGAGTAGGGCACGGCTAAGGAAGCAGGTCTGGGCACCTGTCGCAAGTGAAAGTTCCCGAACGGCGGCGATAGTAGTCGAATTCAAACCAGCAGCGCCCAAAGAAAGACGCCGCAGTGCTAGTACTTTTACCAGTGGCTTGAGGACGATGGGACGGGGTACAATCCGCTGCACCGATCAGGGGTATTACCGCTAAGCCAGCCTTTGATGTATCGAGGGCGGATATTCTCGGTGTGTTGACCATAGAGATCAACTTCATCGCAAACCTCCGTTGGTGGAGGCCACCAGCAATAACTCTTCAGGAGAAACATAATGGATTTAGGAGCAAGTGTTCGAAAACTTACGCTGGGCGCGCTTGCCGTCTCGAGCTTTTTCGCGGCGGGGAGTGCGACCTTACATGCGCAGGCAAGCAGCGCTAAGCCGCCTAACATTGTCGTCATCATGGGCGACGACATCGGCATGTGGAACATCGGCGCCTACCACCGCGGCCTGATGGCCGGCAGGACGCCGAATCTCGACAAGCTTGCCAAGGAAGGGATGTTGTTCACCGACTATTACGCCGAGGCGAGTTGCACGGCGGGTCGTGCGAACTTCATCACCGGCGAACTGCCGATCCGCACGGGCATGACCACGGTGGGGCAGGCCGGCGCCAAAATCGGGATTCCCGCCGAGGCGGTGACCACGGCCACCATTTTGAAGTCGATGGGCTACGCCACCGGCCAGTTTGGCAAGAACCACCTTGGCGACAGGAATGAGTTCCTCCCCTGCGTTCATGGCTTTGATGAGTTCTTCGGCTATTTGTATCACCTGGATGCGATGGAAGACCCGGCGCATCCCAACTATCCGCAGAGTCTGTTGAATGTGGTCGGCCCGCGCAACATGGTTCATTGCTGGGCCACCGACAAGAATGACACGACGGACATGCCACGCTGGGGCGCGGTCGGCAAACAGAAAATTGAGGATGCCGGCACAGCTCTATCCCAAACGGATGGAGACCGTGGACGACGAAATTCTCGACTGGACGCTCAAGTTCATCGACCAGTCCAAGAAGGCCAACAAGCCGTTCTTCGTGTGGCTGAACCCGACCCGCATGCACATCGTCACGCACCTTTCCCCGAAGTATGAGGCGATGCGCAACTCCGAGAATGGCTGGTCGAAGAAGAAGCCGGCATGGCGCAAACTCGACGACATCGTGGGTTCGGTGATGCAAAAGCTGAAGGACATCGGCGAAGACGAAAACACCATTGTCGTGTTCACCACGGACAACGGCACCGAAGTCTTCACCTGGCCCGATGGCGGTCAGACGCCGTTCGCGCAGTGCAAGGGAACGGTCATGGAAGGCGGCTTCCGCGTGCCCGCGATTCTTCGCTGGCCCGGCCATGTGCCGGCCGACTCGGTTCAGAACGGCATCTTCTCCGGCCTGGACTGGCTACCCACCTTTGTCTCCATAGCCGGTAATCCGAACATCACCCAAGAGTTGCTGAAGGGCAAGACGATCGGCGACCGGACCTACAAGAACCATCTGGATGGCTACGACCAGACGGCCGCAATCACCGGTAAAGGACCCTCCGCGCGCCACGAAATCTTCTATCTCGGGGAGAGCACGATCGGCGCGGTGCGAATTGACGATTACAAGTACCGTTTCATTGACCAACCCGGCGGCTGGCTGGGTGTCAAGAACCATCCGGACGTGCCCTACCTGATCAACCTGCGCCTCGATCCGTTCGAGCGCACGGGCTGGCCCAACGATGGGACGAAAGAAGGAGCCCAGCAGTACTTCGATTGGTTCAAGTACGAATTCTGGCGCTTCGTGTTTGTGCAGCAGCTAATGGGCAAGGAAATCCAAACCTTCCTCGATTACCCGCCGATGCAGCGGGGCGCGAGCTTCAATCTTGACGCTCTCAAAGCGGAGATGTCGAAAAAGATGGCCGAGGCGGAAGCGGCGGCTAAAGGCCCCAGCAACTAACCGGAACGACCTTCAAGGCGGGCGGCTCGCGAAGGGCCGCCCTAGATCATCTCGTGGGCGATGGCCACGGATCGAAGGCTGGGCATAGGCTCAGGTACGAGAACTGGCCGGACAGAAATCACCAGGGGTTGTCGCGTATAGCGCTTCGCCCGCAGGGTCGGCGTCGGCCAGGGCTTCATCCAACATAAACTCCAGCAATTCCTGCGGCGACCGATGGCGTCCACACCGGCGCGAACCCTTACTTCCTCTGTGCCGGAGATGTTCCTGCCGTGGGGGCAGCCGTGGCCGGTCCATGACTTTCCTCCGGCTGCGCCGTTGCTGTCACGCCGCTGGTGATGGCGGATATCTTTGCATCGCCGTAGCCTATGTCTACGACCTTGCAGCCCGGCGGCGTGTCGAACAGCGATGAGTCGAGGGCGGTGGGAGTCACCTCGACAACTTCGTTGGTGATGGTGAACGTTTGCTGCTGGTCGGTGGTGGTAGTGGTCTCCTTGAGCGCGAAACCCGGGTCGCCGCTACCGTAGTTCTTCAACAAGTAGTGGTCCCGGCATTGCGGCTCACTGTCCATGCCCCCGCAGGACAAAGCCCGGTACAAATCTTCGTAGCAGGAGAATTCCGGCCAAACGTCCGCGTACCAGCCATCCACTTCGGTCTTGGTGTGGGACTTCTGGCAGGCGTCCGGACTGGCCTCCGTTGTCATCGAGATCTTGATGTGGCGCGCCGTATAGCCGAACATCACCTGGCGTTCGCCGGTATCGGTGACGGTGCGAGTGATGGTTACCACTCCACCCTTGCGCGGAGTGTCACCGCCTGGCCTGTCCGCTCCCTGGGGCACCGCTTGCGGCAGCGCCGGACACGAAGCCTGGTCACGGCCCATCTGCATAACCATGCACTGCTTGCCGGTGATGGTGATCATGCGCCTCTGGTCGCAGTGCGTGATCAACACCGTGCCGCTTTCGCTTCCGAAGCTCATCTCGTCGCGTTCTCGAGCTCCCTTGAAGTACACCGTGTTCTCCGTGGTGTGGCCCATCATCGTGGTGCGCTGCTTGATCTTTAAGTCGGCTGCTGACGCGGTCGCCGAGAAACAGATAGCGGCCATCGCAAGAGCACAGGGGTAGCGGAAAAGGCTGGTCACAGAGGGCCTCCGAATCTTCCTGCGCCCAGGTTAGCGTCCAACTGCAGGGCGCGAACCCAGGGAACCCGGCTATATGCTATCAATCGACCCGCGCTCCGGCTGCGCACATGAGCAAGCCAAGCGCCACTCTTATTAGAGGTCGCGTTTAGTTGGTCGGGGGATCGCCTTTGGGCGTTTTCGGCGTCACTTTGCGAAACACAAATTCCTGCAGGATGTTCACCCCAGCCCCAGTCGCAATCCCGATGAGCGTATTATTCACCGTCGTGCCGAATCCGTGGCGGCTTCCTTCGGGGTAATACAGATTGGAGATGCCGCCCGCGGCGAGGCTCCCCAGGATCCCCGAGTAGTCCGGCTGCCAACGGCCGTTATCGCCCTTGGTCATCACTGACCTTGATATGGCATAGAGAATTCGCGACCTGGTCGTGCCCGTGCCTTTGTAAAAGTAACGGGGATCCTGTTTCAGAATCGAGGGCAGGATGGCGCTGCTGATGTAGGTGCCGATAAAAAAATCCCCGTAGGCCACGCCGAAGCGCCGCGCATAACCCGCCGCGCCCTGTCCGTAGCCGGGGTACGAGTTGTTGGCCTGCTGCCCTCCCGCAATGATCCCGGCGATCACAAACGATGTCGGATCGATCGCCGCCTTCCACGCCAACTCGAACTTCTGCTTCGGGTTCATGGGCGCGGCGTCCGCCACGTAGCTGGCGTAAAAGTTGGGAATCACCGCCAGCAGGCGTTGCTGCTCCTGTTCCTTGATCTGTTCTTCCGCAATCTCCTCCGTCGTTAGCCGCACGCTCACGTCGGTGACCACCGGAGCCACCTCAAGCCTGACCGCCGGAACCAGATAGCCCTCCGTGGTGGGCAGGGTCCCGGACACCGTCTTCGTCTTGAAGCCCGCCAGCGCAATGCTCAGCTCGAACGGTCCCGGCGCAACGCCGGTAAAGGAAAAGTGGCCGTCCTGCGCGGTGGGAGTCACCTGGACAGGGGTTGTCGCCTCGTGCGTGAGCCTGACCTGGGCGCCGGAAACCGGCGCGCCCGTCACATCCAGCACGGTTCCGCTGATGCTTCCCGTCGCCAGGGAATTCGGCGGCTGTCCGCTCGCTGGCGTAGTTGCATTGGCAGCGCGTGGCTGCGGCTCACTGGCCGTCGCGGCGGAGGTTGCCCTGTCCGCCTGCGCCAACAGGGGCAAGGAACTCAGCAAAAGGCTGCAAATCAGTCCGACGCCGAGTAAAGGGACTCGAAGGAAAGAGGTTGAATTCTTGTGCGACCAACTTGGGCCCATGTGTCCGTTTTTATCCCCACGAAAGCAACACTTGCGCAGGAACGGGGCGGTTCCCGAAAGCGTCGCGTTGTTCGCAAGACTAGCACAAAGGCGGTCCGGCGGGTAGCCCAGCCCCGCGGAGCTGTGGAGCGCACCAGCGATGTTACCGAGTGGAAACAGACTGGGTGTGAGAACGGCGGGCTGGAACAGTTTCTTGAACGCCCAACCACGTAGTTGACGATAACATCGCCATCTCACAAGTAATCGCAACTCCCGGAGACAGCGACGTCGCGAGTCGCGCTAGGCGCGACGAAAGGTGATAGCCCCGGCCTTGAGGCCGGGGTGGAGATAGGACACCGACCCGAGTGCCCCGGGCACGGCACAGAGATGCGTGCCCATCATCACAGCCAGGCTCATCCCCGTGGGATTACCGTCCCGATATGCACACTCTGGCCTGCAACCTGGTGCATTGCGTGTTCAGCACCAAGGGCCGCACTGACCTGATCCCCGAGCCGGAGCGCCTGCGGGAATATCTGACCGGGATCGCCCGCAGAAAAAACATTCCGCTGGTCGCAGCCGGAGGTACACGTAATCATGTACACCTGCTGCTGGCGCTTCCCCCGGCGATGCCGCTGGCCAAAGCGATGCAGGAGATGAAGGGAAATTCATCTCGCTGGCTGAACGAGAGCGTACGCGGCTTTGCCTGGCAGCGTGGGTATGGGGCGTTTGGCGTGAGTGAGTCGCGTCGGGAGTCGGTGATTGTCTACCTCGCCGGCCAGGAAGAACATCATCGTAAGTGGACGTTCGAGCAGGAGTTCCTGACTTTACTGCGCAGGTCGAGGATCGATTTCGACCCTCGGTTTGTCTTTGCATAAGGAACTGCCGTGCCCAGGGCACTCGGGTCCGTACGCAACGCAACCCCGCGCTGAAGCGCGGGGCTATCACCTTGCGTCGCGCTAGGCGCGACTCGGGCTGTGGCCAATGACGATCGTTAGCCATCACGGCTCCGTCCTCGTTTCGGGATTGCTTGTGAAAAGGCCTGATTTCGTCAGGTATCTTGTACTATGCTGATTCTTCTCTCCGAGCGACCGGAAGAAATTCGCCAATTCCGCGTTAAGCCGTGGCCGTTTCAACAGACATTTAAGACCCCGCTGAAGGACCTGAACAGGTTCGTCACGACTTTCCTTGCGCCGTTCTCCCTTGAGAAAGGTACTATCAGCACGGACGAAGTGTTGTTTGAACCCAAGAACCTCCTACATCTCTTGGCCAACAATTCGTTGTCGGTACAAGATCAATACCACTTGACGATACAAGCCGAAGGCCAACAGGCGCTTGCTGATTTGCTGCAAGCTGCGTTAGGCGATTGGGTAGACTTCGTCTTTGTTCCCTCACCGGAGGTCGTTGCCATATACGCCGACCACGACGAATACACGACGTTCTACACTCGCGACGATGCGACATTAAGGAATCTAGCTTCGGGCTTGGAAAAATCAGGTTTTGAGGCCGTTCGCGACTACACCAGACGTTCTTCAGGGGACAAGTGGCGATAAATCGCCATTACACCAACAACCGCTTCGCAATACGTATCGCTAGTTGCTGGCGGGTTCTTCCTCGTCCAGCATGAACGCCAGCACTTCCTGCGGCGCCGACGAAGTCCAGACCGGCGCGAAGGACAACCGATGCAGCGGGGTTGGCCCTTTCTCGCGCAGCGTCTTCAAATGATGAGGCGTGCTGTAGCCCTTGTTTGACGCGAGCCTGTATTCGGGAAAGACCGGGTCCCACGCGCTGATCATGGCGTCGCGCTCGACTTTGGCGATGATGGACGCGGCGGCGATGGAGGCGGAGAGCGCATCGCCGTGGATGATGGGCGTCTGCGCGCAATCGAAGGCAATGCGCAGCGCGTCCACCAGCAGATGGTCAGGCCGCGGCGTGAGTTTGCAGACGGCCTCCTCCATGGCGCGCTTCGAGGCCCAATAGATGTTGAGTTGGTCGATGGTGGCAACATCCACGGCCGCGATCGCCCAGGCCAGAGAGTGCTCGCGGATGCGTGGAGCGAGCTGCTCGCGGGTTTCGCGGTCCAGCAGCTTGGAATCGCGCAGCCCGCGAATGCGGTAGGTCGGGTCGAGAATCACGGCCGCCGCGACCACCGGCCCGAAGAGCGATCCCCGGCCCACTTCGTCCACGCCGGCCACCAGCTTGGCGCCCGCGTCCCAGGCCAGCTTTTCGTATTTCAGCGTGCACTTAAGCCTCTTCAGCAGACGCAGCTTGAGCGTGGCCTTGGAGACGGGCTTCTCAGGTTTCGAATTTGTCGCGGAGGATTGCAAGCGTTGTCAGAATTGTAGGGCAGATTGCTGTGGAAATGTGGCGTGAACAGCAGGTCCCTTAGAAGGGGGGAAATTGGGCAGGCGAGGTCTGGCGCGCCAGTGTCACCTGCGCGGCGGTCACACATCACTGCCCGAAATCTCTTGCACTGTCAGCCTGAGCAGAGCACGGGCATCTTTTGCCCGTGCGGAGTCGAAGGACCCCTATCACCACGAGAGTCATGTGCGCCACACGCGAGCATCGCTACTTCGTTTACATTCTCGGCAGTATCTCTGGCACGTTGTATATCGGCGTTACAAGCAACCTGTCTTTTCGGGTAAGGCAGCACAAAGAGCACGTCAGGCACGGCTTTACGGCGAAGTATGAAGTCAATCGGCTTCTGTATTACGAAACCTACGGCTACGCGCTGACGGCCATCCACCGGGAGAAGCAGTTAAAGGGTTGGAAACGGGAGAGGAAGATTGCTCTGATCGAAGAAAACAATCCACAGTGGAAGGACCTGAGCAGCGGATGGTATGCAAAACCGGTACGAGCCACCTTCTCGGGATAGGGAGTGGAAATTATAGGGGTCCTTCGACTCCGGTTCGCGCAAAAGCGGCGCGAACCTACGCTCCCAATGAACAGATTTGTACGCTGCGAGAATCAAGCGGGTTGCGCCTCCGTGGGGACGAGAGTAAATCCCATACTTTGAGCCTGTTTTCGCAGGTGCTGTTCGCGGCGTCGTTGCTGTTGCTGCTCGGCCAGCGCGAAGATGCTTTCGTCGTAGGGCTGGCGGGTTTTGATCAGGTAGTAGAGGACACGAGCTAGCTTGTGAGCGGTTGCGGTAATCGCCTTGGGAGCTCCGAGTCGCGCTCGCATGCGCCGATAGAAGGCGCCCAGATAGGACTGGCTGCGGTGCAAGCTCTGGGCGGCCACCCGCAAGGCGTGATTGATTCGACTTTTGGTCTTGCGCGTTTTGCGGCTGAGTACGCGGTCGCCGCTCTTTTGGTTGTTCGGACACAGAGCCAGCCAGGCGGTAAACGCGGGCGAGCTGGGAAACTTGGAAACCTCGGTGCCCAGTTCGGAGAACACGGTGAAGCCGGTTAGCGTGTTAATGCCCGGCACGGCGGTGAGGTCGACGCCAAACAAGCGATAGAGTTCCTCCCGCATCGCGCAGCGTAATTCGTTCTTGCGCGGGCGATGCGGGTGGGGCCCGGGCGGCAGAGGATTTTGCTCCACGTCGATGCGGCTATCGAAATCCTGCGTATAATGTGCCATCTCGCGGTCGCAGTCCACCAGCATTTGCTGATAATGGCGGAAGGCATTCACCGATTGCTCCAGGGTAAACAGGTGCTCGCGCCGGTAATTGCCGACCAGCGACTTGCGTATCGTCTCCTCGCTCGTCTGCACCCGGCCATCGCGCAGCCCGGCCAGCACTTTCGGATCGCGTTCGCCTTTTAAAATGGCATCGATAATGGCCAGGCCACTGACGCCGGTGATGTCGCTGAGCACGTGATGAATCTGTAGATTCATCTGTGTCAGCGCCTTGTGCATGTGTTGGATGTGGACCGCAGCCATGTCGATCAAAGCATCACGATGGCGCATGATCGCGCGCAGAGCTCGCACCTTGTCATCGGGGTGGAAGGAGCCGCGCAGCAGCCCTACCGAGTGCAGGTACTGCAACCACTGGCAATCTTGCACATCGCTCTTGCGTCCGGGAACGTGCTTCACATGACGCGCATTGACCAGGCACACGCGCAGTCCTTTGCCCTCCAGGATGTCGAACACGGGAATCCAGTACACCCCGGTCGATTCCATGGCCACACTGCGAATGCCGCAGGCCAGCAGCCAGTCCGCCAGTTTTTCTAAGTCCTCGGTAAAAGTATCGAAGCTGCGCACCGGTTGCGGATCGCGATCCGGCGGCACCGCCGCATATACCTTACGTGCTCCGACGTCGATACCCGCGGCATTGGCCTCGACGGTCCCCACTATGGGAAGCGATGATCCTGATGGCTGAATCTTTTTTTTCAACTGCTCTCCTTGTAGTCGCCTCGCTTCGGCCAAGTTGCTAATCAGGGGAATCTCCCGAACGGAATCGCTGCTTTCCAGCAACGTTGCCTACTATCACGATCGCGGACTTGGAGCCAGACTCAGAAACGGACTGTAGAATGTACCAATGCGTGGACGGCCTACTTCCGAAACCAGCGGCCTCTCCATCATACAAACCGATGGCCCGCAAAACTCCTGTTCATGGGTCTCATAACCTCGCCGTGGGCGAGGTCAACGACTCAGGATGACAAAACAAGATTTTAGGGTGACAAGACAAGAGGATGACAAAACAAGAAAAGTAGGTAGTGTCCTAAAGTTGCGTTGATCGGCTCGCAGAAAACAAAGGCAAAGGCGAGCAGGGCAATCAAAACCGACTTACAATTTCCTTAGTTACTGGGCAAACAAACACAGTGGGGTTGTATACCAATACACCGCTAGCTAAGCCCTGAGGCTTCTCGCGCGGTAAGGTCTGTTCAATCAGCGGCTTTTGATGCAATCCGCAGATTGGCGCGTCTGAATTCGGGGAATTTGCCCAGTAACACTTTGTTTCCATGGAATGTGATTCTATTCGGCTGCTAACAGTTCCGCAATCGTCCAAATGTGATCTGTGATGCTGACCTGCCCCCCATCTTTAGTCCAGGGATAATGAGACTTTCTCCGGTTTTTGTTCGCCCCACTGGTCTGGCGTAGCGGGGATGGGGGCGTGGGGCAAGGGGCCGGCGTTTGAGGTCCCTTGCCCCACTCCAGTGATTCCGAAGCTTCTTACTTCTGCTGCAAACTCCGCCGGCGTTCTATAGCCCAGGGCCGAGTGCGGACGCTCCTGGTTGTAGTGCCGCCGCCATTGCTCGATGATCTGCCGCGCATCGCCGAGCGAGACGAACCAGTTCTCGTTCAGGCACTCGTCGCGGAACTTGCCGTTGAAGCTCTCGATATAGCCGTTCTGCATCGGTTTTCCCGGCTGGATGAAGTGCTGCTCCACCCCTTGCGCGAAGCACCACTGGTCCAGCGCACGCCCGGCGAACTCCGGGCCGTTGTCGGTGCGGATCTGCCGCGGTCGTCCGCGCTCGCCGACCAGCCGCTCCAGCACCCGCACTACGCGCGCTCCCGGCAGCGATGTGTCTACCTCAATCGCCAGGCACTCGCGCGTGTAGTCATCCACCACGTTCAGCGTGCGCAGCTTGCGCCCTGAGCTGAGCGTATCGGCCATGAAGTCCAGCGACCACACCTGGTTCGGTGCCGTCGGCGCCGGCAGCGGCAACCGTGGCACGCCCCCACAACGCTTGCGCCGCCGCTTCCGCACCTGCAACCCTTCCAGCCGATAGAGCCGACAGATCCGCTTGTGGTTCACCCGCCAGCCCTCGCGCACCAACCGGTCCTGCAACCGGCGATAGCCAAAGCGCCGAAACTGGTGCGCCAACTCGCGCAACCGCATTCGCAGCCGCCCGTCTTCCGAGCGCCGCGCCCGGTATCGATAGGTCCCCCGATACAATCCGATCAGCCCGCAGGCGCGTCGCTCTGAGACCGCGACTTCCGAGCGCATCACCACCACCGCCTGCTTCCGCACCTGCGGGCTTACCACTTTTTTGCGACCACCGCCTGCAACGCCTGCTTGTCCAACGTCAGGTCCGCCACCAGGTGCTTCAGCCGCCGGTTCTCCTCCTCCAGCGCCCGCAACCGCCGCGCCTCGCTCACCTGCAGCCCGCCGTACTTTGCCTTCCAGCGATACAGACTTGCTCGCGTGATGCCATGCCGGCGACACAGCTCGCCGGGATCGGCCCCGGCTTCCGATTCCCTCAGAATGGCGATGATCTGTTCTTCGTTGAATCGACTCTTGCGCACGACTCCTCCTCCGCCCTAGCGGGCTATGTTAAGAGGAGAAGTCTCATTTACGCTGGACTAATTTCTGGGGGGCAGGTCAATGCCAGCTTCCATCGCAGGGGTTACGCAAAGGCTTTTGTGTATCCGGCAGAAATTGTAATACGCGAAGTGCAAAGCGCAAGCGGCTTTGTGATTGTCCAGCTTCTTTGAGAAAGCGTTTGTCAGCCGCGTGAACCTGCGAATCGCCATGCGAATCGTGAGATTCTGCCTCTCCACGTAGCTGGTGCTAATGTGGCGTGGGTCGGGACGACCATTGCGAATCTTGACTATCGTCTCTATCATCGGAGACGGGGAGTAGCGGCCAGCGGCGTCGTGCTGCTCGTAATCACCGTACAGCTTTATCATCTGCGCGAAGTCGGAAGCGGTTGCTGTTATTGTTCAACGCAACTTTAGGACACTACCGAAAAGTAGGTTCGCTTCAACAAACTCAGGGCAGGCGACTCCAACACCCCAGTTCTGCCCCAGCTATCAACGAAAAACCGGCCGCCCGCGCAGCCGGTCTGATCTTCTCTGCGGAATTACTGTGGAATCGTCGGGGTGTAGAGGTCCTGCATGCGATAGGTGCGATACGACCACTGGTTCGCCTGCAGTTGGTACACGATATTGCCGTTGAGATCGACTTCCGTCGATTGGGCGGCGTGGCCCGGCAGGTTGAGGAGCCCGTTGCCGAAGCTGGCATAAAAGTTGTTGGGTGCAGAGAACAGCAACTGGGAGCTGCCCAGGGCGCCCGAGAACTGTCCCAAGTCGGCCAAGACTTGGATCAAGATGGTGCGTTGCGGCTCGTTCACCGAAAGCACCATGCCCCGGCTGTTCCCGACCCCGCTACATTGTTGCTTGCGCAGGTTGCCGTCATCAAAGACGGTCATAAGCCGAAACACGCTCGATTGCAGGATCTCGGCATCGTGCTGATGGGTGAACCAGGGAAAAACGTTGGGATCGCCGCAAGTTTTGGTTGGCGGATTCAGGATGGTGAAGTCGCCGTAGGGCCCCATTCTCCACAGCAGGCTGCCGTCGCCCTGGCCGTTGGCATAGTTGACCTTGATTACCCAGTCCTGGCTGCGTTCGGAAAGGATAATGTTGCCGTCCGCGGTAATTTCCATGGCATTGGTGTGCAACCAGTCATTGGCCTGGGTGAAGTTGTTGTTAAAGTCAGGGCAACCGTTACCCAGGTTGTGGAAGCACAAGTCGTTCATGGTCGCGCCGCGGCTCAAGTCCTGATGGGCAAAGGAGTCCCAGGCCCAGACCAGTTGCATATTGTGGTCCAAAATCAGGATCATGTCGCCGATGATGTCCACGGGATTGTTCTGGGTCCCGCCCTGATATTGAGTTGACACCACATCCCGGCTGCCCAACAGCATGATGCCACCGTTCGGCAGACGCTTGGTCTCGTGGGCATTGAACGAGTCCATCACGGGATAGCCTTTGGCGGTCAACTGCTCGTTAAGGATGCGGGTATTGGTCTCCAGCGTTTCGTTGCCGGCGAGATCAAACTCCTTCAGCACCGGGTTGGTAAGCGTGAACCAGTTGCCCCCGGACTCCATGTGGGTCATGAGGACTTCGCCCGGGTAGTACCAGAGAACGTTCCCGCCAGGTCGGTGGCCGTGGGCCAGAAAACAAAAGGCGTCCCTATCGGGGGAATAAATTGCCAGAGCACCAGGGGAAAGGCTGCGTCATGTCCGCTGGGGGGCACGTTGACCGAGGTTTGCAGGATGGGAAAGCCCGGAGGCAGAGACCCCGGTGGTGAACGACAGGTCGGGGCCGCTGTTCAGGAAGCCGTGGGCAAACTCCTCCCAGTGCATCTCGTATTGCGTGGATGGCGTCATCCCGGCAACGTAGAAGTTAGCGCTCGACTGCGAGCACGGAATGGCATTGGTCGTGCTCATGACTTGCGAGCCATTCTGGTGAAAACGGACGCGGATCGAGTGGCCTGCCGTGCAGGGTCCCGCGCTGAACAACGCTACCAGCGGATGCTTGGTCGCGTTTACGGCAGAGCCGCCGCTGTTAGTGACCCAGGGATTGATTGTGTATGGCACCGAGACCGGCGGGTACACGATGTAGGGCTGCTGGGTTACATCCCGCACCACCACGTTCACGGTGTAATTGCCTTCCACGATGTAAGGCACCCAGGTGAAAGAGCTGGCGAAAGCGAAGTCGCGAACAATCTGGTTCTGCGGCGGCAAAGTTACGCTGAACTGGTAGTCGTAGGTATGGCCGGGAGGCGCGTTTTGCACCGAGGCCGTCCACAGGATGCTGGTCCCCAGCATCTGCGGGCTTTGCAAACTGGGATTGAGCGTAATGGAGACGTCTGGTTGGATCGCAGCCGCTCCCTCCGCAACCGCTCTGCACGACAGCAGGGACAAGAGGAGCAGGTTCATGACAGCGAGAAATCTCAACGCTTTGGAAGTCACATTTCTCCTGGCAGACACACGCACAGAACTGCTTATCTGCGCGGATCTTGTTGTTCGTGGAATCTTCTATCGACAAAAAGGCCTCGCCTTTATATACCGGCAGGAATTCCCACGTATGTCGAAAAACTGGCTTTATTAGAGGGGCAAATAGCGCAGTTTGCAATCGGCAGTAGGTGACGGAAATTTTTAGCCCGGTTGGTGCCAGAGTTGCAGCGCAAACCATCACTTAATGGCGACGACATAAAAAGTGTGCCATGGGTGACGGAAAGCTGCATGCTAACTGCTAATTGCCAGCTGCTTGTCTTTCATCGCGTAATGCGAGTCCACGTAGTTGTCGAGGATCTTGATGAACTCGGCTACGATGTGATCGCCTTTGAGCGTCAGCATTAAGCGGCCGTCCACGTACACCGGCGCTTTGGGTTCCTCGAAGGTGCCCGGCAGCGAGATGCCGATGTTGGAGTGCTTGGACTCGCCGGGGCCGTTGACGACGCAACCCATCACCGCGACCTTCATCTCTTCCACGCCGGAGTAGCGCGTCTTCCATACCGGCATCTGCTCGCGCAGGTAGCCCTGGATCTGCTCGGCCATTTCCTGGAAGAAAGTGCTGGTGGTGCGTCCGCATCCGGGGCAGGCGGTGACCTGCGGAGTGAAACTGCGAATGCCGATGGACTGCAGAATCTGTTGCGCGACCGTGACCTCTTCGGTGCGGTCGCCGTTGGGCGCGGGCGTGAGCGAGACGCGAATAGTGTCGCCAATGCCTTCCTGCATCAGCACCGCAAGCGCAGCCGTGCTGCCGACAATGCCTTTGGCGCCCATGCCGGCTTCGGTGAGTCCCAGATGCAGCGGATACTCACAGCGCCGGGCCAGCTCGCGATAGACATCGATCAGGTCCTGCACGCCGCTGACTTTGGCGCTGAGGATGATCTGCTCCTTGCGCAATCCATAGCTGACAGCCAGTTCGGCCGAGCGCAGCGCGCTTTGCACCATGGCTTCCATGGTCACGTCGCGGGCGTCTTTGGGCTCGTCCAGCCTGGAGTTCTCGTCCATCAGCCGCGTCAGCAGCGACTGGTCGAGCGAGCCCCAGTTCACGCCGATGCGCACCGGCTTGTCGTTCGTCTATGGCGACTTCGATCATGGTGCGGAAATTGTCGTCGTCCTTCTTGCCGATGGAGACATTGCCGGGATTGATGCGGTACTTGGCCAGCGCGCGGGCGCACTCGGGATACTTCTTCAGCAGGATGTGCCCGTTGTAGTGGAAGTCGCCGATGATGGGCACCGGAATGCCCAGGCGATCGAGGCTGTCCACGATGGGCGCAACCGCTTTGGCGGCCTCGTCATTGTTGACGGTCACCCGCACCAGTTCGGAGCCGGCGCGGGCCAAAGCGGCAACCTGCCGGATGGTGCCGTCAATATCGGCGGTGTCGGTGTTGGTCATGGATTGCACCACAATTGGTGCATTGCTGCCGACGCGAACCGCGCCGATCGTGGCCGTATAAGTCTTTCTGCGCTGAATTTGAGCCATAACAGGAGGTGCAACAAGTTTATCACGCAGAAGCCGGGTTCCTGCGGCGTCGGGAGTTCCCGAGATATTGGAAGCGAAGCGCGAAATCCAGCGTCTAATGAAATGGAACTCCAATCCGTTGAAAACAGGAAGTCGTATAAGAGTCAAGTTCGCAGTGGACTTTGCGGGTCGGACGGCCGACAATATAGTTACGCAGAGAACAAATCGGCTCCGATTGGGTTCATAATAAGGGTCAGGGCGCGGGCAGGACTCCCTTTTGCCATCGGCCCCGGAAGGTTGTATATCATGCGTTCCCCATTCCGCTATCTTGGTTGTGCTGCCCTCGCGATGACGCTGGTGGCATTTGGTCTGGCTCAAACCGCCAGTCAGAATCAGGGTTCGAGTCAAAGCCAGAACCCTAACCAAGGCCAGGATCCGGGTCAAAGTCAGTATCCCCCGGACAAGCCCGATAAGAACGCCCCAACGCCCAGCACCATGAAGAACATTGACGCCATCGGGAACCGCAATGTCGGGTGCGACAAAGGTTTTGGCAACTGGTACTCGCTGGATAAGCAAGTCGCGATGGGCCAGGCGTACTCGCAGCAGGTTGAGCACACCGCGAAGATGATCAACGATTCGACGGTCACCGAGTACATCAACCGGCTGGGGCAGAACCTGGTGCGGAACTCCGATGCCAAGGTGCCCTTCACCATCAAAGTGATTGACACCGACGAACTCAATGCCTTTGCGCTTCCCGGTGGCTTTTTCTACGTGAACTCAGGATTGATTCTGGCGGCCGACAATGAGGCCGAACTGGCGGGAGTGATGGCCCACGAGATCGCTCACGTCGCTGCCTGCCACGTGGCCCGCGAGCAGACGCGAAGCAACATCGTCAACCTTGCCAGCATCCCGCTGATCTTCGTACCAGGCGGCTGGGCGGTATATCAGGGGACGCAGGCTGCCTTGAGCATCGGCGTGCCGCTGACCTTCATGAAGTTCTCGCGCAACTTCGAGAGCGAAGCCGACTTCCTGGGCATGGAATACATGTACAAGGCGGGCTACGATCCGCAGTCGTTCATCACCTTCTTCGAGAAGATCGAAGCGCAGGAGAAGAAGAAGCCCGGCACGCTGGCCAAGGCCTTCGCCTCCCATCCCATGACGGAGGACCGCGTGGAGCACGCGCAACTGGAAATGAAAACGGTGCTGCCGCCGCGTGACGAGTACGTTGTGGACACCTCGGAATTTCAGGGCGTCAAAGCGCGCCTGGCCTCCATCGAGAACCGCCACAAGGTGACCAACGACAAGGACAACAAGGACCGTCCCACCCTGCGCCGGGCCACCGCCGATAATCCTACGGATAGCGGAAGCAGCAGGCAGCAACCCGGATGATCGTCCGACCCTGAAGCGGAACGACGGTTCCGGCACCTAGTCCGAAATCAGACCGCAGCGCTCGACAGGCTCCCGACAGCGGGGGCCTTTTTCGTGGCGTGCTGCCGGATCAGCGCCGCCGATCCGGCTCATCTCTGGAACTTCATCTCCACCGTCACTTGCACCGGTACAGGCTTTCCGTCCTTCTCCGCCGCTCGAAACTTCCAGGTCTTCACGGTTTCCATCGCGCTTTTCTCGAAGGCCGGCTCATCGCTGCGCAGCACGCGCACCGCTTCCACTTTCCCCTTGGCGCTCACGCCGATCAGCATGACCACGGTCCCGTGCGGTTCGGCATCGGCGGGCAGGTCCGGAAACTTCGGATCGGGCGCGCGCGTCGCCTTCGGGGGCTTGATGCCGGCTGTGACGCGCTGGTATTGGGCAAAAGTTTGGTCGTCGGAAAAATCGGCAGGTGACGTGGAAAGGGTCGATGAGGATTCAGGCCGGGAATTGCCTGTCTGCGCTCGAGCCGTAGCAGTAAGAAATGACAGACAGATCGATAAAGCGATCAGCGTGAGAATGCGCATCAAGTTCCCTGGGTCGTGCAAAAGGTATGGCTATCTTACCGGGTGAAGGCCAATCGGGGAATGTGTGGGAAGGTGGGTGAATCCGCGGCCGGCAGTGGCGTCAATATATCTTGAAAGTCATCTCAGTGTTCAACTGCACAGCCACCGGCTGGCCATGCTTCATCGCGGGCACGAATTTCCATTGCCTGGCTGCATCCATCGCGTTCTGGTCGAACTTCGGGTTCGAAGAGTGGACTACTATTACGTCGTCCACGTCGCCTTTCTCGTTGACCGCCATTGCCACCACGACGCTTCCGTTTAGCTTGGCCTTCCTTGCCGCCTCGGGATATTTGGGATCAACCGTCTCGACAGCTTTTGGAGGCCGAATGCCCGGTCCAATCGGCAAATACTTGCAGGTATCAAACGGAGTAGTCGCAGTTGGCGGTTGAGGTTGGCAGGGTTCACTTTGCGATTCAGAGCTTGACGACTGTCTGGGTGCATCGTTTACAGGAGTGGCATAGCTCTGCTGCCCAGCCGCCGCTCCCAGCAACAGGATAATGGAAGCGAACCAAATAGCAGCCCGGTCTTCGCTCATCTCGGTCTCGACCCTCCGTCCTCTGTGTTCTCCGCGCCCCCGTGGTGAACGATTATTACGCGCGTATTGTAAACTGATAGTACCGGTTCCGAAGCCCTCCGTTTGCCTTATCGCACGCGGTTCCCCCCAACAGGAAGGACAGTTGTTTTGAGCAAGAGTCTTCGCAATATCGCCATCATCGCCCACGTGGACCACGGAAAGACCACGCTGGTGGACGCCATGCTGAACCAGAGCGGCACTTTTCGCGCCAACGAGACCCACGTCGAGCGGGTGATGGATTCCAACGAACTGGAGCGCGAGCGCGGCATCACCATCCTGGCCAAGAACACGGCGATTTTCTACCACGACATCAAAATCAACATCGTGGACACGCCCGGACACAGCGACTTCGGCGGCGAAGTGGAGCGCGCGCTGAAGATGGTGGACGGCGTGATGCTGCTGGTGGACGCCAGCGAAGGCCCGCTGCCGCAGACGCGGTACGTGCTGAGCAAGGCGCTGGAAGCCAAGCTGCCGCCGATCCTGGTGATCAACAAGATTGACCGCCCCGATGCGCGCGCGCAGGAAGTGCTCAACGAGGTGTACGACCTGTTCATCGATCTCGACGCCGCCGAAGATCAGCTTGATTTTCCCGTGCTCTACACCAACGCGAAGCTGGGAACGGCCACGACCGATCCGGCCAAGCCGGGCGAGAACCTGCGTCCCTTGTTCGACGCCATCGTGGAGACCATCCCCGTTCCCACCGGCGACAAAGACGGCCCCTTGCAAGTGCTGGTGGCCAATCTCGATTACAGCGACTATCTCGGGCGCCTGGCCATCGCGCGCGTTTTCAACGGCACGCTGCGCACCGGCGAAGATGTCGCCATCGCCAAGCGCGACGGGTCGATGGAGAAGATCAGGATCACCAAGCTGTTCTCCTTCTCCGGGCTGAAACGGACCGATATCGTCGCCACCGAATTGGGTGACATCGTCGCGGTGGCGGGTGTAACCGGCATCAACATCGGCGAAACCATCACCGACATCGAAAACCCCTCACCGTTGCCGGTCACCACCATCGACGAGCCCACCATCGCCATCCAGTTCATGGTGAACACGTCGCCCTTCGCGGGACGCGAGGGACAGTACGTTACCTCGCGCAACCTGCGCGACCGTCTGCAAAAAGAGTTGCTGACCAACGTTTCCCTGCGCGTGGAAGACACCGAGAACACCGACTCGTTCAAGGTGATGGGGCGCGGCGAGTTGCAACTGGCGATCCTGATCGAGATGATGCGGCGCGAGGGTTTCGAGCTGGCGGTGGGCAAGCCGGAAATCGTGACCAAACACGTTGACGGCAAGCTGATGGAGCCGGTGGAGCGGCTGACCATCGACGTTCCCGAATCGTTCGTGGGCGTGGTGATCGAGAAGCTGGGCGCGCGCAAGGCGCAGATGCAGAAGATGCACAATCACGGCTACGGCCGGGTGCGCATGGAATTCGTCATCCCCAGCCGCGGCCTGATCGGCCTGCGCAGCGAACTGCTCACCGACACCCGCGGCACCATCGTGATGAACTCCCTGTTCGACGGCTACACCGAGTGGCAGGGCGATATCCCACATCGTGTGACCGGGGCCCTGGTGGCCGACCGCGGCGGGCACACCACCGCGTATGCGCTGTGGGGCTTGCAGGAACGTGGCGAGATGTTCGTGGGGCCGGGCGTAGAAGTGTATGAAGGCATGGTAGTGGGCGAGAACTCGCGCGACAACGATCTGGTGGTCAACATCGTGCGCGAGAAAAAGCTGACCAACATGCGCTCGTCGACGGCCGATGACGCCATCCGCCTGGTGCCGTTCAAGAACCTGAACCTGGAACAGGCGATCGAGTTCATTGCGGACGATGAACTGGTCGAAGTGACGCCGAAATCGCTGCGCCTGCGCAAGAAGATCCTGCAGGAGAACCGGCGTCCACGCCGCTACGCACAACCCGCGGCGGTGGAAGCGCAGTAGGTAACCGCCGCACGCGGTCGCCTGCTCCCGCCTACGGGATGACCTTGTGTCATGTCGGACGGGCGGCCGCGTCTTTGCCGTCCCGAGTTAAGCCACCCCTATTACTTTCCGGCGCATTCCTCGAATCGTTCCTCAAAGCGCGCAAAAAAACGCTTGCATCGCAAGAGAAACGGCGACACAATGCTCACCGCTACTTTCGTCCAAAGGGAAATCCCTGCATCAGACCGCAGCCAAAGAAGGACTGCGGCAACATGCGCATCGACCTGCCAGGTCGCCCGCCTTGGGACCTGATGCATTGGACTCCCCGCCGGCTTTCTACCGCTCGGAAATGGAGAATCGTCGTGAGCCCAAAGCATCATCGGATTCTGGTATTCCGGAGCGGCCTGACCGCGACGGCCGCAGCGCTTGCGTTCGTGTTTGTTCTGACAATTGCCGTAACTCAATCGGCGCAGGCGCAAACCTACAAAGTGATTTACAACTTCACGGGCGGCAAGGATGGAGCTTCCCCGTTGTACGGCCTGACATTTGACCGGGCGGGGAGCCTCTATGGAACAGCCGAGTATGGCGGTCTCCGGCTATGGCACGGTCTTCAAGCTCAAACAATACAACTCCAACTGGATCCTGACCCCGCTGTACAACTTCACGGGCTACGACGGAGCCAACCCTTACGCTGGGATAACGTTTGGACCCGACGGCAGCCTCTTCGGTACGACCAATAGTGGGGGAAGTGGGCAAGGATGCGGCTTTGGCTGCGGCGTAGTGTACAACCTTCAGCCTCCACCGACACGCCCCGCCACGCCCTTGAGTCCCTGGAACGAGACGGTCCTCCACCGGTTCTATGAGTTCACCGATGGCGATTACCCTTACAGCCCGGTCGTATTCGATCAGGCGGGAAATATGTACGGCACAACCCTGGTCGGAGGAACCAATGCTGCAACGGTACGGTTTACGAGCTGCAGCGCTCGGGCGGGAGTTGGACGGAAAGCGTCATCTACAACTTCAATGGAGGGGACAATGACGGACGGCAACCCATTGCCCCGGTGACGGTTGACAAGTTCGGCAATCTCTACGGTGCCACCATTGGGGGCGGACCCGGCGATTGGGGCACCATCTTCCAGATGACGCCCTCCGCCTACGGCTGGAGCGAGAAACTTCTCTACATTTTCACCAACGGATTGGACGGGCAGGGCCCGAAAGGCGGCCTGACCTTCGATAGTTCCGGCAATATCTTTGGCACGACTACCGTTGGCGGCTCAGGTTTCGGCGGCACCGTCTTCGAGCTGTCGCCTTCCAACGGCGGCTGGACGTTCGCCACCATCTACAGCTTTCCTGGCGGCAATGGCCCCCATGACCGCCTCACGCTGGACGCATCGGGCGGTCTTTACGGCACCACGCATGAGGACGGGCTTTACGGATATGGCAACGTTTTCAAGCTGACACCCTCCAACGGCAGTTGGACTTACACCTCGCTGTATGACTTTACCAACGGCAACGATGGGAGAACGCCCTACGGCGGCGTGGTATTCGACGCCAACGGCAATCTCTATGGCACGGCCAACGGCGGCGCGATGAACAACGGTGTCATTTACGAGATCACGCCGTAACCTTAAGGCATCGGCAATCGACAGTTGACGAGGAGGACCATCATGGCATGTCCAGGACAACATGGGATGCGGATATTCGGTAGCAGCCTGCGGGCGGCGATTGCCGCACTGGCAATTGTGCTCGTGTTTAGCGCATTCCCAACGGCACAGGCGCAAACGTTCAACGTCATCCACGTCTTCGATGGGAACACGGGATCCGTTCCGGAGGCCGGACTGGTCCTGGATCGGGCTGGCAACTTATACGGCACCACGCGTGACGGCGGCGACTTTTACAGCGGCTACCGTTGCCAACTCTATCAACAGAATGGCTGCGGGGTGGCGTTCAAGCTCTCGCGACACGGCTCGGACTGGCTCTTCGCGACCCTGTATAAGTTCCACGGCTCTGACGGCGGTTATCCCGAGGAAGCTGTGACGCTGGGCCCGGACGGCACCATCTATGGTTCCACTGGTTTGGGTGGCCCCTGTACAGAGGGCGCACCCTTCGGTTGCGGCACCATCTTTCACATCACCGCCCCGGTGACCCGGCCAGCCTCGCTGCTGCAGCCGTGGCCGGAGAAGGTGCTCTACAACTTCTACGAAGGCGACGATGGCGGGCCGTATCCCAGCGAGATTGTTTTTGACAGCGCGAGCAACATCTATGGCACCACGGTTGGAGGGACCTACAGTGCAGGCAACATCTTCGAGATGACCCCGTTGGGCAGTGGCTGGACGGAATCCGTTGTCTACAGCTTCCTGGGGGGAACAGATGGGCTGTATCCGCACGGCGTGGTCTTCGATAGTGCCGGCAATCTCTATGGAGCTACCCGGCAGGGTGGCAACTATGACTGCTCACCATACCAGGGATGCGGGACCATCTACGAGCTGACTCCTTCCCCACCGGGCTGGACCAAGACTGTCCTTCACGTCTTCGACCAGAACAGCGAAGGCGGCGGCCCGGGGCACGTCATCCTCGACCAGGCGGGCAATATTTATGGCGCCACTAGGGGCGCCGTGAACCCGGGCATTATTTGGGAGCTGTCCCCTTCCAACGGGAGCTGGACCTTCAACGTGCTGTACCGTTTCACCGGATATAACGACTGGGGACCCGAGGGCCGCCTCACCATGGACACGGCCGGCAACCTCTACGGCGTGTCGTATGGCCATGGCCCCAGCAACTATGGCGAAGTCTTCAAGCTGTCGCCGTCCAACGGGAGCTGGACTTACACCGACCTCTACGACTTCCAGGGGGGAAATGATGGGTGTTCTCCGGAAGGTTTTGTAACCCTTGACGCCAGCGGCAACATCTATGGCACTGCCAGTGGATGTGGTGCGGATAGCGTCGGCACCGTCTGGGAGATTACGCCGTAAGGCAGTGGTCAGGAGGAGCGCCCATGTTGCAGCGATTCGCAAAGTCCATTTTCCACGCAAGCCTGCACGCGGCAGTCACCGCGCTGGTATTTGTGTCTGCGCTGATGTCGGTCGCCGGTCCGGCGCAGGCGCAGACATTCATGGTGATTCACAACTTCAGCGGCGGAGGGGATGGAGATTATCCGGAGGCTGGCCTCGCCATAGATGCCGCAGGAAATCTCTACGGAACGATGAGGCTGGGGCCGGCACAGTATTCAAGCTGGCTTACAAGGGCTCTGGTTGGGTCTTAGCCACTCTTCACACCTTTGACTACAAGGACGGGGCAGAGCCATTCGCTACTCCCATCCTGGGCCGGGATGGCGTTATCTACGGGACGACAGGTTTCGGCGCAACGAGCGGCACGGTTTATAGCGTCCGGCCGGCGGCAACTCGACCGACTTCGGTATTTGCCCCCTGGACGGAAAACACACTTTACTCCTTCACCGGAGGCAGCGATGGAAGCGATCCCGACGGCGGGCTTGTCTTCGACCAGGCGGGCAATCTTTATGGCACGACGGTCACAGGTGGCTACTTCGGCAACCAGGTTTGCGTGTCTTACAATGGCTGCGGTGTTGTCTACAAGCTGACGTCGACCGGCGGCGGCTGGACCGAGAGTGTTCTGTACGCGTTCACAGGGCCTACAGATGGTGATCTGCCAGAGGGCGGAGTGGCCTTCGATGACGCCGGCAACATCTATGGCACAACCACCGGCGGCGGCGCCAACGCACGCGGCACGATATACGAGTTGACGCCGTCGGGATCGGGTTGGACGGAAACTATCCTGCATAGCTTTCAAGGCGATGATGGATTCCATCCCATCGCGGGACTGACCCGCGATGCCGCCGGCAACTTCTATGGCACCACCCTGGACGGCGGCCTGTATGGAGGAGGTGTTGTTTTCATGCTCACCCCCGCGGGCGGCGGGTGGAACTTCAGCGTGATTTACAACTTCATCGGGTTTACGAACGGCGGCCCCTACGCGCGGCTGGTGATGGACGCCGCCGGCAACCTGTACGGCACAACCGCTGCCGACGGCAAACACCAGTTGGGCTCGGTTTTCAAGCTCACGCCCTCGAATGGAAGTTGGACTTACACCTCGCTGCACGACTTTACCGGCGGCAACGACGGCGAATTTCCCTACGGCGGCGTGGTCCTTGACCCCGCCGGTAACCTTTACGGCACGGCGGCGGAGGGCGGTTACAGCGGCAACGGAGTCATCTACGAAATCATGCCGTAAGACAGTGGTCAGACATCAGTTGCCAAGTTACCTCGGCCAGCACTTCGAAAGGAGCAGGACCCATGTCGCAGAAGTTCTCGAAATCCAATTTCCATGCAATGCTGAGTGCGGTCAACACCGCGCTGGTGTTTGTGTTTGCGCTGATGTTGGTTGCCAGCCCGGCGCACGCCCAGAAGTACAAAGTTCTGCACAACTTCACCAATGGAGGGGACGGAGGAGATCCCTATGCGGGGTTAACCATTGATAGAGCGGGAAACTTCTACGGCACTGCATCTGGCGGAGGCTCCGCGGGTTGGGGCACTGTCTACAAAATGTCGCACCAGGGCTCCGGCTGGGTTGTACTGCCTCTGTACGGCTTCAAGTCAGGCAATGACGGGGCCAATCCGCTGTCTCCAGTAACCATAGGACCCGATGGCAGCATCTATGGCCAGACCATTGGCGAGTACGATGGCCAGGGGACTGTTTTCAACCTCAAACCTCCGCCTACTCGTCCCCCCACCGTATTGAGCCCCTGGACGGAAACCGTGCTTCACCAATTCACGGGATACAACGACGGAGATCAACCCGTCTATGGCCCGCTGATTTTCGATCCGGCGGGTAACCTCTATGGGACGACCCAATTCGGCGGTACCGGTAGCTTCGGCATCGTTTACGAGCTGACGCCCTACGGCGATAACTGGATAGAGAGTATCCTCTACGACTTCAGTTTGCCTACAAATGGGCCTCTGTCGGGGGTGGTGAGGGACAGCGCCGGAAATCTCTACGGCACGACCGCCGATGGAGGTGCGGTTTTCGAACTGAGTCCCAGCGGATCGGGCTGGACGATGACTATTCTGCACACTTTCAACGGCGGGAACGACGGCTCTCTTGCTTATGGTGGTTTGGTGATGGACCCAGCCGGCAACCTCTATGGCGCTTCGTCCGGCGGGGGCTCGCGTTTCGGCGGCGTGGTTTACGAGCTGTCCCCCAACAACGGCGGATGGACCTACAACATCATCTACAGCCTCTCCGGCATCGGAGGGCCGTATGGAAATCTCACATTGGACGCGGCCGGCAATCTCTACGGGGCGGCGTTTGGTGACGGCGCCAATGATGCGGGCATGATTTTCAAGCTGACACCATCCAATGGCTCCTGGACGTTCACCGACCTGCATGATTTCTCCTTCGACACCGCTTATTTCCCGTATGGTGCAGTGACCCTCGACGGCAACGGCAATCTCTTTGGCACGGCGTCGGGGGGTGGAGTATATGGCCATGGCGTTATCTGGGAGATTACGCCGTAAAACAGTTGTCAGTGATCAGTTGCCAGTTGTCGAATAGGGCATACCGCAACGTGGGACTAGCTGGAAAGCGCGGAATCACAAGGGCAATCTTCCCTCGGAATGGAGGACCATCATGGCGAGCTCAAGACAACATCGGATGCGAGTTTTGAGAAGCAGCCTGGGCGCGACGGCCGCGGCACTGGCGATGGTGTTTGTGTTCACAATTGCCACAGCCCCATCAGCCCAAGCGCAGAAGTACAAGGTGATTCACAATTTCACCGGCGCGCAGGGGACCGGCGCACTCCCGCGCTCGACTTTGATCATCGATCGGGCTGGCAACCTCTATGGCACCGCCGGCAGCGTCTTCAAGATGACCAATACCGGAGGGGGCTGGGTCTATACCCCGCTGTTCGCCTTCTCGGGCGGGTACGGTGACGGCTCCCTTGCGGCACTTGCCTTTGGTCCCGACGGCAGCCTCTACGGGACGACCGACAGCGGAGGCGACCTGCAGTGCGGCGATGGAGAAGGCTACGGCTGCGGCACGGTCTTCAACTTGAAACCACCGCCGATGCGTCCGCCCGCTTTGTTCACACCGTGGAAGGAGACGGAGCTGCATGCCTTCGCCGGCCGTCCCAACGATGGCGAAATTCCGTGGACCGGGGCCCTCATCTTCGACCAGGCCGGAAATATTTACGGCACTACTGAATTCGGCGGCAACGCCGGCAACTGGGGCACGGTTTTCAAGCTGACACCCTACGGTGGCGGCTGGACGGAGACCGTGCTCTACAACCTCAGTTACGGCACCAACGGCCCTTATTCAGGCGTAGTGATGGACAGTGCAGGCAATTTGTATGGCACCACCGGAGATGGAACTGTGGTGTTCGAGTTGAACCCCAGCGGCGGCGGCTGGACCTTCACCGACCTCCATGACTTCACCGGCGGGCTGAATGACGGCGGCCTAGCTTATGGGGGCCTGGTTTTCGGTCCGGATGGCAATCTCTATGGCGCGACCACCATTGGAGGTAAATACAGCGGTGGCGTGGTTTATGAGTTGACTCCCTCTAACGGCACCTGGACCTACCAAATCATCTACAACTTGCCCAGCGGCGGCCCCGTCGACAGCCTAACGGTGGACGCTGCCGGCAACCTCTACGGTGCCTCCATGGAGGGCGGCAACAACGGCGGCGGCATGGTTTTCAAGCTCAGCCGATCCAACGGGGCGTGGACGCTCACTGACGTGCATGACTTCTCCTTCGACACCGCGTGGTTTCCTGAGGGAGGAGTGACGCTTGACGCCAATGGCAATCTCTTCGGCACGGCAAATCAAGGTGGCGTGTATGGGTGGGGGGTGGTTTGGGAGATCACACCGTAAACACTGGTGGTCAGTTGCCAGTAGCCAGATCGGAATTCTTTAACCGTCTTTTAGCCTCGAAGGGAGCAGTCCACATGTCGAACCCATCTCAGAAGCCTGGTTTAACTCTGCGCGCGGCAGCGACCGCTCTAGTCATTGTGCTTGCATTGACCGTCGCCACGACCCCAGCGGCGCAGGCCCAGACGTTCAGCGTGATTCACGCCTTCACCGGCGGGGCCGACGGCGGCAATCCATTCGCCGGTTTAACCGCGGATCGGGCGGGTAATTTCTACGGCACGACTGCTTACGGCGGCCATACCGGAGGAAATTGCGGCGGTGGGATATGCGGCACGGTGTTCAAAGTGGCGCGAGCAGGCAACGGATGGGTGCTGACTCCGCTCTACGCCTTCCTGGGAGGTAGCGATGGAACAAGCCCCGAGGCCAGGGTAGTATTCGGCCCGGACGGCAGCCTGTATGGCACCACCTCCAACAAGACGGTTTTCAATCTAAGACCTCCAGCCACGCGTCCACCCAGCGTGTTCAGCCCCTGGACGAAGAAAACACTTTACGAGTTCTCGGGAGGCAGTGATGGGGTATTCCCCGAAGGCGACCTCACTTTCGATCAAGCGGGTAACGTCTACGGTGGTGTTTTCGCGGGTGGCGGTGGCCCCTGTTACGAGGGCTGCGGGAACATCTACAAGCTTTCGCCCTCGAACGGCGGATGGACGGAAACGACAGTTTACGGCTTTCAAGGGATTCCTGACGGCTCGGGGCCTACCGCCGGCGTGATCTTCGACGGCGAAGGGAATCTCTACGGTACGACCTTCCAGGGCGGCACGTACGGCTACGGCACAGTATTCCGGTTGAGGCCTTCGGGATCCGGTTGGATAGAGGACATTCTCCACAGCTTCCAAAGCAGCGATGGAGGCTTCTACCCTGGGGCTGGCCTGATCTGGGACGGCGCAGGAAATCTCTACGGAAGCACCACCGATGGTCCCGGCAGCAGCGGCGTCATTTTTGAGCTGTCGCCCTCAAACGGCGGCTGGACCTACACCGTGCTGGCTCAAATACCGTCGTCCTATGAGGGAGGCCCAAAAGCTCCACTCATCATGGACCAGGCTGGGAACCTCTACGGCACAATCGACGGTTACTGCGAGTACTGCTGGGGTGCGGTTTTCAAGCTCACGCACGGGAGCGGTGGTTGGACCTTCAGTTCGCTGCACGACTTCACCGGCGGCAGTGACGGAGGCCATCCCTACAGCAACCTGGTGTTCGACGCCAACGGCAATCTCTACGGTACGGCTTCCAACGGCGGCCCCGTAAACAACGAGTGCCAATACCAGAGCTGCGGGGTGGTGTTCGAGATCACGCCGTGAAGCAGTAGCCAGTTTCAGCCACGAAAGCGATCAGAGCATCTTCCGGCGAACTATGCCGGCCACTCCAAGGACACCTGAGCCGAAGAGCATGATGCTGCCCGGTTCAGGGGTTCCTTCGCTCATTGACGTTCCGGTCATATCGAACGATTCCGACGGGATCGGCTCGATGGTAGTCGCCTCTGATGGGCAGCCCGGCGAGTGGCAACCTATGCCGCTGTTCTCGTCCCAGTAGAGCGGGTTGCCCTGGGAAGTAGTGGCGTTCTGCAGATTCAGCCAGTAGGTGCCAGCATTCAGGCCGACATTCAGACCGGAAACGGTGTCTTTGTGAATATCGTAGCCGTACTGGTTGGTTGAGATAAACGAGTCAACGAGATTGGCGATTCCGCTGCCATACAGGGTTCCACCGTCCGCATTTGAAGTGATCGACCAATCCACGGTCAACGGCTTGTCGCCCGGAAAT
Source organism: uncultured Acidobacteriaceae bacterium (assembly GCA_963843005.1). Lineage (GTDB taxonomy): Bacteria > Acidobacteriota > Terriglobia > Terriglobales > Acidobacteriaceae > Bog-257. The sequence continues at coordinate 74,674 of CAWJIW010000020.1, read as the reverse complement.
GTCCAGGTGTAGAAGTCGAAGCCGCCAACTGAGGCATTGCCCGTCAGCGTGAAGGTGTCGCTGACGAAGTAGCCATAGTTAATGGTCCAGGCATCGACCGTGCCGTTGAGTGGACCGTTTTCATAGAGGACTTGCCCCGATGCTGACGCGACAGCCAGCACCAGACACAGCAAGATCAGCGATGCGATTCGCACTCTAGAATTCCCTCTCTGCTGCAAGGCAGCTTTCTTGGAATTATGGCAAATGAGACGAGCTTTTGGAAGGAGTGTTAGAACGCGCCAGCGCAACGGGATCGCGAATCATTTCATGGCTGGATATTGCTTAAACATTTTCTCGACAGCCGTGTTGACCTGGTTCACCAACTTCTCCTTCTTGTCGCTGAGTTTCTCGTTCGCCATTCCACGCCACGCGAGTTTCTTCTGGCTGGCATCGATGAGGTCCACCACGAGCTGTCCTTTGTGAACAACGACCGTCGTTGTAGAGCCCGGTACCGCACCCCACATCAGGAAGCTTTGATCGAAAGCAGGAATGCCGCCCATTCCGCTGTAGAGGAAATCGGAATAACTCACGCTCATGTCGGAGTCAACGGAACCGTACATCTGAATGTAAATGTCCGGATTGTTGTCGACCTTGTGCAGTCCGCGTTTTGTGAGTTCTTCCTCGATGGCTCCGGCAATGGCAAGGGCCAGCATGGGACGGGAAACCGCGTCGTGTTTGCCCCATGCAAAAGTCTTAAACTGCGAGAAGTCGAGGTTCTTGTTGTACTCGACTTTGATTTTTTGTGCGTGTGCGCTAAGGCACAGAAGACAGATCAAGCAAAAGCACAGCCCAACTCTCGACCTGATTAGGCCTATCCGCAAACCCTGCATGACACTCCTTCCGATAAGCTGAATTGAAACTGGCGAGTTCTATCGCTCGGTCCCGCGTACCGATCACTCGTATCGAAGCGCTTCCACCGGATCGAGCCGCGAGGCCTTCACGGCAGGATACATCCCGAAGAACAGTCCCACGCTCATGGCCGTCAACACCGCGGCGACCACCGCCCAGATGGGCACCGAGGTCGGCATCGTGGGAAAGATTAGCGGCAAGCACGCCGCGGCAGCTACTCCCAGCACCACACCCACCAGGCCGCCCAACCCAGTAAGCACGACCGCCTCCGTCAGGAACTGGCGGACGACGTCACCGCGCCGCGCGCCGATGGCTTTGCGCACCCCGATCTCGTGAGTGCGCTCGGTCACCGACATCAGCATGATGTTCATCACGCCCACACCGCCCACCAGCAGTCCGATGGAGCTGACCACGATGGTCATCAGTGCTACCGTGCTCATGATTTGACGAAACTGGTCGGCGATGGCTGCAGCGCTGGAGAGCCCAAAGTTGTCCGGCTTATTGAGCGGGACATTGCGGCGTCGCCGCAGCAGCCCGCGAATTTCGTCTTCCGCGGCGTCCTTATAGCCGGGGTAGGCCTGCGCTCCAACGAAAAGCTCATCGTGCGTAGGGTAATGCTTGCGATAGCTGGCGTAAGGCACCTTGACCACGCGATCAGCCGTTTCATCCTTAAAAAGCTGGCCCTTGCGCTTCTCCAGCACGCCTATCACCTGGTAGGACACGCCGTCCACGTTAATGGTCTTGCCCAGCGCGTCGTGAGCGGGAAAGAACGTCTTGTCAATCTCGTCGCCAATGACGGCCACATCTTCGCGATGCAGGTCCTCGAAATCAGAGAAGAACCGCCCCTGCACGACGTGCGCGTTATACACGTCAGGGTAAGAAGTATCGGCGCCGCTGTAATCAAGGTTGGATATTTCCTTGGAGCCATAGCGCGCCGTGCGAGCGGCAAATGGCGCTTGCTGGTCCGGATCAACCCGCGGCATCACTTCCGCCGTTACCGCTTTCACGTGCGGGCATTCTTCCAGAATCGCTTTGGCATCCTCGCGGGTGAGCGGCTTCCGCTGCCGCTCTTCTGACGACATTCGTCCCGTACGGAGGGCGATGTCGAAGCGGAAGATGAACAGCGTGTTGGTCCCGTAATCGTCGAGATAGCCCTCGATGTCACGGCTGACGCCAACCAGGATGGAGGCGACGAAAATCATCGCGGCGACACCGATCACCACGCCCAGCACCGTCAGGAACGAGCGCGTTTTGTGTTCGCGCACCGTTTGCAGCGCCATCCGCGAATTTTCGCCAATGTTCAAACGCATAAAAAACCAGAAGCAGTGGTCAGTGGATAGTGTTAGTGGAAAGAACCCGCAGCGATGCTAGTCGCGCTCATGTGTTCGTCAGCTCACAATCCACTATCCACTATCCACTAATCGCTATCTACTAATTCTCAAACCGCAGCGCCTCGATAGGATCCAGCCGGGCCGCCTTGCGGGCGGGATAAACCCCAAAGAACATTCCCACCGCTGACGAAATTCCGATGGCCAGAATCACTGCCATGATGGGGACCGTCATCGGAACCGGCGTCGTATTCCGAACCACAACCGCCAGCAGCCAGGCGATGGTAACCCCCATCGCGCCGCCCACCAGCGCCATCACCGTCGACTCCACCAGGAACTGCAGCAAGATGTCGCGCTTCTTGGCGCCCAGCGATTTGCGGATGCCGATCTCGCGGGTGCGCTCGGTCACCGACGCCAGCATGACATTCATAATGACGACCCCGCCGATCACCAGGAAGATCGAGACCAGCCCGACCATACCGGAGGCCAGGGTGCCGGTGAGGTTCTTCCACAGGCCCATCAGCGTGTCGCTGGCCAGGATGCCGAAATTGTCGTCGTCATTGGGTGCGAGGTGGCGCCGGGAACGCATCAGCACCCGGGCTTCTTCGCGGGTGCGGGTCATCCACTCCGGCCCGCGCGCCTGGATGTTGACGTACAGCGACTTGTTGCGACCGTACATCTTCAACCAGCTTTCGATGGGGATATAAACGAAGTTGTCCTGCGACTGGCCGAAGGTGTTTCCGATCTTCTTGGCGACGCCTACGATTTGAAATTCTTCGCCATCCACGTTGATGACCTTGCCGATGGGATCGGAATTGGGGAAAAGTTTTTCCGTGACGTCTGCACCGATCATGGCGACCATGGCTCGATGCTGATTGTCGCTGTCGATGATGTAGCGCCCGGTTTCGGGCTCTTCCACGTCCATCTCACCGATATTGGCGGTGACCCCGCGGATGTCAACATCTTCCATGCTCTGCCGCTCGAAGCGCACCTTCCCACGGTTGCGCGCTTCCACGCCCACCGCCTTGGGCAGCTTGAGGTTATCGCGCAGCAGTTCGAAGTCCTCCCAGCTAATGTCGCGGTTGCGGCGCATCGCTTTCACCAGTTCCGAGGTGTCCGTAATAATGGGAAACCTCGCAACCAGGAACACGTTCGAGCCCAGATTCGCTATGCGGCTGGCGAAGTATTCATTCATGCCGCTGATCAAGGCGATCACCAGGATCAGCGTGGACACCGACAGGATGATGCCCAGCAACATCAGGAACGAACGCAGCTTGTGGGCCCGCATCGTCTGCAACGCGATCAACGTCGGCTCGCGGAAGAGATGACGGTGGGCAAGAGCTCGTTTTTGCAGGCCAGAATCCATCGTGGCTGGGTCCTCACTTCATTCTACGTGGCCGAATCGGGCCGACGCACTCTTTTGGGACGAAGTGCACAATTGCGAGTGCAGGTTAGTGCGATCGGCCACGCCGATAACGCGCGGTTCCAGCGGGCTGCTGAAAAACTCGTACGGGTTACGATTTGAAAGGGCATGGCTTCAGCCGTGCCGTCGCAAGCCCTCTATTTTGTATTTCGAGGAGCTTCGATCCCCTAAACCCCGGAATGCTCGCTTTTTTCAGACGTTCCCTAGCCTGGATTATTTATGAGGATCTCGCGCTTTGAAAGGGCACTGCTTCAGCTGTGCCTTCAAGCCAGCTAGTAATTCATGAAACTGGCTTTAGCCACTGAGGGACTTCGGTCTTTGAGACGACGTGCGAGTTCCCTTGTATGTTGCTTGCTACTCCCCAAGACTGCCATGGGGTGTTAAGTGGGAATGGCAGGTATGGGGTTCCGGCGGGAAGGCCGTAGTTCCCTGAGGCGCGGTGCCCGAGGCATCGTAAGCCTGTCCTGAGATCGGCCTCCCGCCCTGCTTTCCGGAAACCGCGGAGAATCCGAGGCGCGAAGCCTGCATATTCAAGGTCGGCCGGAGAGTTGGCGTTGGGCGGGAAGCCGGAGCCAGCCTAGCACACAAGGAGAGCGCGCGTGAATTTTTGCGGAATCGATGTCAGTGCTCAGGAGTTAGTGGTGAAGGTTCGTGGGCCAGAGCGGGAGGAAGCAGTGCGTCGCTTTGCCAACACGCCATCGGGGCATAAGGCCCTGGTGGGGTATTTGCTGGGGCGGCGGGGCGAGGCGATACGGGTCTGTCTGGAAGCCAGTGGCAACTACAGTTTGGACGTGGCCCTGGTGCTGGCGGGGCAGGAGGAAATCGAGTTGGAAGTGATCAACCCTAAAGCGGCTCGCCACTTTGCCCAGGCGCTGGAGCAGCGCAGCAAGAACGATCCGGTGGACAGCGCGGTGTTGTTGGAGTATGCGGCGCGCATGCCGTTTACGCGGTGGCAGCCGCCGCGGGAGCAGGACCTGCAGTTGCGCGCCATCACCCGGCAACTGTCGTCGCTCACCCAGGAGCGGGCGACGTTTCGCTGTCGCTTGCACGCCGCTCAGGTTTCTAGCAGTACGCCGGCCTGTGTGGTGCGGGAGTTGGGGCGAACCATTGCCCACTTGCAACGCAGCCTGGCACGCATGACCAAGGCCGCCCTGGCGCTGGTCAGCCGTGATCCTGTGCTGCAGCGTCGCCTGCAGTTGCTGGACAGCCCCAAAGGGATAGGAGAAGCTACGGCTTTGGCGGTGCTGGGCGAGCTGGTGGTGATCGGGGAGCGCTCGGCCCGCGAGTTGACCAAGCACGCTGGTCTGGATGTAGTGGAGTTTACTTCCGGCAGCTCGGTGCAGAAGAAGCCGCATATCAGTCATGCCGGCAACGCTTACTTGCGCAAGGCGTTGTACATGTCGGCGCTGACGGCGGCCTATCAGGAGCCGTATCTGCGGGCCTTTTACCAGCGCCTGCTGGCTGCCGGGAAGGAGAAAATGCAGGCCCTGGTGGCGGTCATGCGCAAGCTGCTGCACGCCATCGTAGGCATGTTTCGTCACGACCAGCCCTACGACGGAGCCCGGTTGTGTCCGCCGGGGGGAGCGGCGGTTCGCTGAAAAAGAAGAGAGGTTCTCCGCCACCTCTCCAGAGAAGAAAAAAGCTTGCGTTTTAACAGAGAATCTCGGGGGCTGAAGCCCACCTCTCCACCCACAGCGTAACGGCACGGCTGAAAGAGGCTGCGGAAAAAGTCCTTTGAAGGGAAGTTTCGGGTAGCGCGGCGCTTCAGCGCCGCGTCCATGAGCTTATTACAAAGCGGCCTTTAGGCCCGGAGGTACATGCCCCGATGTCGCTAAGACGCGCGTGTTTTCGCGAGGCTTGTGTCGAGGTACGGCAGCGGCTAAAGCCGGCTTTCATGAATTACTCTTAACGCGGGCCTGAAGGCCCGCACTACCCTGGAGTGTCCACATTGAGTTTTTCCGCAGCCTGCTGAAGCCGTGCCCCTTTCAAAACTTGCCGTCTTCAGCTACCGAAAACTGGTGGATAATCCAGGCTAGCTCAGTTGCTCTTCCACCGCCTCAATCGGGGAACTTAGCCTCAGCTTTCTTCCTTCGTGGCTGAACCGGGGAAGCTTCTGCAGGCCTAACTTGTTCAGGGTGAACTGGAGGCTGGTGAGCAGCACGCCCAGTCCGTACTTCACGCTGCGGCGGAAGTTGATGGAGGATGCCTCTTCGAAGTACTTCGTCGGGCACGACACTTCCCCGATGCGGAAGCCGAAGTACACGCATTGGGCGAGCATCTGATTGTCGAAAACGAAGTCCTGGGAGTTCTCCAGCAGAGGCAACGTCGTCAATACCTTGCTGTTAAAGGCCCGATAGCCGGTGTGGTATTCCGACAGCTTCACGCGCAGAAACATATTCTCGAACGCGGTCAGGAAGCGGTTGGAAATGTACTTGTACAGCGGCATGCCACCACGCAGCGCCTGCCCGCCGATGATGCGGGAGCCCAGCACCACGTCGTAAACGTCGTAAGCCACCATGCTCGCCAGGGCGGTGATGAGCAGCGGTGTGTACTGATAATCCGGGTGGACCATGACCACCACGTCGGCGCCCGCGGCCAGGGCTTCGCGGTAGCAGGTCTGCTGGTTTCCGCCATAGCCGAGGTTGTGGTCGTGCACGAACACGTTGAGGCCCAAGCCGCCGGGCCACCTCTGCGGTCTTGTCCTTGCTGTAGTCATCCACCAGGATGCGAATGTCCACCAGCTCGGGGATCTCCCGCACCGTCGCTTCCAGTGTGTGTTCTGCGTTGTAGGCCGGCATGACGACCGCGACCCGTTTCCCGTTGATCATCGGATGTCTCTTGAAGGGTTCCCCGAGTAACCCTTGTACATCATACCGCGCTCGCCAGAGGACTAAGGGGGTCGCACCGGTCGACGATTGTCATTGCTTGTGCTCAGCGTTACCAGGCTGCTTCTTCCAACTTTCCGGCATGTGGAGGTAGTACGGTAGTTTTGTGGTGCTATCTCCCTCGGCTTCGTCGATTTGTCCTTGACTGAGATTGCGAGCATAGTCTGTTAGGTCCCCCCCGCGGAAATCCGCATCGTAGACGTCCGCCCCGTTGAGGTCCGCCTCGACGAGGTGCGCTCCTCGTTCGCCCCGCCGAGGTCCGCCCCGTTCAGGTGTGCCCGCCTGACGTCCGCCCAGCTGAGGTCCGCCCTGTTGAGGTCCGCCCAGCTGACGTCCGCCCAGCTGAGGTCCGCCTTGCTGAGGTTGGCCTCGTTGACCTTCGCCCAGCTGAGGTCCGCCTAGGCGAGCTGGGCCCCGCTGAGGTCCGCCCCGTTGAGTTTTGCGTACCAGAGATCCGCCCCGCCGAGGTTCGCCTCCGAGAGTCCGCCTCGCGGACGTCCGCCCGGCGGAGGTCTGTATGATGGAGATTAAGATGTTGCCTTGTCGTTCGTACTTGTGGTCTCGTCTGCCAAGAACTGTGAGAATGGCCTGAATATCAACGGCAAGGGTGGGGACTCGGCCGACACCTTATTCTTCTGAGTCGATTCCTGCGATTTGCGCGGAGCATTCACCCTAACGTAGGTACACAGCACTTCCATGATCGGCCAGTGGTCTCTTTGGACTCATTGGCAATGCGCTCCAGCGCGTAGATTCCGCCTAAACGGACTTCCAGCTTTTTCTTCCCGCTTTTTGCATCAACTGCTCCGAGTTGCTCAATGGCTTTGGCGAATCGGTCAGTAATCTGCCCTTCCTGTGAAACCTTCAAATTCTCTTGCGCTACCTTAAGGCTCTGCCAGGTGAAGAAGCCGCCTACGAGGAACGCAGCTCCGCCGAGTATCGTCGCCAGTGTTTTTCGTGCCTCGTTTACGCGGTCGAATCGCTCCTTGGGCGCGAGGTCATTGAGGTGTCTGACTTGCCACTGTGGAACTTTCCAGAGAATCGCCAGCGCGAGAAAACCGCCCGCCACTAACCCCAGAGGTAAGAACCATTCTGGTGGGTTAGAGATCCATCCGTTCAGCTTAGGGATCGCGAAGAGAATTACGTTTATGCTCTAGCCAGGTCCCACCAACAAGAGCTATCAGTACGACGGCACCGCCAGTCCACCAGAGGGCACGAGCCTTGCGGACGATCTCGTATACACGAGACGACCTCTTTTCAGCGCCGGAGTTGTCAGCCATGTTGCCGTATTGTAGGCGATACCTTCATCCACGCGCAACATTCACCCAGCTTTTCCAAATATTGCGATTGCCGTACACATATCGGCTGGTCAGAAATGGGCTCGAAGCTATCTGGCTCTCTGTTAACATCACGCTTTAAAGCGCGGCTTCAGCCGCCCGATCGCCCATCTTGACGCTGGCTTTACCCCTCAATTTTGTAGAGTTGTCATCACGAGCCCGCTCGCGGCGGGCGAGGACCGCTTTTTACCGTTTCCAACGCGCCTAAAGGCTCGCGCCTCAAAGTCGGGGCGCTCGTAATGACAATTCGCCTCCTTTAAGCTGACGACCCGGGCGGCTTCTCCTTCTGCTAATCTGAACAGCTCTCTATGCCCACGGTACTCTCCGCCTTCGCTGTGCTCTGCGCGCTGCTGGCCCTGGCCGGCAGCGGCTACTTTGCCATGAGCCTGTGGGCGGCGCTGCGCCTTGTGACCGAACGCTCCCGCGCGAAGCGGTCGAACTTTGCCCCGCCGGTAAGCATCTTGCGTTCAGTGAAGGGCCTGGATCCGCAGATGGAACTGGCCTTCCGCAGCCATTGCCTGCTCGACTACGGGGAATACGAGGTATTGTTCGGCGTCAGCGACCTGAACGACCCGGCCTTGCAACTGCTGGGAAAAATCCGGGAAGAGTTTCCGCGCTGCCAATTGCGCGTGGTGCATTGTCCGCAAGTGCTGGGGCTGAACGGCAAAGTCAGCAATCTCGCCCAGATGCTGCCCCAGGCGCGCTTCGAGCACATCCTCATCAACGATAGCGACATCGTAGTCCCGCGAGATTACCTGCGGCAGGTGATGGCGCCATTCGCCGACCCCGGCGTGGGCATGGTCACCACGCTCTATCGCGGGATGGCGGGCAAGACGCTTCCTTCCCGGCTGGAGGGTCTTGGTCTGAGCACCGACTTTGCCGGCGGTGTGCTGGTGGCGCGCGCCCTGGAAGGCGGCATTCGTTTTGCGCTGGGCGCGACCATGGCAACCACCAAGACGGTCCTGCGCAAGATCGGCGGATTGGAACCGATCACCGATTGCCTGGCCGACGATTATGAGCTTGGGGCGCGCATAGCCGCCGCCGGATACAAAGTCGAGTTGGCGGACACGGTGGTGGGTACCGCGCTGCACAATTACGGCTTCCGCGACTTTTGGGCGCACCAACTGCGCTGGGCGCGCAATGTCAAAGACCGACGCTCGGCCCAGTACTTTGGGTTGATTGTTTCTTTCGCGCTGATCTGGGCCGTGCTCGCGGTCCTGGCCGCTCCTCACGCCGGGTGGAGCTGGCTGGTGCTGGCGATCACGGCATTGGTACGGCTGGGCTCGGCGGTGGTGGTGGGCAAGGTTGTGCTCAACGATCCGCAGGTGCTGCGCGACCTGTGGCTGGTCCCGCTTCGCGACTTGGTGGCGTTGGCGGTCTGGATCGTCAGCTACGCCGGCGATGAGGTGGAATGGCGTGGCCAGCGCTTCCGGCTGCGCGAGGGCAAGCTGGAACGCATTTGAGTGGGGCGGCGCCCTTCGTGGTGTGTGCGAGAACTGTGCCGTCCCTGGAGGGACTCTGCTCAATTTCCCACTCGTACCCCGGGCTTGCGCCCGGGGCTAACACCAACGCCGCCCCTCTTCCACCCCAGCGAGCGCAAAGACTGCGCTCGCCGGGGGCCCCGGATGCGGGGCTGGTTTTGCAGAAAGTCTTGGTCTCTTCACACATCGCAAATGCAAACGCGTTCTCACACAGACACTTCATGTGTTGGAACGTGCGCCCCCTGCCTTCGCTTCTGCGCAATCGCCAGTCCGCGAGGAGTTGGCAGCAGAACCAAATTGATCAGCCCTTCTTCCTGCATTCGCACCGCACCCTCCCGCACGATCTTGTAATGGGTTGCGGCATCGTGCATCAGGATCAACCCGTTGGGACTGACCTGCGGCAAAAACCGCCGCACTTCCTTTTCTCGCGGCTCGTGATCGCTGTCGCAAAACAAAATGTCGATGGCGCCATCCACCGCCATCTCCAGGCTCGACTCGTTGCGGCACTCGATCCATTCACCGACACCGGAAGCATCAATCCTCTCTTTGGCAGTGGCGAAGACTCGCGGATCGAATTCGCAGGTGATGATTTTCCCGAAGCCATTTTGCCGCAGCCCTTCGGCCATGGCGATCGTGCTGACGCCGGTGAAGGTGCCGGTTTCGACGATCAGGTTGGGCTTCATCGCGATGACCAGCGACTTGAGGAACTCCAGCACCTCCACCTCGGCGGTCATGGTGTCATACATTTTCCAGCGCTCCGGATTTGGGCACTCCGGCGTCGCAGGCGTGTACTCCGGCTGCGTAGCTTCACCCCAGCGCGAGACATGGTCCAGAATGCGGTGCTCCTCGCGCACCGCGAATATCGTCGCAACACGATGGCAATCAGCGTGGCCCGGCCAAGGCCAGGATGAGCGCGGCGATCTCAGAACTATCCATCACGCGAAATCGCTGGCGAATGGATTCCATCCCGAACAACAACGCCCGGTTAGGATGCAGTACTCGCCAGCCACAATTCCGTTGGGACGCTGCCACTGCGTCGCCCGGCATCCTTCGTGCCACAGGAACCAGCAGATCAAGAGCCCGGCAACAAACTCATAGACTGCTGCGGTGGCAAAACGAGGTATTGGAACTATTTCTTCAGGGTGGCCCGATGTCCGCACCAGGAACCAGGCCATCCGCTCCGCGGCATAACCGAGCGCTGCCGCCGGTGCGACCGCGTCCAGCATGACCAAGCGAGGGACCCTGTAGCGCTGTGCCATGAAGAGGACAACCACAACGGCGGCTATCATTCCCGGAAACCATGCGAATACAGGAGAATCGGAGCCCAGATCAGAGGGAGGATTCAGCCCAAGTCCGAGAAACTGAAAAGCACCGGCAACCGCAACTCCCGCCACCGCTGCCCACAACACAACCCTGGCAGCGCTGGGTGGGAGGTGCCGGCGACGAAAATCGGCCCGGGCAATGATATAAGCGGCGACGATCGCCAGAAGTATCGGCATCGCCGATTCGACTTGCATTTACGCAGGATCCGCGAACATGGATTTCGCTGCCGGGTGGCGGCTAGTCATGCCCCTGCGGCAGCGTCTGGCCCACCAACTCGAAGTCACGCTGCTCCGGCGTGATGCGTCCTTCGCTGCCGAACTGATAGGTTTCGCCGCGCCAGCGAAAGGTCCGGCCACTGAAGCTCGCGGCCCATACGCCAAACCCAACCAGGTCGCGCAGAGGATACAGCCAGCAAAACCAGAGAGCACGCCGGTCACGCACAATTCCCCAGCCCACCACCAGCGACAACACGATACGGTTCAAACACGCGGCCACGAACAAGCCTAGCCCCAGTTCCAACTCCTGGCGGCCGTGCCCCAGCGCGAGCAACAGCGCCAATAATCCGAATGGGACGGCATAGATGAGGCCCGAGCCCACATGACCGAGGGGCCGGGAAAAGCGCGTACTCTTCATCCAACGCAGTTGATCGCTGAAGGAGCGCTGCAGCGAACGGCTGGCCAACACGTGTCCAACCTTGTAGTGCGACAGAACCACCTCGTAGCCGGCTTTGGCGACGCGATTCCCCAGCAGGAAATCGTCGGCGCAGAAATCGGCCAGGCTGCGAATGCCTCCGGCCGCCTCGAGAGCGTCGCGCCGGACCGCCATGACCGCGCCCATCGCAAACCGCATGCCGCCTTCCATCATGTCAGCCACCATGACGCCGGAACTCATCTCCACCGACATGCCCAGGGCCTCCAGCTGGGAGCAGAAATCCTCGGCCGGAATACCCTTGTAGAGACAGGTCACCAGCCCCACCTTCGGGTCCAGCAACGGCGGCACGACGCTGCGCAGGAAGTCAGGGCGCACCAGGACATCGCTATCGCTGATGACGAAATACGATCCTGTCACCCCGGCAAACATCCTGGTCAGCGAGAAGACTTTTGCGTTTGGCCAGAACGGTTCTCCGGAAACCACCGTTCGTGTGGGAATCTGCGGGTACTTGGCGGACAGCTTTTCCACCACCCGCAACGCCGGATCGTCCCAGTTGCGCGTTCCGAAGACAATTTCAAAGTCCGGGTAATCCTGCTGGAAGAAGCTCTCCAGGTTCCGCTCCAGCTCCCGTTCCATTCCGTAGAGCGGCTTGAGGATGGTTACCGCCGGCAAATTCTGTGCCGGAATCGCCAGTACCCGCTCACGCGACCTGCCGGACCTCCGCCGGTAACGGCGGGCGCCGGCCAGCACCATTCCGATAAAAATGGTTGATGTGAAAGAACCGAACAAAGCGATCGGCCACAGCAAATGCCGCAGCAGATACCATAAAGAAGTGGAACCCGATAAAACGACCGGGATTAAGGACATAAGAACTATCAATTGTACTTTCTCGAGCCGGGGCTCCGTAACTACAAACCGTAACTCTCGATTCTAATGCACGTCATAGCCGGGAAGGCTCGCTATCTGCCACTTTCCTATTGCTTCTGTGGCCACGCCCGGTTCACCAGGATCAGCTTCCCGCCGCTGCGGGCCAGTTGGACGGTACCATCCCGTTTGGTGAACGCGGGAACGCTTCCCTCTTCCGTCCACAAAAAAACACGCTGGGGGCCATTCCACAGCGCCTGAAGCGACGCGCCGTCCTCAAAGATGCCCGGCGCGTCGGGGAACAAAGCTCCATAGTACATGTTGCCCTCGTCTCGCGCGTTCACGATGTGGATTGGCAGGCGCAAGTAGAAGTTCAAGGTGGAAGCCTCTTCGTAGGGACCGTTGGCCACGATCACGTCGCCGGGCCGGTATTCCTGCGCGATAGCGTCAGCCAGGTTCTTGGAGGACAGGATGGAGCGAACCTCACCAGTCCCTGGTGGACCGCGAACAGCACCAACACCATCATGATGGTCAGCGCCCAGTTCCCCGCCCTCGCGAGGTTGCGCCGCCGGTACAGCAGGTTCAGGAGAGTGCCGGCCAGCAGCGCCAGCGCAAACGTTGCCAGCGGAACCCGGAACAGCCCCAGCGCTCGTGGCGTCAGGTCGAGGACGTGTCCCATCGAGAGCGCGTAGGTGTCTTCGGGAAACTTCTTGAGCAGGTCCGCGAGTTCGCTGTTCTGAGGTACGGTCTTGCTTTGCGATAGAAGGAACATCGCCGCCACAAACACCACGCCGCTGATTGCCAGCAGGACTGCCGACCCGATCCTTCCATTGCGGCGCTCTCGGGAATCGGAGGGAGAATCCTCCTCTTGCTGTAGCCAAGCCCCGATCAGCAGCGCCAGTCCGGGAAGCGCAGGAACAGCGTAATACTCCTGCCGGGTGGAGAAGCTGAAGAAGACCAGGATGACCGCCGACCAGATCGCGCACAGCAGCATTGCCCGCTGCCGACCATTCATCCCGCTGCGCCACTGGCCCCAGCGTCGCGGGACCCTCGCCAGCGCCTGGAACACGAACGCCGACCAGGGAAACAGCCAGACCAGCATCAGTCCCCAGAAGATTGCCAGCGGGACGGTGTCGTAATCGTGCGGAATCCGCTTGCCCAGGTAACGTAAGAATTGTTCGTTGATGAAGTAGAACCACCAGAAACCGCGCCACTGTCCGACCGGAGGATTCTCGATTGCCACCGCAATGTGCCAGGGCGCAGCGATCGCCAGGAAAACCAGCGCGCTCGATAGCAGCCGCATGCGCAGCAAGTGCTTGAGGTTTCCGGTCAGCAACAAATACAGCCCGATGATGGCTGCCGGAAACACCAGCCCGATCAGCCCTTTGGTAAGCACGTTCAGAGCGGCCGTAGCTGCCAGTCCCCAGCACGAGGAGATGGACGGACTGTCCTCCTCCAAGGTGCGCAGGAAAAAGTCGAATCCCAACGTGAGCCACAGGCCCACCAGTATGTCCGGAATAATGAAGCGGGTGAAGAGATAGGGGCCGATCGATGCGGTAAGGACCACCGCGGCCCAGAATCCGGCACGCGCGCCCAGCGTCCGTTTGCCCAGCGAGTAAGTCGCCAGCAGCAGCGCAAGCACGCCGAGTACGAGCGGAATTCGCGCCGCCCAATCTTCTGGGCCGAACAGCGTGAAGCTGGTCGCCATCCCCCAATACATCAGCGGGGCCTTCTCGAAATAGCGCACCCCGTCGAGGTAAGCGTGGTCCAGTCGTGGCGGACGGTCAGTTCGCGAGCAGCTTCGGCATGGGCGGAGTCGGCATCATCCAGCAGCGGCGGAGTGAACAGCCCGGGTATGTAAATCACTGCCCAAAGCAGCACAATCCAAATCCAGCGGCGGCGCGGCGATGACCGATCAGTGGAGATGCTGAAGGGAGCGGAACCCGCAATTGCTGGAGCGGCAGTAGGAGAACTCATTCTCGATCAACAGAGCTTGATTATATGGGAGTGGGCGGGGCCCATCAAGTGGGCCGAGGCGCGGAGCAAGTTAGACCAGCGATTCAGCGCTGGGTCAGCGTACCAGTCGATCTGTGTCCCTCCAGCCTGGATTATTCGTGAGATTTCGCGCTTTGAAGGGCCGGCTTCAGGCGTGCCGTAAAGCTGCTGTCATTATGCTGGGTTTAGCCCTGAGGGACTTCGGTCTTGGACGAAGTGCGAGATCCTTCAAGTGCTGAAGCCCACCACTCTACCCGCGCTCACGGCACGGCTGAAGCCGTCCTTACACACTGACGTCTTCTAGCTGCCGAAACAGGTTAATAATCCACGCGTAGGCGGCACCGGTTCCCACGCACGCTACCTCGGTCTAGCTCCCTTAGTTTTCCACGTCGGAAAATTTCTTCTCTTCGACGGCCATATGCAACCGCATCAGGCGGGTCAGGTCCTTGCCGTCTGCCTTGAGCTCGGCCACGGCGGCTTCCAGATCGCGATTCTCAGACAGGTGCTCCAGGCGTTGGCGGAAGCCCTCCAGCCGGGACCTCATCTCGTCGTGCTGGCGCTTCATTTCGCGCGCGAACGACGCCAGCTCCGGACTCATCCGGGCAATCGTCTCCAGCACCGTCGTCTCCTCGTGAGCATAGTGTTTGGGGAGCCACTCGGCCACCCACTTGCCTCCGCTCGCCACCTGGTTCGCCGTCGCCAGGTCGGTGAAGACTTCCGAGTAGCAGACGATCTGGTCAAGCGCCTCATCGAGGCGGTTCAACTGCGCCAGCAACTCGGCGTGCTCCTGATGAATGCTCAACGTTTCCTGGTGGAATTTCGGGTCCAGGCTTGCCATGTCGCACCTCGCCATGTTGATCTTCGCTGGCCCCTTGCCGCCACGGCAATGACGGGCGTCACGTACCGCCGTGACAAAAAAAGCGAGGCCTCACGGCTTCATAGCTATCAAAAGCATTACCTCTGGGGCTAAAGCCCAGTGTTTATCGCGCCCGCAGCGGCACGGCTGAAAGCCGTGCCCTTTCAAAACAGATTATGGGGAAAGCTTGTTTCCCTACTTCTTGCCCTGCACCGCCGCCAGGCATTGCCCATACAGGTCGAGAAGATGGCGGGCATAATCCTCGGGCTTGGAAACCGTTCCGCCCTGGAAGCCTGCGCCCGGAGCGCCCGTCTTGCCATACCCGGTCATGCCGGCGATGAACTTCATCATGTCGAGCGCGATGTCTTCGTTGCGCCGCATGCCCGTACCCGTGCCGCTCGGTTCTTCCATGAGTGCTGACCTCCCCATCCTGGCGCGCTGCGCCGACGAAAAAATGATAGCAGAGGGCGGAGCTTCAGACCTCGATGGCCACGTGGCACACCCGGCCGACGATGTAGTCAGAATAACTTCGCGACCGCCGATGCGGACCGCTTCGACAGGAAACTGCGAGTTACGCGGCTGCAGCACCAGATGATCACCGGCAAGCGAAACCGAGCCGATGGCGCAGCGCCCCGTTGATGCGCACGGCGTAGAGGTTCGGCTGCAGCCGCCGGTAGGGCTCCAACGAGTTGTAGTGACGATCAATCAGGACGATGGCGCTCACCCGGGTGCGCGGGACCACCGCGCGGGCCGCGCTGGGACTGAGCCGGATGAGCACGAAGCGGAGCCAGTCGCCGCGGTTGCCGACGTCGTTCGGCCTCAATCGGCGCAGAAAACTCGGCTGAACCTGATGGTCTCCTCCACCTGCTGGGGCGCGAAGCGCGCCAGGCGGGCGGCGCGTTCGGCCGAAACCACGACCATGTTTTCGGCTCCCGCGCTGCCATCGGGGACGATCGCGCGGCGCTGGATGTCCTCGGGATCGACCAGATCGAGCACGCTGATGCGCAGCGTCTGCAGAAGCCGGTCCATGGATTCCAGGCTTAAACCGCGGCGCGAGTTGAGGAAGTTGGAAAGGTGGCCCTGCTGGAAGCCGGCTTTGCGGGACAATCCGGCCCCGGTCATTTCCCCGCGATCGATCCGGGCCCGGATGTGTGCGCGCAGCCTGTCCTGCAAGTGTCGAAGTCTCATGTCAAGTGTATTTCTCAAAGCTATACATGCACTTTCGTAATATTCCTATAGCAATAAAAGTATTGACTCCTTGGGTTCCTCCGTGCATAGTCAGAGTGTCGCCCGGTTCTGGGGGTTCTGGCCGAGGAAAACAACAATGATGGACGACACCGAACACACCGTTGACGAACAAACTTTCGCCGAGTTTCGGCGCAAGATCAGGGAGGCTGAACTGCTCTCGGCAGCCACCGAGAAGCTCCTGCGAAGCCTGCGCTTCTCGGGGCGGCTCAGCGTAGTCGTGAAGAATGGGTGCATTCTGAAGTCCGGATACGAAGAGGGGTATTTCACCCGCCGACAGGAAGAGCGGATGGTCCCTTAAAAGTCCAGGCAGCCAACGCGGGGCGTCGCGGTTTCACTCCCACGTATAGATGTTCGTCGCCGCGCCTTGGGCTACCGTTCCCGTTCTGCACGAAAACTAAATAACCAGCAGCAGGTCATCGTAACTGAAACGAGCCCTGCGAACCGGTCCGCGATTGTCCAAGGACCTGTCGCAGGGCTTTCGTTTTGCAGACAACATTAATGGGGGAATGGACATGCAGGCAATCAAATACGAATTGAAATATTGCGAACGGTGCGGTTCGCTGCGACTGCGGCCCACCGACTCCGGGGAAACCTATTGCGGGCCGTGTGCCCAGGTACTGGGGAAGTTCTCGCATGTGGGTAAGGCCCTGCCGCCCGAACCAGCGGTCCCGCCACCGCTCCCCGGCGTCGTTGAAGCCGGAGCGCTGGCACAGATGTCGTTCTGGAGGCTGCCATGAGCTCCCGCCGGCCTTCCACGAAGAGCAGCTACCACTTTTCCCCGAAAGCGATTGCGCGGCGGGGATGCCCGAGGAGATCGACCCCCGCCCGGAGATGATCTGTTTCCGCGGACAGACGCTCGCGCTGGTGCGGCACTTCTTCGAGCTTTCCTGCCAGGTGGGCCGGCTGCCCTCGCTGCTGGGGCGGGAGTTCTTCCGCGCCAAAGTCTCGCATCATGCCATTCCCAGCTTCGAGGAACAGGCCGTCTTCGTTCGCGACATGGAGCTCTGCCTGGCGCGATTGAGCGAGGAGCATGCCGAGATGATCACGCTCGTCGGGCTGTATGACCTCAGCCGCGATGACATCGCCGACATGTTCCGCCACAGCCGGGCTTGGGTCAGCTTTCGCATCTCCGAAGCCGTGGACTCGCTGAGCGAAATTTTTCTCAAAGCCGGACTGCTGGACGAAAACCGTCCCGATCGCCGCCAGCGACAGGTGACCGCAGAGACGAGCAAAAGACCGTGTACGTCGGTCACGCTGTACAACCCTGTGCCGTGAGCAGCGCAACCGGCACCGATGGGAACGAAAGGAGTTGATTTATGGCCTTAGAGTTATGTGATCACGTTCTGGAGAGTGGCCAACTGTGCCGATGCCTTGCGTTGCGCGGACGCCACCATGCTATTTCCATAATCGCCAGCTAAAACGCCAAATGGGGATGGCACGTTCACGGGCAAGAATGGAGCAGCTTCGCGCAAAAGAGCGGGAGGAAGTCGTTAAGATTCTATATTTTACGAATAAGTCGATTGATTTGAATATTTTGCGTGCTCCCGATTCCGCAAACGACATGTTTTCAATATTTTGCGATTTTGTAGGGGGAGGGGGAGCGGCAATGATGAGCGAGCGAGAGGCTCGACTTCGATTCGGAGCGCCTTCGACAGCAATCCGAAGGGGCCGAAGTCCCGTAACCTTAGCGGGGCATGACGCGAGAAGAGCGGCCCATCGGGGCAGAACTGCTCTTGAAGGATGGGGTTGCAGAGTGTAACTTTCCCTGCACTCGCTGGTCTTATCCCCAGCCATTGTGTCGAGGTGATGGATGTACGACGATCGTCCTGAAGATCAACCGCCTGCCAGCGGGATCGGCAGCCCCGCCCTGAGGCGCAGCCAGCGGAAGGCGCCGCGAAGCAAGAACACGGCCGCCCCGGTCATGCGACGCGTCGGTCCCGCGGGCGAGCCGGTGCGAAACGTCACTTCCTCCGAACGCGGCGGATGAATCGGCGCGAACTGCTGAAGATGGTGCCGGTGCTGGCAGTCGGCGCCTTCGCCATTCCCAAACTGCGCGAGCCGCTTCTCCACGAAGGCCTTGCCTTCAGCGACTGGGCTTCGGGCAAGCTTTTCGGACGCCATCGCCTGGCGCAAACCTTCAGCGACAGCGACGTGGTGCCTTTCGAGCGCTTTCCCTACAACTTCTACGACGTCCTCGATCCCGGAGTGGATCTGGATAGTTGGACACTCACGGTGGAGGGGCTGGTGCAACGCCCGGGAGACTACAAGCTGGAGCAAATCCAGGCGCTTCCAAAAGTCGTGCAGAATACGCGGCACGTGTGCGTTGAAGGCTGGGACGTGATCGGAAACTTCGGTGGAACGCGCGGCTCGGACCTGCTGCGCTTCCTCGGCGCCGACACCAGCGCGCGCTTTCTCGAGGCCCTGTGCGCCGACGGGTACTACGAATCCATCGACATGGCGACGATGCTGCATCCCCAGACGCTCTTTTGCTACGAGATGTACGGCAAGCCGCTCGACCGCGGACACGGCGCGCCCGCTGCGCCTGCAGATGCCCACCAAGATTGGATACAAGCAGGCGAAATACCTGGTCACCATTCGCGTGACCAACGTGTTACAGGCGGACAAGCGCGGCTACTGGGAAGACCAGGGCTATAGCTGGTACGGCGGACTGTGAGGACAGACATGGCGACGGCCGCAATCAAGCATCAACCCGCGGAAACAAAGGCAATCACCGTGGCCTATGAGCATCCCTGGGTGGTGCGCATGGCGCATTGGCTGAGCGCGGTCGCCGTGTTCGTCATGGTGACCAGCGGCCTGCGTATCTTTCGCGCCTTCCCCAGCTTCGGACCGAAGATCCCGCAGAACAACCTGATCAACATCCCCAATCAACTCACGCTGGGCGGCTGGCTCGGCGGTGCGCTGCAGTGGCACTTCACCTTCATGTGGATTTTCATCGGCAGCGGACTGATTTACGTGATCTATCAGGTTGTAACCGGCCACTGGCGGCAGGTGTTGTTCATGCCGCGTGACATCAAGGGCGTGTGGCCGATGGCGCGCCACTATTTCTTCTTCGGACCGAAACCCGCGGTGGACGCGGCTTACAATCCACTGCAAAAACTGGCTTACACTTCGACGCTTTTCTTCGGCGTAATGTCCACGCTCACCGGACTGGTGCTCTACAAGCCGGCCCAATTCTGGTGGCTGAGCTGGCTGATGGGAGGCTTCCATCTGGCGCGCATCTGGCATTTTGTCGCGATGTGCGGGTTTGTCGCCTTCATTCCCGGTCACCTCATCATGGTGCTGCTGCACGGATGGAATAATTTCTATTCGATGGTGACGGGATGGAAGCGAGATCCGGAATATCTGGGGTGAAGAAATGTATGGACTCTGCGGGATTCCGGTTCGGGTTCCCTGTCAGCTGGACGCCGACTTATACCACGTCTCCGCGATTGAGATGCGCAGCAAAACTCGCTGCTCGCCGGCACACAAAGGCGCCAACGGTCCGAACTTGGATGTTGAGGCTCGATCAACGCGATCCGGCTGCACGGTTTCCAAGGCTCCAGCGTCACCGTGCCCTTGGTTTTTCCGGCCACGTACTTGAGCTCAAGTCCGCCGGAGGCGTCGTCAGTCTGCAAGATGCGGGCGCCATTATTCTCCAGTTGCGACACCAGGTTTTCACGTAGCGCGGAGACCAGATGCGCGCGCTCATCGGCCGGAATAACGAACACGGCCTCGATATGCTTTTCGTGGTTGGCAACCCCGCGTCCGGCGCTGGAAGTTGTCCCGCCCTGCTGTTGTCCGCCGCGCTGAGTATTAACGAAAGGCTTCATCGCCTCGTTTGGTGTGTAGGTCTTGAGGAACAGACTCTCGGTCTCGGGCGTCGGATAGGTCAGGGCATAATGACGAACCAGCCCCACTCCGGAAGCAGCGCAGCAACGCAAGTCCCAGAAGAACCGGTATCCGCTTGGCAATAGCGCCTTTCATACGCGTCAGATTACTCCTGACATTGGCCCCATGCAAGATTCAACGATGCGCCGCCGTCATCGAGTTGATGGTCGCAATCAGCGCTCTCGTGACCGGCACATCCACGCCGTAGCGCTCGCCCAGGCGCACAATGGGGCCGCCGATGGAATCCAGTTCGAGCGGGCGCTTGGCCGCGACATCCTTCTGCATCGAGCTGCGCATGGTCGGCGGCATGGTGCACAGAACGCCAGGAGCTTGGGGACGTCAACTTCGGCACCGTCCGCCTTTGCGACCGCGCACGCCTCGGCGATGGCTGTATCCAGCTTGCGTTTCCACTCAGCGTCCGCGGAGATTTCGCCCGTGTTCTTGCCCGACGCGGAGGTCACCAGCGCGTAGGGCCCGAGGAAACAGAGCTTGCTCCAAAGCAGTGTCTGCTCATTCGGGATGAACAGGCAGGTGAACCCAATTTCGCGCAATCGCTCGACGATGGCTCCCAATGCGGCTTCGCCGCTGCGAGGCAATGGCCAGACGGATGAACGGGGAGCGCTGAATGAAGCGGCCCGGAGCCAGCCGCTCCGCTTCCACCGAGATGGTGGCCGGAACCACGGCATCATGCCCGAAACGCGCGCGCAGCAGCGCGACGTGGTCCACGCCGTTCAGCAGAGGAACCACCATCCTGGGCGTGCCTTCAACCAGTTCGAGCGAGGCCTGCAGGTGAAAGGTCTTGGTGGCAATCCACAGCACGTCAACCGGCTCTGTCAGTTTGGCGACGGCCCGCGCCGGACACGTGATCGTGCCCGAAGGACGTTCCAGCGACAGCTCTTTGGGATAGCCGGACAAACTTCCGGGCCGAACGATAACGGTGATGTCCTCACCCAACGATCCCAGCGCCGTGCCGACGAGTCCGCCGACTCCGCCAATTCCCAGAATTGCATGCTTCATGACATCGCTCCCCGGAGAGAATATACGCTGACGACCCTACGGTTGATAAGCAATCGCAGCTGCTCCCAGGATCTTCCCGCTGGCTGGGTCCTGGACCAGGACTGCAACCTTAAGTGCGGACGTATTCCACCCGGCATGTTGAGTGACATCAACGCTTGTGTCAAAGGTCCCGTTGGTCACGGTTCCCAGATCCTTAAGCTGCCGAACCACCGCCGCGTGGTGCAGGGTGCGGCCTCCGTTCTCTCCGGTGCCAACTGCGGTTGTCAGTCCGTCTTCGGTGACGGCAAGCAAAACAAGAGGGCGATCGGTGGTTGGGGTTTGCACCGCGATATGGAGACGGGTCTTCGCGTCCCAATGCAGCGCGACGCGTGCTGGCTTGGGTTTCGCTGCCGCCAGGGCGATATTGCGCCTAACTTCGCCGGCGTCGTTCCCGACCAACTGCACCTGGCCGTCAATCACCATCTGCGGCGTGTACACCGACGCGAGGTGGAGGCGCTTGGCATAGTCGCTCTGACGCTGGCTGAATTCCGCAGAGGAGAAGCGGTCGGTCCATCCGATGTAATTCCAATAGTCAACGTGTTCGCCCAACAGGATGAGGTCCGCACCGCTGTGCGGGCCCTTGCTCAACTGCACCAGGAGCGCGTCGGCTGGCGGGCAACTGGAGCATCCTTCGGAGGTGAAGAGTTCAACCACCACGGGGTTTTGCGCCCATGCCCGAGGCAGACTACAAAGAACGCACATAACTAGCGCGAGCACGAGAAAGGCTTTTTTCATGGTGCTCCATAGGACGCGCGGGCCCGCCATTTAGTTTCAGGCGCACGCCTAACGCAACCCCGCATTCCGAGTTTTCTGGTTCAGGGCAATGCAGTTACGGGAGTTTTGGCTGCGGCCGATCGGTTGGAATTCTGCAACCCAAGAAAGCTACATCCAGATTGGCTGTAACCTTCGTACTTCTTACGACTCTAAGGATATGAATGAAGCTCGGACGCCAAGTCCGAGGGAGGATGGTTATGTCGAGGTCTCGTAGCAAAATCTTAGCGGTCTTGTTCTTGTTGCTCTTAGCGCTGGTCGCCGTGTTGCTGCGGGTCCATGCGAGCGGTCGCAGCGCCGTCGCTTTCCCCAATCCCACCGTGGATGAGAAGGTGTCCGCCAAGGGTGGCCAGGAAACAGTCGTCCTCGCGGGTGGCTGCTTCTGGGGCGTGCAGGCGGTGTTTCAGCACGTGAAAGGCGTCATCAGCGCCACCTCTGGTTATTCGGGAGGTCCGGCGAAAGCGGCTGAATACGAGGTCGTCAGCACCGGAACCACCGGCCACGCCGAATCCGTGAAGATCGTTTACGACCCGTCGCAGATCACCTATGGACAGCTGCTCAAGATCTTCTTCTCCGTGGCGCACAATCCGACGGAGTTGAACCGTCAGGGGCCGGACGAAGGCACCCAGTATCGTTCTGTGATCTTCTACGGCAACGACGAACAGAAGAACATCGCGCAGGCGTACATTGCGCAACTGGACCAGGCGAAGGTGTTTCCCAGCCCGATCGTGACGCAGGTGGTCGCGCTGAAGGCTTTTTACCCAGCCGAGGCCTATCACCAGAATTACGCGACGCTTCATCCCAACAACCCTTACATCGTGTACAACGATTTGCCGAAAGTGGCGAACTTGCGCGAGCAGTTCCCCAGCGTCTATCGGGCGTCGATCAGCGGAAACTAGGGAGTCGTCTCGCTTTGTTGACATCCTCTTTGAAAGGGCACGGCTTCAGAGGCTGCTGAAAAAGTCCTTTGAAGGGAAGTTTCAGGTAGTGCGGCGCTTCAGCGCCGCGTCAATGAGTTCATCATAAAAGGGCCTTTAGGCCCGGAGGAACATGCCCCGATGTCGCTAGGACGCGCGTGGTTTCGCGGTGTTTGAGTCGAGGTACCTCAGCGGCTAAAGCCGGTTTTCATGAATTACTCTTAACGCTGGCCTGAAGGCCAGCTCTACCCGGGATTCGAGTTTTTCAGCAGCCTCTGAAGCCGTGCCCTTTCAAATCGCATTTATGCGACCACTTCTAGAAAGTCGAAACTTGGAACCGGTGGTGTCATCTATATGAGCGATCGTCGCAGCTTTCTCAAAACATCATTTCTAACTCTCTCTGGAGCAGCGTTTATGAGCCTATTAGGTCGTACAGAAGCCGATGCCGCACCTGCGGTGACATACGTCGAAGTAGTGGAGTTCAAAGACTCGGGCGAAAAGATCGGGCCCAAGCGTGTGCCCAAGGTCGTGAAAACCGACGCCGAGTGGCGCGCCCAACTCACGCCCGATCAGTTTCAAGTAACCCGGAAGAAAGGGACCGAACGCGCCTTCACGGGCCAGTATTGGGACCTGCATGAGAAGGGGCTTTTCCGCTGCGTCTGCTGCAAGAACGCGCTGTTCAGTTCGTCAACCAAGTTCGATTCCGGCACCGGCTGGCCCAGCTTCTGGGCGCCCATCGCGAAAGAGAACGTGAAGGTGGACACGGACAACAGCTTGGGCATGACGCGCAGCGAGGTGCTGTGCGCGGAGTGCGATGCGCACCTGGGACACGTCTTCGACGATGGCCCGAAGCCGACAGGGCTGCGTTATTGCATGAACTCGGCCTCGCTGGAGTTCGTGAAGTAAGTTTTTCAAGTCCTGGAGTCCAAGCTTCCAACAGGCTGCGGAAAAAGTCCTTTGAAAGGGCGTTTCGGGTAGTGCGGCGCTTCAGCGCCGCGTCCATGAGCTAATTACAAGGCGGCCTTTAGCCCGGGGTACATGCCCCGATGTCGCTAAGACGCGCGTGTTTTAGCGGGGTTTGAGTCGAGGTACCGCAGCGGCTAAAGCCGGCTTTCATGAATTACTCTTAACGCGGGCCTGAAGGCCCGCACTACCCTAGAGTGTCCACATTGAGTTTTTCCGCAGCCTGCTAAGACCTCGGCTCCAGGATTTCCCACCGCGATCAAACAGTCGCTCCTCAGGCCGCTCCCGCATCAAATCCCTTGCAAAGATTAGTTTTCTCCTGACGCATTTGGGTATAGCATGTTGGCTCCCGGCGGTATCGTGGCCAAAGTACGGACGGAGGAGGCCCTTATGAGTCCTGTCCCAATGCGAAGAGTCGAAGGAAAAGGCAGCAACCAAGCCCAACCCATGCCGCATCCTCAGCGCCCCATCCAGTGGAAACGGCGGTCGCCGAAACAGCGGAGGCTAGCGGCGCGAGCGTGGAGAAGATCCGCGAGATCCTCTTCGGCTCGCAGATCAAGAACTACGAAGCGCGGTTTGCGCGTCTGGAAGAAGCCCTGGCGCGGGAGACTGCCGAGATCAAGGACACCATGCGGCGCCGGCTGGACTCTCTGGAAGCGTTCTTCAAGAGCGAGACGGAATCGTTGGCCTCGCGCCTGAAAACCGAGCGGGATGAGCGCGAGGAGACGTTGAACAACGTTTCGCGCGACGCCGAAGGCGGCATCCGCGCAGCTCTCCAAGAAGATCCTGGACCTCGACAACAAGAGCGCCCAGGACCGCAGCGCGGCGCGCCAGGAGTTGATGGCGGAGTCGCGCAAGCTCCTCGACGAAATTCGTCAGCGCAATGACTCTCTCAGCGCCCTGCTGGAGACTCGCGTGCGCGAGTTGCGTCACGCCAAGACCGACCGCTCCGCCCTGGCCGCGCTCTTTGTCGAACTGGCTGTGCGCCTGAAGGACGAGAGCGACAACGACAAGGGCAAGCCCAAGCCGATACGGAGTGCCACCGAGGGCTGAGGGTCCCATGGGCTCAACGCCGGCTGACCTGAAACACGATTCCGAGTACGACCCGGGCCGTGATGAACTGGCCGAGCTCCGGGCCTTGCTGCTCGGGCAGCAACTGGTCGAGTTGGAGGCGCTGCGAAAACGGCTCGACGATCCCGATGTTCGGGCCGAAGAGCTCAGCCAGATCCTCGGCAAGGCGGTCGCGCTTTCCGTCAAGCGCGACGGAGGCCTGCAACGCTCGTTCTACCCCATCGTTGAACAGGCGCTGAAGATCTCGATTGCCAAGAACCCCGGGCATTCTCGCCACATCGCTTGCTCCCATTATCGGTGACGCCGTTCGCAAGGCGGTTGCCAATGCGCTCCGCGGCATGGCCGAATCCATCAACTTCACGCTGGAGCGCAGCCTTTCCTGGGAAAGCATCAAGTGGCGTTTCGAAGCGTGGCGCACCGGCAAAACGTTCGGCGACATCGTGCTGCTACGCAGCCTGCGCTACAAGGTGCAGCAGGTCATCCTCATCCACAGCGAAACCGGGTCTGTATTGCAGGAGCTCAATGCGCCAGGCGGGGGGATAAAGCAGCCGGAGCTCGCCTCCAGCATGCTTGACCGCGATCCAGGATTACGTTCGCGACATCTCCGAGAGACCCTCGCAGGACCTGCGAGAAATCAAAACGGATGACTGTGTCTACTGGGTGCATCACGGTCCTCAGGCCTTGCTGTTGGGACAAATATCTGGTGACGCCGCCGCCGGAGCTGGAAAGTGTCTTTGCCCACGAAAACGAACTGATCCACCAGGAGTTCGCCGGGAAAATTCGCTTCCTTCAACGGAGACGCGAGCATATTCGATGGCGCGCGCCCGCATCTGCAAAATTGCCTGCTTGGCCAAACGGTCGCTCAGCCGCAGAAGCCGTCGCCCTGGTGGCTGGCCGCGGTGGCCGCCGTGCTGATTGCAGTCCTCGCCATCGGCTTCTTCGTTCATCGCCAGAACAGCCGCTGGGAGCAATACCTTGCGAGGCTTCGGAGCGAGCCCGGCATCGTGGTCACGAGCGCGGAGAAATACTGGCGCAACTATGCGGTGGCAGGTTTGCGCGACCCACTGGCGGCGGACCCCGTGAAGCTGGCGGCAGATTTCGGCATCGACCCGGCACGCGTGCAGGGGCACTTCGAGCCGTACCAGTCGCTGGACCAGCGCTTCGCGCTGGAGCGCGAATTCGATTCCGAGAAGCAGCAAGTCGAGCAACTGATGATAATGTTTCCAGTGAATTCGAGCGCGCTTCTGCCTGAGCAGGGGATACGCCTGGACAGCCTGGAAGTGCACTTGGAGAAACTGCAGCAAGCCGCTCGCGCGCTGGGCCGGAAAATCCAGTCGAGCATTTATGGACGGGCCGACCAGACCGGCGCCGAGAGCAAGAACGCCGACACTAAGCAAGGAACGAGCGGAGCGCGTGCTGGCCGCGCTGAAAGAGCGAGGCGTCGCACCCGAACTGATTTCCGTGGTCGGATTGGGCACCAGTGAACCCATTCGGCATGGGTCGGAGGCGTATCAGTTGGAAGTGAATCGCAGCGTTGCACTGAAGGTTGAATCACAGCACCAGGGAGACAGGCCATGATTCAGAAGAAGATCTGCATGCTGGGTTCGTTCGGGGTCGGAAAAACAAGTTTGGTGGCGCGTTACGTGGAAGGCATTTTTTCCGGGAAGTATCTCAGCACCGTCGGCGTGAAGATCGACAAGAAGGCAATCAAGGTTGGCGACCAGGAGGTGCTGCTGCTGCTCTGGGACCTGGCCGGCGAAGACTCGCGCTCGCAGGTGCAAACCTCCTACCTTCGTGGAGCAGCCGGATATTTTCTGATCGTGGATGGCACCTGGACCGAGTCCCTGGTCACAGCCAAGAGCATTCACAAAAGAGCGGTCGCAGCCGTCGGCGACATTCCCTGCATGCTGATCGTGAACAAGTCCGATTTGTGGAACCGATGGGAGATCACCCTTCCGGACCTGGAAAAATTGACAGCAGACGGATGGAAAATTCAAAGGACCAGCGCTAAAACCGGGGAAGGCGTGGACGACATGTTCCTCAAAATGACCGAATTAGTTCTGGCTGCACAACCACCCGGCGAGGATGAGGATGAAGATGAACCCTCAAACGGCTGACTCTCCTAATGAGGCTGCGGGCCGAAGTCGGCCACGCCCACTCGAATGATGGTCTGAGGACGGCGTTGCGTGGGTGGCGCACCCTGTTCCTTCGGCTTAGCTTGCGGCCGAATCTCCGCCCACACTCCGTACACTTTGCCGTTCAGCGCCGCTATCCCGATGTAGTCACCAAGAAAGTCATCCCTGCGCGGAACGAAGGCGTCCCGCGTCCACGCATAGTTGGCGAAGGTGCGGCCGCCATCGGTCGAGCGCGCAAGGGTCACCGTGGTCTTGTGGTTATCGGGATCGGACCGCCGGTCGTAGAAGATGATGTTCGCCGCGCCCGTCGCAGGATCGACTGCGAGCCACTGAAAGAACTGGTCGGTGCCGTCGTGCGCGGGATTGGAGTTCACGCGTACCGGCTTGCTCCAGGATTTCCCTCCGTTGTCGGACGTGGCGCAGTAAACCCCGATATCACCGTCGCGATAATCGCTCCAAGTGACGTAAAGCAACCCTTTGCGGCCATGGCGCGGATCAATCGCGATCTCCGGAAATCCATTGGCCCGATCCAGTCCTTGGACCGCGAAGTAAAGCGGCGCAGTCTGGATAACGCTGCGGCTCTTGGAGAAGGTCTTCCCGCCATCGTGCGAGGAAGCGAGGGCGATCGAATCTCCATCGGCCCAGACTGCGTACAACGTACCGTCGGCGGCCACGGCGCCGGTAAAGCCTTCGACCGCGCCATTGTCATCCCGCGGCAGCCCATGGTGCGTGCTGATCTCGATGGGGGCCGACCACGTCTGGCCGCCATCGGTGGAGCGCGAGAAGAGAATCACGGATTCGTCGATGCGGAACTCGGTCCAACCGACGTAGAGATTTCCCGCGTACTTGCTGTCCGTGTTGTCGGCGGCGATGTATGGCTTGTCCTCGAACGGGATTCCCGGCCGGGTCGGTTGTGCGATAACCGCGTGGGCCTGCGTCTCCCACGTCACGCCCCCATCCAGCGAGCGGCGCACGAAGATGCCGTTGCGGGTAGCGCCCCGCGCCCAGTAATTCTCCGTCCCCAGCTTGTCAAAGGCGATATAGCACAGGATCGCATTCCCGTGCTTGTCATACGTTATTGATACGTCGCCGGAAACGCGGTAGTCGGTGGGAGCCGTACCGGTCGCGACCTTCCACGTGCTGCCGCCATTTTGCGAATACGCCACGGTTGCCGGGACCTGGTAGGCTGCAACGACTTGGGAGGGATGTATCGGGTTCACCGCAATCGAGGGCTCATTTAGATAGCCGGCTTCACCCTCCGGCGTAATGGTGATGACCTCTCCCGGAGCGGAAGGCAGTTGCGCCGCTGCCGCTGGAACCGAGGCTGGTTGCTGCGCCCGGGATCCGGTTGTGGCGAAGACTATGACAACCGCGAAAGCTAACCTGCCCAAATGCCAGCGCATTTGCAATTTGACGTTCCTATCGATTAAGGGTTAGGGAGTTCTTCGTAATAACGCTCTCCGGCACAAGCGCGGCAAAGATTTCGCCCATCCCGTCGCACTTCACGTTGAAAATTGATTCCCTCGCCGCATCGCTCGCAGACGATCCGTTCCCCCTTGTAGCCGGGCAGTTCCTCAGGAGGCAGCGAAACCTTTACCCATTGCACGTTGAATAAGTCGTCGTTCGCCATCTCACGATAGGCGAGCATCTGCTGCTGGTTCTTGCTCTCGATTTCAGGGTGCATCTGCCGCGCCAGGACCTTCGAACTTTCTTTTGCGGACACCCGCACGGCGCGCCCGGACGCCAGATCAATAAAGGTCGCAGCCACTTTCCCCCAATCGCGGAACTTCAAGGCGCGTTTACCCAGGCGGCAACCCGTCACCACAGCGACCGCATCGGTCGCACAGCGATCAATCTCCACGAAAGTGATGAGGCGTTTGCGGTCTTTGCCGCGGGGATCGTCAATGCCCAGCAGTTCCAGGCCGAGCATCGCCAGGCGCACTCCAAGCACCTGACCGGCGCAGAGATGCCCGTGGGCCTGTTCCGCATCGCACAGCAACTCGTCAAGACTCTTCAAGACCTATTCCTACTCCGTCTATTGTTCTTCGGCAGCGGAATCGGGCACCGGATCGACGAAGCGGCCGCTCACATTCACGCTGAACTTCTCGCCATTCTTCGGCAGAAACGTCACCTGTGGCGGTTTGCGGTCCCAGCGCGGCGCCGCGCAATTTGCGTCCGGAACTTCTGCGGCGCTGGCTTGTCCCAACTCCTTGCGATAAAGGGCTTTCTTGTTGCCGATTTGAGCAACCACGGCGATGACCCGCTCGCCATTTCCGGTGATACCACAGTATGCGGCGTAGTCGCGATACCAGCTTACCTCCGAATAGAACGGTTCGAAGTCGGGGAGCCTGATTTGCGACACTCGGCCGGAATCGCGATCCACCAGCAGCCATCCACCGCGTTGCCATAGCCACTTAGGCGTGGCCAGCGCATCCTCAGGCAGCGAATCGTTGATACGGAAGGCGCGACGAACCACAAACTCCCGGTCGGTGACGTCGTGCGGCTTGCCGGTGGTGTACTCCTTCAACCTGGAGTCCACGTATAGCGGACGAACCGTGATGTCCAGCGTTCTTTCTGCCGAGGCGTCGAGATAGAGTTTCACGGCCACAGGTTTGCCGAATGCTATGACATGCGTCTTGGAGGCGGCACCGGCAACGGTGGCCATCAGCAGTATAAGAGCGAGGATACGAAGTGCGCGCATCACTAGTGGAAGGCTAAACCCGGCTTGCAGTCGCGGCAAGTGCTAAGGAATCGAATAAGTCAAGTTCGGGTAGAGCCGGCCTTCAGGCCGGCGTCTAGCTGTTGTAAAGACTCGGGCTTTAGCCCCGGAAACACCGGACACTAACTTGTTCAGAGTTTTCCTAAGCCGCAATGCAGCTGAAAAGAAATATCAAAGGAAACAACCGGTCCCACTGCTTCGCTGGCCTGCGAGCGAGAGGTTGCAAATTCGACAACAAGCGTTTACTCTCCGGCAACTGACATACAATGAATCGCGTCTGTGTTGCTAGTGATTTGATGACCTACAGCTTCATAATCCCGGCTTACAACGAGAGCGAGCGCCTGACCAGTTCGCTCCCCAAGGTGCTGGACTACGTCCATCAGCAGCAACTCACCGCCGAAGTTGTCGTGGTGAACGACGGCTCCAGCGACGACACGGGCGCCGTCGTACGCCGCTTCGCGGCGACAAATCCGGAGATACGGTTGCTTGAGAACCCCGGCAATCGGGGAAAAGGCTACAGCGTACGCAACGGCATGCTGCACGCCAGGGGCGACGTCAGGCTGTTTACGGATGCCGACCTCTCGTCGCCTATCGACGAGGCGGGAAAGCTGTTCGCGGCCATCGAACAGGGAGCTGACATCGCGATCGGCTCGCGTTGGCTGCAAGCGGAGATGCAAACCGAGCGCCAACCATGGCATCGCCAGTTATACGGGAGGATGTTCAATCTCGGTCTGCGAATCGTGTTGGGAGTGGGTTACCGCGACACCCAGTGCGGGTTCAAGGCGTTCACCCGGGCGGCGGCACATACTGTATTCCAGCGGCAACGCATCGAACGCTGGGGCTTTGACCCTGAGTTGCTCTTCCTGGCCGACAAGTTGAAGTTACGAACCGTCGAAGTGCCGGTCGCGTGGGCCCACGACCATCGCTCCAAGATTAACCCCGTGCGCGACGGGTTGAAGATGGGAGTCGAAATTCTCAATATCCGTTGGAACGATGTAAAGGGACTCTACAAGCAGCCTTCTCTCGTTGTAGAAGAAGAGTTACCCCTTGCCGGCCGTTCCGGTGCGGAACGCGAGGTGGCGGGGACGGTCCGTCGGCCGGAATAAAAGAGCGGGGTTCGCAGGCGACATCATAGGTTCCAATCCTTAGGTTGGATTATTCCCCTGTTTCGATAGCTGAGGACAGCAGGTTTTGAAAGGGCACGGCTTCAGCCGTGCCGTTACGTGGGCGTGGAGAGTTGGGCTTCAGCCCCGGAGGGAACTCGCACTTTGTCTCAAAATCGAAATCCATCGGTGGCTAAAGCCGACATAATAACCGCAGCTTGATGGCACGGCCGAAGAGGCTGCTGAAAAAGTCCTTTGAAGGGAAGTTTCGGGTAGTGCGGCGCTTCAGCGGCCTTTAGGCCCGGAGGAACATGCCGCGATGTCGCCAGGACGCGCGTGTTTTCGCCGCGATTGAGTCGAGGTACCTCAGCGGCTAAAGCCGGTTTTCATGAATTACTCTTAACGATGGCCTGAAGGCCATCTCTACCCGGGATTCGAATTTTTCAGCAGCCTCTGAAGCCGTGCCCCTTCAAAGCGCGGGATCCTCATGAATAGTCCAGGCTTGCGCGATGAATCCCGCCTCAATCCGGGAAATGAATTTCGGTGCGATAATTTGCAGCCTGACCGCCACTAGCGCATCTTCTCTTGGAGCGGTTATGCAAAAGCGGAAGAAAACCGCCTCGTGCCCTTCGGACTTGACCTCGCTTTACGGCTGATATGCAAAGCACTGGCGCATCGCAAAAAGCAACTGTAGTTGCGGCCTCTCGGGGCGAATTGCCTCTTATCGAGAACTACCTTTCCGTGCGGGAAACGTCTGTCCGGCTGTGCGCGCCGCTTACGGTCGAGGACCATAGCTTGCAGCCCATGCCGGATGCAAGTCCGGCGAAGTGGCACCTGGCCCACACCACGTGGTTCTTCGAGACCTTCCTGCTGTCCGAGTACATGCAGGACTATCGGCCGTTCCATCCCGCGTTTCGCAATCTGTTCAATTCCTATTACAACGCTGTTGGTGACCGGCCGTTGCGGGCGTTGCGGCACGCGTTGTCGCGTCCCGGATTGGACGAGGTGCACGCGTATCGCGATTACGTTGACGAGGCCATGGTGCGCCTTCTGTCGCTCGAGCTTGAACCTGCAGCGCTCGACCTGGTGGCAATCGGAATTAACCACGAGCAGCAGCATCAGGAGCTGATTGTCACCGACGTGAAGAACGGCCTCTGGACCAACCCGCTGCGGCCGCCGTATCGGGCAATGCCACACCACGATTCATCGGAGGATGTCGCTCCATCGTTGGAGTGGCGCAGCTTCGACGGAGGTCTGCATTCCATCGGCTTTGAGGGCGACGCCTTCGCTTTTGACAACGAACGCCCGCGCCATCAGGTGTACCTGGAGGCGTTCCGTCTGGCTTCGCGGCTGACGACCAACGGCGAATATCTGGAGTTCATGTGCGACGGGGGCTACGATCGGGCCAACCTTTGGCTCTCCGATGCGTGGGACTGCGTTCGCAGCAATCAGTGGAGCGCTCCCTTGTATTGGGAGCAGCGTGACGGAGAATGGTGGAACTACACCATCGAAGGCATGCAGCCAGTTCGGATGAGCGAACCGGTTTGCCACGTCAGCTATTACGAGGCTGACGCTTTTGCGCGGTGGGCGGGCGCGCGGTTAAGCCACTGAGGCCGAGTGGGAGATCGCGGCGATTCCCTGCGCCAGTCACCGGCAATCTGCTGGAGACTGGAGCGCTGCATCCGCGCCCGGCTGAATCATCGCAGGCGCTGGCGCAAGTCTTCGGCGACGTTTGGGAGTGGACGGCTAGCCCATACACGCCGTATCCAGAATTCAAGACGGCGGCGGGCGCCGTAGGCGAGTACAACGGCAAATTCATGTGCAACCAGATGGTGCTGCGCGGCGGCTCGTGTGCCACGCCGCAATCCCACCTGCGTGCGACCTACCGTAACTTCTTTCCGCCCCATGCGCGCTGGCAATTCATGGGCATCCGGTTAGCCAATGGCAACTAGCAAGCAACTGCAGTTCATAGCCAACGACGCCATTGCCCTCGAGGTGCGCGAGGGGCTGAGCGCGACTCCGAAGCATCTTCCGTCGAAGCTGTTTTACGACCAGATCGGTTCGGAACTGTTCGAGCAGATCACGGAACTGCCGGAGTACTATCTCACACGCACCGAGCGCACCATTCTGGAGACGTTCGCCGGCGAGATCCTGCAACAGGCTGGCCCTCCTCTGACACTGGTTGAGTTGGGCGCCGGCACCGCTACCAAGACCTGCATCCTGATAGCGGAACTGTTACGTCGCCAACCTCGAGCGCTCTTTTATCCGATTGACGTCTCGTCCTCCGCCCTGAATGAAGCGGTGGGGCAGCTCGGCCAGCAGTTTCCGAATTTGCGCGTGAATCCAATTGTCGACGACTACACCGGCGGTGTCCCCGCCCTGAGTCGTATCACCGGCCGCAAGCTGGTGCTGTATATCGGCTCGAGTATCGGAAATTTCGAGCCCTGCCATGCAATTCGAATTCTGCGCCGCATCCGGCAAACGCTGCGAGCCGGCGATACCTTGCTGTTGGGAGCCGATTACGCGAAGAGCCCGAAGATACTTCTGCCCGCCTACGATGACGCCCAGGGAGTCACGGCAGCCTTCAACAAAAACATCCTCGCCCGCTTGAATCGCGAGCTGGAAGCCGACTTCAAGCTCAGTCAATTTCGTCACATCGCCGAATGGAACCGCCGCCAGTCACGAATGGAAATCTACCTGGAGAGTACCGTTGAGCAGGCTGCCTTCCTGCCATCGCTCGCGATGGATGTGTCATTCCAGGCGGGTGAACGCATTCACACCGAAAACAGCTACAAGTACACGGACGAAATGATCGAATCGATCCTGCACGATAGCGGCTTCACCTTGGAGCACTCCTGGTGCGACCGGAAGAAGTGGTTCGGAGTGCATCTGGCGAGAGTGTAATGAATGCGAAGACTTTCTTCCGGCTTTTCCACCCGCTTCAACAGGCAGTTGTTCTTTCCCACAGCTTTTCCACAGGCGGTCGCCGATAACCTTGGGTGAACTCCACGGCTTTCCTGCACACTAGAGGTTTCACGGTTGCTGTGCCGGGATTCTCGGGTAGAGCGGCGCTTCAGCGCCGCGTCTGTCGAGCTTTTCAGGATGGAGCCGGGCTTCAGAGTCTGTGTGAGTACTCGAGTAGGAAATTTTCGGTGGTAGAAGGGGCTGCAACCTGCCGCAGATCCAGCCGCGAAGCGGCGGCGGGGGAGTGAGCCCGGGGCGCAAAGCCCCGGGTATAGTGGGAAATTGATCCAAGCCGCGTAGCGGCGGGAGAGGTTCTCACACAGACGCTGAAGCCCCAGAAGCTTAATGAGATTTGCAAACGCGGGCCTGAAGGCCCGCTCTACCTGGTTTCACGAACCGTGAAACCGCAGCGAGCAACATGGCAAATCCTGGCGATTTTGCGTACACCGTCAAGCAGCAGGCGGACATCGTTCGCATTGTGGGCGAGTACGTCAAGCTGCGCAAGAGTGGCGCGCAAAACTTCGCCGGGCTGTGCCCCTTCCACCAGGAAAAAACGCCCTCGTTCTCGGTACACGCCACCCGGCAATTCTTCCACTGCTTTGGCTGCGGCGCGTCGGGCGATGTCCTGGCGTTCGTGCAGAAGATCGAGAACATTACCTTCCCGGAAGCCGTTCGTTTGATCGCGGAGAAGCTGAAGATCCCTCTGCCCAAGATGAGCTACTCTTCGCCCGAGGAGGCACGCGAAGCCTCGCTGCGTGTCGGGCTGATCGAGATTCACGAGCGTGCCTGCGCCTTCTTCCAGGAGCAACTGCGCAGACCTGAGGCCGCGCACGCGCGCGAATACCTGGCCTCGCGCGGGCTCACGCCGGAGATCATCGCCGAGTTCCGCATAGGATTCGCGCCCGATTCTGGTTTTGTTTTGCGCGATCGCCTGAGCGGTCAGTACGGCGAGGAACTGCTGCGCGAGTCCGGCCTGTTCTCCTGGAAGGACAAAGAGCAGTTGTCAGTTGCCAGTAGTCAGTCGGCAGAAGGCGGGGACGCAACGACACGCACCGACAACCGACAACCGGCAACCGACAACTTTTTACTCCAGGTTTCGCAATCGCGTGATGTTTCCCATCGCCAACGAGACCGGGAAGGTGATCGCCTTCACCGGCCGCACACTCGCGACCGACGAGAAAGCCGGCCCCAAGTATCTGAATTCGCCGGAGACACCGATCTATTCCAAGTCGCGGGTGCTGTTCAACCTCGACAAAGCCAAAGAAGCCATTCGCAAGCTCGATTACGTCATCCTGGTCGAAGGCCAGATGGA
The DNA here is from genome assembly GCA_963843005.1 of uncultured Acidobacteriaceae bacterium. Taxonomy (GTDB): domain Bacteria; phylum Acidobacteriota; class Terriglobia; order Terriglobales; family Acidobacteriaceae; genus Bog-257. The sequence goes on along the minus strand of CAWJIW010000020.1, from coordinate 39,499 downwards.
CTGCATCTCCGTGTACTCCGCCGGATTTCGCAACGTGATCGCCAGCTCAGGCACGGCCTTTACCGAGTTGCAGGCGCGGCTGGTCGGGCGGTTCAGCAAGAACATCGTCGTGAGCTTCGACCCTGACACCGCCGGCGCTGCCGCGGCCGAACGCTCGCTGGCGCTGCTGGTCAGCGAAGATTTTCAGATCAAGGTGCTCACGCTTGATGCCGGCTTCGATCCTGATCTCTACATCCGCCGTAAGGGAGCAGCGGCCTACGGCGAAGCCCTGCTGCATGCGACGAAATACTTCGACTACCTCATCGAGCGAGCGCGTGCGCAGTTCAGCACCCGCACTCCCGAAGGCAAGGTGAAAGCCCTGAATTTCCTGCTGCCGCACATTCAACGCGTGCCCAGCCGGATTGTGCGGGATGAGTTGGCCAACGAAATCTCGCACCGCCTGGGAATTGATTCGGCGGTCCTGCGCCAGGAATTGCGCCACGCCGCCGCATCGCGGTCCGCCTCACGGGTGAATGCGACCAGTGACGCTCCGCTGGCTGATGCCGAGCGCGTGCTGATCCGGGCGTTGGCAAGCCGCGAGTTGGCGCACAGTCCAGTCAGCGACCGCGAGGGCTCCGACCTCGACTTTGACCCGGCCCGGCAGGCCCATTTCGCGCTGACGAGGGAACGGCTTTACACGGGATCGGCGGCTGAGGCCCTGATCGACATGCTCCTGACGGCGCAGGAGGAGGGCCGCGACCCGATGTCGCTGCCGCTGGCCGAATCCGACCGCAACCTGCTGGCCGCCGTGTTGATGGATGAGCGCGAAGAGCTCACGCCTGAGTTGCTGGAGAGCGCTATACGGTCGCTGCGCCGGCGCCTGTTCCGCCGGCAGTTGGAGGACTTGCAACATCAACTCAAGGAGGCTGAGCGCCGTCAGGACGCGGCTTCCGCGGCCCGGCTGCTTCAGGAGCGGCTCAGGCTCCGCCGGGCGATGACGGTCATGGGAGAAGGCGCCTGACCGCTCCCCGGTGGTTACCATGTCGAGAAAGTAACCAAGCCCGCGCTTCAGCCCCGTAAGTAGTTGACGTAAAAGGATGAAGCCAATGTTCCACGTGGAACATCTAACTTGTACGGACCCAAAATGCCTGATTTGCGGGAAGCGGGACGGCTCGAAGAGTGACCATCGGTTACTTGCGCCCGTCGAAAAGCCTAGGAGAAGCGACCCTGGCTATGCTAAAATCTGAAAGTTTCTGCGTCCTCCGGTTCCTGCAGTACCGGTCCCGCCTTTTTGTACACGCGAGAAGAGCACCCTTCAATGGGCGCCAAGTAGAGGAAATTCCGCTTTGGCCTTAGACGACAAGTACGACGACATTAAGAAATTGATCGATGCGGGAAAAGAGAAGGGCTATCTCACCTACAACGAGGTGAATGACCTGATCCCGCACGACCTGCATTCGCCCGACGACCTGGAAGACCTGCTGACCACCATCGGCACGCAGGGCATTGATGTGCTCGAAGGGCCGAAGAGTCCTGGTTCTCTCGACAAGAAGTTCGATACCGATCTGGAAGCCGGCGAGGACGTCGAACTCGATCTCACGCCTGGCGCTCTGGAGAAGACCAACGATCCCGTCCGCATGTACCTGCGCGAGATGGGAACGGTCCCCCTGCTCACTCGCGAAGGTGAAGTAGAAATCGCCCGCCGCATCGAGCGCGGGCAGTTGCGCGTTCTGAAGGCGCTCTCGCGGTCGCCCATCGTAATCCGCGAAATCGTCGCCATCGGCGAAGACCTGAAGCGTGGCGTGCGCTCCATCAAGGAAGTGGTGCTCTTCGACGAAGAGGAGATCACGGAAGAGGTGGTGCTCAACCGTCTGCGGGAGATTACGGGCAGGATTGACGAGCTTGCCAAGCATTACAAGAAATCGCAGCAACTGATTGAGAAGCTGGAAGGCATCCCGCAGAAGAAGCGCCCACGCGATCATCGCCGCTGCCGCTGGGCCCTGGGACGCGAGCAGGTGGCCATCTCGCGCGTCATCCGCAAACTTGGGTTCATCAACAGCGAACGCAAGCGGCTGATCGACCGCGTCAACAAGACGGTTGACAGCATGCGCGGGCTCGACAAGCAGGCGGTGAACTTCGAAAAGCGCGCCGAGCAGACCCGCTCGGAGGAGCAGAAGAAGGACTTCCGCCGGCAAGCCCGGCTGATTCGCGTCGATCTGGAACGCATGGAGCGTGACGCGGGCGCGGACTTCGCCGAGTTGAAGCGCACCCAGCGTGAAATTGTGCAGGGCGACGTCGATGCCGAGTACGCCAAGCGCGAACTGATCGAGGCCAACCTGCGGCTGGTGGTCTCCATCGCCAAGAAGTACACCAACCGCGGCCTGCAGTTCCTCGACCTGATTCAGGAAGGCAACATCGGCCTGATGAAGGCGGTGGACAAGTTCGAGTACCGGCGCGGCTACAAGTTCTCGACCTACGCGACGTGGTGGATTCGCCAGGCCATCACCCGCGCGATTGCCGATCAGGCGCGCACCATCCGCATCCCGGTGCACATGATCGAGACCATCAACAAGCTGATCCGCACCTCGCGGCAGCTGGTGCAGGAGCTCGGACGCGAGCCTACGTCGGAAGAAATCGCCAAGCGCATGGACATTCCGGTGGCCAAGGTGCGCAAGGTGCTGAAGATCGCGCAGGAACCGATCTCGCTGGAGACGCCAATCGGCGAAGAGGAAGATTCGCACCTCGGCGACTTCATCGAGGACCGCGCCGTGGTTTCGCCGGCGGAAGCGGTGATCAACGTGAACCTCAAGGAGCAGACCGCGCAGGTGCTGCGCTCCCTGACGCCCCGCGAGGAGAAGGTGATCAAGATGCGCTTCGGTCTGGAAGACGGCTCCGAGCACACGCTGGAAGAAGTGGGCCAGTCGTTTGCGGTCACCCGCGAACGCATCCGCCAAATCGAGGCCAAGGCGCTGCGCAAGCTGCGCCATCCTTCGCGCTCGCGCAAGCTGCGGGCGTTCATGGACGGCGTGCACGACTAAAGAAACCCTGAACAAGTCGATGTTCGGGTAGTGCCGGCCTTCAGGCCGGCGTCTAGGCTGCTGTAAATACTTCGGGACTTCAGAGCTGGCGTGAGAACTGTGTTTTGTTTGCGGCAGTGGGATGAAGTGCCAGCATACCAGCCCCGCAGGGGCGGAATAATGAAAGCCCAGCACGCAGCCGTAGGCGGAGTGCTGGGTAAGGTGGGAAGTTGATCTGAGCCCCGTAGGGGCGGCACCGGTTCTCACACAGACTCTTCAGCCTCGGAAATACAAAATCCTCACTTTTCAGAGTCGAGTGCCCCGGGTCTCGCGGGTTTCGAGACCCGGGCGAAGCGCCGACGCTCTTCCGCCAACAAACGCCGCGAGAATCCCAGCTTCAGAGCTTGGATTGCGGTAGCCAAGGGCCGCTGCTGGGGCTCGCTGACCAGGAGGCGAACGTGCTCCGGCATTACCACGTACCCGATGACCACCCACTGGTAGCGCCGGCGTCAGGAACAGCTCGCGGCGGTGGATGTTCGATAGCAGCGCCTGCCGGCGGTAGCAACTAAAGCAGTGCCTGAATTGCTGTATCCGGCAGTTGGGTGGAGCACGCCTTTCAGGCGTGCAGGACTGACTGCAACTCGTGCATCGCGCTTTAGCGCCTGAGGTAATGTTCTCCTTTACCTCAGCGGCTAAAGCCGGGTTCCCAGACAACTCTCAAATGCACCGCTGAAGCGGTGCTCCACCCGGATACACCAACTCAGAATCTGCTCTAAATGTAATGAAGTGGAGGTCGTGTCCACCGTGCCAGCGCTCTAAGCCCCAGGGCATGGCACCAGAGTAGATGCAGGAAATTGGTTCGTGCTGTGATGAAGGATACAGGGGAATGGTTTATCGGGACGGAAAGTCCCGGGTCTCGAACACCGCGAGACCCGGGCCACTCGGCTCTTCACGCCAGCTAACCATAGTCAGCCAGCTTCCGTGTTGCCCCTGATCCAGGCACAATCCGCCCATCTTGTGACGTCCATCACTTGTATATTTGCGTTAATGCATTATTCATAATTGAGGCTTCACTGTGGTTTTAGAGGCCCCATTTAGGGAGCCCCCGATGAAACAGGCAACTACCCCTGCGACGTCAAAATCCCGGAAACCCGCCAATCCCAAGATCCCAGCATTCGAGAAACACCACTCGCGAACTGAACTGGCGGCAATGGGCAAGGCTTTGCGCAACAAGTGGCCGCGCGATGCGCACGCCGCATGGAAGCCGGCGCACAACCGGCCTGACCCAGTCCGCCTGGTGCTGAAGGCCGACGCGGGGCGCCTCCCCGATCTCATTCCCCTTCGCCATGGACGCATGGTGCAGTCTCCCTTCACCTTCTACCGGGGCTCGGCGCTCGCCATGGCGGATGATCTGGCGGGCACTCCTTCCACCGGCGTCCGCGTGCAATGCGGCGGAGATTCCCACCTGGTCAACTTTCGGGGTCTCGCCACCCCAGAGAGGCGACTCATTTTCGCCATCAACGATCTCGATGAAACCCTCCCTGCGCCTTGGGAGTGGGACCTCAAGCGTCTTGCGGCGAGCATCGTAATCGCATGTCGCGACAACGGGCTCAGCGAATCCGCCGCCAAGGATGCGGTCCTCGCTTGTGTCCGGTCCTACCGCAAGCACATGGCCGCGTTCAGCAAAATGAAGGTGCGGGATTTGTGGTACCTCGAGGTCGAGCTTGAAATGCTGATCTCGGGCGTCAAAGATGCCGGGATCCGCCACAAAGCTACAAAGAGAGTTGCCGAGGCGCGTGAGAGCAGCACCTCAGAAGGCCTCTTCCCCAAGCTCGTAGACGATGCGGGCGGGTCGCCGATTATCAAAGACCAGCCCCCGACGATCTTCCACGGGAAAGGTCAGTCCCCGGGAGAGATCCATCGGAAAATCATGCAGGTTTTCGCCCGGTACCGGCAGTCCTTAGCGCCTGCCTCTCGCGTGTTACTTGATCGCTACGAAATCAAGGATGCCGCGCACAAGGTCGTCGGCGTCGGGAGCGTTGGCACCTCCTGCTGGGTGCTCTTGCTGACGGACGCGGAAGGGGATCCTCTCATTCTCCAGATCAAGGAGGCTCGCGCCTCGGTCCTGGAGAACTATGCGGGCAAGAGCGTCTATCCCAATCACGGAGAACGCGTTGTCAACGGTCACCGGCTTATGCAGCCGGCCAGCGACATCTTCCTCGGCTGGACCGAGGGTGGGATGGGAGGACGTCACTACTATGTCCGCCAGTTGCGGGACGTCAAAATCAAGCTTCCCGTCGAGACGTACGACAAGTCAAGGATGATCCTTTTCGTCGAGTGTTGCGGCCACTCATTGGCGCTCTCCCACGCGCGTTCCGGGGACGCTGCGGTGATCAGCGGTTACATGGGCAAGAGCGACGTGTTCGACAAGTCGCTGGCCGCGTTCTCCGTTGCTTACGCCGACCAGAATGAGAAGGACCACGCCGCGTTCAAACGCGCCATTCGCGCCGGAAAGGTTAAGGCTGTATTCGAGGAAGCAAAGTGAGTCGATCGCGGTATCGGTCCATCGTAAGTTGGCTCTCCGGAGGCTTGGGTCGGGCTGACGTCCGGGAGTCAACGTTGGTACGCACCGCCGGTCATCTTCCGTGCGGAATCGAATCTCTTCAATAAGGGGACTGCCATGACATCAGTACACGATCATCCCGCTCGCCACCGCTTCGCGATCCTTCAGGGGGTGCTGCCGATTACGACCGCTCAGATCCCGGCCGAAATTCTTGCCGGTATCACGCTTGCCGCAATTGCCGTCCCGGAAGTGATGGGCTACACCAAGATCGCCGGCACGCCGCTGATCACGGGTCTCTACACCATGCTCATCCCGACGGCATTGTTCGCTTTGTTCGGCTCCTCACGGCACCTTGTGGTGGGCGCCGATTCGGCGACGGCGGCGATCCTTGCCAGCGCCATGGTGGGGATCGCCGCCATCGGTTCGGAGCAATACATGGCATTGGCCGGCGTGCTGGCATTGATGGCCGCGGGTTTCTTAATTCTGGCGCGCCTCATGCGCCTCGGATTTCTGGCGGACTTCCTCTCGCGCACCGTGTTGATCGGATTCCTGACCGGGGTCGGTGTTCAGGTCGCGTTGGGGGAGATCGCCGGTATGTTGGGCTTGAAGGGTGGCGGCCATGGCGCTTTGGGAAAGTTCTGGAACGACCTTCAACAGCTCGGGCAGGTCAACCGCTACGAACTGACAGTGGCAATTAGCGTTTTGGTGGTCATCGTCGGCCTCAAAATGATTTCGAAGAAAATTCCGGGAGCCCTCATCGCGGCGATCGGCGCCGTGGTCGTAGCCTGGGCGTTCGGACTCGACAAGCAAGTGCATATCGTCGGAGCCGTTCCGAGCGGTCTGCCACATCTCGGCCTGCCCAAGGTGGACTGGAACTGGACAGTCATGGCGACTTTGCTTCCTACTGCCTTCGCGATGTTCGTTGTGATCCTGGCACAGAGCGCGGCGACCTCCCGCGCCTTTGCCACGCGCTACGACGAGTCTTTCAGCGAGAACACCGACCTGGTCGGTCTGGCCCTTGCCAACATTGGCGCCGGCCTGTCCGGCACCTTCGTCGTCAACGGCAGCCCGACGAAGACACAAATCGTCGACGACGCCGGCGGCCGCAGCCAACTTTCGCTGCTGGTGATGTCGGCGATGGTGGCACTGATCCTGCTCTTTCTGACCGGAGCGCTGACCTACCTTCCAGAAGCGGCTTTGTCGGCCATCGTGTTTCTGATTGGGGTCGGCTTGATCGATATCGCTGGGATGCGGAGGGTTTTCGATCAAAGGCGATCGGAGTTCTGGTTGGCACTGATCACCGCGTTGACGGTAGTGATCGTCGGTGTCGAACAGGGGATACTGCTCGCCATCGCGTTGTCTCTCATCGCTCACACCCGGTACGGGTATCAACCGAAGAACGCGGTGCTTCTGCCGAGCGCCTCCGGCGGTTGGCAGCCGGTGCCTGTAGCCAAGGCCGCTTCGGCGGCACCGGGTTTGGTAATCTACCGATTCACCCACAGCATGTACTACGCGAATTGCCGGCAGCTCGCGGAGGAGATTTCATTTCTCGCGGACACCGTGGAGCCGCCTTTGCGCTGGCTCTGCATCGATGCGTCCGCGGTGGACGATGTCGACTATTCCGCGGCGGAGACCATCCGGTCGGTGTATGAGAAGTTGAAGGCGAGAGGAGTACGGCTGGTCGTTACGGAAATCATGGATGACCTCAATACCAGAGCACGCTACCGGATGTGGGACTTGATTGGCCAGGATGCCCATTACGACAGGCTGGAGGACGTCGTCAAGCACTATCGGCAACAGTTCAACGTCGCAGCTCCGTCCAAGCGCTCGGACCCCACCCCAGAAGGGAGCGATCGCGGCGCGTGACGAGGGTGTCGCTGGCGCCGGCAACGGTTTAGCTGACGGGAAAAGCCGGGTGCCACGGGTCTCGCGGGGGTTTCGAGACCCGGGACACAGCACATCACTGAGGGAAGGGCGGGTTCTATAAAAGCAGTTGACTGTTAGAGCTCTCCCCAGTTCGTGGTTTACACGCTTATCGCTCTGGCTGATCGCACCCAAATATGGACAACTCCCTTTACTGCCCTGATTGCGGCTTGCTCGCATAATTACCGGCTGTCAGATACCAATACGCAAATGATCCAGTTGCGGAACCAAATCCACGGCGACAACCAAGTGCTTACGGGCATGATCATCGAACTGAAGGAGAGGGTGAGCAAGCTGGAAAGTCCCCGGTAGTGCAGGCCTTCTTGGCGCGCGTGATTGTGCGCACCGACAAGCCGGGAAAGTCAGCGTCAGGCTGCTTACCCAGCGGAAATCTAAAAATAAAATGTCGGGCTGTTGGGAGCCAAAACGGAAATTCCGGTTTAAGCCGGAAACTCATCGAGACGATGGTCTCCAAAATTGGGGGGCTTGAAGTCCCTGCCAATCTAGAGCAGATTCAGAGTTGCTGTGTCTTGGTAGAGCAGGCCTTCAGGCCTGCGTTGCGCGCTCGCTACTTGCCCCCGTGGCTTCAGCCCGTGGGCACGGGCTGAAACCACGGAATCCATTTGGGTGCGTCTGGACGCGGCGCTGAAAGCCTGCCCTGAGCGTAGCCGAAGGGCGCCGCTCTACCCAAACGGCCCAGGGATACAGCAATTGCGGAACTGCTTTAGCCGCCTTTCTCCAGAAACACGTTATCAATCATCTGCCGCATGAAGTGGCCGCCGAAGCCTCCGGCGCTGGCCGCCAGTAATTGCAGGAAAGCTCCGTACACCTGTCCTCGATCGTGTGGCCACTTCACCACGAACTGGTAATAGGCGAGCGCGAGAGGCACTCCTACCCAGACCAGCAGTACCCAGCGCCATGGCCGGCCCTTCTTCCACACCCCGAGAGACATGGTGAAAGCCAGCACACAAAGCGCCGTAAGAAGCGGGTCGTCCACTTTCTGATTGACCCAACCGGACAGCAGCCCAAGAGCGATAGCGCCCACATAAATAACGACGCTAGTGCGCTTGCTTTCGACAGGTTTCTCGGAATGAGACATTCCCATCGTCACGCGGGAAGAGGGGTTTCGGGATCCTTTGCGGCTGGAGCTTCGTTCCGCACGCGGACCAAAACGCAGGTGGAGTTGTCTTCTCCGCCGGCTTCGTTGGCGGCATGGATCAAGGTGTCGCAGGCCGCTTCCAGGGAAGGAAGTTGAAGCAGAATCTCGCTGATCTCCGCATCCTCAACATGGCGCAACACCCCGTCGGTAGTCAGCAGCAGGATGTCGCCCACTTGGGCTGGGAATTGCCCGAGATCGGGAAGCGTGGTCTCGTCAGTACCGAGCGCACGGGTGATGATGTTCTGCGCCGATGAGCGCTTGGCTTCTTCCGGGGTGAGCATGCCGCGGCGAACCTGCTCCATCACCAGAGAGTGGTCCTCCGTCAGTTGCAGCAACTGGCCCTCGCGAAACAGGTAGATGCGGCTGTCACCGACGTTAGCGATGCTGAAAGCGTCGTCGGCGAAACGAGCAGCCACCAGAGTGGTGCCCATTCCCGTGGTGTTCTTGTGTTCGTCGGCGTATTGGAGGATGGCGTCGTTGGCCTTCTTGACGGCTTCGGCGAGCAGGCGCGCTCCCAGAGGAGCATCATCCAGAAAGGCGCTGTCCTGGACGACCGGCCCACGGTCTCGAAAGTAGGAGAGGATGGTATCTACGGCGATTTTGCTGGCGATTTCGCCGGCCGCGTGTCCGCCCATACCGTCGCATACCACAAAAATGCCCAGCCGCTCGTCGTAACCGAAGTTGTCTTCGTTCGACGGGCGTACTCGTCCGACATCACTTCGGCCAGCTACTTCGAGTCTTAGTGGCATTCGGGCAACAGTTTACGCTGCTATTCGAAATCGTGCGAGTGGTGAAAGTACGGTGTCAAGAATCTCCGACTCCAATGGCACAAACATGCTGCCAGTTCTGGAGCAGGAATGGTACGGACGGGGAACCACTGAACAACAGAAGTACTTCATGGCCTCGTCTTGGCAATCTCCGGCTCTTTTTCACGCACATTCCACTGATTCATGTGATGTGTGGTCAGGTCCGTGCGTAGATATTCAAACGCCTCTTCGGGTGTGTTGGCCCAGTGAAACAGATTCAGGTCCTTGGGAGAAATCACACCAGCATCCACCAAGGCCTGGAAGTTGATGACGCGGTCCCAGTACTCCTTGCCATAGACCACAATGCAGATGCGCTTGGCCAGTTTCTCGGTCTGGGCCAGCGTCAGCACCTCAAACAGCTCATCGAAGGTGCCAAATCCTCCGGGGAAGACCACCAGGGCTTTCGCCAGATACGCAAACCACAACTTACGCATGAAGAAGTAATGGAACTCGAAGTTCAGGTCGGGCGTGATATAGGGATTGGGCATCTGCTCGAAGGGCAGGTTGATATTCATCCCGATGGTCTTCCCACCCGCTTCGGAGGCACCGAGATTGGCCGCTTCCATGATGCCGGGGCCGCCGCCAGTGCAGATTACGAAGCGATGGCGCGGCTGGTTGATGGACTGCGTCCATTGCGTCACCAGGAAGGCCAGTCGCCGCGCGTCTTCGTAGTAGCGCGCCATCTCCACATCAGCTTTGGCCCGCCGGATGCGGTCCTGCTCCTCGGGAGGCGCCAAGGTCGCCGAACCAGGCTTTTCCAGCACCTGCAACGCTTCTTCCGCCTCGGACCGGCTGTGAAAACGGGCGGAGCCGAAAAAGACGATCGTGTCCTGAATGCGTTCACGGCGGAAGCGCGACAGGGGTTCCTGATACTCCGCCAGAATGCGAAGGATGCGCCCTTCGGGACTGCCGAGAAACTTCTTGTTCTCGTAGGCCAGTGGCGATTTATTGTGATGAAGGTGCTCGTCTTTTTTGTCAGCCATTGAGTTTGTTATATCCGTTCAACGAGAACGCAGGATGAATGCATTAGAGCACTTTCGGACCTGGTGTACACCAAAGTTTGGGTAGAGCGGGCCTGAAGGCCGCCTACCCGCACGTCATGCGTTCGGGGTCTCGCGATAGCGGACTGCTTCGGCGATACCCATCCCGATGTCGACCAGGCCCAGCCCACTAACCAGGCCACGGACGAAGTGCTGCATAAGAAACTCGCGAATTCTTGGATACCCCACCAGCAGCGAATTCTCCGTCCAGACCTTAGTCCACGGGAGCACCATCAGAAGGATGCCGATTTCCAGACAGAAAAGCACAAACACAACCAGCCAGGCACGCTGCACCCAAACGTGCGGCCGCTTCGGCGGACGTGCCGGGGGCATCACCAGGACTGGGCCGCGGGGTTCCGACCCCAGGCCGTCCTGCGGGTCGTGCGCGAATGAACTCATGATGCGCCCGTCATTCCGCGGTTGTGCTGAGAATGGGGCCATATCTCCCATTGGAAATATGACAAAGCCCCGACCCCTCGCCCCTGTGGTCATGAAATCCATACGCAGGATTCTACCAGCGCCTCAGCGTTGACCCGCGGCCCCTGGGATAAACCGCAGCAGTTGATCGAATGAAGGTAGCGTTGCCCGTAATATCCTGGACTCGTCAGCATCAGCGAAAACGGCAGGGCTCTCCACCCTGTCGCTCACCTGCTTTTCTAACTGACAACTGGCAACGGGCTACTGGCAACTGCTTACAGCAGTTCTTCGTTCCAGTTCTCCAGGAACTTCTTCACCTCAACCATGAACTGGTCGGCCACGGCGCCATCGATAATGCGGTGGTCATAGCCGATGCTGAGGTGCATCATCGAGCGGATTGCGATGGAGTCGTTGCCATCGTTGTCGGTGACTACGACCGGCTTTTTCATAATGCCGCCCACGCCCATGATCGCGACCTGCGGCTGGTTGATGATGGGCATCCCGAACTTCGCGCCAAAGATGCCGGGATTGGTGATGGTGAACGTTCCACCCTGCACCTCGTCCGGCTTCAGCTTCTTGCTGCGGGCGCGCTCACCGAGATCACTGATGGCACGCTGCAGACCAACAAAGCTGCGCTCCTCGGCGTTCTTGACCACGGGCACGATCAAGCCCCAGTCGAGCGCAACGGCAATGCCGAGGTTGATGGCGGCATGGTAGTGAATGTTTTCGCCTTCCACTGACGAGTTAATGATGGGCCACTTGCGGATGCCATGCACCACCGCGCGCGCGAAGAACGGAGTGAACGTCAGCTTAGTGCCTGTGGCCTGCTCGAATTTCGCCTTCATCTTTTCGCGCAGCTTCACGATGCGCGTTACGTCCAACTCGAACACCCCGTGCACGTGCGCGCTGGTGCGCTTCGACATCACCATGTGCTCGGCGATTTTCTTGCGCATCACCGACATGGGTACGATCTGGCCCGGCGTTACCCCACCCACAGCCTGCAGCGGTGCCGTGACCGCGGGCGTGGCGGGAGTCGGCGGTGGCGGCATCGAAACTGGCCCCGGCGCACGCGACGGCGCGGCGTGCTTGGCGATAAACGCCTCAATATCATCTTTGGTGATGCGGCCGCCCAGGCCAGTTCCTGAAACCTGCGCCAAGTCGACATCGTTCTCCTTGGCGATCCGCCGCACCAGCGGACTGGAGCGCACGCGGCCCTGCTCGCTCGTTTCGGTCTCTTCCACCTGTTGTCGGCTTGGCGCCTCGGCGGCGGCTTTCGTAGAAGCTTGCGGCTCTGGGGCGCTTGGGGGCTGGGGAGCCGGTTGTGCAGGTTGCGCCGGCATGGACGACGCGGTGGCAGCACCTTCACCTTCTCCTGCGATCGTTCCCACGACGGTATTCACCTGGACGGTGGCCCCGGCCTGAACTTTGATGTCCTGCAACGTGCCGGAAGCGGGCGCGGGAATCTCGGCGTCAACTTTGTCGGTCGAGATCTCGAACAGCGGCTCGTCGCGCTGGACCTTCTCGCCCGGCTGCTTCAGCCATTTGGTGATGGTTCCTTCGAAGATCGACTCGCCCATCTGGGGCATGATTACATCTGTAGGCATATTGTCCTTCCGCGTGATATCCAGCTGGAACTGAACCCTTGCAGCAATCGGTAATTATATCGCCTCAAGCGGGCGAGGCGTTGCGGCTGCTTTCATATCTCCTCCGCAGGTCGATATGGTTGAATTGTTGCTGACGGGCTGCAAGCGACCCGAAAGAATTTGGATGAATCAAGGTGTCAAAACGATACACGGTGCGGGCAGGAGCGTCCGGATTGAATTGACTCAGTCGAACCCGTCGGCTACTCTCGACCCTGAAGCGGTTTGGTGTGGTGCTTTTTTTGGAAGGGCACAGCTTTAGCAGTGCCGTATAGGATAGTAGAAGGGGTTGGGCTTCAGCCCCTGAGGGAATTCGGATTGGTCTCGGTTGCCAACCACTGGCGGAGATGATTCCGCAGAGCGAAAATCGAAGTTCCTCGGCGGCTAAAGCCGGACCCTCAGGAGCCCATGTACGGCACGCCTGAAGGCGTGCCCCTTCAAAGGACTCGACAACCGACTTCGAGCTTCCCGAGCGATTGCCTCCCACGAGGTCCTACCCGGTCGAGTTTGATCGGTGCTTCTAAGCGCCAATGCAGATTCTTTCAATAACGGTTTTCCTCTTGCCTGTCTGGTAATTTTCTACGGCCTCTTTGGCTATCCCTTGCTGCTGGGATTTCTCGCTAAGCGAGCCAACAATCCCGTGCGCAAAGACGATCAGTTGCGCTCGGTTTCGTTCGTCATCGCCGTCCGCAATGGCGAGAAGTTTCTGGAGCGCAAACTGCGGTCCATCTTCGCCCTGAACTATCCGCGTGAACTGATGGAGATCCTGATCGTCTCCGACGGCTCGACCGACCGCACAGACGAGATTGCGCGCAGCTTCGAAGCGGAGGGCGTAAAGTTGCTGCGCGTTCCTCATGGCGGCAAGCCCGAAGCCCTGAACATCGCGGTGCCGCAGACCACCGGCGAGATCCTGGTGCTGACCGATGTGCGCCAAACTCTTGACCCCGACTGTCTGCGCAACCTCATGGCAAATTTCGGCGACCCCAAGGTCGGGGCAGTCAGCGCTGAGTTGCGGGTGGTGAGCGAGCAAACGCACGAGGAGTTCTATACCGATCTTTACTGGCGCTACGAACTCTGGATGCGCAAGCAGATGACGCGCATTGATTCCAGTTTTGGCTGCACCGGCGCCTTCTATGGATTGCGGCGCAGCCTGTGGACGCCGTTTCCGCCCAACCTGTTGCTCGACGATGCCTACCTTCCGCTGACGGCGTTCTTTAAGGGCTATCGCATCGTGTACGAACCGACGGCAAAGATCTTCGATTTCCCCACCAGCCTCGACTCCGAGTTCGAGCGGAAGGTGCGGCGGCAAGCCGGCTTGTATCAGCTGCTGAAACTCATGCCGGAGTTGTTCAGTTCACGGGACCGGATGCGCCTGCATTTCCTGTCCGGCAAGTACGGACGCGTGGTCGTGCCTTACTGCCTGATCCTGATGGCGCTGGTAACCTTCGGCCTGCCGCCTTACTGGCGCGCGCTGGCGGCAGCGGCGCAGATTCTCTTCTACGGTCTCGCCGCTCTGGACGCGATTATGCCCGCTAACTTCCCGCTGAAGCGGCTGACCTCGCCGTTCCGGACGTTTGTGGTGCTGATGACCTGCGCTCTGTTTGGGGTGAAGGTGTTCTTCGTTCCGCCTAAGAGCCTGTGGAAAGAGACTACGGTCCGCCTGACGGAGAGCTAGGTGCAAGCGCTATGCCTTGATCGCCGAGCGCCTGGCTCACGCCACGATGCTTTCACGCTGCGGCGCTGCAACCTCGCCGGTTGGAACAATATCTCCGTCCACCAACTGAAATTCCTTGTAGCTGGTGATGCCCGACAGCACGTCCGCTACCGTCCCGAACCGATACGTCTTCAGCAGCGTGCGCAGCTTCTCTTCGGCGGTGTCGATGTTGACGTAGTACTTGAAGCTCTTGAGCCGCGGCAGTTCCAGCCGCGGCTGCTGCGGATTGATTTCGCGGGGATGGATGTAGGTCATCACCGGCCTGCCGTCGCGATGGTTCTGCCGGAAGCCGTAGTTGATGATCGGCATGGTGAAGAGCCGCAGGTAGCCGCCGCCGGAGAACGGCACTCGCTTGCCCATCGCGCTCATGATGGAAACCGGAAAGACCTTGAGGCTGCCCGCGTCGGTGTGCAGGACAAAGGGATCGCGGCTGAAGCCATCAATGCCGCCGTGGTCGCGCGGCGCAGGGACCACCGAAACATCCACGGTGATCCCGTGCTTGCGCAGGATGGGATAGGCCCAGAAGCACTCGCGCTTCATGGAGAATCCGGGAGCGCGGAAGGCGACCACCGGTTGTCCGCTGACCTCGCGCAGGACCTTGAGCGAGCGCTCGATGTCGCGCTCGAATTCCTCCGGCGGCAAGGTATAGACCAGGCGATGGAAATAGCTATGGCATCCGATCTCGTGCCCGGCATCACTGAGGCGCTTGATGAGATCGGGATGGCGCTCGGCCACCCAGCCCACGGTCAGGAAGGTGGCGCGCGCCTTGGCCTCATCGAGCAGCCGCATGATGACTTCCGTGTCCTTCACCACATGGCTGGGCGCTGAATTCCAGGTGGCCGGGTCGTCATAGGGCGTGCTGACCTCGCACACGTGGAACCACTCTTCCAGATCAATGCAGAACGCGTTCAGGATTTCGTTGGCGTATTGCGGGCCGCATGCTAACTCTCCTCCTGAGGCCGCGGAAATGTCTTGACTACCTTGGCCGGATTGCCGGCTACCATAGTGAACGGCGGAACGTTGGTCAACACCACCGCTCCGCTGGCGACGACGGAGCACTTCCCCACGGTCACGCCGGGCATAATCACCGAGTTCACGCCGATGAAGGAATGGTCTTCCAGCACCACCGGCTTCAGAACGACCGGCATGATACCGGATTCGCGCAAGTAATGCGGCGCTTTGATGTGGGTCATGATGATGGCGCGGGCAGTCACACGCACGTCATTGCCGATGGTGATGTTCTCGGGGTAGGCAGTCTCGATGATGGCATTGGGATCGATGTAGCAGTCCTTGCCGATCTTCACTCCGCGCAGGCGATGGATCACCAGAATGATCCCCCGCGGCGACCACCGAACCAGATTACCCAGGAACCAATTGCGCCACAGATAATTCAACGCCAGGCTGAACAGTCCCTGACCGCCACGGTCTGCCGCCGAAATCCGGGCGTCGTGCAGCAGGCCATGCTTCTTCGCAATGGGGGGGCGCTCTGGAGTTCGAATGGCCGGCTCAGCAGGGGTTACGACCGTCGGGCGTTCAAGGATCGCCGTCCCCACTGCTGCTCCAGCTTTCTGCCGCTCGACGTAGGCGAGCACGTCGGCCTCGCGGACCAAATCAATCCCAACAAACACGCCAGGGTCAATGGCGTGCTGCTCGATGAGTACCTGCGCTTTTTTCGAGACCACCACACCGGCAGCCGCTGCGGCGGTGCCATTTCCACCGGCTGAAGCATGCAATACCTGCCGCGTCAGGTCTCTCCGAAATCGCCGCAATCGGCTGCGACTGAATGCGGCCAATCAACTCTCCCACCGGAAGCTCGGCTCCCTTGGGATGCAGGATCTCCAGGTAGCCTTCCATCTCGGCTTCCAGATCGATGACCGCTTTGGAAGTCTCGATCGCAGCCACGACCTGTTTCGGCGTGACCTTCGAGCCATGCGCGACCTCCCACGCGGCGATCTTCACCACGTCGTCGTTCACGATCTCGCGCGGAATCCTGATTTCAGTGGATAGGTTCACGTACCAACTCACTCGCCTTGCGCACGATGGCGTCAGTATTGGGCAGGCATTGTTCTTCCAGCGGACGCGCAGACGGGATCGGACATCCGCTGGCGGTCAGCCGGCAGCAGCGCACATTGAGATGGCCGAATCGCTCGGCCACCTGCGCCAGGATCTCGCTGCTCAAAGAGACAAAACCCTGCCCCTCTTCCACGACCAGCAGTTTGCGGGTCTTCGCGAGGCTGTCGCCCAGGATGCCGGCGTCGAAGGGATAAAGCCGCGTGGGCAGAAACAGCTCGGCCAGCATCTCCTCTTCTTCGAAGAGCCGCATCATTGCCTCTTCCGCCTCCACCGACATGCCGCCGATCGCCACCATGGTCACGTCGGGCGTCTGCTTTGGCATCAGCCGCGCCGTGGGGAAAGTCTCCGGACTGAATACCAGCGAATAGCCGGCCGGCGGATCGGGATTTACGTAACGCGTATAGAGGATCTTGTTCTCCACCACCAGCGTCGGTCCGCTGATGTGTCGCGAACAGGTCGCGATAAAGCTGCGCGGGGCTGTAACGATGATGCAGGCACAGCACGGTGGTCCCGGGCACGCCGAGGAAGTGCTTCTCGATGCTCTGGCTGTGGGTGGGGCCGTATCCGCGCTTGCCGCCCATGGGCGTGCGCACAATGACCGGCACATCCACCTTGCCGTTGTACATCCACTGGAACTTGGCGGCGCTGTTGATCCATTGGTCGGCGGCGAGCGCGAGGAAGTCGCCGAACATAATCTCCGCCACCGGGAGCAATTTCGATAACGCCATCCCGTTGGCGACGCCCACGATGGCGGCTTCGCTGATGGGAGTGTTGCGTACCCGCCCCGGGAAGCGCGCGCTCAATCCCATGGTGCACTTAAAGGCTCCGCCATACGGCGACTCGATATCCTCGCCGATCAGCATCACGCGCTCATCCGTGTCAGACCCTCTTCCAGGCCGCGGCGGACGGAATCCACCACGCGCTCCTTGGTGAATGACCGCGGCTCCCACACCCTGGCATCGGCAACAGTGGTTGCGCCGACCAGGGCGTCGCTAGAGAACGGAGCCGCTTCCGCCTCGGCTACTGCCTGATCAATCAAATGGTCTATCTCGCTGTTGAGCTCCTGAAAGCGTGGGTCGGAAGCGTACTGGTCGGCCAGCAGAACCAGCGGATCGCGCTCCCAGTAAGGCGCAACCTCGCTCTCGGGCCGGTTGTCGTCGCCCTTGGAGTGCGCCATCAGGCGATAGGTGTCAACCTGGTGAAAGCGTGGCTTCGACGTCTCTCTAACCAATTGCGCGCTCTCAGAGATCGCCTCCAGCAGTTCGGGCCAATGCCAGGTGTCGCTGTGGGCAGTCTCGATTCCGAATGCCTCCGCCCGGCCGCGGATGCTTCCGGCCAGAGTTTGCGCCTGGTTGGTTGATTGCGCGTACAGGTTGTTTTCGCAGACGAACAGAAGCGGAACCTCCCACTTGGAGGCGATGTTCATGGACTCGTACAGAACACCTTCCCCGAGAGTCCCGTCGCCCACATACACCACCGTAATCCCATTGGTGCCGCGAACCTTCTGCCCATAGGCCAGACCGGTTGACACCGGGGCGATCGAGCCCTGCACGCCGTTGGAATAGAAATTCTCCTGGTGCAGATGCTGGCTTCCGCCGCGTCCGGCGCAGACGCCCACTGACTTGCCCATCACCTCGCCGATCAACCCGACCAGGTTCTGGCGATACGCCAGAAAGTGTCCATGGCAGCGATGGTTGGAGAAGATGTTGTCCTGCGGCTGCAACGCCCGGGCGACTGCGATGCCGACGAATTCCTGGCCAATACAGGTGTGGATGGTCCCGAAGAGCTTCCCTTGCTTGAACAGCTCCAGCAACCGCTGCTCGGTTTTGCGGATAAGCAGCGCCAGGCGAACAACTTCCGCATACTGCTGTAAGACATCGGTGGTTGCTGTCTGAGGTGTGGCCATTCGAGGACTTCGAGAGTTGTTCGAGCCTGACCGATTGTAATATACCGGCAACACCGCAAGGGCTGATTCCCCAGCTCATTTGACTGTCGCGGAGGCCGTGGGCTAGCCTCAGAGCTTGTACTCCCGTTACCGCAAGCTCTTGCCTGAATTGCACCTCAGCGGACTGGCATTTGGGCCCTGCCGCCATCACTCTATGAAATTGTTGCGCCAATTGCTGCCGGTGGTACTCGCCTTCGCGTTCTGCATACACGCTGTGGCCGGCAACGCCGTGCATCCGACACATGGCCCAAAGCCATGGTCGCAACTGTGCATCCAGAAGCGTCGAAGGCAGGCGTCGATGTCATGCAGCAAGGCGGCAATGCCGTGGATGCAGCTGTAGCAATCGCCTTTGCGCTCGAGGTCGTCTTCCCGAGGCGGGCAATATCGGCGGCGGCGGTTTCCTCCTCTTCCGCCGCGCCGATGGCGACGTCCATTTCCTCGACTACCGCGAGAAGGCTCCCGCCAAGGCCACCGCCAATATGTATCTCGACACCATGGCAATGTATCCCGGGCATGAGCACGCTCGGCTACAAAGCCATCGGAGTTCCCGGCTCGGTTGCAGGACTCGCCTATGCGCAGCGGCATTGGGGCAAGCTCTCGCTTAAGCAGGTGATGGAGCCCGCAATCCGGCTGGCGCGGGATGGCTACGTTCTGACCTACGACGAAGCCAAGGGGCTTCAGGATCCCGACCTGGAGAAGTTTCCCGAGTCGCACCGCATTTTCCAGCGCGATGGCAACTACTACCAGCCGGGCGAGGTTTTCAAGCAGCTGGAGCTGGCGAAGACGCTGGGGCGCATCGCGGACAACCCTGACGACTTCTATCATGGCGCGATGGCGCATGAACTGGCGGCGGCCATTCAGAAAGGCGGAGGTCTGATTACTGCCGAGGACCTTGCGCAATACCAAACCAAAGAGCGCCAGCCGATTCGCGGCACCTATCGCGGATACGAGATCATCAGCGCTCCACCGCCGTCTTCTGGTGGCATTGCCCTGGTCGAGATCCTGAACATCCTGGAAGGGTACGATTTGGCCAAACAGGGAGACGGACTCGGCCGAGAGCATCCACCTTACGGCAGAAGCTTATCAGCGCGCGTTTTTCGATCGCGCAGAGTTCCTCGGTGACCCTGATTTCGCGAAGATTCCAGTTGCGCAGCTGATTGATAAACGATACGGCAATGCCTGGCGCGAGACCATCATCCTTCGCCGGGCCACGCCCAGCAACAGTTGCGGCGCCCGCGATGTTCTCCCAACTGGACAGCTACGCCATGCGCACCCGCAGCCGGCCCATCCACGAACCGAATCACACCACGCACTACTCCGTGGTCGATCCAGAGGGAAATGCTGTGTCGGTGACTACCACGCTGAACGACAGTTTTGGCTCACGCGTTACTGCTGAGGGGCTGGGATTCCTGCTGAACAATGAGATGGACGACTTCGCTTCCAAGCAAGGCGTGCCGAATCTCTTTGGCCTGATCCAGGGGCCGGCAAACGCCATCGGCCCGGGCAAGCGTCCACTCTCGACAATGACGCCGACCATTGTGCTGAAAGGCGGCAAGCTATTCCTCGTGCTGGGCCGCCGAGGCGGGCCGACGATCATCACGACAGTGGCCAATGTCTTGATGGGGGTCGTGGATTACGGCTGAACATGCAGCAGGCGGTGAATGCGCCGCGCTTCCATCACCAGTGGATGCCCGACGAGCTCAAAATGGAGAAGATCGGTTTCTCGCCTGACACAATTCATATGCTCGAACACATGGGACACAATGGTACGGAATTGTACGGCAGCAACGGATATCTGGGGCGATGCCGAGTGCATCGCGATTGACGACCAGACGGGCGAGCGGTTGGGCGCCAGCGACGGGCGTAATAACGGAAAGGCGGTTGGGTTCTGATGCGCGGGCAATGTCCACTCTGGTGTACGCCAAGGTGAGCGGCTGCATCCCGGGCTGCTGGATCAGTTGGTCTCCGGCGGGGCAGAGGCCATCGAGATCTTCGCCGCGCGTGGGCACTTCAACTACACCGAAAGACAGCACATTCGCGAAATCGGTAACTGGTTCCGCAGCACGGGAGTTGCGTTCCACTCCATGCACGCTCCCATGCACGCAGATGAGGAATGGGGACGCGGCGGCACGCCGCCCATCAATATCGCCGCGCGTCGAGAAGCGGCATCGCATCGCGGCCATGGATGAAATCAAGCGGGCCATTGAGGTCGCTGAGCAGTCGCCGTTCCATTTCCTGGTTCAACACGTCGGGGTGAGCAACGAAGAAGCCGACGAGCATAAGCAGGAAGCGGCGATCAGTTCGCTCGAGCATTTGCACGCCTTCGCCAAGCCCTTGGGCGTCCAGTTGTTGGTGGAGAACATAGGAACGAGCTTTCGACTCCTGAGAAACTGCTGGAACTGCTGCATGCCGGTCGCTTCGATGACATGGGCGTGTGTTTCGATGTCGGCCATGCGCACCTCACATCGAGTGTGCCGCTGGCGTTTGAGGTGTTGAAGGACCGCATCCGATCGACGCACGTGCACGACAACAAGGAAGACCGCGATTCACATCTCTGGCCTGGCGATGGCAACATCAACTGGAAGCAGACGATGGAGCTGCTGCGGACCGCGCCGCAGCAGCCTCCGCTGCTGCTGGAGATCGAAGGCGTGGGAGGCGAGAACGTCTCGGAGAAGATGACGGCGGCATTCGGTAAACTGGAAGGCGCTCCTAGACCGCTTATGCCAGATCTGTGCGCCATGCAGGATGCGGTTGATTTCAATGATCTCCGCACGAACCCGGTATACGGCCAGGAAAGGCAGGCCGGCAATATTAGTTCACGGGTGTTCAGCTTACGACCGGGACGGCCGCGATACGGAAACTGTGTCAGCGAGCTTATGCCTTCGTAGATCGTGATTGCCACGCGCCGGGCTGTTTTCGGTCCGTCGCGTTCGTTGATGTAGTCGCAAATCTGTGTGAGGTCACTGGCAGCGGGTTCGTCCAGCGAATGCGGATCAACCGGGATACCGGCCATCAATGAGCTTGCCGATTTCTTCGTGCTCAATAAACTCTCCGCGGTCGGCGGCTGCCAATCCCTTCTCCACTTCGCGGACAAACCACTCGTCGTGGTTCACGAGGCGTTCCACCGCTTCCGCACCAGCGAGTTGGATCGCGACCCTGCTCGGCGGCAAGCCGGGTGAGTTTGTTTTCCAAGTCCGGGGTAAAATCAACTTCCATGCCTTCAAGAGTAGGACTGGTATGGGCTTAAGTCAATGTGCTACGTCAGCCCCGTCATCATCACAGTTTTTCTCGAAATCAGGGACTCATGGACACATGAGATAAAGACGGAAACACCGGTCACGACCATCCGCGAAGTCGGCCAGCATGAAGGCCAGACGGTCACCATTCGCGGCTGGCTCTACAACCTGCGCGAGAGCGGCAAGCTGCTGTTCCCCATCTTTCGCGACGGCAGCGGAGTCATACAGGGCGTGGTGGCGAAGAACGCCGTCTCGCCCGAGTTGTTCGACTCCATCAAGGGCCTGACGCAGGAATCGAGCGTGATCGTCACCGGCAACGTGCGCGCCGACAAGCGCGCTCCCGGCGGATACGAGCTCGACGTCACCGACGCGCAGGTCTTGCAGCGCGTCGAACCCGGATGATCCCTATCCGATCTCTCCCAAGGAGCACGGCGTCGATTTCCTGATGGAGCACCGCCATCTCTGGCTGCGCTCGCCGCGTCAGGCGGCCATCCTGCGGGTCCGCGCCGAGATCATCAAGGCGGCGCGCGACTATTTCGACGAGCACGGCTTCACCCTCACCGATCCGCCGATCCTCACGCCCGCCGCCTGCGAAGGCACGACCACGCTGTTTCCCGTGGACTACTTCGACGAGCAAGCCTACCTCACGCAGTCGGGCCAGCTCTACATCGAAGCCACCGCGATGGCGCTCGGCAAGGTCTATAGCTTCGGGCCCACCTTCCGCGCCGAAAAGTCGAAGACGCGCCGCCACCTCACCGAATTCTGGATGGTCGAGCCGGAGGTCGCCTACGCAACGCTCGACGACCTGATGGAGCTGGCCGAGGAGTTCATCACCTTCATCGTGAAGCGCTGCCTCGAGCGCCGGCGTCCTGAACTGGAGACCATCGGCCGCGACATCAGCAAGCTGGAGAAAATTGACATGCCCTTCCCGCGCATCACCTATGACGAGGCGGTCAAGATGCTGCAAGAAGCGCATGCCAAAGGCCAGGTTGAAAACAAGTTTGAGTAGGGCGGAGACTTCGGCTCGCCGGATGAGACCTACATTTCGTCGCAGTTCGAGCGGCCGGTGATGGTGCACCGCTATCCCGCGGCGATCAAGGCGTTTTACATGGAACCTGATCCGCGAGCGGCCGGAGCTGGCGCTGTGCGTGGACGTGCTCGCGCCGGAAGGCTACGGCGAGATCATCGGCGGCTCGCAGCGTATCGGCGTCTACGAACTCCTGCTGAAGCGCATTCACGAGCACGACCTGCCGGAAGAGGCCTTCCAGTGGTATCTCGACCTGCGCAAGTACGGCGGCGTGCCGCACGCGGGATTCGGCATGGGCATCGAGCGCGCCGTGGCATGGATTTGCGGCCTGGAGCACGTGCGCGAGACCATTCCGTTTGCCCGCACGCTGCACCGGCTGTATCCGTAGGCTCCTTTCAATGTGATACCCCAATGGCGGTACCGCTTGTCAGGAAACTCTATGGCAACGAGCGCGATCACGAAGCCGTTGCAGAACATCGAGACCAAGCACATCCGCATCATTGGCGTGCCCCTGGACCTCGGCCAGTCGCGGCGCGGCGTGGACATGGGCCCTCGGCGATGCGCGTCGCCGGACTTGAAGCCAAACTCGAGGCCCTCGGCTACGAAGTAAAAGATGTGGGCAATGTTCCCGTCGCGCTGGCCGAGACCAAGGCGGAAGGCGACCCCCACGCGAAATATCTCAAGGAGATCACCGAGACGTGCTCCAAAGAGGCTGACCTGGTGGTGAAGACTTTGGAGGGCGGGGCGTCCCCTTGTTCTGGGTGGTGACCATTCCATTGCCGCCGGAACCGTTTCGGGCGTCGCGGAGTTTTATCGCCGGAAACACCAGCGTATCGGGCTGCTCTGGATCGACGCGCACACCGACATCAACACCCCCGACAGCTCGCCCAGCGGCAACGTCCATGGCATGCCGCTGGGCGCGATCATGGGCCTGTTCCAATCGCCACTTACCGATCTCTACGGGTTCAGTCCCAAGGTGCAGCCGCAGAATTGCGTGTTGGTCGGTATCCGCGACGTGGACAACCATGAGCGCGAAAATATCAAGAAGTCGGGTGTGCATGTCTTCACCATGCGCGACATCGACGAGCGCGGCATGCGCGCTGTGATCGAAGAGGCCCTGCGCCTTGCCGGACGCGGCACGGTCGGCTATCACGTTTCGCTCGATCTCGACTGGATCGATCCCGAAGATGCGCCCGGCGTCGGCACTCCGGTGTGGGGCGGCGCGACCTATCGCGAGGGACACTTGGCCATGGAGATCATCGCCGACCATGGACGCATGTTGAGCTTCGAGATGGTCGAAGTAAATCCGGTGCTCGACGAGCGCAACCAGACGGCGGAGCTGGCGGTCGAGCTGGCGCTGTCGGCGTTTGGGAAGAAGATTCTCTGAGCTGGGCTTGCAGTTCGGCCCCACCCGTATAAACTTACGGCTGCAAGAAAGTGTAAGCTCACTGCCCCTGGGAGGATCGATGTCAAAACGCATTGTCTTCTGTGCTGACGGGACCTGGAACGACCCCGCGACCAACACCAACGTTTACAAGCTCTTCAAGGCGCTCCAAGTCTCTGCCGAGCAGTACCCGCTCTACGACGACGGCGTCGGCGCCGACGGCAACACCCTGTTGAGGCTGGCTGGTGGAGCGTTTGGCCTTGGTCTCTACCAGAAGATCCAGGATGGCTACACCAAGATTGCCCATTTATACGAAAAGGGCGACGAAATTTTTCTGTTCGGGTTCAGCCGCGGGGCCTTCACCGCCCGGAGCCTGGGCGGAATGATCGCAGTTTGCGGGCTGCCCACCCAGAATGTCGATGACAAAATGGTTACCATGGCGTTCGATGCCTATCGCGAGCGCGACCATGGCATCCGGCAGCAAAAGTTGCAGGCGCTGAACCAGAAATATGCGATGTTCGACGCGCCCATCGCCATGGTGGGCGTTTGGGACACGGTGGGAGCGCTGGGAATTCCGGCCATCTTCGGCGGAGTCTCCCCGCTGCTCTATGGTTTCCTTGATACCTCCCTGCACCCTGACGTGAAGCACGCCTATCACGCGATTTCCATTGACGAGCGTCGGGCTGAATTCCCCGCCACCCTTTGGACGGGCCCGACGGCGCCCGACCAGACAGTAGAGCAGGTTTACTTCACCGGCGTTCATTGTGACGTAGGCGGCGGCTACCCTCAGACCGGGCTCTCTGACATCACGCTGAGCTGGATGATGGGCAAGGCGAAAGCGCTCGGCGTGACCTTCGATGACGCCGTCTTCCAGCAGTATGCCAACCTCGACCCGAAGCACTCGCTCGACCAGAAGCATGAGTCCTGGGACCTGAAATGGGCATTCCCTAAGCCACGCGCCATCGCTGACAATTCGTGCATCAGCAACAGCGTGCACATTCGTCTGCAAAGCGACTTGTCGTACAAGCCAATCAGCCTGAAGCAGAGTTCAGGCCAGTTGGCCTCGTCATACACCGTCGTTCCTGTGGTGTCAGGAGTTGCCTAGTCCTCCATCGCACCGACGCCTTGGCTATTCATGGTCTGCATGTATTCACGCTTGACATGATTATCGCATTGCGTTAGCGTTCAGCTATTCGTGATCAAGTCCTTCGCAGATGACGAAACCCGCCAGTTCTGGGAGACCGGTAAGGGCGGCAAGCGGCCTCCGGCGGAGTTGCGCAAGGTGGCACAGCGAAAACTGCAAATGCTGGATTCGGCAACCCGGCTGGACGATCTCAGAGTTCCACCGGGAAATCGCTTGCATGCTTTGCACGGCGACCGTAAGGGCCGGCATGCCGTCCGGATAAACGACCAGTTCCGGATATGTTTCGCGTGGAAGGACGGCGACGCTTACGAGGTCGAGATCACCGATTATCACTAGAGTCAGCTCGAATGGAGTTCGGTTTATGGCAGTGCAACGACGGAGACCGGCAGCTTGGACGATCCATCCGGAGAGGTCCTCCAGGAGGAATTCCTGAAGCCCATGAAGATTACTATGTATCGCCTCGCGAAGTCGTTGGGGGTAAAGGCCCAATCTGTCAACGACATCGTGTTACAGAAGCGAGGCATTAGTGCCGATATGGCCGTGCGGCTGGCGCGATTCTTCGGCACATCACCGAGTTCTGGATGAACCTGCAAAGCGCGTACGAGTTGGCCAGGGCCCGCACCGCTCTGGGGCGCGAGATACAGAAGATTCAGCCGCACCAGACCGCCGCGTAACTCAGGGGCCAGTCGGTTTCGGCAACGTGAGCCTCGGTTTAAACTGCATGCATGAAGAAACTCCGGGTGGGTGTCCTGTTTGGCGGTCGCAGCGGCGAGCATGAGGTTTCGCTGTTGTCGGCAGCCTCGGTCCTGAGCGCAATTGACAAGAAGAAGTTCGACGTAGTTCCCATCGGCATCACCAAGGAAGGTCAATGGGTAACCGCGGCCACGCTGCTCGGCTGCTGAAAGGCCATCCACCGCAGACCTCGGAAGCGCGACATTTGCGCGCCGGCGATCCCGAGACCACATCTGCGGCTGCCGTGCTCGCCAAAGGCGAAGGCATTGTAGTTCCGCCGATGCCGGGAGAGAACCACTCTGCACTGGTTCCGTTCCAGACGCAGTCCAGTGAGTTGCACGCGGCGCACAGTGCCATCGACGTGGACATCATCTTCCCGGTGCTGCACGGCACCTTCGGCGAAGACGGCACCATCCAGGGTCTGCTCGAACTGGCAGACATTGCCTACGTCGGCGCAGGCGTGCTCGGCTCCGCCGCCGGCATGGATAAGGACGTGATGAAGCGCCTCTTCCGCGATGCCGGTTTGCCTATCGTGAAGCACGTGACCGTACTGCGCAGCGCGTGGCGCCAGCAGCCGAAGAAGGTCCGGCGGCAAATCGAGCGAGCGCTGAAGTATCCCGTGTTCGTGAAGCCCGCGAACCTGGGGTCGTCGGTGGGAATCAGTAAGGTGCACGATTCCAGCGAACTCGCCGCAGCCATGGACGACGCGTCGCGTTACGACCGCAAGCTGGTGATCGAGCAGGGCGTCGGCGGCGCCAAAGGCAAGGCGCGCGAAATCGAGTGTTCGGTGCTCGGCAACGACGCTCCCATCGCGTCCGTCCCCGGTGAGATCGTCCCCATCAAGGAGTTCTACGACTACAGCGCCAAATATCTGGTGGAAGGCTCGGAGGCGATCATCCCCGCCAAATTGCCCAAGGCTAAACAGAAGGAAGTACAGCGCCTCGCGGTCGCCGCATTTCAGGCGGTGGATTGCGCCGGCATGGCGCGCGTGGACTTCCTCATGGACCCGCGCAGCGGCAAGATATACGTCAACGAGATCAATACTATTCCTGGCTTCACCTCGATCAGCATGTATCCCAAAATGTGGGCAGCGACGGGCATCGATTATCCCGAACTGATGGAGCGGCTGATTCAGCTTGGCCTCGAGCGGCACGCGGAGAAAAAGGAGAATCGCTACAGCCGCTAGCGCTAACCCTTTTTCCCCTTCCTCGTCTATTTCACCAAGCAGGGAGCGATGCTCGTAAGGGGCATCGTGGGGTTCCTCCGTTAGACCTATGATGCCCCGGGCACCGCAACCAGCCTCCTTTTTCTCCTGATTCGCAAACAGGAAGGTCCTTTTCTCGCATCCAAGCGTGCCGAGGAGGTCCTTCCTGTCTTTTTTGCATAATCGTTCCATTTTGGCGTGTTGGAGTTATCTAAAAAAATAACCACGGCCATCCGCTGCATTCGTTCGCGGCTGCGGTCGCGCTAACCCTTCTTCCTCTTCCCCGTCTATTGCAACAAGCAGGGAGCGATGCTCGTGAGGGGCATGCGCAGGTTTCCTCCGCTAGACTGTGTATGCCCCGGGCACCGCAATCGGCCTCCTTTTTCTCTGATTCGCGACGGAACAACCGCAGGCTCCTCTTCGTACCAGACGAAGAGGAGTTTTTTTTGTGCGCAAAACATTCCTGACAATTCTGCTCTGCTTTTCCGTCCTCGGTCTCTCCGCCTTCGCCGAAGAATGGAACAAAAGTTACCAGGTGGGCGACAAGCCCAGCCTGCGGGTGGACACGAACGACGCTGCGGTGGAGATCACCCGCGGTGTGAGCCGTACGATTTCGGCGCGGATCATCGCCGAGGGGTACAACATCGGGAACGGCGGCGTCCGCATAACCGAGCGGCAGGATGGGGACAAAGTAGACCTGCAGGTCCACATCCCGACCCATTTCGGTGTTCACATCACGTGGCATAACCAGGGCACCCGAATTGAAGTCCAGGTCCCGCCGGAGACGGCGCTCGACTTGCACTCCGGCGATGGTCACATCAAGGTGGACGGCACGGCCGGTCCGGCCCGGCTCGATACCGGCGACGGGCATATTGACGTGCAAAACTTCAGTGGCGCGCTCACCGCGCACACCGACGACGGGCACATGACGGTTGACGGCGTGCTGACCAATCTTGACCTGCGCACCGGCGATGGACACATTACCCTCACCGTGCGGCCGGGCTCCAGGATGAACGGCGGCTGGCTGATCCATACCAGTGACGGCCGGGTGGAAGCGCGGCTTCCGCAAGACCTTGCCGCCGAACTCTATGCCCACACCGGCGACGGCCACATCCAGCTCGATCTGCCGGTAACCGTGGAGGGCTCCATTGAGCGCTCCCGCATTCGCGGCAAGATCAACGGTGGCGGCCCGTTGCTGGAGATCACCACCGGCGACGGCAGCATCCGGATCGCCAAGTTCTGAGCCGCTGCCGTCAAGAACGTGCCACTTCAGCCGATAGTTACCTAGAGCACGAGGTCCTGTCGGCGAATGGGCGCACTCCCACGAACGCGGACTCGCACGCGGCGCAAGCTGTTTCTGTTTTGCCCTCACCCGATCGCGCAGGAGCGGTTCACGCGGCTCCTCAAACGTACCGAGTTCGAGGTCGTGCTCAGCCCCGAATTTCGTTTGCCGCAAGACACCGCTGCGGCGCTCGACGCGAAGCCGGCATGGCTGGCAGTGGTTGACGCCAGCGATCTCGTCACCAGTCTGGAATTTGTGCGCATGCTGCGCATCGAACAGCGTACCGTGCATGTCCTGGTGCTGTTGCCAACGTTGGAGGATTCCGCCACCTATCCACTGTTGCGCCTCGGCGTGAAAGGCCTGCTGACCTACGATCTCGTGCCCCGCGAGCTGGCGCGCGCGGCGTGCCAGGTGGGCGACGGAGGCTACTGGGTGCCGCGCGAGCTGCTGACGCACTTCGTTGAGTCCATCCTTCCCGAACTACAGGGCTGCAAAGCGCTCGATACCGAGGTGGAAATCAGCCGCCGGGAGCGCGAAGTTCTCGACCTGCTGCTGGACAATCTGTGCAACAAGGAGATTGCCAGCAAACTCTTCGTCTCCGAGCGCACGGTGAAGTTCCACGTGTCGAATCTGCTCAGCAAGTTCGGGGTGCAGCGCCGCGCCGACCTGATTGTCCACTGGATGCAGCGCCACAGCGCCTTCCCGTGGCTGGCGCACGACGTGGGAAGGACGATCTCGGCGCGGGTCCACTAAAGCAGTTCCGCAATTGCTGTATCCCTGGGCCGTTTGGGTAGAGCGGCGCTTCAGCGCCGCGTCCAGACGCACCCAAATGGATTCCTGGCTTCAGCCCGTGCCCACGGGCTGAAGCCACGGGGCAAGTAGCGAGCGCGCAACGCAGGCCTGAAGGCCTGCTCTACCAAGACACAGCAACTCTGAATCTGCTCTAGAATGCCTGCAAGCCTGTATTTTGCCGGGAATTTTTCCGTGGACCATTGATTCCAAAGATTAATGGGAGGAAAGGCACGGCGGTAACGGCACAAAACAGCAGGTCCCTCCACTCGGGCCGAGACCCTCGGTCGGGATGACAATCCGTTTCATCCCGCCGAACGGGACTCGCGTGCTGGCGACACTATGTCCGGGATAACGTTCTGATGGCTTCTTCCCGCCTCAGCCCAGCCACTGCGGATTGTGGGTGGTGCCATCGAACTGGGCGCTGGTCTTGTAAAGCTCGAATTCGCCGTTCTTCGCCGCCGTGGCCGTCTTGCTCAGTAAGGCAGCGCGCTCGCTTTCGCTCAGCGGTTTGAAATTCTTGCCCAGATCCAGCGCCTGCTGCAGGTCCTTCATCGACTCGCATCCCGTGATCACTACGCTGGTCGGGAGGCTCAACGCGTAGCGCAGACACTCGACCGCAGTTACCTTCCCACTCTGCAAGAGAACACCGGAGCCGATGGGCTTCATGCCCAGCACGCCGATGTTCCGCTGCTGCAGCATGGGCAGAACAATTTTGGCGAAGCTGTCGTATTGCGCATCCATCACGTTCAGCGGCATCTGCACGGCATCGAACTTGAACCTATGTTGATCGGCCACTTCCAGCATGTGCTTGTGAATTTGCGGGCTCTTGTGCCCGGTGAAGCCGATG
Organism: uncultured Acidobacteriaceae bacterium; assembly: GCA_963843005.1. Lineage (GTDB taxonomy): Bacteria > Acidobacteriota > Terriglobia > Terriglobales > Acidobacteriaceae > Bog-257. The sequence continues at coordinate 9,575 of CAWJIW010000020.1, read as the reverse complement.
AAGCGCACCTTACCCGCATTGCGGGCTTTTACCATCGCCTCCATGCCGCCGCCCGGGGCGAAGATGCGCTCCGGATCGTCCATCCGGATCACTTCGTGAAACTGTATAAGGTCGATGTGAAGGGTTTGCAGCCGCAGCAGCGATTCGTCGAGTTGTTGCGCCGCTGTCCTGACATTCCGGCCATCGATCTTGGTCATCAGGAATACCTTCTCGCGGTAGCCGCCGCGCAGTGCCTTGCCCATGCGCACCTCGCTATCGCCACCGTGGTAGTCCCAGCAGTTGTCCATGAAGGTGATGCCGTTGTCCACGGCCGTACGGATGATCTTGATGCCTTCGGCCTCGCTGGGATTGCCGATGTGATACCCGCCCAGGCCGATCATCGAAACCTGCTGCAATGTGTGGCCCAGCATTCGCGTCGGAATATTGGACGAGTCGGCAGCCTGCGCGAGGTTGCCGAACTTGGCGAGAGCGCCCGCGGCGGCAGCACCTTTTAGAAAGTCTCTGCGATCCATAGTCCTCAGTTTTCCTTTCACGCTTTGAAGGCACGGACTCAACCGTGCCGTAAACCATCGCCCGGATGGGCGCTACTTCCCGGCGTAGCTCACCCGCCAGACCGAGTTCGACCCATCATCACTCACCAGCAGAGAGCCATCGGGCGCGACCGTGAGCCCGACCGGACGTCCCCACACATCACCATTGGGCAGCACGAAGCCGGTGAGGAAATCTTCGTACTCTCCGGTGGCGTGTCCTGCCTGGTGCAGCGGTACCCGTATCACTTCATATCCCGTGCGCGGCTTCCGGTTCCACGAACCATGCTGGGACGAGAAGATGTCGCCCTGGTACTCCGCCGGAAATTGTCCGCCTTCGTAGAAGGTCAATTCAAGCGACGCATTGTGCGCCTGGATCAGCACGTCGGGAACAATCGCCTTGTCCTTCAGCTCGGGATGGCCCTTCAACCGCGGATCGGGATTGCCCCGATGTAGTAATACGGCCACCCGTAAAAGCCGCCATCCTGCACGTGCGTGATGTAGTCGGGCACCAGGTCGTTGCCGAGTCCGTCGCGTTCATTGACCGAGCACCAGAGCTCGCCGGTCTTGGGATTCACCGCCAGCCCGCCGCCCGGGTTGCGAATGCCTGAGGCGTACGTTCGCTGGTTCTTGCCGTCGGGATCCATCACCAGGATCTGCGCCCGTTTCTTTTCGGCGGGGCTCGTGTCCGGGTCGTTGATGTTCGAATCCGAGCCAACGCCCACGAAGAGCTGCCGGCCGGCCTGCGAGAAGACGAGATCGCGCGTCGAGTGCCCGCCCGCCAGCCGGAAGATCGGCGACTTTCTCCGGCTTCCCAGTCGCTTTCAGGTCTCCGTTCTTTAGGCGAAGCGCACGACCGCGTCGGTGTTGCCGATGTAAAGGTACTGGGGATTCGGGCCCGGCGGATAGAAGGCGATGCCATACGGCTGTCTCAACCCGGTGGCATAAACCACGTTCTGCTGCGGCTTACCATCGGCGCCGATGCCGCGGAACACCCTGATGTCGCCGCCGCGGCTCTCCGCCAGAAAGATGTCTCCGTTGGGCGCAGTCAGCAGCTTGCGCGGCTCGTTCAACTTCTCGGCAAACAACGCCACCTTGAAACCCGCAGGAGCTATCGGGACCACGTTTGGGGGGCGATCACAAGGTTCGGACCATTGACCGCAGACTTGGTCGCGAACGGCGCGGGCAGATCTTTTGCGGTGATCTTGCGTACCGTGCCGGGTTTTTCATAGCGGTAATCGGTGAAGGGAGCCTGAGGTGGGGCTGCGCTGGACGACTTCTTGTCAGCGCCGCAGGTGATTGAGGTAAGCAGCAGGACGGCAAGACCGGCGAGCATCAGATTCCTGGAAGCCATCGAACCTCCGGGCGATCAGCCAAGTACAACTCTTGTACTAGATGAGCAAATCTGGCGCGAGTATGCGAGAAAGCAGTGCCGGTTTCGCGACATCAATTCAGCTCCCACTCTCCGCACGGACTCGGCCAGAATTTCCGTAGCGGCTCCCAACGGCCCTGGCGAAGCCGAACAAAAATAGCGTGCCGGAATCCCGGGATGGATGTAAAGTGTGAAGCCGTTGGAAACTAACCCGGAAATTCCGGCTCTCAGGAGATAGGCATGAGGAAGCTGCTGTGCGTTGTTTTGTGGTTTTTGCCTGTGATGTTGCTTGCGCAAAGCCCGTTTGATGGCACCTGGAAGACCAATATGGCGGCTTCCAAGCTGTCGCCAAAACCCTACGTGTTTTCGGTCAACAATGGGATGTACGACTGCGAAAGTTGCGTCCCCAAGATCAATGTAAAAGCCGATGGCCAGGACCAGCCCGTTACCGGCCAGACGTATGACACGATCGCAGTGCAGGTTGTCGATGCGAATACGATCCACGTCACCGGGAAAAAAGCCGGCAAGGCAGAGTTCGAGCAGACTCGGACCGCATCGCCGGATGGGAAGCTGCTGACCGTCGCGAGCACCAACTATCCCGCCGACGGCAGCCCATCCTATAAGGCGGAAAGCAAGTTGACGCGAGTTTCCAAGGGTCCTGCCGGTTCCAATGGCGCCTCAGGTTCCTGGCGAGTGCAGAACCTCAATGAAGACGCCTCCGGCCTGACCAGCACCTGGAAGGGCGGGGGCGATAGCCTGAGCATGTCAACCCCGACAGGCATGACTTGGGAAGCCAAACTCGATGGCAAAGAGTACCCGGTGAAGGGTGTCTATGCGGAGGAGACTGTGTCGCTGAAGCCTTTGAGTGATCACTCCATCGAAGCGACCTATAAGCGCGACGGCAAAATCTACGCATCGAGAAGATCACGGTCTCACCCGACGGAAAGAAAATGACCACGGTCGTCGACAACAAGCTGTTGGGAAGAGTGTCGACGTATGTGGACGAAAAGCAGTAGCCAACGGCGGGAATCAGACCGGCCCGATCACTTGCTTGCAGGCTTGCCGGATGGTGCGGGATCGGGCAGCGGCCAAACCTTGGAGACAATCCATGCCACCACGATTCCGACCACGCAGCCGAACAGCACTTCACTGGTGCGTTGCGCGCCCGCCTGAAGGCCATGGAGCCGCGAGTGATACTCCAGTCCGGCGGCGATCACGAACGCGGTGGAAATTGGCGTCTGTCGCCACATGGTTTGAATGCGGACCAGGTAGGAGGAAACCAATACCGCCACTGCCATCGCCAGCGGAAGAGTTATGAGTCTGCTGCCTCCGATGGCAATGAACGCGAGGCCGATGGCGCAGCCGACCAGCGTATTGATGATGCGGGAGCGGAAGATCAGAATGGCCTGCTTCATCAGCGGATCACTGGTGGCGACCATCGAGCTGATGGCCCAAACCGGATTGACCTTGCCGAGCTTGTGAACCACAACCCAGAGCACCGCGGTTGCGAAGAAGATGCTCACGGCATAGTGGATACCGTGCGTGTCTCCCTTGATGAAACGATCCAGCAATTTCGTTAGCTCCCGACGGCCCACACTATATCTTATCGAAGGATTGCGCAGTACTCCTGTTTGGTCCCCGGCGATAACGGGCTGGATACTCCGGGCTGCCACTCGCCGCTGATTGACGGTATTGTTCTGCGCCCGTAAACTCTCTCCCATGCTGAGCATGGCGCACGCGGAGGCCTGGCAGGGCGTCGTCCATAGCCCGGCTGCATGGGTCTTTACGTTTGTGCTCGTCGTTGTCTTTCCGGTCGTCGATTACCTGGTTTACTTTCGCCTTGGGTCCAAGGTGAAGCTTTATACCTGGAACATCCTTGCCGAGTGGTCCTTGGTAGTAGGTTGCGTGTGGGTGATCCGTGCGAGCGGTTTGGGACTCCGCGATATCGGAGAGCAGCTGGGAAGTCCTTCACGGACCCTGCTGGCCTCGGGACTGTTGTTGGCATTAGTCGCAGCGGTAGTCATAGCCAGCAAGACCCGGTCGCGAAAACCGAGTGTGGAGCAAGTGAGCAAAGCGGTCGGCCATGCTAGACGGCTGCTCCCGGTAAACCCTACTGAGCGCATGGTGTGGATTGCCGTAGCTTTGACCGCTGGCATATGCGAAGAACTGCTCTACCGCGGGTGGCTCCTCAATCTAATCGGGAACGCTCTGGGTTCGGTGTGGGCAGGTCTGCTGGTCTCGTCGATCGTTTTTGGCCTGGCGCATGCCTATCAAGGCCGCAATGGAATCATAGGCGCGAGCGTGCTTGGAGTGCTGTTTGGCGCAGTGTTTGTGTTGTCTGGTACCTTGATTCTGGGACAGATACTTCACACCGCAATCGACCTGAACAATGGGCTAGCTCTTGGAAGGATCGCAGGCCGTCTGGAAAACGCGCCTGACACCAGTTGCTAGCAGCCAGAGCTCTGGGAAACCCGTCACTTCTGGCCTGAGCCCGCGGTCGTACTGTAGGAATCCGCGCGATGGATGTATCCAAGGGAAGGGCAATGTTGCAAGACATCACGCGAAGCTACACCATCGCGTTTACGATGCGCTCGGGGAGTAACGAGATTTGTAATCTATTGGCAAGAAATCGCCTCGGTTACCCTAACGAATGGTTCCAGAAACCACTGCCTGCAGCTGAAGACAGACCACCGCTTGACAGTTTCGCCGCTGTCGTCAGCCAGTACCAGGTTGAAGGCATATTTGGTTCGAAGATGTCACCCAACCACCGTGCCGCGCTGGACGAACACTTGCGCAACGCAGTTCCGGGCTACAGGCAACTCGACGATCTGCTGCCCGGCCATCGCTGGGTGTGGCTGGTGCGAAAGAACAAGATACTACAGGCGATCTCGTATTGCCGGGCGGAACACTCCAATCAGTGGGCTTCGACCCAGTCCGACGGGACAAAGGCTGGCGATTTCCCCTACGATTTCTTTCACATACTCTCCCGGCTCATGATCCTTCAAGCGGGCGATTTAATCTGGGAGATTTATTTCCGGGAAAGAGGAATCGAACCGCTGATCGTGGTCTATGAAACCTTCTTTGAAGACCTGGATCGTCAACTGCCGAGGCTGATCGATTTCCTCGGTGGCCTGCCACCGGGGCGCACGTCGGTAGATACATGCACAACCTACGAGCCGCAGCGTGATGAGCAAAGCTCCTTGCTGCGGCAGCGCTTTATGTCGGACCTCTGCCGGATGGGAGAGAGCAGTCTGGCCAGCGAACTGGGTGAACCATTTGAGAAATGGACACGCTTTTTTGTTGAGCAGCAGTGGCGCACGGGTGGGGGCGCCCCGGGTCCCGCCAGCGAGGGGTAGGTGTGACGATTGACCGATCTTCTTCCGCTTCTCTGAGAGATTTGGTTCGTTGTATCCAATTCCCGTCACTCGATTTATCTAGAAGTTACCTCAGCCAGGAGTTTCTTTTGTCGGGCGCCTCCTGGAAAAGGAGTAGAATCTCCAACAAACAGTAGCCCTTGCAATGCCCGACAGGTTTGAACTATCTGATCTTGACCTCCTAGAGGCTGAAAGCATCCACATTCTGCGGGAGGTCGCCGCCGAGTTTCGCCGACCCGCGATGTTGTATTCCGTGGGTAAGGATTCGTCTGTCATGCTTCGTCTCGCCCAGAAGGCGTTCTACCCTGGGCGCGTGCCTTTTCCGATGATGCACATCGACACGACTTACAAGTTCCCGGAAATGATTACGTTTCGAGATGCCACGTGCCGGGAACTGGGCCTGAAGCTAATCGTGTCCACGAATCATCAGGCGCTTGAGAACGGGGCGAACCCCTTTCGCCTGGGTACGGCTAAGTGCTGCAATCTGCTGAAGACCCAGGCCTTGCTGGACGGACTTGCAGAACATGATATCGACGCCGCCATCGGTGGCGCTCGCCGAGACGAAGAAAAATCAAGGGCGAAGGAACGAGTGTTCTCGTTTCGCGATGCCTATGGCCAATGGGATCCCAAGAACCAACGGCCGGAACTCTGGAACATCTTTAACGGCCGTGTGGACAAAGGCCAAAGCATCCGCGTGTTTCCGCTTTCCAACTGGACCGAAATCGACGTCTGGCGGTACATCGAGCGGGAGCGCATTCCCGTTGTTCCACTTTATTTCGCCAAACCGCGGGAAGTGATTGTTCGGGGGACCTTCCTGATTCCGATGGAACACAATTTCGAGATGATGCCGGGTGAGCAACCCCAGGTTGTGACCTGCCGCATGCGCTCCTTAGGCTGCACCTATTGCACTGGCGCAATACGTTCAACCGCGGACACCGTGCCTAAGATCATCGAGGAGTTACGCGGCTTCCGCCGGTCGGAGCGCGAAAACCGCGTCATTGATCACGATCAGGAAGGCTCCATGGAACTCAAGAAGCGGGAGGGCTATTTTTGAACCACGGTGAATCCGGAGATAAGGGCCTCTTGCGCTTTCTGGCCGCTGGCAGCGTCGACGATGGCAAGTCCACGCTGATCGGCCGTCTCCTGCACGACTCCGATGGGATCTATGAGGACCAGTTGCAATCTGTCAGGCGGGCGTCGGAAGGTCGTAACGGGTTGGACCTCTCCCTGGTTACCGACGGACTCAGAGCAGAGCGGGAGCAAGGAATCACCATCGACGTTGCCTATCGGTATTTTTCTACTCCCCGGCGGAAATTTGTAATTGCCGATGTTCCCGGACACGAGCAGTACACCCGCAACATGGCTACGGGCGCATCTACCGCCGACCTGATGGTGCTCCTGGTTGATGCTACCAAGGGGGTGCTTACCCAGACCCGTCGTCACGCTCACATCGGGTCGCTTTTCGGGATCTCTCACCTTGTGGTGGCGATCAACAAGATGGACCTGGTTGGTTTCGATGATCGGGTATTCCACTGCATTTGTCGCGACCTGGAGAAGCTTGTGGCTTCCCTCGGCTTCACCACCTGCGCATTTATACCTATCAGCGCCATGGATGGTGACAATGTGGCGACCAGAAGCCGGCGCATGCGGTGGTACAGCGGGCCGTGTCTGCTGGAATTTCTCGAAGGAGTACCGGTTCAGCGTGCGCTCGACTCCAAGCGCTTCCGGTTACCAATTCAATTGGTGGTCCGCGCACAGGATGATCGCCGTTATGCCGGTCAGGTTGTTTCTGGAGTACTCAGACGAAACCAGGAAGTTATGCTGATGTCGACACGAAGCCGTGTCCGGGTCGATAGCATCGCGGTGGGCGACCACGGCCTCTCGGAGGCTGTAGCCCCGTGTTCGGTGGTCGTCTCGCTCGCCGATAATTTGGATGTCAGCCGCGGCGACATGCTGGCGGAGGTTGACGACGCTGCGCAAGCAGTGCAGCGCTTTCGTGCGACCCTGATATGGCTGGCCAACACTCCTCTTAAAAAGGATACCCGCTACCTTCTCAAGCACACCACCAACACAGTGTGTGGCGTCATCAAAACGATCGTCCACCGGATAGACATCGATACCTTTGAGAGGATTCAGTCCGAAGCTCTGATCACCAATGACATTGGCGACGTTGAGATCGAGACGCACAAGCCCATATTTTGTGACCCTTATAGCACGAACCACGCCACCGGTAGCTTCATCCTGATTGATCCCATGGATAACCGGACGGTTGGAGCCGGCATGATCTCCCACCTTCACTACGGGGAACCAGCGGCTGCCTCCCGGCGGAGTGAACAGGGCGCCATTTTATGGTTTACGGGCCTCAGCGGCGCGGGAAAAACGACTATTTCCAGAGAGGTCCAGACGGAGCTCCTGGCGCGAGGTTTCAAGGTTGAGGTGCTTGACGGAGATGTGGTGCGCAAGGACCTGAGTAAGAACCTGGGATTCAGCAAGGACGATAGAGATGAGAACATTCGTCGTGTCGGTTTCGTGGCAAGCCTGCTCGCGCAGAACGGAATCATAGTGTTGGTCTCAGCAATTTCTCCTTATCGAACCGGCCGCGAAGAAGCCAGGAAACGTTTTCCGACGTTTCTCGAAGTATTTGTCAATGCACCGCTGCCGGTTTGCGAAGAGCGGGACCCGAAAGGCCTTTACAGAAAGGCCCGGGCCGGCCTTTTGAGCGGCTTTACGGGTCTGCATGACCCATATGAGCGACCTATCTCTCCTGAGGTGGAGTGCAAAACCGATCAGGAAACGCTGCGCGAGAGCGTGGACAAGGTTGTGGCTTCCCTCCTCGCCAGGCTCGATAACGGAAGTACTCAATCCTAATAACGGCAGAGGACGACTACAATGGCTGACCGCCAGCTTACAGTTGCTGTTGACTTGGATGGTGTGATTGCTGAATACGATGGGTGGGGAGGCGCAGGAGTACTGGGAGAGCCGCGTCAGGATGTGGTGCAAGCTTTGCGGATTCTTCGAAGTGAAGGCTGGAAGGTTATTGTGCACACGACCCGGTCTGAGGAGGAAATTGCAGACTACCTCCAACGTAATCAGATTCCCTACGACGAAATAAACCGCAACTCGTCGTATCAGAACACCGGACAAAAACCCGTCGCAACCGTGTACTGGGATGACCGGGCAGTATGTTACTCCGGAAATGGATTGAGCGATCTCGACAAGATCCGGAATTTTCGGACTTGGGCTGGCCGGCAGTAAGCGCCATGGTTGTCCCATCCCCAGGTTAACTTGGAAATCCATGGCGTCCTTTGCTGCCAGAAAAACAGACCAAAGTACGAGGCAATTGTTATGCACCTGGTACTGGGCTTCCTGATCGCCATCTTGATCGCAAACACCGGGGTAGGAGCAGGCATCGTTACTGCGCCGCTTCTGATCCTGGCTTTGCATGTTCCGGTGGACATCGCGGTAGGAACGGCCCTGGCCTACTCCGTGGTGGTGAAGGCGATTGTGGTCCCCATGCAGATATGGCGCCGGCAAGTGAACTATCGCATCCTTGGGTTCATGCTGCTGGGCGGCGTACCCGGAGTGATTTTAGGTTCGGTCGCGTTCCGGCGCCTCGCGTTGCATGGAGAGCAGGCGGTCCTGTATTTGGTCCTGGGCCTGATCATCGTGGTGTCGGCAATCGTGCACCTATACCGCTGCCTACGTCCTGCGGCGACGCAGAGCAACGTAGCGGACCGGCCCCTTTGGGTCTCGGCCGTGATGTTTCCGATTGGCGCGGAGGTTGGATTTTCGTCGGCTGGCGCTGGCGCATTGGGCACCGTAGCCCTTCTCGGCCTGACCTCTTTGACTGCCGCTCAAGTCGTGGGGACGGACCTCGCATTCGGGTTGGGCGTTTCCCTTCTCGGCAGTGGGATTCATCTGGCCGCCGGCGGATACGATGCCGGGTTGCTTTGGAAGCTTGCTGCGGGCGGTGTGGTGGGCGCGCTCGTCGGAAGCAGTATTGCTTCACGTATCCCAAATCGACAACTTCGGTTCTTACTCTCGGTGTGGCTCCTGGTGGTGGGGGTCGAGTTCTGTTATCGGGGCAGGCACTAGACGGTGACGACGCTCTCGGGATCCCGCCCGGGGCTTTGGTCCGTGCTCTAGCCTGGATTATTTATGAGATTTCGCGCTTTGAAGGGGCACGGCTTCAGCCGTGCCGTAAAGCTGGTCATTTATATTGGCTTTAGCCACCGAGGGACTTCGGTTTTGAAGCGAAGTGCGCTCCCTCAGGGGCTGAAGCCCCACTCGCCACGCCCTCGC
>CAWJIW010000019.1:0-290737 GCA_963843005.1 uncultured Acidobacteriaceae bacterium | reverse complement strand
CCATGGAAGCGCGCTCCCAGCTGCGCCACAGGCCCACTTTGAGGAGGAACTGCGCCTAAATGCCACAGGCGCACCTTTCATTCTCTCGCAGCCGAACACCTTCGTCAAACTCGCGGCCGCACCGTGCAACGAGCCGCGCGGTCCTCGGGGCAGCGCCGTTACGCGTCGCCACAGCAGGTGTTCGTATACCATCCCTTCCCCAATCGATTTCGGGAACAATTGAGTGCTCAACGGGTTCAATTAAGTACATAAGCGCAGGAAAAACTGTGCGGAAGGGTGACAGCCGGCAAACCATGTGTGTTCCGGGCGAGAGACGCAAGGATGATTGCGAGTGTTGTTCGGCGCTCCGAGGTTGATATCATGAGGACAACGCCATGAGTAGCGTGGCGGGAGCAGCAACGTTGAGTGACCTGGCGAGTGCGATCGGAGTCCGCACCGAAGAAGCCGCGATCGTGGCCGAACTGAAGGCCGGATCGGAAGAGGCATTTTCCTGGCTCATTGCGCAGTACAGCCAGCCCGTGTACAGCCTGGTTTACCGCGTGCTCGATGATCCCTCCGACGCAGCCGACACCACCCAGGAAGTGTTCATCAAGGTGTTTCGTGGAATCAAGAGCTTTCATGCCAATGCGAGCCTGAAGACCTGGATTTACCGCATAGCGCTGCATGAAGCCTTCAATCAGCGTCGTTGGTGGTTCCGGCACAGGGGACGCGAGACATCGATCGAACCTGCGCCAAGGCGGTCATGACGGGAACTGCTCCCTGGCACTCAAGGACCTGCTCGTGGATGGCGCCAAGTCCCCATTGGACAACGTATTACAACGAAGAACTGCGGGCGTGCGTCGAGGCAGAGTTGAAGTGCGATCGCCGAGCCATACCGGACCACCGTGATTTTGCGCGACATTGAGGAATTGTCGTACGAGCAAATCGCTGAGGTCATGGAAGTATCGTTGGGGACCGTGAAATCGCGGCTGATGCGTGGCCGGCACGCGCTGCGTAAGGGACTGCAGCGCCACCTTGCCGCCTTTGGCGTCACTGTTCGAAGTGCTCACCCCGGGCAAGCGCCACGGAGACGAACCGGTCGGCGGCCAGCAAGTTGAGGTCATGCCATGAAATGCTCGGATGCGATGCAACTCATGTCGTCGTATCTGGACTTTGCGCTAACACGCAGCGAAATGTCCGCGCTTCAGTCGCACGTGGATTCGTGCGGCGCATGCGCGACCCATTTCATTGCGCTGCAGCGCACGCAGTCAATGGTCGGCAACCTGGGACGTAAACCTGCTCCGTCCGACTTGGCGTTGAAGATCCGTGTCGCTTTATCGCAGGAGTTGGCCAATGCCAAGACTTCGCGCTGGGAAATGCTGCGTGTCCGATGGGAGAACGTGTTTAACGCGGTCATGGTGCCGGCAACCGGTGGACTGGTGACGACCATCGTTATGTTCGGCTTGCTGATCAATTTTCTGGTGCCTGCGCAGATCCCCGGCGCCAATGACGTGCCCACCACTCTCTACACTCCTCCGCAATTGCAGTCGACGCCGTTTGAGGTCGCTATGGACCCACCGCGATCGGAGCCTCTCATCGTTGAAGCCTACGTTGGCGCGGACGGCCGGGTGCAGGACTACCGCATTCTTTCGGGCGGCGAAAACGGCGGCGCGGTTCTGTCAGAGTTGAAGAACATGCTGATCTTCGCGACGTTCCGGCCCGCCACGAGCTTCGGCCGTCCGACCGCCGGACGCGCCATCCTGGCGTTCTCCAAGATCCAGGTTAAGGGATAAGGCGCAACTTCGATCGATTCTCCCCACTCTTCCCGTCCGGGACGTCAGCGAGCAATTTGCGCAGGAGATTACCCTCCCGTAAACTGATTAGTTTCGTATCCCTGCACACCTCGCTTCAGGAGGCTCGTCTGAGCTGTACTTTCCGTAGTGCTCTGGTGGCAGTAGTTGCGGCGCTTTTTAGCTTGCTCTGCAGCCGCCCAGTCGAAAGCAACTCTGGACGTCAGTGAAACGATTTTCAGCGTGCTCGTCAGCCATCAATGTCTGCGGCTACGACCATGAGTTGGCTCTCATCGCCGATCCGCGCGCAAGTGCGGGCCGATCTTGGTGGCCGCCAGCAAGTCGCCGGAGGCTGCGGCCGCCGCCAAAGAGATGTGCACGTTCTACCAGGAACACCGGTCAGCCGGATTCCGGCGCACCAACTTGCACAGTATGTGTCGCTGGCGCTGAATCTCGGGGATCCTCCGAATTTCGTGCCGAAGTTCCAGGAAGCCGACTTGCCTCCCGACGCGAGTTACGTGCTGGGCTTTGTTCCCTTGCTCAAGCAATACGCCGCGAAGGCAAAGCTGCATGCCATCTGGCTGAAACATCAACCGCAATACACCGGCGCTCGATCAACCAGTATCACGAGCCGGTCGCACAGCATGATCACCTCGACCGACACCTATCTGCGCATGCCGTCCGCGGGTTATTTGGGACGGTCGTACACGGTGTACCTGGATCCGATGGCGGCGCCTGGAGAAGTAAACTCGCGAAATTACCAGGCAGACTACTTTTACATCGTCGTCTCTCCCGCCAACAACAATATTCATATGGACGACCTGCGGCATACCTACCTGCACTTTGTGCTGGAGCCGCTAATCGCCAAACGGGCCACCGCCCTGGCGCGGCTGAAACCCATCCTGGCCAGCGTGCAGAAGGCCCCGATGGCGGCCGAGTACAAAACCGACACGGGCTTGCTGGTGATCGAAAGCCTGATTCGCGCCATCGAAGCCCGCACCCCCAGCGATCCGAAGCTGCCGGAGAAAGACCGCATCGCCATGGTGAATCGTGATGAAGCTGAAGGCTTCGTCCTGACGAGTTACTTCTACGACCAGCTCAAAGTGTTTGAGAAAGGTACGACTGGGCTGAAGGACGCATTTCCCGACTGGCTGCACGATCATCGACGTCGACAAGGTCCGGAAGCAAGCCGGCGAAATACAGTTTGCATCACAGGCCACGCCGGATGTAATGCAGCGCAGGCAATCAGAAGACGGAGCGAAAGATCGACCAGGCCGAGCGGGCGCTGGCCAGCGGAAATCCCGGCGGGCGCGGCTCAATTGGCCCAGGAGGCGCTGGCGCAAAACGAAGACCCGGGACGGTGCTACTTCGTGCTGGCACGGGCCGCGTCGCTGAGCGGAAACATGCAGGAAGCGAAAGACGACTTCGAGAAGGCAGCGGCCGCGTCCAAGGACCCTCGCACGGTCGCCTGGTCGCACATCTACCTTGGACGTATCCTCGATTTGCAGGACGAGCGTGAGGCCGCGATCGAGCAGTACAAGGCGGCGCTCAGCGCGGGCGACATTTCGCCGGACACGCGCAGCGCTGCCGAACGTGGACTGCAATCGCCCTATGAGCCGCCCGAGGCTTCGCAGCATCCGAAATCGCAATAAGATAGGAACTGCATGGGGAAGGCCTCGTAGCCGTCTCCCTTGAAAGGACCAATCGATGAGATCAACTTTGGCAATGATGGCAGTGCTGCTGGCGGCAAGTCTGGCGATGGCGCAGGCCAACGCCAGCAAGACGCCGCTCCGCTCCAGGGTGCACAGGCGGCCGCAGCACCAGCTGCGCCCGCCGGCCCAGCATCAGCCCCAGGCAAAATCCAAGGAAGAATTCGATGCCTACAACCTGGCGGCGTCGAAAACCGATCCCGCACAGTTGGAAGCGGCCGCCGACGAGTTCGCCCAGAAATTCCCCAACAGCGAACTGAAAGAACTACTTTATGTTCGCGCCATGAACTTATACCAGCAACAGAACAATTCGGCCAAGGTCATTGCCATGGGCCGGAAGGCAATCGAACTGAATCCGACGGACCCGGTTCCTTTGGTGGCTGTGGCTTCGGCCTTGGTCATGGATACGCGGGAGACCGACCTGGATCGTGACGCTCGCTATGCGGAAGCAAGCAAAGATGCCCAAGCGGCCCTCGACAACGTCGACACGGGTCTGCAGGTTCCGCCAGGAGTTCCTGCCGGAACGAGTGGCGGCGGCCAAAGCCAATCTGCGCTCCATCGCTTATGACACGCTGGGCGTGATCGCGATGAACAAGAAAGACTACGCCAGCCGCGGAACAGAAGCTTCCAGAAGGCCGCTGACCTGATGAAAGACCAGCCTGACGCTGTGGTTTACCTGCGTTTATCGGTCGCGCAAGACAATGAGAAGAAGTACCCCCAGGCTTGGATTCCGCTAACAAGGCCGTGCAGTTTGCTCAGGAAGGCAGCGCCGAAAAGAACCTTGCCAAGCAGCAACAGGCCAGGCTGCAGAAGCTGATGACGGAGAACAGTACCGCGACGACTCCGCCTGCGGCGCCACCGCCGCCCACCACGCCTCACTAAATGGGTTGGAGCCGCCAGACTACGCAATGAAGGTCAGAAGTGATCGATCGTTCGGCGCTGGAAGATGCGCTGGGACATCATTTCCAGCGCCGTGCCATCCTCGACCAGGCCCTGACGCACTCTTCGTTCGCCCGCGAAGCGGAGTTACAGGCGAGTGCGGAAACGTGCTTCGTCAGCAGCCAGGCGACAACGAGCAACTGGAGTTCCTTGGCGACGCGGTGCTTTCCTTCGTCGTCAGCCAGGAATTGTTTCGGCGCTTCCCCGAGTATGCCGAAGGCGATCTGTCCAAGCTGCGGGCCCACATCGTGAGCGCACGCGCCTTGGTTCGTCCCGCACGGCAGTTGGAAATCGGCAAATACCTGCGCTTCGGCAAAGGGAGAGGAAAAGAGCGGCGGCAGCAGCAAGAGCGCGCTGCTCGTCAATGCGCTCGAAGCGCTGATTGCAGCGCTCTTCCTCGATGCCGGCCTTGAGACGGCGCACCGGTTCATCGTGACCGCAATTCTTCAACCTGCGCTGGAGGAACTGCAAAAGCACGGCCAAAGCCAACTGCCGGTCACCGACTACAAATCGGCGCTGCAGGAAATCGTGCACGCCTCGGGACGCCCGCAGCCCCGCTACTCTCTGGTGAAGGAACAGGGCCCGGACCACCGAAAGGTGTTCACCATCGAAGTCCATGTTCCGGCCCCACACGCTGGCGGAGAGGCATTTGTCAGCCGCGCCGAAGGCAGCACCAAGAAGCGCGCCGAGCAGGGAGCTGCACGGCAGGCATGGGAGTATCTACAATCATTGCAGGCTGGCTCCAGCACGGGCATTTCCGACGTAGAAGTTGAGTCGTCTAAGCAGTCATGAGCGAAGTACACACGGAAGCCGAAGTCGTTGCGGAGTCGGATAGCGTCTCCGGTCGTTTCGGGAAAGAAGACCGCATTCCGAATCCGGCGGGATGAGTGCGCTGCAGTCGCTGGCCACCACCATTGTGATTGCCGTTTTCGTAATCACCTTTGTGGTCCAGGCCTTCCAGATTCCTTCCGAGTCGATGGAGAAGACGCTGCTCATCGGCGACTATCTGCTGGTGGACAAGGCCCATTACGCAAATCCCGGGGTTTGGGGATGGCTGCTGCCCTATCGCCGGTATCGCATCGCCAGGACATCGTCGTCTTTCGTTATCCAGTGAATCCGCAGCAGCACTTCGTAAAGCGCGTGATCGGAGTGCCCGGCGATCATGTCCGTCTGGTCAATAAGCACGTATATGTCAATGGCGTGAAGCAGGACGACGAGTACGCGACATTCAACTGGGAACAGCGCGATAAGTTCCGTGACAACTTCCCCAATGGCGGGCTTTTTGCCGAAAAGATCGCTTCCAATGGTTCATCCAGGCCCAGAAGCTGGTGGAGGACGGCCAGTTGATCATCCCAGAGGGTTCGTACTTCGTCCTGGGCGACAATCGCGACGACAGCTACGACTCGCGCTACTGGGGACTGGTTCCCGGCCGACCACATCGTCGGACGTCCATTGCTGATTTACTGGTCGATGGGACAGGTGCCGTCCAGCGACGGCGAAAACCTGACGTCTGGTAAACTTTCGACTTTGGCATATAGCGTCATCGAATCGGTAAAGGCCTGCGCTGGAAGCGCATGTTCCGCATACCGCGCTGATCGTGGCAAGCCGGTCGACAGCAAAGGAACGACAATTTGGCTGTCTGCAAAGAAAACTAACTAAGGCGGATGCTGGACCAGTCGATCCAAGCCGGCAAGCCCCAAAAGCCCAAAGAAACGACCCCGGAATTCATTGCATCCATCGCCGCGGTGCTGGTGACCGGCCTGTTCATCATTACCTTCACGTTGCAGGCCTTCGTCATTCCTTCCAGTTCGATGGAGAACACCCTGCTGATCGGCGACCACGTGTTCGTCGATCGCATCATGCTGGCTCCCAAGACAAACTGGGTCGGCCCGCTGATTCCCTATCGCCATCCGCGCCATGATGACATTTTTGTGTTCATCTCGCCAGCGGAACCCGGACTCTACGTGGTCAAGCGGGTGATTGGAGTGCCGGGCGATCACATCAAGCTGCAGGACGGCGTGGTCTATCGCAATGGCGAGCGTCTTGACCCGCCCTACGTCGTCCGCAATGGCACTTACAACGGATACCGTGACAACTTCCCCGCCGTCCCGCCCACCGACTACGACGGCGTGACTCCGGCGTGGCGTGATGAACTGCCCTCGCACATCCAGAATGGCGAGCTGGTCGTACCCCCGGACAGCATTTTTGCCATGGGCGACAATCGCGACGTCAGCCTCGACAGCCGCTACTGGGGTTTTGTCCCCTACGAGAACATCATCGGCACGGCCGATGTTTATCTACTGGTCATTCCAGCAGCCACGCGACGAATACACCCGCACCAGCATCGCTGAGCGGCTGCAGTTCCTCTTCACCATCGTGATTCATTTCTTCGACCAGACGCGCTGGTCCCGGATGTTCCACGTGGTGCGCTGATGCCTGGCCGCATGTCACGGCGGGCGTGGTGGATCTCGATTGTGCTGGGTGCGATTCTGCTCGGCCTGTTCGTGCCGCCATTTGTCAATGTCAACCGCTACCGCAATCGGGTCGCCGCTTCCATTGGCAAGGCGCTGGGCCGCGAAGTCACGGTTTCGAACATCGAACTGAGACTGCTGCCGCGGCCGGCGATGGTGCTCTCGACTTTTGTTGTGGCCGACGATCCCAGCTATGGTGCCGGAACCGATGCTGCGCGCCGATACCGTCACCGCCTACCTTCGGCTGAGTTCACTGTGGCGCGGGCGTCTGGAAATCGGCACGCTTGTCGCTGGAGAATCCCAGCCTGAACCTGGTGCGCCGCGCCGACGGCCACTGGAACCTGGAAGAATTGGTAGAACGGACGTCGCAGGTCCCTTCTGCGCCAACCGCCAAGACGCGCCCTGAAGTCCAGGCCCCGCTTTCCCTATGTTGAAGCAACCGCCGGACGCATCAACTTCAAGCTCGGACTGGTAAAGAAGGCCTTCGCGTTTTCCGATGCCGACTTTGCACTATGGCTTCAATCCGAGAACGAATGGGGCGTCAGGCTCGAGGCGCGTCCCGTGCGATCCGACGTCCCGGTCAGCGACACCGGTACGCTGACGATGGAAGGCAGCTTTCAACGGGCATCTCAACTGCGAAACACCCCGCTGAGTCTGAAGATCAACTTCTCAAAAGGACAACTGGGCCAGGTCACGACCTTGATTTATGGACGCGACCGCGGCTGGCGCGGTGGCGTGACCTCCACTGCCACCCTGGCGGGAACGCCCGCCTCGCTTGCGGTGACGCTCGACGCCGCGGGTGGACGATTTTCGCCGCTACGATATTGCCCTTGGGGAAGCGCTGCGTCTGAGCGTTCATTGCACCGGAACCTACTCTTCGCCTGACGACTCGATTCGCGGCATTCAGTGCCAGGCACCGGTTCGCCCTGGTCTGCTGATGGTGCGGGGCGATGTCGTCGGCTGGGCTGGCGAGGCCTATAACCTCGGCATTTCGGCGGAACAAATTCCCTTAGACCGGGTTGTCGCCCTGGCGCGCCACACCAAGAAGGATCTGCCCGCCGACCTGACGGCAACCGGAACGACCGACGCCATCTTTACCGTACGCAAGGATGCGGGCGCAGCGCCTGTGTGGGCAGGAGGCGGGCGAACCACGCATTTCGCCCTGCAATCGACAGGTGTTGAAACAGGAACTTGACACTTGGCGAAGTGGAATTCAGCATTCCTCAGACGACTGCGGCAGAGCAAACGGGCAAGCACCTCCAACGAAAGAGTGCACAGCCGCTCGCAAAGCCGGCACGAGTCCGTCGCTGCGTGTAGTGGTCAAGCCGTTTGCTATGCCGCTTGGGGGCGGCATCTCCGGCCACCGCTGGCGGATATTTTGACCTGGAGCACTACCAGATCGCCCTCAACGGCGAATGCCGAACTGACTCGGCTTCTCAATGTCGCGCGTGCAATGGGGATCGGCGCTCCCAAGCATTGGGCTTGGCTGGACCGGCCCAGCTCGACCTTCAGATCGCCGGGGCCTTCACCGGCTTTGCGCCGCCCTTGCCGTCAGGCGAGTTGCAATTGCGCAACGCCACGGCGGAGCTGCAAGGCGTCCTCGAGCCGCTCCAGGTCGATACGGCAACGGTCACACTTCGCCGACCAGACGGCCAACGTCAGCTCGTTCACCGCAGAGTTCAATGGCGGGCCCACGGTGACTGGGTCCGCCAGCTTTCCGCTTGTCTGCGCGACGCCCGAAACCTGCATTCTTGCGCTTCGATCTGCACACGCCCGAAGTTTCCCTGGCGCGCCTCAATCGATTGTTGAATCCGCTGTTTCAAACACCAGCCCTGGTATCACCTGTTGGCCATCGGACAGCGGGACGAAAATGCGCTCCTGAAGACTGCAGGCTCGCGGTCAGCTTGTCGGCCGGCCGAGTTCTGATCGGATCACTTCCTGCTTCCAACCTTTCGTGCACAATCGAAATGAACGTCGGGCACTGTCAGCCTGAAAGACATCCGCGCCGACGTGCTGGGTGGACACCACACCGGCAACTGGGACGCCGATTTCACCGCCAAGCCTCCCAAGTTTTTCGGCTCCGGCAGCGTGAGCAAAGTGGCCATGGCGCAAGTCGCGGCTCTCATGCACGACCCTTGGGCAACAGGAACCCTGGAAGGCCAATACACTCTGGGCATTGCCGGACTCGATGCCGCCGCGCTGCGCGACTCCGCAACCGGCTCCGTCACCTTCAAGTGGACCGGCGGCTCGCTTCGCCACATTGTGCTCGAAGGCAAGGCAGCTCCACTTGTCGTTTTCCAGCCTTGGCGGGGCAGGTTCTCGCTTCGAAACGGAACCCTCACTTGCGAAGACTGCAAATTGCTGTCCGGCGGCGAGCTTTTCAACGTCAGCGGCAGCGCGAGTTTCACCCGCAATCTCGACCTCCAGCTTAAAACGCTCTGGCCGAAGCGTCCTACGCGATCACCGGTCCGCTGGACAAGCCACGGGTCGAAGCCGTGCCCGCTTCTCTCGAAGCAACGCTGCAGACAACGGGCGCATAGGCTGCTGAAAGCTCGCTCTGTGACTTTTGAAAGGCGCACTTAGCTAGCGCATAAACTTTATTAGCATCCGCGCGGCTTCAGCCAGCGGGAATCTGCTTTTGCGACGTCGAAGCCTCGACGGCCCGTGACGAGTGCACAGGCGCCCCAGCCGCATGGTAGTATCGAAGGCAAACTCACCATGCAGCGATGACCCCGTCACCATATTTTTCGAGATTGTGGTTTTGCTGTTCGCCATCAGCGTCCACGAATCGGCGCATGCCTGGATGGCCAATCGTCTGGGCGACCCGACCGCCAAAATGCTGGGACGCGTTTCCCTGAATCCTCTGGTTCACATCGACCTGTTTGGAACGATCCTCTTACCGGCCATGCTGATCCTGGTCGGCTTTCCGCCTTTCGGATACGCCAAGCCAACGCCCGTCGATAACCGTAATTTCAAGAACCCGGTGCGCGACGACATCCTCACCGCGGTGGCAGGGCCGGTCAGCAATTTCCTCACGGCATTCGTGGCAGTCGTCTGTCTTGCACTGATCTTGCATGGCTCCGACTGCGGCGCGATTTCGCCTTTCTTTCGCGGAGCCGACGTCGCTAGCCCGCTGGCCAAGATGTTCGAGCTGGCCATCCTGATCAACGTGATCCTCGGCTGTATTCAATTTGATCCCATTGCCGCCGCTCGACGGCAGCCACGTTATCCGCCATTTCCTCTCCTACGAGACGTTGAAGGTCTATGACCGGTCGGTTACTTCGGACTGGTCATTGTCATGTTCGTACTGCCCATGGTCGGATGCTCCGGTCGTCAGCATCATGTCAGCCCGTTTCTTAGTTTTCTTCTATTCCCTGCTGAACGCACTCTTGAGACTCTGATGCCCGATCCTCACACGCAACAAAAAAGGCCGCATCCTGAGCGGCATGCGCC
This sequence comes from uncultured Acidobacteriaceae bacterium, assembly GCA_963843005.1. Lineage (GTDB taxonomy): Bacteria > Acidobacteriota > Terriglobia > Terriglobales > Acidobacteriaceae > Bog-257. The sequence continues at coordinate 280,396 of CAWJIW010000019.1, read as the reverse complement.
CAACCGGCAAGCTGCACCTCGGCAACTACGTCGGCGCCCTGCGCAACTGGGTCAACCTGCAAGACGATTACGACTGCTTCTTCTTCATCGCCGACTGGCACGCCCTCACCACGGATTACGCCGACACCACGCGACATCAAGCAGAATTCGCTTGAGGTCATGATCGACTACCTCGCCGCGGGCCTCGATCCCGAGCGCAGCACGCTGTTCATCCAGTCGCATGTGCCGCAGCACGCCGAGCTGCACCTGCTGTTCAGCATGATTACACCGCTGGGATGGCTGGAGCGCGTTCCCACCTACAAAGAGCAGCGCGAGAACATCAAAGACAAAGACCTCGGCACCTACGGCTTTCTGGGCTATCCGTTGTTGCAGTCGGCCGACATCCTCATGTATCAGGCCGATTTCGTGCCCGTTGGTGAAGACCAGGTACCGCACGTCGAGCTGACCCGCGAGGTAGCGCGGCGCTTCAATCAGTTCTATCCCCGCAAAGTCAGCGCCGGAACACCGCGATCCGCAGCGGATCCGTCGTCTTCCCTGAACCCAAGCCGTTATTGACCCCCGCTGCCAAGCTGCCGGGCACCGACGGCCGCAAGATGTCGAAGTCCTATGGCAATACCATCCTGCTCAGCGAGCCGGAAGCTTCGCTGCGCGCGAAACTGAAAACCATGGTGACGGACCCGGCCCGGATTCGCCGCAGCGATCCCGGCAATCCCGACGTTTGCCCTGTCGGCGATCTGCATAAAATCTTCAGCTCCCGTGAGACCATGGCAAAGGTGTACGATGGCTGCCGCACCGCGGGTATCGGCTGTATCGAATGCAAGAAGTGGGCTGCTGACAGCCTCTGGGAAGTGCTCGCAGCCGATTCAGGAACGGCGGGCGAAATACGAGGCCAATCCCAAATTGGCATGGGACATACTGGAAGCAGGCTCCGCCAAGGCGCGCGTCGCGGCGGAGTCCACGATGGAAGAAGTGCGGGCTGCTGCCAACTTGTCCTTCGAGTATGAGCCGCCGAAGGCGAGCTTCCGAGAACCAATAACTGATGCCCGACCAACCACAATCGAGAACCAGCCAGCTGCGCCGCACGGACGCGAAAGCCCACAGCACCGCGCAAAGAAGGGCAGCGACGAGTCCTCGTTCTCGGTGATGGTCAGCCAGGTTTACGATGGCCCGCTCGATTTGCTGCTCGACCTCATCCGCAAGCAGGACATCGACATCTACGACATCCCGATTGCGAAAATCACCGCGCAATATTTGAAGTACGTCGAGAACATGAAGCAACTTGATGTCGATGTTGCCGCCGAGTTCATCTACACCGCCTCGCTGCTCATTCACATCAAGTCGAAGATGCTGCTGCCGCGCGATCCCGATGCGACCGGGGCAACTCGAAGACCCGCGCATGGAGTTGGTCAACCGGCTTGCTCGAACACGAACGCTTCCGGACCGCGGCGCAGATGCTGCTGCAGAAGCAACAAATCGAAGAGGCGGTTTGGACAAACCCGGCCCTGAAGGAATTCCGCGATGCGGAAGGCGCCGAGCCGGAGTTCGCCGCCGACGTCGTCGACCTGGTCAAGACGTTTCAGCAGATCCTCAACCGCGCGCGCAACAAGCCGGCGTTCGACGTGGAGGAAGACAACGTCACCGTATCGCAGATGATCGACTACGTGCGCCGGCGACTGTCGCTGGAAGACAAACCGATCCGCCTGAAGTCGCTGCTTGCGCAGTTTGCGGTCGCGCACGGCGCTGGTCTGCGCTTTCCTGGCCATCCTGGAGCTGATACGCTTGCAGGCGGTGCTGGCGAGGCAAGACAACGTTTTCGGCGAGATCGTGTTGAAGAAACACACGAATTTCGACACCCTGATGGCGGAGAACCCAGCGATCAAGGACGACTGGCGATAGGCCTGTGTTCGAGGGAGCACGCCTTCACAGGCTGCGGAAGAATGCGATTTTGGGTAGTGCTGGCCTTTAGGCCAGCGTATAAATCGTTCTTTGTCATCCCGAGGCCGCGTCAGCGACCACGGCATCGCTTGCCAGGAATCAGTCCCGGCAAGGACAACAGATCTTAGCCCAGCGCTTCAGCGCTGGGTAGAGTCTGTAGATAGAAAGGTTCGAGTCCCGGCAGGGACGGCAGATGATTCGGCGGTGCTTCAGCCCCGCCGCAACTTATACTATTTCCGCCCCAGCCCATGAGGGATCTGGATTTCGAGCTTTTTCCGCAGCCTCTTTAGCCGCTGAGGTAAATGGCGTAAAGTTCACATTAACTCTGAAACTGCTATAACCAATCACAGATGAGTGTTAAAGCCAAAGTCGAAGCCATTATCTACGCGACCGAAGAACCGGTTACGCTGAACCAACTCGCTTCCCTGCTCAAGGATGCGGTGCTTGCCGAACTGCGCGCCGAAGAAGAGCGACGGCTGGCGCTGAATGAAATCATCTCGCCAGACAAACCAGAACTCGATGAGGAAGCATCATACGACGAAGTCGAAGGAGTCGCCGCGACGGCACAAGCGGATTCTGGCGGACGACCTGAAGATGCCGACCAAGAGCCGTTTCCCACGGAAAATCTCTCCAAAGATCATCAATCTGCGCGGGAAAAAGAAAACGATAAGGAAGAGACGAAACGCGTCAAAGAGCACTCTGGCCCGGATTCTAGACGAGCTGACCGCCGACTATTCCGCAAGCAACCACGGGGTCGAGATTCGCCAGATCGCCGGCGGCTATCGCATGGGCACCAAGCCCGAGCATCACGACGTGGTCGTCGGCTTCGCCAAGAGCCTGAAACCTCCGGTGCGGCTTTCCTTGCAGGCCCTGGAAACTCTCGCCGTCATCGCCTACAAACAGCCGGTGACCGTGCCCGAGATCAGCGAGATCCGCGGCGTCGATTCCTCTGGCGTCATCGGCACGCTGCTCGACCGCAAGTTGATCAGCACCGCCGGCCGCAAGCAGGTCATTGGCCGGCCCATTCTCTACAGGACGACGAAGGAGTTCCTGCTGCGCTTTGGGCTTAATAACGTGGCTGAACTGCCCAGCATGGAAGAATTTGAAAAACTCGGCGATCCCTCAGGCTGGACTGTTCCCAACACAATCGGAAGAACCTGCCTCAAATCCCGAATCGCTGACGACTGCACAGCCGGACAGCGAGACTGCTTCCGAGTCGCTTGATGCAAACCCCGCTGACACAGCGTCATAGTTTTGTATCAGGGCACGACTTTAGTCGTGCCGATACCGGCGTCCCGAACATTGGGCTTTAGCCCCTGAGGAATTGCGTCTCTCCATCCAATATTCACACAATCACGATTGCTTGCCATTTCTGTCACGCGTTAACATGCAACCTATCGCTATGCGAACTTGTACCGGTTTGATGCTCCTCCTCGTAGCCGCCGCGTCTCTGTGTGCGCAGCAGATTCCTTCCGGCACTCTCCTGCCCGCAATGCTCGACAACACTCTGGATTCGGACCACTCCAAGCCGGGTGAAAAAATTACGGCCAAACTGATGCAAGACGTGCCCCTGCCCGATGGCGGTAAGATCAAGCGCGAATCCAAGTTGCTGGGCCGCGTTGTCGCGGTGTCCTCTGGTCAAAGCGCAAGCATCTCCGTTCACTTCGAGCAGATCGATATCGATAAGCGCCTTGTCCCGGTCAACCTCGGACTCCGCGCACTGGCCACGATGGAGGCTGGTTTCAGCCGCCCGTCAACCCGTAAATGCCGACAGCGGTATTGGAACCACCGGTTGGGACGCGAACATGAGGCAGATAGGCGGACAAATCGCCTTTAACGGTCAGCGAATCGTGAAGGCACCGAACGGCCAAGTGGTTGGAAAAGTTATCGAACCCGGCGCCGTGCTTGGGAGTGCCGATGGCGAACCCCGATCGTGGCTGTCTGGCGTCCAGTCGGCAACACCTCGGACCAGGCTTTCTGGGTCTTCTCCACTGACGCTTGCGGAGTGTACGGCGAAAAGAACCTGGAGATCGCCGGCGGAATCGGCGGAGCGGCTCCCGGGCAGATCGTTCTCAAATCGGCAAAGAAGATCACCGTTAGGGGCGGAAGCGGGCTGCTGCTGCAGGTGAACTAGAGACCACTCTCCGCCCGTGTTTCAAAGGTGTTCTACCGGCGTATAACACGTAAAAAAATATTTTCACGGTCATTTAGAATCAATGGTTTGGGGGGAAATTGTTCGCAAACGTTTGATTCTAAATATAGTTATACGTATCCAATTCTGCCCGTAGGAGTTAGCCCGCACATTTCGCTGTCTGTTCGCCCATATTTGTCATACAAGTATGACTACCAAGTTGTCATAATCATGCAAGTATGACTGCGGAGCCAAGGTGTCAAAGAACCGAGAAAACCCGCAGCCTAGGCGCAGGGCCGGCCAGAGACGCCAAGCCTCTGGCCCTACAAGCCTCTTGTAGCGGGATCAGCCAGTCAGCGCCAGAAAAAACTGGTGGGCTAGAAAACTAAAGTAACCATGGAGACCCAAATCGGGAACGGCAGCCGTTTCCTTCATGCACGTCCTTTGGCTCGGGCGATATCACGTCGATGGGTGATAAAGTCTCTAGGTGTGGCTCTGCCTGTTGGCCGCCCAATTCCTAAAGCGGGAACTTCAGACTGTGACTTACCGGACTTCGCCAATGAGCCTTTATGCCTGCTGAGCGCCTCCAGAAAATCATTGCCGCCGCAGGCATCTCCTCGCGCCGCAAGGCTGAGGAGTTGATCACCTCCGGTCTCGTCACTGTCAACGGCCAGACCATCACGGAACTCGGCTCCAAAGCCGACCCAGACGTCGACAGCATCAAGGTGAACGGTCGTCCACTCGGCGGCCCGGAACAATTCGTTTACGTTCTGCTGAATAAGCCCAAGGGATTTGTCACCACCGTCACCGATCCGCAAGGCCGACCGACCGTGCTGGACTTGGTGCGCGGTATCAAAGCTCGCTTGTATCCTGTCGGCCGTCTGGACTATCTCAGCGAAGGCCTGCTGTTGCTGACGAACGATGGCATGCTCGCTCAGAAACTCACCCACGCCTCGTCGCACGTGCCCAAAACCTATCTCGTCAAAGTGAGCGGCAAACCCTCAGACGACGAGATTGCGAAATTGCGGCGCGGGGTGTTTCTGCCCGCGGAGCGGACTCCCTTCAAGACTCCAGAAACCCAACCGAAGGGCAGGGTTGCAACGCGGCGCTCAAAAGCGGTTCGCACGGCTGAGGCGCGAATCAAGCTGGTTCGCGAGGCGGCCAACCCCTGGTATGAAATTACCTTGATCGAAGGACGCAATCGGCAGATCCGGCGCATGTTTGAGCAGATTGGCCACCACGTAGAAAAAATCAAGCGAGTACGTTATGGTCCCTTGGAACTGGATGTCGAGCCGGGCAAGTTCCGCCACCTCAGTGCATACGAAGTGAAGCGCTTGAAATCGGCGCCCGACTCCGGCAAACGGGAATCAAACGCTCGGACTCCGAAAAGCGCGTTATCGCAAGCGCAGCGCAAGCGATCCAGAAAGTGATGTCGTTCGTCGCGCTCCGTCTCGCTGTTTAGAGCTTCTCCCGTGTTGCTCTATCCGCGCATCGCAAGGCTCGGGCTCACGTCCTCGCGAAAGTCGTAGCGTCGGTTACAAACCGACTCCGGATTCTTCAACGCGACCTACGCCGGGTTCCGCGTGCCAAGTTAGACGTCGCCCAACCGAGGGGCGAATTGGAACTGCTTCACCCGGGCTACTTATTCTCCGCCTCCGGGCTCGCCCCCTCGCGAGGAAGGCAAGCGGTCCACCCTAACCTGTTCTCACAGGATCGACTCATGAACACAGGAATTGAGTTCTAGTGCCTTCCCTTTTCTGTCTGGGAGAAGTTCTTCCAGCATCGGCAAGCCGCGCCGCGCCGTATAGTCCGGCATCGCTTCCCAGAAGTGCCCGAGTGACGATCGTTCCCTTGTCGTGACCGATGCGGTCAGGCGAAGTCAGAGAGTAGATCGACGAGCGAAACTTCATCTCCTCGAACATGGCGGGAGCGAAGGCGTCCCAGGCGCTGGAAACTCCGCCGCCAATTACGTAGATGGGAAGATTCAGCGCGTTGACCATGCCGCCGATGCCGATTCCCAAGGCGCGTCCAACGTTCTCGAAGATGCGCTTCGCTGCTGCTTCGCCTTGTACGGCGAGGTTGTAGATCGAGCGCGAGGTGAACTGCACCGGATCATGCGAGAGGCGCTCCAGTTCGGCCGACTCGCCGCGCGCGATGGCTTCGCGCGCCATCCGCACCACCGCAGTCGCGGACGCATACTGCTCCAGGCAGCCACGGCTTCCGCAGCCGCAGGGATGGCCGTCGGCATAGACGTTGAAATGTCCAAGCTCGCCGGCCATGCCAGTCATGCCGTGCCACAGCCGCCCATTGAACACCAGTCCGCCGCCGACGCCGGTCCCCAGGGTGTACATGGCCATGTGTTCGTATTCGCGGGCGGCGCCCAGCCACTTCTCGCCCATGGCGGCGGAATTGGCGTCGTTCTCCAGGATGACCTGGCGCGCCGAGCCGCTTCTCGATCTCGTCGCGCACCGGAAAGCTCTTCCAGTCGGGCAGGTTGGGCGATTCCATCACCATGCCAGCCGCCATGTCGATGAAGCCGGGCACGCCGATGCCGATGCCAACCAGCTCGCCCGAGCCGTGATACTTCGTGCTTGCAGCGTCTCGATCGCCTTGCACATCTCGGTGATGACGAAGTCGCGGCCGCGCGATACTTCGGCGCCGAGCGTCAGCTTCTCCAGCAGCTTTCCGTCGCTGTCCACAGCGGCGATGCGGAGATTGGTGCCTCCCAGATCTACTCCAATGGAATAATCGCCCATAATGCTCGTGTTGCTCCTCTCTCTTCTTGCAACAACGAGTTCGTTCGCGAGCAGCACAGCCTGTACCCACCTACTTTTGACAATGACTGCAGTAATGACTGCTTCGTCCGCTATGACTACCCGCTTGATGGTGTTGCCGCAAACCAGGCACGGTTCGCCCTCCCTACCGTACACCCGATGCTGCAATTGGAAAAACCCTTCTTCACCGTCGGCATCGACATAGTCGCTGACCGACGAACCACCCAGTGCAATGGCCTCGCGCAGCACTTCCTGCAAAGCCGCATGCAATTTGCGCAATTGCTCGCGAGTCAGCGAGGCGGCCCGGCGCCGCGGCCGGATACCAGCGCGAAATAGCGACTCGTCGGCATAGATGTTGCCCACTCCGCTCAACAGCTTCTGATTGAGCAGCGCGCTCTTGATGGGAGTCTTCCGCCGGCGAAAGAGTTCGATGAACCGCGTCGACCTGCGAGTCCAGCGGCTCGTCTCCCGGAGCGGCGAAGCCCGGTGATGCCGGCGACTCGACGCGAACGACCGCCAGTCGCCCAAATCGGCGCGGATCGACAAATCGCAATTCCCTGCCGGATGCCAGCTTCACGATTGCGTGCGTATGCTTGGCAATCTCAACATCGGGCGTCGTGACCTGCATTCGCCCGGTCATTCCCAGATGAACGACCCATTGCCCGTGTCGCGGGGCACGCCCTCTTCGACTGCCGGCTCGTTCGAGGTCAAACACGATATGCTTGCCCACTCGACGCACTTGCAGGATTCGCGCGTGCTCCAAAACCCTGCGATTTCTTCGGGAGAGGACTTGAGCGGCTCAGGCTTCTCGCCCAGCCAGACCGATTCGATGGTGTCGCCCGCAACCCGCTTATGCAGGCCGCGGGCAATGGTTTCCACCTCAGGCAGTTCCGGCATGAGAATCTAGTGTACGGCATGGCTGCAAGCTGCATGCCGCCGCGCGGACATTGCGCCGCTCAAAGCTGACCTGTAAAATCAAAGGTTACACAGCCCGTCTGTTCGCGATTACCCCTGAATCCTGCAACCCCTTTCGCAAGTCACGGGCGAGTTGTGTGCGAATCTGAGCGGTCGCGCGGCGTCGGCTTCTGCCGCTGCGCGCGACCACTGAATCGGAGTAGCAAGTTGAAAACTGGCAAGACGGCGGTCATCGTCGGCGCGCAGTGGGGCGACGAGGGCAAGGGCAAAATCGTAGACGTTCTCTCCGAGCGGTTCAATGTTGTGGCCCGCTATTCCGGCGGTCACAATGCCGGCCACACGGTCACCATCAAGGGCAAGAAGTTCATCCTTCAGCTTATCCCTTGCGGCGTGCTGCGCGAGGGATGCCGCGGGGTGATCGGCAACGGCGTGGTGCTGGATCCCTTTGCGTTGATGAAGGAAGTTGATGCCTTGCGCGCGAACGGCGTCAGGATCGACGGCAACCTTTTCGTCAGCAACCGGGCGCACGTCATCCTGCCCTACCATCGCATGATCGAACTGGCGGCCGAGAACGCTCCAGGGCGGGTGAAGATCGGCACCACCTCGCGCGGTATCGGTCCGACGTACGCAGACAAGATGGCCCGCAGCGGCCTGCGCGTGCAGGACCTGCTCGACAAGGCGCTGCTCAAGAAGCATATCGAAAACGCCTGCCGGGAGAAGAACACCATTGCGCACGCGCTGTTCAATAGTGAGCCCATCGATCCCGACAAGATGTACACCGACTACGCCGAGATTGCCGATCGCGTAGCGCCGTTTGTCACCGACACTGCGCTGCTGCTGAATCGCGCGATTGCGAATGGCGAGTCGGTGATGTTTGAGGGCGCTCAGGGAACGATGCTCGACATCGACCATGGCACTTATCCCTTCGTGACTTCCTCGAGCGCTACGTCGGGAGGAGCATGCAACTGGCACGGGCGTTCCGCCGAACGCGATCACGATGGTGGCCGGCGTGACCAAGGCGTATTGCACGCGCGTAGGTGGAGGGCCCTTCCCCACCGAACTTGAACGACGAAGTGGGCGAAGCGCTGCGCAAGAAAGGCAACGAGTTCGGAGCTGTGACAGGACGCCCTCGCCGCACTGGTTGGCTTGATCTGCCGCTGCTGCGCTACTCCAACATGATCAACGGCACCGGTTGGCTGGTCGTCACCAAGCTCGATGTGCTGGACGATCTCGCTGAAATTCCTGTTTGCGTTGGATACAAAATCGACGGCAAGGAAACGCAGGAAATTCCCGCTCAGGCTTCGGGCTTCGAGAAGATCGAGCCGATCTACACCAAGCTTCCGGGCTGGCAGTCAGCAAACATTTGGCATCGACGACTATGATCGACTTCCCGCGAAGGCGAAGAGCTATCTGGCGTTTGTGGAGAAGGAAACTGGCGCGAAAGTGGGTATTGTTTCCACCGGTCCCGACCGCGAACAAACGATTTTTGTTGAAGCGTTCTCCGACGCGCTTGACTCGGTAAGTGGCAAGTAGTTCGCTGGAATCGGAGATTGCCATGGTTGTGCTAGCAGTTACCTGGGTGGCCAATCCGGGAAAAGAAGCGGAAGTCGCGGATATCTTCCGACAAGCTGGAAGAGGCGTCGCGGCAGGAGCCGGATTGCCTGATGTACATCGTGCATCGGCATCGCACCGATCCGCGACTCTTCTTCATTTATGAGCAGTACCGCAACGACGCGGCACTGGAAGCCCATCGCCAGTCACCGCACTTTCAGCAGTATGCAATAACCGCGCTGAAGGACATCGGTGAGCGCACACAGGGCGAGCTTTACTCGCCGCTTGGCAACGACGCACGACTGGATCGCAGGCGAACAAAATAGGGAGCCAGTTTCCCTCCCGTCTTCATTAGTCTCTCCAGAATGTAGGAACCTCCCCCGGCCTCCCGCTCAAACCAAGTGACCAAATACCCTGCGGCGAATAATTCTTGAAACTGCTTGCGTGCGGTTGCCTGGACTTCAGCCACACGGTCAGGCGACGCCTCGTCCACGACAATTCGCACACGCTCGACACCGACACTCGGCGCACAGTTCTTTGCCGCGCAAGGATGTCAACCACCCTCTGTGACTCCAAATGCCACTCGGCGACCAGTCGGTCGGTAGGCAATCCCGCATGCAGCGGACTGCTGGTGGATCCGTACACGTCGAGCAGATATCGTCGCGCTACCGCACCGAGGCGGCAGATGTTGAAGTAGGCGTTCTTGGTCTGCAGCGGATCGAATGTCCATTCAATCAGCGAAATTCCGCGCGCCAAGGCGTCCTCGCGCTGAGCTAGCTTCAGCCGGCGGCCGATTCCCAAGATCGCGAAATTCAGGAGCACAGCCGCCATGTGGGAATGGAGATACGGCCTGCCGTCGCGAATGCCGGCATAGGCCAGCACAAAACCCGCCATCTTTTCGTCGACGAAGGCGCCGAGCACCTGGCCTCCGATCTTCGCCGCCACCACATACATTTGCGAAGGCACCACGTCTCGCTCGCGGAATCCCCAAACCTGAAATTCCAGTTCGACCATTTGCTCGAACTCTTGGAACGGAATGGCAGGGGCGTACGGTTATCGCTTGGTCAGGCATGGTTGGTAGGTCGAATCGCAACGCGTAACGAGTATGCCGGATTTGAGGCTAGTACTCAGCGGTGTACCAGCGGAAGCCGCGGCGCTGTTCTTCGTCTGCCTGTCTGATCAACGACAGGATCCGCCTGCGCCTGAGATTTCCGACTGCGGCAACGATCGCGTCGATCAGGGCCATCGGAGCAACATACGAGGCTCCAAATGACGGTGTTTCCACCGACGCAATAAAACACTCATCGGCCGCCCGCGCCAGAGGAGAAACAAACGTATCGGTGATCGCGACCGTAAACGCTCCGTTCCGTTTGGCGGCTTGCAGACCCTCAACGGTCAGCCGCAGCCCTCGCCGGAAACTGATGCCGATTACCAGGTCTTTGCGGCCAACGGTGCGAACGACGTGGCTGACCCTGCCCGCGGCAGTAGCCGAGAAAACCGGCAAGCCGATCACCGTGAAATGGTACTCCAGGTGATGCACCAGAGAGGTTGCAGCGTCCCCTCCCAACAGGAGAATCTTAGGTGCTTCGTAGAGCCGCTTGGCCAACGCGCAAATCTTGTCGGCATCGAGGCTATTGCTCAGTGCATGCAGGTTCTGCATGTCACGTTGCAGAGCGGCACGGACGAGTGCGGCGGGGCCGGATCCTTCTCGTTCAGCCGCCTTCATGGTGTCGAGAGAGGTTGCGTATGCCACAGAGAGATCGTGCAAATGCCTCTGGAAGTCCTTGTAGGCGGCGAAACCAAGTCCCTGCACGATCCGCACCGTTGTCGCCGGGTCGGTGCCCAGCCGGTTGGCTAGCGCGCGCACGCTCAATAATACGTACGGTCGCGGATTCTCCAGCACCGGGCGGATAATCTCCTGGCGTTTAGGGCTGAGGTGCCTGAGTTTGTCTGACAGACTCCCCCGCGCGACGGTGAGTTTGCTGTTCGCCCGTTTGCTAGGCATGACTAAGGCAGGATTTCGTATTCGACGCATGCGTGTCAACAGCTTTCGAGACTCACGATGCCAGAAACAGTCTTAATTGCCGCCTCTGCGCATCATTTGTTCCAAAGCGCTTATGGCATTAAAGTGGCTTTGGACGCTACCACTCTGTGATTCGTGATCCCGCCGGTGGACGCGTCCCGCTCGGGCTCAGAACAAGTGAAACGTGAGTTTCTTGTGCCCATGCTGACGATCAGGTTGAAACTGCTCAAAGCTGACGTTATGGCGAACTAGGGCGTGTTAACACTAATCCAAGATTTTGTGTTATGCTGCGCCCTATGGAGATCACCGAGGAGCAGTGCCAGCGTATTGCCCCCAGTCTTCCCCGTCAGCGCGGCAATGTACGGGTCACCAATCTGCAGTTTCTGAACGCGCTTCTCTATGTTGCCGAGCACGGCTGCAAGTGGCGCGGATTGCCCAAGCGCTTCGGCCCCTGGCACACCATCTACACGCGCATGAACCGCTGGTCCAAGAGCGGCGTGCTGGACACCGTCTTCGCGCAGTTGCAGCGCGAACAACTGGTGCGCATCCGCATCGAGGCGGTGAGCCTGGATTCGACCACCGTCAAAGTTCACCCCGACGGAACCGGCGCGTTAAAAAAAACGGCCGGCAAGCCATCGGTAAATCCCGCGGCGGATGGACCACCAAGATTCATCTGGTTGCCGCGAATGCTCGGACCGCTATAACCTTCGCGCTCTCGCCCGGCCAAGCTTCTGACGCGGTCCACGGCCGCGAACTTCTGGCCGGCATCGGACCGCTGCCCGCGCCCTTGCACCTGATCATGGACGCCGCCTACGACGACAACACCACTCTGCAATTGGTGCTGGATTTTGGCTATATTCCCATCGTGCCACCCCGCCCCAATCGTCTCGAGCCTTGGCAACTGGACAAGGCGATGTACCGCAAACGCAACGAAGTGGAGAGGCTTTTTCGCCGATTGAAGGGCTTCCGCCGCATCTTCTCGCGCTTCGAGAAACTCGATGTGATCTTCCTGGGCTTCATCCACTTCGCGCTGATCGTGGAAGCACTCCGATTCCTGTTTAGTGTTAACACGCCCTAGGGCACTGCCTTGTCTCCGCCCTGCACCAGTTCTTCCCGGAACATATCGAACAGCGCCGTCAGCACCGAAGCAATAACCGGGCCCAGGAATAGTCCAAGAAATCCAAAGGCCTCTACACCACCGAGAATGAAGAACAGGAGCACCAGAGGATGCAGTTCGACCTTCCCGCTCACTACCCATGGCCTGATGATGTTGTCCGCCGCGCTGATCACCAGCGTTCCCCACAGGAGAACAAATACACCCTTCCAGAGCGCCCCTGTAAAGATCAGGTACAGGCCGGCAGGAGCCCACACCAGGGCAGCTCCGACAATTGGAATGACTGATGCGAATGCGGCACCCAAACCGAGCAGCAAAGGCGACTGGATGCCCACAATGGCAATCGCGATTCCGGTCAAAATTCCTTGCGCGGCGCCAACGGAAAGAATGCCGTACACATTGGCGACAATCGTATCGGAGATGTTGGCAATCAGGCGCCGGGCTTGTTCTGGCGACAGCGGCATCATCGCCACGGAGCGATGTACCCAGTCACGTCCATCCCGGAAAAGAAAGAAAAGGATCACTAGTGTTATCAGGGCGCTGACCATCAGGTTGGCAAAGCCGCCAAGAATGGCGGCACCCGAGCCCAACATCCATACTCCAGCCTGTTGAACGTGCGATGTGACAGCTCCCCGAATATCAAACTTCGAAGTATCAACCCAGCGCCCGACGAACCGTAGCGCACGGTCGGCCATGGTTGTCAAGAACAGCGTAAATCCGCCCTCCGCAGCGCTCCTTCCCCTTAGGTACTGCGCTGCGGCAACAGCCTCATTGGTGGCAAGGGCGATGACAATGAATACCGGCACGCCAAAAGCAAACAGCAAGGTCAAAGTGGAGAGCAACGAGGCCGTGCCGGACTTGCCTTTCGTCCACTTCAGAATTTGCTGATGGACGGGATAGAACATGACAGCCAGAACAATTGCGGCCGCCACAGGCTTCAAGAACGGGCCTACGATAACGAGCGCTGCCCCGAGCACAAAGACGGTAAGCGTTCCCAGAAACCACAGCTTTGTGCGCTGGTTATACATTTCTGACATTCAATATCCTGCCCCCGAACTGGAAAAATGTCGTGGCTCCCCTTAGAGATACGCGGGTCGCCATGCCCATTTCTATTGCCCGGCGCCGACACCCACCGAGCGAGGGCACAGAATCCGGACTAGCGCCGGTTGTCCTTGCCGGGGCGCTTGGACTTAAACCCCTGCTCGCAGCGCGCAAAAAAGCCTCCGCAGGCGAGGCAGCGGAGGCCGCGAATCTTGAGCCAACTGGCTCCGATCACAACTGATCGGAGTGAAAAACTCAAAAGTTAATTCAGGAGGGAGCCTTCCGGCTCCCTCTTGGTATCTGCAAGCCTGCCGCCCAACTAGAATTGGAGGCGCAGGGCGAACTGCAATTCACGCATCGTGGTGTTCGGATCGATGTCCGTGACCAAGCCTGCATTGTTCAGCACCTGGCCGGTGCTGCTCATACAATCAATGCAAGTGTTGCCGGCATTTTGGTTGAAGTTCAACACACGGTGGTTGAACAGGTTGAACACATCCATGCGGAACTGCAACGCAAACCGCTCGGTCAGGGCGAAGTTCTTCATGATCGATGCGTCGGATGTGAAGGAACGCGGTCCGTAGAGGGAATCCGTTCCGGCATTCCCTAGCGTGCCCGCGCACGGCCTGGCCCAAGCGCCGTAACTCGCGCAGTTTTGCGTCATCGCCTGGATCGGCGTGAAGAATGTAACGGTGTGAGTAATCGGGTTCAGCGATCCGCCACCCATCGACCAGAGTGCACCGTTGCCCTTGTTCGGGTTGCAGACGCTCACATCCTCGTCCGAACCGCATTCGTTGTAGGTCGCAGTGAAGGGTAGACCCGCCGAATAGTTGAAGGTAAAGGTTGTCTGCCATCCGCCGATAATCAGGTTCTCCGCCTTGCCGGCGTTACCCCCGAATTCTTTACCTTTGCCAAACGGCAACTGGTAAACGATGTTGGCAACGAACACCTGCGGACGGTTCTGGTCGTCCGGACCGTAGGCAACTCGCGGATTGACGGCGAAGTACTCGGTGTTACCGCCGGTGTAGTTCAGCGCCCTCGACCAGGTGTAGTGGGCGATGAACTGCAACCCGTGCGCCATGTTTTGCTGCAATTTAACTTGCAGGGCGTTGTAGCTGCTGTTGGCGTTGTTGCCGAAGTAGTTGCCCATAACGGAGCCGTCGCCGCCACCGCAGCACAATACATTCGTGGTTACCCCGGCAGCGTTCGTATATGGGGTACTGATCGTGTTGAAGTAGAACTGACGCTGTTGCTGGGTGACAATTCCCTGCTGCGTCAATGCCCAGTTCTGAATGTTAATCGGGTTGAGGTCATAGGCGGAACCGTCGCCGGTGAAGCCGTGACGGCCCTCAACTCCGATGTAGGCAAGTTCCAGAGTCATGTTATTCGTCAACTGACGCTGGATCGTCAAGTTCCAGGTACCAACCGCAGGCAAAGTCTGGGTCAGGGGCCGCATTCTCGGCTGCACGTTACCCGACGGACCTCCCAACGGCAGTATGCCGGTAGCAGGAACGATCGGGAACTGAAACGCCGGCGGAGGCGTACTGAGGTTGAACGCTGCGATGTAGTTGTTCGAAGCGTTCGGATTGACGCTTGACGCGGTAACCGTCTGGTTAGCCAGAACCGGCAGGTTCTGGGTATTGGCGTGGCCAAAGTTCGAACCGAAGACGCCCATGTCGTAGCTGATGCCGAAGCCCATGCGAATCACGGTCTTCTCGTTCATCGAATAGGCAAGGCCCAGGCGCGGAGCCAACGCGTGCAAGTCGTTGGAGACACCTCCGTTGAGACCCCACGGGTTGTATCCGGCAACGCGAATCACGCCGTCGCCCGGGTTGGAACCGACCACGGGGTTGGCAAACCCGCCTTGGCTTTTCCCGTTGACGGTTTCAGGCAGGTAGAATTCCCAGCGCAGGCCGTAGTTGAGAGTCAGCTTCGGCGTAATGCGCCAGGTGTCCTGCCCGTAGAAGAAGTACCTCCACTGGTGCTCCGCAGCATTCAAACTGGTGCTCACGAAACGCTGGAAGTTGGTCACGTTGCCGAACAGGAAGGTTGCGAGGTCCAGGCCGCCGACGCCGCCGTCGGCTGTGTTCTGGTGGCTGAAGGTCAATTGTCCCGTTCGGTTTGAATCGCTTGGGACGCGCAGGTTGCTGGCGCTGCGGATGTCGGCACCGAACTTAAAGGAGTGGTTGCCCCAGAGCTTCGTCCAGTTGGTGACACCCTGATATTGGTTTTCGTCCTCAATCAGCGGACAGTTGCAACGGCCTACGTTCAGGCCCTCACCCCAGTTGCTAAGCGTACCGTCTCCGTAGAACGCCGGTAAACCATTGGTGAACGCCTGGGTTACCGCTCCCTGGTTGGTGATGTTATAGCCGGGGAGACCGAGGGCGTTCATCGGTTGCGAATTTCCGAAGTACTTTTCGGTCTGAGGGTTGTAATGCATCCAACCGAAGCGGAAGTCGGCCAGCCAAGTTTGGCTTAACGTCTTGGTCGCTCCGACCGACACGCTATAGTTGTGAATGTTCGAACTTCCCGCCAGACCAGGCCCTGATCCGAAGCCGTTGCCGCCAGCAGCTCCCAGGCCCGGTGCGCCGGAAAGGCTGAACCACTGCTGGCTGTAGCGGCCAAACACATTCAGCGTTGGAGTTGCCACCCAGTCGATGCGACCGTCCCAGGCATTTTCGTCGTAGGGCCCAGCTCCACCAACGACGTAGTTGTTCAGTGTGCCGTTGGCAGTTCCGTTCGTATTCGGCGCCGGGAACAGTGCCAGAATGGCGCGAGCACCAGGCGAGATCTCACTGTTGGGTATCAGATTGCCCACAATGGCAGTTCGCCCGTTGCCTTGCAGATTTCCCGTATTGGGATCAAACACCTGTCCTTGCTGGTAACCCGAGCCGCCACCGCCGCCCGTCTGGCCAAGATACTGGCTCAGATCGCAAAATCCGGTAGTCTTCATGCAGCTCTGCTCCACCTGCAGCGTCGGGATGCTGTACTGATTGGTAGTACCAGTAGTCGTCTTAAACCCTTGGTAATCGCCGAAGAAGAACAGCTTGTTCTTGATGATCGGGCCGCCGAGCGAACCGCCGTATTCCTGCCACTTGGTCGACGGTATCCATCGGCCATTGACCGGCGCATACTGCGTGAACGGATCGCGCGCCTCGTTGGCATCGGTGCGCCGGAACCAGAAGCCGCTACCGTGAAACTCGTTGCTGCCGGACTTGGTCTGCGCAGTCACATAACCAGCAACTGCCTTGCCCATTTCCGCGTCATACTGCTGCAAGGCAACCTTTGCCTCAGTTACGGCGTCGAGGTTGGGGTTGATCACGATGATGCCCAGAATCGGGTCCTGGTTGTCCGTGCCGTCTAACTCGTAGTTGGTCCCGCTGAAGTGCTGTCCGTTGACGAAAGTCTGCTGCGAGCCCTGCGGATTCTCCGTTGCCGCGTGGCTCCAGCCCGTTAGCTTCTGCGTACCAGGAGACAGCAGCAAGAAATCCGTGAAGTTACGGTTGTAGGTCGGCAAGTCCTGTACGTAGGTATTGTTGTACTCGACCGCGATGTCGGACTTGTCGGTCTGCAACTGCGGTGGCTCGCCCGTGACTT
This sequence comes from uncultured Acidobacteriaceae bacterium, assembly GCA_963843005.1. GTDB lineage: Bacteria > Acidobacteriota > Terriglobia > Terriglobales > Acidobacteriaceae > Bog-257. Next base: position 263,318 of record CAWJIW010000019.1, on the reverse strand, counting down.
CCATGGTCTCGCTGGCCGCGCCGACCTGGAATTGGACAGTCCGCGCGGTACGTTGAGTCGGCATTATACCGGCACATTCCCCTGCTCAAAGGTCTTGAAGCCGGACGATTCGAACTTGACCTTATAAATATCCGGGATCAAGTGTGTAACCGAATAGTTGCCGGATTCGTTCGTTGCGGCCGTAACTGAAGTGTTCTTCGTCGTACTAGTAACGGTCACGGTCGCGCCCGCGACAGCGGCGCCCTGCGGATCGGTTACAGTACCGACGATGTTTCCGAACACAGCCTGACCGTATGCCGCGGACGAAGCCAGCACCAGAACCACGCACGTAACTATGGACAACACCCACCGTTTTGTCATTTCATCCTCCGCGGCGAAGTTCCGGCCGTGTGGCCTGATAGCCCCACAACTCGCGAATTCGCTGCCCGTTCTTGCTGGAAACCGTTACTGCTGTTGTTGAAGTGGAAAAGACGAGAGCTGTGAATGATCGAGTGAACGTCGACACCGCGACCGGCGTCGTCCGATAAATTTAGTCCGGTTATTCCGCTACAGACCATAGACCCCACGGTTGCGATTCCAGCTATGGTGTTGTCAGGTAAAGCTGTACCCCGTCACCCCGACGCGATAGTCAGCAACGCTATATCGTGAAACGCCTGATGTCAAGGGGGATGTGACCGTCTGTCAATAATTGGATTGCAGTACCGGCCACAATTTTCCTCAGAGTGCATCCTTTCCTAAACAAAACCGATTTGGCGGAAATGCCGTCCAGTGGAGGGAATCAAGGAAGTAATTCTTTTAAGGGAGGGGCTTCAGCCTGGGATCCAGTTGCTTGCGCTTGTTGGAACTCTTCCGCGGCCGCGGTCTTGTCGCCCTTACGCGACAGCGCGATCGCCAGTTGGTAATGCGCCTGCGGGTACGACGGCGACATTTTTATTGCGTTGCGAAACTGCGAAATTGCACCATCGAGATCGCCGGCAATCAGCATGCGCTTGCCCGAATTGGTCGCGAATGTTGCCCCCTGGACTCCGATTTTCTGCTTGACCAGCGAGTCGCCCAGTTGGCTTTCGGCTTCGGCACCGGCGGTGTCACCCATTTGTCGCAAAACAGCGGCCAAGGTAGTATGCGCGCCGGCCAGTTGTGGTTGCAGGCGAATGGCCTCGCGCAACGCCTGTGCGGCCTCCGGGAGCTGGTTCATTTGTTTCAGTACGGTACCGAGCGTGTAGTACGCTTCGACGTAATCGGGTTTCAGTTCAATCGCCTTGCGCAAATATTCGACAGCTGCGGGAAATTCTCCCTGTTGCCACATGGTGTTGCCCAACGTGTAATAGGCGTCCACCAATTGGGGGTCCAGTTGGATGGCCTTCTTCATCTCGGCAATCCCTGCCGCCAGATTGTCTTTCAGCTTCAGGGCGAGTCCGAGATCGTAGTGCAGCGAAGCGTCATTTGGCGCCATGGTGAGCGCCTTCTGTAACTCGTCAACCGCAGCGTCAAAATTGGAGAGTTGCATCTGGGCGATGCCGAGGTTGCCGCGAAATCCTGCATCGTCCGGTCGCAGCTTTACCGCCTCCTGAAACTCCTTAACCGCGGCTTCGCCTTCTCCGCGCTGCATCAGCACAAGCCCTAAGTTGTTGTGGGCGTCCGCATCGTTCGGCGTGAGCGCAACTGCCTTGCGGAAAGCGGCTGCGGCACCGTCGACGTCGGTGGTTCGTTGCAGCATTTGTCCGAGTTTCGTCTGCACGATTGGTGAGTCGGGCATCAGGGTGGCTGCCTGCTGGTAGGCGGAGAGTGCGCAGTCCTTGTCGCCCGCGGCCTGGCATGCATCTCCGAGATAGTAAAACGCACGACCGTCCTTGGGATCGAGCTTCGTTGCGGTAATCAATTCTTCTTGCGCCCCTTGCAGATCGACGCTGCTCAGCCGTGCTACCCCAAGATGAAAGTGAGCGGGTTGATATTGGGCATCGATTTGCAATGCCGCTTGAAACTGTTGCTGCGCCTCCGCTAATTGGCCGCTCTGCGCTAGGAGCGATCCCAGCTCGTCGTGCGCTGCCGCACTCTTGGGAGCGAGTGCGACGGCTTCTCTTGCCTCGGTGATGGCTTCCGCGGTCTTGTTCTGCGCGCTCAGTGTGCGAGCCAGCGCACGATGCGGTTCGGCATCTTTGGGAGCGAGCTGGCTGGCTTCCTTGATCTCCGCCAAAGCTTCGTCAAACTGACCGCTCGCCGATAATGCCTGACCCAGATAAAAATGCGCCTCTGCAACCTTGGGCTTCAGTTTGGTCGCGGCACGCAAGCGGCTCACTGCGCCCTTCAGGTCACCGCGATGCAGCAGGACTTTGCCGAGCGCCAACTGCATGTCAGCATCGCCGGGGCTGAGTTTCACGGCTTGCTCCAGATCGGATTGGGCGGTGGCGAAATCCCCGGCGCGGATGGCCGTGAGTCCGCTCTCGTAAGCCTTGGCCGCAGCGGGATTCGCACTTGCGGTTTGCGCCTGGAGCAGTGGGGGAATCAATCCGAGAATTGTCGCAGGTGCCAAAATCGCTGCGATAAGGATCAGGGCCGAACTTGCTGAAGGAGAACGGGGCACGATAACAAGAGGCTAATGCCTCGGCCGCATTTCATTCAAGGCAGCGATTCGCCTATGACACAGGTGAAAAGCAGGTCTACAATGCGCAACGCATGAACATTCATCGGGACTCTCGCCACGGAAATCGTTGGGCTGCGCTGGTCGTCGTCGCAGCGACAGGTTGCCTGCTTGCGGCGACACCACTGCAGCTCCCGGTTCGGCGCATGGCAGCGACTCTCCCAGACGCCCATACTCGGGCCGGAGGGAGACAGTTGGGAGTCTGCCGGCACGTTCAATCCCGCGGTGGTGATGCATGACGGGAAGATTGTCATGCTTTACCGTGCCCAGGATCAGCAAGGCACGTCACGGCTCGGATATGCCGAAAGCACGGACGGCGTCCATTTCACTCGTCGTCCACAGCCGGTGCTCTCGCCGGAGGCCGATTACGAAAAAGCCGGCGGCGTCGAAGATCCCCGCCTGGTGAAATTCGGCGACACCTACTACCTCACCTACACCGGCTACAACACGAAGGATGCGCAGCTTTGCCTGGCGACATCGCAGGACCTCATTCATTGGGACCGCAAGGGAGTCATCCTCCCCGCGTATAAGGGAAACTGGAACACCGGTTGGACCAAGTCGGGCGCCATCGTGCCGGAGAAAATTGACGGCAAATACTGGATGTATTTTCTCGGCACCACTCCCGACAAGAACGACCAGATGGGACTGGCCTATTCCACCGACCTGATTCATTGGACCGAGGCCACCCAGACACCCGTGTTGCCACGACGGCCGGGGCAATTCGACTCCCGGGTCGTCGAACCCGGACCATCGCCGATCCTGACCGATGACGGGATCGTGCTGATCTATAACGGCGCCGACGACAAGCTGGTTTATCGCACGGCGGTCGCGGTCTTCGACCGCAAAGATCCGCGCAAATTGCTGTATCGAAGCGAACAGCCGATTTTCGCGCCAGCAAAAGAATGGGAAAAGGTCGGGCAAGTACCGAACGTTGTCTTCGTCGAAGGCATGATCCAACGCGGGAATCAGTACCTGTTTTATTACGGCGGCGCGGACAAGTACGTCGGTGTGGCAGGTGCGCCGGTTCTCAGCCGCTAGCCGGCGGCAGCGCACTCGCTGATGGATTGTGCTCTAATTCTTGGAAAGACTTCCGTTGGAAACATCCTCATGTACAAGACTCTTGGTCTGCCCGGTTTCATTCTTGCCTGCTGCTTTGTGCTCGTAGCCCAATCAGCCCCCGCACCGACAGCGCACAGCGCATCGCAGACGTCGCCCAATGCTGCCGTCGAGGCGGATTACAAGGAAGCTCGCCGCCTGCTGCAACAGGGCAAGTATGACGAGGCCATAGCGCAGTTGCAGGCGCTGGCGGCGCGATCTCCGAAACCCGCGGGCGTGGATCACGAATTAGGAACGGCCTACTACACGAAAAGCGACTATCTGAAGGCCGCGGAATATCTCAAACAAGCGGCAGGCTGAGGATCCCAACGACAAGGAAGCGGTGCAACTTTTGGGGCTGTCCTACTATCTCGCCGGGCGTCCGGCCGAGGCGATTCCCTACCTCGAGAAAGTCCAGACCTGGTATCCGCGGGCCAATGTTGACGCGGCGTACATCCTCGGAGTCAGTTACATCCAGGCGAAGGATTATCCCAACGCGCGCAAGGCCTTCGCGAAAATGTTCGATGTGCCTCCCGATTCCGGCGCCAGCTATCTGTTCACCGCCCGCATGCTGTTTCGCCAGGAATTTACGCCGATCGCGGAAGACTACGCCCAGAAAGCGATCGCTGCCGATCCCAAACTGCCGCTGGCGCACCAGTTGCTCGGCGAAATCCATCTCTTCACCTCGAAGATTCCCGAGGCGATCAACGATTTCCAGCAGGAACTGGCAATCAATCCCGCCTATCCTCCGGCGTACTACAAGCTCGGCGACGCGTATTCGCGAATCCAGAAGTACGACGAGGCGGAACGTTTGTTGCAGCGCTCAATCTGGCTGGATGCAACCTCCACGGGGCCGTACATCCTGATGGGCAAAGTGCTGGAGAAAAAGGGCGAGCCGATCCTGGCAATTCGAACGCTGCAACGCGCCGCCAATATGGATCCCGAATAACCCCATGACTCACCAGGTACTGGGGCAAGCCTATCGCGACATTGGCAAGTCCGATGAGGCGGAGCGGGAACTTAAGATCGCCGAGCAATTGCGCAACAAGCAGACCGAAGCACCATGATTCATGGCCCGCACTTGGGCGGATCGGCATTGAGTTGCTTGAGCAACGTCTTGGCGGCGCCGAGATCGGGATTGAACTGCAACACGCGCAGTGTATAGTTGCGGGCCTCTTTAACTTGCCCAGCGGCGCAAAACGCATGCGCCAGGTTCATTCCGATACTGCTGCGTCCCGGCGCTCTGCGGAAAGCATCCTGCCAAAGGTTCACCGCGTCGGCCAGTTGCCCTGAGCGGGCTTCGAGCACTCCGAGATTCGTCTCCACGTCAATCAAGGAAGGATCGAGCGCGAGGGCCTTATGGTACGTTACAACTCGCCTTGTCGCTGGCTCGCTGTTGCTGCTCTATGTAGCCCAGGGCCGCCAATAGCGCTGGATCGTCAGGGAATTGTTCCACCGCCTGCCTGATAAGATGCTCGGCCTCGGGCTCTGCCATTGTCATGCCGCTATTCACGATCGACTGCCATGCTAAAGCACGATCGCGAACGTCATGGTCCGTGTTTTTGGAGAATGGAAACGTCACCAACTGCGGAAGTGACGCCGGTGCTGCATTCTCGAGTCGGGGTCCCGAGTTCGGCCGGCGCGGAATGCTGTGGTCGGTGACCGCGGTGTGCGCGATATCGCTGCTCGCAGTCGACGGCATGTGGCACTGAGTGCAGTCCGGCTGGTCGCGTGTGGTGTTTCTCTCCAAATTGAACACCATGGCAAGCCAGGCACTTGGACCGATAGAACGCCACCCGCTCGTCGGAAGGGATGGTTCGGTGCGGGTCGTGGCAACTGGTGCACGACATCGCGTCTCCTGACTTCTTCTTACACATGCTCTGCGCCAACTCTTCGAACTGGCTTGCAGCACGCAGTCCCGGCTTGCCGCCGCCAGTAAGAACGTAATAGCGGACGTAAGTCCGATAGGTCATCACCCGGCCGGTATTGATACATATGCTTGCCCGGACGCTCGATGGCTGCATTGCCCTCGAGATGGCACTGCATGCAAACCTGATCGCGCCGGTCCGGTGCGAGTTTTGCCGGATTCACGACCGCCCCACCGGTCACGTGGCCCGCTCCAGGGCCGTGGCAGCGCTCACAGGTCACGCCCGGGTAAAGGAACAGAGGCGAGGCGTATCGGTTCTCGGTGCCTTCGATGGGAGGACGGATTCCGCTTACATGACAATCCATACAACTGGTCAGTGCGGGAAGGTTCATCGGGATTTCGCGCGCGTCGCCGTAGGCAGGCGCCATGTCCCACGTGCGCCGGCTGGTATAGAGATTGATTGGAGTTTCGAAAAAGAATCCGTCGACCGAAAAGAGGTAGGTCGTGCCGCGTCGCCCCTGTCCAATGTAGTACAGAAGCTCTCGTCTGCCCTGAACCAGCGGATCGCCCGGCCGTTCGAAACTCATCCAAACCTTTCCGGACTCGGAGTAGACGCGATATTTTACTTGGGAATTCTGGTGGTTGAATTCGCCCGAAACAAGGTTTTCACCCGCGGGTCCGCTGGCATGGGCATGGGCGGTTTGGGAGAAAGACTGGTAGATCGAAGCATGGCACTTTGCGCACGCTTCGTTGCCGACATATCCGTTGGCGTCGGGCTTGGCATTGGGGATGGGATGCGGATCATCAATCGCAGCAGCAGCACATTGCGGCGAGAAGGAACCATATGTACACTCCCCAAGTCACCCGCTTACGCCATCGCGACACGATGAGTCTCCTACCCGGCCACATGATCACGAAACGCCCTGCTTGTTTTCAGGCGAAGGCAAAGCACAGCTCCCGCAATATGCAAGTTGCATCCATCGCAGCCCGATGCTGACTCAAACGCAACGTCAGTGCGGAGTTTCCCTGGTCAGCTGCTCCAGTTGTTGCAGGTTGTCGTGAGCCAGCTGATTCGTGGGATCGATGCGCAGCGCAGCTTCATAGTGCGATTTCGCCTCGTTCAAGCGTCCAAGCTGCACCAGCGCGGTTCCCAGGTTGGCCTGAGCATTGGCGTCGCCAGGATTCAGCTTCGCAGCTTCGCCAAACTGCTCGGCCGCACCGCTGAAATCGCCTTGCGCAGCCAAAGCGTTGCCCAGGTTGTAGTGCGCATCAAAATAGTCCGGCTGCGATGTCAAGCGCCACATCAAAACGCTTCACGGCGCCAGCCAAGTCCCCTTTTGCGAGCAGCGCTCCGCCGAGCGCGTTGTTGGCGACAGCATCCGTGGGACGAACAGCGACCGCCGCTTGAAATTGCTCGACCGCCTCATCGAGCGCCCCGCGCGCCTGCAGCATCTCGCCGAGGTTGTAGCGTGACTCGAAACTGCTCGGAGCTTTTTCGACTTCGTGGCGCGCCCAAGCTTCCTGCAACACCATTCGCGGGTCGCCTGGCCGCGACGGGATCACTTCTCGGAAGCACCTGCAGCCAGAGGTGCGCCATCTCATCGGTCGACGCGGTTGCCTCCCAGCACGCGCGCCGGCGGATGATTGGGATTAGCGGTGTTGTCCTCCGAGTTGTCGTATACGTAGCGCATTTTGAGCACGGTGTTCTTGGGAAGAAACACCGGCTCCGCGTATCGGTAAACCGCCTGCCAATTCACGTCCCAGTGCTTGATATGAATCAGCGTCTTAGTGGTGCCGTCGGGCAGCAGCGCTGTCGCCAGGAGGTCTTTGCCCAGATAGTGCGCATGCGGATAGATACCCAGCAGATCAACGTCGATAGGCAACGTGAATTCGTCAGTCACCACGAAGTTGCTGTCACCCGGCAGGAATGTCGAGTGCGGCATCGTTCTGCAGCTGGAGCAGCATGGGATGCACGGTCGCCGGCTTGTCTGTGAAGTACAGTCCGATGCTAGGCTGGATGGCTTCCTCTTTGCCCGACGGTTGCAGATGCGCGTTGAGCACCAGATCGGTGCCTTTGTCCAGACGCAGCGCCATGCCGTCAGGCTCGTTCGAGACAACGGTTCCCGGCTTCCAGAACAGAAAGTGGCTGTCGGGATCGAACACTTCCGATTCGATCCGAATCTCCATTCCCCCGAAGCCGCTGCCCTTGTCTTTCTCCATGCGGCGGGCCGACTCATAACGGTCAACCAGAATGTTGGCGTGATGCACCAGCCGCTTGTCGCCCGGCCGAATCTCGACCGCGCGCACCCATCGCGTCTCATGGATCGGGACCGGCAGGATGAAGTTCCAATACTGGTCGCTGCCGGTCGCAGACAGCATGTACGGCTTCTCCGCCTTCAGGATCAAGTCGGGCTGTCCCAGTTGCCATCCTTCGACGAACTTCGGCTTGGGCGGAAGGTCGGAAGGCTTACCCTCCAACATGCCTTGGTCGACCCACGCTCGGATCGTGGCAATCTGCTCATCGGAAAGCCGCCGTTCGTCGGCGAACTTCAACTCTCCCGGCTCCGGCAGCCACGGCGGCATGAAGCGCGTCTGGGTCACGGCCACGATCTGGTGCCCATGTTTCTTGACGTCCTGATAGGTCAGCAACGGAAACGGCCCGGCCTCGCCCGGTCGATGGCACGCCGCACAGTAGTGATAAACGATGGGAGCAATGTCGCGGTTGAAGGTGACTTTGGCGAGAAGGCGTAGCCGGGTCTCGGACGACCACAGCCGGAGATGTGATATCCGCAAGATTGCGAGCACGGCGCACTGCAACAATGACGATCGCTCGCGGCGAATTGAAACCCAGCCGTCTCATTGCAGGTCCGAAATGTAGCAGCCAATGCCACCGACGGACGCCGGCGCGGGATCGGCGCTGTTCAGCGCAGCCTGAATCGCTTCATCAAGTTCGTGAGTCGTGGGAGCGCTGCGGGCATGGCCAAAGTCCTTGTACCAATTGTCGATGCGGCCGTGGTAAATGAACTCCCCGTGGCCATTGAAAACGGCCGCCTCGGGCGTGATCTCCACTTTGCCGAGCTTTGACCAGCTCGTGCTGCGGATCGCGCAACGCTGCCATTTTGTAGCCGTACTCGTGCAGGTGCTTTTCAATGTCTTGCGGCGTTTCGGACTTGTCGGGATAGACCAGCATCATCACCGCCGTGCCGGCGTACTTGTGGCTAAGGGCCTGAATGGTCGGAGCGTAGCGGTTGGAGATCGGGCAGTCGGTCCGAACAAAGATCAGAACCAGCGGCTTGCCGCCGCGACATCTCAAACGGATTGACGGCTTTCCCAGCGAGGTCGAGCGCAGCTACGCGGCCTTTGACCGCAGTGGACGCCGGCGCACTACGTGGCAGAGGACCGGCGGGACCAGCCCAAGCCTGGAGCAGAGCCCCTGCCAATACGACGGCGGCCAGTCCCGTGAATCGCCTTAACACTTCGTGGTCTCCGAAAACACTATCTGCGCGCTGTCAAACTCCGCTCGACTGCTACTTGCTCGACTTCGCCGATGTACACCGTGTACGGCGCCAGCCCCACGTCCGACAGTGCTTGTGTGCTCCCCGCCTTGGTCGTCGAAAGTAACGTCTTCGCCTGCTTCGCGCCGAATCCTTGCTTCGATAAGATCGAAGCTGACCTTCTGCGGATTCTCCGACATATTCAGCACCACCAGCACAGCCTGGTCTCTTGTAGCGCCGCAGGTACGAGTATACGTTGGCGTCGTCCTGATTGAGCGCGACGTAATCGCCGTCGAGCAGCGCCTTGTTGGTATGACGCAACGCCAACAGGTTCTTGTAAAAATTCAGGATCGAGTTGGGGTCTGCCTTCTCGGTGGCGACATTGTGCGTCTGATACGACACCGGAACCGGAAGCCACGGAATGCCCGTGGTGAATCCAGCGTTCGGCGTGTCGTTCCATTGCATCGGCGTGCGCTCGCCGTCGCGGCCTTTCTCCTCCGGCCATCCCAGCCGCCCGATCGGATCCTTCACATCTTCTTTGCGCGTGGGATCGTTGTTCTGCATCCCGATCTCTTCGCCGTAATACATGATCGGCGTGCCGCGCAGCGTGAGATACATGCCTGCCATGCACCTTGGCGATGTCGTCGTTGTGCTTGCCGTCGGCAAAGCGCGTGTAGGCGCGCACGATATCGTGGTTGCTCATCACCCACACCGGCCATTCACCCGATGCATCCACCGCACCGACGTGCTTGCGGAAGACGTCCGCCGACAACGGCTTCAACTTGGTGAACATCAGGTCCATCGGCATCTGCAGCTCGTCGTGGTTCGTGCCGTAATAGTCCTTCAGCTCCGAGACATCGCTCGTCCAGGTCTCGCCGATCAGGACCGCGTTGTAGGGATTGGCGGCCTTGCGCAGGCCCTTTCATCACGTCGTGCACCTCGGGCAGCTTGTCGTTGTACTTGCGTTCCTGGTTCTGATCGCCGTACTCGTTCTTGCCCGGAAGCGTCGGGTTGTCAGTCAGGTTCGGGTCTTCGAAAAGCGTGTCCACGGCATCCAGCCGGAATCCCACCACGCCGCGCTTGTACCAGAAGATGCGTGGAGTCATACATCGCGCGTCGCAACCTTGGGATTGCGCCAGTTCAAGTCGGGCTGCTGCGGATAAAAATAGTGGTAATAGTACTGGTTCGTCTTTGCCTTCCAACTGCCACGCCGAACCGCCGAAAGTCGAGGTCCAGTTATTGGGAGGCTGGTTCGGGCCCTTGCCGATCTTCGCCAGATGTACCAATCGCGATACGGGATTCGTCTTCGACGACTCTGACTCGATGAACCACTTGTGCTTGTCGGAGGTGTGGTTCACCACGAAATCAAACACGATGCCGACGCCGTTCTGCTTGCCGATCTTCTCCATCCGGTCGAAGTCAGCCAGCGTTCCGTACATCGGATCGATGTTCTCGTAGTCCGACACGTCGTAACCGAAATCCACCTGCGGCGACGGGAAGCACGGCGCGATCCAGATGGCGTCCACGCCCAGCCACTTCAGGTATTCCATCTTCGAGGCGATGCCGTTCAGGTCTCCGATGCCGTCGTTGTTGCTGTCCATGTAGCTGCGCGGATAAATCTCCTGGAACACCGCATGCTCCACCACTGATGGCCCTCGGCATCGACCGCCTTCGACTGCGCGCAGACGACTGGGAGAACCGCGAGAACGAGAACCAACAGCAGGATCAAGAGACTGGACGACTTTCGACGCATCGGAGCGTGCCTCCCTGGCTGAGTCGTGGATGGAACCAGAAACGGTACGAGTCTAATGCATTGCGCTGAGTGACGCCAGAAACTGCATGCTGTTACCATCGGCCTCGGTCGGCTTGCAATTCTGGACTGTCCGTACCGGAAAATGAAAGTTCACTTCGAGCACGGGTACGAGCAAGGCGGGTATACTTCGTTTGTCACAGTCGCGCCGTAAATTTCTGCAGTCCCTCTGCCGCTCCGCGCTCGTGCTCACGTTTCTCCGACGTGCTTTCGCTGGCTCGTCCGCTGCCCGATGTTCGGACAGGAGCCAACACGCCGTCGAACTCCGAGACCGACCTCGGCGTCACCTTCATCGACGTCGCCAAAGAAGCCGGACTGAACGCCAAGACCATCTTTGGCGGCGAGCACAAGAACAAGTATCTGCTCGAGACCACGGGCTGCGGCGTCGCCTTCTACGATTACGACAACGACGGCTGGCTCGACATCTTCCTCGTCAACGGCTGGCGGCTCGAAGGCTTTCCGCCGGGCGAAGAGCCCTTCAACCACCTGTTCAAGAACAATCGCGACGGCACCTTTACCGACGTCACGCTGAAGGCCGGGCTCAAGCACACCGGATGGGGACAGGGCGTCTGCATCGGCGACTACGACAACGACGGCAACGACGACCTGTTCATCACTTATTTCGGCAAGAACGTCCTGTACCACAACAACGGCAACGGCACGTTTACCGATGTGAGCGAGAAGGCCGGAGTCGCGGGAGCGAGAACTCGCTGGGGCACAGGCTGCGCCTTTGTCGATTACGATCGCGACGGCAAGCTCGATCTATTTGTCGCCAACTACATCGATCTCGACCTCAAGACCGCGCCGGTGCCGGAGAGCGGCCCCTGCCTCTACAAGGCGGTCATGGTGGCGTGCGGGCCTCCGGGACTGAACGGCGACTCGAACATCCTGTACCACAACAATGGCGACGGCACCTTCACCGATGTTTCCGACAGCTCCGGGCATCAAGAAAGTGAACGGCACCTACGGACTCGGCGTGCTGGTCGCCGATTTCGACAACGACGGCTGGCCCGACATCTACGTGGCCGACGATTCCACGCAATCGCTGATGTACCAGAACCAGAAGAATGGCAAGTTCGTCGATGTCGGGCTGGAGTCGGGTTGCGTGCTCAGCGCCGACGGCAAGCCGCAGGCGGGCATGGGAGTCTCGGCGGCCGATTACGATCTCGACGGCAACCTCGACATCCTGAAAACCAATTTCGCCGGCGACACACCCTCGCTCTATCGCAACCAAGGCAACTGGAGTTTCGAAGACGCGACCTTTCAGGCTGGCCTCGGCCTGCACACCAAGTATCTGGGATGGGGCTGCGGCTTGTTCGACTTCGACAACGATGGCTGGCCCGACATCCTCATCTGCAACGGCCACGTCTATCCCGAAGTCGAGCAGCTGACCACCGAAGCCGGATACCCGCAGACCAAGCTGCTCTACAAAAACCAGCGCAACGGGCACTTCCAGGAAGTCACCGCAATATGGCGGCCCGGGAATCACCGTGCCGAATGCCTCGCGCGGTTGCGCGTTCGGCGACTTCGACAACGACGGCGATGTCGATTTCGTCGTGAACACCGTGAATGGTCTGCCTCAGCTCGTTCGCTGCGATTCAAAGCTCGACAACAACTGGATCAAGGTGAAGTGCATCGGCACGAAGTCGAACCGCAGCGCCATCGGCGCGCGCGTCAAGTGCGTCACCCACCCTGCCGATGAGCAGAAGCCGCACCAGCAAATCGATGAAGTGCGCAGCGGCGGAGGCTACATCTCGCAAAGCGACCTGCGCATTCACTTTGGCCTCGGCAAGGCCGACAAGGTCGACCTGCTCGAAGTGCGCTGGCCCAGCGGCCAGGTGGACACCATGAAAGACGTCAAGGTGAATCAGTTGGTCACGTCAAAGAGGGACAGGGCATCATCAAGACCGAGCGATTTGCCGCAGCCAAGAAGGGACCTGGCGGTTGATCATCGCACTTTGAATGCCTGACGGTTCGAAGCTGCGACCCTATGGTTCATTGCTTCGGGAACAGCTTTCATCGCAACGCCAGTCCCTTCTTTTACGGTGTTGATCTTGTCGATAGCAACGTTGTCGAAGCGCTCGGTCAGCCCGCTGGGCCAGCGGATCTCGACTGAATCCAGCTTCGTCACCGAACCCAAGCCGAAATGCACCCGCATATCGCTTTGGGAGTAGTAGCTCGAACCGCTGCGCACCTCGTCGACCAGTAATCGCTTCCCTGCCCGCACCGTGATGCGCGCGCCGATTCCATCGCGGTTCGACTTCGTCCCAACGGTCTTGAACGCAATCCAATGATTGGGATACTTCTGCTCGTTCTTCAGCAGGCTGGGCGTGGCGTTCATGTTGCTGATCACCGCCGACAGTCTGGCCCGTGTTCCACAAGTCTCCGACGGCCAGCCCGCGCGACGAGGCCATCGTGGTGATTCCAGTGCCGGCGGCGTCCGAGACGTCGCTGAACGTCGCGTCGCCGTTGTTGCGATACAGAATGCGCGGCTCCTGGTAATTGCTGCCCAAATGAAATTTGTCCACTTCCGGATACACGTGCCCGTTCACCAGCATCAGGTCGGGCCAACTGTCGTTGTCGAAATCGAAAAACATCGTGCCCCAGCCGAGATACTTCGTGTGCAGTCCCAGTCCCGCAGCAGTCGTGACATCCGTAAACGTGCCGTCCGGATTGTTGTGGTACAGCGTCGATGTGTCATCCGAAAAATTGGTCTTGAAGATGTCGAGGCGGCCGTCACCGTCGAAGTCACCGACAGTCGTGCCCATGCCTCCCTGCTCGCGGCCGTCTTCATTGAAAGCCGCGCCCGCCACCACGGCCACGTCGGTAAACGTTCCATCGCGATTGTTGTGATACAGGATGCTCGGCGTACTGTCGCAGGCAACATAGATGTCGGGCCAGCCATCGTTGTCGTAATCGAGCGTCGAGACGCCCAGCGCGTAGTGGCCGTTGGTCTGGTCGATGTGCGCTTTGACGGTGACGTCCTCAAAAGTTCCATCGCCGCGATTGTGATACAGGATGTTCTTGTGGTGCGGCAAGCCCGCGCGGCCCGCACATCACCGGAGCGCCCTTCCACATGCATGATGGCCGGTCGCCGGGTGCCGGCGCAGTGGTCACGTCAAAGTCAACGTAATTCGCAACGAAGAGATCGAGGTGGCCATCGCGATCGTAATCAACGAACGCGCAGCCCGCGCCCCACTCCTTGCCGTTGCCGGCGACGCCGGCCTTCTCGCTCACCAGCTTAAAGACGCCATGCTCGTTGTGGTAAAGCCGGTTCTTCCCGTAATAGGTGACGTAAAGGTCTTCCCAGCCATCATTGTCGTAATCGCCGACGCAGACGCCCTGCCCCCAGCCCGTGGCATCGGCAAGCCCGGCCTTCTCGGTGACGTCGGTGAATGTGCCGTCATGATTGTTGTGGTAAAGATGGTTGGTCGGGCCGCTCTTTCCCGCCTTCATGTCTTCGAGCGTGGTTCCGTTGACGAAGAAAATGTCGGGCCAACCGTCGTTGTCGTAATCGAAGATAGCGACGCCGGTTCCCGTGGTCTCGATGATGTATTTCTTGGTGTCGACCCCGCCGAAAACGTTCTTCATCGTGAGCCCCGCCTTTTCGGCGATGTCCACGAAGTTCGCGACCTGCTGGGGAGCGCTCTGGGCGGGCGATTGCGCGAAGGCGACGTGACCAGCAGACCAACAGAATCAACGGTGTGAGCAGAATTCGCGCATTCGCGGAGAAGAAAGTAGAAGCACCCGGCAGACGATACATCCTAGTCTTGGATACTAGGGAAAGGCCTCTCGCAACGTCAAGCGACGGCAGCGTCGATTTATGCCACGAAGGGCTGCTGTGAATGCCGCCGTTCCATGCGTCACTTCCATCTCGCTCAATCGCAACACCAGGCACTTGGCGGCACCGCCGGCTTTGAGGAACTCAGTCAGCGGCACCTGGATCACGCGAAAGCCTTCGGCTCTGCAGGCGGCGCGAAAGTTGCGACACTGACTTCGTTCATCAGGATGGTTCTTCCCACGTTGATCGCGTTGCAGGCAAACCGTAGAGCGTCTGCGCAGCGTGACGGCGATTCGTTTTTCCTCCGGATAGCGGGACACGATTTTGGCCTGAGACACGGCGTCAAAGGCCTCGGGATAGTAAAGAACGTAGCCGCCGAAGAGCGGACAAAAACAGGTATCGAGATGGTAGAAGCGGGGATCGACCAGTCGCAGCGAAATCACCTCGACGCCCCATGTTTCTTGCAAGTACGGATGGCTTGACTCGCGGCTGCGCATGCCATGTCCCGCCCACAGCCGCGAATTATCCGCCTCAAAGAGCGCGTCGCCTTCACCCTCGAAGGGCACCGCCCGCGGCATCTCGCGCACTGCGAAGCCGGAATCATCAAACCACTTGCGGAAATGCGGCTCCTCACCTTGACGCTCGGGATGCAGGAACCGGCTCAGCGCGACCGTCCCCTTGCGCACCAGCCCGGCATTCGCGGTGAACACCATATCGGGCGACCCGGCCTGCTGCTCCACCAGTTCCACCCGCGCCAAGCCCGCCAAAGCCGCGTGCAACTGTTCCCACTGCCGGGTCGCATTTTGAAGGGAGGAACGGTTGACGTTGCCTTCCATCCACGGGTTTATGACGTAGTTCACGTCATACCGGGTCGGGGGACACATCAGAAACACTGGGCCGCTTGTGACGGAACGATCGCTCACGCTTCGCACAGAAACCTCACCCGGGCCCACTTCCGCCTCTATGGGGCTGAGTCTGCCCCAGTCTCAAGGGCGAGTCCAATCCAAAATTTCTATGCGCCTTATGAGTTACTGCCGTAGATGAATTGTGCGTTACAACAGCCATAGAAAGGGCATTATTCCCAGGCTTCACAGTTTTGAAGGGGCACGGCTTCAGCCGTGCCGTAAACCGCTTCCTGCGTCCGGCTTTTAGCCGCTGAGGGAGTTCGCTTTCGTAGCCTGAGCCTTGTATCTCCGGGCTCCGACGGGTGTTGTCTTAGGTTGAAAATCCAAAGATGTTCTGAACCAGCATCAGTACTGCATCTCTCGCAACTCTGTTCAAAATACCCATGGATAATCCAGGCAAAACCGCCGCGACTGCGCGAGGCTACTTCTTCACCGGATAATCCTTGAACAACTTGCTGACGGTGCTGTTCGCTTCGTCCATCAGTTTGTCGGGGTTATTAGGGCTGATGGCTTCGGACCCCACACCGCGCCACACCAGTTTCTTGGCCTTGGCGTCGATGAGGTCAATGACCAACTGGCCCGGATGCACGACAACCGTGGAATTTCCGTAGTAACCGTCCCAATACAGCGAGTTTCCCGGCGAAGTCATGCTGGGATCGAATGGGGGAATGCCGCCAGTCGCGTTGTAAATCGGATTGTTCGACGTCATGCTCACTTCAGCGTCGACTGCGCCGTAGATCTGAACGATGAGGTCGGGGTTGGCCGGAACTTTCGTCAATCCGTGCGCAGCCATTTCCTGGTCCACGGCGCCCACGACATCCAGCGCGAGCATGGGGTGGGCAACGGCGCCCACCGGGGCCCATCCGTACGTCTTGTACTTTGTAAAGTCGATGGACTTGTCATAGTGAACGCGGATCTTCTCGGCTTGCGCGCTCGCACCCAGCACCGCGACTACCAACAAAAAACGGACAACGCAAGAACGCCAACCAAGCTGGGTCAAAGACATTAGTTCCCCTTCTCGTGCAATGAAAGTTCGGAAGTCGAGTTCGATCCTGCGCTCGTGCTGAGCGACCGAAGCGTTGCCCTGTCAACTCGTGCTGGCAGAGGTCCGAGTGTCTGAACGAAACGGCCTGGGACCTCGTGGATCCGAAGTGCCGCTTACTGCTTCGGCCACTGCTTGAACATCTTCTGGACGGCTTTCTCCACCATTTCCTGGTTCTTATTGCCGTTGTTGTTCAGGGTGTTCTGGGCTATGCCGCGCCAAATCAGCGACTGCTGCTTCGCGTCGTACAGACTCACCACCATCGTAGCCTCGACGTTCTCTTGAGGACTGATTCCGCCCATGCCGCCACCGATGCCACGCATGCCCCAGGCATTGTACGAAGTCTGCTCCCGCTCGCCTCCGCTGGCGGCCAGGATAATGTCAGGATTCTGGCTCTCCTGAACCTTTTGCAATCCCTTTTGTTGCATGGCAGCTTCGATGTCCTGCTGCGCTACTTGGGCCAGAATTGAGTTTTTGATCTGGTTGGTGTTGTTCGATCCCCAAGCGTACGTATGATACTGGGAGAAGTTCGCGTTGTGGTCGTAGTTCACCGAAACCTGTTGCGCCAGTGCAAGCGAAGACAAAAGACTAATCGCGACCGCACAAAATACGAATCTGGTTCTCATCTGAGGTCCTTTTTAGATTGATATCTCCAGTGCGTCGGCAAGCACCGAGAGCAACTGCCAAGCTGACAATTCGCTGCGGGAAACGAGCAGTTTATTCTAGCGCCGGAAGCCGCCTCCGCCAAAACTTCGTCCTCCGCCCTCCAACCACCGCAGAACGACCCTCAGAGCCGCATACTGTTTTCGTCGCGCCGCAAAAGCACCTAGCAAGGCTAACTGCTTTTAGGCCCGATGGAATCCTTCACGGCGACAGATGCTGACGCGCGTTGCCGTCGGGATTTCTTGCACGGCAAGTCCTCTCCGGCCTCACAATAAGCCGCGTACAGCACAACTCCCAACGCCGTCAGCGTGAAGAAGACAACCAGCGCCACGGTCCCCGCCATGATTTCCCACCCCCGGTCGGCTCGAGCGAAACCTTGGATGGATTATTACACGACCAGGCTACTGGAGTATTGCAGCACCCGAGGACCTCTTGGCTTTGCGAGCTCGCGTGTGAAAAATCTGCCGGTCCACAGACGAAGCCGTGCCTGTCCGAAGTCAACTCATTTTCGTAGTGCATTAGCGTCGAGGTCATTCCGATTCAAGACTTGGAGGTGCGAAAAAGGTGATCGTCGTAGGGCAACACCGAGGAAGCGACATCCGGAGCTTTGTGGGGACTCACAATTTCCGGGCCGCAAGAAAACGAGGGACCGGTCGCCCGGCCCCTCTTAGGGGATCACGTTCTATGTTCCGGCGATTCCTTTGTTCTGCAGCACTCGGACGACGACGCGGCGATTTTCCGCCTGGCCTTCGGTAGTGGTGTCAGGTGCTACCTGTTTGCTCGTGCCCATCGCGCCTGGAGCGAGGATATTGGTTAGCGGAATGCCGCCTTTCTGCTCTAAATACTCGGTTACGTTGGCTGCCCGCTCCTGGCTCAGCTTCTGGTTCAAGGCCGCAGAGCCGACGGCGGAGGCGTAGCCCTTCACCTGAATCACGTAGCCCTTAACAGTCAAGGCCTTCTGGCACAGCGCCAGCAACTTGGGGTAGTACTGAGGATCCACGGTGACCTTGTCGTTTCCGAATAGCACCGTGACCTCATCCCAGATGTTGTACTCGCCCAGTTCGCCGAAGCGCTTGTTGACGGCGGCGACGGCAGCTTCGTTCGCGGCGATTTCCTCTGCGTGCTGCGCCTGCACCTGCTGCTCATGGCGGAGCTCGGCCTGTTGCTGCTGCAGCTTTGCCTGCTGCGCGGCCAGTTCTTGCTTCTGTTGCTGCGTCTGCTGCTCCACCGGTGCCATGCCCGCTTGAATGTCAGAAGCAGTCTGCAGGGACTTACCGTTGAACTGGACCGTATCGGCTACAAGCTGGTTCTGGGCGTTGTAGCTCCCCTTCACCTTGACCGCCAGTCCGGGTACGAGAGCGGTAACTCCCATCTGCGTCTTGCGGGCGTGGAAGATGCCTGCAACGTCCTCAACCTGGGTGTTCCCATTGAGTAGCACTGTTATGTTTCCGCCATCCGTCTGCACTGACATGGTGGGGCCACTGCGTCCATTGATCACGCCCTGGATCGTCTGGCTCTGCGCGGCGGCGGTGCCCAACATCAGCGTCAGAACGATTAGGATCGCCATTGCACTGATTGCAGCTTTTGACTTCACGTTCGTATTCATGGATGCGTTCTTACCTCTCTTTGCGGTTGGTGCCGGCCGTTCCCAGCCGGCTTATTAGAGATTCGGGGTCGCCCACATATGACAGCAGGCAATCTCCAGCAGGGGGCTTCCGCTCGCCGCGCGTCACTCGCAGCATAGCGCAGCGCAAATAGAGCTAATACGATACAGCTGATATTAGCAGAACTTGCATTGGCCCGCTCGAAGATTCTTTGGGCAACCCGGCGTGAGGCACGAATCTGATTCCCAAGGTTGGTCTCGGAAAGGCATTCCAGCGGGCGCTTGATTATGGTCTATCGCTGCCAACACGAAATTTTTGTCTTGAATTCAGCACTTTTACCAATTACCGTTTCAATTGCAGCAGCATTAGCATTACCGCGTGCAGGGCGGCCCGTGGCCGGTCAGCAGAACCGTTATTGTTTATTGTTCCACAGAAACGGAGGAGATTTATGAACACTGTATCGAAATCACGTTGCCGTCGTCCTTCTGGTGGTGATGGCGCTGACATGCGTGCCCGGATTTGCCCGGGACAAGTACGAAACCATCGACGCCACCGCCTATGGCACCAGCACCCAACTGGGGCGCAATGTCGGAGTTACGGTCATCATCTACGAGTTCTCCACGCCCGAAACCCGGCAGGCTCTGGTCGAGGCGTTCCAGAAGGGCCAGAACCAGGGATTGGTGAACGCGTTGGAAAAGATGCCGGCGGTGGGCCGCATCCAGATTCCCGGCACGCTGGGCTACGACCTGTCGTTCATCCGCATGATTCCCACGCCGACCGGGCGGACCATTCGTTTCGTCACCAACCGCAAAATCACTTTCGGCGAAGCTTACGCGGACACTCAGAGTCAGTCCTTCAACTTGACCGCCGGAGAGATCCAAATCAACGATCAGGACAAGAGCAAGAGCGCTGGCGTACTGTATCCGGCCTGCCAGTTCACCATCAACAAGGACGGCGAACTGCAGATCGAGTTGAACCAGAACGCCTGGCGGCTGAGCAACATCATCGACTGGAAGGGCACGTCGGAGAACTAGCTGCCGGTCGCGCATCCGTCTCGTACGGTTTTGCCGCGACGCGACTGTTGTCCGCGTCGACCAGCCATAATCGCGCTTGTCGAATCAGCGGTCGTCGCAGTCATACCGCGCAGACGCGCGTGTCTAGGACGCATTATCACTTCAAACGAGGTGGAATATGAGGACTCAAAGACAGCTCGGCACCGATTGCTGATCGTGATTTGCATCGTGCTGTTGACCTGTGCCGTGGCGCAGGCGCAGAAAAAGAGCAAATACGTGTGTGATGAGGCCAACCCGCGAGCCTGTGCAATGCAGCTAACACCTGCGGCTCCGCCTCGGCCCCTTGCACCATCGACATCACCAAGGCGGGCAACTCTTCCAACGTGAAGCCCGGCATTCCCAATGCGAAGAACAATCAGTTCTTCTGCATCAAGAAGGGCACGACCACGGTCTGGATGACCTCGAACAAGAACACCGGCTTCATGGTCTCGTTCGGCACCGACTCGCCGTTTGATCCGGATGACCCGATCATCGGCGGCGCCAACAAGCAGATCACCGTCAAAGCGAACACTCCCGGCTGCTACAAGTACGATGCCGGCGCGTTCTATCCCGGAGCAACTTACGGAATGGGCGGCGGCAGCAAGCCGGAATTGGTCATCCTGCCCTAAGCGACTTCACGCGGTCTCCCGGACATTCCGTTTGGTCCGGTGAGTTTTCCAACCTCGAGGCCCACGAGTCCTGCTCCGCGGGACCGTGGGCCTCTATTTTTGCCCTCCCGGCACACCGAGCTGAGTAAGAAAATGTACGTTATAACCAACGTTATAACATGCGGGTCATGCACCGACGGCAAGTTGCTCGGCCAGCCCATGCGCGATCGCCATCAATCTGAGTGCAACCGTGACCATTTCGCCAGCAGCCCCGAAAACCGTCCGTTGACCTAGCCCAATAACTCATCCCCAACATCGCAAAGGTCAACCGTAACTGGTTGGCCTTTCGCTTTCTGCTCAGGTCTTTTTAGGCAAGCACTTGATTCGAAAGTGACCGGATCAGTGCTTCTTGATGTTTTTCGCCGTGGGTGTCGAGTGCCAGATCTTCGGCGGCGTTCTCGTCGTAATCCTCCAGCTCAGCCAACAGTCCCTCGTCCGTCAGATCCAGAGGATGCGAGTTCTCCCAGTCGGCGTGGGTCACTTCGTGCAGGCGTCCGACGACATCCTCATCGCGTACCTCGATGGCGCATTCCCTGCGGCTGTCAAAACTGCCGGGTGCGAGGTTGATCGATCCGACGATGCCTCGAACGTTGTCAGCCAGCAGTAATTTGGCATGGAGCTTGAGTCCCTTGAGCTTATGGATCTTCACTCCCACATCGTCAAGAATCCGCAAGCCGCCGACACCTTCCAACAGCTTTTCCTTTTTGAGTTTGTGGGCCGGCCGAGCCATCACGTGCACTTTTACGCCCCGTTCGCTGGCGCGCACGAGGCGCTCAATGATGGCTGGGTCCTGATAGCGCTCGTTCTGAAGCCAGAGGGTGTGTTTGGCCTCGTCAATGAATCTGCCGATGCGCTCTCGTCCGTTGCCGACGCACCAGATCAGGTGCGAGTTTTCTCCCGGCGTAAATGGTTTCCTATCCCAGTCGGCATCGAAACACTCCATGACCTCAGCGACTTCATGGTGGGCGCTGGTGACGACCGCATAATCCCGGGTCTCAGTCAGATCTTTGGGCTCCCAGTTGAACGACATGATGAAAGCCGTCTGATTGTCCACCACCATGGATTTTTCGTGGGTCAGGTCGAACTGAGGGTTGCTGTCGAGCACGCTGACGCCTGCTGACTTCAGCAGTCGTCCGGGTCTCCTCGTTCTCCGACTCGCCACTGCGGCGCGCGGGATTGAGCATCACCCGCACCGACACGCCGCGTTTTTGGGCGGCGATCACCGCCTGTAGAATCGGCGGGATCGGAAAAGACGAACATTTTGATGCGGAGCGACTTGGAAGATTGGTTGATGGCGTCAAGAATCGGACGCGCGGAATCATCAGGCAGAACGATCAATGAGCGTGACATGGCGTTTCCATTTCAGCTTTCTGGTGGCTCCCTGTCAGGGAGACTCAAGACCCGGCGACCGAGGCCGCCTCATCAAATTGGGTGCGGTGCAGTTGCGCGTAAATGGCGTTCTTTGCCATGAGTTCGTCATGCGTGCCGCTTTCCGCCACGACGCCACCCGCGATCACGATAATCTGGTCGGCGTCCCGGATGGTCGTCAGCCGGTGCGCAATGGTAATTACAGTGCGTCCTTTCATAAGACGTTCCAGCGCCTCAATCACCAGCTTTTCGGATTCGCTGTCGAGAGCCGCAGTCGGCTCATCGAGCAGCAGAATCGGATTGTTCCGAACCATGACACGAGCAATCCCGATGCGTTGCCGCTGCCCGCCGGAAAGCGTCGATCCGCGTTCGCCCACCATGGTGTCGTAGCCCTGGGCCATCTTGGAGATGAATTCGTGGGCATTGGCCAGTTCAGCCGCCGCAATGATTTCCTCGCGACTCGCGGTAGGCCGTCCGAACGCGATATTCTCCGCGATGGTGCCGTGAAACAGCACCGTGTCCTGCAAAACGTAACCGATGTGTTCACGCAACGATTTCAATTTGAAATCCCGTATGTCATGGCCGTCGATTTTGACCGTTCCCTTGACGGGATCGTAGAACCTCGGAATCAAGCTGACCACGGTTGACTTGCCGCTGCCGGTTGGGCCTACGATGCCCACCAATTGTCCGGGCTTGATGGTAAAGCTGACATCCTGCAGCACAGGATTCTTGACGTCATAGGCGAAGGCCACGTGTTCGAATTCGACCTCGCCGCGCACCGGCGGCGCATCGATGGCAGTCAGGCTTTTCCGGAATGATGGTATCGGTTTCGAGGATGGCGCGGATGCGATCGACTCCCACCGCGGCCTGCGCAATCGCATTAGTGGTGGTGGCGAGGTCCTTCACCGGCTTGAAGAATTTACTGAGATACGACAGGTAAACGGTCAAGGCGCCAACCGTCATGACTCCGGCCAGAATCAGATAAGCGCCGCGCCACAAAACCACAGCGGTGCATACTGCTACCGTCACCGTTACCACGGGAGACAAAACCGCTTTGATGCTGCGTGCCTTGAGCGCCGCGCTTACCGTCGCGTGACTAACCTCCCGAAGTTGCTCCTGCTCTTGGTCCTGCCGTCCAAAAGCCTTGACGGCCTGCATCGATTCCAGACCTTGCTGGACCACCGCGACGATGTCGGATTGTTCCTTGCGAACCTCGTGCGTTGCTTTTTTCACGGCTTTTTTAAAGCGCGAAACGAAGAACAGCAGGAAAGGCGTCACTCCGATGGCGATCAGGGTGAAGTCCCAGTTGAGCCAGAACATCAAGGCCAACATGCAGACGATGGTGAGCATGTCGACGAGGATGTTCAGGGTCGAGGACGAAGCAAAACCCTGGATCGTCTGTATGTCAGTCGTGATCGTACTGAGCAAGTTGCCGGTCTGGTGAGTGTTGTAGTAACCCAGAGACAGCCGCTGCAGGTGATGAAAGGTGCGCATGCGAAGGTCATGGGCAACATACTGGCCGACACTCTCGGTGTAGTAGTTGTCGATGTAGGTTGCGAGGGCGCCCAGCAGCGCAATGATTACGTAAGCGATCGCCGCCAGCGCCGCGATGTGCATCTGGTGTCGGCCATCCATCCAGGGATGCAGCAGATCGGCCAGCCAGGGCGACATTTTGTGGTGGCCCACAACGTTGTCGATGATGACTTTCAGCGGCCAGGGCGTGGCGAGGCTCATCGCAGTTTCCACCAGCATCGCCAGCAGAATGACCAACAGCGAGCCACGGTACGGACGAATCAGTTCACGGATTAGTCGCAACATTCGACTCTAGACTCCTCGGGACAGGTCGCGGCGGACTCGCGGCTAACCCCTGCGAGGAATGTTCTGGCTTAAATTGGGATAGTACTCAGATTGCAACCTCACTGGCAAGTGATCCGCGGCAGAACGAATAAGGGCAGTGCGTCGGCTGCCCTTATGCCCTTTGCGAACCAAACAGCACCAGACACGTGAGTGTGCAGAACTGGTGCCGTTCGACTCTTCGCCGAAATTGCTCTATTTCGTCGCGGTGGTGCCTTCGATCGTATGAGCGGTCGCACTCGCAGCCTTGGCTGCAGCCTGCTCAGCCGCGCTGGGATTGATCTTCAGGAGCCAAGTGCTGTTCCTGCTCGATATGCTTCCAAACTTGATCGAGTTCAGATACTCATCGTTCCCGTACTTGTTAAAAGTGACTTCGACATTTTTGGGCGGCGCCTCGGGATTCGAGATCGCGGTGTAAGGGATAATGGCCTCATGATGGCCTTTGTCGCTCCTGACTACGAGCATTTCTGGGCCAACGCCCTGCATGATATGGTACGAGCCGGCTGGCATCTTCGCATCGCCGGCGTAAAACGCCATCGGAGCTTTGAAAGCCACGTTGAGTTGATTGCCGAAAGACGTCTGCGCCGCCGCTGGCATAACTGCAAACAGCGCCACCAGTCCACCAAGAAAGATCATCGTCGAGAAATTCTTCATTTATTCCTCCCTTTGGGCCTCAATTGGCCATTTTGTCGTGCAAATGCGAACGGACGTCGCGCCCAATCGTTGTAAAGTGCCTTAACCGTGCAGCTCAAAATCCAAGTCGCGAACTGCGCCACCAGTTAACAAAACCGTTTCACCCGCATCAGCGTAATGATGCATTCACCTGCCAAATCACAGAATGATGCGGCGGTCATACTTCGTCCAGTGCCGGATGGCATAAAGCTTACTCGCAATCAAGCCAAAACTCATCTGGAAAATTACCCCTGGTTACTGGGCGGGCATGCGGAGTAGACCCAACAGCGAATGGTTGCCTTTGTGGGAAGTGGAAAGGCTCGGGAGGCCGTAACCTCTGAGTCGCCCGCGAGCGGCTATCAGCGTGGCGGTGTGGTGGAAGGGTCGGCCGCCCGCCTAACCCGGCTTTCATATCATTGTCAGATCGATCTGCTTGGTGGCAGGATCAAGCTTGGTGACCTGGAACTTGCGAATCTGCCCCTCCCGAATGGGCTCTGTCCGGGACGGGCCGGTCGCGGCGCCGCCCTTCCAGCGGGCCATCAGCATGGAGCCGAGGGCCGAAATGTTAGCAGCGGAGCCACCGCTGTTCTCCAGGGCAGCCACTTCTTCGCCACTAAGCCGGCAAGTCGCGAATACGCCTTCTCCCAGTTCTACTCGTGCCATTCTTTCAGAAATTTCAGCGACCCGGCCTGTCACCGCGTCGCCAACCTGGTGTTCGGCCAAGTATTCATCCAGACCGGTCGGCACCAGCTGCTTCATGCTCAGCCGGATGAGCCGCTTCTCAGGATCGATGGCGAGCACCAGGGCTTTGACGTTTTGTCCGACTTTCAGCACTTCCTGCGGGTGATTCAGACGTTTTTCTGCGCTGATTTCGCTGATGTGAACAAGGCCTTCGACTCCCTCAGTGAGCTGCACAAACGCGCCGAACTTGGGCAGGCTGGTAACGGTGCCCTCAATCGCCGAGCCAACGGGATATTTCTGTGCGGCGTCGGCCCACGGGTCCCCCAGCGCCTGCTTGAGGCCAAGAGAAATGCG
Organism: uncultured Acidobacteriaceae bacterium; assembly: GCA_963843005.1. Classification (GTDB taxonomy): domain Bacteria; phylum Acidobacteriota; class Terriglobia; order Terriglobales; family Acidobacteriaceae; genus Bog-257. The sequence goes on along the minus strand of CAWJIW010000019.1, from coordinate 237,770 downwards.
CCGTTCACTCATCTTGATTCCCAAAATCACGGCTTCGACGACGTCTCCCGGCTTAACCAGGTCACCAGCCGTTCTGACCTTTTTGGCCCACGACATTTCGGAGATGTGCACCAAGCCCTCGACTCCCGGCTCGAGCTCGACAAACGCGCCAAAGTCCGCGACACGAGTGACCGTCCCGCGGATGCGATCGCCCTGCTTGTACTTCTCCGGGACCGAATCCCAAGGGTGCGGCTGGAGCTGCTTCATGCCGAGCGAAATGCGCTGCTTTTCAGAATCGATCTTCAGAACTTTTGCCTCGATTTCCTCTCCGACCGTGAGAACGTCTTCCGCTTTGTTGACGCGCCTCCAGGCGATGTCGCTAACATGCAACAGACCGTCGAGGTCACCCAAATCGATGAATGCGCCGTAATCGGTCAGGCTATGGACTACTCCGCGCACGATGTCGCCTTCGCGGATTTCGGCGTATCGGCGCTCCTTGATCGAGCGAGCCTCCTCTTCCATCACCGCGCGACGATCGACCACGACATCTTCCTCGGTCACGTCCAGCTTGGTAATGCGGCATTGAATTTCCTGCCCCACCAGCTTCGCCATCTCGGCGGCGTCACGAGTTCCGCTGCGCGATGCGGGCATGAACGCCCGGACTCCGATGTCCACGCTCAATCCACCTTTCACCACTTCTGTCACGGTACCGACGAGAGTCGCCTTGCCGGCGAAAGCTTGCTCCAGCGCAGACCAATCTTTCGGACGCGCAATCCGGCGTACGGGAAAGTTGATAGTAGCCGTCGGGATCCCGGCCCTTCACGGAAACCAGAAGTTTGTCGCCCGGCTTGACGGTCTCGCTTTTGCTCTGGAAATCGGCCAGCGGAAGGATTCCTTCGGACTTGAAACCGATATCGAGAAAGACGGAATCGGCGGAGACGGCAATCACCGTGCCCTCAAGCTGTTTGCCGCCATCTTCAGCCAGGCGCGAGTGGCTCTTCTCGTACTCGGAAGAGCAGTTGATCGAATGATTCGGTGGATTCAATGGCGGGATGGGATTCGGAGTTGTTTGGATCGGACATGTCAGGTTACGGTCTGATGAATCGATAACCATAACCAGAATACCAGCGGCGCTCGTCCTCAGCACATGGCAGGGAGAATTGCGGCAGCCGAGCCTGCGTCGACGCGCATGAACTCGATGTCGCGTTCTTCACTTCTTCCAGAACTGCCAGGAGTCCGGCACCGATGGCATACGGCTATCCTTTGCCCGATGGTGGCGGAGTAGACTGCAGGCGAAATAACGTCCTTTTGAATCGTGTCCCATTGAGACGTTGTTGCGCCTCGTCCATTGCCTGGTAGGGATCGCGCCCGGTGACGTCCTTGTACCACGCTGGATGGTGCGTCCACGCCCAAGGCTCGCTCACGGTGCCGCGCGTCATGGCCTGAATGGTATGCGGCTCGCCGAAGGTGCTGAGGTAGATGTGGAAGAAGATGCCGAACAGCATCACCAGCGCAGAAATGTCGTGGATCACGTAGGAGATGGCCACGAGAACTCTGCCGAAGATTTCCGGGAACCACATGATCACGCCGGTGATCACGTAGGCGATGCAGCCGCCGACGATCTCCCAGAACTGAAGCTTCTGGCCGGCGTTGAAGAAGCCGACGTCGGCAGGCTCCATGGCGTCTTCGTTGCGGATGTAACTCCTGATGCGCTTCATCCAGCTGGTGTCGGAAGGCGTCCAGCGCATCACGCTCCACCAGTTCGACGACCTGCAGCGCGAAGAAGAAGACGAAGCCCAGCCCGAACCAGGGATGCAGCAAGCGCGTCATCGCTCCGCCGCCGAACAGCGGCGTGAAGAAGCGGAAGATCCACGGCAGGTAAATGCCGAAGCCCGACAGCAGCGCGAGGAAGAAGAAGATGCCTACCATCCAGTGCAGGAAGCGGGTGTACACCGGATGACGCAGCAACTCTCCTTCGTACACCACGGTGCGACCCAGGCGGTCGATGGCGTTGGTCCGATGCTCAAAGCGATTGGCTGAGGTCGCCATCTAGTTCTCCTTCCCTGCTGGTGGTGGTGGCGGAACAATCTGTTTGATCGGCGGAGCGGGCTGCTCGCGGCGCGGCCCTTCGAAGACGTAATGCATGACTACGCCGACGAATCCGAGCATTGCGCCAAACAGGCCGATCGGCTTGAACCACTCCTTCCAAATGGTGAAGCTGAGAGGAATTCGCGGTTTCGCCGGAAGGTTGCCGTATTTCTCCGGCTTGGTGATGTCATGCAGAACGTAGATCACATGCGTGCCGCCGATGGTGTCGGGGTCGTACACGCCTGCGTCCTTAAAGCCCGATACATCGCGCAAGCTGCGTCGCACGCTTTTCGGCGAGAAACTTCATGTCGTCTTTGGTTCCGAAGTGCAGGCAACCGGTGGGACAGGACTTGATGCAGGCGGGCTCCAGACCCGCGCTCCGACGCGGTCGGAGCACAGCGTGCACTTGTACACCTTCTTGGTTGCCGGGTTGAACTTGGGAATGTTGAAAGGACATCCGGAAACGCAGAACTGGCAGCCGATACAGTTTTCCTGCTGGAAATCGACGATGCCGTTGGCGTATTGCACGATCGCGCCGTCGGCCGGACAGGCGCGCAAGCAGCCCGGATCTTCGCAGTGCATGCACTGGTGTTTGCGCATCAGCCAGGCGAAGCTGCCGTCGGAGTGCTGGTCCTCGTTGAACTTGATGAGGTTCCAGTAGTTCCAGTTGGTGTCGGGCATGGTCTGGTAGGTGTTGTCGAACTGGTCTCCTGGAACGGCATGTCGTTCCATTCCACGCAGGCGACTTCGCACGCCTTGCAGCCGATGCAGGTGGTGGTGTCGATGAGCTTGCAGACCTCCGACTCGCGCGACATGCCCTTGCCGGCAATGGGTCCGGGATGGGCCGAGATTTGCTGGATCTGGAGTGTTTTTCGATCGGCCATCTCGCGCCTCCCTATACTTTCTCGAGCTTCACCAGGAAGCCCTTGAATTCCGGTGTGTAGGCATTGGGGTCGGTCACCGTCGGGGTGAGCCGATTGGCCGGCATCTTCGAGGTGCGGCCCAAATCCTCGGAAATTCCCTTGAAGCCCCAGTGAATGGGAATACCGACCTGGTAGAGCTTTTTGCCGTCAACCATCATTGGCTTGATGCGTTTGGTGACCATCGCCTTGGCGATGTAGTCGGCACGAATGCTGCTGACCTTGATCTTTTCCCCGCCGCGAATTCCCATTTGATCGGCGAGCTCGGCAGGGATCTCAACAAAGGGCTCCGGCACCAGCTCGACGTTCATGGGATTGTTCTTGGTCCAGTAGTGATAGTGCTCGGTGAGCCGGTAGGTGGTGCAGATGATGTTGTAACCTTCGTTCGGTCTTGGCGTACTTGTCCAATGGCGTCTTGAACTTTTTGACCACCGGATTGCTCGACTGATCGGGGTGCAGAGGATTCAAGATTGGACTCTCGATGGGCTCATAATGCTCGGGCATGGGACCGTCGGCGAAGGCGCCAAGAGGAACGAAGATGCGTCCGACACCTTCCGGGATTCATGATGAACGGGCCCATGTGCTCGTCGGGCTTGGAGTCGGGCTTGAAGTCGGGGACATCGTTGCCCACCCACTTCTGCGCGGTCTCGTTCCACCAAACCTGCTTGCGTGTGGGATCGTAGGGCTTGCCGGTGAGATCGCAGGAAGCGCGGTTATAGAGCACGCGGCGATTGGCCGGCCACGACCATCCCCAGTTGGGATAAATTCCCAGACCAGAAGGATCTTCGGTACCGCGCCGCTGCATCATGGGCCCGGCTTCGGTCCAAGATCCGCAGTAGAGCCAGTTGCCGCACATGGTGGTGCCGTCGTCGCGCAACATGGCAAAACCGGGTAACTGTTGGCCGGCTTTGAACGAGACTCCAGATCTTCTCGTCGCTGAAATCGGCGATCGCTTTGCCGTTGATTTCCTTGGCGATCTCGGCGAGCGACGGATGATCGGGAAGCGTGTAGGTCCAGGAGGCGTTCAGGATGGGATCGGGGAATTTTCCGCCTTCCTTTTTGTACAGCTCGCGGATCTTCAAGAAAGATCTGCGCCAGGATGTCCTGGTCGAGGCGGCAGTCGCCGGGAGTGGGGACGGCGGCATGTTTCCACTGCAGCCAGCGCGCCGAGTTGACCATGGTTCCGTCTTTCTCGGCAAAGCCGGCGCCCGGCAGCCGATAGACGGTGGTGTTGATCTGCTTCATCTCCTCGGGCGTGGTGCCGGGAGCTTCCCAGAATGCACTGGTCTCGTCGGGATAAATCTCGCAGACCACCAGAAAATCGGCCTTCTTCAAGGCGTCGATGTTCTTCTTGCGTGTCGGGGCCGATCATCACTCCGTTCATGCCGAAGGCGAAAAATCCCTTGACCTTGCCCTCGTACATGTCGTTCCAGTTTTCCACCCACGAGTACTTGCGATCGATCTTGGGCAGGTAGTTGAAGGCGAAATCGTTTTCCTTGGTTGCCGCGGGACCGTACATGGCCTTGAGGAACGAAACCATGAACTTGGGCGTGTTCGACCAGTAATTGAACGATTCCCATCCATCGGGCTTGGAAGCCTTGGGCGTCACGCGGTCGAGGAATGTCTTCAGGTCCTTGTCGGTGGGACTCGGCATCTTGAGGTATCCGGGCAGAATGTCGAAGATGCCGGCCATGTCGGTTGCGCCCTGAATATTGGAGTGTCCGCGCAGGGCGTTCACGCCACCGCCGGCGCGGCCGACGTTGCCCATCAACAGCTGCAACATGGCGGCGGTGCGGATGATCTGGGTGCCGAAGCTATGCTGGGTCCAGCCGACCGCGTAGATGACGGTGGCAACCTTCTTCATGTCTCCATCTTTGCGGATGGAGGTGAACAGGTCGGCGGCCTTCAGGAACTGGTCTTGCGGGATGCCCGTGATGCGCTCGACCATCTCGGGCGTGTAGCGCGAGTACTGCTGCTTGAGCAGTTGATAGACACAGCGCGGATGCTCGAGCGAGAGATCGTAGGCGATGTTCGGTGGCAACGAAGGCGGCGGAGGAGGCGCTGCCTGAGCTTGCACCGGCTGCCGCGCGGCTGCAAGCATGGGCAGCTTGCGCCTGAGGATGGTCGGCGGCATTCACCAGCGCGGCGCCGGCCGCAGCGGCTTTGCCAGTCTCGTTGCCGCCCGCCTGGTAATTCCAGGTGGACTTGTCGTAGGTCTTGGTCTCGGGGTTGAAGCCGGAATACAGGCCGTCGTCGGGCAGCTTGAAGCCGTCTTTGATGAGGAACGCTGCGTTGGTGTAGTTGACGAGATACTCGTGTGCGACGCGATTGTTCTGGAGCGCGTAGTTGATGACGCCGCCGAGGAAAGCGATGTCGCTGCCGGCACGAATTTGCAGGAAAAGGTCGGCCTGGGAAGCGGTGCGGGTAAAGCGCGGATCGATCACGATGATCTTGGCGTCGCGATTGCGCTTGGCCTCGACCGCCCACTTGAAACCGCAAGGATGGTTCTCAGCCGGATTGCCGCCCATGATCAGACATCATGTCGGTGTTCTTGATGTCGATCCAGCCGTTGGTCATCGCCCCGCGTCCGAAAGTTGGTCCCAAACTTGAGACCGTGGGGCCGTGTCAAACACGCGCCTGGTTTTCCAGGCGCACCACCCCCATCGAACGCATTGTCTTCACGACGAGGTAATTGAACTCGTTGGTATCGGTACAGCCGCCGGTGAAGGCGATCGACTCGCATCGGTTGACGGTGTTGCCCTTGGCGTCCGTCTCGATGAAGGTCGTCGTCGCGCGTCTTCTTGGTCCAGTGCGCGATCTCGTCGATGGCCTGGTTCCACGAGATATCTTCCCAATGGTCCGATCCCGGACGCCGCACCTGCGGCTTCAGCAGCCGGCGATCGTTCAGGATGTCCTGCTCCAGAGACGCGCCCTTGGGGCAAAGCGTGCCGCGATTGATGGGGTGGTCGGGATCGCCTTCCACATGCACCACCTGCGCGGTGACGTTCTTCGCCTTGTCGCCGATGGTGTGGATGATGACTCCGCAACTCACGGCACAGTAGGGGCAGGTGCTGCGCGTTTCCGTGGTGCGGGAAATCTTCAGTCCCTGGGTTTGCGCATAAATTGGTTCGGCATCGAAGCCGAATGCGGTCAGTCCGACGACTCCCGCCAACCCAGTCTTTACGAATGAACGTCTAGAAACATCCATAGCGCGAACCTCCTATTGGAGAACGAAAACAATTCGACGTAAGGACATTGGAGAAACAAATGCCGAGCGTTGCGTGGACTGAAAGAACGCTCGAATTGCCAGATGCTCGATTCACATCTCACCAGCCGTGACTCGATGCAAAGAACGGAACCCGGGGACAAACGCAGAAGAGATTACATCGCGCCAGACATTCCGTCAATTCCGATGTTGGTGAGGCAAACTGCACCCGAGGCGGCCGCTGCCGGGCATGCTGCTGGACTTCGACGGCAGCCGTCATCGCTGGTTGCTGGTCGAGCGCTGGTTCGACCTGTTCGTGTTTCTCGTCGTCGCCTCGAGCGAGATCTTCTATGCCCCACTGGTGGCGGTAGCATTCACGGCAGCGGTCACCGTCGGATTGCGGGAAGTGATCGAGCGTAAAGCGCTATTCTGCGCTCTCTACACCGACCGCGGCAGCCATTTTTGTCTCACCCCCTAGGTTAGAGTCATAGTAGATCCGCACCTTCTGTCTCTAGTTAGTCTAGCTTTTCTCTCGTTTCTAGTGCAGTTTATCCCATCCTACTCTTCTCAGTCTCATAGTCTTATCTATCTCATCTTCTTTACCTCTCATTTCCTTCTACCTCAGTATCTTCTTTTTCTCTTTATCTCTACCTTTTTCTATTCCTACCTTTTTCTTCTTTATTTTTACATCATCGAGTTCTACCGCCGCTTTCAATTAACACGATGTTGGTGAGGCCCTGAGCGATTCGGGAAGTTCGAAAAATGGCGCTAGAAACCGACGAGGTTGAGTTGGATTTTCCGGTAGTCATGCTCCGCCGCCCACAAGTCCAGGGGAGCAGTAGCAATTTCGTCAACCACGGGCACGGCGTGGCCATCCACGGTCAAGTCGACCGACTTAAGGTAACGGTTACAGGTGTCACAAGCTTCGACTCTGACGGCGGAGATGCCCTCCGCGGTATATCGCGGGAGTTTTTCATGGTCTTCTTCCCCGCACGCTGGGCAGAGAATCCTGCGAAACTCCCATTCCGACATGCAAAACGAACAAAGCAGCGAGCGCTTACCGCCATCACCCTCGGGCCGGATCACCGCAAGCTGAGGGCGGGATAGACAGACAGGGCACACCTTCTCTGCATTAGTGTGCGGTTCGAGTTCCAGACCGAGCGCTAGTTGCTCGGCCTGAGGCTGCAATAGGACCCGTGCAAAGAAGGTGCTCCCGTTGTCCGATAAGTCTGGTGTCTCCAGCCAGCGTTCCAGCAATTCGGTCGCATGCCGCTGGGAAGAAGCTCGCAATCGATCGGCCAATTGGGCCAGAATTGGCGGCCCGCTCTCGGCCACAATCTCAATGAGCGCGGGGAACGCGCGTGCCGCCTCGTCCAAATCGAGTGCTTCACGGAATTGCTCTGCGCTGGCAATCGCTCGCCGATGCTTAACCTCGGATTTTTCGGAGAGCGCGCCCTGAAATTGGAGTACGCGGCAGTAAAAGGCCAGAACCTGCTTCGCCCATGGGCTGCGTTCGCCCAGCTCAATGGCCCGGTCAATGCGCTCCGCCCAGGATGTGTGGCCCCGTGACCAGGTGGTTGGCAAGTCAGACGGTCCTTTCGCCGCCCAGCGATCATAAACCAGTACTTCGTAAAGTCCATCTAAGTTAATCTATGCCCCGTGGCTCAGTCCTACCGCGCCAGTCGGGTTGGTTGCACTAAAATCCTCAGATGACCCATCGCATCCCCTTCCTGAGATTATCGAGGCTCGTCATTCTGGCGACCTTCTTGGCCGCCACGCTGGCGTCCGCAGCCGACTTCGGTTACCTGGTTTATGTCGGCACTTACACCGACAAAGACAGTAAAGGAATTTACGCATTCCGGTTCGACCCCGCCTCTGGCGAATCGGAGTCCATCGGGCTGGCCGCTGAGACGGAGAATCCGTCGTTTCTCGCGGTCGATCCAAACCAGCAGGTTCTGTATACGCGGTGAATGAGATCGATATTTTCAACGGCGGCCATCACCGGCGCTGTAAGCGCATTTGCAATCGAGAGCGACACAGGTAAGTTGACCTTGTTGCAGCAGATCTCATCATTGGGAGCCGGGCCCGCACACCTTTCTTTGGACAAGACGGACCAATACTTCTGGTCGCGAACTACGACAGCGGGAACATCGCAGTATTCCCTATCGAAAAGGATGGCCGCCTCGGTTCGCGCACCGCGTTTGTCCAGCATGCTGGCTCCAGCGTAAACAAAGAGCGCCAGACGACGCCCCACGCGCACGAAATTCAAACCAGCATCGACAATCAGTTCGTCCTTACCGCTGATCTCGGACTGGATGAGCTGCTGGTCTATCGATTCGACGCGAAGACGGGTTCCCTTACGCCCAACAGCCCGCCATTCGTCAAAGTTAGTCCCGGTTCCGGACCGCGGCACTTCGCGATCGCGCCATCTGGAAAGTTTGTCTATCTGGTAAACGAGTTGTCGTCCACGGTCACGGTGTTCTCCTACGATGCGGCATCGGGAAAACTCCACGAAGAACAAACGATCTCGACTCTGCCCCAGGATTTCAAGGGCGAGAACACCACGGCCGAGATTGAAGTGGATGCGGCAGGAAAATTTCTCTACGTGTCGAATCGCGGAGACGACAGCATTGCGGTGTTCGCCATCGATCCGCACGACGGGAAGCTGTCTTTCGTGGAGCGGGTACCGACCGGCGGCAAAACGCCTCGCCACTTCACGCTCGATCCGACGGGAAAGTGGCTGTTCGTCGCGAATCAGGATTCCGGCACGATCAATCTATTCTCGGTCGATCCGGCGAACGGTCGCTTGACCGCGACCTCGACACAGTTGGAAGGTCCCTCGCCGGTCTGTCGTGGTGTTTGTACCGCTGAAGTAGGGTGAGCTCGAAGGCTCGCTGCGACAATCAAGCTGTCAGTTTGTCTGGCCCGCGGCGGCCCGGTCGGCAAGAACCACCGCCTGCTCGCGGCTGATTCCGCCCGCCGGAATGGTGGTGTCGCCAGCCTGCAACCGCGGCAGCATGGCGATCTTTTCGGCTCCCGTCACCAGCCACAGGATCTTCCGCGAACGATTCAACATGGGATACGTCAAAGTCATGCGACGGTGTCCCATGTAAACGCCGGTCACGCCGACGTCTGCGTCCGTGATCTTCAGCACCGGATCTCCCGGCACCAGCGAAGCAGTGTGGCCGTCGGGGCCGAGGCCAAGGTGGGCCAGGTCGAGCACGGCGGGCGAGCCCGTCACCTCTCGCAATGTCTGGCGCATACTGTTTCGCCGCGGCGTTCGAGATCGGGCATCTCCACCGGCATGGCGTGAATCTGCTCGCGCGAAATAGGCGCGTGCTCGAGCAGGCTCTCATGTAAGTGCGTGAGATTTCGGTCGGGATCGCCGCCGGGGCAACGCGCTCGTCAACCTGGAAGATCTCCACGGCGGCCCAGGGAACGTCCTCATTCGCCAAGGCGCGCAACATGACCCAGGGCGTGTGGCCTCCGCTGACCGCCATCGAGAACTTGCCGCGCGCAGCGACCGCCGCGCGCGCGTCTTCGGCGATGATTGCCGCCGCCCGCTCCGCCGCGGTCTTCGGGATCAGCCAACACTTCCAGCGTCATACCAGTTCCTCAGATTCGCGTCGAGTTTCCGTATTCACTCGATACTACTTGTCCGATTTCTCCAAGTGTCCGCCGAATTCGAATCGCATGGCGGAAAGCAGTTTGTTGGCGTAGTCGGCTTCGCCGCGCGAACTGAACCGCTCGTACAGCGCGGTGGTCAAGACGGGCGTCGGAACCGCTTCGTCGATCGACGCCTTGATCGTCCAGCGTCCTTCGCCCGAGTCCGAGACGCGCCCGCGAACTTGGCTAAGAGTGGGATCGGCGATCAGCGCGGACGCAGTGAGGTCCAGCAGCCACGACGCAATCACGCTACCCCGCCGCCAAACTTCCGCGACGTCCGCCAGGTTGAAGTCGTACTGGTAATGCTCGGGATCGCGCAGTGGCGTGGTCTCGGCATCCGCGGCATGAGTTTGCTTGCCGACGTCGGCCGAGTGCAACACGTTCAGCCCTTCGGCGTAAGCCGCCATGATTCCGTACTCGATTCCGTTGTGCACCATCTTGACGAAGTGGCCGCCACCGCTGGGGCCGCAATGCAGATAGCCCTGCTCGGCCGTGCCACCAACCTTGTCGCGTCCCGGAGTCCGCGGGATGTCTGCCTATGCCAGGCGCAATGGTCTTGAAGATCGGGTCAAGATGCTTCACAGCGGCATCCGGCCCACCGATCATCAGGCAGTAGCCGCGCTCCAGCCCCCAAACTCCGCCGCTGGTACCGACGTCCACGTAATTGATTCCCTTCGGGAGCAACTCCTTCGCCCGGCGGATGTCGTCAATGTAGTACGAGTTGCCGCCGTCGATCAGAATGTCGCCAGCCTCGAGGAACGGCACGATCTCGGCGATCGTCGAGTCCACCACCGCGGCCGGAATCATCAGCCAGATCGCGCGCGGCTTCGCCAGCTTGCCGACAAAATCTTTGATGGACGACGAGCCCGTGGCACCGTCTTCTACCAGGTCGTCCACCGACTTGGGCGACATGTCGAACACCGTACAGGTGTGTCCGTCTTTCATCAGCCGCCGCACCATGTTGGCGCCCATTCTTCCCAGACCAACCATTCCAAGTTGCATGAATTGCGTTCTCCTTGCTGTTTAAAATTGCTGAGTTGCTTACTTCCGCGCACGATAGCGGTGAATCTGGTTGTTAGTAGAGCTGTCGTGATGAAGTAATGGCTCGTCCGGGTTTTCCAACTCCGGGATGATTCGCTGCGCCAGCACTTTGCCCAACTCCACGCCCCATTGGTCGAATGAGTCGATGCTCCAGATCGTGCCCTCGGTGAAGACGATGTGCTCGTAAAGCGCAACCAGTTTGCCAAGCGCTTCCGGCGTAAGCTCGTCCATCATAATTGTGTTCGACGGACGGTTGCCTTTGAAAACCCGATGCGGCACCAGCCAATCCGGCGTTCCCTCGGCCTTCACCTCTTCGGCGGTCTTGCCGAACGCCAGTGCCTCGGTCTGCGCAAAAACATTGGCCATCAGCAGGTCGTGATGCCGGCCTAGCGGATTAAGCGTTTTATAGAACCCAATGAAGTCGCAGGGAATCAGCTTCGTCCCCTGGTGAATAAGCTGGTAAAAGGAATGTTGTCCGTTAGTTCCCGGCTCGCCCCAGTAAATCGGCCCTGTCTGATACTCAATCTCCTTGCCTTTGAGCGTAACGTGCTTGCCATTGCTCTCCATCGTGAGCTGCTGGAGATACGCGGGAAAGCGCTTGAGGTACTGCTCGTACGGCAACACCGCAACGGTCTGCGCGCCAAAGAAATCGTTGTACCAAACGCCCAGCAAGCCCATCAGCACCGGCAGGTTGCTCTCAAACGGAGCCGTGCGGAAATGCTCGTCCATCTGATGGAAGCCGCTGAGCATGGCGCGGAAATTTTCCGGTCCGATCGCCAGCATGGTGGAAAGCCCAATCGCCGAATCCATCGAGTAGCGCCCGCCGACCCAATCCCAAAACTCGAACATGTTGGCGGTGTCGATGCCGAATTTCGTCACTTCCGCTGCATTGGTCGAGACCGCGACAAAGTGCTTGGCGATCGACGACTCATCGCCGCCCAACCCGGCAAGCGCCCAGTCGCGCGCCGTGTGCGCGTTGGTCATCGTCTCCAGCGTGGTAAAGGTCTTCGACGAAATGATGAACATCGTCTCGGTAGGATCGAGACCGATAAACCGCTTCCGCAAAGTCGGTGCCATCGACGTTAGAGACGAAGCGAAATGTCATGTCGCGCTGGCTGTAATGGCGCAGCGCCTCGTACGCCATGACCGGGCCAAGATCGGAGCCGCCGATTCCGACGTTGATCACGTTGCGAATGCGCTTGCCGGTATGGCCCTTCCATTCGCCGCTGCGCACGCGGTCGCAGAAGGCCGCCATCTTGTCGAGCACGGCATGAACGCCGGGCACTACGTTCTTGCCGTCCACTTTGATGACTTCGTCTTTGGGAGCGCGCAGCGCAACGTGCAAGACCGCTCGCTTTTCCGAGACGTTGATCTTTTCGCCGCTGAAACATGGCGTCGATCCGCTCGCGCAGATCCGACTCCTCGGCCAACTGCAACAGCAGCTTCAGCGTCTCGTCGGTGATTCGGTTCTTGGAGTAATCGAGGTAAACGCCGACCGCCTCAGCCGTAAATCGTTCCCCGCGCATGGGGTCCTCGGCGAAGAGCTTACGCAGAGAAAGCTCCGTTATCTTCTTATAGTGCGAACTCAGGGCTTTCCACGCTTGACGACGCTTCAATGATTGCAACCTGCCGAACATCTCGCTGCTCCTTTCACTACTGCTTCCGCAATGCGCAAGCAGGCTCGGAGCCACCCAGAGCCTTCCGTCCGAAAGGCCGGAAGACGGAGGGAACCTCGGGCACTCCCCTGCCGCTCGCGATAACCGGATGCTGTCAGCCGAGCCATACTCCGCCTCGGCTGATATGAACCGAGTTCACTTATTTGAGGACCGCGCTCTTGGACTCGATCACTCCCAAGAGCTCGTTCCAGGAATTCACGAACGCCTTCGCGCCCTCCGTCTGGAGCTGTTCGCCCAGGGCATCGATGTCGATGCCGGCCTTGGTGAACTGCTGAAGCACCTGCTCGCAGTCGCCGCCATCGGGAGGCATTACGCCCTCGATTACTCCGTGATCGGCGAACGCCTTCAGCGTGGCCTCCGGCATGGTGTTTACCGTGTCCGGCGCCGCCAGCGCCTTAATATAGAGGATGTCGGACGCCTTGGGATCCTTCGTTCCGGTGCTCGCCAGCAGCAAGCGCTGCGGGTTGTAACCGGCCTTGACGATCTTCTGCCAGCGAGGTGTGGACAACAGGTCGCGATAGGCTTTGTACGTGCGTTTGGCGATTGCGATTCCCAGCTTGTCGCGCAGATCGTCCGCCACTTTGCTGCTCACTGCAACATCCCAGCGGCTGATGAACACCGATGCCACCGAACCAACGTTGGTCGGTAGCCCAGCCGCAATGCGACGCTCGATACCCTTCAGGTAAGCCTCGGCGGCAGCCAGATACTGCTCGCGCGAAAACAAAAGGGTCACGTTGATGGAGACTCCTGCGAAGATCGCTTCCTCAATCGCCGGCAGGCCCTCGGGAGTGCCCGGAATCTTGATGAAAAGGTTGGGGCGGCCGCCGCGTGCAGACAAATCCTTGGCCGCGGCCAGGGTGGTTGCCGTGTCATAGGCCAGCAGCGGGGAGACCTCCAGCGACACCCAGCCGTCCACTCCCTTCGTCTGGTTGTGGATGCCGCGGAACAAGTCCGCCGCGCGAGTTAGATCGTCCAGCGCCAGATCGAAGAACAATGCCTCGCCCGACAGGCCCCGGCCCATCCCTTCGTGAATGGCCGAATCGTATGATGAGCTCTTCTTGATTGCCTGGTCGAAAATCGTCGGATTTGACGTCAATCCCGTCACCGACAGTTCGTCGATGTAGCTTTTCAGCGTGCCATTGTTCAAAATGTCGCGCGTAATGTTGTCCAGCCACAGGCTCTGCCCCAAGTCATGGAGTTGTTGCGTCGGTTTCATTCTGCCTCCTCACGTATATGTCGTCGAAACTGCCAGCCCCGAGCTATGAAGACCAAGGAAAGGTTATGCTCGACACGGCATCCATGATCCCACAGAAAACGGCTTTCGACACGCGCTCTGCGCCTAAATCGCTGCCGAATCTTCTGTGAAATACAGCGATTTACGCTTCAATAACTTTGAGTAGCGCCAGCCGGAAATGTTGCAGAAAAATGTCGTTTTCCAGCAACGTGGGGCATTCGATATCTGCAGGGCCAATGACAGCCTTCCCCAACAAGGTTAAGATTATGCGGCCATCGAGGCCGAGGAATTCATCACCGAACTCAGTCCGCGGTCCGGCGTGCCCCCGAATCGCGGACATCGTTGCAGGCAACGGCGGATTGCCTAAGGTCGCCATGAGGCGTTGGCACGAACGCCGGTGTGCCAGCCTTGTGCTAGTATCGCGGCAAAGTTGTCGGGGATGAGCGTTCAACAAGGGCTTCGGTTCCTCATTGCATGTACGGTCGTAGTGTGCTCGCCCGTGGCACCCATGTGCGGTTCACGCTTGGAGGACTCCTCCTCCAGTGCCGTTTTGAGTTCGGTTCCCACCGTCGACCGGATACAGCAACCGGGCTGGTGGCCAACCAAGGGCGAGGCGTCGAAAGACGCATATTCGGGCTCGGAGAGCTGCGCTAAGTGCCATGCGGCCATTGCATCGTCATATAAGAGAATGGCAATGTCGCACGCCTCGGAACTCGTGAGCGATGCGGAAAACCTCCACAGACGTAGCGATCTGACGTTCCAGTTGGGACCTTACAAATACGCACTGCTCACCCGAGCAGACAAGAGCGTGTACTCGGTGAGCGACGGCCGGCAAACCCTCTCTTTGGAGCCGCGGTGGGTGATGGGTGTCGGGCACATGGGTCAGACCTACGTTTACCAGCAAAGCGGCAACTTTTACGAGAGTCACGTCAGCTATTACGCATCCATCGATGCTCTCGATGTTACAACGGGACATGATCGCGGCATTCCGCATGACCTGCAGAACGCTGCCGGGCGGCGCATGTACGCGCCGGAGACGCGGCTCTGCTTTGGCTGCCACACCACCGCATCGGCGACGGACGACAAGTTCGATCTTACGGACCTGTACCAGGGTGTGACCTGCGAGGCATGTCACGGGCCGGGCGCCAATCACGTCGCCGCAGAGAAGTCCGCCATGGAGGGTGCGGCCGGGTTGGCGTTCAACTCCGGCAAACTTAACCGGGCAGATGCAGTGGATTTCTGCGGGGCATGCCATCGCAGCACGGGCGACGTCATTAACAGCAATTGGGTGGACATCGGAGTTATGAATGTGCGCTTCCAGCCTTATCGCCTGCAAAAGAGCCGCTGCTGGGAGCTGGGCGATGCGCGGCTGACCTGCACCGGTTGCCACGATCCGCATCAGCCGCTTCAACACGAGGCGGCCGGCTACGATGCAACCTGTCTGAAATGCCACGCGGCTAGCCTGGGCGGGAAGGCCACCGCCGATCGTCCGGGCAACGGATGCAAGGTGAGAACGAACGACTGCGTCACCTGCCACATGCCGAGGTACGAACTCCCAGGTGCCCACTCGACTTTTACCGATCACTGGATTCGAGTGGTGCGCGCAGGAGAGATCTATCCGAATTGAAGTGGACGGGTGAATGGATTGCAGACGGGCGGCAAGTCAAAAACAACCGGCACATATGACTGTTGCACGAGCGCCAAGAAAATCCTCTCAGTTCCCGCCCTCAGCTGGTTTCGCCGCCAGTTGTGCCTTCGCCCGTGCCAGTTCCGGCCGCTCAGACGTCGCATCGGCGCAGTTTTTCACCAACTGGGCATAGTACTTGTCGGCCGTGGCAGGTTGCTTCGCCATCTCCGCGGCGCGGGCAGCGCCATAGAGTCCGTTGAAACGGTTGGGATCGATCGTCATGGAACGCTCGTATTCGGCGAGTGCCCGCTCCGAGCGGTTCGATTCCAGCAACATGTCGGCGAGCATTTCGCGGGCGGGAATCTCCACTTCTCCTTTTCCCAGCGCATCCTGCTTGTCGGCGACGGTGCGCATGATCTGCGCCGCCTCGTCGTTCTTGCCCTCGGCGAACGCGATCCATGCGCGAATCTCATCGCGACCGGTCTCCATGTACTGCGCGAGGTAGGCATCCTGCGATTTCTTCACCGCCTCGACCATGGCGTCGTAGTTGGCCAGGTTCTGCTTGGCTGCGGCCGCGTCTTTCAGATGTCCGCTGCCCACCGCCCGCGCCCAATAGGTAATGGCGGCGTTCTCTGGCTTCGCATCCTTCGCAGGCTGCAACGCGGCGGCTTCCTTCCAATGCCGCATCTCGATTTCATAGGTGGCCGGAAATCCCGCGCGCGCCAAGTCGAGGTAACCGTGCATGTCGCGCGTCGGCATGACGTCCATCGTGGCGACCTTGTCCACGATTTGCTTGGCCTTGTCGTCCTCACCCACTTGCAGATAGGCATAGTTCAGGAAGTCCATGGCATGCAGCTCATGTCCCATCGAGCCCGACTGTTCCGCCGCCGCCGCCGCAATCGACATCAGGTTCGCCTGAATGTCTTCCTGCCACAACCCGAGCCGCGCGAAGATGTGCGACGGCATGTGCGCCGCGTGCGGAGCCGACGGCGCAATCTCGCCATACCGCCGCGCCGACGCCAGCCCATCAGCGGCCATCTGCGGACTGTCGCAACTATGAATGATGTAGTGCGGAATCCCGGGATGGTCCGGCGCCAGCAGAAATTCCTGGTTCAGCATCGCCAGTGCCTTCTTCTGATTGGCAAACGTCGTATCGTGCGGAGGCGCCGCCGCCAGCAGCGACAACCCGTAGAAAGCCGCTGCATCATGGTCCTGCGGATACTTCTCGTGCAGCTTCTCCATCGCCTGCGAATAGGCGTTAACCCTCACCTCGAAGCTCGACTTGGCATAATTCTGATAGAAGAGCGCCAGCGCATTCAGGTAATCGCGTTCGCGCTCGGTCTTCGCGCCCAGCTTCTGGCCTTTCTGCGCCATCTCCAGCCCGCTTTGCATGGTTTCCGCATCCGGACGGTCCCAAATCTGGTGCCACAAGCTCATAGCTTCGCCCCAGTACGCCATCGCACACGTGGGATCGGCGACCACGATGTCTTTGAATTGCTGCTCCGCCTTGGCATACCAGAAGTTGTGCAGCAACGCGACGCCCCGCTCGAACGCCTTCTGCTGCGAAGCCGCGCACGAGGTGGGAAAGTTCACCGTGCCAAGCTTTTCATTGGCAAGCGATTGAGACGCGTGTGCCTGATCGGCCAGGAGAGAACCGGCGCACAACAGCAACGGCAGTAAAACCAGGAAGCGTAACCTCATGCATCACCCCACTTTGGCAGGAAGCATACGAACGCTACAGTCGCAAGTCAACTCCAGGTCTGTCAAGTTCCGCTCGGTGGCGTCGAGCTTCGCTGCGCTTAACACCAACCTACAAACCTGTCGTGGCATAGGCATGTGTCATGGGGCTGACTCGCTGAGTAGCTCCTGCAGATAACCCTGCCAGATCGCCGGAAGCGTATGCGTCCCATGCCCACGTGTCTGATCGGTAATCGGCAACAGCACGTACTTGGCTTTGGAAACCCGCTTGATTTGCACTTCCATAATCCCAAGCTCCGGCGGGTTGATGAAGTCATCGGCTGAGTTGATGGCCATCACCGGCACGCGGATTTTCTCCAGATTCGGCGATGGATCGTAGTTGCGCGACGCATCGAAGGCATAGAGAAAGTCGTTTGCGTCGGTCGTGGCAAACCGAGTGCGAATGAAGTTGTCCAGAAACGTGTCGGCGGCATCGCGCGTTGCATATTGCTTCTGCATCTGCATTGGGCTGCTACCCATCACGAGCAGAATGTCGAGGGCGGTTTTCAGGCCTGGAGGAGCCGATTTGTAATCGCCGTTTTCCCACGCCGGATCCTGGCGAATCGCATCCATGGCCATCTTGCGCATCATCCGATTCCGTCCCGCGATCTGCACCGGCAAACACGCCAGCGGCATCATCGCATCCATGAAGTCCGGATAGGTTTCGCCCCATACCCAGGAGTGCATGCAGCCCATCGACGTACCGATGATCAGGCGCAAATGGTTCACCCTCAATCCGTCAACCAGCAATTGATGCTGCGCCAATACCATGTCGTCGTAGTCATAATGCGGAAAGTGCGCACGCAATCCATCGCTCGGCTTACTGGACTTTCCATGCCCTATCCCATCCGGAAGAATGATGTAGTAGCGGGTGGCGTCGAGCAACTGGCCGGGACCGAACAGCACGCCCGCGAACTGCGGCGAGACGAATTGCCTCCCCGAGCCGGTCGTTCCATGAAGAATCATGACCGCATTTGTGACTCGGCCACTTCCATCACGTTGCGGAGCACCAAAGGTAATGTAGTGGAGCCGCAGGGTTGGCAGTACCTCACCCGAGCCGAAACGAAAGTTCTGCACGATGTAATCGCCTTCGATAGGAGCGGGTACGTTTTGAGCTGCCGTACCGATCGCGCAGAAGAACAGACATATCCAGACGCCGACGAGAAGCTTCGACATAGACTTCACAAATTAACACGGGAACGTCAAAGGTTCGAATTCTATGGAGTCCACCATGTCTGGAGATTGAACTGAGCAGGTTGGGCTAGGTTGGTCCCCTCGGCCAGAAGGACTTGTTTGAGCGGATGACAAACAGATTCACGCCCGGTGGGCGAAGCAAAGCACGGTTGCGGTGTCGCAGAACTGGCAAAGCCCGTTAGAGTTCAAGGCTGACGCTGATTGAGGTGGGCATGGCCATGGGCGGCGGGCGCGATGCAGCTGTGCACGAATGCCATCCAGCGTGAACTCTTGATTGCCGCGGGTGAGCGCGCACGTTCAGCTAGGCCGGGTGGAACTAATTGCGGAACACGTAGCGCTCCTGGCTCGATCGAGAGCGCGCTAGCGTCGACGCAGACGGACCCGATAAGGCACGCGGCCCTCAAATCCACGGTGAACGTCTAAGGGAACGCCATGCCTGATTCGGAGCATGTAGGGAACGTCAAGGTAGTGGACTGGCTATCCAGTAAGAGGGTGCAAACGCCGGACAACTCTCTTGCAAATTATTAAAATTAAAAGATTTATGGCGGAGAGACAGGGATTCGAATGCTGGATTGGTCCGACATTTCAAGCAGTTAGCCGAAGCTGGTGGCACAGTTTGAAGCTGATTGCAGCCCTTTGCAGCGTTACGTGACCTCATTTGACCGCGTGACCGCAAAGATAAATGACAAGGACAATCAGTGAAGACATCTCGAAAGAAACCGAACGCACAACGCGAAAGCGAGTCGCGCCAGCCTGTAAGTCAGGGCCGCCACGAGGCTCGATGCCTAATTTGCGCTCACAAAGAGCGCGAAGAGATTGAGCAATCATTCGTGGCGTGGGTGAGCCCGGCGAAGATCGCCGAGGAGCACGCGTGTCAGCCGAGACGGGGTATATCGACACGCCCACGCCGTTGGACTGATGGAGAAGCGTCGCCGGAATGTGCGCGCTGCTCTGGAGCGGATTATCGAGAAGGCCGGCGAAGTGGAAGTGAATGCGGCCTCTGTGGTGAGCGCAGTCTCTGCCTATGCGCGCATCAATTCTCGCGGCGAGTGGGTAGAACGAGCGGAAACCGTAAACCTCACCGAGCTATTCCAGCGAATGACCAGCTCGGAGTTGGAAGCCTATGCGAAAACTGGCACCCTTCCCGATTGGTTCCAAGCACCGACAGGCGCAACGCCGAACGACAGTGATGGAGGGAAGGATGTCAGCTAAGTCATTAAGGGGAAAAGACAACCGCAATCTGCTAAGCGCAACAAATCTCAGCCCTGCCGACTTTCCTTTGGGGTCTCCAGAATCCCGTGCGGCGGCGCGTGCAATCCTCGCAAACGCGAATCGGCTCTCACAGACCGACATGGATGCTCAAATCCTGTACGGCGGGGAATGTTACGTGAATGCCAGGACAAGCCCCAGTTCGAGCGATCTGGTTGCTACGGACATCTACCGCCGCGGAGAAGAACTCGATTTGCGCCGGAACGGCCCGCCTTTGATGACACATCAAGACCCACATCACCTGCGCTTAACCAGCGCCAGCCTTGCATTTGAAACTGTGTTTAAGCGGGAGCCGAAAGCCGGGGACGTGCTTAGCTTCGATCAACTGAGGGAGTGGCAGGCCGCGCACCCGGATGGTCTCCATCCCGGCATCAAATGGTTCATCGAAGCATGGGAGCGCCAACTCCCCGAGATGCCCTGCCCGCTAAAACAGCAGGACGGTCGCCTGTTTCACCGTCTCAACACGACGTACAGCAACGGAATCGAATGGGAAGAGCAGGTGCAAGACCCACGGAGTCTGACTGGCAGGAAATCGAGAAAGAGGCTCTTAACAAGACCTACGGTGAATTGAACGGGGAGCCGTGGCCGCCGATCAGCACGATGCCCACGATTCAGGGTGTGACATTCATGGGAGTCGTGAACGGCAAACACTGCTGCAGGCCATCGACCGAGGCCGAGATTCAGTCGGCGGCAAACGAACCCTGGGGACGTTTACGCTTCGGAGGATGGTAGAAGATCGAACCCCTAGCCAAACACAGAACGCCGAAATAATAGTCGGTAACTTCGCTAACAGTGAGATTGAGCATCGGAGCCGGAAAGGTCTAGGTCGAGCATGTGCACTGTTCATCGCGTGGTCAAGCCGTTCTGGGCATGGTGACGACCAGACGGCGGGACCCCGGGGGTGGGGGATGTCGACGATGGCGAAGGATGAACCCCATGCAAAGCGGCGCGGGTGGCTGAAGAATGGCAACCCTGCGGGAGATCCGAGCACCGCACCGCGATGCGGCGCAAAGACGCGAAAGGGTATCAGCCTGCATGGCACCTGCCATGCCAAATGGTCGATGCCGTATGCACGGCGGCACCAGTACTGGGCCACGCACCTCGATCGGCATTGCCAGGTCGACGCGAGCAAACTGGAAACACGGCAGATACTCAGCGGAAGCCAACCGTCAGGCGAGATTGCTGCGCCAGTTGCTTCGCGAGTGTCGCGAACAGTGCCGGAGCATTACGGCATTGTGCCAATGAAGTCAGCCTGAGTGCTGGCCTTTCGTAACCGGCATCAGGGTGCGAAACTCCTGGATCACGCGACCGGCGTCTTATGGCCGTGTTCGGTCTATACTCAGCCTGCGGCAATTTCGCTGACGCCTGGCCGCAAGAGTTGGCTTTGAGCATCACTTTCCTGGTTCGACGATATACGCGAAATGGCGGGGAACCATCACCGACACCTTGCCCTGCAAAGCCCCTGAGAGCTGGGCCGAGCCATCGGCAGACTTTCGCCGGCGCCGTCCGTCGATCTACTGGTTGCCTTCCAGCGTGTTCTTAATGGTCGTGAGCGCGTCTTTCAGATTGAAACCGACCTGCCCACTGCGGTCTTTCGCACGATTGATCCCTTTACACCAGTCAGACCCGTCTGCTCGGAACCCATCGCCATGATGAGATAGAAGCCAGGTTGTTTCGGGTCGTCATTGCCGCGGACACAGAATGAGAGGTCCAACGCGGTTTCGAAGTAGTGGCTCGAATAGAGCTGTTTTTCGGCGATGGCATAGACTACCTGGTCGCCAGGGCCGCCGCCTAGGGTCACCACCTGCACGAGACGTAGCGTTGGCTTCAATCCGAATTTCACCTTTGCCCAATAGAACGTGTTTTCGACGTTCGCGGGCTTTGCATTGGGATATGCGAGAAGATAGTGGTAGAAATCCGGCAGGTGCCTGGGTAACACTTTGTCGTAACTCAGCATGTAGGCAAACTGTTGCGGGACCTCGGTGGGATTGCTCTTATCGTTATAAACTCCTAAGGCCTTGTTGCCTCCGCTTTGGTAGGCGAGAAGACGTTGCAGTACGGTCTTCTGCAGGAGCTGGTTCACTTGTTCGTTCACGTCACCGCCAGACCAATTGATGGACCGGTGAAGTTCGTCGATGGAACTGGCGGGCATCTGAATCATACAGTCGCTGGGCTTGCAGCTCTTCAAGGACTTGACGTCATCGCTGTCAAACGAAAAACCCTTCAAGTCAGAAAGCTGAGGAGGATTGGAAAACACTCCGAGCCCCAGATAGTTGGGGAGCTTGCGGAGCCGGTTGAAATCCAGAGCAAACCGGACATACTTCTCAGGAGCAGCATGGATGTAGATCGCGCCAAACAAGAAAACCTCGGCCGGTGTGCGGGACGGCAGCTCCTTGGTGACGGGATGCCCGTTTCGTATGGCGGCGATCTGATCCGCACTTAGTCCGATGTACTGCTGAAAGTATGTCTGCAGGTCGGGAGCCGACTGAGAAGCTCCGGGTAGGGCAGTCGCAGCAATCAGGACCAGCCATGCAGCGGTAGAGATGGCATAGCGGAGCACGGGAACTTCACTCCGGAGGCCTCCCAGTCTGCGGTTTCCGTAGCTCTGGATGCGCAATGCGTTCATGGTCTCCATTTCAGGCATCTCCTTTGCTGAGGCTGTTCAGGAAGAAAAGGCCTCTGCCAGTAGACGATAGCTTTCGATTTTGTCAGAAAGCTTATGGGTTATCATAGTAAGCATGACTTCATCGGCATCGTAGTTTTTAGCACGCTCTAGGATTTGTTTCTTTGCCTCACTCGGAAGCCCAACGACTTCTCGATTAGCAATACGAGCTAAGTAGCCCTCTTCGTTGGCACCAAAATGAACTCCTTTCATGGCCTCTGGTGTAGGAACGGAACTAGGGTATCTTCCTGAATCACGCATTAAGCGAAGAAAGTCCGATATTTTTTTTTGCTCCTGAAGCTTTCCGGGAGTTGCTGCAATAACAGCATTGACGGCGATCATCACCCTTGGCTCCGGAAACTCCTTAGAGGGCCTAAAGTTCTGCTTATATTGTCGAACCGCTTCGGAACTCGCGTCTGGATTAATGAAGAGTGCCACGGCAAGCCCCATTCCCTTTTCGGCCGCAAGATTTCCACTGGCAGCGTTACTACCGGCGGAAAGCAACCAAATGGGTGGAGCGCTCGCGATCAAGGGCATTGCAAAAGCACGCTTGCAAGTGTCGTGAAAATAGCCCGCTAGCTGATCGGCCTGATCGGTGAAGTCTCCCCAAGCATCTGGAGTGGGCATCAGCAATGACCGTGAGTAGCTATCGCCACCACTAGCGCGGCCGATTCCACAGTCCACGCGCCCTGGATAAAGAGCTTCGAGCGTGCGAAAGTTCTCGGCAATGTGATAGGCGCTATGATTAGGAAGCATGACGCCACCTGAGCCCAAGCGAATACGGGTGGTTTGAGCACCAATAGCTGCTAGCAATACTTCGGGAGTTGATCCCTGAAGGATGTTCAGGTTGTGGTGTTCAGAAAGCCAAATTCGGCTGTAACCTAATCGATCAAGCTCTTTAGATAAAGAGACCGTATTAGAAATGGCCTCTGCGGCGGAGCTGCCTTCTGAAAGAGATGATTGTTCTAGGACTGAAAGTTTCATAAATTCCCTACTTTATGAGGTCTTTTGGCCGGCGCTAAAGACGTCAAGGCACCCATGGAGTTTGATCGCAGCTGGTGAGCATTTACTTTGCCAATTCATTGAATGCCTGCGTAAAGGATGCAGCGAGTCGTGAGTCGAGAATAGGAACAATTCGACGCCTGCGGCATTCGAGGAAGCGATTGAGAAGTTAACTCCCAAAGCAGAGGGTGTAGCCCCCAGTGGATGGGGTGATCCAGCCTCAACCGGAAACGGAATTTGGCTAACAATCTCGCCAGAAAGCAGGCTGGTGATCTGTCCTTCCGTTTGCTGAGCATTATTACTTGACACCGGTATCCCGCCCAACCTGAAGTCATCTCTCATTGGACTTGAGGCTGAGGTGTCCGTCGCTTTAATCTGCGCTCGATTTCGGGCGCGAACTCCGCGATCCAGTTGGACACCATGCCTAACCCAACCTGAGCCTCAATACCCCGTAAGCCATCCTTCCAGAGCTGGTCATTCGGCATCCACACGCTGGACAGCAGCCCAGCCCCAAACGCAGCACCGTAGAGCGCAAACTGTGGACGCAATTCCCTTTCGGTCTTGTTATAAGTGACGAAGTTCCGCATGAGAGCGTGCTTTGTTCTGGGGCCGAAACCCGCGCAGCGACAACGGTCATAGCGCGGTTCGTAGTGGAGTACGGCATTTCCAGCGGTCGAAAAGACGTTTTGTATGGAAGACCGCGCATAACTGGAAGCCGCACGGCGTCCGAAACCCTCAAATCCCCCTCCCCACTCATAGGGTGTACCGCTCGCCTGATTCACCAGAGCAAGGAACGTGGATTTTACGTAGATACCCGGCGTAGTGAAAGTCTGGAGTACGAAGAGATGCATCCGCTGATGCCCAGTCAACGACACCAGTGGAGCATCTTTGGGGACATAGGCACCATAAAGAAAGTTCACATTCAACTGCTCGTCACCCCGTTGTGGGCCCTGCTCCTGGCTCGGCATGTGAACATCTCGTCCGTCACCGTTGTCCTGGCTCCAACCCGGCGTTCCCAGCAGAAAAGCCAACATGCACAATGCCGAGAACGGCGGATAAATTCGATTGTGCGTCCGCGTCGCCAGGGTCGGTCTTTCGCTAACCAATCGCATATGAACTCGCTTTGGCCGCATTTGTGGAGAGGGAAGTGGCGGAGTTCCGAGTAGCGAGAGATTCCAGCCATACAATTCGCAGCACAGCGACTGCGGGCACCGACAGGTACAAGCCCGCAATGCCTCCCACTTGACCTCCTACCATTAGCGCAAATACCACGGTCAGTGGTTGCAGTTCCAGGCTGTCACCCATAATGCGAGGCGAGTTCACATAGTCCTGCACCAGCCTCCACAGCACCAACAAACCGGCCATCCAGATCCAGTGCGCATTCGTCAGGAAGCCGATCGTTAGAATGGCCACGGCCGAAGCGATCCATCCGACTGCCGGAAGGAATTCCAAAGCGCCACCCAAGACCCCTAATGCGATCGCATACGGAAAACGCAGAGTCAACATGGAGACGCTATAAAAGACAAATGAGAGACCAGCCAGGGCGAGCTGAGCGCGAATATACCTGGCCAGCATTGTGTCAACCTGCCCAAGGATTCGCCTGACCCCGGTTTGGTCTCGCCGCGATTCAAGGGCCCTGAGAATCGTGTCCACTAGTTGATTTCCGTCGCGCAAAATGAAGATGGCCAAAATAGGAACGGCGAAAAGCCAGACTGTACTTTCGGCGACGTACGCTAGAGTTCCAGCACCGTGCTCGAACAGTCGCGCGAGGACGTCATGGTTGCCGGCCAATAATCCTTGTATCCGCTGCTGATCAGCCGCGCTCAAGCCGTGCTGGGATCCGAAGTCGGCTGCAGCCTTGCCACTGGAGAGTCCTTGCAAGATCTGGGGCAGAGCCGCGTTGAGGCTCTTTATTTGCGCTACAAGATGCGGCCCGAACTCGTAGCCCAAGATCCCTATTACGAGTGTCCCTATCAAATACACCTCTGCGATAGCCCAAGAGCGATTCTTCGATCGCAACTTTGAGTGCTGCTGTACCAGCGTGACCGCGGGTTCCAGCAGGTAGGCGAAAAAGAGAGAAAGCAACAAAATGAAGAACGCGCCGCGCGCCCGGTAGAGCACCGTCACAAGGATCAGAAAGAGCGCCACGGTCGTGAGTGCGTTTCCCGTGCGATCGTCTAGTGCGAACATGACGCTCTCCTGTTAAAGGATGGCTGAGTAGCGCTAACACAACTGCAATTTCGCGTGCTTGTCTTCAGGCGGCCCTGCTTTGCACGCTGGGTAAGGTGTGAATAGCGCCCGCGAATCCGGCCAGGCTCGCGCCGTCGAATATGAGGTCGACGCCGATTACGATTCCAACGAAGTACGTGCTGGCGGCAGTCCAAGTCGCAAACAGGTAAACGCCGAGTGCTACAGAAACCAGCCCGGCGACCACCGTCCAGCCCCACCTGGGGAACTGAATCACGCTGGCGCTGGCTGCGCGGAAAAGGCCGCCTACGATAAACAACGCCGCGAGAAGCGAGGTGACGGCTGCCGCCCCCGCGTCTGGGTGACGGATAAGAAGATAGCCGGTTACGCCGCGGATAATCGCATTCAGCAGGTACACGAAAAATCCTCCCCAGGTCCAGGTCTGCAAGGCTCCCACGAGCCATACAACTCCGCTGATCGCAAGAACCCAGCCCAACGCAAGGATCGAAAATGTGGTTGCGGTCTGCGCCTTGGCAATGCAGGCTGCGCCAAGAACGATCAACAGATGCCGGATACTAGAAACCAGCCCCAGGATTTTCTGACTTCCTCCATGCCGGCTTCAAACAAACTAGAAATGTTACCCATTGTCCTTCTCCTTTCGTATGGTTACGAGCGCACCCGTCAATGCATGAACACTTCTGGAGCGCCCTTTGGAACCGAAAACGCCGTAGCTGATTTCGGGTCCGGGTTGAACTTTCCAAAGACCGAGGGATTCTTACGGAAATGCTGTTCCAGAGCATCTACGCGGTTCTGGTCGTTGGGGTGGTCGGATAAGAGCTGTGGTATCTGGTTCGTGTTGGCATTCTGAAAATCCTGGAAGAGCCAGACCAGCCCCCATGGGTTGGAGCCTGTTTGCGCGCAAATATCAGAACCAGTCAAGTCTGCTCGCGATTCCACGTCGCGGGAATAGCCAAGCGAATGGAGCTTTCCTACGAGTGCGATGGCAAGAATGTGGGCCTTAGTCGGGCCCATGATCACTGCAGCTGCGAGCTCGCGCTCCTCGATCTTCTGCTGCTTCTCCATCAAGACAACGGTGTCGTGATGGATGGTGTGTGAAACCTCGTGACACAGCGTTCCAGCGAGTTGCTCTCTGTTTTTTACGAAATACATGAGCGAATCGACGACATAGACATTGCCGCCGGGAGTCGCGAAAGCGTTTGGTTGGGTTTCATGAACCAGATAAAACTTGAAGGGGTGGTTGTAGCGCGGCTGCGCCGCCTTGGTGATGGCGTCCGCGATCGGTTTCAGTTGGTCGTAAAGTGGCGAAGATTCGACGATTTCACCCTTAGCTTTCAGCTCGTTAAAGACCTCCTGGCCCATCTGCAGTTCCTCGTCCTGACTCTGCGCCCCATCTTTAGATTGTGCTGCGACGCCGGCCGGAAGCAGGAGGCATAGTGCAGCAACGGCATGTGTAACAAATCTTCTAATCGGTATCGATGCGATCATCGTTCGCCTCCAGTGAGCCCTCACCGAATCAACGAAACCGCCCTTTTGTGAATCAATTTCCGGGCGGTCCGTTGATCCGGGCTTGAGGCAATTCATTCCTTTGCCTCTTCTGTTTCTCTCACTCAGTTAACTGCAGCTGCCCTGGCTACGCGGCTGACTGACTTTTGACCTTCGCGGAAAGCTGGTCCACCGAAGTTTTGAACTTGGTCATTTCCGCGTCGATGTCGGACTTGATCTTCGCCGCTACAGCCACTTCACCGGTCGTCTTCAGGTCCTGATGAACTCTCTTCTCGATTTCCTGGTTCTTCGCCTTCAGACGAGCAATCGTGTCAATCTCCGCCTGCGCGAGTTTTCCTTTGGCGTGAGCTCCCAAGCCATTGAGCACTGCCTTGGCTTCCTGCAGCTGCGCGTTGATCTTCTCTTGGTATGCCTTGACCTCTGCTATGTTCATGGAGCTTCTTCTGTCCTTTCAGTAAGAATGAGTCTTGAAGCGGCTTACGCCGCCACTCTGTTTTGCAGAACGCTTTCCACTTTCTGCTGCTGACCACGGCTTAAGGTGGTGCTGAGAATCGTGCCGCCGTAGCCGCGGAACTGTCGGCCACGATGTCGGGATTGGCGGTACGCAGAAGCGCATAAATCGCCGAGTCCCCGGGCTGGATCAATGTCCCGACCTGCTTGACGAAGTCATCGGGAATACCGAACTCGTCCTTCCACCACGAAGCGTCGATGGCGCCTGCGCCCGCACCGAGTGCGCCTCCAGCGGCAGCGCTGGCCGCAAGCACCGCGGCTGCCGGTGCAGTCGCCCCTCCGGTGAACGGGATCGCGAGGGTGAGGCCGATCAGTGATCCCCACAGACCACCCCATCCCGCGCCTTCGCCTGTGGTCATCTGGTAGCTCTGGTCAACGCGGAGCTTGCCGTTGTAATCGCGATAGACTGCGACTGCGTCGTGAAGATCGACCACCCAGTCGTCGTCCATTGCTTGTAATTCGTTAAGTACCTCTGATGCCCGGTACATGTCTTTCTTGAAACCAACTACGATCAGTTGTGGCCATGACTACTCTCCTCATTCCTTGTGTTGTGTAGCTATTGATGGATTGCGAGTTGTTCAATCACTGCTTGTGACTTCTCCCTCGCGCTTATAACGACATCTATGCCGGCTTCTAGAGGAGTCTTGCCGCTCCTTGGTTGATTTGACACGCGCGTCCTGGTGAAGACGCCTGGAACTACGCCGGCCCCTGAACAAAGCGTTCGATCTGTCCCGCGCCACTTCGGATCTTTGCTGCGATCATGATTCTGGAGATGCCGCCGATCAGCACTGCGACGCCCACAAGCGTGCCAATGGCCCACATAGAGCTGTTGGGCCACTTTATGAAGATCAAAATGCCGAGCAGCAGGCTGGCAATGGCATCAGCGAGATACCAACCCCATCCATCGAGCGGCTTCATCTGGAAAGCAGTAACGGTCAGCACTCCTGCTTGAACCAGGAGCAACGTCCCGAGAACTCCCGTCAGCACCACTACGCCTTCAATGGGAAGAAACGCCAACGCGATGCCGGCAACTACATACAGAATTCCTAGCAGAATTTTGAGGAAGAAATTCCCGACCGTCTGGGTGTGGAGCGCAAACACAAACTGGGCGACACCAACCAAGACTAAGATCCAACCCAGTAAGACAGTTGTGATCATCGCGGTAGCAAACGGGTAAAGAATAAGAAACACACCTAGCACTGCGGTCAGCACCCCCATGGCGATGCTCCACGCGGAACGCTTCTTGACGTCGGCAGTTAAGTCCTGTATCAGCCATTTGATCCTCCTTGCGTCGATGAGTGAGTTTTCAATGGGAGGCCTATTCGACCTCCCTATTGAAGTGCCTGTGAGTCCAGGCAAATCTCTTGCCGTTACCGCACCTCGGCTTCCGCGACTGCG
Source organism: uncultured Acidobacteriaceae bacterium (assembly GCA_963843005.1). GTDB lineage: Bacteria > Acidobacteriota > Terriglobia > Terriglobales > Acidobacteriaceae > Bog-257. The sequence goes on along the minus strand of CAWJIW010000019.1, from coordinate 208,851 downwards.
GCCTTCGATTTGAGTATTTGGGCTTTTGCTTGGGCTTCGCTCTCGGCTGCCTGGTGCTTTTCTTTCGCCGTCTGCATCTGAGCCTGGATCTTCGAGTCGAGCTTTTTGATCTTCTCCTCAAGCTTGGCCTTGCGATCGGCGCGAGCCTGCGCATGCTCGGCCTTGAACTGAGCCATGTCGGCCTTCATCGCGGCGACGTTCTCCTGGTGGACCTGGTGCCTCACGTCCGAGAGCGCACGGCGGAATACGGTGCCGCCGATCGCCTCCATACGGGTGTCCACGGGTGTCGTCCAATCCTCCTCAATCTCAGCGACAACAGCGACGGTCGAAGGCCGCAAGTCCTTACTGACGTCGTCGATGAAGTCATCGCCGACCCCGGCATTCGTCAGGTCCGCTGCTGCGCCGCCGGCGAGTCCCGCCGTCGCGCCGACCGCTAATCCAACTGGCCCAAACAGGACACCAATCAAACTTCCAAGCGATGTGCCAACCAGGCTGCCGAGTGGCCCCGCGTCGTCCCCTTGTTTGATGGATGCCGTGCCGTCTGCATTCTTTGCAACGACCGCGTAGCCGTACACGCTGATGCTGCCTTCGTTGTCTAATTGCAGAAGGGCTTTTTTCCCTTCATACGCTTTGGTTTCGTTACCAAACACCACCACTAGCATGCGATCCATAAGTCATCTCCTGTCTTCGGTTTGAATTACTACTCGAGCACCTTTTCGAACCAGCCGAGCGATAAGCTCCGCCAAACACTTTCCTTCTAATGCTGCCCCGGCCAAATTCCCGCTTCCGGGCAGTTCCGCATTGGGCGAGAAGGTCGGGCCGCCAAATGAGGCAGTCACAGATGTGTGTTCGCATTCTTTATCTGCAACAACCACGCGGCCATCTCCATCCTCTGATTTCGGCACGCCCCACGCGGCCGACTGCCTGTACAGGGTGCAACTTTGTGGCCACTCGCAACTTCCTGAAAACAGAAGCTGCGCTAATTTGTGAGGTGGCAAGCAATTGGCGAGCGGCAACCGCTGGAGGCGGTTACTTGGCGCGTGCCAATCTATTGGCAGTGATTTTGGCGACAGGAATGGCTTAGTACCGGAAATGAGGCCCGTTTCTCCCAGTTCCGATGCCGTAAGGCCGGGTCAGCCGAGCGGCTGAGTTTGGTACTTCGAGTGCTCTTAGAAAGTCATTGACAGTATTCGATCTGCCATGCGGAACGACGAAAAAGCCAAGGGCGCCTAGGGGCAAACCAGCCCATACTGCGAACCCTAAAGAGTGTCAAGTGCAAACACACACGTATGACAACCTGGACACGAGCCTTCGTAACAAGCGCTGCAGCTGTATTCTCGCCTGTTATCCTCTCCAAGGCAGGGGCTTGCTGGTGTTTGACCGCCCCTGCCTCCAGCCTCTTCTCTGCGACTAAGCTGTTCGGGGATTGCAGCGAGAATAGGTCAGCGAACTAACACCGACTTGCCTCGCTATGACCCGTAAGATTCGGGTTTGTTCGAACCGAGTGGTTCATGTTTGCATTGAGTGGCTGACACTCGGTAGTGCCGTTCGGCTCCGTCAGAGAACTTCGCATGCCAAAACAGCATTCGTCAGCAAGCTGCGGCCGATTGATCAAGCTCTGACGGCGTCTTGGATTGCTCGGGGATGGCGGGCATTTCAAGCAAGCCAGCACGATACCTGGGCCGTTTGATACCAAGCTTCTTCATCCTGTAAGCCAGAGTGGTTCTCTTGACGCCAAGCCTTGCGGCGGCACCATTGCTTCCCCCAATGACCCAACCGGTTACCTCAAGCGTCCGAAGGATGAGCGCGCGTTCGCTGTTGCTGAGCGTCATGGGGAAGGCAGCCGCCGAGTCTCCGGACATGGACGTTATGGCTGGCGACGCCAATGTGTCGACCGGAGGTGCGGGCAGTGGGTTTGAAAGCACGCCGTCTTCTGACAGAATTACCGCGCGCTCCACGAGGTTCTGTAGTTCACGTACGTTGCCAGGCCAAGAGTATGCCGAGAAGGCCGCCATAGTTTCCGGAGGAATATGGCGGATGTACCTTCTCGTGCGACGGCCCAAAATCTCTACGAAGTGCTCGACGAGAGCTGGAATATCTTGCCTGCGTTCGCGGAGGGGTGGTAACGAGATCGGAAACACGTTGAGCCGGTAATACAGGTCACTGCGGAATTCGTTCCGAGCCACCATTTCCGATAGGTTTCGATTCGTGGCGGCTACCAGCCGCACGTCCACCTTATGAGTGCGCCCGCTACCCAGGCGCTCGAACTCTTGCTCTTGAAGTACACGCAGCAATTTCGGCTGTAGCGCTGGCGGAATGTCCCCTACCTCGTCCAGGAATAACGTGCCGCTATCAGCCATTTCGAATCGTCCAATCTTCTGCGTTACAGCTCCGGTGAAGGCACCCTTCTCGTGACCGAACAGTTCGCTTTCCAGGAGATCAAGGGGAATAGCCGCGCAATTCAGCTTGATGAGCGCCCGTCCGCATCGCTGGCTTGCATTGTGAATGGCATGAGCGATTAGCTCCTTGCCTGTGCCGGTTTCGCCCTGAATCAGAACGGTGGAGTCGGTGGGCGCAACACGTTCCACCTGCTCAAGCACAGATTCGAGAGCCGGGCTGTTCCCGATAATCTGCTCGAATGCGCGCTCGGCTCGATCCCGCTCAGCGTATGCGATTGCTTCGGAACTCTTCACAGAACACCCCTCACAAGGTTGACGGACGGTTTCCCCGGGCCATGTGTCGGTTGCTCACCTGTCGAGTGCGGCGCGAACTCTGTTAAGTAAGACTTGATCATCGAATGGTTTCATCAGGAACTCGGCGGCGCCTTCCCTCATTGCTTGTATCCGCACTCTCGCATCTCCATGTGCGGTGATAAAAATGATCGGAGTTTTATATCCATCAGCCTTAAGCCTTGCCTGCAGCTCCAGACCTGACATTCCAGGCATACGGAGATCCGTGATCAGACATGCGGTCTTACGCTGCAGGCCGGACTCGAGGAATTCTTCCGCTGACCCAAAGCACCTCGCCGAAAGTCCATCCGCTTCAATCAGGTCCTGCAGTGCGCTTTGGACCGATTCATCGTCATCTACGATTGCGATGAACTCGTTGCCCTGGTCGTTGCTCATGCCACCACCGTAACGCCACGGTCCATGGGAAACAATCACACCTTCGGACGGCGCAATAAGACTTTCGTCAATGCCTTGGATAGAGGGACTGTCATGAGAGTGCCGAGCTGGCAAGCGTCGGGCAACAGCAGTTAGTGGGAGACCTTGAGCTTGTCGGCCATCCTTACTAATTCGGGCAAAGAATCAGCCTGCATCTTTTGCATCACATGCCCGCGGTGGATTTTTACGGTAGTTTCACTGGCCCCGAGTTCCGCTGCAATCTGCTTGTTGAGCCTCCCGGCAACCACCAGACTCATGACTTCACGCTCGCGTGCGCTAAGCCTCGCATAGCGCTCCTGCAGTTCAGCCAGTTGTCTTTGCTTTTCGCGGACCAGTCGCTCACGGCTGAGCGCGCGCTGAATCACGTCGAGCAGGTCCTGGTCCCTGAATGGCTTCGTGAGGAACTCGACGGCGCCAGACTTCATGGCTCTTACGCTCATCGGAATGTCTGCGTGCCCGCTGATGAAGATGATGGGAATCTTGACTCCTGCCTTCTTCAGATTCGTGCTGAAGATCCAAGCCGCTAATGCCGGGAAGTCTTATGTCCAACACCAGGCAACTGGGACCGCCTCGCCGCTCGCTTGCTAAGAACTCTTGCGCCGTGGCGAATGACTCAGCGCGCAGGCCCACCGACTCCACCAAATCTCTGATCGATTCACGCACGCCGGAATCATCATCGATGATGAACACGGTGGGCACATCCCCAGTGCTCATTGGTGCGCCTCGGCAGGCAAGGTGAAATGAAATGTCGCACCACGCTCCGCGTTAGCGGTCGCCCACAAGCGGCCACCGTGTGCTTCAATGATCGAACGGCTTATGGCCAGCCCCATACCGGTGCCTTGCGGCTTAGTCGTAAAAAATGCACTGAAGATTCGGTCTACTTCTTCGCTGGGAAGGCCCACACCGGTATCGCTGACCGAGACCAGCAGGAGCCCATCCTCCGTTCTCTGCGACCGGATAGTAAGTTCGCCGGCCCCGTCCTCCATGGCCTCGATGCCATTCAGCATCAGGTTCATCAAGACCTGCTGCAATTGCACACGATCTGCCATGATTCGTGGCAATTGCGGGGCAAGTTCCGTGCGCATGGAAATTGCATGCCGGGTTGCCTCGTTACGCAGCAGCACAAGCATTTCGTCGACTACCTCGTTGATATCGACCAACTCACGTTGCGGCGGAGCGCCTGTCTTGTAAAACGCCCGTAGGCGCTGGATGATTTCGGCCGCACGGTTTCCGTCTTTCTCAATTCTCATGGTGGCCGCGCGGGCCCTTTCCAGGTCCGGCGGATCGTGTGCGAGCCATCGCAAGCAGGCATTGGCGCTTGTGATTGTGGCAGCAATGGGTTGGTTTATTTCATGCGCAAGAGAACTGGCCAGTTCACCCAGCATGGTCACTCGGTTCAGGTGTGCCGAGATCTGCCTCCAGTTGTCGCAGTTTCTCGACGCTCTTGCTCGGCAGATTTGCGCTCCGTGATGTCGGTCGAGCTGCCGACGAACTGCTCCAAATCTCCGGTGTCGGAAAAGACGGGATGGCCGACAGTGTGGATCCACTTCACTTTTCCGTTCGGTAAAAGGATGCGGATACTCCTGATCGTAATCGGCTTTTTCCACGATTACGCATTCGGTAATGGCCTTCCACTTATGGCGATCCTCCGGGTGGACGCGTTCGAGATATTCTTCCCAAGTCGGCGCTCCCTGGGCTGGATCGAAGCCGTAAATCCGGTACACTTCCTCGGAGATGTGCACCACATTCCGATCCGATACGCGATATGCCCAGCTACCCGTGTGGGTCAGCTTTTGCGCCTCGGCCAAGTGCGCTTGCCGAAGTTCCAACTCCTGGTTCAGCAGTTCTTGCTCGGTGATATCGATCGCCGTGCCGAGAAAACCCTTGAGGACTTCACCTTCAACAACGGGAATTCCGACGCAGCGAATATAGCGTTGCTCGCCGTCCGGTTGAACAATTCTCTTTTTCACATCACAGCCACTGCGTTCCGCAGTCATTCTCTTTATGGTGTTGGCCATAAAGTCGCGGTCTTGTGGGTGAATGGTGGCTAGATACTGTTCAAGTGTCGGGGCTCCCCTGTGCGGATCGAGGCCATAAATCTGAAACAGTTCGGGAGACCAGTAATCGAAGAACCCTGAGGGGTTGTATGCCCAACTTCCCATGTGCGCCAGGCGCTGTCCTTCACTGAGATACTGTTCACTCAGGCGCAGTTCCTCGGTTAGTCGTTCTTGCTCAGTAACATCCATCCCAGTCCCAAGGAAACCCTGGAAAGTCCCCCCGTGCGTGACCGGAACACCCACGCACCGTATCCTGACGAATCTCTCCGTCAGGCCGCACAGTTCGTTTTGTGAAGTCGAAAGCAAGATGGTCATCCAGCATCTTCGCAATGCCTTGTTTCATGAAAGCGCGATCTTCCGGGTGTACAAGAGCCAAATATTCTTCTACTGTTGGCGGCTTGCCATGCGGATCAAGGCCGTAAACCTGGAATAGCTCGGAGGACCAATAAGTGAATCCCGCTAACGTCGAATGCCCAGCTTCCCATATGGGCGAGGCGCTGCCCCTCAGCGAGATGAAATTCGCTATGTTGAAGCGCCTCCTCGGCACGCTTGCGATCTTCAATGTCCGTGAGGGTTCCGTACCATCTGACAATTTTTCCATGCTGGTCCCGAAGTGGGACACCACGCACCAGAAACCACCGATATTCCCCGTCAGCGGCGCGACGGAACCGCGCCTCGTCTTCGAAAACCTGTCCGGTTGCAACAGAGATGCGCCACTTCTCGGAATGGCGCACAAGATCTTCGGGATGGATCGCACGCTGCCAACCTGCGCCTGAAGTCTTCTCGACAGAAAGCCCGGTGTATTCGGTCCAGCGCTTATTCACAAATGTATTGGAGCCGTCAGACAACGTAGTGAAAGTCATCGCCGGAATTGTTTCCACAGCCTCTCGCAGACGCTTTTCCTGACCCTTGAGCCGATGAATGCGCCATCGATGAAGTGCCCAGAGCAGCGCAATGAAGGCTGCGAAGCACGACAAACGGAACCAGTAAGTTTGATAGTAGGCCGGGGCGACGTTCAAAGCGATCGCAGTTTCTGGCCCGTTCCACAGCCCCTCGCTGTTGCTGGCGACTAGCCGGAATCGATAGGAGCCGGGCCCAAGGTTCGTGTAAACGGCTTCTCGCGCTGCAACCGGCTGGCTCCAGCTACTGTCGAAACCTTCGAGAAAATATCGAAAGCGAATCCGCCCGGGCGCCGCGAGGCTCAGCCCCGTGTACTCAAATGTGATTCGCCTGGGAGATGGAGGAATTTGAACGGACGCCGGCGAGGTTCGCGGTGTTGTTATCGGCGGTGATCGCCTCGATGTGAGGCAGCGCGGGAACTGAATTGTCATTGATCTGGGATGGATTAACAACCGACAAGCCGCTGCTGAGTGAAAACCAGATCCTGCCCGCTGAATCCGAGACCACCGATCGGCTCCGCTTCACTCCTTCAGTGCTCTCGAGACCATCGGCCTGGTCATACTCGCGAACATCGACTGCCTTCACAACACCGCTTAGCAGTTTGTCACGCGGAACGCGCAAAACATGATGTGAGGTCGCAATCCAAAACCTTCCGCTCTTGTCCTCCGCCATTCCGAGGATTTGTTCGCGCAAAACGTCGGGCGACTCATTAGGAACTTGAAATCGACTAGAGGCAAAAAAGGCAAGACCAGCAGACGTTCCACTCCAGAGAGTTCCGGATGAATCCTCGAAAAGGCAGTTCACCTCTGGCGAAGGCAAACCCTCTACCGTTGTATAGGTTCTCCATTGGCCGTTTGAAAAAGAACTCAGCCCGCTAGGTGTGGCAAACCACATTGCACCATCGCGGGTTTCAAGGATGGACGAGACGGTATTCGAAGCGAGGCCGTTGGTCGTCGTGTAAGTGGTGAAGTGCCCATCTTTGAATTTGCTGACGCCGCCGTTTAGCGTGCCAGCCCACACAGAGCCATCGCGGCTCTCATAAACAGCATAGGCACTGTTTTGGGCCAGTCCGTTTGCCTCTGTATAACTCTGGCTCGCTATCGCACCGTTGCGAAATTGTAGACGGGTCAGTCCCCCGCGTTGACGTCCGACCCACACCACATCTGCCCGTCCACTGATGGAATAGACGACCTCATTTGGTGGTATCGATGTAACGGGTTGAACGCGTCCATTCTGGAGAACATACAGCCCACCTTGAGCGGGAGCCAACCAGGTGCGGCCCTCCGGGTCGACATATACAGGGCCATTGTGTTCGAAACGACGATCGCTAACAGATGAATAAGTTACGAACGCACTGTCCCGAATGCGGCCTAGCCCTCGCGCACCTCCGATCCAGAGATTCCCTTCGCGGTCCTCGAACAGAACGTTAATCCCACCGTCTCCGCGAAGCTCATTTTCTTCGGAGAACGAAATGCCTTTCGCGTTGATGCGCAGTAGCCCGCGCGTCGTACCCACCCAGATATTCGAGTCACGATCGCGCAGGATGCTCAAAACCTGGACACTACCGAGGAACGACGGCAATTCGAGCCGACGAAAGCCGTTGCCGTTTCCGCGATACAAGCCTGTGTCGGTGCCGACCCACAACTCGTCACCGATCGGCAGCAGACAATTGATCTTTCGGTCGGGCAATCCTGCGTTGACCTGGGTAGCTCGCCCGCCCGTAAGAAAAAAGAGGCCATCGCCGAGTGTGCCCAGCCAAACCTTGCCATCGGCTGTTTCTGCCATGGAGATTACTGGGGGTGAAGAGGGTCCCAATTTCTGAACGTGGTCTGCCATGAAACGGAATGTACCCTGCTCGATGTCCGAAACCAGTACTCCGCCGTTGTTATCTTTTGACACGGCGGTGATTGCGACTGGACCGTATCTGACGCTCTCAAACTTGCCATCTTTTTGGCGTACGAGATCGGCGCCCTGTGGACGGATCCACAGTTTTCCGCCAGCATCCGTAAGCAGTTGCAATATCGAAACGTTCGAAGCGGTGGCGATGGAAGTAAAAGAGACAGGCCTGAAATTAAAGCCGTCGAAACGTATCAGGCCTCTGTCGGTTCCAATCCAGAGGTATCCATCTGCGGTTTGCGCGATGCCGTTGACCGCGCCGCCGGGAAACCTGGTTTCGGTGGTCCATTGTTCGCGGACGTACTGCGAAGGCAGACGATTAGGATCGAGTGCACGTGCATCGGTGACAAGGCCCGCTAGCACGATTCCAATAAGAGTCCATCGAGTTTGCTTCAACCAGCAAATCACGGGAGGTACTCGAATTTGTCGATTATGACCTCATTTTCGTTTTTCAAGGGGATATGGCCTTGATGAAATACATACAAGGCGATGCGCACCGATTCGCCCCCCGGGGAAGGCACACCGGAGGTAAACACGTGCTGGTTAATGACACGGCCGCCGCCTGTATTGCCCGATCCTGCTACCGTCGAAAACGTTACTTTCCCCGGTTCCCACCGGAACGAATGTGTGTAGAGCACCAGGCGGCACCCGAAAGGCAACATAGTTAGCTGGAACGTAGTAAGGCTGGACGACATAATTTACGTTGGTATTATCAAGGTATCCCCAACGACCAAGCTCAACGTCCAACTCGCGCCGGTTGCTCTCTGTGCCAACGCCGTCCCAGGTGATTAGAGTTAGAAGAGCGGAAGGTTCGAGATGAGAGACATCGCGCACCTGGAACCTGTATGTTCCGTATCCCAGGCTGCGCGTGAGCTTCAGCTCCGCCGCAGTCCACTTTCCGGGGCTTCCCGAAATGCGAAGATGCAGTGCACCTCTTTCGTCCGTCCAAACGTTCGCAGGATCGAAAAAGTTTCTTGACCCAGCGTGAAAAATTGGCCCGGTGCTCGTCGTCCACTCGTAACCGCTAAAGTTCAGTATCTTCGGCGACGGGAGTACCGGCGCTGGCGCCTTCCCCGTTAACGACTGCCAGCGCCACCACGCCGTTGCCGACGATCGGTAACGATTCAGTTTGTTCAGGCGGATTGTAGGTTGGATCAACCAACAGAGCGGCATATTGTATTCCCAGGTGGACTGAAGCTTTCCACCGGCCGTCAGTTTCGATATTCGTAAACGGCTGACCTGATTGCCGGCACACGCCCCATCGTCCATCTGTCTTTGCGTACAACACGATTCGCTGCCCGGGTCGAGCCCCTGTGGCACGACCTTCGATTATGTCTGTCTTGTAGTCACGTTCGAATATGTCTGTCTTGTAGGGACCCTCCTGATATGCGGCGGGGACCTTGCTGAAAGCAACTGTCGGAGCTGAATTTTTGATGAAGAGTGGCATCCGGTCAGCACAAAGGACGCCAACAGCACTGACAATGTTGCGGTATGTGCGACTATGTGCGGGCGCGACATCATCGATCTCCGTCACGATCCGAGGTAAGGCGGCCAGGGCTGCACCCACCATGGCCCGCTGTGCGCATAAATAACAATCTGCTGCTTTGGTCGAGCGTTTCTCACCCGTCCAGAGATCGTGTCGACTCTTTCTCGTCCACCTTGCGCCGCCGGCGCCGGACCGGCATCATCATCGATGATGAATACCGTGGGCACATCCGCAATGCTCATTGGTGCACCCGCCAGCATGGCCGCACAAACGAAATGCCTTCCAGTGTTCGGCTATGGTCGCGTGGCAGTTCATAGTGCGACTCCGAGTGCATGGCAGATCAGCATATCAGTTTGGCTTGGATATTGAATTGCGTGGATCGCATCGTTCCATGCCTCGCGATACCGCCGCAGATCCTCTTTGGTTTCAATAGCTTCCAATTTCGTGTTCATGGCAAACTCCCATCTCCTCGCACCGAACGAAAGACTTCCAACTTTGGGCTAGGTTTCGTTCCGCGCGATGCATTTATCGAGCGACCGGGGCCCGCTTGCTACTTGCGTATCCATGACGGTCGCTCCTATGAACCCAAAGAGCAGTTTGGGTTCCAGACCAGTCAAAATGGCAAGATCTGCGAGTCTGTCTCCCTGTAAGTCTCCTCGCTTTAGGACGGGGCCACTTTGCCCCCACATTTTCATTGACGACGTCGTTCCGGGAGCGGAACCTGACGAGCTCCTCATCGATCTGATCAAGGATGTTGGCGCGTCGGTCCCTTCCATCGGCGGCAGTATATCGTCGCAGAATCGCCAGCGCGACGGATTACTGTCACGCGCTGGAGTCTTAGACGTCCTTTCGAGCGGCTCTAACCACTCACATCGGCCGGACGGCACGCGATGACGAAGATTTGTGAAGACTTAAAGAGGAGGTAGATTGATGGTGTATAGCCGAGGGACTCGTCCCCGAATTGCGCCACTCTCAAGCTGGCGAAAGCCGACATGATCGTGAAGAGCGGCCGTCCTGAAGGCGAAGTGCTGTCGATGTTCTCGTGATAGCGGACTAAATGGATCCCGAGGCCGCGGAGATCTTCGATAGCGGGAGTCTCGGTGGACGGGACAAACCGCCTGCCGGAGAATGTCAAGTTAGAGTATACTCTAACTAGGCGTCAACCCTGATGCTGATTTGTGTCTAACTAGGCTCGATTATTATTTTATTGACACTCATAATATGATGGTCTAGAGTCCATCTTGACACTTCATATTTGGAGGCAAGATGACCGCAGCAGCACGAAAGACCGCCAAGCGAGTCGCATACATCCGGGTTTCCTCCGTTGACCAGCACACCGACAGACAACTTGAGAGCATCAACGCGGCATCCCCAGACAAGATATTCACTGACAAGTGCAGCGGCAAGGACACTAAGCGCCCACAGCTTGCCGCACTGCTTTCTTACGCACGTGAGGGCGACACCGTTCTGGTTCATTCGCTTGATCGCCTTGGGCGCAATTTGGACGATCTTCGGAAGCTGGTCACTGACCTGAATGGCCGCGGCATTACCGTGCAGTTCCTGAAAGAGAATCTGACTTTCACTGGCGACGACAGCGACACTTCCCTGAGCAAGCTGATGTTTAACATGCTGGCGAGCTTCGCGGAGTTCGAGCGGTCTCTGATTCAGGGAACGGCAACGCGAGGGAATCGCCCTCGCCAAGAAAGCGGGAGTGTATCGAGGCCGCAAGCCTTCTCTGACTGCCGAGCAGGCAGATGACCTCCGCAAGCGTGTTGCCGCTGGCGAGAAGAAAGCTGCCTAGCGCGAGAATTCGGTATCAGCCGAGAGACCCTGTATGCCTATCTACGTGCGTAATGCCGCTACCAGAGGAATACTGGCAGATGGGACACTCAGGGGCGTGGGCGTTTCCCGCCAGAGAGAGTGAGATGGCCTCCCTTCAAAAGGGGCGGCAAGTCATTGACGCAAAAGAGCCAGTTCGAGCACACTTTTCATGCTTGATTGTGACCAGAACCTCACACGCTGACCCTCTTCTTGCCATCTATCACCTCGGCATTGCAGTGATTCGATAGACAATGAACCGTCAACTTCCCATAACCAGATTTCGCGGGCGTCAGGCATTCCAGTGCGGCGGAATGGGCGTTTTGCGTCCAAGTGGCTGTGCCAATGAGATTGCCAGATGCCGGCCGACTTATCGCGAGAAATTCCCACATACTGGTTTCGGGCCAATGAGAAGCGGCATCAGCTTTGCGAACAGAAGCCCTGTGCGGATTCGTGGCCGCGTCGTTCACCACCGAAGCGAGAAGAAGTTTAATTGGCGGCAGCCGCGGTTGGGCTAAACGTCAGCGTTGCGTTCTTGAGTTCCACGCCTTGCAAGACTTTACCCGACCCCGCTGTAGCGGTGAAAACGCGAACATCGGAATTCGTCTTGGACTGTACCGTTGCCGGCACAACCGCGATCTCTTTCTTGCCCTGAGTAAATGTGACTTTCGTGTCCGGCCCAGGCTCGGTCCACGTGACTTTGTATTCGCCGGCTTTGATTGTGGACGAACCCACCGTAACTGATTGGTCTAGCTTGACGGTCGCGGACTTCTCGGAGGCTGCCAATACAGCGACTTGGAAAATGAGCAGAGCAGAGAGTGACAAAGCAACTTTCTTCATAGGGTCTCCTTCGTAATACTACTTGGCGGGTGCCAACGACTGTATTGAAGCAGCCCGAAGGCTCGTTGAAACTTAAGTATTCTTAATTTTGAATCACGCGAGAACTGGGGGCACTGTCGCTGCCAGGCACCCCGCGAATCGTGGTGAGAAGTTCGATCACGACGAGCAGTCCGGGGTCCGCGTTGTGGGCAGAAATCACGCCGCCGTGAATTTGCACGGCCCGCTTTGCAATGGATAGTCCAAGCCCTACCCCCCCGCTGTCAGAGTCTCGCGCTACTTGTGTCCGAAAGAAGGAATCGAAAACTCTTTCCAGGAACTCCTCAGGAATCCCCGGTCCGTAGTCGCGAATGGCAATGCTTGCGGTCTGCTCATGAAGCGCGAGTTCCACGTCGATCGGGCTGTTTTCGGGGGAATGCTGAATCGCGTTCCGCAAAACGTTCTCCACGGCGCGGCGCAGCAACTCGGGGTTGCCATTCACCACGATTCCCGGCTGGACCAGAGACCTGAATTCGACCGCCACGTGCCTCCACTTCGACGCTCGCGTCGCGAATTGTCTCAGCAACAAGTTCGTTTACGTCCACCTCTTCGAAGTCGCAACCTGCAGGACTGCCCTCGGCCCGGGCCATTTCAACAAGGCTCGAGACCAGTGTCGATAGTCGATCCACGTCGCGCTTCACACGATCGAGAGCAGCATTGCGGTCCGCAGCCGTGCGGGCCAGCTTCACCGAGAAATGGAGTCGCGCCAGCGGAGACCTCAGTTCATGCGAAACGTCAGCCAGCAGACGCTGTTCGCTCAGAAAAAGCGTTTGGATACGCTCTGCCATACTGTTAAACGCGTTGGCTAGGGTCCCGATTTCGTCATTGCGGCGCATCGGAAGTCGAACAGACAAATCGCCTTCCCCGAAGCGACCGATGCCGGCGGCAATTTTCCGGATAGGCGAGACCACGAATACGGCCGCAAGCCAGCACAGCAGAATGCTGGCGCCAGCCACGAGAAGATAGAAGCGGTAGAGCGGTGGTGTCTTTGGTCTCAGCGGAGACATGACTACAAACCAATACCGTCCGTCGCTGGATCGATGGGCAATGATGTGCCTTCCGTCCTTCTCTCCACGGAATTTCGTGAGGGGGGCTTGGGGAAGAAGTTCCGCGTGGCTTTGCCCGCTCACTACATCGTTCCCATCTGCATCGAGCAGGTAGTGCACGCCGCCAAATACGGAATCCAAACGATGCATGTAGGTCGTAACCGCATCAGGCCCCGTAGTCTGCAGCATCTCCGCCGCTTCCTGCACTGAAACTTCATCCATGTCATCGAAAATAGGATTGAAATAACTGTCTTCCATCGATTTTGTGATGGCGAGAAACACCACGACGGAGAGGGCCAGGATGACCACCATGGCGAGAACGATTGCCAGGTAAAGTGATTTCACGGGATTTGTCTGCGGTTGCTAGTGAAGAGGTAGCCCACTCCGCGGATGGTCTGGATCTGCCGTCCGATCGGCTCCAGTTTCTTGCGCAAATGGCTGATGTGCACATCGAGAGAGCGATCAAAAGGCGTCAGGCTACGCTCCAGGATTGCCGTCGACAGCTCTTCGCGTGTGAGCACGCGGCCCGCTGAACAGACCAACAGATACAAGATATCGAACTCCACCGCGGTGAGATCGACGGGCTCCGACTTAAGCCAGACCTGACGAGTCTGGCCGTTGATTCGCAATTCGTCGGATGCAAAATGCAGCAGCCAATCAGGATTCGTCTTGCCCGCCCGCCTCAGCACGGCACGCACGCGCGCCAGCAGTTCATCGGGATCAAACGGCTTGGGTAGGTAGTCGTCGGCTCCCGCCTCCAATCCCTGGACACGATCGTGCGAGTCTGTCCTCGCGGTCAGCATGATAACCGGCACTTCCCGGCGCCGTCGCAACTGGGCTGAGGAGCATGAACCCGTTCATTCCGGGCAGCATGACGTCCAGAATCACCAGATCATAGCCATGCTCGACGGCGCGTTCCAGCCCGTCAATGCCGTTGCGCACGCAATCCAGAGCATGTCCATTCTGCTCAAAGAACTCGCGCATCATCTCACAGAGTTCGGCGTCGTCGTCCACCAAAAGAATGTTCAGGCTTTTCGATTCGTCAGCAGACACCATTCACAACCTTTGGAAACCACAAGTCTTGCACTATGGTCCCGTCCAGTTCAATCGCGCAGGGTACAACTTAAGAAAACTTAAGATTCGGTTATTCAGCAGAACCGATATTGTATTAGCTATTGCAGTCCATAGCCCCATACGGCGCATGGGAACGTATCTCAACCTGCGGGGCCCGGAGACAAATGCAGAATCGCACGCATTCTTACCTCTTTCTTCTCTCCCTCGTTACAACCATGGCACTCATCGCCTCAGCCGTTAGTGCTGTTGCTCAGGATGCAGACCGACCATGGATGAATAAGTCACTCTCAGCGGGAGAACGGGCCGAACTGGTACTAAAACAGATGACGCTCGACGAGAAGTTGGCGCTCCTGCATGGGAACGGAATGGCTAACAATCCAACTTGGACCATGCCTCTCACAGCAGGTGCGAATGGCGGCGCCGGCTATGTCGAAGGCGTCAAGCGTCTCGGCATACCGCCTCTTGTCATCTCCGACGCGGCCTACGGAGTGCGCGACAGCGGTGTGAACGGGAGATATGCGACCGCCATGCCATCCAATGTGGGAGCGGCCTCGGGCTGGGACCCGCAATCGGCCTGCGAATACGGCGAGGTGATTGGTCGCGAGCTTAGGGCCCAGGGATTCAATATGACGTTGGGAGGCGGCGTGAATCTCACTCGTGAGCCCAGGAACGGGCGCACATTTGAATATGCGGGTGAAGATCCACTGCTGGCGGGAACGCTCGTCGGGAACATGATGAAGTGCGAACAGGCGCAACATGTCGTCGGCGACATCAAGCACTACGTAATGAATGACCAGGAGACTGGGCGCTTCGTTGTGAATGCCATCATCTCGAAGCGCGCCATGCAGGAATCCGACCTGCTGGCCTTTCACATTGCGATCGGTATTGCCAATCCTGGCGCAGTAATGTGCTCCTACAACCGGATCAACGGCGACTTCGGCTGCGAGAATTCATACACGCTCACCGATGTGCTGAAGAAGGAATGGGGATTTCAAGGGCTTCGTGATCTCAGATTGGGCTGGAACTCACAGCACGGTGAAAGCGTCCGCGGCGGGGCTTGACCAGGAACAGCCGATGGCTGACTACTTCGGCCCTAAGCTAAAAGAAGCGGTTGAGGCCGGAAAGGTGCCGCTGACGGAGATCGACGACCATGCACGGAGAGTCCTGTATGCAGAGTTTCTGTCGGGCGTCGTTGACGATCCGCCCCAGAAGGGTGTGGTCGATGCTGCCAACGGACTGGAGGTCGCACAACGAGTTGAGGAGAAGAGTATCGTTCTCCTGAAGAACAACCAGTCGGTGCTGCCAATCGATCCATCCAAGATCCACAGCATTGCGATCATTGGCGGGCATGCCGATGTCGGAATGATCTCCGGCGGAGGATCAGCGCAGGTGGACCCGCCGGGCGGCAACGCCATTATGCCTCCGGGCCAGGGCGCAACCCACTGGCAGGACCACATTTGGTTTCCGACCTCTCCGCTGAAGGCACTACGAGCCAAACTGCCGAACACGAAGATTGAGTTTGATGCCGGTACCAACCGAAATCCGCCGCGAACCTGGCGAAGAACTCTGACATCGCAATCGTCTTTGCGTACCAATGGTTGGCAGAGGATATGGATTTGCCGAGCCTGTCGCTGCCTGATAACCAGGATGCCTTGATCGAGCAAGTTGCCGCTGCGAATCCCCGCACCATCGTTGTGCTCGAAACCGGTACGGCTGTCACCATGCCCTGGATCGACAAAGTGGCTGGAGTCGTCGAGGCTTGGTACGCAGGCAGCGCTGGACATAAGGCGCTAGCGAATGTTCTGGTTGGCGACGTCAATCCGTCCGGCAAACTCCCAATGACATTCCCGAAGAGCGAGAAAGACCTTCCACGTCCGGTCATTCCGCCGCTGCCGGCAGAGGACCAAGGGCAGCAAACGCGGAAATTCCAGTACGCATGTTTCGAGCTACACCGTTCACTACGACGAAGGTCCAGAAGTTGGCTACAAGTGGTATGAAGCGCAGCACAAGCAGCCGCTGTTTCCATTCGGCTTCGGGTTGTCCTACACAACCTACGCATATTCCGGACTGAGCGTCGATCCAACAGCGAAGACCGTAACTTTCACAGTCAAGAACACCGGTAAACAGACAGGCACAGAAATCGCAGAGGTTTACGCGAAGCTTCCGAAGGGAGCAGACGAATCATTCAAACGCCTGGCAGGGTGGAGTCGTGTCACGCTCGCTCCCGGCGAATCAAAGACGGTGACTGTTGCCATTGATCCAAGAGTCCTCAAGACGTTCAACGAAGTGGACAACCGTTGGAACCTAGCGTCAGGCGAATATGGAGTATTCGTCGGACCATCCTCGGATAAGACGTTGCTCACGGGAAGTCTCCTGCTTCCATGAGGTCTCGCCTTACCCGGCTCAGCAGGAACAGCGGATGTCGATCATGCAATTCAGTCCGACGCTGTTCGGATATCGCCATGCTAGTTCGTGACTTTGGAAATTGGAGGCAGGCAAATGCATAAAAAACGTTTGCTCGCTTTGATCTTGCTGGCGAGCGCCGCTTTAGGCATTTGTTCCACCGTTTGCATTGCGCAACCGGCATCCGAAATCAGAGAGGATCAGTCCGCACACCAGCGTGCGGATGCCCTGCTGAAGCAGATGACGCTGGATGAGAAGTTACAGCTCATCGTTTCAAGGTATCCCAACAACGCGAGTCCCGGAGGCGGAGGGGGCTATGTGGAGGGCATTCCCCGCTTGAACATTCCCGCTATCAACATATCGGATTCTGCGACCGGCTCAGGGAGCAACAAGCAGCCCAGTTCCACCCTTCCCGCGACCATTGCGGTCGCCGCAAGTTGGGACCGACAGCTGGCCTTCGACTATGCCGTTCAGATTGCCCGAGAATTGAGAGCACAGGGATTTGGAATGGGCTTGGGCGGCGGCAGCAAATCTCGCCCGCGAACCTCGCTGCGGACGTATCTTTGAGTATCTCGGCGAAGATCCGGTTCTCTCCGGCGAGTTGCTTGCCCAGCGCACCTTGGGTACGCAGAGCCAGAAGATTATCGCCTCGATTAAGCACTTTGCTGGTAACGAGCAGGAAACCAACCGCATGGGTAGCAATAGCGTAATCGACGAGCGCACGCTGCACGAGTTGTATCTACTGCCCTTCGAAATTGCCATCGAAAAGGCTCACCCAGGCAGCGTGATGTGCAGCTATAACCGGCTCAACGGCGATTACGCCTGCGAGAATGCCCAACTGCTCACCGACATACTGAAAAACGATTGGCAATTCCAGGGATTTGTTCAGTCCGATTGGGGTGCAACCCACTCTACTGTGAAGGCAATCAACGCGGGGCTCGACGAAGAGGAAGGCTCTGAACCTGGGCCGACCTGGTTTAACCGTATCGACGTGCTCTACGCGTTGGCCAATCACGACGTCACCGAAGCACGCATTGACGACATGGGGCGGCGCAAACTCTATGCAATGATCACGACCGGATTGATTGACAACGCGCCCAAGGGGGGCGAACAGATTGACTTTGCCGCCGCGACCGCTTTTGCGCAGAACGTCGAAGAAAAGTCGATCGTGCTCCTCAAGAACGATGGAGCGGAGCTTCCGCTGGTGGCCGACAGGCTGAAGAATATCGCCGTCATCGGATCTCACGCAGATATCGCGGTGGGAACGGGCGGCGGATCGGGCGATACCATGAAGCCGGTCACCGGATCTCTCTCCGACTGCGGCGGGCTACGCTTTGGTATGCACGCCGGTTGCGATTGGTGGAGAACTCCATGGCTCAAGCTCGATGTTTCCATCGTTAAGGCGGTCCAGGAACTGGCACCCAATGCAAAGGTGATTTTTGGGGGCAACAAAGAACAGGCGGAGCCTTTCCGAGCCTATTCGAAACCGGAGATTGATGAGGCTGTCGCGTTGGCGGCGAAATCGGACGTGGCAGTGGTCATCGTAAATCAGCCTGCTGGCGAGGATTTCGGTGATTTGCCCTCCCTCGGCCTTGCGAACCCAACAAATCAGGATGCGCTGGTCGAGGCAGTAGCAACGGCCAATGCGCACACCATAGTCGTTCTTGAAAATGGCAACCCTGTGCTGATGCCGTGGCGGAACAAGGTAGCGGCAATCGTGGAGGCTTGGTTCCCGGGCCAAGGAGGTGGACGCGCCATTGCTAATGTGCTCTTTGGCAAGGTGAATCCGTCCGGTAAGCTGCCGATGACCTTCCCCGAGCGCAACGAGGATATTCCCACCTGGGGAAAAGATGGAACGATAGCGAAGGACCCGGTCTATACGGAGAAACTGAACATCGGTTATCGCTGGTACGACGCCAAGAAGATCAAGCCCATGTTCGAATTCGGTTATGGTTTGTCGTACACGCATTTCGGCTACTCGAATCTGTCCGTGAACACAGCAGTGGACAACACCCTGACAGTCGGGTTCACGGTCAAGAACGAGGGTTCGCTAGAAGGTGCGGAGGTTCCGCAGGTCTATCTTGGAATCAATGACAAGGACGAGCCTCCATTGAGGTTGGTCGGTTTTAGCAAGATCAACCTCAAGCCCGGTGAATCGAAACAAGTCCGCATAACGATCTCGCCCCGGATGCAGAGCATATGGAGCGTGGACGCCAACGACTGGAAATTTATTCCTGACAGTCGGGTCTATGTGGGAGCTTCTTCCCGCGACATCCGACTCAGCAAGAATTGAAACCGCGAGTGTATACGCGTGAAGTAATCCGTACTGTTCTTCTCGGCATGAAGTCGAGATGCTGCAATGCGCCGAAGAGAGATTCCTTCAATGAAAATTAAGTCGGCGTTTTCGCTCCTTCACTTGTTGCACCTGCCCCGATTGCCCGCGACTGTACTGGTGTTGGCGGCACTACTGTGCTTATGTGTTTTAGCGTCAGCCGCGCCTCCGGAAGCCTCTTGGTCTGGCGTGCTGCGGGACAACTCGGGGACGCCAATCGTTGGAGTCACCGTCATCCTTTCGGACGGTTCCGGCAAGAGCGCTTATACGGCAAGAACGAAGGCCGGCGGAGAGTTCGCGTTTTCAGCAATTACGCCCGGCACCTACAAAGCCGCAGTGGTTACGCAGCAAGGGATCTACCAGGCGCCGCAATCCCTGGTCGTCACGGAAGGCGCCACACTCAAGACAAATTTGCAGTTGTCCATAGCGGATGCCAGTCTCGTCCTTGGGCAGGGGCAAGCGGCTTCCAGCGTCGCAGGGAACGGCGGAGAATCACCTCTTCTCGTTCTAGGTGTCAGCCTGCCGCTCAATCCCCAATTTGCAGTTGTCCATGCGGATGCCAGTCTCGTCCTGGGTCAGGGGCAAAGCTGCGGCAGCTTCTCAGGGAAGCGGGGGAGAGCACCTCTCTCGATCGGAAGTATCGAGTCTGCCCCTCAACTCCCGCGATTTCAGCAAGCTGCTCTTGCTGGCGGCGGGCACCATGACCGACACCAACGGAGCTGCGAATTTCACGCAGCAGTTTGCCGTCAACGGTCAGCGCGGCGTGACCTCTGTCTTTGCCATGGACGGAGCCGACACCACCGATCCTGAAATGGGTGGCGCTACATTCTCGACCTTCAATGTCGATGCCATCCAGGAAGTGCAATCGAGTTCCGGCGTGATGTTGCCCGAAATCGGTCACGGGGCCGCAAGTTTCACCAACGTGGTGACGAAGTCGGGAACGAATGCGATCCATGGCAGCCTGTTCGAGTTCTTCCGCAACGCTGCGCTCGACGCGCGCAATTATTTCGACCACGTTGAACTGAACGGTCGCCGCATACCGCCGTTCAATCGCAATGAGTTCGGCGGGACGGTCGGAGGTCCGGTGGTGCTGCCTGGCTACGACGGACAAAATCGCACCTACTTCTTCGGCGAATACCAGGGATTCCGGCAGGTTCTTGGAACCACGCAGGTGCTGTCGGTGCCCACGGCGGCGGAACGCCAGGGCATCGACACGACCAGTTTCCCGGGGGATACGCTCATCGTTCCGGTGAATCCGGCGATCAAACCGATACTGGATGCTTACCCTCTGCCGAACGATCCGACTGGTCCCTATGGTGCGCGCACCTATGAAACATCGTCGAAGGTTTCGACGGATTACGACCAATTTTCCGTGCGATTGGACCAAACTCTCTCCAGCAAGTCGCAGCTATTTGGGCGCTTCAGTTACAACCAGATCACCGGTCCGGTTACCAATCCTGATCAAACCGCCATCAATCCGAGCTTCGGCATTCAGTTCTTTGATCACCAGCGCAGCGCGGACTTGAGTTACGCGCGCGCAGATCAATCCCCACCTGACCTTGCAGGCTATGCTCGGATATATCCGCAGTACACCCAATTTTCCTGCTGCCAATCACACGCAACCGGGCATCCTCTTTGGTGACGGCTTGTTTGAGGCATACGGCGCTCCCGCGGGATCGATCTTTGGATCCTACGGCAATCTTTATCAGTTCCGTTTCAATATGACGGGCTTGCGCGGAAATCACGCGATGAAATGGGGCGCGGAGATCCGCATAAACCGCGACACCACTGTTTTCGGCACTGCTCCCAATGGCGCTTACTCGTTTGGAGGTGGAACGGCGTATTCGCCGGTTGCGATTCAGTCACTGAGCGGCCAGCACAACATCAACGTTGGTGATCCACTGCCCGATTCGCTCACCGGCCTGCTCACTGCCACACCTTACTCTTACAACATCAGCCTTCCGGCCGAATTCACTCCCGTTGGCAGCAAGTTCGACGCGGCGGGAGTCCGTCGCCAGGCCTACAACTTCTACTTTCAGGACGCGTGGAAAGCGACGTCGCGCCTGACGCTTTCCTATGGCCTTCGCTATGAAGTAGACAGTCGCATCGCCGAAGCGACGAAGCGTACGTCGTTGCCCGAGTTTTTTGCCAACGGCGAACGGGCTTCGTATTGGGACCATCAGGCCAACATGATTTTCGTCGTGAACCCGCAACCGCCCTACCAGTTCGACTGGAACGGATGGGGTCCGCGATTGGCGGCGGATTATGCCCTTGCCAAGAACACGGTGGTACATGCGGGTGGAGCGATCACCACCGGCCTCATGAACCTCTGGCAAGAAAACTTTCTAACGGCTTCGGTACCGTATCTGTTCAATCCTTTTATCACCGCGCAGCCGGGCAGCGCAGTCCCGTTCCAGAACAGCGTTGCCGTCATACCCCTGCCGCCGGCTTACGACATCTCCGGCAACCTCATCTTTCCCAACGGGCAGAGCACCGACGCCAAGCCCAACACTGTGATGGATCTCCAGCGCTACCAGGATGCCGTCGCCGCCGAGGTTCCAGGTCATCAGACGCAACTGCCGGCCTTGTCTGCAGTGGCCAACAATTTCCGCAACGGCTACATCGCCAGCTGGACTCTCTCGGTTGAGCACAACTTTCGCGATTTCGATGCAACCGTGGCATACGTGGGTACTGCGGGAATACATCTTCCCTATGTCTCCTATCCCAACAGCTACACCGGCGCCGATCCCGCGTTTGCTCCGTTCACCAAGTTCGACGCTGCCGGAAAGCCCATCGGAGGCGCCAGTACGATCTACGTGGTTTCCAGCGAATCGCATTCGTCCTACAACGCGTTGCAGGCCAGCCTGAGCAAGAATTCGGCACGTTGGGGCACGGGTCTGCAAGTCAGCTACACCTACTCCAAGTCGCTCGACGATACCAGTTCGGTTCAGGGTGGACAGATCGCAGGCGCCGGCGTCATCTTGCAGACATCTCCTCAGGACCCGTGGAATCCGGCCGCGGAAAGGGGACTATCGACCTTCGACGAGACACAAGTATTCACCTTTAGTTGGATCCAGGTACTCCCGCTCAATCAAGTGAGTTTTCTTCGTTCCGCTCCGCGTTCCTTGACCTACGGTTGGCAGTTTCTCGACATCACGACCTTCACGACCGGTCCGCCTTTCACCGTTTACTCCGGAGTGCAGCAGACGGGGGCAGGCGCCAGCGGAGCCGATCGCCCTGACCTGGTGTCGATGCCGAAACTTTCGACCAGCGGCGTCGTGCCCGCCGACTACTTCGGCCGGGGAGCTGACAACGCTTCGTTTTTTAGCATCCCTATCAACCTCCCAGGCGGTACCGGACCTAACCAGGGTTATTTCGGAACGCTCGGTCGCAACACGTTTCGCGGGCCCGGTTATCGCAACTTCGATATCGCACTGATCAAGGACACGCCTTTCGGTAGCCGCGGCGGCGCCGAACTTGGCACCTTGGAGTTTCGCGCCGAGTTCTTCAACGTCTTCAATTTCGTGAACTTCGGTTTGCCTTCGAATGTCCTGCGCGGCAGCGGATTCGGCTACATCAGCAAGACTTCAGGCACGTCACGACAGATCCAGTCGCTGAGGTCCTTTTCTGATTTTCTTATCTTGAGAGTAAGCCTGTGCGGGACTGGATGGTCGGGCCACAGGGGACTGGGATCTTCTGCCCCAAGGCGGCCCTAACAGGAATTGTTCCGGGCCACAAGTCTGCTTCTGGGAGATATGGCCGGATTCGTACCGACAACGCCCGAGGGGTCCAGCATCTGGATGTCCTAAGAAACTCACCTCGTTAATGCTTTTTGACACCCATCTTGTTCGCCCAAATTCTGTCGGACGGAAGATTGAGCTAGTTGCTAGCTGCTAGTACCCCTTCGCCGGTCCAATCTGCGGCGCGCGAACAGGCTTAGCCATTCCAAAAAAGACAGTCACGCCTTGGCCGCCGCAGCGGGTCGAAACCGCCTCTGGAGCTCCAAAGAAGCAGCTATCGATGTCCTGCCAGTTGTTCATCACCCAGACGTCGCCTGCGGGTCCGATGGCGAGGTCGGTCTGCATCTGCAAGCCTCCACCCACATAACCGCCGGGTGGCGAGATCTGGTCGCCAGTCTTGAATCCTGGCGGGCAGTTCTCCGTACGCGCGCCGCATAGCTCGGTGATCGGGCTGTCTTTCATGGCGAAGTTGGAGATCCAGACATTGTCGTCGCCATCAATCGTCGCGGCCCACGGACCAGGCAGCCCGCCTCCCGTGAAAGGAGATCCGGGATACTGGCTGCCATCAGGGCGCAGCAGCGTCACACTGCCACCGTCGCTTCCGCCTGTTTGTCGGGACATGGCTTGCGTCAATATTTCGTCCCCGTTTTCACCCAATTTCAGCTTTTCCAGCATGTGTGCCAGCACGTATCCGCCGCGTACCGAGTTACCCAGGCGATTGGTGACCCAGACATTGCCCTGGCTGTCGATACCCATTCCGCTGTTGCTCCAGCCGGTTTCAAACTTCTCCGCTTTGCTTGGATCTGAGGCAGGAAAGCGGACGACATGTCCGGCCATCGCATTCGAAACCCAAATCCGGTCTTGCTGATCGATGGCGAGGTGAAAGGGACCAAGAAACGAACTACACGGCGCTACATCGCGGCCTTCGCACACGATTCGCCCCTTCGTCCAATCTCCCTTGGGAAAGAACACGAGCTGATTTTTCGAAAGACCAAGAGCCCACACGTCACCGCTGGGAGTCACGATGACCCCCTGCATCAATCCGAGCTGGCCGTTGAAGGTAATGCCCTCAGGAGGCGTGAGTGGTTTCCCGTTTTTGTCGAATACCGAAATGCACTTGCCGCCGTAGGAAGTGATCCAGGCATTGTCATTGGCATCGACGGCCGTGCCGAAGGTTCCACCTTGCATGCCGCCGCCGGAGAAGCCCGTCGTAATCGGTGAGAGTGGCTTTCCATTGGGGTCGAACTTGGTGGCGTGGCCCTGCCACAAGTCGTCCTGCGCCTGCCAGCCGACGGTGAAGTTATCGCCGACCCAAAGATTGCCCTCACTGTCGAACATCGCTTTACCGCCGGCAACGTACCCGCCACCAGTGAATTTCAGCGGAATCACCCATGCGCTGGGCGGCAACTACAGATACGGCATGTACGGGACGGCACGCATGGTTTTGCCGCCGGGTATGGGATACAGCTCGAGCAAGTCAAACACGCGCTTCGGCTGATACCAGGGATAGCGTGCAATCGCCTCCGCCGCGGTCAGTGTGTCGGTGGGTGTGTTTCCCTTGGGCCCTTTTGCGGCCACAAAAAGCTTGCCGCACGTCGCATCCCCTTGAACCCTCATGACGCAAGTAGCAAGCGCATCGGCCAGAGTTGCAAAGTTGGCCATGGTGGGAGTCTGGGTGCTATTCAGCGGGTCTTGAATCGTCGCGCCCCATCCGCCGGTTTGCAAATCGACGAAATTCGGAACATTTCCGGCCGCGATCTTCAGACCGAGCGCGTGACCCTGAAGCGCCGTGCCGTTGAGGAACTGGTTGTTCGTCCAGACCGACGCAACAGTTGTGAATTCGTTGATCGTCACTGTGGCTGGAGGTTTGCTCCCCAGCACCGTCAGCAGCGCGATGGCCGGATTGTCTCCACCCCCGCTCTTAGGCACGCCTCCCGTGGCTACCAGGTAGAGGCTCGTGTCCCCGCTGGGCCCGGGGCTGTTCATCTCAAACCGCCCATCCGCGTTTGTCTTCGTCTGCGCAAGCTGCTTCGGCGCCCCAGAACTTGCTTGCCACAAAGTGACGGTTGAGTTGGCGATCGGCGCGCCTCCGCCGAGTACCTGGCCTTTGATGATTTGCTCAGCAAATGCTTGCCCCGCCAGAACAGCCACCAACAGGTTCATAACAACAGTTATCCGAAGCCGGATGCTCATAACGAACTGCTCCTCGAATGACGTTGGCCATCGATCTTCAATGCGAAGTGACACAACAGGCGAGTCCTCGGTCCCCGAACTGATGTGCGCAGTCCAGACTGGAAATTAACGTTTACTGGTCGCTACCCCAATCCGGGAAGGGACTACTTGAGCGGCAAAATTTTACGACGACAGAAGCCCATACGTCCAAGAGAGATTGCTTATAAGGATTCGTAAATCGGACTGAGGAAGTGTCACGCATGCCCGTGTGACGGGCAATTCTGAAACTGACTCACGGGCAACCAGGCGGGCCATGAGCAGATTTCTGGGAGAATGGAGCGAGAAACGCGCTACTCGGAAGTTATATGGGCGGGCGACCAGCGTCTGCGAGTGAAGTCTCTTCTTCTTTTTTGCGATTATCCACCACCTGCGGGTGCCCCGGGTCTCGCGGTTTTCGAGACCCGTAGCCGCAACCGAGGAGTGCGAGAAAGTTGTCGCTTCAATGAACTTCGGCGCTGGCACACTCCGCTGGTTCAGCCGGACCAGCGTTCCAGGCCCCAAGGCATGCAAACAAGGTACAAGGAAGGCTTGCCCCGCGGTGATGGAGAGCACGCTATCCCAGTGACCCGGCTATTACACTCACAAGCTCGAAACGGTACGCCCTTACCCCGGTTACTTGCGCTATGGGGATATTACGCCAGTCAGCTGAGGAGTCCGAGCTATGGCGTGAGCTCCCACACGGTGCCGCAACCCCCGGCGCCGTTCAAGCAATACGCGCTGCCCGTGCCGCCATAAACGGCCGTGCCATAGAGATTGCCCTGGCTGTCCAGCACTACGCCGCCGAATGGCCAAGCCCCGTCGCTGCCGCCGGTAAAGTCGTACAGGTCGGTGTAAATCCAGCCGCTACTGGAGGGCGTCAGCTTGAAAATGGTGCCGCAGCCGTAGGAGCAACCCTGATTTCCCTCAAACGAGGTTGTGCCGTAGAGATTGCCGGCGCTGTCCATCGTCAGGCTGCTGACATTTCCTGCGCCCTCGGGTCCCGGAGGAAAGGCGTACAGTAGGGTGTACGTCCAGCCTCCGCCGGAGGGCGTAAGCTCGTACACGGTTCCGGGATTATTGGTCTCGGGAACCCAGCCGGTCGAGCCGTAGAGATTTCCGGCAGCATCCATGAGCAGGTTAGTTGACGGCCTGCCACCGTTGCTGCCCCCGTTGAAACTGTAAAGAGTGGTCTCGATCCATGACCCTCCGTAAGGCGTCAATTGGTAAACTGCCCCGTAGCCGCCGGTGTCGCCCCACTGAGACGTGCCGTAAAGGTTCCCGGCATGGTCGAAGATGAGTCCTCCGACGGGTTGATAGCCGCCTCCCATTCCGCCGTCGGCGAAGTTAAAGAGGATATTTTCTACCCAGCCATGATTCGACGGCGTAAGCTCGTAAACTTCACCTTCGCCTTGGTAGCCGCCATAGGTTGTCGTGCCGTAGAGATTGCCTGCCTGATCAAAAATCGGCTGGCCGTAAGGCTCGGCGCCATTGCCTTCGTTGAAGCCAAGCAGCACGGTTTCGCGCCACGGACAGAGCACAGTTCGGCAGAAGGTCGCCGGCGGTTGCAGATTGAACACCGCGCCAAAGTCCTCACTTCCGCCGCCGTTTCTCGTGGTGCCATAGATGCTGCCGTTGGGTCCTATGGTTACCGCAGTGTACGGAGCGTCGCCGTCATTGCCACCCTGGAAGCTGTATAGCGGACGGTAAACGAAGCTGTTGCCTGAACGCTTGAGCTCGAACACGGTGCCGCAGCCGTTACTGCAAGAAGCGCCAAAGTATCCTCCGCTTGAGGCCGTTCCATACAGGTCGCCCTGGGCGTCCATGGTCAATCCAGCGTAAGGATTGGCGCCGTCCCCCTCGAGGCTGCCCAAGTTGTACAGCACAGTGAAACTCTGCGCCTGTGCGGCGGGAACGATCATGAGAGTCGCCGCCAAAATAGCCAATGCGACGAGCGCCGCTGTTCTCGCTCGTAAGTTGATGTCGAAAATCGAAGCTGCGATCTGCTGGGCCATGGTGACTCCTTCCTCCGGCTCGTCTGGCACAGCATGGTATCACCCGCCATTCGCGGCGCATCAGGGGACATTTACGGCACAGCCAGTGCAGGAGGCGCGGAGGCTGTCCCCCCATCGGTTCTTGCGGAACGGTTTTTGAGCTGACGCACTCTGGCGGAGGTGGCTGGACGGAGAGCACGATTTATACATTTACCGGAGGCGATGATGGGGGCACTCCTGTTGAAGGTGTTATGCTGTCCTCCGGTGTTGCTGAAACCAGCTTGAAAGCCCAAAAAAGTATTTTGGGTTGCCGCTTGCCGCATAAACAGGCGGCCCAACACAGTATATCTGGCTTGAGCGGGGATTCGCCCCCCGAAGGTGCTCCAGCAGTTCCGTTCCACTAAGGAACAACTTGGTTCTTGGCCAACGACTGTCCTCGGAGGTTTGCGGGTTTGACAGTCCACGCGGGAACTGTGCCCTCCATGATCGCAATCACAAGGGAGAAATAAAGGTGGAAAATTCTGTGCAAACACTTAAGACGTCGCTCAATCACGCCCTGCTCCAGGGCAAGAATGCAGTTCTTTGCACAGCCATCGCGCTTGCCGCCCTTTTCGCGGCAAAGCCAATCGCGGCGCAGGCCCAGACCGTATCCACCATCTATGATTTCGTGGGCAGCAGCAACTCCCAGAATCCGCAAGGGGTCATCGCGCAGGGGAGGGATGGCAACTACTACGGCATGACCACGGGACCCGAACCTGGGACGATTTACAACGTCTCCAGATCGGGAACTTTCACTCTGCTGCGCTCGATGGTGTATGCCGATGGCCAGACGTGCAATGGCCTAGTGCTGGGGACCGACGGAAATTTCTACGGTACTTGCTTTAACGGCGGTAACAACGGGAATTCGACCGGGACCTTCTTCCAGGTGACGCCGGCGGGGGCGCTCACCGTTCTGCACTATTTCGATGGAATGTCCTCGGGCACATCTGACGGCTGCAACCCGCAGGGCGTGCCGATGCAAGCGACGGACGGAAATTTCTACGGCACGGCTAAAGTTTGCGGGTTGTACAACGGCGGCATGGCATACAAGATAACGACAGCCGGAGCATTTACGCCAATCCACTCCTTTGCCGGGGGAGCCAGCGATGCTCAGAACCCGCAAGGGGCGCTGATTCAAGGCAGCGACGGCAACCTGTGGGGGACCTCCTATGCCGGCGGCCCAACCGGCTCCGGTACCGTGTTCAAGATGACCACGGCGGGCAAGGTCACGGTCGTCTATCAGTTTGAGGAATGCGGCTTGGCGACTACCGGCTGCAATCCAGCGGCGGGGCTGGTGCAGGGCACGGACGGAAACTACTACGGGACGGCGCTAAGTGGCGGGATCAACAACCAAGGCGTCGTTTTCAAGGTGACACCGGGCGGGGCCTATACGGTGCTTCACGACTTCAATGAAACTGCAGACAACGGAGCCTATCCCCAGTTGCCGCTGACCTTGGGGACCGACGGAAACTTCTATGGAATCGCGACCGGCTGCTTTGGAGGTGGATGCAGCAATGCGGACATTTTCAAAATCACCAGCGACGGCGTGTTCACCGACCTCTATAATTTTCCCAACCTCGGCGGAAACAACAACAGCATCCCTGAAACGCCGCTGTTGCTCGGAACCGATGGCGCCTTCTACAGCACCACGTATGAAGGCACCGACAATGCTGGGAGCGTTTTCAGCCTGTCGGTGGGGCTAGGCCCGTTCGTGGAAACACAGCCGAAGTCCGGCAGACCGGAAGATCCCGTCGTTATCCTCGGGACGAATCTGGCGGGCTCGACCAGCGTCACTTTCAACGGCACGGCGGCGATGTTCATCGTTGTCTCGGCTTCCGCGATCACGACCAGCGTACCCGACGGTGCGACCACCGGTACAGTTCAAGTGACGACACCCAGCGGCACGCTTTCGAGCAATGTGCCGTTCCGAGTGACGCCGTCGATCTCGGGCTTCACGCCGACGATTGGGTTGCTGGGCAGGCTCGTGGTAATTACCGGCGAGAGCCTGGCGGGGGCGACGAGTGTAACCTTCGGAGGCGTACGGGCGAGGAGTTTCACCGTAGATTCCTACACCCAGATCACCGTCAGGGTCCCGCCGGGCGCGAAGACGGGTAACATCGGCGTGACCACGCCGGGCGGCACCGCGACGAGCGTTGGCATTTTTAGGGTCATCTAACAAGGGAATCGGGACCACGACCGAAGCGGGCTTACGGCAGAGGTCGCTTGTGACGGCGAAAGAGCCGCGGATGAGGCAGTGTGGCGAAACTTAGCGTATCGAAAATGGTCTGGCGGGTGGCCCGTGTCTGCGCGTGAAGTCTGCTCTTCGTCTTTCTTGCGATGATCAACCACCTACGGGTGCCCCGGGTCTCGTGGTTTTCGAGACCCGGGTAGGTGCGACCAATGAGTGCGAGAAAGTTGTCGCTTCCATGAACTTCAGCGCTGGCACACTGCACTGGTTCAGCCGGACAGCGTTCCAGGCCCCAAGGCATGCAAACAAGATACAAGCAATGCTGGCCCGCGGGGTGATGGAGAGCACGCTATTCCAGTGACCCGGGAACGAAGTCCCGGGTCTTGAACCGCGCGAGACCCGGGGCACTGGGCCTTCCCGGGTAACGGCCTAGCCATTGAAGGGACCGCATTCGGCATTGCAGAGAACGGTAAGTCAACGTCGGCGAGCTACGCCAGTGTATTCATCTCGGATCTGCTTCAATTGCGGTTCCCGGATTTCCTGGATCGTTGAGGTCACAATTGGTCTCTGGTAGCCTGGATGACAAAACTCCAGATGCATGCCTCGGCCGACGAAGCGGCGTTTCAGCATCGAACCGCCCCAGGTCGAACCCGCAATGGCTACCCGAATTGGTTCCGGACAGTATTGGGGATGTCCCGAGATCAGCGCATGGTTATCGTCCAGGAGCACAACCTGGTAACAGTGATGCTGGGTTTGAATCTCCAGCACAGTAGCGGGTGGCAGATTGTTGAGGAACACGCCCCCTTCGATTTCAGAGTGCACGATGTTTCGATTCACTTCATCGCTGAGATTGGGGTGACAGCGGAATAGACGTGAACTGGTGGACACGGGAAGCCTCACCGGATGCCGTTCAGTTTACACCGTTCTTGCGCGGCCAACGAGGATTGGTTACCACATGGGAACCGAAGTATACTGCTGTTCAGGCACTGCGAGGGAAGTCGAGGTTTTTATGGCTGAGAACATATTAGAAAAAGCGGACGCCCAGGTCGCGGAATCAATCCACAAGCTTTCACGCGCAACATCTGCGATGGCAGAGGCGATCGACGAGAGCGTAGACCTTATGAAACGTTCCATAAAACGGAGCAGTGATGCCGCCGAAGAACTCGTGGACGACACGACTCAGCGGATAAAGCGCCACCCCGTCGAAGCAACCGCTATGACGTTCATGCTGGGCGTCATCGTCGGAGGGTTCATCAGCTGGATGATCAGCCGACGGTAGACACGAACCTGTGATGTCGAAAGATGCGTGTTTTGCGCCGAGTGAAGTGGCAGGGGTATGCACGCTCCAAAGACGGATGCGAAGCGTCATCACTCTGAATAGCCTTCATCGTCCTCTTGCCCTTCCTCGCATTCCTCTTCTTCTCCGTCCTTATCGCCGACTCCTGCTTCGGCCACTCCCGACCCAGCAGCACCGTGCTGTTTGGCTCCAGTATCTGAAATAGCTGATTACCATGCGGATGCCACAATCCGTGCGGAGCTGCACCAACGTGCGAGAAAATGAGACAGGAACGACTAGTTAGGCAAAAGCGCACTTTTATCTGCGGAAGCGCCTCTCGCTAGTGTTTACACAGGTGCGGCGAAGACTGCACGCGGTGAAATGGCAACGGGCGTTGACTTGCGTCGCAATTGTCGGACAATCGTTGGTGCCAGTTTTGGATTGGTTACGGCTTGGGCTGTTCGCAGCAAGTAATCCGCAATGATGATAAAAGCCGCTCCTTGGAGCGGCTTCTTGAGCGCAAACGGCTAACAAGTTACGGGATGTAACTGCAGGCGTTGTCGAAACCGCAGCCCTGGTATATATCGTGGAGGTTGTCCCGAATGATGTGCGCCAAGCCGTTGGCGTTGCGCAGGTCAATGGCCAGGTTTCTCGTGAGCGTTTTGATCTCAAATTTAAATCCGTCCGGCAACTTTAACTTGCTGGCAAGGGTCGAGAGTTGCTCGAGAGAGAGGTTTGGGTCCACTTCGGTCGCGTACGACAGCATGACCCAAGTCTTTCCGTCCGGTGAGTGCAACAGGAAGACCTTCCTTCCTTTCTCGTACAGGAACTTGTTCTCACGATGGCCTTCTGCGGGCACAAAGTCGCCCTTGCGCATTCCTTCCAAAAGCTCTGGCGAGGCCGCCCAAGTGGCCTGAACGCCATGAAAGTCGACGGTCTCGCCCACCGTGAACAACCAGAGTCGGTCCATAACCCAATGGCGTCGCGCCGTTTGTGGTGTCGGATTCATGTACACAATCTCCGCTCCAAGCTCCGCCGCGAGCCTCTTCGGGTCAATGGCAGCCATCTCGTTCACTGGGCAACGGTCGCCCGGACCGCTGCTGTTGTAGATCTGAGCCATCGGAGGCTTGCCCAACACGGGTGCAATTTCGCAATAGGCGAAGTCGCGGGCATTGCCTCTGTGAAACTCTTTGTTGGGAATTGCCCCCGGTTTGAGAGTGATTTGTTGAGCGGAAACGACCATGGTAAAAAGAACAGCGCAGACGATGATTGCGAAGCGAGCTACTGCTGTCTTTCGCGTCATAAGGTCCCCATGTTGCGAAGATGCATAATCATTTAATCACCGACGCACTGACTGCACAATGGTAAAAGTCCGAGAGTGAGCCGAAGGCCCGAGGCAAGCCCTTGGTCGGCAGGATCGCCGTTGTGAAGTCGCCATGTGGTAAGTGAACGGTCGAACGGGTCCGCCCGAGTTAAGTTACGACTTGGCCTCCTCCTTCGAAAATGATTCGTCAGGCCACGGCGGTGGCTGTTCGAGAGCCACCTGCACGCCGAGTCTTTTGTACCGGATCGCGGAGCACTGTCGGTTGAAACCCCGACAGTGAAGGTTAACGATATGAAACCCGACGCCGCCGGTTTGCTGTGGCATTGCTGCGAATCGGCTGACTCCGCATGGGTGGACAAAACGGCAGTCGTGCGGGTCGACGAAGAGCGGCGTTCAGCCCTGTCCAGATACACTTACGTGAGGCCCTGACTCCTCTATCGCTGAGGTCATAGCAGACAACCGGGGGGATCAACCAGATAGCGAACAAGAATTCTCGCAAGAACGGAAGGGCAGGAGCACGTCGATGCAATTTAAGAACATGCTTCAAAGATCGCTGAAATGGGCTCGTTTCTGGCGTTTTCTGAAACGGCAGAAGGGCCCCTCGATTCTGAGCGTCGAGGCGAATAGGACGACGAGCGACGAAAACGCAGGCCGCCCTCCTGTTGAAGAAGTGCATGTGGATCTTCGTCGGCTCCAATGGGCGGTTGGACTAAGCGAGGAAACGTTAACGGCGATCACGAAAACGGCTGACTGGGTCGAGTTTCACACCGGGCAAGTGGTCATTGATATTGACTCGGAAATTACTCACATGTACTTCCTCGTCACCGGCCGGGTGCAGTCAACGCTCCACGATCCGCTGGGCAAGGTGGTTCAGACAGATACTTTCGTTCCAGGGCGTGCGATTGGATTGATTGCCCTCGGTTCAACGGAGCGCGCTCTCTTGCACGTCGAAGCTATTGAGCCTTCAACAGCAATACGAATCACGCCAAAGGCCCTGCTGCAGCTTGCCGCAAAGCATGCAGACTTTCAACTTGCTCTATTTGGCTTGGTAGTGAACGCGTTCAAGCGATACGTGATGGCTGATCGTTCCCTCCCCAAGCCATCCGTCGTGGGTATTATTCATCACAGCGAGGCGAGCCGTTCGCTTGCCGGTCGACTGGCACGTCGACTTAGAGAGTTGAACGAGTATCCGGCGGTTCTCGGTGACGACGAGCAATGGAAGCCCGGCGGGGATATCCCCTTCAAATTGTTTGCTGGAGAAGGCCAGAGTCGACAAGACATTCTTAAAGACTGGCCCTTGAACAAGCGGCTTCTGATCGATGTTCGAGCCGACTATTCAGCAGAGGCAATGACGCGGCTGGTGAGTTATGCCGACCTGATACTTTGGTGTGTTCGGCCCCAAGATACGGGCGCAGCAGTGCTTCTGCTCCGGACATTGCAGAAGAGCGTACCCCGATGGCGAGATAAGATCCGGATCGTGTGGGTGCTAGACAGCAGCTCAAGAATCGCTCCGTATGTACCGGAGTTGCATGGGCTCGCTCAACGGGACTTTAAACTCAGTTTTGATGCTCCTGGAGCAAACCAAAACAATTTACTGCAGCATGGGTTTGAACGCATCATTCATCACTTGCGGGGCATCCAGATCGGTTTGGCGCTCGGAGGTGGCGCAGCACGAGGCATGGCTCATCTCGGGGTGCTCAAAGCGCTTGAGCAGCATGGCATCTACATCGACATGCTGTCAGGCACGAGCGCTGGTGCGATGGTTGGTATCCTCTACGCGGCTGGCTTAGATTCCGACTACATTGCTCATCGCTTCAAGACCGAACTGCAGCCATCGTGGTTCTTTCGCCAGCTGCCCGGCGGCGGCTACTGGTATTTGCTCTACAAGTACAGATGGCGCCAATTCGATTCCATGTTGCGGAAATACCTGGGTCACGCCAGGATGGAGCAACTGATGCTTCCAACATTTACGGTTTCCGTCGATCTCGTCAAAGGAGAATCGGTGGTGCGCGAGGCTAACGATGCGACAATCGGCGTCATGGAAAGTATCAATCTTCCTCCTCTATCGCTTCCTATTATTGAGTCAGGCCAGGCGCTAGTCGACGGCGGGTTGCTTAACAATGTTCCTGCCAATGTGCTGGTAGCCAAGGGATGTAATTTCGTCATCGCATCGACTGTGACAGCAAAGTTAGAGAGGGATTTTGAAGGAATCCGTTCCAAGGTGAGCGGTCGGTGGTTATCAACAATTCAAGTTATCATGCGACAGGCCATGGTCCAAGACTACAACATGAACTCCGTTGGAGTACAGCCGGCAGACTTTGTGCTCGCGCCTGACGTGACGTCCTTTGATATGTCGGAATTCACTCGGGCCGATGAAATGGCTCGAATCGGGGAAGCGACAACCAACGCATCCGTTGCAGAGCTGCGCAAGATGCTTAGCAGGCTTGATTTCAAACTGTTCGAGACAGGAGGATCCAACTGAATAAGTTGTAGATGAACGAGTGGAGTAGTCGACCTGACACCGTTCTGCTTCGGTCGGACTCAAGCGGAGGAAACGGTAAAAAGTCCGCGCCACCACTCGTGCGAGCGACCAAGATAGCAAACTGCGGACCCAAATCCAAGGGCAAATCATCGCGTCGCAAACGCGATGTCGGATTCCTGTTCAGCGGGTTTCGGACAACACTGGGTGGGATGGTTCGATCTCGCGCCCTCAAAACGGATTCGTGAGAGAGCTTGGTTGCTACGTAGCCTGTCGCTTTGCCGCCCGCGCCAGGAACGTCTCCTGGGAATTCAAGGCGTTTTTCCGCTGAAAATCCGGATCGCGCACGTACTTCCCATCGGAGTTCATGTGCCGCGCTTTGGCTTGCTCTTTCAGGTACGTGCCCAGGATCTCGTCGTGGATGACGCGAATCAAGCTCTTGTCCTGGACGGGGAAGTCCACCTCGACCCTGCGGTTCAGATTGCGTGGCATAAGGTCCGCGCTGCCCAGGTAAATCTCTTCCTGGCCGCCGTTGCGAAAGTAAAAGACCCGGCTGTGCTCGAGAAATCTGCCAACAATACTGGTGACACGAATGTTCTCGCTGACGTCAGGGATCCCGGGTCGCAGGCAGCAGATGCCGCGAACCAGCAGGTCCATCTTCACTCCGGCCTGCGACGCCTGGTAGAGCAACTGGATCATCTTCTTGTCCACCAGCGCGTTCATCTTCAGGATCATGTGGCCGCCACGGCCGTTTCGCTGGTGCTCAATCTCGCGCTCGATCAGCTTCTGGAAGCGCTCACGCAGGGTTACCGGCGCGACCAGCAGCTTCCGGTACGAGGTCTTCGCCGAGTAGCCCGTGAGGAAATTGAACAGGTCGGTGCAATCGGCGCCAATGGTGGGATCGCAGGTCAGCAGCCCGATATCGGTATAGAGTTGTGAGGTAACGCTGTTGTAGTTGCCGGTGGAAAGGTGGGCGTAACGGCGAATGACGTCGCCTTCCTTGCGGACGATCAACAGCGCCTTGCAGTGGACTTTCAGCCCCATGAGGCCGTACACGACATGCACGCCGTACTCTTCCAGCTTGCGCGCCCATTCGATGTTGCTCTCCTCGTCGAAGCGCGCTTTCAGCTCCAGCAGAACGGCGACCTGCTTTCCGTTTTCCACCGCCTCCAGTAAAGCGTCCACCACCGGAGCGTTGCGCCCAACGCGGTACAGCGTGATCTTGATGGCCAGCACGTTGGGATCGCGCGCCGCGTGCTGCAACAGACCGACAATCGGCTGAAATGAGTCAAAGGGATGATGCAGGAGAACATCGCCACGACGGATGGTGGTGAAGATATCTTCCTCGTCCGCTTCCTTGAGCGCCGCCGGCATCGCGGGAACGAAGGTCGAGAACTTCAAATCGGGCCGATCCACCTTGGTAAGATGCCGCACTCGAACCAGCGACAGCGGACCGCTGAACTTATAGATGTCGTCACGATCAAGCTCGAGATTCTCGACCAGGATGTCGAGGACCGCCGCCGGCATCTCGTCATTAATCTCCACCCGGACCACGTCCGCGAAACGCCGCTGCCACACGCCTTCCTCGACCGACTCCAACAGGTCCCCAGCCTCCAGATTCTGGATCTCGCTGTCCGCATCCCGCGTGACGTGAAAAGGGTGTGCCTCCAGGATCTCCATGCCGGGAAACAGGGCCGCCAGATTCGCCGTAATCAGTTGCTCGAGCCAGACGAAGGACTGCTCCTTGGTCGAGGTTTTCGAGCGGCTTCTCGGCTTGGGGGCCACCGTGAGCGGCACTAATTGCGGCAGCGTGTCAGGGATTTTCACGCGCGCGAAATGCTCCTCATCTTCGCCCGAGCGCAGGAGCACAGCGAGGTTCAAGCTCAGATTGGAGATATGCGGAAACGGGCGCCCAGGGTCGAACGCCAGCGGCGTGAGCGTTGGGAAAACCGTCTCCATGAAATAGGAGTCGGCGAAAGAGCGCTGTTCTTCCGTGAGGTCCTTGTAGTTCAGGATACGAATGCCCGCGCTCGCCAGAGCGGGTACAAGTTCCTTGCTCCAGCATTCGTGAGCGCCGCGAAGAAGGCGAATCACGGAGGCGCGAATGGCGCGCAGTTGTTCGGGAGGACTCATGCCATCGGGCCCGGGATCGCTTACGCCCTTTTCCACCTGCCGTTTCAGGCCGGCCACCCGCACCATGAAGAATTCGTCCACGTTGGAGCCGACGAATGACAGGAACATCAATCGCTCCAACAGCGGGTTGCTGCTGTCCTGCGCCTCCTCCAGAACGCGCCGCTGAAAATCCAGCAGACTCAGCTCTCGATTGATGTAGAGTTCCGGATCGTCGAGGTCGAGCGCCGGGTGGGCGTGGGCATGACCCCGTGCCTCGGCAGAGTTCGATCCCCGAGCGGTTAAGGGCTGGGTGCGACCAGGTTTTCGGGTTGTCTTGGATGGCACTGACTTTGTGGGTGTGCTCATAAGGCCTTGAATCAGAGGGTTGGCACTGATTGTAATGGGCAACGTGCCCAATTGGATATTAATCTTTCTGCCGCAACCAGAACGTACCGTGTCCTTAACAGGTTATCGTGCCCGGCAGCGAGCGGGATCCCATCGCCGAATTCGCTTCCGGGTGATACCTGTCACACCTTCCGGTGATAGCAATCACGGCTCGTCGGGCACTTAAAAGGCGACACTAGAACGTAATAATGAGGAGCCCCGTGCCGCGCCTCGCACCCTGCCTTATGCAGCCGCGCCCGGGAGGAAAGAAGGCAAGCCATGTTGCTTGCGTATCGCCTGGTCAAGTTGATCGAGAGCCATTCTGACGGGCTGGCCCGCAGCCTGCACAACCGCTACCGCGAGTGCAATAAGTGCTCGGCGTACGCCAATGTTCCGGAAAACGAGCTGATCGAGAAGGTGTACGACGTCTATCGCCATCTCGGAGAGTGGTTGCTGGGGCGGACGGAAGCCGACATCGAGCGCCGCTATCTGGAGGTCGGCGCCCAACGCGCCGCACAAGGCGTTCCCATCAGCCAGGTCGTGTGGATGATCTGCCTGGTGCGCGAGAACCTCTGGGACTACCTGCAAAAGCATGCCGAGCTGGAGCGTCCGGCGGAGATTTTCGGCGAGATCGAACTGCTGGAGATGCTGGACAAGTTCTTCCATCTCGCCATCTATTACGCGGCCCTGGGACACGAGCGCGCGACGGCCGGCTATCCGGCCACGATCGGAGACCGTGTCGGTATAGACGAGGACCCTGCCATGTCCTGGACCGACCAATACCGCAGCAAGCTGGTGACCGTACGCGAAGCCGTTGCCTGTGTGGAGTCGGGCATGCGCGTCTACATCCATCCCGGCTGTGCCGAGCCCGAAGCGCTGGTCGAGGCGCTGATGGAGCGCGCGCCGCTGCTGACCGACGTCGAAATCGTGCACCTGCTCACCCAGGGCCCCTCGCCCTATTGCGCGCCGGAGATGGTGGGACACTTCCGTCATAACGCCTTGTTTGTTGGCGGCAACGTTCGCGAGGCGGTGAATGACGGGCGCGCTGACTACACGCCCATTTTTCTGGGCGAAGTGGAGGCCCTGTTCGAGAGCGGCGAAATGCCGATCGACGTTGCCTTCATCCAGGTCTCTCCGCCGGACCCGCATGGCTACTGCAGCTTCGGCGTCGGCGTTGACTGCACCCTGACGGCGGCGAAGTACGCCCACATTGTGGTAGCGCAGGTCAACGCCCAGATGCCGCGCACCTACGGCGACAGCTTTATTCACGTCAGCGAACTCGACCACATCGTGGAAATCTCGTGCCCGTTGTGGGAAATGCAGAAGCATCCCGGCAGCGAGCTGAACCGCCAGATCGGGGCCAATGCGGCCTCGCTGATCGAAGATGGCGCTGTCTTACAATGTGGGATAGGCGGCATACCCGATGCGGTGCTGCCCAACCTGATGGACCGCAAGGACCTGGGCGTCCACACCGAGCTGATCTCCGACAATGTGATACCTCTGATCGACGCCGGGGTAATCAACGGCCAGCGCAAGAACATGAAGCCGCGCAAGGTCATCCTCGGCTTCGTGCTGGGCTCCAAGAAGCTCTTCGACTTCGTGGACGAGAACCCGATTTTCGAGTTTCATCCCTCCGCCTATACCAACGACCCCTTCCGGATTGCGCAGAACGACCGCATGGTGGCCATCAACTCGGCCATTGAAGTCGATCTTACCGGCCAGGTCTGCGCCGAATCGCTGGGGCCGAATTTCTACAGCGGCTTCGGCGGCCAGTTGGATTTCATCCGCGGCGCGGCGCGCTCCAAATGGGGCAAGCCGATTATCACGCTGCCCTCGACCGCCAAGGACGAAACCGTATCGCGTATTGTGCCGCGCCTGGCACATGGCGCGGGAGTGCTCACCACGCGCGCCGACGTGCACTATGTGGTCACCGAATACGGCGTTGCTTACCTGCATGGGCGCACGGTGCGGCAGCGGGCGGAGTCGCTCATCCAGATTGCTCATCCCAAGTTTCGCGAAGAATTGTACGAATACTGCGAGCGTCAGCGTTGGTTTCAACATAACGCCTACGCCGTGAAAGTGTGAGGACAAGAATGGCATCCCAACCGCGCGGTAACGTAATCATCGATCCTGAAGAATGCAAAGGGTGCGGCTTGTGCGTGGAGTCGTGCCCCCCCGAATGCCTGTTCCTGGCGCCGGAACTGAACCACTACGGCGTGCATGCGGCGCAATATACCGGTGAAGCCTGTACCGGCTGCGGCGCTTGCTTCTATTGCTGTCCCGAGCCCGGAGCCATCGTCGTGTATCGCCTGATTCCTCCGCCGAAAGCGGTGGGTCCCGCAATTCCGCAGAAGCTGGAGGTGGCCCATGAGGCAACTCTGTAAAGGAAACGTCGCCATCGTTAAAGGCGCCGTGCTGGCGGGCTGCAAGGCCTATTACGGATATCCCATTACTCCCGCCAGCGAAATCGCCGAATACGCCGCCCTCCTCCTCCCCGAAGTGGGCGGTACCTTTTTGCAGGCGGAAAGCGAAGTGTCGGCCATCAACATGGTGTACGGCGCGTCGT
The DNA here is from genome assembly GCA_963843005.1 of uncultured Acidobacteriaceae bacterium. Taxonomy (GTDB): domain Bacteria; phylum Acidobacteriota; class Terriglobia; order Terriglobales; family Acidobacteriaceae; genus Bog-257. Next base: position 169,489 of record CAWJIW010000019.1, on the reverse strand, counting down.
CGGCGGGCGTGCGGGTGATGAGCGCCTCCTCGGGCCCGGGAATGAGCCTGATGCAGGAAGGCATGTCCTACATTGCGGGCGCCGAGCTACCCTGCGTGATCGTTGACGTCGTGCGCGGCGGGCCCGGATTAGGCAACATCGCGCCCGAGCAGAGCGACTACTTCTGCGTCGTGAAGGGCGGCGGCCATGGCTGCTATCGCAACATCGTGCTGGCGCCGTCGTCGGTGCAGGAGATGTTCGATCTCACCGTGCTGGCCTTCGATCTCGCCGACCGCTACCGCAATCCGGTGGTCATCATGACCGATGGCTACGTCGGCCAGATGATGGAGCCGCTCGACATTCAGTTGCGCAAGATTGAGGCTCCGGAAAAAGACTGGGCGGTCAAGGGCACGGTGGACACGAAGAAGAACCTGATCACCTCGATCTTCCTCGAGCCCGACGTCCTGGAAGAGCACATTCACAAGCTTGAAGCCAAATACCAACTGGCGCAGGAACTTGAGACCCGCTGCGAGCATTACCTGACGGAAGATGCCGACGTGCTGCTGGTGGGCTTCGGTATCGTCTCGCGGGTGCTGCGCTCCACGGTGGACCAGTTGCGCGCGCAAGGCGTGAAGGCCGGCCTGTTCCGTCCCATCACGTTATGGCCGTATCCCTCGCGCGAGCTGTGCGAAACGGCCGCGCACGTGAAGTCGGTCATGGTGGTCGAGCTGAACACCGGCATGATGCTGGAAGACGTGAAACTGGCGCTCAACGGCACGGTGCCGGTGGAGTTCTACGGACGCGCCGGCGGCAACGTGCCCATGGCAGAAGAAATTACCGCGCAGGTTTTCTCGCGCATGTCGGCCCTGGTCTAGGGTGCCCAACTCTTGTCGCAAGGCGACAGGGTGGGAATGGAGGCATTTGTGGAAGGTTACGAAGTCATTCATGAAAAATCGCCGGCGTTCTACGACAAGTACGAGCGCAAGGGAGAACTGCAGCAGCAAACGCACTACTGCCCGGGCTGCGGACACGGCGTCGCGCACAAGCTGATCGCCGAAGCGCTCACCGAACTCGGCCTGCAGGACCGCGCCGTCCTGGTGAGTCCCGTCGGCTGCTCGGTTTTTGCCTACTACTACTTCGATGTGGGCAACGTGCAGGTTGCCCACGGACGCGCTCCGGCGGCGGCTACCGCGCTCAAGCGCGCGCATCCCGAGTCCATCGTGATGGCGTACCAGGGCGACGGCGATCTTGCGGCCATCGGTACCGCCGAGATCGTTCATGCCGCCAATCGCGGCGAGAACATCTGCGTGTTCTTCATCAACAATTCCGTCTATGGGATGACCGGCGGGCAGATGGCCCCGACCTCCCTCATCGGTGAGGTGACTACGACCTCGCCCTGGGGACGCCGCGCCAGCAATGAAGGTCTGCCGCTGCACGTGTGCGAGCTTCTGGCTGCGCTGGAGACGCCGACCTATATCGAGCGCGTCGCGCTCAATGACATGAAGAACATCATGAAGGCCAAGAAGGCGGTGAAGAAGGCGCTGCAGATTCAGAAGGACGGCGGCGGTTTCTCGCTGGTGGAGATCCTCTCGCCTTGCCCGACCATCATGAAGATGGATCCCGTGGTCGCGCGCAAATGGGTTGGTGAGACGCTGGTGAAGGCGTTCCCGCTGGGAGTCTTCCGCGATCGCAGGCCCGAACTGCCGCCCGGCCCCACGATTCCGGTGAAGACCATCGCCGAGGCGCTCGACGTGGAAGAGGGCGTGCCGGAGATCGCACCTGCGCGCCGTCACCATACCCGCGATCTCACGGTGAAGATTGCCGGCTTCGGCGGGCAGGGCGTTCTGCTGATGGGGCAACTGCTGGCCGAGATGGGATTGCGCGAGAACATGGAAGTGAGCTGGCTGCCGTCGTATGGCCCCGAGATGCGCAGCGGCAGCGCACACTGTCACGTCACCCTATCGCATGAGCGCATTGGGACGCCGCTGATCTCGCAGCCCGAAGTGCTGATTGCGATGAACGAGCTCTCGCTGCACAAGTTCGCGCCCAGCGTGGCCTCCGGCGGGCTCATCCTCTACAACCACACCAATCTCCCTGAGGGCTTCAGCGCACCGCAGGCGCGGGTGGTCTGCGTGCCCGTGTCGGAGATTGCCGACCGCCTGGGCTCGGCCAAGGTCGCCAACGTGGTCATGCTCGGCGCACTGCTGGAAGAGACCGAGTGCATGCCGGCTGAATCGGCCATCTCGGTGCTGGAAGCGACGGTGAAAAATCCCAAGCTGCTGGAACTCGACCGGCAAGCCATCGCCGCCGGACGCGACTACGTGGACACAGAGGTTGAAGTGGGCGCGGTTTCGCAGCCCGACGGGTATTCGTACTGATAGGTATGGGAAGAACCGTCAGGACCCAGGGCCAATCTGTGGTGGGTAGGAACTGGGTTGTATGGTCAACAAATACGCGATCATTCGGCGCCCGATGGAAAGCCGGATTCTCTTCATTCGAAAAGCGGAAGGTGCTCCTGGATAGCGACCTCGCTGAACTCTACCGGGTCACCGTCAAACGTCTCAACCAGCAGGTCAAGCGCAATGCCGAGCGCTTCCCCGAAGATTTATGTTTCGCTTGACGCCGGGCGAGAACGACTATCTTGAGGTCACAAATTGCGACCTCAAACCGCGGGCGTGGCGGGCGGCGCTATCTTCCCTTCGTCTTCACCGAGCACGGCGCCATCATGGCCGCCAGCGTTCTCAATTCACCGCAGGCCGTGGAAATGAGCATATTTGTGGTACGTGCATTCGTGCGGCTCAACGAGATGCTGGCTTCGAACCCGGAACTCGCAGCGAAAGTGGTGGAACTCGATCGCCGGCTGAAGACCCGACGCAGCCATCAATCACATTGTCGCCGCCATCAAACGGCTGATGAAGCCGTCAGCGAGACGCATTCCCCAGATCGGCTTTCGAACCGGAGCACTGGAGAAGTAGTTTGAGGTCGCAAATTGCGACCTCAAATTATCTCGGCTCGATTCAGCACGACATTTCCTAATTCGTCTTTTTTTCATCGAATCCTACGCGTGTCCGCAGTATTCGCGGTTACTCCTCCCCCAGCAACTCGCTCAGGTTTGGTTTGCGCTTCTCAGCTTTAGACTTTCGTTTCTTGTCGGCTGGCGCGGTTCGAGTCGGAGGCGGAGTTCCGATAATCGCGCGCGCCGCAGCCTTCACCGCGGTCGTTGCGCGGAATGGCTTTGGCTTACGTATCTTCGATGGCATTGCTTCCCTTGCTTCCTAGAAGCTCTCAACCTGTCTCAAGAATCCGTTTTGAAGGGCATGGCTTCAGCCATGCCGTTGCGGACGCCATAAGTACAGGGCTTTAGACCCGGAGGTAACGCTTTCGACCGGTCCCCAGCCCCAATCCTCACGTCTCCCACAAGCAGCGACCGCCGCGATACATGGAGACCAGGCCATCTTCGCTGATCTTCAAAACCGTGCCGTAATGCGAGGCGGCGATGGCCGCGGTGGTGCGTCCGCCCTCGACCGTGCGGTTGATGGCTTCTTCGGTGACGCGGTGATGAAGGATCGCGCCGAAGGCGAGAAGGTTGGCGTCGGCACAAAGCACGACCGCGCCATCAATGCGGGCAATGTTCTCCAGGACGGTGGATGGAATGTCGAAGACGCTCTTGTCACGCAGCAGGTAGTGCAGTTGGTCCTTGCTGGTGGTTCCGTCGTTGACGGCCTCATGATTGAAGTGGTCGAGCAGGTCGGGCTGCGAAACCAAATGCTGCGCCGACTCGCGGTCATCAAGCACGACGAATAGCGCGCCACGGCGTGCTTCGGCGAGGTTGAGCGCTACGGCGAACAGACGCTCCGCAAGTTCAGCATTGCCGATGGCGTTCTTCCACATTTCGTAACGATGGCGCGCGTCCACCAGCCGCCACTTGCCATCGAGGAAGCGGAAGACAGGCACGCCGTCGGCAAAGACCTTGATCTCGCCATTGGGCGAAAGCAGGAGACAGACATGCCCACCGCACAAAGTGGCGCGGCAATGCTCCGCGTAACGCGTGGCCGTGGGCACGGCGAGCGGCATGTCGCGATAAGGCTCGGCCCATGCGCGCACATCAATCAACTCCGCCAGCATGCCGTCCTGGTCCACCAGGGCGAGGGTCTTCAGACCGTCGCACAAGCGATGGAAGCTGCGAATGCTGGTCAGCAGATGCGAATAGCGCAACGCCCGCCCGGGTGTATGCGGCGGCTCATGGCAGGCCTCGGGCATGGAGCCGAAGAGCAAAACACCGGTGGCAATGCGGCGGTTCTCATAGGTGCTCATGCTGCTGGTCCGCAGCACTTCGATGGCGTCGGCGATGCGGTCGGCCACGCCGGCGACCGCCTCCGCGCTGAGGTGCGGTGAGGGATCGAGAAAGGCCGAGACGTAGCGGTCCTCGGGCAGGCCGCGGAAGAGCTGGAAGCTTTGCGCCGCCAGCGTCTGGTTGGTGATCAGTTGATAGCGTGCCGACAGCACCATGCCAATACTGCGCAGCAGGCGGCGTTCGTGATCGGACAGCTTTGAGCCCGCGGTGAGCGTGTAGCCGGCGCCCATCCATTCGAACTCGACCTGTCCGCGGTTCGGTACCGCTCCCAGGAAGCTCGGCATCTGTTCTGCGCCCTCGGAGACGCGTTCCAGCGTCGCCCCGGGGAAGAAGTAGCGGATCCCATTCTCCAGTAGGTCACGGTAGAGTCCGCTGAGGAACTCGCGTGCGTTTCTCCAGCGACGGGAAACCGATGGTCGAAGGATTGGCCACAACATCTCCAGCTTACATCAAAATGGTGACCTCCTAAGGATGCGCTGGAACGCTCTCTCGATGCGTCACAGCGCTGTGGGCGCGGCCTCCCGTACAATGCCGTGTTATCGAAAATCGCAACCGAGGACAAATCCATGAGTCATGTTCAAGTCGAGCGCGACGGTGCGGTCCTGCGCATCGCCATCAATCGTCCCGAGAAGAAGAACGCTCTGACGGCGGAGATGTACGACGCGCTGGCCAGTGCGGTGGAGCAGGGCGAGGCCGACGCCGGCGTGCGCGTCATGCTGTTGCATGCGATTGGCGACGCGTTCACCGGCGGCAACGATCTCATTGATTTTCTGCAGAAGCCGTGGGCAGGACAGGAGACGCCCCCGGCCTTGAGGTTCATCTACGCAGTTGCCCGCGCGACCAAGCCTGTCGTTGCCGCCGTGCAGGGACTGGCAGTCGGCATCGGCGTCACCATCCTGTTGCATTGCGACCTGGTCTACGCATCCGATACGGCGAAATTCATGATGCCGTTTGTTGACCTGGGCATTGTGCCCGAAGCCGGTTCCAGCGTGCTGCTGCCTGCGCTGATTGGACATCAACGCGCGGCGGAACTACTGCTGCTGGGCGCTCCGATGACCGCGCAGCGCGCCTATGAGATGGGGATAGTCAATGCCGTGCTCGCTCCCGATGCGCTGCTGGCCACCGCTTCCGCGGCGGCGCAAAAGCTGGCCGAAAAGCCAGTGGGTGCGTTGCGCGCCAGCAAGCTGCTCCTGAAGCGTGCGAGCAAGGTCGACGTGGACCGCGCGATGGTTGAGGAAGTGGCAGAAATCAACGTGCGTTTGGATTCGCCAGAGACGAAAGAAGCCCTTACTGCCTTTGTGGAAAAACGCAAGCCGGACTTCTCGAAATTTCGCTGAGAAGCGAGCGCGGAGATTTGGCGGAAGCGTGTGCGAGTCAAGACTTTCGACCAACTCCATGTGCCGAACCAACTCGGCCAGGCGTCATTGAAGCGTATAATCGCGCCGCTACGGGAGGACTGTTTATGTCGCTGGGATTCAAGATGAGTAGACAGTGCCCAAAATGCTACACGGACAGGACCGTGCTGGATACCAGCTTTGGCCTCCCCGGATATATAGATCCGAGTTGCAAGAAAGACCAGGACAGCGCTGACTGCATTAACCCGACCAGTGCCCTGCCGGTTCGCGTACTTCTGTGCCCACGCTGCCATTATCTGGAGCTATACCACGACGTTGGGCAGTTCTAGCCAGCTAAATTTGGCGGAAGCGTGTGCGAGTCGAACGCACCATTGACACCGCAAGACGCCAATCGCCGGTTTTGAAGACCGGGAGGATCACCGGACCCCCTTCGCTTCCGTGCCTGTCCAATCCTGCCTGCCCATAATATATGTATTCGGAGTTACATTTATTGCGGAGCCATATCATGCCCAGCCGCACGTTTTCTTTTGTTCAGCTCGATGTGTTCACCTCCCGCCCGTTGGAAGGCAACCAACTCGCAGTAGTCGCGGATGGCCGCGGCCTGAGCGACGAGGAAATGCAGAAGCTCGCGCGCGAGACCAACCTTTCCGAGACCACGTTCATCCTGCCGCGCGAGGCGGAGGTCGAGCGTCGCGAAGGCCACAAAGTCCGCATCTTCACCGTGAACGAAGAGCTGCCGTTCGCGGGGCATCCCACGTTGGGCACGGCATGGTATCTGCGCCAGCACTCCAGCTCGGATGAGATCGTACTCGATCTAAAGGTTGGCAAGATTCCGGTGCGTTTCGAACAGCGCGAGGGCCTGCTGTTCGGGGAGATGCGCCAGGCCGAACCGCAATTCGGGCGCACGCATTCCCATGTCGAGGTCGCCAAGGTGCTTGGAGTCGCCAGCTCGGAGCTCGACGAGAACCTTCCCATTCAAACCGTCTCGACGGGAATGCCGTTCACCATGGTGCCGTTCCGCTCTCTGGCCACGCTGCAGAAGCTCAACATTGGCTGGGGCCAGATGGCGCCCTACCTCGCGAGCGTGGGCAATCCCGCATTTTTCTATTTTGTCTGCCGCGAAACCATCCATGCGAATGCCACGCTGCACGCGCGCATGATCTTCTACAACGGCGAGGACCCCGCTACCGGGTCAGCCGCAGGATGTTGCGCGGCGTGGGCAGTGGAGCACGGAGTGCTTGCGCCGGAACAGCAGGGACTGATCGAGCAGGGAATCGAGACCCGGCGCCCGAGCTTTCTCCACATTCGAGCCGGCAAGCCGGGCGGGCAGGTCACCAACGTGCGCGTCGGAGGTAACGTAGTGCAGGTGATTGACGGCAAAGTTACGATGTGAATTTTCTGCGGATATCCTGTGCACGCCGGAAAGCCGCGCCAGTTGCTGCTTCTGAGGGAGCAGGCGAGATTGTTTTCACCCCGCGCGGTGCTATTTTCCGGTTTCCTTATGCCAAAAAATATTCTGCGCATTTGACCATCGCGGTACTTGGCAGGCTCCGCGATGCGGACTACCATCCGGATACGCTATTGCTCTGGCGTACGAAATCCGACAAGCCACTCAGTGACTGCCGCACGCGCCTGGCTGAACAGGTTTGCGTGGACGCGGCGCGCAGCCACTCCAGAGACGGCCCCAGCAGGAAGGTCCATGAAACCGAAGCGCACGATCCTTTGCGTTGACGATGATGAACGTTCTCTCTCCATCAGAAAAGTAATGCTCGAAACCCGCGGCTACCGCGTGCTCATCTGCGCCGATCCCGACTGTGCCCTTGAGATCATGAAGTCCGGCGGGGTTGACCTTGTGCTCGCCGAATTGATGATGCCCAAACGCAGCGGCGCGAAGCTGATTGACCAGCTTAAAGCCATCTCGCCGCACACTCCGGCGTTGCTGTTTTCCGGTTCGGTCAACCGTTGCGCTGAGGAACATCTGGCCGATGGGTGGCTTCCCAAGGGCGAATTTGCTCCCGTGGAGCTTCTGGAGCGGATCCGTCTTTTACTGGTACGCAAGCGCGGTCCCAAACGCTACGCTGCGTGAGGTCGGCTTAGTGGGGAGAAGCGGCTCAGGCTACTGACCAGCAATTTCTGCCGCGACTCTTCGCGATGTAGAGTTGCTGGTCCACTCGATGGATGAGGCTGGCACGGTCTTCTCCGGCAGCGACCACCACTGCCCCGATGGAGACCGACATCCTCAGCGGGCCGGAGTTGGTGGGCGTCGCCGTTTCCGCTATCAGGACCCGCGCCCGTTCCACCACTTGTTTCGCTCGTTCGACTCCCGTGCTGGCGAGCAGCAGTACGAACTCATCGCCGCCCCATCGCCCCAACAGGTCGGTGTGGCGCAGGCAGTTCAGCAGTGTCTGTCCCATCGACCGCAACACGCGATCGCCTGATTTCGTGTCCGTACAGGTCGTTGGCAGTCTTAAAGTGGTCCACGTCGAGCATGCAAAAGGTGAGGGGCTCTCCCGTCGAGTGGAATTCCTGCAGCAACCGGTCAAGGTGTGTTTCCAGGAAACGCCGGTTGGGGATGCCCGTCACCAAATCGATGAACGCCACCTCCTCCAATTCGATCAGGCGGGCCTTCCACTGCTCGGCCTCACCAATCTCGCGAAAGGCTTCTAAGGCGCCAATTACGTCGCCCTCCGAATTACGGATGGCAACCGTCCGGATCAGCACGGGCACACGATAGCCAAGCTTGTGCCGCAAGTACACCGTAGCTTGGCGCCCCTCGCCGTCTTTCAGGGTCTTGTGCAACGGACACCCTGACGTGCACAGCTCTGTGCCTCGATCATCGACATGAAGAAGGATGTTGTCGGAGCAGGATCGGTGCAGCACTTCGTTGGCTGTAAAGCCGGTAAGAGCAGCGGCGCCGGCGTTCCATTTCTGGATTCTGCGGTCTGGGTCGACGACGTACACGCCCTCGAACATCGTGTCCAATATATCGTCGACGTTGGATAGGTTGTCAAAAACCAGATTGCCCGGAGCATTTCGAATAAAGGTTTTCACGCTGCAGCTTCCGTGTACGCCGGAGTAACAAGAAGAGTAGCATATAGACGCCAGTCCGACCGACACCTATTTGCGGTTGGCACCCCACCTAGTGGTTACTAAAGTAATAGCTTTAAACCAGCCGTGGAAGCGCAGGAGAAACGGTAGACCGGTTTTCGGACGGGACTACAAATCCGAATCAAAATGGAAATGCCACTCGCAAGAGTGGCATACCACAATAGGACGAAGGACAGTCTGGCGCCTGAGATTACTTCGACTTTTTCTTCCGCTCTGCCCAACGCAGCTTCATCATCGCGGAGATACGTTTGCGAGCGGCGGCGCTCATGTGGCGGCGCGGCCGTTTGGCAGCGGACGCGTTGTGACTACCGACGGGCCTTCCACGACGGCGGGTCTGAGAGCCGAGACCTTCCAGTGCAGCGATGGCCCGGTCAATGTTTTCACGTTCCCGCTTCAAATCCACTAGTATGTTCTGAATGTCCATGCTTCTCCTTTCGAAGTGCAAACCCAAAGAAGTGTAGCAGCAATTCCCAAATAATGCTTCTAATCTATCTTGCCGTGACCATGAAATTCGGACGATATACAACCTCGAGGTGGTAGTCTGCAATAGCACGTAAGTAAGATAGGGTGGATTATTCACCTGTTTCGGCACCTGAAGACGGCAGGTTTTAAAGGGAACGGCTTCAGCCATGCCGTTACGCGTGGGTGGAGTGGTGGGCTTCAGCCCCCGAGGGAACTCGTACTTCGTCTCAAGCCGAGTCCCTCAGTGGCTAAAGCCAGCATAATGACAGCAGCTTTACGGCACGGCTGAAGCCGTGCCCCTTTCAAAGCGCGAAATCTCATGAGTAATCCAGACTAGTTTGTATTTCCCGGTAGGTGGGCTGAAGCAGAGATACACTTTTGGGTGCCTGATTTCGCTTGAGCGAATAGCGCATGTCCAGGTTTATTGCTGATTGAAGTTGAGCAACCAAGGAGGAAGTCGTGCCGTCAGGGGATAGTTATCACATGACGCCTGACCAATTTCGCCAATACGGGCGGGCAGTGGTGGATTGGATTGCTGATTACTACGAACGCATTGAGACATTTCCTGTTTTATCCCAGGTGCAACCAGGCGAAATCCGGAAAGCGCTGCCTTCAGAAGCGCCTCGCAAAGGGGAAGACTTCTTGACCATGCTGCAGGATGTGGACAGAGTAATCCTGCCGGGCGTCACCCATTGGCAATCCCCGAATTTCTTTGCTTTCTTTCCGGCGAATGCGTCGGGCCCATCAATTCTTGGCGACATGCTTTCCTCGGCACTCGGCGTCCAAGGTATGTTGTGGGCCACGAGTCCAGCTTGCACTGAGCTGGAGACGCATGTTCTTGACTGGCTCGTACCCATGCTGGGACTACCCGAAACCTTTTTATCAACCGGCACGGGAGGAGGTGTCATCCAGGATACGGCTTCCAGTGCTTCGCTGTGCGCCATGCTGGCCGCGCGCGAGCGAGCGACAAGCTATGTCAGCAACCGCCGGGGATGCAATGGCAGGCTGGTAGCCTATACCTCGAACCAGGCCCATTCTTCCCTGGAAAAGGCTGCGATGGTTAGCGGCATAGGAGTAGAGAACCTGCGCCTGATCGAAGTGGACGAGCGCTTTGCCATGCGTCCTGAAGCTCTGGCGAACCGGATCGAGCAGGACCGGCAAGCCGGTCTTGTTCCATTCTTCGTCTCCGCAACCGTGGGAACTACCTCGTCTAATGGGCTCGATCCCTTGCCTGAAATTGGAGCAATTTGCCGCGACCATAACCTCTGGTTTCATGTTGACGCGGCCATGTCCGGCACCGCCGCTCTGTGTCCGGAGTTTCGCCATATCCAGAAAGGAATTGAACTTGCCGACAGCTATACCTTCAATCCTCATAAATGGATGTTTACTAACTTTGACTGCAATTGTTTCTATGTCGCGGACCGCAAGGCGCTCATCGATACCTTCAGCATCCTTCCGGAGTATTTGCGCAACCAGGCGACGGAATCCGGCGCGGTATTTGACTATCGCGACTGGCATATCCCGCTGGGCCGCCGCTTTCGGTCTCTGAAGTTGTGGTTCGTCATTCGCCATTACGGAGTGGAAGGGCTGCAGTACCACATCCGCCGGCACGTGGACCTGGCACAGCAATTTGCGAAATGGGTGGAGGGAGATGACCGCTTCGAATTGGCTGCGCCCGCGCCCTTGAACCTGGTTTGCTTTCGCTATCGCGGCGGAGACGAGAGCAACCAACGGCTGATGGAGAGCCTGAACCGGAGCGGGGATTTGTATCTTACCCACACACGGCTGAATGATCGCTTCATTTTGCGCTTCTGCGTGGGCCAGACCAATACGACGATGCGGCACGTGGAGCAGGCGTGGAAACGCATTCAGGAGGAAGCCAACAAATTGTAAGCATGTCAGAGCCGATGTTTTGTCCGGTGGGCAAAACAAGTATGATGGCGCGGTGGCAACCGAGGTAATTTCTACGAGCGGAGAATCCCCATGTCTTCGTCTTCCGACAATCCGGCTGCGGCAAATCAACTGACGGTTCTTTGCCTGGCGAGCTATTTCAAGGGCCTCGATTTCATCCGCGAGTGCAGGCGGCAAGGTTGCCGCGTGCTGTTGCTGACCTCTCATAGCCTGGCAGACGAGCCGTGGCCGCGGGAGAGCATCGACGAAACCTATTACATCCCCGATGTGCAGAAGAAGTGGAAGATGGACGATGTACTGCTGGGCGTCAGCTACATGGGGCGTAAGGAGAAGATCGACCGCATTGTTCCGCTCGACGATTTCGACGTGGAGACGGCGGCCACCCTGCGCGAACACCTGCGTGTGCCGGGCATGGGCGACACGACTGCGCGATACTTCCGCGACAAGCTGGCCATGCGGACCAAGGCCCGCGAGGAAGGGCTGGCCGTGCCTGACTTCATCCACATCCTGAATTACGCGAAGCTGCGGGAGTTTATGGATCATGTGCCACCGCCGTGGGTACTAAAGCCGCGATCCATGGCCGGATCGATGGGCGTGAAGAAGATCGCCGGCGCGGACGAGTTGTGGGCGACGCTGGATAAGCTGGGCGACCAGCAATCGTTTTACCTGATCGAGCAATACGTCCCCGGCGACATCTACCACGTGGACTCGATCTTCTACGAGCGCGAATTGCTGTTCGCCATCGCCAGCCGTTACGGGCGTCCGCCGATGGATGTCTCGCACGAGGGCGATATCTTCACCACCCGTACGCTGCCGCGCGGCTCGGAGGAAGAAGCTCCGCTGGTGGCCCTCAACGAGCAGGTGCTGAAAGCGTTTGGGATGGTGCGCGGTGTCTCGCACACGGAGTTCATCCGCGGACGCGACGGCAAGCTGTACTTCCTGGAGACATCTGCCCGGGTCGGGGGCGCACATATCGCCGACTTGATCGAAGCCGCAACGGGAATCAATCTCTGGGCGGAGTGGGCGAAGATCGAAATTGCCGGCGGCAAGACCCCGTATGCTCCTCCGGTTCCACGAAACGATTGTGCCGGCTTGCTGATTTCACTGTCGCGGCAGGAGCGTCCCGATACCTCGGCGTACAACGATCCGGAAATTGTGTGGCGAATGGATGACAAACCGCACCATGTCGGCTTGATTGTGAAGTCGCCCAGCCCCGCCCGGGTAGAAGAGTTGGTTGCCAGTTACGCACCGCGCTTTCGGCAAGACTTCTTTGCCTCGCAGCCGCCCCTGGACAAGCCGAACTTCTGAGGATTTCGTAGTGGGCTGAGAGTTGCCGAACCATGAAAAAGGGCGGCAAGCTCCCCCAAAGCTCGCCACCCCGAGATCAGCCGCCAAACTTCAGCGGCTGACAAGCCCGTGCTCTATTGCGCCTTTTCCACGATGAGTCGCTTGCAAGTGTTGCTGTTGGTCTGCGTCACCTCGTCCAGGAAGTCCCCGTAATTTGCCGTTTCTCCACCGCAGGCATAGCCCCACTGGTCTTTGCTGGGGGCCATGACCGCGCACTTTCCGTCGTAGGCGTTGTCCTTGTCAGACATCAGCCCAAAGTTGGTCTGCTCCGCTGCGCCGCTGTCGGTGAGCGACCAGAAGTCAATTCCCAGGACCGGGAAATCGCCGTTCAATGCCTTGGCGGTGAACAATACCTGCTGATCGCTGGCATAGTGCTGGCCACGGATTTGCTGCGTCGGGTAGTCGGGCTTGTACCAGTCGCCGGGATAGCCATGCCAGTAGGAGTCTTGGTTGGCCGTAACGCCGTACCACAGGAAGGCTGGCTTTGAGGTCAGATCGTAGGCGCCGGTTGCGGTCTTGATGTTCTGCGGATTGAGCGGGTCGTAGACAATGGCGAAGGCATCCACTCCGGCATCGGCAAAGGCCTTGAGCACTTGCGGACGCACGCCGAAGCGCCCAGTCCCCCGAGCGCGGAAGGCGCGAAGATGAGGTGGTTCTTGTCGTCGCTCCGAATGGCGTTTACTGCCGCGCTCTCCAACTGGTACGCGTACTGGTAGAGGAAGGCGTCCATGTCAGCCTTCAAGTTGGCGTTCGCGCCTTTCAGCATGTAAGGATCACTACCCAGCCAAGCGGTATGCCTTCCGTCTTCGTCCAGCACGCCGGTCCCGGCTCCAAAGCCGCCCTGATCGCCGAAGCTGGTGTACTTACTGCCCCATGCGGAGTTGAGTACCTGTACCGTCCCGTACTTCTGCTGCAGGATAGTTGACCCAGGCATACTTGCTATACAGCTTGGAGTCGATCCAGTTCTGGCCGGTGGGATTTTGCGCGGCGGTGTAGGTGAACATCGCCGTGGCAATCAGGTACGACGGGTGCGGGTAGGTTGCGATGGGATTGTCGCCCGTGCCCTTGAGTGCCCAGAAGTAGTCGGCATCCTCGGTCGTGATTCCCACAATCCAGGGAACGGAAGCGAAGCCGTTGGTAATGGCCCGATTCTTCAGTGTCACCTCACCCTTATATCCCTGCGCCCACTTGCGGATCAAATACGTCGTACAGACCGCCGCAATAGTTCTGCGCGCAGAACGCCGGTGTGCCGGACGGAATGTTCTTGATGGGTTCCGGCAGTCCGATGTCGGTGAAGTGATACTGCGAATCTGCCACGGTATTCATGAGGAGGATGAACGGCAGCTTTACCGGGTTTCCATCCTGGCCGCCCCATGTGCCCACGGGCAACCCGCGCTCGCACGTGTACTCGCCCAGCGTGTTAAAGCCCCAACTCAACATGCGCTGGCCCCGGTGGGCGGCCCACTGATCCATGTCGCCACCGTAGCGCTGTTGCAGGACTGCCGGCTCGATGAAACCTTCATTCGCGTTGAATACCGACTGCAGATAAAACACATTGCCCTGCGGGCTGACCAGGTTCCAGCGGCCACCCGTTTTTTCCATGCGAAAGAACCCGCTGGGGCCGTTCTGCGAGCGCAACGCCGTCAAACCGCCGTAGGTGTCCAATCCAATCGCGATGCTCAACGTCACCGGCGAAAGGCGGCTCGCGGGCGGCTTGCTGGAATCGGTGACCTTTACCTGGAAGGAGAACTTCCCGATGTCGCTCGGTTTGCCGGCGATTTTGCCTGCGCTGTTCATGGTGATGCCGGGCGGCAGGCCCCCTGAAACCAGCGCAAAGGTGTAGGGAGGCTTACCGAAGGCAGGTAGAAGCGTTGCGGTGTACGGCTGCATAAAGAATCCAAGGGGAATGCCACCCAACGAGCCGGTGGCCGAACCTCCGCCGGCGCCCTGGCCGAACACGGTACCGCCAACCGAAACGCCGCCCGGCGTTGCTCCGGCCGCCATGGAATTGGTAACCAGTGAAGTCGTCCGGCTGGCAGCCGCAGAAGTGACAGCTCCGGCTTGCGTGACAACTCTGTGGACAGCAGGGACCGCAGCTTTGTGGGCTGCATAGGTGGAGGCAAAACCGGCAGGTGCTAGTGCCAGAAGCTGCAGGCAAACGATGAGTGCGAAATACTTAAGATAGGGGTTTTGACGCGTCATGCTCGAACTACCTCCGCTAGGGCCAACACTAGGTCGTGATCCGCGCCATAGCTACTGGCTTGGCGTCGCAATTCGGGGTAGTCGCGCGAGCTGTACTTACCTGAACGGAAGTACAGTTGGCGAGAGAGTCATCGGCCTGCGCTTCCTGCTCTCTCCGCTCGCATGTTGTAATCTGAAAGAAGTGGCATGACCTACCAACGCACCGTGGAGCAGCTGTTTGCGCTCGGGCACGAGCTGGCGGGCACGCCTGCGCATAAGTTCGACCTCGCCTATGTGCGCGAGATGCTGGACGCGCTCGGCCATCCCGAGCGCCGCTTCGCCAGCGTCCTGATCGCCGGCACGAACGGCAAAGGCTCCACGGCCGCAACCCTGTCTTCCATCCTGCGCGTTGCTGGGTACCGAGACTGCGCTCTACAGTTCGCCGCATCTGGTGTCCATCAATGAGCGGATTCGCGTGAACGGGGAAGCGATCTCCGACGCCGAGTTCGCCGAGGTCCACGGCCGCGTCGAACGCACCGCGCAACAGTTGCTGCACGCGGGCAAGCTGCCGTGGCATCCCAGCTTCTTCGAGATACTGACGGCGATGGCGTTCGAGTATTTCGCCAGCGTCGGGGTCGAAATCGCGGTGCTGGAGGTCGGCATGGGCGGGCGCCTCGATGCCACTAACGTGGTCGAGCCGGTGATCTCGGTCATTGCCGATATCGCGCTCGACCATCAGAAGTATCTTGGTGACACCATTGCCGAGATTGCCAAGGAGAAGGCGGGCATTATCCGGCGCAACGGGGTTGTGGTCACCTTACCGCAGCATCCCCAGGCCAACGACGTGATCGGCCATGCCATTCTGGAGAACAATGCGCGAGCCGTGAGCGCTGTCCGCTACGTGCCGCCGGTCTCGCCTGGAGCCGCGGCCTATTTCGCCGGACGCGTGGCGCCCGTGCCCGGCCGCAATCGTTATCCGTTGACGGTGAAGGGCGAAGAAATTGACGTTGACTCGCCGCTGGCCGGCCGTCATCAGTTACGCAATGTTGCGCTGGCCATCGCCACCGCGGAGGAACTGGCGCAAGTCGGCTTCAAAGTCACGCCCCAGCAGATTGAGCAAGGCATCCGCGAGACCCACTGGCCGGGACGCTTTCAAGTGCTGCCACCTGCGGCTGCGACCCGGCAGGGCGAGATGGTGCTGGATGTGGCCCACAATCCGGCCGGCGCATGGGCGCTGCGGTCGGCCTTGTCGGAGAATTTTCCCGGCCGGCAATTGACGTTCGTCTTTGCTGCCATGCGGGACAAGGCATTGCAGGAGATGGCTGAAATTCTGTTTCCCATCGCGGAGCAGGTAGTGCTCACGCGGGCCGACAATCCGCGTGCGGCGACCACGCAGGAGTTGTTGCAGGCCGGCTCGCGCACGGGTGTGCCTATGGTTGAGGAACAAACTGTCCCGGCGGCGCTGGCGCGCGCGCGAGAATTGAGCACTTCGGAGGGCATCATCGTGGTTACAGGCTCCATTTTCCTGGTTGGAGAAGCCATGACAGCCATGGGACTTCCGGCGTGAGACGATGAATCCATCGGAACGACATCCCGCAATCAAGGACGAAGAAAGGGGGTCGCTCTTAACTCGCCTGCTGTCGTACTGCTTTTTCGTGCCCCTGGTGTATTTCTATACCGCCTTCATGGGTACGCTGTCGTTGCTGGCATCGCTGTTCGACCGGGGAGGGCGCATACAACATTGGTTTGCGACCAACTGGTCGCGCATGATCCTCGGGACTGGGAACATCTCGATTCAAGTTGAGGGACTCGAACACCTCAATCCGGATCAACCTGCCATCTACGCTGCCAATCACCTCTCGGCCGTCGATATCCCGGTGCTGTACGCGAAATTGCCGGTGCACTTCCGTATCATGGCCAAGAAGGAGTTGTTCCGATATCCATTTCTGGGCTGGCACTTGAAACGCTCCGGGCAGATCCCAATCGATCCCGGCGATGCGCGCGCTTCATTGCGCAGCCTGAATCGCGCCAGCGAATCTTTGCGTCACGGTACGCCGCTGGTGGTGTTCCCGGAAGGCGGACGCTCCGCCACGGGGCAGCTTCAGGAGTTCATGGGCGGCGCGTTCTATGTGGCCATCAGGGCGCAGGCGCCGGTGGTGCCGATTGCCCTGGTTGGAACCTACGAGGTGCTGCCGATGAACAGCTTTCATGCCGTGCCTGGACCAATCAAGCTGATCATTGGTAAGCCGATTCCGACGACCGGCATGCGCGTGCGGGACATGGACCGGCTCGCGAATCAGACCCGGCAAGCGATCGCGGACATGTATTACTCGCACGCCAAGGTTGCACGGCCGGCATCGGACAGCGCGCAGCAGTCGCACACGTTGCTCACGCCCGAGGCGTAGAGGAGAGAAACAGTATGAAACCTCGCATCGCCATTCCGGTGCCCAACTCCACGCGGCCGGAGTATGTCACGGCGGCGTTGCCGCAATACGAACGCGCCGTACGCTCCGCTGGAGGCGAGCCGGTCATCATTGCGGTGAATGCGAGCAACGCTGAGATCGCCCAGGCGGTCAAGCGCTGCGATGCCGTGTTGCTGCCCGGCAGCCCCGCCGATGTCGATCCCGAGAAGTACGGCGCGGAGCGGAATCCCAAGACCGCGCCTTCGGATGCCTTCCGCGATAACGCCGACGAATTGCTATTGCAGGACGCCTACAACATGCGGAAGCCGGTCCTGGGGATCTGTTACGGGTTGCAGTCGCTGAACGTCTGGCGCACCGGCACGCTGGACCAGGAGCTGCCCGAGAGCGTGAACCACAAGGCCGGACGCAGCGTGGCCCAGGCCCATCGCGTGCAGCTTGACCCGCAGTCGAACCTGGCGGCCATTTTGCGGGATGCCGGTGCGCTGCCAGCCGGCAACGAACTCGTGATGCCGGTAAATTCCAGCCACCATCAGGCGCCCGCGGTCGTGGGCGACGGATTGCGGCTGGCCGCGTGGTGTCCGGATGACGCGGTCAAGGAAGCGGTGGAAGGCACTGCGCCGGACCACTTTGTTCTGGGAGTGCAGTGGCACCCTGAGCGCACCTACGATGCCGAGGCGGCTTCGCGGGCGCTGTTCCATGCCTTTGTCCAGGCCGCAGCTGAGTGGCACGCGCGGCTCGCCAACAAGCAGCAGGATTTCGAGTCGGTGGCGAGGGGAAGCAGCTAGCGACCTAGCAATTAGCAACGAAGTTCCCAACGCAGATTCAAGTCTAGTTGCTAGCTGCTAGTTGCTGGTTTGCGGTAGTCTGAATTCCTATGCTCGATCTAGCCTTCGTACGCGATCATCTGCCCATCGTCGAAGAGAAATTGCGCCAGCGCGGCATGGACCCGGGGATCCTCAAGGACTTCCAGTCCGTCGACTCCGAGCGGCGCGCCGCCATCACCGAAGCCGAGACCATGAAGGCCCGCCGCAACAAGCTGGTCGAGGAATTCCAGCGGCTGAAAAAAGAAAAGCAGAACACCGCTCCGAACCTCCAGGAACAAAAAGAACTGAAGGAAAAGATCGCTCAGGCCGACGAACGTGTTGCCGCGTGCGATGCAAGATTGCGCGATCTCTTAACCAACATTCCCAACCTGCCGCACGAAAGCGTGCCATTCGGCAAGAGCGAGGCAGACAACGCCGAGGTGCGGCGCTGGGGAACGCCGCCGCAGTTCGACTTTACCCCCAAGCCTCACTGGGAGCTGGGCGAACAACTCGGTGTCCTCGACTTGGAGCGAGCCGCCAAGATCACCGGAGCGCGCTTTGCCGTCTATTGGGACCTGGGAGCGAAGCTTGAGCGGGCGCTGATGAACTTCATGCTCGACCTGCACACCCGCGAGCACGGCTATACCGAAGTGTTGCCGCCCTTCATGGTCAATGCCGATTCGATGTACGGCACCGGAAATTTGCCGAAGTTTGAGGCCGATCTTTTCAAGGTGCCGCACGGCGACAAGAACCTCTACCTGGTTCCCACCGCCGAGGTCCCTGTAACCAACCTCTATCGTGACGAAACGCTCGATGGCGCGCGGCTGCCGATCTCTCTCACTGCTTACACGCCCTGTTTCCGCAGCGAGGCCGGCTCCTACGGCAAGGATGTGCGCGGCATCATTCGCCAGCACCAGTTTCAAAAAGTTGAGCTGGTGAAGTTCACCAGGCCGGAGCAATCCTGGGAGGAGCACGAGAAGCTCACGCAGGAATGCGGAGGAGGTTTTGCAGAGACTCGGCCTGCATTACCGGGTGATGAACCTGTCCACCGCGGATTTGGGATTCAACTCGGCCAAGACCTATGACCTGGAAGTCTGGCTCCCCGGGCAGCAACTGTTTCGCGAGATTTCGTCGTGTTCGAACTTCCTCGATTTCCAGGCGCGCCGGGCCAACATTCGTTACCGTCCCGAGGGCGGCAAGAAGACCGAACTGGTGCACACCTTGAACGGAAGCGGGCTGGCGATCGGCCGCACCTGGGTTGCGATCGTAGAGAACTACCAGCAGGCCGACGGCAGCGTGCTAATTCCCGAAGTGCTGCGGCCGTATCTGGGAGCGGAGCGGATCACGGCGAAGAAGTTCTAATGCAGATTCAGAGTTGCTGTGTCCTGGTAGAGCAGGCCTTCAGGCCTTGCGTTGCGCGCTCGCTACTTTTGCCCTAGGACGGAAGCCATTTGGGTGCGTCTGGACGCGGCGCTGAAGCGCCGCTCTACCCAAACAATCCAGGGATACAGCAATAGTGGAACTGCTCTAACCCTCCGAGCTTACGGCGAAAATCGCCGCAGCCTGATCCACACCGTCACAAACAGTGCCAGCCATAACACGTCCAGGGAGGCGCCGCCCAGCATCTGCTGGGGCACGCGGCCCTGCGCGTACAGGATGAACACACCCGCCGGATAGAGAACCTTCTCCAGGAACAGCGCCGGCATCAGGGGCAGGTATCGCCGCGGATCGCGCGAGATGATGAGAAATGCAATCTGCCACGCCAGCGCGACGCCCAGAAAACCATAGTAGAAGTCGGGATGCGTGATGGGTGGCGGCTCCGTGCGCCCGAGCGTCGCTTCGTAGAAGTACAACGGGACAATCTCAAGCAGTCCGACAATTCCGGCCAGCAGAAAGACCCAGCGCGCAAAACGGACAGCGCCATTCTGGCTCGGTGCGCTACTCATCACGATGCACCGTCTCCATCGAAAACGCAGGCACGCAGACCGCGATGTACTCCGCACCCTCGGCACCGGGAGTCGAGTACTGTATCCATTCGCCGCCATGCGCGACTACCGCCTGGCCGGCATGGACGTCGAGTTCGCCGTCCCGATGCTTCACCCGTAACAGTGCCCTTCAGCACGACCGTGAACTCGTCGAATTCCGGGGTTTGGCCCGGCTCCGTCCAGCCTTGCGGGCTGCGCATGTGGGCGACGCTGACCGCACTGTCCTTGGAGTTCACGCGGCCAATGTACTCGTCAATAAGCTTGGGCTTGTTGCCTGCGGCGGTGATGCGCGTGGGCTGCGGATAGCAGTGTGGGCGGCATGGGCGCTCCTGTGCTCCCGGTGATTATAGTTAGTGGATAGTGGGCAGTGCATTGTGAATAGAAGTGGGTCTGGGGCACGAATTAATCGTGAACGAGGATGTGGGCGGTCATAGGGGTCCTTCGACTCGCTTCGCTCGCTCAGGATGACAAAGCTCGGCCGCTCAGGATGACAAGCGCGACGACAGGCCGGGCGAAAAGCGAATAGCGAATCGCGAAAAGCGAACTGCGGCCTCCCCGCCATTTACAATGTTCTCCCGGAGGTCACTTGCCCATGCGCAAAGCCATCCGGGTGTTCTTTTGTCATCCCAATCTTTGTTCTGATAGTGATTTGTTCTGGTGCTCTCATGACTGCCCAAGCCGTCACTGCCGATCCGCAAACCACCGCACAACCCAATCCGCCCACTGTAGCCGAAGCGGAGCAGTTCATTCGCAACGCCGAGGTTCGGCTCAACGACCTCACCGTGAAGGCCAGCCGCGCTTCCTGGGTGCAAGCCAACTTCATTACCGACGACACCGAGCAGATGGCGGCCGATGCCAACGAAGCGCTCATCGGCGCCACCACCGAACTGGCCAAGAAGGCCACGCGTTACGACCACATCCAGCTACCGGCCGAACTGGCGCGCAAGATGCTGCTGTTGAAGCTCTCGGCCGCCGTTCCCGCGCCCGCGCCGAACGATCCCAAAGAATTGGCCGAGATGGCGCGCATCGGGACCTCGCTGGAGGCCGACTACGGCAAGGGGAAATACTGCCCGAAGATCGGGCAAACACGCGGGCCAGTGTCTCGACATCACCGAGATCGAACGCATTATGTCCAGCAGCACCGATCCGGAAGAGCTGGAGGACGTGTGGGTCGGCTGGCGCACCATCGCTCCGCCGATGCGCGAGCGCTATATGCGCTGGGTCGAGTTGGGCAACAAGGGCGCGCGCGAGATGGGCTTCAGCGATCTGGGAGCCATGTGGCGCGCCGGATATGACATGACGCCCGACCAGTTTTCGCAGGAGGTCGAGCGGCTGTGGCAGGAGGTAAAGCCGCTCTACGATTCGCTGCACGCCTACGTGCGCAACAAGCTGGTGCAGAAGTATGGCCCGGCGGCGGTGGACGCGAACGGCATGATCCGCGCCGACCTGCTCGGCAATCCCTGGGCGCAGGAGTGGGGCAACATCTACTCGCTGGTTGCGCCCTCGCAACAGAAGCAGCCTTATGACATTACCGATTTGCTGAAAGCGAAGAACGTAGATCCTATCGGCATGGTGAAGTACGGCGAGGGCTTCTTCACCTCACTGGGCTTTGCGCCGCTCCCGAAAACCTTCTGGGAGCGCTCGCTGTTTGTGAAGCCGCGCGACCGTGAAGTTGTCTGCCACGCCAGCGCCTGGGACATCGACAACTTCAATGACATCCGCCTGAAGATGTGCATCCAGATCCGCGGCGAGGATTTTGTTACCGTGCATCACGAACTGGGACACAACATGTACCAGCGCGCGTACGAGAATCAGCCGTTCCTCTTCAAGGGCGGCGCCAACGACGGCTTCCATGAGGCCATCGGCGACAGCATCGCGCTGGCCATCACTCCTGAGTACCTCCACAAGGTTGGGCTGCTGCCGAACATTCCGAAGACTGACGATACCGGCTACCTGCTCCGCATGGCGCTGGACAAGGTTGCGTTTCTGCCGTTCGGCTTGCTGATCGATCAGTGGCGCTGGAAGGTTTTCAGCGGCCAGATCAAGCCCACGGACTACAACCAGGCGTGGTGGGAGATGCGCGAGAAGTATCAGGGCATCGCGCCTCCGGTCGCGCGCAGCGAGGCGGACTTCGATCCGGGCGCGAAGTACCACGTGCCGGCCAATGTGCCCTACACGCGCTACTTCCTGGCGCAGCATCTTGCAGTTCCAGTTCTATCGCGCCATGTGCCACGAGGCGGGATTCACCGGGCCGCTGTATCGCTGCTCGTTCTACGGCAACAAGGCCGCGGGCGCCAAGCTGAATGCCATGCTGGAGATGGGACAGAGCAAGCCGTGGCCCGACGCGCTGTACGCTCTCACCGGCGAGCGCCAGATGGACGCAGGCGCCATGCTGGAGTACTTCGCCCCGCTGAAGAAGTGGCTGGATGAGCAGAACAAGGGCAAGCAGGTAGGATGGAAAGCGGGCAACTAGCCGGCCAGCAATTAGTAGTTTAATAGGAAAGCGGTGGGAACCCGTCGGTGGCCCACCGCATCCACGGAAGGAGGGGTTTCATGCCCATTGAACAAAGACATGGCATGGCCCACCGATTCACGGTCATCTTCGAAAAAGAGAACGACGGAGGCTACCACGTGTTTTGTCCGGCCCTCCCCGGATGCCACACCCAAAGTGAAACGCTCGAAGAGGGGATATTTAATATTCGTGAGGCGATTCGACTGTACGTGGAAAGCCTGGTCGAAGACGGGCTTCCGATCCCACCGGAGGCTCCTCAAGCGTATTCCAAACTGAGGGCTGACGGCTGATCATGCTGACAGCTAGCTCTGCCCCGAAATCTTCAGCCGCAAGTCTTCGGGAATGCGGTCTCTAATTTCGTCGGGCAGCTTTTCCAATCCAACGCGCGCGCCGAACATCGCAACATCCTTGACCACGAGCGGAGCCGGAGTCGCTACGGCGACCAGCAGCCACAACACCATCGAGAGCAGAAACCCTCCCAGCGCGCCGATCTCCAGCAGAAATGCGTGGCTGGGATGGAAGTGGCGGATGACGCCATAGGCAAGAAGAAAAACCACCATTGAAGCCGAGGCCAGCGCCATCAAGCCAATATCAATGCCGCGATGCAGTCGCTGGCGCGAGTGGCAGAATGGACACTCCGCGAGGTGCGTCTCGTAGTCCCCGCGCATTTCCGGGGCCAGACCAGAGATATCGTAACGCCAACCGGCAAGAATCTTGCCGATGACGGGATCAGTGCATCGCGCCATTTGTTAAGTCGAGCTCATAGCGAACGCTCGAGTTGCATCCGCAGACATGAAACTACAGTCGGACCGCTGGCAGCGGTTCATGCTGTGCCGCGAGCAGCAATCGGTTGCGCAACAGGCTGCGCTGCTCGCCCAAGGCACGCTCGGCCGTCATCCGCGCAATTTCCGGGTGGTTGTTCTGCTCGGAAAGGTGCGCCAGGATGAGGAACTCCGCATTTCCATCATAGTCGCTCGTCAGAAAATCCGCGAGGGCATCATTGGAGAGATGGCCAACCCGGCTCATCACGCGCTGCTTCACGCTCCAGGGATACGGTCCGCCGCGCAGCAGTTCCAGGTCATGATTGGATTCGATCATCAGCGCATGACAGCCGCGCAGGTGATTGCGCACGCTGGCCGGCATGTAACCGAGGTCGGTGCAGATGCCGACTTTCACGCCGTCGCTGCGAAACGTAAAGCCCACGGGGTCAACCGCATCGTGCGGGATGGTGAAGGGCGTGACCGTGATATCGCCGATCTGGAAAGTGCTGCCGGCGCAAAACAGTTCGACGCATCCGATCGTGATGCGGTTGCCGGCGCTGTCGCGCGCGAACTTCCGGTAAGCGTGATAGGTCGGCTCGGTGATGTAAACCGGGACCTTCAGCCGCTTGGCCAGCACGTAGAGCGCGCCGATGTGGTCGGTGTGCTCGTGCGTGATGAGAATCGCGTCGATGGCCCGCGGGTCTTCTCCGCACAGGCGCATCCGCCGCAGAAGCTCGCGGCAGGAGAGACCTGCGTCCACCAGCAGGCGGGTACCCGAACTGGAGACCAGGGTGCAGTTACCTTTGCTCCCGCTCGCCAGCACCGTCACCGACACCATAGCCGCGAGAATATCTCGAACACCGGATTTGCGGTAGTAACAAACTGGTTAACGGGAGTGGAAAGTCGAAGCATTGGGGGACGTCGGCGGTGTTCGAGGTTGCGAAGGCGGAACTGGTATCATTCACCCGAGGGATGAGCGAGGTTTCGCGCAATGAAGGTCAATCTGACTCCGGAACAGGAAGAGATCATCAGAGACGTGCTGAAACTCGGGCAGTTTCGGCACAACGGAGGAAGTAATTTCTCAGGCACTGAAAACGCTGCGGGAAAAGGGTCGTTCGCCTGCTGGCCCGGAGAAGGACGAGCAGCGAAGCAGCGCTGTACGCGAGTGCTCGCACTTCGTCGAGAAGAACCGACACCCCCTCTTCAGGGCATCTCGGTGAAGCAATTGATTCGTGAGGGCCACCGTTTGTGAGTGACGTCGTGATTGACGCCTCGCTTGCGCTCCGGTGGTTCCTCGATGACGAAGCAGATCGGAACTATGCTCTCAGTATCCTTGCCAGCCTCTCGACGAACCGCGCTGTTGTTCCGACATTGTGGTTTTATGAAGTAGGCAATGGTCTTGTCATGGCGTACCGGCGGAAGCGGATCACGCGTGACCAGATTCAGGGATTTCTTCAGCAGAGGGCAGCTCTACCAATTGACGCATGCAGAATACACGCCCGCCGAAATTCTGGAGATACCTGCGTTGGCGGAGGCGCATGGGCTGACCAACTACGACCGCAGCATATTTGGGAGCGGCAATGCGAGTTTGGTTTATCCCTGGCCACAACGGACGCCGAGCCTCCGGCGAGCCGCCGATGCAGCCGGCGTCGGTGTTGCAGCTCGGACAGATCATAGCCGACGAATCTCTGTTCTCCACAGAGATCACAGCTTTTCGAACGAAATCTGCATCCGCATCGACGCCGAACCTGATTCGGCATTGCCACCATCCGCGCATGCTGTCTAAATTTGAATTAATCTTCCGATGGCCACCACCGACTACAGTCTGGAACGCGGGCTGCCCGTAAGCCTGGAAGCCGAGCGCTCCATTCTGGGCGCAATCCTGCTCGACAACTCACTCTACGACCAGGCCGCGGAAAATCTCACTCCTGACGATTTTTCTCTCGACGCGCATCGCCGCGTGTACTCCCGCATGCGCGATCTGCAGGAGAGCGGACGTCCGGTGGACATGATCACGCTGGTCGAAGAGCTTGATCGCAACAAAGAAGTCGAAGCTATCGGCGGCGTGGCGTACCTGTCGTCGCTGATTGACGGCGTTCCCGAGCGGCCCTCGATCGAGCACTACGTGCACATCGTGCGCAACAAGGCGCTGCTGCGCGGGCTGATCAACGTCGCGCAGAACGCCATCGCCCAGGCCATCGAGCACTCCGACGAAGCCGAAGAGGTGCTGGGCCGCGCCGAGGAAGCCATCTTCAAGCTCTCGGAGAACCGCATTGGACAGGGATTCATGGACATCCCGTCCATCATCAAGGGCTCGTTCGGTTCGCTGGAAGAGCTGTACAAACGCGGCCAGGAAATCACCGGCCTGGAGACGCACTACACGCTGCTGGACAAACTGACCAGCGGATTACAGCCCTCGGACCTGATCATCATCGCGGCGCGGCCTTCCATGGGCAAGACCGCACTGGCCATGAACATCGCCGAGAATGCGGCGACGAAAGATGGCAAGGTCGTGGGCGTCTTCTCGCTGGAAATGTCGCGCGAGGCGCTGCTGATGCGCATGCTGGCCTCGCACGCGCAGGTGGATTCGAAGGACCTGCGCCAGGGCTTCCTCAACAAGGACGACCGGCGCAAGCTGACGCACGCGGTGGAAGAGCTGATGCGCTCCAAGCTGTTCATTGACGACACGCCGGGAATTTCCGTCAGCGAGATGCGCGCCAAGGCGCGCCGCTTGCGGCAGACCGAAGGTCTCGACCTGCTCATCGTGGATTATCTGCAACTGATGTCGGCGGTGCCCATTGGCGGAAAGCGCTTCGAAAACCGCACTCAGGAAGTCTCGGCCATTTCGCGCGGACTGAAAGCGCTGGCCAAGGAGCTGAAAGTTCCCGTGGTCGCGCTGTCGCAGCTCAGCCGCGCCCCGGAGAGCCGCGGCGGCGATCATCGCCCGCAACTTTCCGACCTGCGCGAATCCGGCTCCATCGAGCAGGACGCCGATGTGGTGGCCTTCATCTTTCGCGAAGAGGTGTACAAGCGGGACGATCCCGATCTCGAAGGCATCGCCGAACTCATCGTCGCCAAACAACGCAACGGCCCCACCGATGTGATCCGGATGGCGTTCGTCAAGCGCTACACGCGGTTTGAGAACCTGTCCAAGGAGAACGAGTTTAGTCAGTAGGCCGCAGTGCAGAAATTAAGAATGATTTCGGATTGAGGAAAGCCGAGAAGCATATCGCGAAGGAAGTACAGCCACTTCTGATGCTCCAGAATCCTGTTCTTAGCTACTCAGCTACTCAGTTCGACCACTGGGTTGTAAGTGCCATCGTTTTGCCCTTCAGCGACGAGGCGGAAGTTCTTGGACATGTCGCTGCCGCTCCAAACTATCACGATGGTAGCAGCACCACCCGGACCTTTCGCCGTGCCACGGAATTCGGCAAGTTCCGCATCGCCCGTGGCAACGCGAATGGCCGAGAGGTCCGCATGAATCTGGTACTGGCCGTTGTTGGTTGGCTGTACGGCTACCGGGTTGCCGGTGACGCTGGTCAGGGGAGTGAACCCAGTGCCAGTCTGCTCCCCAGACGGTCCAAGTAACTGCGTTGATCTTGAAATGCCCTCCACTTTGGTCGATAACCGCCAAGTGCAGTTTCCCGGCCGCTTTAGGTGGAGGCGGAGGCGCGGAGCCAGTTTGAATCACATGGGCGAACGACCTGGTACCATAACCAAGATCATTGAGAGGGTCAACCCACCAGTCATAGATTGTATTGGGATCGAGTTGATTGGGGGGAAGTCCAACGGACTGGGGAGGAACACACTTGATCGGGCCGCCACCCCAGTCCTTTAGGGTATGTCTGCTCCGCACGGTCACTTCAAATGCGGTCGCTTGCCTCAGCGTACCCGCACCGGGATCGTCCCAGGAAAGCTGAAGCGACACTGGGACCTCGGTGCTGTCAGGAGGAAACGATGTGAGTATTCCCCCTACATCCCATTGCAATTGAAGATTGGACGGCTGCAAGGGTATTCCAGCCAATCGCACAACATTTCTGAGGGAAATCGGCGGGGGCGGCCATTTTAGGCCGACTTTTTGGGCCATGTCACTGACCGTTTTTGACCCTAAGAGGCGTGCAAATTGAAGAACCCTGATGTCCTTCATCGGTCCCTCCGCCCTATTTCGCTACTTCACGCTGCCATGCCAGTGCGGCTTACTGCAGCGAGACGAGGATTGGCACTAATCCAGTGCCTTCGGCAACCGGTCGAAGCGCCTTCCCTATAACGGCCCCAAAGGCTTGCGTAGCGTCTGAGGCTTTCATCGCGTGGCCCACGTGGGTAGAAGTAGTCAACAGGTCGCCGACATCAATGCTGCCCAACTGCGCGTCCACCCGGCAGAATGTCTTTCCGAAGAGTGCTACCGGGGACCGGTCGCGCGCCCCGCTCCGTTTGTCGAGAACCAACCCGGAACGAAATTCGCCGGCTCCAGATATAACGCCAGCAACGCGCCGGTCATAGGCCTTGTTGCAGGGCATAAGGCGGCCCACGTCATCCATTACCATCACTGTTCCCGGCTCAGCAGCGGTACCGGCCGCCATATCGAAATCCTCCGCACCATCGGCGCCCGTGAGGAACACGTCTCCGGTGACATAAACATTTCCGTCAAAGCGACCAGCTGCGCCTCCCTTATCGTTGCTGCCATAGACACCGGCATGGTGAGAGTCAGAGCTGTGGCTGACGCCCCGAACGCCATTGCCCGCACCCTCGGCATAGACTGCGTCAAAATCCGTTTGCGTGTAAGCGACTACAGCCGCATCCGTAGGCGGGCCTGCTTTCTTTTGCGCGTCAACCTGCTCCGGGCTACCTATGAGAGCCAAGACGCCGGCTGAATGGTGTGGAGGGAGAACCGCTTCCAGCTTCGCGCTGATGCTAACTTCACCAAAACCGACTTCTGGGGTAATCGGAGCTGGAAAAAATGGTGGCAACGGCATAGATAGACCTCCAAAATGGAGTGAAGACTCACATGCTGACGAAGGGCACAGCGCACCGGGGGCTAAAGAGAGACGAAATTATCCGACGAAAGAATTTGCGTGTCAATCAAAATTACGCACAGTCTAAGATCGTGCGGGTACCCCACCTTTTCGGTTCGAGATTACGCATCCCACTTATCTGTGGGTGCCCCACTCCTGTCGCCCGATTTTGGCGACGGGGTGGGCGCAATCCTCTCGAGCCCGGAGGGAGAAACAAGCGTAGCCCAGGACGTGAGTGCTGGGTGAGCGTCCTAAATAAACCAGAGTCCCGAAGCCGGGGCCCCCGACAAGCGCCGCTCTTGCGCTTGTTGGGGTGGAGGGACGGCACATCGAAACAACAGCATGGAGCAAGCTGCTGGCGTGATTCGTGTGCCGTCCTGCCGGACTCATCGCGCTTGCTACAGCTTACCCAGGACTCATGTCCTGGGCTACGATCGTGCCGCCCTTCGGGCTGTTCGAGAGAGAACGTTGAAACTGCATGCTGCGACATGAAAACAGAATCCCCATCCAAGCAAGAACCGCTTTGGTGGCACACCTGACGGCAGACAATGGGTTTGCAGGCTAGGCCGCCTAGGCGCGGAGTGTGCGGGGCTGGGGCAGGATACGGAAGCGGCGACGGCCGTTGATGCGATAGGTTTGGAAGCGGTTACGCATCCCACTCTGGGAGGGTGGCGCGGAGCCGTCAAGAAGAATCGGTGTTCGCAGGTTACGAAAGGACGAGTCCTTCCCAAAATGGACATGTACCTTCGTAACCGGCGCGACGAACGAATTCTCTTGCGAGCTTGGCCCGTGCGCGCTAGGGTCGAAATGAAACGCTTTGTGGGTCGGAGCTGCACACCGGTACTGGCTGCCGACGGGCCCTTGGAAGGCCAGCGAGGCGCGTGGAAGCTTCCACCTCAGTTTCCATGGAGTGGCAAGCAGGAGAAAAAAGCCAGAAAAGACAGATCAAGACACAGATCGAAACCAAGAAACCGACTGAAAACAAAGGACTAACGCTCACCGTCTGAGCCGTGGAGCAAGTCATCCAGCTCACCCCGCCAGCGCACCCAGCGCTATTATTGTGTCTTTCCTAGGTCTCCAGTATGAAAGTTTCTGCCGAATGGCCCACCCTTTCGGCTCGAGACTACGCGTCGCACTTGCGATGGGGGCGTACCCGCTCCCGCCGCCCTTAGCTATGGCTTGTAGATTGCGGCCGCAGTATCGTGCAGCAACTGGCGCTGCTCCGACGTGCTGAAGCCCGCGATCACCTCGACGTAAGCGCCGTAGAGTTGCTGGAAGCTGCAGGCCAGCTTGCATATCGGCATGTGGCTCGCGAACATGCAGCGGGCCGGGCCAAACAGCTCGATCGTGTCGAGGATCCAGGGGCGGACCTGCGCCACCGTCCAATGGATGCCGAAGATGCACTCCATCCCGAAAATCTTGACCGCGACATTGTTACAAGCGCTGAGGATCGCGAGGTCGCGTTTCCAGGCTTTGTGGCCATCGCTCGTCACGTCGATGGGCCAGCCCATTACGGGCACGACGAACTGGATATCAGGATAGTTGGCCGCTACGGACGCCAAGTCAGGCAGCTGAGGAGCGAAGATCTCAATCTCGCAACACAGGCCGCGGCCGCGGAGCAAGGCAAGGCCACTTCGCCACGCGGGGTCTGACAGCAGATCGGGACGTGACGCAAATCGGAGTGCCGGGTTGGTTGGATGCCAGCCTAGATGCTGGCGGACAGCCCGAACCCGGTCGATAGACGTATACAGATCCAGGGTATGCTCGAGTTCGGGGCTCAAAAAGTCGGCCCGGGCAATCAAGCCCTGGGGCCGACCGGCTGTCTGCGCCAGCTCTTGTGCCCACCGCACCTCGCCCAAGGGATCGTCCGAAATAAACTCTGCCCATACGGTCCTGACAACGTCGAAGCCGGCTGTGTCGCGTGCATAGTCCTCGGGAAGATAAATTCTGGGCAGGGCGCTGTAGTCGCCAACCAGTGCCTCGAAACCAGCGCTGCGCTGTTGGAACACGGGGTAGCGAAAGAGCCGTTCATCGATGAAATGCTGGTGACAATCGAGAATGATCTGGCTATCCATGATTTTGATTGGAATTGGACCTGAGCTTCAACGGTACCAAGATGTTCATCGGTAGTAACTTACGCCCGCGATGCGTTTAGCGAGTCTATAACCGGACTTTCCGTTTTAGCCTTCGGAATGAACCGTTACACGTCCATGATCGCTTGGACAAAGTGGTTTTTCTCGGAATCGATTTCGCCGAAACCGATTTGGCGCGTGGACTCATTGGTAAACCTTTCTATCTCCCACTGGCCCTTGAGGATACTGCACCGCCAGGCATCTGCAGACTGAATGGGGAGGACAAGGAATATTAACGCGCCATGACGGGTTTCGAACAGACCAGAGTTCCCAGCGCGACTTGCAGGATTTATCGCGTTACGCTTGTACGGGAGTGCCGCTTTTGCGGACTACGCGAGCAGATTTATCGGCTACCCGGAAACGATCGTTCGCCGCCAAGTAGCCGCGTAGTCAGCAGCTTATCGTCAATTGACCCATCGCCGCCGTGGTTTTCTTCTTGCGACAAACCTTTCACAAATCCATGACTGGCGTGTGACACACCGAATTCCAACCAGCCGTACTCTGGTCACGATGACGGGCTGGATCACGAATCCGGATCTGGCCAAGAGAGGAGCGGAGAGTGGCACATGGAAAGAAAAAGATTCCAGCGCGCAGGAGGTAGAACGATGAAATCCGGTTTCGATCAAATCCATTTCACTTCGACGGCGGAGTTGATCGAGGAAAGCCACATCTACAAACTCCCGGTTGTGAGCCTGATCGTGGCGGCACTGCTTGACAACTCGTTTCTCAGCTCGGAACAGCACAGGGTGCGGCTCACCAACGCTCACGTGGTTAGGCTGGCCAACAGTTGCCTTAGCGACAGCGTTATCGTCCGCGTCATCGGGGTTTACGAGACGGAATTCGATACCTCCGACCGCGGTTTGCTGGCCCTGAAGAGAAAGGGCGTCAGCGACCAGGTGATCGCTGCAATGCTGTCGAAAGAACTCAACGTAACCGCCTCCGGGAGGGGCTCCGCCACCTTTCCGGACCTAGCAGCCTAGTTAGGTTCGAAGCGCCGCCGTGCCTGGGCGCTTCGAACCTGTAACCCACAGGCACCCCTAAGGAGAAATATATGTTGGGCCGAGTCACAGCGTTTTTCTATGGTGTCATTTGCTATCTGGCATTTTTGGCATCTTTCCTATATGCGATTGGTTTTCTCGGAAACTTCGCGGTTCCGAAGTCAATCGATTCCGGACCGCAGTCGCCGTTCCTCGAGGCGCTCGCGATCAATGCCGCGTTGCTGGGACTATTCGCTCTGCAGCACAGTGTGATGGCGCGGCAGTGGTTTAAGGTCGCGTGGACCCGGATCGTGCCCAGCTCGGTGGAGCGCAGCACCTACGTATTGTTCTCCAGTCTCGCTTTGCTCCTGTTGTTCTGGAAATGGCAACCCATGGGTGGTGTGATCTGGAAGGTGGAGAGCGCTCCCGGACGACTGGCTCTGGAAGTCCTGTACGCCTGCGGCTGGCTGATTGTGCTCATCGCTACGTTTCTGATCAACCATTTCGATCTCTTCGGCTTGCGCCAGGTCTGGTTGTATCTGCGAGGTCGCACTTACACCGCGATTGGGTTCCGCACGCCGGGACTGTATCGCTACGTCCGGCATCCGTTATATGTAGGATGGCTGCTGGTGTTCTGGTCGGCCCCGGTGATGACGCCGGCGCATCTCGTCTTCGCCATCGCTACCACGGTGTACATTCTCGTGGCGATTCAATTCGAGGAGCGAGACCTCCTTCAACTTCATGGCGAGTATGCCGAGTATCGCCGCCGGGTGCCGATGATTCTGCCCGTCGGTTCCTCCAAGCGTCGAGAAAGCCCTGGAGTGCCAGGACGGCCCGTGCCCGAAATAGAAACCTAGGCGTCTCGCATCGCCGAGGTATACCCGTGAACGTGGCTGCACTCAGGACTCTGAGTTGAGCCGGGCGCCCCACTCAAGTCTCCTTTTGCTTGAGTGGGAGTTTGGTTGTAGTCGAGAAAATTTCCAAGGGCGGGTGGGCCATCTTCTCGGTTCGAGACTGAGCATCCCACCCGCCTCAGTCTATTGAGACGCTGTGATCTGGGTTACAGACGTGTGCCCATCCTCTCACCAAAAGCGGGCGAGAAGAGTGGGGCACCCCAAGTTGAAAAGTGGCGGCGAAAGAGCGGGCGCACCCGACTTTTTCAGGTCGAGATTGCCGGTCATGAAAGCACAGGATCGGTGACTTGTCCCCAAAATCAATGCATTTGTCCCCATCACCATACTCAGCGCTAACGGCTGCTAGTCAAGGCTGTCTACACACCGGATGAAACTCAGGAATTCCATGTAGCACATGTAGCGGTCGGGCAAAGTGAATGGCCACTCTCAGGGAGGCAAGTGTATGCGCAGAATCATCCTGGTTACTCTTACTCTCGCGGGAAATCTAATGATGTTTGCCCAGGCTGACATGCCGAAACCGACCTATGATTTTTCTTTGTCGCGTGAAAGCAAAATCAAGCTTGCCGAGAGTGCTGCGCCACCTGAAATTTCCGATAAAGCTACGGTGTATTTGCTAGAGCGGAGCGGCTATGTAAAAGTTCGCGATGGCAGCAACGGGTTCTCCTGCTTTGTGGACCGACAGACTCCCTGGAATTGCGAGCCCACCTGCTTTGACGCAGAAGGAGCGGTAACCACTCTGCCGACGCGGCTGTTTGCGGAAGAGGAGCGAGCCAAGGGCAAGACTGAGGACCAGATCAAGACGGAAATCGACGAAGGGTACAAGAGCGGAAGATTCAAGGCCCCGAGCAAGCCTGGGATCGTGTACATGATGTCGGACAGTATTTTTCTTCTGATCTCGGGGAATCGGATCGTTCACGTGCCGCCGCACCTTATGTTCTATGCGCCGTATGCGACGGACAAGGACATAGGTTCACCGCCTCCCGCTCCGAATATGCCCCACCTGATCAGGTCAGGCCAACCGGATGCCTACATAATTGTCGTACCCGGCCCCGTGGAGCACGGCGGCCATTAGCGGGCCAAGCTAACCTTCGGAGTCCCGAAAGCAGGTAGCGAAAAGCCGACGCGGATGGAGGAATTCGCATGAAACCATTTTTTTCGGGGATAATTACCGCACTCTTGCTAGTAGTCATTGCAGGTTACGGGTATCTGAGACTCGGGTTGGCTGAGGTCCGTGGCGATGTTTCACCGTCGAACCTGGAGACCTCGTTGATGCGTATGGCTGTACATGCTTCCGTCAGGCGAAGTGCCCCGGATGTTCCCAACCCAGTCCAGCCCACTGACGAAAACCTTATCGAGGGTGGAAAGCAGTATCGGGGCGAATGCGCCGGATGCCACGGCACTCCGGGCAAGACACCAAAATTCCCTACCGGCCTGAATCCACCCGCTCCGCAGTTCCCGACCGACGGAACCGAATACACTGAAGCCCAGGTATTCTGGGTCGCCAAACACGGCATTCGCAGGACGGGTATGTTCTCGAACGGACTCTGGGACTCCGATCTAGAGTTATGGAGGTTGGCAGCATTTATCAAGCGTATGAACAACCTGCCTTCAAGAGTCAAGGAAGAACTGGCCAAAGGAGAGAAGAGCGGTGGCGGATAGGCGCCTCCGATTGGACCCTAGGCCGACGCGCATGCCTCAGTCCATTGGTTACAGCGTTGTGTGGACTGCAGACGTAGGCCCACCCTTTCGCCAAAGGCGGGCGAGAAGAGTGGGGCACCCCAAGTTGAGAGGTGGTCTTGAAAGAGCGGGATGCACCGCAAGCTAGCTTCTTTGGAGTTTCAAATTGCCCTGGCTGCGCCATAGAGAAATGGCCGGTCCGCGCTGCTTCTCCAGAAGTAAACCAGAATGATCACACTTGCGATCGCCGCGTACGCACACCACAGCGAGGTGAAGGCGTACCGCTTGACCTCCATTACAATCAGGAGAATCGCAAGGTTTGCCACGCCGAAGAGCACCATCATCCTGATCTTCGAGAAAAACAGCGAACCGCAGGTCGCAATCACATAGAGCACCGCAACCGCTGTATTGTTGGTCGCCTGATTGATGTAAACGATGCTATTTTCCTTGATGTACAGCTGCAATGGGTACGCCGTCAACGCCCACAAAATATACAGCGCCGTTGCTCCGCCCAGCACGACGAAAGGCATCATGCGCCTGCGACTCTTCAGGTCAGGCTCGAACAGCAGCACGCTCAGCGGCAGCAGGAAAGGCAGGAGTCCCCTGCGCATAGAGCATGAACGCCGCGCCCATGTCGTGCGCCACCGCAGGCGAGAAAACCCTGTCCAATCCCAGCCAGACGAATCCCTCGATGAACTGGTGAATGGCGAATAACGTGGGCAGCGTCGCGAAAAGCAGTTCACGCCGGTGCTTCACCTTGGTCAATGTGACCACGCCGACGGCGGCCAGAACGCCGCTGCCAACAAAGTTCGCTGTTGCCGAAAAACACACGGCTCGTCCTCTTTTCTTGGGAGCATTACACCTATCAAAGCGGAAGGCAAAGTATTTCTCATAATTCCTGAGGCGCTGGTGTCGGGGTTATCGGCATGAGCCGGACCGCAGAGCCGAAGAGCGTGTTCCCGCTCAACCCGCCCGGAGCGCCATTCGGCGCACGCAGCCCTGTGTTCATTGGGTTGGGCGCGACCATGGCTGGTTGGCTTCGGTATAGTTCTGGTAGATGAAGGACCAATACCGCCGCTGGATGCACGAGTGGGAAGCGCGCATGACCACGCGCGACAACAATCGCGTAGTGCGTCCGTTTGAATGGGGCCTGGAGTGGGCGAAGCAGTGGCCGGGCGTCGAGAATTTTCATCCGCCGCAAGACCAGGGCGACAAGGCGGCGATGCTGGAATTCTGGAACGCCGTCAACCAGCACTCCATCGCCAACAGCGACGAGTTCTATGCCTACAAGAAGCCGACGGACTTCCGCATCGAACATCGCAAGGTCGAACTGTTCCACACCGGCAGCGAACCACCCAAGAAGCAGCCCAAGGACGAGTGGGGCAAGTTTCTGCGCTTCACCTCGCCGGTAGAGTCGCCATATCCGGAAAATAATTGCGCGAATGCGCGCTGGTTTCCGGCGCATGGGCGGCGTGCGGTAATTTTGCTGCCGCAGTGGAACGCCGACGGCGTCAGCCAGAACGCGCTATGCCGCATCTTCAATGTGCTCGGCATTGCCGCGCTGCGCCTGAGCATGCCGTACCACGACATTCGGCGGCCGGCGGGACTGACGCGTGCCGACTACGCCGTTTCCTCCAACATCGGCCGCACGATTGACGCGGGGCGGCAGGCGATTATCGATATCCGCTCCTGCCTCGACTGGCTGCAGGAGCGTGGCTACACGCGGCTGGGCATCGTCGGCACCAGTCTGGGTTCGTGCTATGCGTTTCTGGCGGCCGCAACCGATCCGCGCATCAGCGTTTGCGTTTTTAATCACGCCTCCTCCACCTTCGGAGACGTGGTGTGGACGGGACAATCCACGCAGCACATTCGGCAAAGCCTGGAAACCGTGCTCACCCATGAGGAGCTGCGGAGCGTGTGGATGTGCATCAGCCCCATCGTGTATTTCGACAAGTTCGGACGCTGGCCCAAGAAGTCGCTGATGATCTATGGCCGCTACGACCTCACGTTTCTGCCGGAGTTCTCCATGCAGGCGGCGGGCGAATTCGTGCGCCGCGGCCTCGACACCACCATCAAGGCGCTGCCGTGCGG
This sequence comes from uncultured Acidobacteriaceae bacterium, assembly GCA_963843005.1. Classification (GTDB taxonomy): domain Bacteria; phylum Acidobacteriota; class Terriglobia; order Terriglobales; family Acidobacteriaceae; genus Bog-257. The sequence goes on along the minus strand of CAWJIW010000019.1, from coordinate 133,505 downwards.
GCATTACTCGCTGGGCGAGACGCCCTACAAGTACATGGACGCCTGGCACATCTCGCGCTTCCTGGCCAAGGCGTTTGCGGGCTAGAGCGGTTCTTCACCACGGAGAACATAGACAGAACAAAGACAACGACCTGGACAGAAAACCTCGGAGACACAGAGCCATCGAGAAAATAATCAATAAGAACTCCGATCTTCTTTTCTTTCATTTTCGTGCCTCTCTCCGTGCTCTCCGTGTCCTCCGTGGTCGATGGGCTTTTCGGTATCGTGAATAACACCTGCCTACGCGCTACAATGTCAGCCATGAAGATTGCCTTGGGAGCGGACCACGCCGGTTTTGAGCTGAAGGAAAAGATCAAGCAGAAGCTTACAGCGCAAGGCATTGCGGTGGATGATCGCGGGACGGACTCGACCGCCTCCTGCGACTATCCCGACTTCGCGCGCGCGGTCGCAGAAGAGGTCGCCGCGCACGGCGCCGATCTCGGCATCCTGGTGTGCAGCACCGGGATTGGCATTTCGATAGCCGCCAACAAGGTCCCAGGCATCCGCGCGGCCAAGGTTGACACCGAGTTTGAAGCGGGGCGGTCACGCGAGCACAACGATGCCAATGTGCTGGCGCTGGGAGCCGAAACCATTAGCGAAGAAGTAGCCTTCAAGATCGTGGACAAGTGGCTGTCCACTCCCTTCGCAGGAGGACGGCATCAACGGCGGGTGGAAAAGATTGCCGCCATCGAGCGGGAAGACGAATAGGGGTGCTTCGACTCGCGCGGCCAACGACCGCCGCGCTCGCTCAGCATGACAGAGTATTTTGATATGGGAAGGACTGAATCATGAATAACAATCCTATGGACCGTCCGCTGGTGGAAGTTGATCCGCAGATCGCGCAGGCGATCGAGGACGAAGAACGCCGTCAACACGAAGGACTGGAACTGATCGCCTCGGAGAACTTCGTGAGCGAGGCCGTGCTGGAAGCGGCAGGCTCAGTCTTCACCAACAAGTATGCGGAAGGTTATCCCGGCAAACGCTATTACGGCGGATGCGAATTCACCGACGTGGTCGAGAGCCTGGCGCGCGAACGCGCCAAGCAGCTCTTTGGGGCCGAGCACGCCAACGTGCAGCCGCATTCGGGTTCGACCGCGAACATGGCTGCGTACGCGTCGGTCATCCAGCCGGGCGATACGATTCTGGGCCTCAACCTCGCTCATGGCGGACACCTGACTCACGGACACCCGCTCAACTTCTCGGGCAAGACGTACAAGATCGTCCCTTACGGCGTGACCAGGGAAACCGAGACCATTGATTACGACGATCTGGAACGCATTGCCGAACGGGAGCGGCCAAAACTCATCATCGGCGGCGGCAGCGCCTATCCGCGCATCATTGATTTTGCCCGCATGCGCCAGATTGCCGACAAAGTAGGTGCGCTCTACCTGGTGGACATGGCGCACTTTGCGGGACTGGTTGCCGGCGGCGCACATCCCTCACCTGTACCGCACGCGCAAATCGTGACCACCACTACGCATAAGACGCTGCGCGGTCCGCGCGCCGGCCTGATCTTGTCGAAGGCGGAATACGCGGCGCCCATCGACAAGGTGGTTTTCCCCGGTATGCAAGGTGGACCTCTGGTGCACATCATCGCCGCCAAGGCGGTGTGCTTCCATGAGGCCATGCAGCCCGGCTTCAAGGATTACGCCCGCCAGATTGTGGCCAACGCGAAGGTGCTGGCGCAGACGCTGGCCGACGAAGGCTTCCATGTCGTTTCCGGCGGTACCGACACCCACCTGATGCTGGTGAATGTTTTCGCCAAGGGGATGCTCGGCAGTGAAGCCGAGAACGCGTTGCACGAGGCCGGCATCACGGTGAACAAGAACGCGATTCCGTTCGACACCAACCCGCCGATGAAGCCGAGCGGCATCCGCATTGGGAGTCCGGCGCTGACCACCCGCGGCATGAAGGAAGGCGAGATGCGGCAAGTCGGCAAGTGGATCTCCGAGGCACTGCACAACCGCACCGACAAGAACGTTCTGGCGCGGATCCGCAGGGAAGTGCTGGAGTTAGCGGAGGCGTTTCCGTTGTACGCCTCGCGCCGGGCGAAGCACGCCGAGGCGGTGAGAGCGTAGGAGCCATCTATCCAAACAGATAGGCCACAGCCGACCGCTGTGGCCTCCGTTCTTCCGATAAGCGCCTGAAAACACGAAACATTTCAGACCGATCTCCACTTTGGTCTGGGGTCTGTGCCCAACAAATTTCCCACCTTTTCTTAACTTCCTCCAAAGGACTTTGCTGTCCCGCCAGCCGTAATCTCGCCTTGCTCGCGCGGCTTCAGCGAGTTCCAAGTCCCGATCCAAGGAGGTAAGACGCCATGAACTGCCCAGTCGCAACCATAAAGAAAGCTATCCGCAAGGTGAACATCCCCACTAAGCTGCCGCCAACACCGACCGGTCACCGGTTCCTCGGCATACTGCCAGGCAGGCGAGACTGGGTCCGAACCTTCGGAGACGCTCTGAAAGAGGTCGGCGACGTAGCATACTGCAAATACGTCGGAATGCCCGCCTGTCTGGTTGGTCATCCGGACCTGATTGCCGACGTCCTCATCGTGAACGCGCAGAGCTATACCAAGTCCAACATGCTGCGGATGTTGCTGGGAGACGGACTGGCCACCAGCGAAGGCGAACTCTGGCGGCGCCAACGCAATCTGCTCTTGCCGGTCTTCAGCCGTGAGCGGCTGCCGGAATACGGCCTCATCATCGCGCGGCACATTGATCGCATGATGAGCAGTTGGAAAGATGCAGGCGTCCACGACATTTACCGCGACATGATGAGGCTGACCCTGGATGTCGCCGCCGAGGCCTTCCTGGGCACGCAACTCAATGGGCGACAAGACACTTTGCTGGAGAACCTGGCCATCGTACTGGATGAGTTCATCGTGCAGGCCGACCAGTGCTTCCTGATACCGGATTGGGTCCCGACTCGCAGCAACCGCGCCATCCGCCGTGCGGTGAAGACCATCCTTGCCATCGTGGAAGACATCATTCGCCAGCGCCGAGCCGAGATTGAGAACGGAGCCACCGGGAGAAAAGACTTGCTAAGCGTGCTGCTGGAAGCGCAGCGTTCCGGTGCTCCCATCAGCGATGAACTGGTGCGCGATGAAGCTACGACGTTTCTTCTCGGAGGTCATGAAACCACTGCAATCGCGCTGGCGTGGGTGTGGCATATGCTGGTCCAGCATCCGGAGGTCGAAGCACGCCTGGCGGAGCACTTAGAGACTGAACTCCAGGGCCGTCCGGTCGGTTTCGATGATCTGCCGCGCCTGACTTACCTCGAGGAAGTGGTGAAGGAATCGATGCGGTTGTATCCACCCGCATGGTACGCGACGCGCCGGACCGACCGGGACGTGGAACTAGGAGGCTATCGTGTCTCTAAGGGCATAACGGTGGTGATGGACATCTGGGCAGTGCACCACGATGCGCGTTTCTATCCCGATCCGGACAGCTTCCGGCCGGAACGGTGGACGGAAGACTTCACCAGGAACCTGCACAAGTTCGCGTACTTGCCGTTTGGCATCGGCGCCCGCAGGTGCATCGGGTCAATGTTTGCGGAGACGGAGGCCATGCTGGCCGTCGCTTCGATCGTTCAGCGCTTCCAGGTGAGTGCGTTGCCGAATTCTAAGGTCGCCCTGGTCGCGGCCACTACGCTGCGCCCCGGTGAAGGAGGCGTACCTGTGAGCGTGCGCGCGCGCGGCCCGCAGCCTTTGCGAGCAGTCGAGACGACGCGTTCACATTCGGGCGAACGTCGTGCTTTCGTCGCGGCCTGACAGTCTGTCCTGGTCAGGTTGAAGCTCTGCGCACGAGTGGCGCTCACCGTTCGACACGCGGTTTACACTTGAGTTGTGCGAATCGCGATCGACATCCGGCGGATCAATGAGTTTGGTGTTGGGACCTACACCCGCAACGCCATTCGCACCCTCGCGCGCCTGGACCATGACAACGAGTACTTCCTCATTGGGATTCCCGGCAGGCTGCCGGCGATCCAGCCGCTGCCGGCAAATTTCAAGACCTTGCCCGCCCAGCCCAATGACTTTTCGATTTCCAGTTACTTCGAACTGCATCAACTGCTGAAGCGCTTCCGCTGCGACCTGTTGCATGTCCCGCACTTGTTCTGGAAGCCACAGGGCATTCCCTGTCCCTATGTGGTCACGGTGCACGACCTGCTCGACCACTTGTACCGGGTCAACAGCCATTCCAGCGTGAAGCGGGACATGCATTTCCGGTTCACCAAACGCGTACTGCACCGCGCCGCGCGCATCTTCGCGGTGTCGAACTTTTCCAAGAAGGACACCGAGCGCCTCTTCCAGGTCCCGCCGGAGAAAATTGAGGTTATCTACAACGCGATTGACGAACGTTTTCTGCTGGGGCACTCCAGCGATGCCGAGCGCCAGGCCATCGCCGAGCGCTACCAGGTGAGCTATCCGTTTCTGCTTTATGCCGGCCGCATCAGTCCGCACAAGAACATCGTGCGCATTATCGAGGCCTTCGCGGCGCTGAAGGGCGAGCTGGCAAAAGAAGGCCAGTTCGAAGACCTGAAGCTGATCATCATTGGCGATGAGGTTTCCAAGCATCCCGACCTGCGGCGTGCGGTGGTGAAGGGCCGGGTGCAGAATGACGTCCGCTTTCTCGGTTTCGTGCCGATCGAAGTGCTGCGCATTTTTTATGACCAGGCGAAGATTTTCGTCTTCCCCTCGCTCTACGAAGGCTTTGGTCTGCCGCCGCTGGAAGCCATGGCGCACAGCACGCCGGTGGTAACCAGCAACACCTCGTCCATTCCGGAGGTCGTGGGCAACGCCGCCGTCATGGTGAATCCGGAGAACGTATTCGAGATCATGAAAGCGCTGCATCGCGTGCTGCTCGACCAGAGCGTGCGCGACAAGCTGAAGGCGCGAGGTCTGGAGCAGGTCAAGAAGTTTTCCTGGGACCTCAGCGTCCGCCGCATGCTCGAGGTCTATCGCGAAGTGGCGAAACACAACTAGCGGCACAAGCCACATATGATCCACGCTTGGCTTCCGCGTTAGGCGTGTTAGACTTGCCGCATCTTCCAGGGAACTCCAACGTTCCCGCCGATCACAACAGGGGTAACGCAACCGCGAGGAGGGTTTCATGCTGCATTTGCTGTGGATGGCGATTTTCGGTTTGATTATCGGGGCGCTGGCGAAATTTGCCATGCCCGGGAAAGACCCCGGTGGGATCTGGATTACGATGGGGCTTGGCATCGCCGGGTCACTGCTGGCTACCTTCGTCCTGCGGGCGGTAGGTCACTACGACGAAACCCAGAGTGCCGGATGGATCACTTCCTTTGTTGGGGCATTCGTTCTATTGGGGATCTACCACCTGATCAAGCGCGCAAAAGCGTCTTAGGGCAGGTCCAAGCTGGGCAATTCTAATTTGACAACGGTAGTTTTGTAGCTGCCGGGCCTATAAGCCGAATTTTGTGTGCCGCTCTTTCTCTCGCGGACTTGCTGGTTGCTGACCCGCGAAGACAAAGAGCGGCACGACGGTCATTCCTCTGGGCCGCGCATTACTGCGCGGCTCTAGCGACCTACCCGGAAGTTGTGACGCACCGAGCCGGTGCGTGCCCGCCGAAACGGACTCCTCCCCTATTTGGTCTTGCTCCGCGTGGGGTTTTCCCTGCCACCGCCATTACTGGCAGCGCGGTGCGCTCTTACCGCACCTTTTCACCCTTACCTCGCCGAAGCGGGGCGGTATGTTTTCTGTGGCACTTTCCGTCAACGGCGCTTGAACGCCGTTGCCCGGACGTTATCCGGCACGCTGCTCTGTGGAGTTCGGACTTTCCTCTGTCTGCCCGCGCCACCTGATCTGGCCGAAGCCCCGCCGAAGCGGACGAACAGTGTTCACGGGCCGGCAGCGACCGTCCGGCCCGGCAGCTAACACCTTCATTATAGATGGTTGTGACCATGGCAACGGAGCAATTACCTGGGACGAGCGTTGCTGGCGCTTTTGGCGTCAGCGGCATAGGATTTAGACGCACGAGGCAGGTCGCCTGACAGTCCAGCGGGCGCTAGTCCCAAGATCCGATCAGCATTGATTAATAGCTCTTGCGGCGGGAAAATAACGCGTCAAAGCTGCGCCGACCGTGTTCTCACTGGCGGTAGAGGCTCGGTCGGAAGTAGAAACCGGACATGAAAGTCAATTCTCGAACTGCCGCTGCGGCACTGCTGGCGTTGTTGCTGGCTGGGGCGACGATGGCCGCGCAGCAAACGGCTACTTCCACCACGCCGACTGGGGGGCAGAGCAGCACGACAACAGGCCAGCAGCAGACGGCGCAACCACCCGCCGCCCCACCTGACAAGAACGCGCCTGAAATTTCGTCTCAGGAGACGGCGGCCACCTTCAAGGTGAAGGTCAATCTCGTCGAAGTCCGCGTCGTGGTTCGCGATGCGCAAGGTCACGCCGTTGGCAACCTGAAGCAGGACGACTTCCAACTCTTCGACAACGGCAAACTCCAGACCATTACCAGGTTTTCCGTGGACCAAGCCGGGGCCAAACCCGTCATCCATCAGGAGGGCGGGCCACCCACTATTGCCAATGACAAGCTTGCTCCGCTCCCCACGATGCCGGAGCGATTCATAGCCTACCTTTTCGACGACATCCACCTGAAGTTTGGCGATCTGGCACAGGTAAGAAGCGCCGCCCAGCACCACCTGGAAGAATTGCGGTCGACCGACCGGGCCGCTATCTTCACCACATCCGGACAGAACCAACTTGACTTTACCGATGACCAGGCGAAGTTGCGCGCAGCGATGAATCAAATTCAGCCCAGGCCGGTCACCGGTTCGGTGACGGCAGACTGTCCCCTGGTGTCGTATTACATGGCCAGCTTGATCGTCAACGGGAACGATTCCACGGCCCTGAACGTCGTGACCCAGGACGCCCTGGACTGCGCCTATGGTGGCGATCCTCAATTTCTCAATGCCGCCCAGCAGACAGCCCGTTCCTCTGCATTTCGTGAACTCAACGTGGGCAACCATGAAACGCAGGTTACGCTTGACTCCATCAAGCAGGCGGTCCGTCGCATTACCGCGATGCCGGGCCAGCGCACCATCATCCTGGTCTCTCCCGGGTTCTACAATCCCGACGAGCTCTTTGAGCAGATCGCCATTGCAGAACGCGCGTTGCACGCCAACGTGATCATCAGCGCGCTGGATGCGCGCGGTCTTTACACGCCCGGTTACCTGGACGCCGCGAGTCGAAACCGGCCGCCGAGCCCTTTCATCGTGGGACAGATGACGCAGTACGAGAACCTGGAAGGCCAGGCGGATGCCAACGTGCTGGCCGAGCTGGCGAATGCCACGGGAGGCATCTTCGTTCAGAACACTAACGATCTGGAAGGTGGCTTCCACCGCGTTGCAACGACACCGGAATACTCCTACCTGCTGGGGTTCTCTCCTCAGAACCTGAAGCTGGATGGCCGATTTCATAATCTGAAGGTGACCCTGAAGGCCGAGAAGTTCCAGATCCAGGCGCGCAAGGGATACTATGCGCCCAAGCAGGCTGAGGACGCGTCGGAACAAGCCAAGAGAGAAGTTGAAGATGCAGTCTTCTCGCAAGAGCAGGTGAGTGACATTCCGGTCCAATTGCACACCCAGTTCTTCAAGTCCGGCGAGGATGCCGCCCAGCTTTCGGTCCTGGTGCGGATGGACTTGCGCCACCTGCACTATCGCAAGGTCGATGGCCGCAACCATGACGATGTGACGGTGGTGTCGGCCGTTTTCGATCGCAATGGCAACTTCGTAAGCGGGAACCAGAAGATCATCCAGATGCGTTTGAAAGATGAAACCCTGGCAACCAAGCTCAATTCGGGAGTCACGTTAAAGACCAGCTTCGATGTGAAGCCGGGGAGCTACCTGGTCCGGCTGGTGGTTCGCGATGATGAGGGACAAATGGCGACGCAGAACAGCGCCATCGAGATTCCGTAAGTTGAGGTGTGGAAAATGAAGCTCCGCAGGTCGGCATGCATAGCGGCTTTCCTGGTCATTGCGAGCGCCTGGACAAGCCGGCACTTTATTCTCGATGCCCCGCCCGTGCACGCGCAGGAAGCCCAGCAGGCGCAACCGCAGCAGCCGGCGCCGGCCCAGCCGGTGGAGGCTTCTCTTCCAGTCATCAAGGCGGAGACGCGGTTAGTCCTGGTGGACACCGTAGTTACCGACAAGAAGGGCACTTACATTCGCGACCTCAAGCAACAGGATTTTCGTGTCTTTGAAGACAACAAAGAACAGCCCATCAAGAGTTTCTCCTACGAGACGGACACGTCCACACCTTCCGGCAATCAGCGGCGGTACCTGGTGCTTTTCTTTGACAACTCCACGATGGACCTTGCCGATCAGGCGCGGGCGCGCGAGGCAGCCGGAAAATTCATTGAAGCCAACGCTGGTCCAAATCGCTATATGGCAGTTGTGGACTTCGGCGGCACGGTCAAGATCGCGCAAAACTTCACCGCCGATGCCGAGCGCCTGAAGCAGGTCGTGCGCAATGTGAAATTTGCCAGCGTCTCCCCCAACGCAGAACCGGTGCAGGTTGCATCCCTGGGCACGCCCCTCTGACCAACTCGGAATCCGACTTCGGCGCGCGCACCCTGCTGCTCGCGCTGCGCAGCGTCGCCAAGAACATGTCCTCCGTGCCGGGGCGCAAGAGCCTGATCCTGTTGACCTCCGGTTTTCCGATGACCCCTGATCGCGAATCCGAACTGACAGCCGTCATCAGCGTATGTAACCGGGCCAACGTCGCGATCTATCCCATCGACGTTCGGGGCCTGATCACCGGCGTAAACGCAGCCACACCCTCACCTGCACCTATCAGCTTCAGAACTGGTGATGACTACGCTCCAGCCAAGCTCGTAACCGCGGAGCTTCAGTACTCTGATAGCGGCGATGCTCAGCCCACGCATCTGGTTTACGTCCAGCGCGGCACTGGCGGAATGGGGGTTGGTGGCGCGGGCGGCGGTCGCACCGGCGGAGGTACGGGCACGGGTGGCACGGGCAGTAAGAACGGTGGAACCACCACGGGAGGTCCCGGCGGCAACAAGACTGGTGGTACTTCCACCACTGGCACTCGCGGTGGCGGTGGAACCTCGCCGTACCCATATGGAATCAACCCTTACAATCAGTCCCGCCAGATCATTCCAGTAGTTCCGCCGATGGACTCTACCAACCAGCAGTTGCTCTACGAGTTGGCGCAAGGCACGGGCGGCTTCGTGATCGTCAACTCGAATGATTTGCTCGGCGGCATGGAGAGGATTGCCAAAGAGCAATCCGAGTACTACGTCCTCGGATACACGCCGGGCCCCTCGGACGAAGAAAGTTGCCATACTTTAAGCGTGAAGGTTGATCGCGGCGGTACCGTCGTGCGCTCACGCAGTGGATATTGCAATGCCAGGCCGGTGGACCTGCTGGCAGGTAAGCCGTCCGAGAAGCAGTTGGAGAACCGTGCCACCGGTTCGCAGACCGGGACACTCGCCGCCTCAATGCGCGCCCCCTACTTCTACACCTCGCCCGACACGGCGCGGGTGAACCTGGCGATGGAGATCCCGCCCGGCGCGTTCAAGTTCGACAAACAGAAGGGCAAGTTCCATGCTGCGGTGGACGTGCTCGGGCTTGCGTACAAGCCTGACGGCACCGTCGCCGCGCGCTTCAGCGACACGGTGAACGTCGATCTGGATGGCAAGAAGGAAGTGGAGGAGTTCAACAAGAAGCCGATGCACTACGACAATCAGTTCGACGTTGCTGCCGGCCACTATAACCTGAAGGTCGTCTTCAGCTCGGGCGGGGAAAGCTTCGGAAAACTGGAGGTCCCGTTGGTGATCGATCCCTATGACGGAAAGAAGTTCACCATGAGCACGGTGGTGCTGAGCAAAGAAATGCACCCCGTTTCCGAAATGACGGCCAGTCTGGATGCGGCAATGCTGGAAGACCGGAGCCCGCTGGTCAGCCAGGGAATTGAGCTGATCCCTTCCGGCAGCGACCAATTCAAGAAGACCGACCATGCTGCGTTCTACGTGGAGGTCTATGATCCCCTCCTTGTGGGCGCAACTCCTCCCAAGGTGGCGATACAAGTGCGCGTCTTTGATCGCGCCACCAATGACAAGAAGATCGACAGCGGTGGCGCGGTTTCGGAGGCGAAAGCTGGAAATCCGACGGTCCCGATCGGACTCAGGATCCCGCTGGAAAATCTTCCCCCGGGTTCCTACCGCCTGGAGTTGAAGGCGATGGACTCAGCCGGGAACACGTCGCCTCAGCGCACCGCCGACTTCGAAGTGCAGTAGCTGTCCTGCCCGGTTAACGCCGGAGATTAGACTGCCTACTTCGCGGTTGCGGTGGATATAATGCGACCGCAATGAACTGGGCGCCGTCAATTATTCGCTGGTTGTTCGATTCAGAGCAGGGCGCGCCGGACCGCCTGGTTCCGCGCTGGATTTTTCTGCGCGCTCTCGGCCTCATCTATTTCTCTGCCTTCTACTCACTGGTCTTCCAGATTCGCGGACTGATCGGCCGCGAGGGGATCCTTCCATCCAACGAGTATCTCCAGGCGGTTGCACACCAGTTTGGGAGCGCACGCTTCTGGTTTGCGCCGACGCTGCTCTGGTTCTCCACCAGCCCTCACATGCTGATGGCGATCTGCTGGGCAGGGATGATCGCGTCGCTCTTGCTGGCCGTCAACATCTGGCCGCGTGGCATGCTGCTCATCTGCTTCGTGTGCTTTCTCTCCTTCGTCAGCGCGGCGCAGGATTTCTCCGGCTATCAATCCGACGGCATGCTGCTGGAGGCAGGCTTTATCTCACTTTTCTTTGCGCCGCCGGGATTTCTGCCCGGACTGGGACGGATGCATCCTCCGTCGCGCGCCAGCCTCTTCCTGCTGCAGTGGGAGTGGTTCCGAATCTATTTCGAGTCCGGCGTTGTGAAGCTGGCCAGCGGCGATCCCGAGTGGCGGAACTACACCGCGATGGACGAGTACTACCAGAACGGCCCGCTGCCCACTTGGATCGGCTGGTATGTCCAGCATCTGCCGCACGGGTTTCATGCCTTTGCCACGGGTGCAACCCTGGTGCTGGAACTCGGACTCGTGTTCATGCTGTTCATGCCACGTCGCTGGCGCATCCTGTGCTTCTTCATTGTCACCGCGTGGCAGATTCCCGTGATCCTTACCGCGAACTACACCTTCCTCAATTACCTGGTCCTGGTGTTGGGATTTCTCTTGCTCGATGACCGTTTCGTGATGCGAGTCATGCCAAAACGCTGGAGGAGCTTAATCGGCCAAGATGCGGAAGCGCACACAGAGGCGCGCGAGCGGCAGCCCCTGGGTTCATTCAGGGCATTTAAGCTGGCCCTCACCAGCGTGATGCTGCTATGGATTTTCTACGCAACCACGGTCCAGATGCTCTCCATCCTTATCCCGCCTTCTTCGCTTCCCACCTCTCCCGTCGCCGCTCTCGATCCTTTCCGTATCGCCAACCGATACGGCCTCTTCGCGGTGATGACACGCGGCCGCTACGAGATCGAGTTCCAGGGCTCCAACGACGGCGAGACCTGGGCGGCTTACCCGTTCCGCTACAAGCCACAGGACCCGCGCGAGCGGCCGGGGATCTATGCGCCGTATCAGCCGCGCTTCGAATGGAATTTGTGGTTCGCCTCGCTGGGGGAGTGGCACGACAACCTCATCGTGCCCAGTGCCGAGGAGCGGCTGCTGGCCGGCTCTCCCGATGTGCTCGCCCTGTTTTCGGCTAATCCGTTTCCTGACGGCCCTCCGAAACAGATGCGCGCCGTGTTGTGGCAATACTGGTTCACGAGCCTTGCCGATAAGCGGGCGACCGGCCTCTGGTGGAAGCGCGAACTGATTGGGCTGTATGCGCCAGTGCTGGAGCGCACGCCGGAGGGGAAGGTGGTCGTCGTCGAGTGGCCCCAGCCTCTGCCACCGCACCAATGAACCTGCTTAGACCCGCAGCGACCGGACAAATCTGAATTTACTTGCTTTGGAACGAAATGGAAGCGACAATTCCAGCACTTCGCTTCGCCCATCCAGGTTCAACTTACGCGGAAGTCGCATGCAACCACAGATGCAATCGGAATCTCAGCCGAAGCTGGAAGTCCAACCAGAAGGGGCGACCCGGGAAGTAGAACCGGCACGCTGGCGCCTGGCAACACGCATCGCTTTCCGCTTCGCGGTTGTATATTTCCCGCTCTATACCCTCTGGGTTCCGATGCATTTCATTAGCATCCCCCCGGTCCCTCAGCTCTTCGAGAAGTACCACCTGATCTGGCAAGCGATGGTCCCGTGGGTAGGCAAACATCTTCTTCATCTGCACCGCGAAGTCGAAATGTTCCCGACCTCCACCGGAAGCTGGGATACCACCTTCAACGATATCGAAGTGCTTTGCTACCTGATGGTCGCTGCCGCGGTGACGTTAATCTGGTCGCTGCTGGACCGCAAGCGTCCCAACTACGAGCATCTTTACCAGTGGTTCCGGCTGTATCTTCGTTTGGCCCTGGCGGCTGTCATGATTCCATACGGTACTGCTAAGGTGTTTCCCTTGCAATTTAAGCCCGCGACACTCTTCACCCTGCTGCAGCCATACGGCGACTCACCTCCCATGCAGCTGCTGTGGACATTTATGGGAGCGTCGCCGATCTACAGCTTTTTTGGCGGACTGACCGAGATAGTTGGCGGCATTTTGCTTGTCGTGCCACGGCTGACGACTCTGGGGGCGCTCATCTGCATCGGGGTCGTGAGCAACGTCTTCATGCTCAACCTTGGCTACGATGTGCCGGTCAAGGTCTTTTCCCTGCACCTCATCGTGATAGCAACATTGCTGGTCATCCCAGATCTGAGGCGGCTGGCGGATTTCTTCGTCTTCAATCGCCGGGTTGACCCCGCTCCGCCTCGTCCCCTATTCCAGCGCATATGGTTGAACCGCGTCGCGCTCATCTTGCAAGTGACATTCGGCATTGTCCTATTAGGCCACGATCTGCACTACTCCCAGCGCGAGGCCACGCGACTCCTCGAATCGCGCCTACAAGCGCCGCTGTATGGCATCTGGGCGGTGGACGAATTTACCTTCGATGGCCAGGTGCGGCCCCCGCTGCTGACCGACGCGGTTCGCTGGCAGCGCATCATCGTTGAAGACGGCGAAAATGGGGTTGTGCAGCTCATGAATGGCCTGCCCAGGCGCATGGATCTGCACGTTGATCCGGGAACGAAATCCTTGAGTATGACCCTTCCCAGTATGGCGTGGAGGGCCGATTTCTCCTACGAACAGCCGCGGCCCGATTTACTCACGCTGAAAGGACACGCGGACGGGCGGCCCCTGACCGCGACCTTGCATCGGGTCGACGAAACCAAGTTCCTGCTGAACAGTCGTGGCTTTCACTGGATCAACGAATACCCAGTCGTGCGATAGCCTGTTAACGTTATCGCGCGAACGAGCCACCCGCGATAATTGGAATCGCAAGCGTTGCAGTCTAAACTGAATTTGTATGCCTGCAAGGCAACGACGAGCCGCCGTGATTGGCGCGGGCCCCAATGGTCTGGCGGCGGCCATTGTCCTGGCCCAGGCTGGATTGCAGGTGGATGTTTTTGAGGCGGAGCCTGAGCCCGGTGGAGCGGCGCGCACCCTGTCGCTGACCCTGCCCGGATTTCTGCACGACTTTGGTTCGGCTGTGCATCCCATGGCTGCGGGCTCGCCGTTCTTCTCTTCACTTCCGCTGCGCGATCATGGGTTGGAGTGGATCCATTCGCCTGCACCGCTGGCACATCCGATGGACGATGGCAGCGCGGTAATGCTGGAGCGCCAACTGAGTGATGCGGAGTCAGCCCTGGGCGAGGATGGTAAGCAGTGGCGCAGGCTATTTGGTCCCTTCGCCGAACAATGGGCGACTCTGGCGCCGGAAATTCTACGCCCCGTCCACTTATTCACGCGCCATCCGCTTCTGCTGGGCCGTCTGGGAGTGGTCGCATTTCCTTCCGCCACCTCCCTTGCGGAACATTGGTTTCACAACCCGCGAACCAAGGCCTTGTTCGCAGGGCTGGCAGCGCATTCGGTTCTGGCACTCGATGAACCGCTAAGTGCCGGCGTCGGGCTGGTACTCGGAACGGCTGCCCACGCCGTGGGATGGCCCATTCCACGTGGTGGTGCGCAGTCCATAACCAACGCATTGTGCGCATATCTGGCCAGCCATGGCGGGACAGTAAAGACATCAACCCGCATTGAAAGCCTGGCAGAGCTGGCGGGTTATGACGTCACGTTGTGCGACGTTACGCCGCGGCAATTGCTGGGCATGGCGGGAGACCGGTTCTCGCCCGCGTATCAGCGTCAACTCCAGAAGTACCGCTACGGTCCGGGAGTCTTCAAGGTGGACTATGCCTTGTCCAGCCCGGTGCCGTGGAAAGCGTCCGAGTGCTTGCGCGCCGCTACGGTACACCTCGGCGGCACCATCGAAGAAATCGCTCTCTCCGAAGACGCGATGCGGCATGGGCGGCACGCCGAGCGTCCGTTTGTGCTGCTGGCACAGCCGACTTTGTTTGATGCCACACGCGCGCCGGAAGGGCGCCACATCGCGTGGGCATATTGTCACGTCCCTAACGGCTCCGACTTCGATATGCTGCCTCGATTAGAGGCGCAGATCGAGCGTTTTGCACCGGGCTTCCGGGATTGCATCCTGGCACGGCATGTTTTTGCCCCCGCAGCGCTGGAGAGCATGGATGCGAACCTCGTTGGCGGAGACATTGGTGGCGGCGACGCCAGTCTTCGCCAGTTCGTGTTTCGTCCGACATGGCGGCACTACGCGACCTCGGCTCGCGACATTTATCTCTGCTCCTCGTCCACGCCGCCGGGCGGCGGGGTTCACGGCATGTGCGGCTTCAATGCAGCCCGACTCGCGCTGTCGCGATTGTGACTAGTGTCCCGCAACCTGGCTGTGTCCCAATAGCGATCGCTTGCTGCTGTCCTTCAATGCGGCCTGCACTTTGGCCTCATCCATCCATTCGGGATGAGGAATCGCCAACGCCGGCGCCGGTGCCGGCAGCAACTGCGGCAACCATGCACGAATGGCCGCGTCCGCCAGCAGGTATCCGTGGTTCTCCAGCACGCTAGCTTTCGGCTACGGAGAAGCTATCGAGATCGGTGCGAATAGCGGCGATGTAGTTCTTCGCGGTTGCCAGCGTGTATCCGACTTGCGCTCCGTATTCGGCAACCGTGCCGCCGATGCCTAGATACGTTCCCTTCATCTGCTGGGCATTGAAATTGGACATCAGCCAACGCTTGCGGACGGCGAGGGCCTGGTTTTCCGGGATGCCGATGAAACGGCCGATGTCCCAGGAGAAGCCGGTGTCGCCACCGATCGGAAACAGCGCGCCGCCATCGGACGCGATCACGATCTCGTGGTCTTTCCAGATCGGCTCCAGCCCGAGGTTGTCATACACGCCGCCATCGCTGAAGGTGATCTCGCGGATGTTCTTGTCGCGATTGGGGCTGGTGTCTCTGCCGCCAATGAATTTCGTGGGATCGAGGGTGAGTTGCAGTGGCTTGAAGACCGGGGGGAAGCACGATGAAGCTGCGATGGCCGTGCTCACCAGCCAATCCGCCGGCGTGTTCTGAAATCCGGCCTGGTAATCTCCGCACTGCTTTTTCTTGAACATCCAGTTGACGCCATACGCCAGATCGGTGGAACAGAAAATGTGGATCGGTGTGTCTGCGACCTCAGTCAGTTTCTTGCCCATGGTCAGATGTTTGTTGTAGGCGTTGGCCAGCCCAGAGCTATTATGGGTGCCGGGAACGATGGCCTCCAGAGCAAGCCATCGCCGGATGTCGAGCGAACAGAACTCGCGCATCGGCTTGGCTATTGCCTGCTCGAAATCAACTACACCGGAGAAGGGCGAAACCGGGCGGCTGGCCAAAAAGCCGTTGAGGATACTTCCGCCGGAAACGCTGGACACAGTGGTGAGCTTCGCGAGTATGCCGAACTCGTGCAGCCGGCGAATCACTCCGAGATGAAACAAGGTCGCGCGAAAGCCGCCTCCAGACAGGCTGAGGCCGATGGAATTGGGGATACGCTGAGGTGAGGGAAGGAAATTAGCAGCAGGCACGAAACACCTCCTTGTCGCGCCTCCATTGTGCTCCTTTCAGGGGAGGATGCAACGTGCTTCCTCGCTGGCTTTTCTCGTGAGCCCGTCCGCTATTCCAAATCCAAGCCCTCGTGCTGGATCTCCAGGGTCTCGATGGCGATGGCGTTGCCTTTCCCATTCAGCGAAGGCCCTTCCCACTTACTCGGCCAGCCTTCGCGAAACTGCCAGCGCAGTACAGGATGCCGCTCGCTGTCCAGTAAAATGATCGCGCCGCTGGCGCGCTGCACGTTGCCGTTCAGCACTTGCTTGAACCACTGCCACAACGATTTGTCCTGAGTCATCCCGCGCTTCAGCACGATGGGCGAATAGCGAGCCAGTCCGGGAATCTTTCTGACCGTATTGATCTCGTTGCCCTCGCGATACTCGATGACATCGACGTCGGCCTGCAGTCCATAGCACTCGGAAAAACCGGCGGTGGTGACGCCGTCAATCTCGACCAGGAAATCATAGTTCGCGAAAGGATCAACCCGAGCGGGCGCCATTGCTGCCTCCTGACTGTGCAGTGCGAGTGTAACCAAGGTCCCGGTAAACGCGAAGGTCATGGGTGATTCGTTCGCTGTATCGGCGGCCTTCGCGGTCTGCGTAGGTGATCGTGACGCCCACCTTGGCCGAGCGCCGCTTCGTAAACCAGGTCGCAACCGGATCCATGAATTGGATGAACTCTTTTCCGGGGGGAATGAAGTCAACCCGGCGAAACAATTGCAGGTCGGAGATACACTTGCGTCCCTGCAAACCGTGCAGCGGTTGGTCAAACTTCGTTGCCACCCTGTAGGCGCTGCGCGCCCCAATGTTCTTCAGCGATAGGAACAGCATGCCTTGGTCGCAGTTGAAATCAAGGATGACGTCGGGGCGCGCGTCATCGGTGGATTGCTCAGCATTGCGTCTCGGCATCGAGACCTACTTCGCTTGCGCCTCGGCGCGGGCTTTCAGAAAGACGTCCACGTTCAACTTGTCCACCAGCGACACCCCCGTATCCACGAACGCGGGAACGGGAGAGAACGAATTCCACGAGTAGTCCTTTTTCATGTCGATGGGATAGTGATGAATGTCGTCCAGTGCCTTCAGGCCGTAATAGGCCATGGTGTAGGGCTTCTGCGCGATGGTGGAGTCGATGACGCCGTCCTTGATCAGGTTCAGCGTCGCTTCGTCCACATCCATCGCCACTACCAGGCGGTCGGTAGCATTCTCACGCCGGAGGGCCTCGGCGACATCCTTTCCGGCAGATGCCTCCAGGCAGATGAAGGCGTCAACCCTTTCGGCGCTCTTATCTTTCAGGTAATGGGTGGTGCGGTCGAAGGCGTTGCCGGAATCGCCTTTGATGTTGAAGACTTCAACGATCTTGACGCCGGGATGCTCGGAGAACACGTCTTTATAACCTTTCAGCCGCTGCTCCAGGTTGGTCTGAGGCATGGTGTAAAAGACGACGGTGCCCTTGCCGTGCAGCTTCTGGAGCACGCGCTCGCCGCCCATCCGCCCGGCTTCCAGGTTGTTCGTGCCGATGAAGTACAGCCGCTTGCTTGCGGGCGCATCGGAGTCCACGGTAATCACGGGAATTCCTGCGTTGATGGCATCATCGATCGCCGGTTTCATGAGTTCGGCATCGGCAACCGAAACCAATATGCCTGCCGGCTTCAGCGCGGCCGCGTTGCGAAACTCCTGCACTTCCGCCTGCGTATCGTAGGCTTCAGGACCACGCACATCGATCTTGACTCCATACACTGCGCCGGCTTTGGCCAGGCCGGCGGCGGCGGTTTGCCAGTACGGCAACTTCGAGTTCACCGTCACCAGAATGTAGCGTTCGGAATTGTCGTGCCGGGAACAGCCAAGCAGAACGGTTAACGTGAGGACGATGGAAGTCAACAGGAAACATCTCGCAAAAGCTTTCATGGTCGCCTCGCTGTCAGAAGATTGCGTGCAAGATGCAGCGCGACTGCCGGCAATTGCACGCTGCTGAGCATCGTGCTCGCGGTGAAGCGGGATTGTACCGCGACGCCCGGCAAGAGGGAAGCCGAATTCTGCACCGCCGCGCTAACCTCCCGGTTTGGCGGAATCCGTGCTGCCGGTTTCCTCATCCTTTCCCAACCGCTTGCGCTGCTTATTGATCACCGCAAGACAAATCCCATAGACAACGAACGAAGAAGCCAGCACACTAAAAAAGACGGTTTGGTTCAAAGTAATTGCGAAGGCCAGGATGGATCCAGCCATCACCCACATAAAGGCTTCGCCGAGCAAACCATCTGCCCAGTTCGGCACGCCGCCGGCTGGCGGAACCTTGGGCCGCAGGGACGGCAGCAGTCGCGGTACGGCCGCGCAGTAGGCGCGATAGCTGTCTCCCTGGCTGGCTAGAATGCCGGCTTCCTCGCGCAGGATCAGCCGATACACAAAGACCCACATTCCCACCACCAGGATGAAGAACCCGATGCGGCTGGCCATCAGCCCGAATCCCAGGGCCAGTAGAGATGTTTCCAAGGTACAGCGGATTGCGCACGTAGCGATAAGGACCGTCGGCCACCAATTGCGTGGTGTGCAGGCGCTGGCCCAGCATGACCTCGGCATTGAGATAAGCGGTGCCCCAGGTGCGCACCAGCGCCGCGAGCATGGCGACCAGCGCCGCCACCGCGAAGATCAGGTGGTAGTCCAGGTTGTTCGCCGTAGTTCCGCGAGCGCGGGCCAGCCATTCCACAATGGCCGCGCCCGCGTTCTGGTGATCGAGGTTGTAGGCCGCGAAGGCGAGAAAGAAGATTCCGCCGATCATCCAGAAGCGGTTCTTGAACTCGAAATCGCTGGCCGCCGTCATGCGGCACCTATTCTATGCTGACCTGCTATCAGCAATCAGCACTCAGCCAAGCTTTGTTCGCGGTCTGATGGCAACCGACAACTCGGTACCCCCTCCCCCTCCTCTTGTTCTGTGTAATCAGCGGTTTAGAGAAAAATTTCCTGCAAAATATTGAGCCCCAGCAAGTTACACGTAAATTCTTCTCAGACTTATCAACAAATGAGACTTAACGGCTGCCATCACCAGTTTCTCCGCCCTGACTTGGCTCTCCGCCTTTTAGTAGTCAGTTACCCGTTGTCAGTTTCCAGTCGTTCGCTGTCTGGCAGCTAGCGCTCACTGACAACTGGCAACTGCTTCCTACAGCGTATTCACGAGTCAAGGCGAAAGTCAGTGATATTGGGCCCCGCGGAGTTACGAAGGTAACTAACTAGGATCAGAGCGGGCCTTCTGAGTCCGATTGCAACCGTCTCGCCGCAGGCAAAGAACTGCTGGATTGCGGGTTGTTGACTGCCGACGGGTCGTCGTTGTCCGACGTCTGTGATCTCGCAAGCGCATTATTTTCGGATATCGGCGGCCGGAAAACCGGGCTATAATCCTTCAACCCGATTCTGTCCGCGGTCATCCTCGCCCGCGCGAAGTGGCAGCGACCCAGGAGCTAGAGGGCAACCTTTGACCCCAAAAGCAACCGATGTCTGACCCTGTTGGCCACAATTTGCAACTGAGCTTGCGAGTGGTTGCTGTCGAGCTCGCGATTGTGTTTGTGCTGAGCGCCGTCGCAACCCAACCGGCGCAGGCGCAGACAAACGCCGTCATTCACCAATTCGCTGGTGCATACGGCCCATATCCCCGAGTCGGCGTGACTACGGATCGAGCTGGAAACCTATATGGAACGGTCGGGGACGGCGGCACTGGGGACGGCACAGTCTCTACGGACGGCGACACCCCGAGTCATCCCTCAACTGAGCTGCCCGGAGCCAAATATACCGGAGCGACGCCCAGTTTCGCGGTCCAGCACGTTGAACCGCCGCACCCCGACAACCGAATCCGCTGGAAACCCGCCACCCAGCAAGCCCTGCTGTCCACCGGGATCATGCACACATTCAATCTCTGGACGGAGGCGGGGACGCGAGACGCCCTGAACGGGCCTTGGCTGAAAGACTATCTGCGTTCGGTGGGCGAGTTGCGCGGCTGGAGCGACAGCGATCAATTTATGGCGCCGTACGTTGGCCATCCCATTCAAGGGGCGATTTTTGGCTTTATCCTGCGCCAGAATGATCCGAAATACCGGGATGTCCAATGGGGAGACGGTCGCGATTACTTTATCAGCTTGCTGCGATCCATGGCCTTCTCGGCGGTGTGGCATACGCAGTGGAAAATCGGCCCAGCCAGTGAGGCCTCCATTGGCAACGTGATGCTGCACGCCTCCCCGGGATTTATCACCCTGGTGGACACCCCGACGCTGGGCGCGATCGAAATGATCGCCGAGGACGCGGCCGACCGGTACGCCATTATGGGGCTGGAGAACCGGACCGCCAACCGTCCTCTGATTCTGCTGGCGCGCTGCTTTGTGAATCCATCGCGGTCGTTTGCCAATGTGATGGCGTTCAAGCTGCCGTGGACGCGCGAGACGCGAATCGGAATCTTCGGTGACAACTACCTCCTCCGCAAGCAGCTGCTGGCGGACTACAAGGACGGAAGCGGGGAAAAGCCCTTTGAGTTTGTGCGCCGCCCGTCCGACTCCAGTGAGGCTGCACCTGGCCACGTTTATCCCAAGGAAGCGCCCATCGAATTGGCCGCCTACCCGAACTTTGAGCGTGTTTCGGGCCGGAATTGCATCGGCGGTGGAGGTTCCGGCGCCGTGCGCTTCAGTCCGGTCTTGCAGATCGTGGCTGAAATCGACGGCTGCCTGGTCATGGGCATGCCCGCCTCCAATCAGAGCGGTGATTCCCTGTTCTACGGCGCAGGTCCGCGCTGGACTCCCTTGGCCTCCCATCGCTGGTCACCTTTTGCTGAGGTCTTATTCGGCGGACGGAAGGTCACCTACGAAGTCGACGACCTGGCCCTGAAGAAAACGCTCCTCACCGAGTGGAATGATGGCAACGGCACGCTGCACCATTATCCCAAGCGCAGTGATTGGTCCACCCAGGTTTCCAGTAATGGTCCCAGCCTCGCCGCAGGGGGCGGGCTCGATGTGGTGATCACACGGCCGTTCACCTGGCGTCTTGTCAACGTGGAGTACACGCACTCCTGGATGCAGGGCGTGGACATGATCCACCCGGATAATGGAATTCGCATCACTACCCAAGCTGTGCTGCGCATCGGAACGTGGTGATTTCTTGTTATCGCGGGGCCCGTCCTTTGGCCTGCGTTTGGCGAAGGGCCGGGATCAGATTCTTCTGGATATCACAAGGTTCGCTTTACGGAATCACCTGCTCGGAGTATCCTGCCTGCTTCTTTGTGCCTCGAACACCCTCCCGTGATGACGGTCACTGACGGCGATTTCCCCGGGCCGTACTCTGCCGGTAACGACAATCAGTCAAGGAGGGAAAGCTATGGCAGAGAACGTTACTAAAGGGAAGATTGTCCATAAGGAAGGTAAATTCTTTTTGGACGTGGCAGGAAAAACGGAAGCATTGCCCACCGGGCTTCTGACCGATGAAGCATTCCTCAAGGAGCAGGTAGGGAAGGAGGTAGAGGTATTCTTCACGATCCCCAGATCCTTCGTGGCGGCCATAAGGCCAATAGGACGACCGGGGATCATTACTTGCAACATTCCTGCTGTCGACTTTCTACTGGGTGAGACGTTCGTTACCCAACCTACCGCTGCAATGACTCGCAATGTTGCTACCGCGCTCCTCAAGGGAGGATTCATCACGCAGGAGGTTTTTAACACAATTACGCAGGGTTGACGCTGAGCCAGGAGCACGGCCGAAACCCTGCTTTACAAGGGTCCATCACTGATGAGAGTTACGACGCAATCCGGCCAGTCACAGGATGCACCCGGGGCGCTGCCAAAAACCTTCGTCTTGGAGTTGACCCGACGGTGCAATCACCGTTGCCTCTATTGCTACACCGCTTGGGGGGCGCCGGCATTGGGCTATCCCGAGCCGCAGCAAGCGGAGATGACTACGGCGGAAATTAAGTCGCTCATTCGAAGCCTCCAAACGGAGGCGCCAGTAGCATATATCGCCCTGTCCGGGGGTGAGCCTTTGTTGCGAGAGGATCTGCCGGAGATCCTCGCTTTTATTAGGAACCAAGGCATCACCCCCATTATTATTACGAATGGGACGCTGTTAACCAAAGAGCGGGTGGCAGCCACGATGGTCGGAGGCTCTTATGAAGTCTCCCTACACAGTTACCGGCCACAAGTCCATGACCGGCTATCGGGGTGTCAAGGGGCCTGGAATAAGGTGATCGACTGGGATGGCCAACGTTCACCAGGCAGGCGGCAATCTGGTGGCCGCTTTTGTGGCCACAAAACTCAACTACATGGACCTGTTTCATACCGCCGAGTTGGCCATCGCCCTCGGGTGTTGGGGCATGTTGTACAACCGCATCAATCTTGGGGCCCACAATTTGCAATATGCCGGTGAATTGCTGCCCACGCCAGCCATGATTCAGGAGAACCTTGACATGCTGGAAGAGTTGGGGGCTAAGTACTCTCCTTTCGCCATTTCAATCTCTATCGTTATTGAGCCCTGCGTGGTCGATATCAGTAAATATAAGCACATCCACTTTGGCTGGTGCCCCAAGGGTGGGGAGAACTCCTATTTCACGATCGACCCGGTCGGTAATGTCCGTACCTGTAACCATTCTCCAGTGATCCTGGGTAACCTTAAGCGAGACAGTTTTACAGATCTCTTCTACCATCATCCCTATGTCTGCAACTTTCGCGAGTCCATGCCGGCGGAATGCGCTGATTGTGAGCCAGCACTGAAAGAAATCTGTCGTGGAGGGTGTGATGCCGCCGCAGAACAATGCTATGGCACGTCATCCCGGGTGGACCCGTTTGTAACTCTATCCCGGCAATGCGGCTCCGGCTGTTCTGTGGGTCGTGGGTGAGTCGTAATCGAGCAGTTAAGTTTGCCGGGTGCCCCAGTCTTTCGCATTCCGCTTTACGGAAGACGGTCCTGCGCCGTCCGTACGGGATTCGACTTCACCGTAACCCTATGCCCATTGATGAATTTCCCGGCTAAGCTCTTTCGTGCCTACGGCGCTGGCCTCGTTGGGCGAGGGAGCCGCTTAGCCGTTTTCTGGAGCGGGCGACAACAAAAAAGGGGTTCGGGAGGAGGCGAATCGGTGTATAGTGCCACCTGCTCGGAATACCAGAGGTAGAAATCCCGGTTAAGACACTCGCATCACCGAGACCAGCGGGTGGGTAACCGAGCCTCCCACCCGCATGCCATCAGTTGGGGACTCCGAAAAACTGAGAGGAGACTAAAATGCCAGCGAAAAAACACATAGCTGTTGTTGCCTATAGCCTCTTAAAAACCGACCCCTTGACTGCCGACGCGATTGTTTTCAGGGACACTCTCAACAAGGCCGGTTACAACGCCGAGCTTGTGGCCCAGTCGGCGTTCGACGAGACCAACGCACGCTCATTTCAAGACGGCAGCCCAATGGAAGAAGTATGACGGGGTCTTGATTTGCGGCTTCTACCCTTACTGGAACTTACGGGAGCTGACCCTGTCGCAGCTTCCCGTGATCTGCGCCAATATTGGCTACGTGGACGACCTCGGATTGGGAGAGGACCAGCAGGAACATGTCTCTGAGCATCTGTGCAACGTCGTTGCCGCCCACCCGATCATCGCCGGCGCCGGGCTGGCTGTCGGAGGACTCAATATTGGCAATGCCGTGTGGCTCGATTCGACCTCCACCCTCGATCATCTTGTAAACGTGCTGATTACCACTCCGGCCAACAGAGCGGTCTTGATAGCGCACAAGACCCACAAATTAGTGTATTTCGGCTGGTACCTGATGTCGGCGGCCAGTGCGGGGAGTCCGCTGTTCAAGTTGATCGTGTCGGCTGCGAAGTGGGCGTTCTGAGAGCTTCGGACGTTCGTCCCGAGCGGAGGTAAGCGAGCCGGGTGGCTCTACGTCCCTTCGCCCGCTTTTGGCGAAGGGCGGGAGCAGGGTCTGGTTGGACCTAGCAGCGCCTCTTTTGCGGAAGATGGTTTTGTGCCGTCCCTACGGGACTCAGATTGCCAATCCACGCCTACCCAGCGATGAATCGCTGGGCTAAGCTCTTTCGTCCCGCAAGGCGGGACTCGCTCTTCTGTTGCTAGCTGCCAGTTGCTGGTTGCTAGCTGCCAGTTGCCAGTTGCTAGTTGCCAGTTGCTTTGCTTTTACTTTCCCGCAAGCTCCTTCTTCACCGCATCGCTGACGAGCTTGCCGTCCACGCGAGCGCCGCCGAATTTCGCCATGACGTTCTTCATTACCGCGCCCATGTCCTTCATTGTGGGAGAGCCCATCTCGGCGACGGTGGCGCGCACGGTGGCGACGATCTCGTCTTCGCCGGCCGCTTTGGGCATGTAGCCCTCGATGATGACGATCTCGTCCGCTTCTTTCCGGGCCAGCTCGGGACGGCCGCCTTTGTCGAACTGCTCGATGGAATCCTTGCGCTGCTTGATCATGGTGCCCAACACCTGCAGCTCTTCCTTCTCATCGAGCGGCGCGCGCTTCTCGATTTCCTTGTTCTTCAGCGCGGTCTTCATCATGCGCACGGTGGAGAGCCGCAGCTCTTCCTTGTTGCGCATGGCTTCGACCAAGTCCTTTTGAATCTTCGCGGTCAGGCTCATGCGGCAATTATAGTGGCTGACAACGGCGGAGAGTTTATAGTTATATGTCGGCGCTTGTCTTGGCCGAACTCTCAACCCAAGGTGCGGTAATCATGCTACGCAAGACCCGTCTTTTCACTCCTGGTCCTACTCCTCTTCTTCCTGCTGCCCAAAACGCCATCGCCGCCGCGGACATGCATCACCGCACGGCTGAATTCCGCGACATCTTCACGCGCACGCTCGCCGATCTGAAGACTTTTGTCGGCACCAAGAACGACGTGCTCATCCTCGCCGCTTCCGGCAGCGGAGCCATGGAAGCGTCCGTCTCGAACCTTACCTCGCCCGGTGACAAGGTGGTGGTGCTCAGCGCCGGAAAGTTTGGCGAACGCTGGCGCGATCTGGCGAAGGCGTTTGGGTGCCAGGTCGAACTGGTGAGCGCTCCTTACGGTCAAACCTTCGACTTGAGTGAGGTGAAGTCGAAGCTCGGCGGCGCTCGCGTGCTCTACATGCAGGCGACCGAGACCTCGACTGGCGCCCGGCACGACGTGCAAGGTGTCGCCTCTCTGCTGCAAGGCAGCGAGACGCTGTTCGTGGTGGATGCCATCACCGGCCTGGGCACGACCCACTTCGACGTGGACGGCTGGGGCATTGACATCCTCATTGGCGGCTCGCAGAAGGCGGTCATGATTCCGCCGGGCCTCGCGTACCTTAGCGTGAGCGAGCGCGCGTGGCAGCGCATGGAACAGGCGAAGCAGCCGCGCTACTATTTCGATCTGCGCAAGGAGCGCAAAGGCAGCGGCGAAAGGCGAGTCGGCCTTCACGCCCGCAACTGCGCTCATCGCCGGTCTGGCGGCCGCTCTCGAATACATTGCCCTCGCCGGCGATGGTGATCTGGCGGCCGGACGCGACGCGCTGATCCACAATGCCGAGACCTCGGCCGCGATGGTGCGCGCCGGAGTTGCCGCGCTCGGACTGGAATTGTTTGCGCCCTCCTGTCCGGCGGCTGCCGTGACCGCGGTGCTGCCCCCGGTGGGAGTCGATTCCAGCGCGATCGTGAAGGAATTTCGCGAACGCTTCGCGATGGTCGTGGCCAACGGGCAAGGGGAGATGAAAGGCAAGCTCTTCCGCATCGCGCACCTTGGCTACTACGACTATCTGGACGCCCTCGGAGTTGTGGGCGCGCTCGAGCACGTGCTGTTGAAGGTCGCGCCGGCGCACAAGATCGAATTAGGCGCGGGCGTCGGAGCAGCGCAGCAGGTGTTTGCCGTGCAGTTCGCGGAGGTTGCCAGGGTATGAAGATCGTCATCGCTGAGAAAATCTCCCCGGCCGCGCTCGATGTTTTCCGCGAGCACAGCGACTGGACGGTTGTCGCTCCCGAAAAAGACGCTCTCTCCGGCGAACTGTCCGACGCGGACGCCCTGCTGGTGCGCTCGGCCGT
The DNA here is from genome assembly GCA_963843005.1 of uncultured Acidobacteriaceae bacterium. Classification (GTDB taxonomy): domain Bacteria; phylum Acidobacteriota; class Terriglobia; order Terriglobales; family Acidobacteriaceae; genus Bog-257. The sequence goes on along the minus strand of CAWJIW010000019.1, from coordinate 107,333 downwards.
CTTCGTGGACGCGGCCATGATGGACAAAGCGCCCAAACTGCGCGTGATCGGGCGCGCCGGCGTAGGCGTGGACAACATTGACCTCGACGCGGCCACCAAGCGCGGCATCGCGGTCATGAACACGCCCGGCGGAAACGCGGTTGCCGTTGCCGAGCATACCTTCGCTCTCATGCTGGCGCTGGCGCGTCATCTGACCCGTGCCGACGTGACCACGCGCGCCGGCAAGTGGGAAAAGAAATCTCTGCAAGGCAGCGAACTGCGCGGCAAGACGCTGGGAATCGTCGGCCTGGGCCGCGTCGGCATCGAAGTATCGAAACGCGCCCTTGCCTTCGGCATGAAGGTCATCGCGCACGATCCCTACGTCGCGCCCAGCCTGGCGCAGCAGTTGGAGATCACGCTGGCTCCGCTCGACGAAGTTCTGGCGCAGTCCGACTACCTCACGCTGCATGTCGGGCTCACGCCCAAAACGCAAGGCATGATCAACGCCGACGTGCTGCGCACCATGCGGAAAGGAACGCGCCTGGTGAATTGCGCGCGCGGCGAGTTGCTGGATGAGGCGGCCATCGTCGAGGCTTTGCAGTCCGGTCACCTGGGCGGCGCGGCGCTGGATGTCTTCACCCAGGAGCCGCTCAAAGAGTCTGCGCTGCAAGGCGCGCCCAATGTCATCCTCACGCCACACATTGCCGGCTCGACGCATGAGGCGCAGGACGCAGTCGGGGTGCAGATCGCGATCCAGGTGCGGGAGTATCTGCTGAAAGGCGTCATCCAGAACGCGGTCAACGTGCCGTCCATCAGCGAGCAGGAATACGCGCAGATGCTGCCCTACATCGTGCTCGCCGAGCGCATGGGGACGTTCCTGGCGCAGTCGGGCGAAGGCAGCGCGGAGGAGATCGTGCTCAGCTACAGCGGCGAGATCTCCGAGTGGAAGACGGACCTCATCCGCAACTCTGCGCTGGCGGGCGTCCTCAACCAGATGGCGCACGAGAAGGCGAACCTGGTCAACGCTGCGTCCATCGCCGAAGAACGCGGCATCCGCCTGCAGGAGCGCAAAGTGCTGCGCGAGGCCGGAGGAGTGGCTTCCAATCTTCTGCGCATGACCGTCAAAGCTGCCCCGCAGGAACACACAGTTTGCGGTTGCGTCTTGCATGGCAATTCGCCGAGGTTGCTCGAAATCGATCACGTTGACGTGGAAGTGCCGCTGGAGGGGAACCTCATCTACTTGCGGAATCGCGACGTGCCTGGTGTGGTCGGCAGCGTCGGGACCGTGCTGGGCAAGCATGGCGTCAACATCGCGAATTTCTCGTTGGGACGCGGCAACCATGGCGCGCCGGCGGGGGCCGTCGCGGTGGTGCAAGTTGATGGCGAGATCAGCGAGGCCGTGCTGGACGCTTTACGGCATATCGAAGCGGTCATCACCGCCCAGGCAATTCGCTTCGGCTCGGCGCAACGGTAGAAGGAAGTGACCACGCAGTAGGGAAGAGTTTCGATGAAGTCTCGGCGTTGGTTCGCGGCGCGACCTTTGGTGGTCTGGGCACAGCTTCACTGCACCCGCGCAAGCAAAGAGAGCTTGCGTCGGGCAGGAGGCGAAGCAGCAGTCAGCCTACGATCTGCGTTCGCGCACGTGATAATCTCATGCGGTAGAGTCGGAGATGAAACCCAGCCCGCCCGCAGTCGGCGCATTGCCTCCAAATGCCGAGCCGTTCACTGACCTACGCTGTCCGGCATCAGGTATCGGAGAGCTGACCGATTATCTGAAGAGAACGGACGACCAGAGGTACTTGTACAGGGGCCAAACGCACGCGTACGCGGGTCCGCTGCTCTCCTCCGCCTTCCGTCGTGTCCTTCGGGATGAGCCGACGATTACTGAAACTGATCCTCTGCTACAAACAAGCGTTCGTGGGATTGGACGCAGGTTCGTCGGGAACTATGTATGGGATAAAGAAGATTATCACAACAGCCTAGCCGCCCACCTGTTTGGATCGTGCCGTCCTGAGCACTCCGTACGCGACAACTCGTCCCATCCGAAAACCGGAAGAGACGCGGCTGCATATTTGTGCTCTCACTTCCAATCATCCGGCGATAAATGGATCGAGACTCTACCTTTCGATCCTCTTGATCTCTTAGTTGTGTCTTCATGGCTTACCAACGAGTTTAATTCGTTGAGTGCAGCAACGGGATCTAATGCCGCTATCCAAAAACTCGTCGAGAGATACGTTCCGCCATTGGCCATCAGGCCCGAGGTTGCCAACATCATTCGTGATTACGTCAACGAACGCCATCGGTATCGCTTCTACACCGATATTCTCCTTGGCACATACAGCTATGTTCTGGGTTCACTGATCAGCCAACAGTACGGACTCCAGTCCGGCCTCCTCGATGCCACCACAAGCATCAATGTGGCCGCGTTTTTTGCCACCCATGAGGCCCCAGAATATCACTTGGTCACGCCGAAGAGCCCCGAGTCGGTGGGCGTCATCTACCGATTGCCTCGGAGCGTCGAGGGTTCCGAAACACATGCTGTCACCGCCGATGCTTACGGGAAATACGGTAGCCTCGTTGTTCATGATCTCCTTCAGCAGTTTGAAGGCGATGTCACCGTATCAGAAAGCCTTAAGCTACTTCGCACGTGCTTCGAGCTTCGACATTTGCCTGAGAGCTGGGAACGGCGCTACGACTTGCTCGAGTTCCCAGCAGGATCTGTAGCGAGTAGTCGAATAGGCCGCCAGAAGGCGGCTGTAATCATTCCAGACCAGATTGAGGTTCTGCTTGACAATGCGTTTCTCGCTACAGCGGATGGCCGTCTGATCAAAAATCCAAACAACCGAATACAGATGTCAATCGAGGATGTAAGCTGGAGATCGGGCCTGCGACTCTTTTATTTCCTACACTCAGACGTCGATCCATGTCCTGACGTCAGACCGTCCGACTTGTGGCCGAACGACAGTGATTTCTTCTTGCTGGCGCTAACATATCTATTTAAAGCGAATCTTAGCTGTTACCTTCCGGGCGAGGGATTTGTCTGTCCGGAACGACAAGACCTTGTCGACCCTGGGTTTGGATCGATTAAGCATGCTCGCCTTCTGTCGGAAGTCAATGCGGTTCTCGCGGAGGAATGCGGTCAGAACCCAGAAAAAATGGGCGCAGCCACCCAGTTGAGCAATCGCTCTAAACAGACGTATCTTGTTTACAAAGCGGCGACTCTCCTTTATGAAGCAAACGTCACCGGAAGGAGTGCATCTCTTCAGACGGCGTTGGGCTTCTGCCGATGTGCTAGAGCGAGCCACCCAAGCAGTCCCACACTTGTCGCGCTTGAACTCGTTGCCACGAAAGACCTCGGTCGCCGCGAAGAATGCCAGCGCATGGCGGTCATTGGTGAGCAAGCTGTCGCACGGGAATACGGTCGTTCGGCACATGATGTGACCGTTGATCGATATAAGCGGATCGTGAGCCTCCAGGGCCAGCCCCAGTTCTCTGTCGAGGTCTTTGAGCTGTACGGACGAGACCGCCGGTGTTAACGAGCAGCACGCAGGCGTGGTTCTTACCTCCCCGCCTTGCAGAATGTGGGTCAGTAGCTTGCGGGTGCCCCAACCTTTCGCCTACTTTCGGCGAAGGCTGGGAGCAATGCCTGTTGGGTATCGCGGCTCCGCTCTATGTAGGATGGTTGGTGCCGCTCACCCCAACTGCGCAAATGTTGCGGAAGTCGGAAATCGATTGCGATCCGCGCTTCATGTTCGGATAGGTGTGCCGTCCCCGGGGACTCGGGATTCATATCCAAGCTTTCCCACCGTTGAAACGGTGGGCTTTCTTATTTCGTCCCGCACAGCGGGATTGGCACATTGGCGGTTCCGGCATTGGCCCCGAAAAAGTGGGCCACCGCGAGAAATATCGCGAAAACGCTGTCGCTCGGGCTCGTTGCCTGCTGTTTCCCGGGAGAGCGTACAATTAAACTGCCTTTCCATACGCACGTCCTCCCGCCGAGGGGCTGGTTCATTTGCGCATGCCGGGGGCAGTCGGCCTGCGAAGCAGTGTGATCTTCTTACATCCACGGTTCCACCCTGCTGATTCAAAACATGTCTGCCATTCAAGAACTGGCCGGCGCATAGACCGATAACGCAGCCGGCAGGCAGAAACGAAATTGCGGTTTCGTCCAGCTTTGCAGTGCTGATGAGTGGACTCTGGCGCTCACGCTCAACACACAATGGAAGCCGCGGAAATAGGAGCTTGCCAGAATGAACCCATCCCCATCGAATCCAGACCTGAATGCCTTCCTGAGTGCGCGCGATTTTCTCCTGCAACATCGCAACGACTACGAATTCGTTTACCAGAATTTCCGCTGGCCCCAGCTTACGCAGTTCAACTGGGCGCTGGATTATTTCGACGGCTACGCTCGCGGCAACCAGAAGACGGCATTGTGGATTGTGGACGAGGATGGCTCGGAGTTGAAACTGAGCTACGACCAAATGTCGCGTCGCTCGAATCAGGTAGCCAACTTTCTTCGCAGAAATGGAGTTCGCCGCGGCGATCGCATCATCGTGATGCTGCCCAACGTGGTGGCGATGTGGGAAGTCATGCTGGCGGCCATGAAATTGGGAGCGGTCGTTATTCCCGCGGCGACTTTGCTTACCCCCGACGATCTTAAGGACCGCCTTACCCGAGGACAGGCGCGCCACGTGATCACCAATGCTGCCTTCACCGGGAGCTTCTCGGAGTTGCCGGGCGATTATTCGCGCATCGTCGTGGACGAGCCCGTCAACGGTTGGGTCTCATACCCGGACGCATATCGGGAAGAGGAAACTTACGTACCTGACGCAGCGACGAAGGCGACCGATCCCACGCTGCTGTACTTCACCTCGGGCACCACGGCCCAGCCGAAACTCGTATTGCACACCCATCAGAGCTATCCCGTCGGTCACCTTGCCACCATGTATTGGATCGGTTTGCGCCCCGACGACGTCCACCTCAACATCAGCTCTCCGGGTTGGGGTAAGCATGCGTGGAGCAGCTTCTTCGCACCGTGGAATGCGGGCGCAACCGTCTTCGTGCACAACTATGCACGATTCGACGCTAAGAAGACCCTCGAAGTGATTTCCCGCTACGAAGTCACCACGCTGTGCGCGCCCCCAACGGTGTGGCGTCTGATGGTGCTCGAGGACCTGAGCGCGTATCCGCGTTAAGTGCAGGGAACTGGTGGGCGCCGGAGAACCACTCAATCCGGAAATCATTGAGAAAGTCCGGCAGGCGTGGGGCTTGACCATTCGTGACGGTTTCGGACAGACCGAGACCGTGCTGGTCATCGGCAATTTCCCCGGGCAGACGGTGAAGCCGGGCGCCGCAGGGGTTGCTTCACCCGGACACGACATCGTTTTGCTGGATGCCGACGGGAACGAATCTGCCGATGGTGAAATCTGCCTCCGGCTGAATCCCGCGCCCATCAGCTTGATGGCCGGCTACGTCGACGATCCGGAGCGGACGGCGAAGGTCATGGAGGGTGGCTGCTATCACACCGGCGACATCGCCAGCCGCGACGCCGACGGATACTATACGTACGTTGGGCGCGACGATGACGTGTTCAAGTCCTCAGACTATCGCATCAGCCCGTTCGAGCTGGAGAGCGCGCTGATTGAGCATCCTGCGATCGCGGAAGCCGCTGTGGTGCCGGCGCCGGACGCAATTCGCTGGAATGTTCCCAAGGCATACATCACCCTGAAGCCCGGCGTGTATCCGTCAGCAGCGGTGGCGCATGAGATTTTTGTATTCATTCGCAAGCGTCTGGGGCCTTACAAGCGGATACGCCGGATTGAATTCGCGGAGCTGCCCAAGACAATTTCCGGCAAGATTCGCCGAGTCGCAACTGCGGACCGCAGGAGGAGATCGAGCGACCCGCGGGGGCAAGGCGCGAGTTCGAGTATTGGGAAGAAGATTTTCAGGAGTTAATTCGGGCACGTGCGTATCAGCTTTTACGAGGAACGGGGCTGTGAAGACGGTCACGACTTCGAGGATTGGATGCAGGCGGAGTACGAAATAGCCGGCAAATAAGCTAGTGGGCGGCGGTTGCGTGCCCAACGCGGGCGGCGACTTCCAGGCGAACCTCGGCGCGGCGCTGTGCGTAGAGCGTGGCATCGAAATCGAGGTCGGGAGCGGCTTTGCGCAAGGCTTCATCGGCGCGTGCCTTGGCCTCTTGCGCGCGCTTCACGTTAATGTCTTCGGCGCGCTCGGCGGTATCGGCGAGGATCGTCACCTTGTCAGGCAGCACCTCGGCAAATCCCCAGGCCACCGCGAGGTAGTGCATGGTGCCGCCCTGACGATAGCTGATCTCCCCGATGGTCAACTCGGTGATGAGCGGAGCGTGGCCAGGCAGCACGCCGAGGTATCCGTTCTTGCCGGGAATCTGCACCTGGTCCGTGCTGCTCGCGCACCAGCATCTTGTCCGGGGTGACGATTTCGAGTTCCAGCGTGTCAGCCATGGCCGTTTATTGCGCCGCCTTCATCTTCTCGGCTTCTTCCAGCACTTCGTTGATGGATCCCTTCATGTAGAAGGCCTGCTCGGGGATGTCGTCGTGCTTGCCGTCGACGATCTCCTGGAAGCTCTCGCACCGTGTCCTCGATCTTGACGTAGCGTCCCTTGATGCCGGTGAACTGCTCGGCCACGTGGAACGGCTGCGAGAGGAACTTCTGGATCTTGCGGGCGCGCGATACCGTGAGCTTCTGGTCTTCGCTGAGCTCGTCGATGCCCAGAATCGCGATGATGTCCTGCAGGTCCTTGTAGCTCTGCAGCACGCGCTTCACGGCCTGGGCCGTGTTGTAGTGCTTCTCGCCGACCACGCGCGGATCGAGAATGCGCGATGTCGAAGCCAGCGGATCGACCGCCGGATAGATGCCCAGCTCGGAAATCTGGCGCGACAGCACGGTGGTCGCGTCGAGGTGGGCGAAGGTGGTGGCGGGCGCAGGATCGGTCAAGTCGTCGGCGGGCACGTAGATGGCCTGCACCGAGGTCACCGAACCTTTCTTGGTCGAGGTGATGCGCTCCTGCAACTCACCCATTTCGCTGGCCAGGTTGGGCTGGTATCCCACGGCCGAGGGCATGCGGCCCAGCAGCGTGGACACTTCCGAACCCGCCTGGGTGAAGCGGAAAATGTTGTCGATGAACAGCAGCGTGTCGGAGCCTTCTTCGTCGCGGAAATATTCGGCAACGGTGAGGGCCGTCAGCGCAACCCGCAGACGGGCTCCGGGCGGCTCGGTCATCTGGCCGTAGATCAGAGCGGCCTTCGACTTCGCTGGCTCCTTGATGTTGACCACGCCCGATTCCTGCATTTCGAGCCACAGATCGTTGCCCTCGCGGGTGCGCTCGCCGACACCGGCGAACACCGAGAAGCCGCCGTGCTTGCAGGGCCACGTTGTTGATGAGTTCCATGATGACGACGGTCTTGCCGACGCCGGCGCCGCCGAACAGGCCGATCTTGCCGCCCTTCAAGAACGGCTGGATGAGGTCAATGACCTTCACGCCGGTCTCGAACATTTCCATCGAGGTGGACTGCTCATCGAAAGCAGGCGCCAGACGATGGATGGGCATGCGCTTGTCGCACGGCACGGGGCCAAGCTTGTCCACGGGCTCGCCAATGACGTTGAGCACGCGGCCGAGGGTCCCGCGGCCCACAGGTACGGTGATGGGCCCGCCCAGATCGATGGCCTTCATGCCGCGCACCATGCCGTCGGTGGGTTCCATGGCGACGCAGCGCACGCGACCTTCGCCGATCTGCTGCTCGACTTCGAGGATGACGTTGATCGGATTGGGGACCTTGAAGCCGTCACTGGTAACGCGCAGCGCCGAATAGATGGGCGGCAGCGCGCTCTCGGAAAATTGCACGTCCACCGCGGGACCTGCGATCTGAATGATGTGTCCGATATTCTCTGGCATATGAATTATTCCAGCTTTGCGGCTATTAGCTCTTAGCCTTTAGCTCTTAGAAAACGCTGGCTACGGTAGTCTTCGTAACTATCCACAATCCACTGACCACTATCCACTGCCTTACAACGCGGCTGCGCCGCTGACGATCTCGATGATCTCTTTCGTGATCGCTGCCTGACGCGCCCGGTTCATGGTCAGCGTGAGCTTGTCAATCACTTCATTGGCGTTGTTGGTCGCCGAATCCATGGCGGTCATGCGGGCCGCATTCTCGGCGGCCACTGACTCCAGCATGCCCTGGAATATCTGCATCGCGATATAACGCGGCAGCAAACCGGCCAACAACTCCTCGGCCGGCTGCTCGTAGATGTAGTCCACCGGCGCGGTGGCGAACTTGGCCGCTTCGCAGTTCCAATTCTGTCGGCTCCAGCTCTTTCAGGCTGACTCCGGCGGCACGGGCGGCCTCGCCCATGCGCTCCTTCTCCGCCACGCTGAACTCTTCCGTCAGCACGACTTCGCGGCGGCCAATTTCCTGCACCGGCAGGAGCCGTTCGCACAATCAGGCGCTGCGAGATCACCGACTTGAACTCATTGAAGATGACGTAAATCGAGTCGATTCGCCCGTCCGCATTAGCTTTTACGATCCGTTGGGTGATTTCCGCGACCTCGTCGTAGTCGAGTCTGGCCAGCAGGTTCAGATGCTCGCCGACAATCTGCACTCGGCCCTCGCGTCGCCTCAACATCCGGGCTTGCCTGAGGGGTAGCGCCGACGCAGGAAGTCACGTCCTTTGCGGCCCACGGCGGCGATGTCGATGTTCTTGTCTTTGAAATGTTCGAGGAACCTTGTGGCCGCCTTCAGCACGTTGGAGTTGAACGCGCCCGCCAGTCCACGGTCGCCGGTTACCAGCACCAGCAGTATGTTTTGCTCGGGCCGCATGGCCAGCAGCGGGTGCTTGGGCAGGCCGGTATCGGGATCGAGGAGCTCGGCGCGGCTGATGGTCGAATTCAGCACGTTGGCCAGCATCCGGGCGTACGGACGCGATGCCAGCGCGCGCTCCTGCGCGCGGCGCAGTTTGGCCGCCGAGACCATCTTCATGGCCTTGGTGATCTGCCGCGTGCTCTTCACGCTGCGGATACGCCGCCGAATGTCCAGTATGTTCGCCATTCGTTCTTACGCGCTCGCCTTGGCTACCGCCTGATGCTCGCTTGCGAAGCGCTCCTTGTATTCCTTTATGGCCTTGGTCAAATCTGCCCTGAGTTCGTCGTCCAGGATTTTCTTTTCTTCGATCGCCCTGAGCACGCCGGGATTGGTGGTGTCCACGTAGGAGTACAGTCCCTGCTCAAAGTCGCGCAACTGATCGATGGGCATGTCGTCGAGCAGGCCCTGGGTTCCGGCGAAGATGATGAGAATCTGTTTTGAGAACGGCAGCGGCTGGTACTGTCCCTGCTTCAGGATCTCGGTCAGGCGTCCTCCGCGGGCGAGCTGCGCCTGCGTGGCTTTGTCGAGATCGCTGCCGAACTGCGAGAACGCCGCCAGTTCGCGGTACTGCGCGAGGTCGAGTCGCAACGTGCCGGCAACCTGACGCATGGCCTTGATCTGAGCGCTGCCACCGACGCGGCTGACCGAAAGTCCCACGTTCACGGCCGGACGCACGCCGGAGTTGAACAGGTCGGTCTCGAGATAGATCTGGCCGTCGGTGATGGAGATGACGTTGGTCGGAATGTATGCCGAAACGTCGCCTGCCTGGGTTTCGATGATGGGCAGCGCGGTCAGCGAACCGCCGCCGACCTCGTTGCTCAGCTTCGCGGCGCGTTCCAGCAGGCGCGAGTGGAGATAGAACACGTCTCCGGGATAGGCTTCGCGGCCCGGAGGACGCCGCAGCAGCAGCGAAATTTCGCGATAGGCGACGGCGTGCTTGGAAAGATCATCGTAGATGCACAGCGCGTGTCGCCCGCTATCGCGGAAGTACTCGCCCATGGCGCAGGCAGCGTAGGGCGCGATGTACTGCATGGGAGCCGGGTCGGAAGCCGACGCGGAGACGACGATGGTGTACTCCATCGCGCCGAAATCTTCCAGCGTCTTTACCACCTGCGCAACTGACGAACGCTTCTGGCCGATGGCGCAGTAGATGCAAATCAGGTCGCGGCCCTTGCTGTTGATGATGGTGTCCAGCGCGACCGCGGTCTTGCCGGTCTGACGGTCACCGATGATCAGTTCGCGCTGACCGCGGCCGATCGGAATCATCGAGTCGATGGCCTTCAGCCCGGTAGCCATGGGCTCTTTCACCGGCTGGCGGTCGATGACACCGGGCGCCAGGCGCTCAACCGCGATGAACTTGTCAGTGATGATCGGGCCCTTGTCGTCGATGGGCAGACCGAGGCCGTTGACCACGCGGCCGATCATGGCGTCGCCGACCGGCACGCTCATGATGCGGCCGGTGCGCTTGACTTCGTCGCCCTCTTCGATTTCGGTGTATTCGCCCAGCAGCACGATGCCGACCTGGTCTTCTTCCAGGTTCATGGCGAGGCCCGCAACGTTGTGGGGGAAGGCCAGCAGTTCGCCCGCCATGACCTTGTCGAGCCCGTAAACGCGGGCGATGCCGTCGCCGATGGACATGACCGTGCCGACTTCGTCGACGGCAATCTTGGTCTCGTAGTTGTCGATCTGCTCGCGAATGAGCTTGGTGATCTCGTCTGCCTTGATCTGCGCCATAGGATTCCGTTCCCGTGCTCTTGCTCGCCCGCAGCTATGCGGTGCTGAGCTCCTGCTTCATCTTCTCCAACTGTCCACGGACCGAGCCGTCATAAATCGTGCTGCCCACCCGAACCATGACTCCGCCGAGAAGCTCGGAGTTCGAGTCGTAGCGAGCCCGCACTTTCTTGCCGGTCATAGTCTGGACCTGCGACTCCAAGTCGCGCTTCTCTGCGGCGGAGAGCTGGCGGGCGCTGGTGATTTCGGCTTCCACAAACCCAAGTTGAGTGTCCAGTTCCACCTCGAACTGCCGCGCAATCTCCGCCAGCATGGCGATGCGCCGGTGATCGATGAGGACGGCGACAAAATTGCGGATCGGCCTCACCAGGCCCTGGTTGCCGGCGATGGCATCCAGCACGGCGCGCTTCTGCTCCGTGCGAAATCGCCGGAGACTCCCAAACCCGCCGCAGATCACTACTCTCGCGCACCGCTTCAACGATCGAGTTCAACTGCTGCCGCGCGGTATCGGGATCGATCTTCAGCTCCAGGACGACATCGACCAAAGCGCGGGCGTAACGACTGGCAACGGCTGCCATTACTCGCCATCCTTTCCGAGTTGCTCAACGAACTCGCGGACCAGTGCCTGGTCGGTGGGCTCGTCCACTTGAATCCTGCGCGATGCCAGATCAACTGCAAGCGAGGCGGCGTAGCTCTTCAATTCGCGGCGGGCATTGCGCGCGATGGCGCTGATCTCAGTCTCGGCGCCTTCTACGACCTTGCGCTTGTCTTCTTCCGCCGCCTGACGGATGCGCTCTTCTTCGGCCGCAGCCTCGCGCTCGGCTGAGCCGCGAATATCTCCGACCTCGGTGTCGAGCTTCGCCAGACGGGCTTCAATCTCCGCCAAGCCGGCGCGACGCGTCGGCGCTGGCAGCCTGGGCTTCGCGTATGCCTTCTTGGATGGTCGCTGTGCGTTCGCGGAACATCTGCGGCAGCTTCGACCTCAAGAGCATGTAGAAGAACAGCCCCAGAAGGACGAAATTGGCGACAATCGAGACCCAATACATGCCCTCCGTGCCTATGCCCAAGGTGGCGTCCCAACCACACCACGGTTTTGGAGTACTTAAATTTCGCGTTCTCGTCGTGGGCTTCTTCGCCCGCAGCCTCGCGCGAGGTTTCAGCCAGCTCGCCCCCAATTACCGCGTTTGGATTTTCGGGCTGCTGCGGTTGCGCTGCCTGTGGCTCGCCCTGCGGGGCGGGTTTGGCGGCATTGGAGGAGGAAGAAGAGGACGCCCCGTGCTCTTGCGCTGCGGTAACGCCAACTGCGAGGCAAACCAGCAAGAGTGCAAGAAACCAGCCGCGAGCCGCTCTTTTCGTCATGGCTGACCGCCTACGGTGGGAGCCGCGGTCGCAGGCTTCAGAATGGTGCGAATAATCTCGGAGGCCAGTCTCTCGATTTCGCCCTGCAGCCCGGTGCGCGCCGCAGCCATGTCCTGATCGAGGGCGGCGCGAGCCTCCTGGACCTGCTGCTGCGCCCGTGCGCGGGCTTGCGCAACCGCCTCGGACTGCGCGCTTGCTGTGCCGCTTGCCGGCGGGCTTCCTGGGCCTTGAAAATGGTCAGCCGGGCTTCCCGCAAGCGCTGCTCGTAGTCTTGCGTCTTGGCTTCGGCGGCGGAGACGTCCGCGCGCGCCTTCAACACGGCTCCCTCGGTGCGCTCGCGCCGCTGTTCCAATACCCGCACCAGGGGTTTGCGGACCACCGCGTTATAGATGGCCCATAGCGACAGCAAGATCACGACCGTCGGGATGGCTCCGAGCAGTAATTCGCCTACTTGTTTGAGTGTGTTGTCCATTCTTTGTTCGTGAGTGCCTGTTGCCGAAGACGCACTGAGAGGCGCTGAAACTAAAAGTGGAACTATTAAAACTATCAGGCGCTAAAGCCTGAGTGTCAATGAAGGGAACCGGCCATCCGAGTGCCATTTTGGTCTGAACAAAAACAATTTGCGGAGGACTCACGGAGCAGCTCTTCACGAACTCTGGTTGCTTGCCTTCGCCCCACGGGTCATAGGTCTGCACGAAGATCATGCGATCGCGAATTGTCGGGATGGCTCCACGCCCAGAACTCAGCGAACTTGCTCACGTATGGGTAGTCCAGTGAGCGCTCACCTAATATTTGAAATGACTCCGCTGCCTCGCGGTTTGCATTGGGCACAAGCCCATGGATTACCTCCAGGCCGTACTGGTCTGCCTGGTGCTCGTAATGGCGCGAGACGGCATTTACGACCGGAGTATCCAGGAACGCGAGCACGGAAAAAACCAGCGCCAGCAGCGGAAGGGAAGCCCAGTCGCCCAGGTCGCGAATGCCCCAGCGCGCTCCATAGCGCGCCAGCATGGCCCCAGTGATGCGATAGCCGAGATACATCAGCACCAGCATTTGAAGCAGGATGATCGTCAGCTGCTTGGGAATGTGGCCAAGAACGTAGTGTCCCATCTCGTGTCCGAAGACAAAAAGCGTTTGCGGCGTAGTCATGCTCTGCATTGTCGTGTCCCACACCACCACGCGCTTGGTAGAACCGAATCCCGTGACGTAGGCGTTTAACTCGGTGGTCTTCTCGCTGGCCTTCATCTCGAACATCCGCTGCGGAGGGATGTTCATGCCGGCACGATGGACGACCTGCTCGATTTGCTCGACCAGGTCGGCATGATGCGGCGTGAGCGGTTCGAATTTCTCGTAGAGCGGCTCAATCCATACCGGCTCGATGAAGATGACGAAAATGATGATGGGAATCATGGCCAGCCAGAAGTAGAACCACCAGCGCCGCGGGCTTCGGCGCAGCACGCCGTAGAGTATCCAACCCACTACGCTGGCAAACAGAAAGCCGAGCAGCAGGCTCTTGCCCCAATCGCCGAACCAGGAACCCCAATGCTGCACTGAGAGTCCGTACTTGAGGCTGATGTGGTGCTCGTAGGCGTCAAGCGGAAGCTGCGTCAGTTCGAGCACCAGTACGAACAGCGACATCACGATCACGGCCTGAAGGACGCGAAAGCGGGAAGTGCCCTCCGCCCAGTCGCGCAGGCGCACGCCGAAACGCGTTCGCAACATGAGATAGAGCACCAGCAGGCTCCACGCCGTTGTGACGAAATAAAGAGTGCCGTTGAGCAGGTAGAGCGCGTAGGCTTTCTCTAGTTTGTCCGGAGGCAGCGTGTATTGCAGAAGCTGGTGGGACGGCGCTGAGCTTGCTGAGATCGGCGGCCCCGCTTGGGCAGACACAGGAGAGGGCACAGCCGAGCAGGAAACCAACAGCAGCAAAATCAAGATCAGAAAAACTTGGAGCCGCCTGGACGGCATCAGCGCTCCTTGTTGAGCGTCAAAGAGGCGCAGTTTAGCATCGCCGGCACAAAGCCGCAAAATTGTGGCAGGAGACCGGCGAGTTGGCGCAGATGCCGCGCGCTTGATCCTTACTGTTTTCAGCCAGTTGCGGGTGCCCTGACGAGAGAGCAAGTGTAGGAAATTCAGTGACTTAAGATGGGGTGATGTCAAGCTGCTTGTGTAAATACGGAGAGGGTGCGGGTTTTCCATTCCAGGTTGAATCTCTGGAAGATGGAGTAGATGATGCGGTCCACGCTCTCGACATTCACAAAGCACACCATTGGCCGGGTGCGGCGCCGGACTTCGACGAAGCAGCGCTCGATAACATTGGTCGTCCTTAGCTTGCGCCACAGGTGGCGGGGGAAGGCGAAGAACGATAGCAGTTCCGGCAGGTCTAGCTCCAGCCGCCGAACCACCGTGCCGTAGTCACTCCGCCAGCGTGCCCGAAAGTTGCGGAACGCGGCTTCGGCGCAGGCCCGGCTTTCCGCCAAGTAGATGGCCTGAGCATCGCGTTTCACCTGGTCGTAATCGCGTTTCCGTACTTTCTCCAGAATATTCCGCATCTTGTGCACCCAGCAGCGCTGATGCCGTGCCCGGGGATACACCGTCGGAATCGCCGCCGCCATTTAAACTTGACATTTCCACAGGGTAGAGTAACATGTAAGCATCACCTCCGATCCGCTTCAGGATCGAATGGGCTCGAGGCCAAGGAAATGTCACCGCTCCTTGGCAGCGAGCCCATTTAATTTGGCAAAGTGACCAAACAGTTTCGCCCTGGCACGGCGGTGGCGACATACAATGGCGGTTAACTCGCAAGGGCAGACTTCTTCTCGATGAACTCCCGAATTCTTTTTGCCTTGGGGCTCTTTTTTTGCCTGACACCGTGGGCCTCCCCGCCGCTGGCTTTGCTTGCCGGTCTCCTCTTCGGCGCGATCTCAACTCATCCCTATAAGGACGAATCGAGGAGGCTCTCCAGGATATTGCTGCAGTCCGCTGTCGTAGGTCTGGGCTTCGGGATGAATCTGCAAGAGGTGGTGCATGCCGGCCGGAGTGGATTTCTTTACACCGCGTTGAGTATCGGCTTTGCGCTGCTGGTAGGAACCGTCTTGGGCAAGCTGATGGCGGTGCGGCCTCGGCCCGCGTTCCTCATCTCTACCGGAACCGCAATCTGCGGGGGCAGTGCCATTGCGGCCGTGGGGCCGATTACAGGCGCCACCGAAGACGAGATGTCGGTTTCGCTGGGCACAATTTTCGTGCTCAATTCGGTCGCGCTGCTCACTTTCCCGACCATCGGCTTGATGCTCAAGCTCTCGCAGAACCAGTTCGGATTATGGGCGGCCCTGGCCATTCACGACACTAGTTCGGTTGTCGGAGCCGCGGCGAAATACGGTGCAGTGGCGCTGGCGGTGGGGACCACCGTGAAACTGGCGCGGGCGCTGTGGATTGTGCCATTGGCCATCGCAACGGCAGCGATAAAAGGCAGCAAGACGCGCATTCAATGGCCGTGGTTTATCTTGTTTTTCTGCCTGGCGGCCGTGGCCAACACCTATTTCTTTCCCGGTGCAGCCGCGTACACGTTCCTGAGTAACGCGGGCAAGTTGATGCTGATCATCACGTTGTTTCTGATTGGCGCAAGCCTCTCGCCGGCCGCGCTGCGCAAGGTTGGTCCGCGTCCGCTGCTGCAGGGCACTGTGCTGTGGATCGTGGTCGCGGTGGCGAGCCTGCTGGCAATTCGCGCCGGCTGGATTGGAATCTAGTCGAGGTGAAGCCGATATTGAACTCTCGCAAGATAGCGGATTCCCAGTCTCGGCTGCTTTCTGTCGTTCTAGTTGCGATTTCGGTTTCGCTAGCGACTGTCCGCAGCCGGCCGGGATGCATCCGCGAATCTCCAGCAACAAGCACCAACACCTCCTCTTCCTCAGCTTTGCGCTGCTTGTGTACGCAGCAACCTCGACTACCTTGCTGGCGCTGCGCTGCGTGGACGCGGTAGCGGAACCATAGACGAATATCACGCTGCGCAGTTCATCGCCCGCAAGCTTGCCCAATATGGTCTGGCTCCGGCAGCCGGGAATGGACGCTATATCCAGGTGGCAACGCTTCGATCGCGGAAAGTGACCGCTGCGCCGGTGCTGTCGTTCCACACGGGCGAGTCCCCTGCGCGCTCGGTGACCTGGACGCACGGAAAAGAAATGGCGGTCTTGCGGGTCTCGCAGCCGGATGTCTCCGGCCCCTTGCAGAACCTGGACGCGACCGATGGAAACACTCCGCCTGCTGACGTCAAGGAAGGAGCTGTGGTTCTGCTGAGGCTGAAGCCTGGAACCAGCATGCAGGATGTGGGAAAGCTCGTGCAGCGTTACATGCAGAGCAAGGCGGCGATAATTGTCGTCCCGGAGCCCTCCGACGGGAAACACCGGTTCGAGCAGCTATCGAGCGGAATGCCGCGAGCGACGACAAAGTTCGGTGATGATGCTCCCGGCCCGAATGTCGTTTTCGCCAGCACGGACGCAGCCAATCAACTCTGGATGGCCCCTGACGGAACGATGGTGAAATGGCATGCCGAGGTGACCCCGTGGAAAACCTCGCATACCTGGAACGTGCTGGCCAAGATCGAAGGCACCGCGCGAAAAGGAGCAGATTATCCTGCTCAGCGCCCATCTCGATCATCTCGGCGTGAGGCACGGTAAGACCTATCCCGGGGCGGATGACGACGCTTCCGGAACTGTGGCGGTGATGGAACTGGCACGGGTTCTGGCGAAAGAACCGAGGCCAAAGCGAAGTTTAGTCTTTGCCTTGTGGGGCAGCGAAGAGGCGGGCTTGGTCGGTGCGAGATATTTTCTGGAACATCCGGCATTTGACTTGCAAGACATCGTGGCGAATCTCGAGTTTGAAATGATCGCGCGTCCCGATCCGGAGCTGCAATACGATCAGCTATGGCTTACGGGTTGGGAGCGTAGCGACCTGGGGCCGGCGCTGGCGCAGCATGGAGCAAAGTTGACTGGCGATCCGCATCCGGAGCAGAACTTCTTCGCCCGCTCTGACAATTACGCGCTTGCGAAGGACGGGATTGTTGCGCAAACCGTTTCGAGCTATGGATTGCACAAGGATTACCACCAGCCCACGGATACGTTGGCGAAAGTGGACTGGCAACATCTCGATGCCGTCATTGCTTCCATGATTGGGCCTGTGACGTGGCTGGCGAACACGGACTTCACGCCAACGTGGAAGGAAGGAATGAAACCCTGAGGCAGCGCTAAGCGTTTGTCTGTTCCAAAACGTGAGAGAGCTCTTCCCACTCGCTCATAAGGGGCTCTAATTCTGCGCGGCGCTGGGCCAGCAAATCAGTCCAGCGTGCTGTTTCCTCCACGCTGACAAACGACTGTAGTTCCCGCTCGCACTCGGCGATGCCGCTTTCCAGTTGTGCGACTTTTTCCTCGACCTGCTTGCAGCGTTCCTCTATTTGCTTGCGCTTGATAGGGTTCACACGCTTTCTGGATACGGACTTTTGTTCCTCGTAGCCGGGGACGTCCGACAATGTGGGAGCCCAGTTGCCGGCAGCACCCGCCAGACCGGCAGCGTCGTTCGCGGAGCTATCGGCTCGCTGTTTGCGCCAGAGATAGTCCTCGTAGTTGCCAGGGAAGACCTCGATGCGGCCACCGCCGATCTCGAAGACGCGAGTGGCCAGCTTGTCGATGAAATAGCGGTCATGCGAAACAAAAACGACGGTGCCGTTGTATCTCTCCAGCGACTCGAGCAGCACGTCCTTGGCTCGCATGTCGAGGTGGTTGGTCGGCTCGTCCAGCAGCAGGAAGTTCGAAGGATGCAGGAGCATGCGCGCCAGGGCATAGCGGTTGCGCTCGCCGCCGGAGAGCACGCCGATGGGCTTGAAGACGTCGTCCTCGGAAAACAGGAAGCACCCCAGCAGCCCGCGCAACTCCGTCATCGTCTTCTGCGGCGCCACATCGGAGAGGTCTTCGAGCATCCGCCGTGACGGATCGAGTTCCTTGTACTGGTCCTGCGCAAAGTAGTCCGGCTCAACATTGTGGCCCAATTGCAGCGTTCCCGCCGTGAGCGGCTCGATGCCGGTCAGCAGCTTGATGAGGGTTGACTTGCCGGCGCCGTTCACTCCGACCAGGGCAATACGGTCTCCACGCTGGATGGTAAAGCTCACGTCGCGGAATACTTCTTTGGCCCCGTAGTTCTTGGCCACATCAGCGCACTCGACGACTAACCGTCCGCTCGGGTTCGGCTGCGGGAAGGTGAAGTGGATGGTTTTCTCGTCCGGCGGGATTTCGATGCGCTCGATCTTCTCCAGTTCCTTGATTCGGCTCTGCACCTGCTTGGCCTTGGTCGCCTGATAGCGGAAGCGGTTGATGAACGCTTCCAGCTGCTCAATTCGTTCCCGCTGATTTTTGTACGCGGCGACCAGGGAATCACGCCGTTCCTGTTTTTGCTGCAAGTATTTCTCGTAATTGCCGCTGTAGAACTGCACACGCTTGTTCCAGATTTCCACGATGCGATCCACCGTCACATCCAGGAAATAGCGGTCGTGAGAAATGAGCAGGTAGGCGTATGGATATCCCAGCAGATACTGCTCCAGCCAATTGCGGGTTTCGAGGTCCAGATGGTTGGTGGGCTCGTCCAGCAGCAACAGGTTTGGTTTCGACAGCAGCAGCTTGGCGAGAGCAATGCGCATCTGCCATCCGCCGGAGAACTCTTCCGTGTAGCGCGTCCAGTCTTCCTTGCGAAAGCCCAGGCCGTCCAGCACAGTCCCGACCTGAGAGTCGAGCGCATAGCCATCCTTCACCCGGAACTCACTCAGGATGCGCTGGTAGCGGTCGGCCACCTGCGCGTATTCGCTGGAGGTGTGGTCGAGTTCGCCGATCTTGTGGGCGAGGTCTTCCATCTCCTGCTCCAGGGAGCGGAGATCGCTGAAGACCGACATACATTCGTCGAATACGGTGCGGCCGGAGAGCTGTAGTCCATCCTGCGGCAGATAGCCGAAGGTCGTGTTTCTTGCCGAGGTGATGCTGCCGTAATCGAGCGACTCGAGGCCACCCAGGATTTTCAGGAGAGTCGATTTGCCCGTGCCGTTGGCGCCAACCAATCCCACGCGATCGTGGGAGGTGATGAGCCAATCAAGATTGTCGAAGAGAAGTTTGGGGCCGAAGCGCTTGCCGGCAGAGGAGAGCTGAATCATGAGGAGGCGTCAGTTGCTCTTCTTCTGGCCCCGCAGGATGCGCTCATCAATCGGCTTGCGGCCGGCAAAGCCTTCTGTGGTGCTGTGCCAGTGCGTGATCTCTTTCTCGCCCAGCTTCCAGCAGAGCAGAATGATGTCGTCCCCAACCACGCAGGGGAAATCGAGCAGACCGATATCGAGGTCTTTCACCTGGACCCCGATGGAATCAATCTCGGCGACGGCATCCTTGGCGCGCTGCACCGCCTTCTCACGCTCGGCCTTGCGGCGGGCCACCGAAACCACATCCACCAGCATGCCGCCGTTGATGAAGATGCGGCTCGACAAGGATTGCAGTTCGGCGTCAACCTCTTCGATCAACGTCTTGGCCTGCATGGCGGAGCGCAACAACGACTCCAGAACAGGCAACAGGTTTTGGGCTTCGGAAACGGTAAACGTGCGCGACATATCTACACTTCCCAGCTTGGCTTGGTTCTCCGCCTTGCGGCGATTCTTGACGCGGAGGCGATACTCCCGCAGATCGGACCAATACCGCGGGATCCGCCGGGCATATCTCTCACGAGGGCGCTTGCGAATAATCACTGGACTTCTAACATCCTATCAAGAGCCACGCGCGCCCACATCTTTACATTCTCTCTTACTTTGATCTGGTTGACGATTTTGCCGTCTACCAGGTTCTCCAGCGCCCAGCAAAGGTGTTGTGGCGAGATGCGGAACATGGTCGTGCACAGGCAACCGGAATCGTCGAGCGTAATGACCTGCTTGTCCGGATTTTCCTTTCCCAGCCGGTTCACCAGGTGGATTTCGGTACCGATGGCAAACGAGCTTCCGGCGGGAGCTTGCTCCACCAGTTTAATGATGTGGTCGGTGGATCCGATTCCGTCGGCTTTCTGGCAGACCTCCCAGCGGCACTCGGGATGAACGATGACCTGGATGCCGGGATAATTCGCTCGAACCTTGTCCACGTGTTCGGGGAGGAAGCGCTGGTGGACCGAGCAATGGCCTTTCCACAGAATGACCTTGGCTTTGCGCAGCCGTTCGACCGACTGCCCGCCTTGCAACATGTACGGGTCCCACACCACCATCTCATCCAGCGGTATGCCTCGGGCGAATCCGGTGTTGCGGCCCAGATGCTGGTCAGGCAGGAAGAAGATCTTCTCGTTGCGGCGAAACGCCCACTCGAACGCGGCCTTCGCGTTGGACGAAGTGCAAACCAGGCCTCCCCGCTCGCCGCAGAACGCCTTGATCGCGGCGGTGGAGTTCATGTAGGTGATTGGGGTAATGCCGCGGCCCTCGTCGTCGGTGAGGCCAAGGTTGACGAATTGTTCCCAGGCATCTTCCACCTGCGAAATCTCGGCCATATCGGCCATGGAACACCCGGCGTTCAGGTCGGGCAGGATGACCGCTTGCCCCGGCCGCCCGAGAATGTCCGCGCTCTCCGCCATGAAGTGCACGCCGCAGAAGACAATGTAGCTGCCTTTGGCCTGCGCCGCCATCTGCGAAAGACGGTAGGAATCACCGCGGTAATCGGCGAAGCGCACGACTTCATCGCGCTGATAATGGTGTCCCAGGATGACGCACTCGGCGCCCAGCATTCGCCTGGCGGCCGCAATACGTGCGTCCATGGAGCGGTCTGGGAGTACGAGATAGTTTTCAAGCGAGCACGAGGCCGCTTCTGTAATCGGTGCAGTAGCCATCTTCTTTTGTCGCTGCCTTCAGTTCCAGCCGCGTAGTATCCGCAGTGATCGGAAACCTCGCCCCGGAACGGGGATGTTGAAAGCTGACCTGCGGCTCCAGTAGGTCCACTACGCTTACTGCGCCCGACCTGCGGGGATGTTGAAGCTGCAGTTGACGCTTCTTACAACTCAATTCATTGGATGCCCTGTCTGACGACTTCGTTACAAAAACGAGAACCGCGCCTAACCCGGACGCGGCCCGCTTGCTCACAAGGCGCTGTGACAAGCATCCAACCTTAGTTATTGTTACGCCTAACAGCTTTGAATGCAAGGGAAACAAGCAAAGCAGGCCGAGTTCGATGCCAGCGGCTAATTGCTAGTAGCTAGTTACTAGTTGCTGCTTTTCATCCCCCAATATGCACCATCGTCCTTGACGCCGGAATGAATCCCGGCTCGCCAATATGGTGACGTTCTTCCTTGTGATCAACGGCGTGCAGGATGAATTCGACCATATCTTCGTCGCTGGCGCCCCGCAGCATCAACCCAGCCAAGTCATGCTCGCGGACAGAGAAGAGACAGGTGCGGATCTTGCCGTCCGAGGTGACCCGAACCCGGCTGCAATGTCCGCAAAAGGGATGCGATACCGGAGCGATGATGCCAATCTCCCCGATACCGTCCTCGAAAACGTAGCGGCGCGCGGTCTCGCTGCCGGCGTGCTCCGACTTCGCGCAGGGGCATGAATTCGGCCATGCGGCGCAGGATTTCGTCGAGCGCGACCACGATCTCAGGCGACCAAACGCGGTCTTCCTCCAGCGGCATGAATTCGATGAAGCGGACGACGACGCCCTCTTCGCGCGCGAAACGGCCGAAGGCGGTGATCTGGTCGTCGTTGAAGCCGCGCAGAAGCACGCAATTGACCTTGACCGGGTTAAGCCCGGCGCGTTGTGCGGCACGGATTCCGGCCAGCACGCGGTCATAGCCGTTGGGCACGCGCGTGATGCGCGCGAACTCTTCGGGATTGACGGCGTCCATCGAAACGGTGACGCGGCTCAGCCCGGCGTCGGCCAGTGGCTGCGCCATTTCGGCCAGGAGGTGGCCGTTGGTGGTGATGGCGATATCGAGCACATCGCCCTCCGGTGTGCGCATGCGGCCCAGTTCGTCCACCATCTCGATGAGACCCTTGCGCAGCAGAGGCTCGCCGCCGGTGAGACGGACCTTCGTGATTCCCATCTCGACAAAGACGCGCGCGATGCGCAGGTAGTCCGAAATCGGCATCTCGGGGAACTGCGGCCCGTCATTGCCCGAGCGGCAATAGACGCACTTGTAGTTGCAGCGATCGGTGATGGAGATCCGTAGATCGCTGATGCGCCGTCCGAATTTGTCGTAAAGAAGCACGCTTTTCACTTCTCGCCTTTGGCCGTTCGCCATTGGCTCTTAGCTTCCAGCAGCTTTTGGCGAACCATTGCTTCTGTCATCCTGAGCGGAGGCGGCCTGCTTTTGGCCGCCGGAGTCGAAGGACCCCTATAACCACGCCGGACGATGTTTTCGTTTCATCACTCGAAACTCAAAACTGTTTTTGTGCGGGGAAAGATAGCGACTCCGCGTGAAGACACACAGCGCGGATGCTCGTTTCCTTTCCAAGCACGGGAGGCGTGGACGTTTCCCTCCACACCCTCGGTTCCGCAAAAGCCCGCGGAACACCGCCGCCGCAGCCATGGATATTCCGTCAGGCCGCGGAGGTCGGAAACAGTACCGTGATTATAGACGCTACAGGGAAAAGAAAGCAGCAGTCGGCAGAGAGATTTGTGGCAGGGCCGGAGATTCCAGCCTACAAGTGAACCGCGAAAAGCGAACCGCAAAACGCGAATAGCGAACCGCGACCTCTCTCACATGCCTTCGTAGTTTGGCCCGCCGCCGCCCTCGGGTGGCACCCAGGTGATGATCTCGTACGGGTCCATGATGTCGCAGGTCTTGCAATGCACGCAATTGGAGAAGTTCAGATGGATTTGCAACCCGCTCGGCGTGTCGGTGGCCTCCACCATTTCGTACACACTTGCTGGGCAGAAGTTCTTGCAGGGGTTGCCGAATTCCTTGACGCAGCGCTCGTTGCAGATGGTGGTGTCGTGGATCACCAGGTGCGCGGGCTGGTCCTCTTCATGCTTCGTGCCCGAGTAGTAGACGTCGGTGAGCTTGTCGAAGGTGAGCTTGCTGTCGCCTTTAGCGGGACCGATGATGTTTGCCTCGGCGCCGCCGTCCGCCGGAAGCCGGTCGAGACGCTGCATGCGACGATGGCCCGCCTCGTTGGAGTAATGCGCGCGCAGACCATGTCCGCCAGTGAGCTGCTGAATTCCGGCGTGGAACATGCCGGATAGGAAACCGTGCTCGAAGCCCTGATGGAAGTTGCGCACCGGCCACAGCTCAGTCTTGATCCAGCTTTTTTCGACGCGATCTTGAAAACCTTCCAGCACCTCGAGTGAGAAATTGTTCTTGGCCATGGCTTCGAAGGCTGTCTCGGCCGCCAGCATTCCGCTCTTGATGGCAAGATGAATCCCTTTCAGCCTTTGCGAGTTCAGAAAACCGGCAGAATCTCCAAGCACCAGCCAGCCATCGCCTGCCAGCGGAGGAATACACCACCAGCCACCATACGGCAGGGATTTTGCGCCGTAGCGCACCATTTTTCCGCCTTCCAGCAGCTTGGCGATGAACGGATGCTTCTTGAATTCCTGCAGCACGTGCTGGGGGTCAATGCGCGGGTCGTCATAGTCGAGTCCGGTGACGAAGCCGAGCGAAACCAGGTTGTCCTTCGAGCCGTAAATCCAGGCGCCTCCGTACTCCTGGAAGCTAAGCGGGTACCCCATGGTGTAGATGACTTCACCGGGTGCGACTCGCCCAGCGGGAAGCTCCCAGAGTTCCTTCACGCCTACACCGTAGGTCTGCGGGTTGCGTTCGCGGTCGAGCTGGAAGCGGCCTATCAGCTGCTTGGTCAACGAGCCGCGCGTGCCTTCAGCCAGGATTACGACCTTCGCCGTCAGATCGTACCCGGGTTCGAAGTTCGACTTCCGCTCGCCGTTCTTGTCCACGCCTTTGTCGTCGGTACGCACGCCTGTTACACGCCCGTCCGTAAACAACAACTCGGAGCCGGCAAATCCCGTGAACAAGGTGATTCCGGCTTCTTCCACTTTGCTGCCCAGCCACTTTACAAACCGGTTAATCGAGATGACGTAGTTGCCGTGATCGCGCATCGGCGGAGGAGTAATAGGGAACTTGAACTTGCCGTTTCGGGTCAGGTAGTAAACGGCTTCCTTGGTGACCGCCGCGTCGAGCGGGGCCTCCTTTTCGAAGCCCGGCAGCAACTCACGCATGGAGCGCGGGTCAAGCAGCGCGCCTGAGAGGCAATGGGCGCCGGCTTCGCGCGCCTTTTCCAGCACGTAAATATTCTCTTTTGTGAGCTGTGCGTCGGGGTGTTTGGCATTGTGCTCGTCGATCAGCTGCGACAAGCGGAGAGCGCAGGCCATGCCCGCAGGTCCTCCACCCACAATCACGACATCGGCCTCCATCGTCGGGCGGTCAATGCCGGGAAGCGGCTTACGAAAAACGATCATTAAATCTTCCTGGGCGAATGGGTCTTGGCAATTATCTGCTTCTTCAACGGTGGCAATACTACTGCATTAGAACGCAAGCATCGTAAGGCGACAATACCGTAATACTACGCAAAAACATGGGCGCAAGTTCATGCGCCCACCTTACCACTCTCAGACGGCACTCGTCCCAACGCCCTAGGCTCCCTTTGCCTTCTTCACTTCTTCGATCAGCGGAGGCACGATATCGAACAGATTGCCGACCACTGCAATGTCTGCGATCTCGAAGATGGGCGCCTCGGCATCTTTGTTCACCGCTATGATGGTGCGCGCGCCTTTCATGCCGACGACGTGCTGAATGGCGCCGCTGATACCGAGCGCAAGATACAGCTTAGGCGCCACCGTCTGGCCCGAAGAGCCGACTTGGCGATCCATGGGCAGCCAGCCCGAGTCGCAGATAGGACGCGAAGCGGCCAGCTCTCCGCCCAGGGCACTAGCGAGTTGCTGTGCAATTTCGATGTTCTTCTGCTCTTTAATTCCGCGACCCACCGCGACGATGATCTCGGCTTGGGTCAGGTCCACGGCCTGTTTGGCCTCTTTGAACGGGGCCTCGGGTTGGTTGCGCACAACTCCATCAGCAACGTCGAGATTGATGGTCTCGACGGGCGCAGCAGCAGTACCCTCTTCCACTTTGTCGGCGCGGAACGCGCCGTTCTGGAAAGTGGCGAAATACGGTGGTTCACCGATGAACGACACATCCGCCGCGAACTTACCCTGGAACATCTGGCGCGTGAACAGCAGCTTGCCGCCCTCGTATTTGTAGCCGATGGCGTCGCTGATGAGAGAACGATTCAACGCAGTCGCCAGCTTGGGAGCGAAGTCGCGCACCTGATAAGTGTGCGGCATCAGCAGCAGCCGGGGCTGGTTTTGACCGACGAACTGCTTGAGAGCGGCGGCGAACCCGTCCGGCGTGTAGGGCTCCAGCTTTGCTGACTCGAGATCGTATACCTTGGAGACCTTCTTCGCCGCCAGCTCCCTGGCGATATCGGCTACTCCGCTGCCCAGCACGGCGGCTTCCAGGGTCCAGCCGGTGTCCGCGGCGATGGCCTGCGCCCCAGTAAGCGTCTCCCACGAAACGCGGTTCAGTTTGCCTTCACGTTGCTCGACTACAACCAGGATTGTGTCTGCCATTTCGTTCCGTTCTCAAATATGCCGACTCGAGCTGAAACTCCCGTCCCAGCTCCGTTACGGCTGCTATGAAGATATGACTTCCTTTCGCGCCCGACGCACAAGGCCGCGCCGCTCGGCACGATAGCCATCCAACCACGGTTCAGCGATTTCGCGCCCGCATTCGAGCGCCGATAACATTGAGAAACAGCCCTGCACAAACCAGGACACCTGCGATAACCGCGAATCGCGTTTCTCCCAGCTTGACTGCCGCTGGCTGATAAAACATTACCAGGAATGCAAACAGCACCATGATCCAACCAATACTCATGAGCGCTGTACCGGTCTCACGTTTTTCTTCCGAAGATGGCATGGCCGCCTCCCGCGCAACTGCGCCTGCGTCGCGACTCGCCGGTTTCACTTCTTTCGAATCTCTGGCCCCGGTGCATCGGCGCCAATTCAGCTCACCCGCTTGGGTTCGCGCTAGATGACCCGAATCTCGTTGCGCAACTTGTCCACCAGCTTCTTCGCGACTTCCGCCGGAGGTCCTTCCAGTACCTCGGTCTTTTTCGTCTTCTGCGGAATATACAGTTTTTCGATCTTCTGCAGGTTTTCTCCCAAGGCTGACTTGACTTCGTCGAAAGCCACCTTCTTCAGTGGCTTGTTCTTGGCCTGCTTAATGCCGATCAACGTGGCATAACGCAATTTGTTAATGCCGGACTGGATGGTCAGAACCGAGGGCAACGGCATGTCCACAAACTGGAAGAAGCCCGCTTCGAGCTCGCGCTTCACCCGAATGCCGCCATCGGTCTTCTCGATTTGCATGATGATGGTGGCGTGCGGCCAGCCCAGCAGCTCGGCAAGAATCACGCCGGTCTGCGCGAAGCCATAATCGTCCGATTGCAACCCAGTAAATACAAGGTCGAATTGCTCGTCCTTAACCACGGCGGAGAAGGCTTTGGCGGTATTGAAGGCGTCGAGCGTAACGAAGCCGTCGCCTTCGAGGTGGATGGCGCGATCGGCGCCCTTGGCCAGCGCTTCGCGCAAGACCTGCTGCGCGCGCGCCGGTCCGCTGGTGATCACCACCACTTCGCCCCCGTGCTTCTCTTTCTGGCGCAGCGCCTCTTCCAGGGCGTAGGCATCAGGCTCGTTTACTTCATATGACACGTCTTCACGAATCCACGTCCCGCTCTCGTTCAGCTTCAGCGGCGCGTCCTTCTGCGGTACCTGCTTCATGCAGACCAGGATCTTCACTCGGGCACTCCTTGCCTTTGTAATAAGGCGACACTACTACTCTTGCTGGAAATTGTCTGTGACGGCGGTTACACGGGCGCGCCATCCGAGATGGCTTGGATGCCGCCGTATCAGTTCGCGCAGTCTAACTGAAGAAGCAAACGGGCAAGTATAAATGAGCGATGAGGCGATGGGAAGCCGAGGTTGGGAGTGTTTCAAATCGGGAAAATTGACAAGGCGAGGGCGCTTGGGCGAGCGCCCTCACATGCCAGTCGAAAATGATTCAAGAGCTTGCCTGCTCCCGCTCCAGCAGCTTCTTCTTCCTGTCGACTCCCCAGCGGTATCCGGCAAGGTCGCCATCGCTGCGCACGACCCGATGACAGGGCACTGCCAGCGCAACCGGGTTTGAGGCACAAGCCCGAGCGACCGCGCGCACAGCGTTGGGATCGCCGATCTGGCGGGCAATCTCGCTGTAGCTGCGAGTTTGGCCGCGCGGAATGCGCTGTAGCGTCTCCCAGACTTTCTTCTGGAAAACTGTGGCGCGCACGTCGAGCGGGAGGTGGACGATTGTGTTCTCGCCGCGAAGGCTCGCCATCAGGGGACCGACGTAACGTCCCATTTCAACGTCGTTGCGATGCAATTCTGCGGCGTGAAATTCTTCACGCAAGTCGCGCTCCAGTTCGGTTGCGCTTTCCCCGAAACGCACAGCGCACAAGCCGCGTTCGGTGGCCGCCACCAGCATCCGCCCCAAAGGAGTGGGCGCGATTGCGAACGTAATGCGTGCACCTGCACCGCCTCGGCGGTAGGTGCCGGGCGTCATGCCAAGCTGTTCCGTAGCTTTCTCGTACAACCGGCTGGGGGAACTAAAGCCGGCGTCGTACATCGCGGTGGTCACGTCTTCTCCTTTGCGCAGGCCGGTCTTGACCTGCTGCATCCGCCGTGCCGATTGATACTCGCGCGGGCTGAGGCCGGTGGCCCGTTTGAACAGACGTTGCAGGTGGAACGGGCTCAGGCCAACTCGTTTGCTGAGTTGCGCCAGGGTCACGACTCCTTCCGCATTGTCCAGCAGTTGCCGGGCACGTACCACGTACTGCGCCTGGGCTGAGACTTCGGTCGGCTTGCAGCGCAGGCACGCCCGATATCCGGCGCGCTCGGCGTCGCGCGGATCGGCAAAAAATTCCACCGAGTCGCGGCGTGGCCGCCGGCTGGGGCATGAGGGCCGGCAATAGATGCCAGTCGTGCGTACTGCGAATACGAATCGTCCGTCCTGGCGGGCATCGCGCGCCAACACTTGTTGCCATTGGTGCTGAAGTTCGGTTTGCATGCTCACAGAGTAGCCTCGCCTAACTGGCGCCGCTATCCGGGCCTTGCTGGCAAAGCAAATCGTCCGCGCCCTGTTTAATCCCAGTTCTTTTCGTGCTGCCAGAGCTGTTGCAGAGGAACCTTCAACCCCTGTACGTAATAGATATCGAAGTCTTCGAGCGCATAGGGGTACTCGAAGTGGCCCACTTTCTCCGAGTGCTCCGTGAGTTGTGCAAGATGCTCAGGATCGCCTTCGCCCATCACAATTATGCTCTCGCCGGTGTACCCGTGCGTGCCCCAGTACCAGTAGTTCTGGTGTTCGCAGATCGCGTTCGGCAGCCCGTACTTTGGCCCATAGTAGTCAATTGCGCCGGCTTGGCCGTAATCATCGGCCTTGATCGCGGTTTTGGCCTGAACCTCGGGCGGCAGGCTGTGATACACGCGCGCGACTTCAGCCACCATCGCTTCCCAGCCCAGTTCGTCGGAATAATACTGCGGCAGCGGAGATCGCGCATGGCTGTGCTCGCTCACTGGTGGCGTGAAGTGAATGGCACGTGTAAAAGCAACAAACTGCTCGGGGCTGATGACCGGAGCAATAAGGGGCATGAACACCACTGCCGGAACTATCAGCACCAGAACGAACACTGGCTTCAACCACGCCCGCTGGGTGCGCTCGATCCACGCTTCCCAGACCACGCCACCGGCCGCGAGCAGCATGGGATACGCCGGGGCGACATAGTAATCCTTGCCGTGTTGAGCCATGAAGAAGGCGAGCGTGACCAGGTACGCCCAGCCGAGAACGCGATAACGCCGCCCGCCGCGGCCGAAGAACAGCCAACCCAGTCCCGCCAGCCACAGAGGGAGCGCGAACGGATTCACCATCAAGATCTGCTGCAGCATGAATTGCAAGGGATTCAGAGCGACGTCGCGGCCGCTGGCGCGAATGTTGTGCATCAACTGCACGAACGGCCAGTCACGGTGAACATTCCACAGCAGGTTCGGCAGGAAAATCAGAAACGCAAGCCCGCCGGCCAGCCAGATCCACGTGTGCGCGAAGGCCTTGCGCTCCGGCGTGAACAGTAATCCGACGACGATACCCAGCCCAAACACAGCGATCGAATACTTGTTCAGCAATCCGACGCCGGCGAGAACGCCGAACCATAGCCAGAGTCTCTGATTGCCAGTCTGGATGATGCGGATAACGATGGAGGCGCAGCCCATCCAGAACAGCGCCTCGAAGTCATTGGTTCCGAGGAGATGACCGTTAATCACGAATACGGCAGAAACCGCCATCGCCAAGGCTGCCAATGTCATCGCGAAGCGCCGTCCGCCGAACTGGTACGCCTGATACCCGGTGAGCGCGATGGCTCCGCAGCCCGCTATTGCCGGGATGAGGCGGATGACGAACAGCGAAGGCCCGAACAGCGTGGTGAACAGCCAGGTTACGGCCGGAATGAACGGGGGCATATCCACATAGCCCCAGTCCAGATGCCGGCTGCAGGCAAGGTAGTACAGTTCGTCGCGAAAGATGCCGTAGCGGTTGGCCGTCAACAGGTGCAGCAACAGGCGCGCCGCAACAATCAAGGCAACCACCGCAAAACCGGAGGCGTACCAACGCACCCGAACCTGGGAATCATCAGACTGGCGAAGGTCCGCAGCCGCAGCTCACCATTGCGTTTTCCCTGGGAAGAAATGTCTACCCAAAGGATTGTACGGATTGGCGCGTTGATTTGTTTCGGCTCGCAATGCCATTGGGAATGTAACCGGGAGGTCAATCCCTGCGTTTCTTGCCGTCGAGCCCTGCCAGAACGATGGCCCGTGCCTGCTCTGCCGACTCGAATAGGTGCGCTTCCATGCCCTGTTCCCGGGCGCCTTCCACATTGTTTAGCCGGTCGTCGAAAAACAGCGTCCGTCCCGGCTCGCAGCCCAGGGCGTCGAGGCAGACACGGTAGATCTCCGGATCAGGCTTCACAACACCCAGCTCGCAGGACCAGATCTTGAGCTCGAACTCGTCCAGCCAGGTAAACTCCTTACGCACGTAGGCCAGCAGGTCGTGAGGCATGTTCGACAGAATTGCCGTCCGTACTCCGTGCGCCTTAATCTCACGAGCGAGCGCGATTGCTTCAGGATTGACCTGCAGCCACATGCGGTTTTCCATTGCGGAGATGCGCTCCACCTGTTCGGGCGACAGCTGGACGCCCGCCGCGTCGGAAAACGATTGCCAGTGCTGCCGGAAGTCCGCGCGGCCGCAGTCGTACTCATGGCGGGTATTGGAGTAGATCTCGAAAAAAGGCGGCTCGCTGACCCCGACCAACGCGGCGAATTCCTGCAAGTCAGCGTGAGTCGGCGGCTGGCTCAGCACCCGGCCGTAGTCGAAGATGACAGCATCCCAGCGATTTGCTCGCATGTTCCCATTCTTACACGATGACGGGTGGTTCTAGCCTTGCGACGTTTCCCGTGCTGCCTTTTGTCGCAGATGATGCAAGGCAACATCACTGTTATATCAACGGCGTATAATCGCTGCGTTTCTACCCCGTCAGTAGTGGAGTGCCAATCTTGTCCTGCTGGCCTCGATATCCCACATTGTACGAGATCAATACCTGGGTCTGGCTTTCCAGCCTCAAGCAGAAATCTGGATCTACAGTTGACTTGGCTTCAGTACCCGCAGCCGAATGGGACGCCATCGCCAGGTACGGCTTCGATGCAGTGTGGCTGATGGGAGTTTGGGAACGAAGTCCGGCGGGCATCGCCATTGCCAATCAAAATCCAAACCTGCTCGCTGATTTCCGGCGGGCCCTGCCTGATTTTCGTCCCGCAGACAATGTGGGGTCTCCCTATTGCGTACGACGCTACGTGGTTGACCAGCATTTCGGAGGTCCTGAAGGTCTCGCTATCGCCCGGCAGGAACTTGCGAAGCGAGGAATGAAGCTGATCCTGGATTTCGTGCCGAACCATGTAGCGCCGGACCACCCATGGGTCGTCGAACACCCTGAGTACTTCATTCAGGGCAGCGCGGAGGATGCCAGAAACGATCCGGCATCTTACATTGTGGTAGGCAAAAGGGTTTTTGCCTGCGGCCGCGATCCGTACTTTCCGGCATGGCCCGACGTGTTACAGCTCAATGCTTTTCAGCCTGGGCTTCGGCAAGCGGCGATGGAAACCGTTTCCAGTATCGCCGGCCAATGCGATGGCGTGCGCTGCGACATGGCGATGCTGTTGCTGAACGAGATCTTCGAACGCACCTGGGGCAGCCGCGCCGGTCAACGGCCTGCGACAGAGTATTGGATCGATTTGATCTCGGCCGTTAAGAAAGCGCACCCGAACTTCCTTTTCATGGCCGAGGCTTATTGGGACCTGGAGTGGGAACTGCAACAGCAGGGGTTCGACTTCTGCTACGACAAGAGGCTCTATGACCGGCTGGAGCAGGACAACGCGGAGAGCGTTCGGCTGCATCTGTGCGCTGACCTTGCCTACCAGGAAAAGCTTGTTCGCTTCATCGAGAACCACGACGAGCCTCGGGCCGCAGCGACGTTTTCGCCGGCAAAGGAGCGGGCCGCCGCAGTAACGGTGTCCACCCTCACGGGAGCAAGACTCTTCCATGAAGGACAATTTGAAGGCCGAAAGGTGAGGCTGCCTGTCTTTCTAGGCAGACGGCCCGATGAGCCCGCGGATGAGCCGTTGCAGGCTTTCTACGGAAGGCTCCTCGCAGCCATCAACGCTCCGGTGTTTCGCGATGGTCAATGGAGGCTGTGCGAGCGTTCCGGCTGGCCTGATAATTCGAGCTATCAAAACCTCGTGGCCTGGAGCTGGGCCAAGGACGATGATCGGCGTCTCATTCTGGTCAATCTCAGCGACAGCGCCGTTCAAGCCCGGGTGCAGGTGCCGTGGGACGACCTGCGGGGGAATACTTGGCGCTTGGTTGATGCTCTTTCGGGTGCGACTTATGACCGCGACGGGAATGAAATGGCGGCGTCGGGACTGTACGTCGAATTGGGACCCTGGGACTACAACTTCTTCCAGTGTCGTCGTGGCGGCATGGGATGACAAAACAGGAATTGCTATGAGCGAAAAAAGCGAAAATGGTCTCGTTCAACTGGCCAGCAAGCACTCGGTCGAGGAAACCATGAAACGCCTGGAGTCTTTGCTGGCAGAGCGCGGAATTCAAATATTTGCCCGCATAGACCACAGCGGGGAGGCCGAGAAAGTTGGCCTGACTCTGCGACCCACCAAGCTGCTTATCTTTGGCAGCCCGAAAGGCGGGACTCCGTTGATGCAGGCGGCTCCTACGGTGGCAATCGACCTGCCGCTGAAAGCGCTATTCTGGGAAGATGCCGAAGGGAAGTCGTGGCTCACGTATAACGATCCTGCTTACCTGCAACAACGGCATGGTGTGCCGCCAGAGCTTCTGCCCAACATTGCGGCCGTGAATGCTCTGTTCACCAAAGCGGTGGCGTAGCTGAACTGACGATCTCAGGTTGCGCGCAACAGCATGAGCGTGACGTCATCGTGCTGCGGAGCATTGCCGACGAAGCGGTCCAGGTCCAGCATAATGGTGTTCAGCAGCATGGCCGGCGCCACTGCCACGTTGGCGTGCAGCATGGTCAGAAGCCGAACTTCCCCGTATTCCTCGCTCCGGTCATTCTCGGCTTCGATGACTCCATCGGTGAAGATCACCAGCCAGTCACCAGGTTGTAGAGTGACCTGTCCCGATTCGTACGAAGTGTTCTCCAGGATGCCGAGAGGCACGCCTCCCGCCTGCAATCGCTCGATGATCCCGGATTGCCGCCGCAATATGGGCGCGTTGTGTCCGGCGTTGACGTAGGTCAAACCGCGCGACGCAGGGTCGTACTCGGCGATGAAAGCGGTGGTGAAACGGCGGCCGTTCTGGCTGTTGCTGCAAGCGTACTGGTTCATGCGAGCGAGCAACTCGGTCAGAGATCCCGCCGTGGTGCTAAGCGTCTTAAGGCTCGCCTGGAAGGTCGCCATCAGCATGGCGGCAGGAACGCTCTTGCCGGCGACATCCGCGACTGCGATCAGAAAAGTCTCGGGTTGAGAAGCTGAGGAGGGACGCGAAAAGACGTCGTAATAGTCTCCGGCGACGGTATTGGCGGGACGCGTGGCAAATGCGATTTCAAGCCCTGGAACCTGGGGAGGCTTTGCCGGCAGCAGCCAAGCCTGGATTTCCTTTGCAATCTGAAGATCACGCTTCATGACCACGCGGTCCCCAACCTCGAGGACCAGCAGCGCGAACATCAGCAGCCCGCCCCAGAAGTGGCTATTGAAGCCGAAGACTTTCATCTCGCCATTGCCGGTTTGCCAGGAAGCTTCGCCGCCGGGAAGGAGTATCAGCACCAGAGCAATCAGCAGCAGCACGCGACGGGCGGGAGTCAGCTTCAGGATGATCGCCCAGAAGAACTGGCTCGCGACGTTGAGGAAGTGCTTTCCTTTCCCGACTCCAGGGCGTCCGCGTGGCATCAACTTCGTGGGAGTAGAGTCGATAGCTGGAACGCGCATCGGCCTGGAACTGCTTCCAGAGCTGGTTGAGCTCCATGCCCTCGGTCACCCGCGCCCAGAACCGTTCGAGACGGACCTTAAACGGTTCACCCCGCGCCGTGGCTCGGGCGCGCGGATATGGTGGCGGGACTGGGCGTTGGGGATTCGAACTCATGGGGACGCAGAAGGATTATAAAAGGCCGAAGGAGAATTCGGACAACCGCCAACATTGTCCAAAAATTGTCAGGAGAAAGAATTACTGCGGTCGCTGGGCAGGAGCCTGCTCATCCAGAAACGCGACCGACTGAACGCCTGAAACCTCGAAACGCTTTCTGCAGCGAATGTTCTTGCACGCGACCAGGTCGTCACGGCGAACCATGTAGGAACGGGCTTTGGCGAACTTGGCGCGGTCGCGTTCATCGGCCCGCGGAGGCAACTGGCGCTTCTTAGTGCGAACCAGCCAGCTCAGATCGTATTCGGCGGACTGATGGCAATGGGGGCAGTTCAGGGTCGACTTTTTGGTTTCTTGCCTTTCGTCGTATAAATCACGCTCGTCCATGGGTGCCCTCCCCAGCCGCTACAGGCACTGGAAAACTATTAGAACACAATCGGCGATGGATAGGATGTGACGTGCTGCCGGGCCGCAGAAGGAGCCCAGCAACTTGGCCTTAGGGCGGCCAACCCCGGATCTCGGCCCAACACCTGCAGTTCATCCCAATTGGCGGTTAACGCGGCTCCGACGGTGGTATGATCTCCGCGAGGAGGGCTTAAGCAATGAAACTTTCAAGCCTTCTTTTGCTCTTTGCGTTGCTGGTTGGACCTCTCGCAGCCGCGAATTACGCTGTGGAGCCGGCTGCAAACCCGAATGTGGCAACCGTTCCTGCGGCGGGCCTATCAACCGCGCTGCTGTCCAGTTCGCCTGACTCGGCGTTCACATTGCCGGGACCAAAACAGGGCAACGTTGATATCGCTGACAGCTCGGCCAACGATATCTGCTACAAGATCCGAGCCTACATCTTCAAACGCGACGACGACCACGCACCTGAGCTTGTAGGCAGCACCACCTGCGGGCCGCGACAGCCGCACGCCAAGAATGCGCTCTGGCCCGAGGCTAAGTTGGTTCCGGCGAAGTGATGTGGGCTTGCAAATAGGGATGCGTGCCTGCATCCCTTAAGATCGCGGGGCGCGATGCGCGTCTGGAATTCGAGATTACTCGCCGCCGCTCACCTTCGGGGCGTAAGGATTGTCGTCCACCACCTGCCAAACGGTGTCGAGGACGGTTCCGTCCACCCACTTCACGACGGCAACAGGACGGTCCAGCAGCCGCGGCTTCGCCGGTTTGCCGCCGCAGATCTTTTCGACTTCCGCTTTGATCTCCTCAATCGGCCGAATGGGTAGACCTTTGCCTTTAACTGCGTCGAGCAGATCTTGCCGCAGCGGGTTGATGGCGATGCCGCGCTCGGTCGCGATCACGTCAATGAGTTCGCCGGGCCCGGTCACGGTAGTGACTTCATCCACAATCACGGGAATGCGATCGCGGAACGACGGCACCGCAAGAATCGTGCATCCCGCGAACAGGCAGTTCTGCCAGCCACCGATCCCGTGCAGCAAGCGCCCGTCAGAGTGGGTCACCACGTTCGCGTTGAAGTTGATGTCCACCTCGGTCGCGCCCAGCACAGCAGCATCCACCATCGAGGCAAAATTGCCCTTGCCGTGAAAGTTATACGAGGTGAACGGACTGGTCGCCACGTGACGCGGATCGCTGGCGATAGAGCGAACCGCATCGAGGTCGAAGGTCTGCCCGTCGAGGATGTATCCGATGAGACCTTCCTTGAGCATGTCAACCAGGTACTTTGTTGAGCCGCCGCGCACGAAGCCGGCCTTTACGTTGGCCTCTTTCATCATGCGAGCCAGGTAGTCCACGAAGGCCAGCGCGATGCCGCCCGCTCCAGCCTGGAAGGAGAACCCATTGCGCATGATGCCGCTGTCGCGCAGGAAGCGCGCCACCAGCTCGGAAATGCGCAGACGGTCGGGACTGCGCGTGATCTGGGTCGTGCCGCTGACGATTTTCTCCGGATCGCCAATGCAATCCACTTCAACAACGTAGTCCACGTTGTTCCCCTGGATTTGCCATGGAATGCATGGGAACGGCACCAGGTTGTCGGTCACTACGATGACGCGATCCGCATAAACCGAATCAGCCAGCGCAAAGCCCAGCGAGCCACAAGCCGACTTGCCGTGCGAGCCATCAGCGTTGCCAAAGAAGTCGGCCGTGGGCGCGGCGATCACCGCAATATCAATGTGGACTTCGCCATCCTGCACTGCCTGCCAACGCCCGCCGTGGGATCGCAACACCCCGAGCCCTCGCATGTGCCCGTGGGAGCAGTAATCGCCCAGCGGACCGTTCATGCTGCCTTCGATGTGATGCACCGCGCCCGCCTTCATCAGCTCGACTACGGGCTCCTGGCAGGGGAAGGAGGCGCTGGGAAACCAGACAAGGTCCTTCGCACCCATTCGCGCCGCGGTTTGCAAGGCCGCGAGTGCGACGCGATCTCCATTGCGCAGGTGATGATGGCTACTGATGGTCATGCCATCGCGAAGCCCACAAAGGCGCAATGCCGTTTCAAGATCGGGTACGCGCTTGTCGCCGTTGGCGGGATAATCGCTGTTGCTGCGGATCGGCGGCGCAGGCCTTGTAACCAGCCGGACGATGGCCGTCCACGCCTTTATACGGCGCCTGCTCGCGGCCGTTGACCAGCGTCGGTACGCGACGGCCGGCAGCATTCGTAACCAGTTCAGTTGCGATTCCCGCGCTCATGACTGTTCTCCCACTGCCGGATGATCGGTGGCGAATTCCCATCTGTCTGGCCCGCGCCACCAGCTTTAGCGCGCGCTGCACGACTGGCGCGTCAATCATCTTCGAGCCGAGACTTACGACTCCCAGACCACGGGCCTGCGCGTCTTCGTAAGCGGCGACAATCTTCAGCGCCTTCTCCAATTCACCGGGCGAAGGGGCAAAGGCGCGATGGATAATCTCGATCTGGATCGGGTGCAAGCAGCCCATACCTTCGAAGCCCATGGCGCGCGAAGCCTCGCCCCAGCGCAACAGGCCTTCCGCGTCGGCCACGTCGCTGTAAACCGAATCAATCGCCTGCACGTGGGCGGCATGAGCGGCGTTGACCACCCGCATGCGCGCGTAGAGCGATTCGCTCCCACCAGGCGGTTCTTCACCACGCCGAGGTCGGCGGTGTAGTCTTCCAGTCCGATGGTGATGCCCGCAACGCGCTCCGAGGCCGTAGCGATGGCGAATGCGTTCTCAATCCCGAGCGCCGACTCCAGAATCGGCATCAGCCAAATCGGACGAGTGATGCCCGCCTGCTTCGCAATGGCCGCGATCGCCGCGTCGACTTTCGTCACTTGTTCCGCGGTCTCGACTTTCGGGATGAGGATGAGATCGGGCGCCTGTGGAACGATCTCCTGCAGGTCATCCAGCCCGAGCGGCAACTGATTGATTCGCACCATGCGCTCGGCCGCCCCGAAATCCACCGCGCGCAAGAGCGTTCCGCACCAGCAGCCG
The DNA here is from genome assembly GCA_963843005.1 of uncultured Acidobacteriaceae bacterium. GTDB lineage: Bacteria > Acidobacteriota > Terriglobia > Terriglobales > Acidobacteriaceae > Bog-257. The sequence goes on along the minus strand of CAWJIW010000019.1, from coordinate 70,152 downwards.
GGCGGCATCTTTCTCGGCGTGATGCACCGAATCCTCGAGGTCGAGAATGACCGCGTCAGGCGCATGCAGCCCGGCATTGATGAAGTACTTGGGCTCATTTCCCGGCAGATACAGCCGCGAGCGGCGCAAGCGATCGCGGGACGACGGCGCGGGCAACGCCACTGCTTCCGGAAGCGCTGACTTGACTTGCACCAATCCGGCGCGGCGAACCGCCGCCTCAACTCGTGCCGCGATAACGAAGGGCAGCGCGCCTTCGTCCACGATCTTCAGGAAGCCATGCTCGACACCAAGCGTGCGCAATACGTCCTGCACCTGCTGCCGGATTGCCGCGCCGTAGTACACCTCGACCCGGGAGCGCAGTTCGATCTCGATGCCGCCGCTGGTGCGCTCTTCGAATCTGACGTGCAGGTCGGAGCGCACGTCGCCTCCGGCGCGACCGGCTTCGCCGCGTCGGGCTACGCTAGTTTCTGCTGCTGCCGGCATACGCCGCCTCCACGCGCACGCCCAGCTTGGCGATGATCGCGTCAGTCATTTGCGACGTCGAAGCCGCGCCTTGCGCCAGCGACTTTGCTCCGCCGGAGATGCGCATCATGTCATAGGTGCGAACCTTGCCTTCGGCGACGACCGCGGCAATGGCGCTGCGAACCTTTGTTGATTTCTCGGTTTCGCCGATGTAGTCGAGCATCATTGCGGCCGACAGAATCATCGCGATGGGATTGACGATCGGCGGACTCAACTCCGCGTATTTCGGAGCAGAGCCGTGCGTGGGCTCGAAAACCGCGACCTCATCGCCAATGTTGCCCGAAGCCGCAAAGCCGAGACCGCCAACCAGCCCGGCGAAAGCGTCGCTGATCACGTCGCCGAACAGGTTGCTGGCGACGATCACGCCATAGTCCTCGGGATTCTTGGTCAGCCACATGGTCTGCGCGTCAATGTTGGTGGACCACAACGGAATATCGCTGTAGTGTTTCTGCACCTCCTTGGCGACCTCTTCCATCATTCCCGATGTTTCGCGGAGCACGTTGGGCTTCTCGCAGATGGTTACCGATTTGTATCCAAACTTGCGCGCGTACTGGAATGCCGCTTCGCAGATGCGCCGCGCCGCCGGACGCGTGATGATGCGCACCGAAATGGCCACGTCTTCACCGGCGACGTTCTCAAATGGCTTGAACTTCGGGTGCGTTCGCAGGGCATCGCGCACCGGCTGCGGAGGATTCGTCCACTCCACTCCGGCATAGAGCCCTTCCGTGTTCTGCCGGAAGACCACGACATCAACCTTCGGCTCCTCAAACCCGCCTGCGGGCTTCTTGCGGATGAAGTTCAGCGGATTGCCCGGGAAGGACAGGCATGGCCGCATGCAGACGTCGAGGTTAAAGATCTGCCGCATCGAGACGATGGGGCTGAAGTATTGGTAGCCTTTGCCCTTCAGCGCCGGGCTAAGTTCGGCCTCGGCTTCTTTTTTTGGCTTCGAGGTGATCGCGCCAAACAGGCCAACCTTGAACTTCCGCAGCAACTCGATGGTGCGCTCGGGAAGGGCGTTGCCTTCCTTGATCCAGCATTCCCAGCCGATGTCGGCGTGAACGTACTCGGCCTCGAAGCCCACGGCGTCGAGTACGCGAATCGCCTCGGGCAAGACCTGATTACCAATGCCGTCGCCCGGCATGGTTACAACTGTATGTTTTGGCATAAATGCAAACTCCGAATCTCACCTCGTCCTATATATCTCACATTGTGGTACAAACCAGCTTATGCGGTTACTGCAGCCGTACTCAGTCCCAGTTTCTGGCTGACCAGATTCTCCACTCCGCCTGCTATCACCAGCGACTGCGGCACGCTGCCGAGCGCCGGGAAGGTAAACTGCTCACCCGCGTATCGTATCGTGCTGGCCGCAAAATCAACCTCTATCTCATCTCCGGGGATGATCGTCTTCTCCTTGCGCGCCACCGCATCGGCAAATCTGGCGCGCAAGCGGTTTACCAGTTCCGGCGTCTCGATGCACAGGAAGCCGTTGTTGAAGGCGTTGCGCAGATAGGTCTGCGAGAAGCTGCCCGCGATGACCAGCGGGATGCCTTTGCACTTGAGCGCGGTCACGGCCTGCTCGCGGCTGGAGCCGGTGCCGAAGTTGAAGCCGCCGACAACGACGTCGCCGTCCTGCGTGCGCTCCGCGAACTGCGGATCGTAGTTTTCCATCACCACGCGTGCCATCATCTCCGGCGTCATGTCTTCACGATAGGTGTAGTCCTTGCCATAGATGCCGTCGGTGTTCAGGTTATCTTGCGGCAAGAAAATCAGCCGCCCCCGCACGTGCTGAGGGAACCCGGGCAGGATGTCGACTTTTTCAGCAGGAGTCGAAGCTGCGGCGAACCCTTGGAAGTGTTTCTTCAACTCGCGGTAATGCAGTTTCTCCAGGTCCGCAGATGTAGCCCGCAACAGCGGATGCGGCGACCACCTCCGGGCTCCCCAGATAGCATTGCGCGTCGCGCGAGCCCATGCGCCCTTTGAAATTGCGGTTGGTGGCGGAGATGCCGACTTCGCCCGCTTCGAGCAATCCCGTCCCCAGTCCGATGCACGGGCCGCATCCGGAGGGCAGCGGATGCGCCCCCGCGTCCAGCAACGTTTGCCAAATGCCGCGCTTCTCGGCCTCTTGCTGCACCGCGCGGCTGGCTGCGGCGAGATAGAACTTCACGCCCGCAGCGACCTTCTTACCTCGCAGCACCTTCGCCGCAGCGTCGAGGTCCTCCAGGCGCGAATTCACGCACGAGACAAGATAGGCCTTCTGAATCGCAACTTTCTGTTTTGCGATCTCGGCCACCGACTGCATCACTTGCACGGTATCGGGCCCCGAGACGTGCGGCGTGACCTCGGCGAGATCGAGCACGATGCGGCCCGCATAAACTGCGTCTCGGTCGGGAGTGGGCGGATTCCTGCGCCACTCAACGAACTTCTCCTCGGGGATGCGGACGATACCTTGCGCGCGCAATTCGCGATTGCGGGCTTCGAGGTAGTCCAGTGTGACCTCATCGACCGGGAACCAGCCCACCAAGGTTCCCCACTCGGTCGACATATTCGCGATGCTCAAGCGCGCATCCATGCTTAGCGATCTGACACCCGGCCCGGCGAACTCGACGGCGGCATTCAACACCTCTTCCTGGTTGTAAAGGCCGCACAACGTGACGATGACGTCCTTGCCGGTCGAACCGGTGGGGAGCCGCCCTTCGAGAACGACCTGGATGGTGCGCGGAATCTGCCACCAGAACTCGCCGGTAGCCCAGATCGCCGCCGCGTCGGTGCGCACCACGGGCGTGCCGATCGCGCCCAGTGCGCCGTACATGTTGGAGTGCGAATCGGAGGCCACGACGAATGTTCCCGGCAGCACGTAGCCCTTTTCCACCATGATCTGGTGGCCGATGCCCGTTCCCGGCGGATAGAAGTCGATGCCCCGTTCGCGCGCGAATGCCTCCATGCTGCGATATTTGGCCAGGTTCGACTCTTCCGTGTTCTGGATGTCGTGGTCGGCAGTGAAGACCGGCTGCGCGGGATCGTGTACCTTCTTCGCGCCGATGGCCTTGAACTTCTTCATCACCGCCGAGGTGTTGTCGTGCGTCATCACGTGATCGGGGCGGATGGAGAGGAAGTCTCCGGCGCGAAGCGGCCGGTCCGGTCCTTCCGCCATGTGAGATTGCGCGATCTTCTCGACGATTGTCTGTCCCATCTCAGTGATCTCCTGCCGCAGCGCGATCGGCCTTGAAGAGCTGCATCAGTTCGGTGACGCTCGATTGCTTTTCCAGGTTCCAGATCGCATCCATGGCGCGGCGGCGCGCCTCGGGTGACATCACCGGCTCCGGCCAGCGCCTCGAATTTCTCTTCGATTTCGCGGTCCGTCAGCGGATTTCGCGGATCGCCCTTGGGATAGTCGAGCTGCGTCGTGAACTCGCGCCCATCAATGGTGTGGATGCGCACGATCACACGCTGCAGCGCCGGGAAGACCTTCTCGATGTCGGAGTCGGCAACCACCTGCACTCTTGCGTAATTGCGCCCGGATGACCGGGTCCATGATCTTGGCCGGGGTGAACTGCAGCGGCGTGACCTGCCGCTCGGCGATGGCGGCCGCGATAACGTAGGGCAGGGAATGGTCCGCAGTCTCCTTGGTGTGGGGATCGTACTTGCTGGGATCGCTGAGGATGTCAGCCCCGCGCGCCGTAGTGCGGATGTGCACCTTGGCAATTTGTTCGGGCCTCAGATCGTTATCTTTCACCAGCGCCGAGCACGGCTGAAATCGGCGTGTGGGTCAGGGCTTCGGTTGGGAATGCCTTCATCCCACATTGTGTGATACGCCAGGAATCACCCAATCCGTCGGTCAGAAGATTGAGCTTCCACTCCGGACCGAAGCAGTGCACCAGCCCTTCTTTACCATCGATGACGTGCTCCGGGCCGGTATACCCTTTCTCGGCCAGCAAGGCCGCAAATACGCCGCTCTGCGTCGCCATCGGGTCGACCGTGTTCTTCATCATCGTGAGCTTGCCGGCAGTCACCGCGCCCAGAGTGGCACGGGCGCTGGCGCTGATCCCGATGGCGTGCTGAATCTGCTCAGGGCTGAGGTGCAGCATGCGGCCGGCAACGATGGGCGACACAAACGCAGTCAGCGTTGCATGGTGCCAGCCGCGCTCCCGGATTCCGGGGAAAGCGGCTTCGCACAGCCGCATCTCGAATTCGTGGCCCAGCACCAGGCCGACGATCAACTCCCGCCCGTCGCTTCCGGCGCGTTCGCAACCGGCAATCGCGGCGGGAAAGATGTCCGAGGGATGCGACGGGTCCTGCTTCCAGTAGATGTCGTTGTAATCCATGCAGCGGATCATCAGCGCGTTGGCCAGCGACGCCGAGACCGCATCCATCTGCTGACCGCTGCCGATCACCGTGGCCTTGCCCGGACCGGCGATCTCGTTCAGCACTTCCAGCGCGATGGTCACATCGTGCTGCTGATATCCACCCAGCGCGCAGCCAATGCTGTCGAGCAGGAAGCGCTTGGCCTGGTACATAGCATCCTGGGAAAGTTGCTCGAACTTCACGCCTGCCGCCCACTGCGACATGGTCGCGGTGATGGTCGGTTTGGCCGCGGCTTTGCTCGGCGCGGGCGTGGTTGTGGTTGACATAGAATCTTCTCCTCGTTATTTCGCCAGGTTCTTGAACGGCAGAAAGGCCATGAAATCGGCGTGGTGCACGATGTAGGCCTCGGTCGTGCGTTTCACCAGGTCGCCCTCGGCGGCGTGGGCGGCGATGATGTGGCACACCGCGTCCGGCACGCCGCACTCCATCGCCAACGCCACGCCGGTAAAAGGGTGGCGCAGCATCTCGCCGCGCTTGCTCTGCCGGGTCTTGCCATCCACGTTCTCGTACTCCAGCAGCTTGCCGACGTCGGCCAGGATCGCGCCGGCGATCACGGTATCCATGTCGATGGGCAGCGCACGTCCCATGAACTCCGTCATGCTCTCAGCGGCCTTGCGGGCGATGTGCACCACGCAGCGCTTGTGCTCCATGAAGGTCGTCGGGCAGTTCGGCACCAGCAGCGTGAAGGGAATCCGATTGAGATCGTCAGGCGTCAGCGGGCTGAGTTCGAGCGCGCGCTCCCAGGTCCTGGTCACCTGCTCGCGTAGCTCGGGCGACTCTATCCACTCGATCTCAGGCCACAAGTCTGAGGACGGCTTCGCGCATTCATTCCCTCCGTCCTGCTGAACAGGATTACGCCCGTGGCTATCCGGGCGAAAGTCCTTCCGAGGGCAAAACATACTATTCGTATCAGTTTGCCCGTATGTCCGGCTAGGACACGCGTCACAAACTCCAAGTGACGTGTTCCAGCTGGTTGGTGATCTCTTCGGCAGGAGTTTCGGGCGGGAAGCGCATGGGCTTGCCGATGACGACCGTCAGCTCTCCCGGACGCGCGATCTTGCGGCCGGCCATCTTCATCTCGTAAAGACCGTCAATTCGCATGGGCACGACCGGAATATCCAGTCGCGCGGCCAGCATTCCGATGCCTGAGCGAAATGGGCGACGGCTTGCCGTCCGGCGTGCGACGCCTTCGGGAAAGACCAGAACGCTGTAGCCGCGATCGACCGATTCGCCGGCGTAGGCGAAGCTCTCGCGCACACCCGACTGTTGCGGCAGCGGGAAGACATTGAACAGCGCGACCACCAGCCAATATCCTGCCTGATACGACCAGCGCACGAACGGATTCCAGTCCTCCGGCGGGCGCCACATCTTCCACAAAAGCTCTCCCCACATGCCCACGGCGAGTTTGCGGCGCATGTGAGGCGGCAGCGCAATCAGTACAAAGCCCAAGATCGATGTACGTAATGTGGTTGCAGATGATCAGCAGCGGTCCGTCGATGCCGTCGAGGTTCTCGCGGCCCACGATCTTGGGATGCGCCATGATCAAGGTCGCCGGCCAGGTGAGCAGGTAATAGATGAAGCTGCGAATCCAGGTGATCGGCCAGCGCTGCGCCCAGCGCGGATAGCGATATCCGCTTTGCACCGACTGCTGCGGCTCGCGCAACAGCCGCTCGAGATCACCCATCGTGCTGATGTTGGCGAAGTTCGCCTCATTCAGATCAACCTGATAGCGATCTTCCAGCGCGCTCATCAATTCCACGCGGTCCATGGAATTCAGGTTCAGGTCGCCGTCGAGTCTGGCATCCGGTGGCAGTGGGCCGATGTTGCGTCCCGTGACGCGCGCGATCAATTCAGCGAGTGCACCTTGCGGGACTTCTCCGGCTCCGTCGCCGGAAGCGAAGTGCCTGCTGGACGGCCTCCTGGATACGTTGCGCTCTTCGGTTTTTGCGTCGGTGTACGTGGAAAATCCTGGTCGGGCCAAACGTACCAGCGCCGCATTTGCTGATATTCCGCAAGCTGTTGGTTGGCAAGCTTGACCACGCTATCCGGGTCTGGCGGAGTCGTGCAGGATGAGCACGGCGCAGGGCTCGGCGTTGCCGCCCTGCTCGAGGCCTACGACCACGCAGTCGCGCACCTCAGCTTGCTGCCGGAGCGCAGCCTCAAGGTCTTCGGGATAGACATTCATCCCTTCGCGGGTGACGATAACGTTCTTCTTGCGGCCCTTGAAGTAGAGATTCCCTTCCGCGTCGAGCTCGCCGAGGTCGCCGGTGCGAAACCAGCCCTCGTCGTTCAGCATCGGCTGCAGCTCTTTTCCCTGCCAGTAGCCGGCGGCGACATTTGCGCCACGCACCAGGATCTCGCCGTTCTCGTCGAGCTTGATCTCGCGGCCTTCCAGCACCTTGCCGATCGAGCGCCTGCCGGTGTGAAAAGGATGGTTCAGCGAGATGAGCGACGTTGTCTCGGTCAGTCCGTAGCCTTGAATGACGACGAAGCTCAGCCGCCGCCAGAACTCTTCGGTCTCGGCGTCAAGTGCGGCTCCGCCGGAAATAAATGCCCAGAACTTCCATCCGAACTGGTTGTGGATTCGCCGGAATCGCCACCAGCGCCTCACGAAGTGCTGGTCCTTGGCAGCTTCGAATTGGCGTTTGAACCATGGCAGCCTGCCCGTCGCCTCCAAGTCGCGGACAACTTTGTCTTTCAGCGACTCCATCAGGCGCGGCACGGCAACTACCACCGACACCCGCTCTCTCTTGATGACGCGCATCACCTCGGTGGGATTCAGAGTGTCCTGAAACAGCACGGTCGCGGCCAGCAGTTGCGGCAGGAAAATGCCGAGAAACTGACCGAAGACGTGACTTAGCGGCAGCAGGTTGAGAAAGCGCAGGGGATGAACGAGGCGTTCGTACCGCAGGTACCCTCCGATCTCGCGTTCCAGCGGTTCGAGATTGGAGAGAATGTTGCCGTGCGATATGACAACTCCGCGCGGCTCGGCTGTTGTTCCGGACGTAAAAACAATCTGCACGATGTCGTCACGCGTCAGCGGCGGGGGAGCAATCGGCTGATCAGAATTTGCGGCGATTTGCTCCCTGAACGTCTCCAGATGGATACTGGGCAGACCAGAGACCTGATTTGTGGAAGAGCAAACGCAGAGTTTCGCACCTACTTGCTGGGCGACGCGCTGGGCAAAATCCGGAGCGGCGATCTTGTCGATCGGAACAACGATAGCGCCCCGCAGCAGGCATCCGAAGAAGGCAACCACCCACTCGGCAGAGTTTTCACCCCAGATAAGGACCTTGTCGCCCTTGGCGATTTCGCCGGGCCTCCAGCTCACGGGCGAAACGATAGGTGTTGGCAAGCACTTCACCATACGTCCAACGCTGCGTGCGATAGCCACGATGGTGAACGTAGGCTATCTCCCGAGCGTGCCGCCGGAAATTATCCAGGTACTCCAGGATGGTGGTGCGGGCCATCTCCTGTCAGTTTAACTGCTTCGAGGGACCGCCACGGAGTGCGGGCAGCCTGTCCTTGGTGAGTGCGACTAAAGTCCCGCAGCAAGCCGCCGATAAGGTTGGTAAGAAGCGATACGAACTCCTTGATTCGACCGTCCTTCTGCTGTCCTCCCAGCCAGCGCCCCGCGTCTGGCTGGGATTTCTTCTGCCGCAAGAACAACGCCGCCGAGAAGGTCGGCGGCGCAATTGATCGTCAGGGGGCGGAATGCGTTGAACTTACTGCCGGAAGTGGGCGCCTCCATGCCGTACATCGGCGCCGCGTACCCAGAAAATGACGTCCTCCGCGATATTGGTTGAGTGGTCGGCAATGCGTTCCAAGTTGCGCGAGATCAGCAGCACATTCAATGCCTGACGAGTGCATTCAGGATTGTCGTGCATCTTCTGCACCAGCAACACAAAAGCTTCATCCTTCATCCGATCCACGATGCCATCCATCTGCAGGACGGCTTCGGCGACTTCGGCCTTGCCGTCAAGGAACGACTCAAGAGCGCGTTGTACCATGGTGCCCACGCTGTCCGCCATTCGCGGAATGTCCACCGGCAAGGGAACTTCCGGCTCGCTGATCAGGTCAAGCACCCGTTGCGCGATGTTCACCGCCTGGTCGCCGACGCGTTCCAGATCGGCGTTAATCTTCACGACGGCGAGGATGAAGCGCAAATCAATCGCCATTGGTTGTTGCATGGCGAGAAGGTCAAGCGCCAGCTCATCAATGTCTCGCTCGGCCTCGTTGATGGCGTTCTCGCCGGTAAACACCATCTGGCAGAACTTGCTGTCGCGCGTGCGATAAGCTTCGGTGGCGCGATCGATGGCCTGCTCGGCGAGACCTCCCATTCGCAAGAGTTTCTCTTTGAGGTCGTCGAGTCCTTGCTGAAAGCGGCTGCGCATTATCCAAACCTGCCTGTGATGTAGTCTTCCGTCCGCTTGTCAGCGGGGGTGGTAAAGATCTTTTCGGTCTTGTCGTACTCGATGAGACTCCCCATGAGGAAAAAGCCGGTAAACTCGGCGACGCGGGCCGCTTGCTGCATATTATGCGTCACGATGACAACCGTATAGTGCTGCTTCAGTTGGTAAATGAGTTCTTCGATCTTGCTGGTCGAGATGGGGTCCAGCGCCGATGCGGGCTCGTCCATCAAGAGCACTTCGGGCTCGACCGCCAGCGCGCGCGCGATGCAGAGCCGCTGCTGCTGTCCGCCGGAGAGGCTGGCTCCCGACTTCTTGTGCAAGTTGTCCTTCACCTCTTCCCACAGCGCCGCCAGCTTCAGCGATCGCTCCACCAGTTCGTCCATCTGCTTGCGGTTGCGGAAGCCGTTCAGCTTCAGGCCGGCTGCGACGTTGCCGTATATCGACATGGTCGGAAATGGATTCGGCTTCTGGAAGACCATGCCGATACGGCGGCGCACCTCAACTGGGTCGGAGCCGCTGCCATAAACGTCCATCTCGCCGACTTTAACCGAACCGTCGGCCCGGGCCTCGGGAATGGTTTCGTGCATGCGATTCAGGCAGCGCACGAAAGTGCTTTTGCCGCAGCCCGAAGGGCCGATCACCGCGGTGACGTGGTTGGCGGCCACGCTCATGTCGATGGAATTCAGCGCCTGGTTCTTGCCATACCAGGCGTTCAGTCCATGCACTTCGATTCCAACGCCCATACGAGCTCTTACGCTCCCTTCAGCATTCCCCGGCTGGTGACGATGCGCACCGCCGCAACCGCGCCCACGATCAGAACGATCAGGATCAGCGCTCCTGCCCATGCCTGCTTGTGCCAATCGTCATAAGGAGAGATGGCATAGGTGAAAACCTGCAATGACAATGCCGCGGTGGGCTGGTTCAATTTCAAGTTCCAAAACTGATTTCCGAAGGCGGTAAACAGCAGCGGCGCGGTTTCACCGGCGACGCGAGCAAAAGCCAGCATGCAGCCGGTAATCACGCCCGCCGAGGCTGTACGCAGGGAGATGGAAAGCGTCGTCCTCCACTTGGGGATACCCAGTCCGTAGGCCGCCTCGCGCACCACATTGGGCACCATCAGCAGCATTTCTTCGGTCGCACGCGCGATCGTGGGGATCATCATGATGCCCAGCGCTATGCCACCGGAGAAAGCCGAGAAGTGCTTCTGCGGAACCACCACCAGGGAATAGGCGGCAATACCAATCACGATCGACGGCACCCCGTTCAACACATCGGCGGTGAAGCGGATCAAGTCGCCAAAGCGGTTGCGTCCATATTCCGCCAGATAAATGCCCGAGCCGATGCCCAGGGGCAGCCCAATCACGCTGGCGACCGCCAGGATCAGCCCGGTACCGACGATCGCATTTGCCATGCCACCGCCTGACTCCCCCGGCGGTTTCGGGGTCTGGGTAAGGAAGGCAATGTTGACCGAGCCAATTCCCTTAATGACCAGGTACACAAAGATGGCCAGCAGAGGAACAAGTACGAGAATGGCAGCCAGGACGGCGAACGCGGTCGCTCCCTGATTGGCGAGGCGGCGCCGAATACTGACCGCCTGCGGCGCGGCTGGTGACGTGGAATTAGGCACGCACCCTCGCAGTTCCGCCGGTGATGCTCCAGACCAGCAGTCGCGCCAGCGCATTCACGATGAGAGTCACAATGAACAGCGCCAGCCCGATCTCCACCAGAGCGCTGAGGTACAGATCGCCCGTGGCCTCGGTGAACTCGTTGGCGATGACGCTGGCCATGGTATAGCCGGGAGCGAACAGCGACTTCGCAACCTCGGGACGGTTCCCGATCACCATGGTGACGGCCATGGTTTCGCCCAGCGCGCGTCCCAGTCCGAGGATGATGCCGCCCACAATGCCGATGCGCGCATTGCGCAGAACGCCCACGCGGATCATCTCCCAGCGGGTGGCGCCCAGAGCCAGCACGGCCTCACGCTGGTTTTGTGGGACAGCTGTCATCACCTCGCGCGTAATGGACGCGATGACAGGCACAACCATGATCGCCAGGATAATGCCCGCCGCCAGCATTCCCAGCCCATACATGGGCCCGGTGAAGAATCCTGTCCAGCCGAGGGTCTTTGCCAGGAAGGGTTGGACGTATTCGCGCAGGAGCGGTGCCAGAACGAAGATTCCCCACAGTCCATAAATGACGCTGGGAATCGCCGCCAGCAATTCCACCAGGAACGAGATAATGGCGCGCAGCCGCTGCGGGCACATCTCAGTGATGTACACGGCCACGCCGACGGACGCCGGCACCGCCAGCAACAATGCCAGGAAAGACGAAACCAGCGTGCCGTAGATGAACGGCATGGCACCAAAGCTGCCGGCCACCGGGTCCCAGTCATGCCCGTAGAAGAAGCCGATTCCGAACTGGTGCAGCGACAGCCGGGACTTGTCGACTAGCTCCCAAACCACAAGCATCACAACCGCAAAGACCGAAATCGCGCTGAGCAGGATGATCACCCCAAACACAGCGTCCGGAATGCGACTGCTTCGCGGGTGGGTAGTGCGGATCTTCCGCAGAACAGTGGCGGCTATGCCACGCTTCGGTTCCTGTCCCACTTGGGCCAGCGAAGGGACGGCCACCACGGGTTTCTGAAGCTGCTCCAGCGGTTCCGGAGGATTCGGCGCGTTCATCGGGTCAACGCTATCAGGCATTGGTTACAGGAATGTTACAGGCGTCAAAACGTCGGCTGACAACCAGCCGCTAAGGCTTGACCTGCTTGGTGATGGCTGCCTTGTCCATCGTCTACTACCGATTTGGGCAGCGGAGCATAGGAGAGTGCCTCGGTCATGGTCTGGCCCTGGTCCAGCATCCAGAAAAGAAAATCCTTCAGGATCTTGCCCTTCTTGGCATCGGCCGGATTGGTCGGAATCAACAACCAGGTGAAGCTGGCGATGGGATAGGCATCCTTGCCCGGAGGATTGGTGATCGAAACGCGGAAGTCGGCCGGCATCTTGACTCCGGCGGCGGCCGCGGTGGTGCTTGCCAGACTGGCCTTGATGAAATTGCCGGACGAGTTCTTCACGCTGCCGTAGGGGATCTTGTTCTGCAGCGCGTAGATCAGCTCGATGTAGCCGATCGAACCCGGCAACTGGCGAATCGTACCCGCCACGCCTTCATTACCCTTGCCGCCAATGCCCACCGGCCACTTCACCGAAGTACCCTTGCCGACGGTGCCCTGCCAGTCCGAGCTTACCTTCGAAAGGTAATCGGTAAAAATATAGGTGGTTCCGCTGCCATCCGAGCGGTGGACTACCGTGATGTTCTGATCGGGGAAATTGATGCCCGGATTTGCCGTGGTGATCGCCTGGTCGTTCCACTTGGAGATCTTGCCCAGGAAGATTCCGGCCAAGACTTCGGGCGTAAACTTAATTTCCCCGCTCACCCCGGGAATGTTATACGCAGGCACCACCGAGCCCAGCACGGTCGGAACGTGCAGTACCTTGATCTTGGATTCCGCGATCTGCTCGTCGGTCATCGGGCCGTCACTGGCGCCGAAATCGACCGTGCCCGCCTGCACCTGGCGAATACCGCCGCCGCTGCCGATGGACTGGTAATTGATCTGAATATCGGGATGCAGATTGTGGTACTCGTTGAACCACTTGGAATAGATCGGGTAGGGAAAAGTGGCGCCAGCGCCATTAAGATTTGTCTGCGCAAAGGCAGCAGCTCACGAGCAGAGTGAGGCACAAGAACACCCTGAGAGAGCGAATCACGTAGTTTCCTCCTGAATTGGCGATATGATTTCCATCCCTGTTTTTATCCTGAATTTATTACAGTTTGGTTACATCGCAGTGAATTTCATGTGAAGACCGAGGTTGGATAGGTTCACTTCGTGGCTTTTTGCCGCCGTTTCAGCTCTTCAATGAACATCTGCTCGACCGGCTTATCGTAGGTGCGCAGGACGTGGCGGACGCTGTGTCCGCTCACCAGGTGGCAAACCTCTTCGGCAAGGTTCTTGGCATGGTCTCCGGCTCGTTCCAGCGATTGCGTCATAAACAGCACATGGAAGCTCTCCTGGCGCGGCGAGCCGTCGTGGTTCTCCAGGTGGCGCAGGAAGATCAGGTTGCGCAGACGGTCGAGCTCCGCATCCGAGCGCAAGACCCCCAAAGCCTTGTTGAGGTCCCGCTGGCTGAAGGCATCGTGTACGTCCCCAAGCATCTTCTCCAGCCTTGACGCCATCAGGGTGAGGTCGCGGATGTCCTGCAGGTCAATGCGGCTGCCCACGGCCGCAGCCCGATTGCTGCAATTGAGCAACAGGTCGCCGACGCGCTCCAGGTCGATGATGAACTTCAGGCAGGCCAGCAGTTCGCGAGCATGTTCCTCGTTGACTTTGGTGATGATTGAGGTCACTCCCTGGTCAATGAGGCGGTCGAGGTCGTCGAGTTCTTTCTCGCGCTCGCGAACCCCATCCAGCAGAGAGGGCACTCCGGTGGCGATTCCTTCGGCAACAATACCGGCGGCAATCCGTGCTACGCGGCACGCCTGGAGCGTCTGCTCGCGGAGTTCGTCACAGATCGGCTGCGGGACTAGGGGGTGCGAAATCGGCCGAACTCATTGTGTTGTGGCCTTTAGGAACCTGCGGTTTCTGCTGACACTTCTCCCACACCGCCCGGTGTGCTGAGCCAGTACCGCGGGCGACTGGACTGACCTTAAGGGAAATATAAACCCAGTCCGTGAATTTTTCGTAAATTACAGATTAAGTTCGGCTAAATTCACAGGGTGGTGCATTCCAATTGCAAACAAGCCGGCCAAGGCTAGACCCGTACCAGCGCCGGTTGCTTCGGCAACGTGAAGTAGAAAGTCGAACCATGGTTGAGTTCGCTTTCGGCCTTGATGGAGCCTGCGTGGGCCCGGACCACGTGCTTAACAATCGCCAGGCCCAGGCCGGTGCCTCCCGATTCACGCGAGCGGGTCTTGTCCACCCGGTAGAAGCGTTCGAACAGCCGCGGCAGATGCTCGCTGGAAATCCCCGAACCGAAGTCGCGAACATAAAACTGCACGCCTTCTTCCGTCTCGCACGCGCCCACCAGAATCTTGCCGCCGGAATCGCCATACTTGAGAGCGTTGTCGATCAGGTTGGTGAACACCTGGTGGATCGCGTCGCGATCCACCGATACCGGAGAGGTCGCGGTATTCATTACCGACAATTCGATACCGCGGCTGGCGGCCATCTCCTGGAAGGTCTGCACCGCGTCGTCCAGTAATTCGCGTGGCGTGGTGAGCTGAAAATTAAAGTTCTGCTCGCCCGATTCGACGCGCGCCAGCACCAGCAAGTCTTCGGTCAGCCGTGCCATGCGCATGGCATTCTTGCGAATGATCTCCAGGAATTCGCGCACGTGGTCGGGCAGGCCGTGGTTTTCCAGCAGAGTTTCGGCGTAGCCCTGGATGGAGGTCAGCGGCGTGCGCAACTCGTGCGAAACGTTGGCGATGAAATCGCGCCGCGTTTTCTCCACTCGCTCGATCTCGGTCTGGTCGTGCATCACCGCAACCGCCCCACCGCCGGGCATGGGAGCAGCGGTCACGTCGAAAATTCGGCCGGAGAAGATCTTGGCCGCGCGCGCCACGGTGACCTCGCGCGTCTCCAGCGCGTTCTGCACGGACCGCAAGATCTCAGGATCGCGCACCGATTGCACCAGCGGGTCACCCAACCGGATCGCCACTCGGCAACAGCCGCTCCATGCGCTGGTTGGCCCACAGGACGCGGTCCTCCTGCGACGACTGCAATCACCGCCTCCTGCATGGAGTTCAGCAGCGTTTCCAGCGTCTGGCGGCTGTTCTCCAACGGCCCGGAATCCTTCCTCCAGTTTGCGCGCCGTTCTGTCCAGCGCCGACGCGACATGGGCGATTTCGTCCCCTGACTCCTCCTGAATGCGCGCAGAAAGGTCGCCGGCCGCCACCCGCTCCGCGAAGTCGGTGATCCGCACCAGCCGGCGGCCGATCGATTGCGTGGCGATGAAGGCGAAAAACATCGCGATCAGGACGGCCACCGTCGAGCTCTTAAGCAGATTGCGAACATGCCGGTTCACCTCGCGGATGGACGAGAGCGGATAAGCCATGCGCACCGCGCCGCCGGGAATGGGCGCCGCCACATAAAGCAGGTCAACCCCGATGGTCCGACTCAAGCGCGTGGAACTTCCCGCCTGCCCATGTAACGCGGAAGACGAACTCGGGCCGACTCGCATGGTTTTCCATCTGTCCTGGATTGGCCTCGGAGTCTGCCAGCACCTTGCCCGAGGAGTCGATCACGGTGACGCGCGCACCCGCCGCGTGCGAAGCCTGCGCCATGACTTCGGGCAGGGAAGCAGGCGGAGTGCTTTCCACGCGCGACGCAAACAGCAGGGTCTTTCTGCCGCAGCGAGGTTTCAATTTCGCTGCGCAGCATCCCTTCCCAGGCTCGCCGGATCAGCACATTCATCGTAAGCGTGCACGCCGCGATAATCAGCAGGGCCGCGACAAACAACTTAAGGAAAATGCGGCTCTTCAATTGACTCACGGTTTAGGGACCTCGAAGCGGTAGCCCGCCCCGCGCACCGTCTTCAGGTACCGAGGCTCGTCCGGATTCTCTTCGATCTTCTCACGGATGCGGCGCACGTACACATCCACCGAGCGCGGAGTGACGTAGTGCGTGTCGCGCCAGACGGCATCGAGCAGTTGGTCGCGCGTGAACACCCGGCCGGGATGGCGGGCCAGATATTCCAGCAGCCGGAACTCTGTGGCCGTGGTCTGGGTCAGTTGCCCGCGCACCATCAGCGTCATGCCGCCGCTGTCGATCTCGATGTCGCCGGCTTTCACCATGGCGGGCGCCAGCGGCCGCTCGAAGCGGCGCAGCACCGCGCGCACGCGCGCCACCAGTTCGCGCGGACTGAACGGCTTGGGGATGTAATCGTCCGCGCCCAGTTCCAATCCGATGACCCTGTCCGACTCGCTGATTTTGGCGGTCAGGAAGATCACCGGAATCATGGCCAAGGCGGAAGTGTGGCGGATGCGGCGGCACAGCTCCAGCCCGTCTCCTCCCGGGCACCATGATGTCCAGCAGGAAAAGAGCGGGTGGCTGCTTCTCCGCTTCCGCGACGACACCGGCGGTTGCGGAAAAGGTGCGGACGCCGTATCCGGCCGACTCCAGGTGGAGGCGTACCAGCCGGGAAATATCTGTGTCGTCTTCCACGGCAAAAATGGTTTGTTTCACGGCTGTATTGTAGCCGACGGTTGGCGATGAGCTTTCAGGTGTAGGTATCACACCCATAAAGTACACATAACTCTGTTACAGGATGATGAAAGACCGTCCAGCTTCTCAAGCTGCACTAGTGGCTAGCCGATGAACCACCTGTGCACAAAACGGTGCTCATCACCGGATTGGTGCTTTCTTTGAGTGCGGCGACCCTGGCCGCAATCGGCGAATGGGCTGCGGATGGTTACGGCCCTTCGGGGGCGGATGCGGTCCCATCATCTTCGATTTCCTCCTCTACTGAACATGCCGAGAGCCGCTTGCCTGCAATGCCGCCCGCAATCGCTAGCGGCATTCCCGCAACTCCAGCCGTGTATCCGAGCAGTGCACCGGACTACACCATTCGGAGCACCGTGCCGGAAGTGAGGCTGCAGTTCACTGTCGCCGACGAGCGCGGCCACCCGGTGCAGAATCTCTCGGTGGATGATGTTCGCATCCTCGACAACCAGTCGCCTGTCGATAAGGTCCACGATTTCGCGCTTGACGAGGACCTTCCATTGCGCCTCGGCATCGTTCTGGATGCCAGCGATTCCGTGAAAAGGGTCCTGCCGGAAGAAAAGGCCGCCGCCATCAAGTTTCTAAACCAGATATTGCGGCCACAAACCGATCGCGCCTTCGTGCTGGCGTTCGGTGCTGACGTGCAGGTCTGGCAAGGCTCCACCAACGATCGCGCGGCCTTGACGGACGCCGTGAAACGAGTTCATCAGCCAGGATGGGGCACGAGTCTCTTCGACGCGCTGTATTCGGCGTGTGCCGACCAGTCAACCGAAAGATGAAGCCGGACCGTGGTGCATCGGGCCATCGTTGTCCTTACTGATGGCGACGACACGGAGAGCCACCATGACCTGCATGACGTCGTCGCCATTGCACAACGGACTGAAACGCAGATCTATACGTTGACCGTTCACGGAAGGCGCCCGATAACGCATGGCGACGCGGTTCTACGGCGCCTGGCAGATGAAACCGGAGGACGGTTCCTGGTTGCTCCGTCTGCCCAGAACTCTGGAAGGCGCATTCACTGAAATCGAGCAGGAGATGCGCAGCCAATACTCCATCTCCTTTCCCCCGCAGCAGGCCACGCCGGGATTCCACAGTCTGGAGGTTCAAGTCCGCGCTCCGGAAAGACTGCAGATTCATGCCCGCCAGGGATACTACGCGCTGCCGCAATAGATGGGCATTCCACCATCCCGAAAAAAGCGCCCCGCCGCAGCGGAGCGCCCAGTCGAAAGGGATGGCTCAATGGCCTGGAATTACCGTGGACCACGCGCGCGACAGGTAGTCGGTCATAGTCAGCGCAGAACAGGATGCCAAGCAAGAACATGGCCGCCACCACCGTGACCATCGTCAGCTTCGTGCTGTAGCGCAGGTGCATAAAGAACAACACCACCAGCGTGCCCTTGATGGTCGCGATGACCAGCGCCAGGACGATATTGAAAACCCCAAGCTCTATAAACGAGGCCAGCACCGTGGTGATCGTGAGAACCATCAGGATGGCCCAAATCCCAACGTAAATTTGGCCGGTACGATGTGTCCGCCGGTCTCCGTGTATTCCGCCATGTGCTCCTCGTTAGCCGCCATGTTTCTTGCTGATCAAATAAAGCAGCGGGAACAGATAGATCCAGACCAAATCGACAAAGTGCCAATACAGGCCGACGTTTTCCACCGGGCTGTAGTAGTCGGGGAGTAAAGGCCCCTCTCGCATCCCGCGATCACGATCCACGTGACCAGACCCGACGCCGATGACCATGTGCAGGGCGTGTAATCCCGTCATCGCCCAGTACAGCGAGAAATAGATCTCGAGTGTGCTGCGGGTCGATTGCCGGATGCGCTCGGATCGCCCGTCTCGAACTGGAAATTCGGCCCGGGGAATTCGTGGTTCACCCAGTGCTCGTGGTACTCCACCGCCTTGATTCCCAAGGAAACCCAAACCGAAGAGGATCGTTATCAGCAGCAGAACGATCATCAGCTTCGGCTTGGCCGATCTGCGCGGCACGCACGCCCAGCGCCATCGTCAGCGAACTGCAGATCAGGACGGCGGTGTTGGTGGCGCCCAGCCAGATGTTCATCTTCTGGCTGCCTTCGACGAAGGCGTGATAGTAGGTCGCGCGGTAAACCAGGTAGGCGCAGAACAGCCCGCCGAAGAACATGATTTCGGTCAGCAGGAACATCCACATGCCGAAGGACGAAGTCTCCCGCTGCTGCTCCATGTCGGCGAAGTGGTGTTGCAGCGCGTGTTCAGCGATTTCGATATCGCTAGTGGCCAACGGGTACCTCCTCTTGCGGCTGGTTCTCGTAGTCGTAAGCTTCCCAGGTGACGACCGGAGTCTCATCGAAATTGTGGGTCGGCGGCGGCGAAGGAGTCATCCACTCCAGGCCGACGGCATTCCACGGATTGGGCGCGAGCTTGTTCCCCGTACCGCAACGACCACAGGAAGTAGATCATCGGCAGCACGTAACCCACCGCAAGGATCGAAGCTCCCGCCGTGGACAGCACGTTCAGCACCTGGAACTCCGGCGGATACGCGTGGTAGCGGCGGGGCATGCCCATGTAGCCCAGGATGAACTGCGGGAAGAATGTAGGTTGAATCCGACGAACACCAACAGCGCCGAAAGCTTCGCCCATCCCTCCGGATACATGCGTCCGGTCATCTTCGGCCACCAGAAGTGCAGTCCCGCCATGTAGGCCATCACCATGCCGCCCACCATCACGTAGTGGAAGTGCGCCACCACGAAGTAGGTGTCGGTGACGTGGACGTCGATTCCCAATGAAGCCAGGAACACTCCGGTCAAGCCGCCGATGGTAAACAGGCCCATGAAGCCGAACGCGTAGAGCATCGGAGTGTCGTAGCGGATCGAGCCTTTGTAGAGCGTGGCCGTCCAGTTAAAGATTTTCACCGCCGACGGAATCGCCACCAGGTAGCTCAGCAGCGAGAACACCAGCGCGGCGTAAACCGAGATGCCGGCCACGAACATGTGGTGCGCCCAGACCAGGAACCCCAGCACCGCGATGGCGATCGAGGCCAGCGCCACAAACTCATATCCGAACACCCGCTTGCGCGAGAAGCAGGTGACGATCTCGCTGATCACGCCCATGCCCGGCAGAATCATGATGTAGACCGCCGGGTGCGAATAGAACCAGAACAGGTGCTGGAACAGCAGCGGATCGCCACCAAGCTGCGGGTTGAAGACCCCGATGTGGAAAGCTCGCTCCAGCGCCACCAGCAGCAGCGTGATGGCGATCACGGGAGTACCCAGCACCATGATGATGGCGGCCGCATAGTTCGACCAGCAGAACAGCGGCAGGCGGCGCCAGGTCATGCCCGGCGCGCGCATGCGGTGGATGGTGATGATGAAATTCAGGCCGGTGAAAATCGAGGAGAACCCAGCGATGAAAATGCCCGATCGCGGCTCCGATGACGTGAGTGTTGGAGTAAGTGGTGCTGAAAGGCGTGTAGAAGGTCCAGCCGGTGTCGACGCCGCCCGTGACCATCGCGACCAGGGCGTAATGCCGCCGATCATGTAGAGGTACCAGCTCAACAGGTTGATTCTCGGGAATGCCAGGTCCTTGGCGCCCGACCATCAACGGAATCAGGAAATTGCCGAGCACCGCCGGCACCGATGGGATCAGGAAGAAAAAGACCATGAGATCCCGTGCATCGTGAACAGCTTGTTGTAGGTATCGGACGAAACCAGGTCACCGGCCGGCGTCAGCAGCTCCAAGCGGATCAACATCGCGAAGAACCCGCCCATCCAGAACATAACCGTGATCGAGATGAGGTACAGCATCGCGATCCGCTTATGGTCGGTCGTCAGCAGCCACGACTTCATGCCGTAGTTGGCATTCAGGTAGTTCTCGCGCTCGACGGTTTGTACAGCGGTTGCCATTTCACACCCTCTGGGTTCTAGTACCTCATTGCACGTCGGAAGCATTGGGGCCGCCCGACTGGCTGCCTCCGGCTTCATTCGATTGCGGTTGCGCCAGTGACTTCACGTAGCCCACCAGCGCCGCCAGGCTCTCCTCCGATACCTGTCCCTGGAATGTCGGCATAATGGGCTTGAAGCCCGAGACGATCTTGCGCCCGGATTCAAGATGGATTCGCGAATGTAATTCTCGTCCGCCATGACCGTCCGGCCGTCATCCAGCAGCACCGGCTTGCCAAACATGCCGGCCAGGTTGGGGCCGCGCCCTTGCGTGTCAAAGCGATGGCAAGTGGCGCATCCCAACTGCGGGAACAATTGCTGTCCGTTGGCCGCCAGCGACCCCGAAGTTCCGCCGCCGCTCCATCCACGCCTGGTAGGCGGCAGGCTCCATCACAACCACGTCGCCGATCATGCCGGAGTGTTCCGTGCCGCAATATTCTGCGCAGAACAAGTGGTAGGTCCCCGCCTTCGTCGGATGAAACCACGTCGACGTGTAGCGGCCCGGAAGCACGTCGGCCTTGATGCGGAAGGCCGGGCACAAAGAAGCTGTGGATGGCGTCCTGCGAACTCATGATCATCTTCACGTCGCGGCCCAGCGGAACGTGAAGCTGGTTGATCTCGTGCTGCCCGCCCTCGTACTCGAACTTCCACATCCACTGCTTGGCCACGGCATAGACTTCCATCGCCCCTCGCGGCGGGCGCGCCTCCTGGAAATAGATCAGCGAGCCCCAGGCGAAGAAGATCATCGAGATGCCCAACGGGATGAGCGTCCACGTCAGTTCCAGTGGCAGCGAGCCTTCAATCTGCACGGGATGAGGATGGGCCGAGCGGCGATACTTGACCGCAAACACGAAGATCAGCACGAAAATCAGCAGCGTAAAAAACGCCGACACCGCGACCAAAAAGAAATAAAGTCCGTCCACCTGCCCCGCCAGCGCCGAGGCACGCTCCGGAAAAAGTGGGAAGTTCTTCCACATATCGATCAGGCCCGTCCTGTTCCCTTGGGGGTTCCGTGAGATTCACGGCGGTACATCACGATCAGAAAGCCGCCGAGAATCAGCATGGTGGCAGCTCCTGCCAAGCGCATGATGTTGGTGACCACCGCGCCGTACCGGCCGGTACTGGGGTCGTAGTGATAGCAGTACAGCATCACCTGGTCCACCAGCGTTCCAATCTTGTCCTGCGAGGCCTCGATCAAGCCGAGGCGAATATCTTTGGGCGAGAATTCAACCCCGTAGTAATACTGGGCCATCTTGCCCTTCGGCGTCACGATCATGATGGCCGCCGAGTGAATGAACTGCCCGGTGCGCGGATCGCGCCTGTAGTGGAAGCCAACCGCATCGGCCAACTGCTTGATCTGCGGCTCCTGCCCGGTCAGGAAGTGCCATCCATCGCCGTCGGTTTTGTGCTCCAGATGCTCATTCATGCGGCTGATGTAAACCTGCTTCTTCTCCGTCGCATCCTTCGGCGTTTCATCCGGATTGAAGCTTACCGTCACCACTTCGTATTCGTTGCCGGGAGTGAACCTCAGCACTCCGAGCGCGCTCGCCTCTCCGGCCAATTCCTCCCCGCACAGCATGGGGCAGGTGTAATACACCAGGTTCAGAATCACCGGCCGTCCCGCTTCGGAAGTAGTCACCCAGCTTCACCGTCTTGCCGGCTTCATCCTTGAACTGCAATCCAGCGGCACCTGCTGATCAAGCCGCTGATCGATGCCCACATTCGAAAGGTCGGCCGGACTCACCTGCGAAGCGGGCTGCCGACGTCTTGTCGCGGAACGCCGAGGGCGGCTGCGCGACCGCAAACGCACTCGCCAACACGACCATTCCCAGCGTCCATCCTTTCGAAATTGTTGACTGCAACACTGCTCACTGCTTCCTTCCACTTCCACGCGCGAAGAAAATCTCCATCGCGCGATCTTCCCTCGTTATCTCGCCGGCGCTGGGCACTGGCTTCACCACTTCGGAGCACCGGCCTTCGCCTGGCTATTGACGTTCGGCGTCAGAGCCTCCGGTCGCACCGGCAAACCCTGCTGCTCGATCAACTTCATCGCCGCCGTGATGGGGATGTGTATCGCCCCGGTCGAATCCTTGAATGGCTCCGTCGGATACAGGACCTTCTCTTCCGATTGCAGCATCTTGCTCATGTCCGCGACGTCGTTGGTCTGCAGACGCGGCTCCGGGAAAACCATGACATTCTCGGCGGGAGTGTTCTGCAAAATCGAGCGGGCCCTCGCGCCGGCGCGGACCTTGCGATAGCTCACCATCGGGTTCGGCTTTGGCTTGCGGAAACAACGCTTCGCTCTTGCCCATGAAGCGGAACATTCCCCACAGCACCAGCTCGATGAAGACGCCGCACACCAGCAGTCCCACCAGGAACAGCAGGATGCCGCGCGCGCTCAGGTCAGTGCGTTCGTAGTCAACCTGCGGGTTCCGCAACAGCTCGTATTCGTTGTTATCAGTGGCCATGTCCCGATCCCTGGTGCAAGAGGCTCGGTATCTGCGGCTCATAAAGCGGCAACAGTGGCCGCTGCCGCAGGTTGTAGAAGAAATACGCCAACCACAATCCGCCGACCCCGATGGGCGCGACGATTAGGTACCAGAGCTGAAGTAGAAATGTCCGCGGGCGTGGGCAAAGTTCGGCACCACGTACCAGTAGATGTCCACCAGGCGCATGAACATCAGCAGCAGCGCCAGCCCGATCATGCGCCGGCCGGCGCGCTTGCGATTCCGGGACAGCAACAGCGCGAACGGCAACGCGAAATGGAAGAGGATGATGACCAGCGCCACCATGCCCCATCCGCCGCGTATGCGGTTGAGAAACCAGCTGATCTCGTCCGGCAGATTGCCGGCCCAGATGATGAGCCACTGCGAGAACGAGAAGTAAGCGAACAGCATCACGAACGCCAGCATCAACTTGCCGATGTCGTGGAACTGCATGCGGCTTGATGATTTCGCGATAAGGGCTGTAGCGGGTCAACACCGTCAGCATGATGACGCTGAACGACAGCGCCGATAACCCTTGCCCGGCGATGAAGATCATGCCGTAGATGGTCGAGCCCCAATGCGGATCGAGCGACATGATCCAATCCACCGCCGCGAACGAAATCGGTCAGCGAATACAGCACCAGACCGACGCCGCTGAATACCTGAAAGCGCGGATAACGTACTCGCCGAGAGAGGCTGGTCCTGCTTGTCTCCACGCCTGTTGAGCACGTAGGCCAGGCACGATCCAGATCACGAAGTAGAGCGACCCAGCGCCCGATCCAGCCCGGAGTATTCAAGTACCAGTGATTGCGCTCGGTGAGGGATGGGTCAGCTCATCCACTCGTACAGGTCGCGCCGCAGGAACAGGATCGGCAGGAACAACACGAACATCAGCGGCAGGCACTTGCTGGCCGACTCCAGCACTCGCCGAATTGACCAGGCCCCACAGGCCGCCGGACAGATACTGCACCATCAGCAACGCCATGCAGCCCAGGCTAAGCCCCAGCCAGAACATGTAGGCGATCAGGTAGCCGCGCATGAACTGGTCCAACGAGGTAACCACCCCGGCCACGCACAGGAGCGCGCCGACGACGCCAACAATCAGCGAGCGCCTTTGCCACTGGGCGCATCAGGCGGGCACGGGGAAATCGGTTTGCACGCGCAAAGTCTCCTGGCTCATGGTTTCCGTTCGCCTTCCTGCGCCTTGCCCGGCTGCGGAGCAGGCGGCGTCGAGGCCGCAGTGGTCGCGCCCTGCGTGTCGTACGGAGGCACGATGGTCACGCCCGCTGGAGGCTGATCGGCGATCTGCTGGCCCGGGGCAACATCCGCACGGGCTGGCATCCCTGGCTCAACTGCAGAGCACGAATATAGGCGGCAATCGCCCAGCGGTCCTGCGGTAGAAACCTGCTGCGCGTAATCCGGCATGGCGCCAAAGCCGTTGGTCATTACGTCAAAGAAGTAGCCAATCGGCGCCTTGCGCAGACGCTCCGTGTGATACGACGGCGGCCGCTTGTAACCCGCGCTGCACGATCATTCCATTGCCGTCGCCCACTTCCGAATGGCACGGCGAGCAGTAGATGTTGTAACGCTGCTGTCCCCGCGCCAGCACGTCGGCCGTCACCGGAAACGGCATGTAATTGCCATCGTCGCTGCCGATCTTGCCGGTATAGAAGTACGTATCGGCCCGCAGATCGCTGCGCGCCACGGTTCCCTGAATCAGCGGTCGGGCGGAACGCTTGTCGGCATAGAACTCGCTCTCGCGCAGCGGACGATAGTAAGGCTGGTTCTGCATGTCCTGGCGGCATCCCGCCAGCAGCAGCAGCGCCGACGCCAGCACCAGGTACGTCGCGGCTCTCCCGAGTGCCGCGCTCGCACTCCCGTGGAGCGTGAAATTGTGCTGTCCGATTAATGCGGCACCTCCGAAATCGACAGCGGCTGCAGCGACTCCATGAACTTGTAGGTCCCGACCAGGTCAAACTTGGGATCGACCGCTTCCACGCACAGGAAGAACTTGTCGCGGTTCACCGCGGCGAATCGGTCAACGTTGAACAGAGGGTGATACGGCATGGGCAGACCGTTCAAAGCGAACATCCCGAAGACACCCGCAAGCCCGGCGAACAGAATCGTCATCTCGAACGTGGGAACGATGAACGCCGGCCAGGAGTCATAGGGCTTGCCACCGATATTCAGGGGATAGGAGATGACGTTGATCCAGTACTGCAGCCCGAAACCCGAAAGCCCGCCCAGTATCCCGCCCAGCAGGACAACGAGCGGCACCCGGCTCTTGTGAAAGCCGATTGCCTCGCTGGCCTCTTCGATGGGGAAGGGGCTGTAAGCGTCCATCTTGCGGTAGCCGGCCGAGTAAGCGGCCTTGGCCGCCCACACCAGGTCGGTGGAGGAATCGAACTCCGCCAACAAGCCGTAGAGTGCAGGTGCAAGCGTTGGATGGCTCATTTTGCCTTCACCTCCGCCTCCGGCAGCAGGGTGCGCATTTCGAAAATCGAAATGGCAGGCATGATGCGGATGAAAATGAAGATCGCCGCGGTGAATAAGCCGATGGTGCCGGCGTAGGTTGCCCAATCCCAGCGCGTCGGCACGTAATGGCCCCACGAAGACGGCAGGTAATCGCGGCTCAGACTGGTCACGATGATGATGAAACGCTCCAGCCACATCCCCACCAGGATCACCAGCGAGATCATGAACAGCCACGCGGTGTTGGCGCGAATCTTTGGTAGCCAAAGCACCTGCGGTACCACCAGGTTCAAGATAATCAGCGACCAGTAAAACACCGCATAAGGACCGAACCAGCGGTTCTCCATCATGAAGCGCTCATAGGTCGAGCCGCTGTAGAAGGCGATAAACGCCTCGAAGAAATATCCGTAGGCGACAATCAATCCGGTCGCCAGCATGATCTTGGCCGAATTCTGCAGGTGCCGCATGGTGATCATGTCCTGCAGGCCGTAGTAATGGCGGATCGGAATCGCCAGCACCAGCACCATCGCGAAGCCGGAGTAAATTGCGCCGGCGACGAAGTAGGGCGGGAAGATCGTGGTGTGCCAGCCGGGAACGATGGCGATTGAGAAGTCGAAGCTGACCACGGTGTGCACGGAGAGCACAAGTGGAGTCGCAATGCCCGCCAGCAGTATGTACAGCGCCTCGTAGCGCTTCCAGTGGCGAGCCGACCCGCGCCAACCCAGCGACAGCATGCCGTACACGATACGGCCCCAGCGGTTGCTGGCCTTCTCACGCATGGTGGCGAAATCGGGCACCAAGCCCACGTACCAGAAGACCGCAGAAATGGTGGCATAGGTCGAGACCGCGAACACGTCCCACACCAGCGGGCTGCGGAACTGGGGCCACACCCCCATGCTGCTGGGGTACGGGAACATCCAGTAAGCCAGCCAGGGACGGCCCATGTGAAGCAGCGGGAACATGCCCGCGCAGGCGACCGCGAACAGCGTCATGGCTTCGGCGAAGCGATTGATGGAGTTACGCCACGTCTGCTTGAGCAGCAGAAGAATGGCCGAGATCAGCGTGCCGGCGTGGCCGATACCGATCCACCAGACGAAGTTGATGATGGCGAAGCCCCAGGCGACGGGCACTTCGATGCCCCAGATGCCGACGCCAACCAGGAACAGGTAGGTGACCGCCATCATCAGCACGGCCAGCAAACCCATGCCGATGGCCAGACCCGCCAGCCAGCCCAGCCCGATCGGCCGGGTCAAGACTGCGTCGGCAATCTTGTCGGTCATCGAACCGTAGGTCTGCCCCGGCAGTAAGACCGGTGGCTCATCCAGCCACGGAGCGTCCTGTAGAGCGGTTCTTTCTTCTGGTCCCATCGTTAACTGGACTCCGACTGCTCAAGTTCAGGGTTCGGGTTCTGCACCACGGCCATGTACGAGGTGCGAGGACGTGTGTTCAGGTCTTCCAGCAGGTTGTAGTTACGCTGCTGCGCCTTGATCTTCGACACGCGGCTGTCCTTGTCGTTCAGATCGCCGAAAACGATGGCGCCCGCCGGGCATGCCTGCTGGCAGGCAGTAATCACTTCACCATCGCGCAGCTTGCGATTTTCCTTCTCGGCATCCATGCGCCCCTGCGCGATGCGCTGGACGCAGTACGTGCACTTCTCCATTACGCCGCGGCTGCGCACGCTCACCTCGGGATTGCGCATCATCTTGTACTGCGGCGTGTCCCAGTTCTGGAACAGCAGGAAGTTGAAGCGGCGCACCTTGTAAGGACAATTGTTGGAGCAATACCGCGTGCCGACGCAGCGGTTGTACACCATGTCGTTCAGGCCCTCGGTGCTGTGTACCGTCGCGCCCACCGGGCAGACCACCTCGCAGGGCGCGTTCTCGCATTGCTGGCAGGGAACCGGCTGGTAGTAAATCCCGGGATTCTCGGTGCCGCCCTCGTAGTACACGTCCACCCGCAGCCACTGCATCTGGCGGCCGCGCATCGTCTGCTCCTTGCCGACGACGGGAATGTTGTTCTCCGCCTGGCAGGCCACGATGCAGGTCTTGCACCCGATGCAGGAGTTCATGTCAATCGTCATGCCCCACTTCAACTCGGTGTAGGCATAGTTGGTGTACAGGGTAAATTCGGGGCTGGGCGACTCGATCCCTTCGTGCGCGAAGTCGGGGTTCCTGATGAAATCTTCCAACGTCGCTTTGCGGATAATATGCCGGTTCGACAGAGGCTCCGTGCCTTTGGGAAGGTCGGACTGGTCGATATATTGGAATCCCTGTGGATGAGCAAAGCCGAAACCCGAGCCCACCTTCTTGATCCTGGCACTGGCGACCCACGGGGCGTCACTGGTGCGCAGCGGATAGGCATCGAAGCCCACGCCATCAGCTACGCGGCCGCCCTTGCTGCGCCCGTAACCAAGGAAGACAGTGATGCTGTCGTTGGGATGTCCGGGTTGCGGCCAGATTGGGCCTTGTGCCTTGCGCCCGTTGATGTCGATCTCGATGATGTCGCCGGTCTTGAGACCTTGCTTGTCGGCCGTCTTCGGACTCATCAGGACCGCATTGTCCCAGCACAGGTTCGTAATTGGCTTGGGGGTTTCCTGAAGCCACGCATTGTTAGCGCGGCTCCCGTCGTAGATCAGTGGATCGCGCCGGAAGATCACCTCGATGGCGCCGCTGTCGCCGCCGTTGCTTGCAGACGCAGGAACCGCACCCGCCTTGGCGCTCACGTTCTTTGCCGGCATGGTGATCGCGGCAATGAATCCGTCGTGCACCGCTTTGCGCCACGCGGTATCGAAGTTGCCGGTCATCTGGCCCTGCCAGTACTTGCGGACGATGTCGTAGCCCGCGGTCTCCGAGGAGCCAACCAGCGAAAAAATAAACTCGTACTCGCTCTTGCCGTTGTACAGCGGAGCGATCAGTGGCTGAACGATGCTCGGAGTTCCGTCGAACGCCCGCGCGTCTCCCCATTCTTCGAGATAGTGCGTGGCGTTGACGTGCCAGTGAACGTGGTTCGTGGTCTCGTTCTGATACAAACTGTGCTGCACCCGAAGCGGGACCTTATCCATGGCCGCAGCAAAGGAGAAATCGGCCGGCGCGTCATACACCGGATTCACGCCCATCAGCAGCAGCAGGTCCACCTTGCCGGCATTCATCTCGCCGACCAGCTCTTTCAGCGCGGCGGTCTGCATCTGCGGCTTGGCTTCCACCGGGTCGGTATAGATGACCGTGTTGCCGGGCGCTCCCAGCGCCTGATTCATGGCGTGGGCCAGCGCGTGTACCGACGGCGGCTGATTGTCGCCCGGGATCACCACTGCCGCTCCCTTGTGGTTCTGGAGGTCTTTCACCAGCGCCGCGACGAATTTCTGATGCTCCGGCTTGGCTGTTCCTCCACCACCAGCGCCAAGGCCCGACGCTACTGCCCGCGCGATCTGCTCCACCTCCGAAGCCCGGACCGGCAGCCGATGGTCGGCTTTGCCTCCGGTGTTGGTCGGCGTGCTCTCAATCGCATAGAAGCGCGACATCTTCTCTTTGAGGTCGGGATTGCGCCGTGATGCGAACGCACGCGCATAAGCGAGGAATCCAGGGAATCCGCTGGAGAGGAAGTCGCCGTCGAGCGACAGGATGATCTCGGCCTTCTCCAGGTCATAGCGCGTCTCGACGAACTGTCCGAAAGCCATCTGCGAACCGGCGCGAACGTTGTCGCGATTCACCGGCTCGTACTGGATCCACTTCGACTCGGGATACGCTGCCTGTACCGCGTCCATCAGCGATCCCATCGAGGGGGAACTAACGGTGCGGCTGAGAATCCGCAGCCCGCCTCCTTGCACGGCCTTCTGCGAATTCAGTGGTCCTTTGATGGCGCTCGAAAAGTCGCTCCAGGTGCGGATTTCGCCCAGATAAGTGACCGTCTGCGAGCGGTCAGGATCGTACATGTCCAGGATGGAAGCCTGCGCGAAGACATCGCTTCCGCCCCCGGCCGGGTGCTCCGGATTGCCTTCAATCTTGGTGGGACGTCCTTCGTGGCTCTCCACCAGCACTGGAGTTGCGTACCCGCCAAAGGGCATGGCGCTGGCAAAGAACAGCGGCCTGCCCAGCACCATCTGTTCCGGCTGCCGCACATAAGGAACGATGGGCTCCAGCGGCATCTTCACGCAGCCGGACAATCCCGCCAGCGCCATCGAGGCGCTCATCAGCTTCAGGAAGTCGCGGCGCGAAGCGCCTTCCGGCCATACCGACGCCTGCCGCGGGAATTCCCGGTGCAGCATCTCGTAAAACTCGTCGGTCTCGGCCAGTTCTTCCAGGCACCGCCAGTACTGCGGGCCGCTCTTGGCGCGCGCAAGCTTGTCCTTGATCTGAACAAGGTCCAGTTTGCTGGGACAGACTGCCTCAGGCTTTTGTGGAATCTCTTTTTCCATTCTTCTCGTGGTTCCGGAAAGACGTCCCGGAAAGACAACGTTTGTCGAACTCCATCCACCGCCGTCAACCCAACCCAAACTAGCGGTGACAGGTATTGCAACTCGTAATATCTTGCACCGTGCGAATGTTGTAACGGTGCTTCAACTCCGTGCCCAGCGCAATTTGATCGGTAAAGGTGCTGCCATCCGCCAACTGCACCGGATGATCGCTGCTGGGTTGCTCGTAGCGCATGTTAAATACCTGCTCGCGCGGACGCAGAAACTTCTCCGGCGCGCGGTGGCAGCTTAAACACCATTCCATCTGCAACGAATTGGCGGCGTACATCAGCGGCATCTTGTTCACCGCTCCGTGACAGCTCGCGCAGCCGACACCCTTATTCACATGGATGCTGTGGTTGAAATAAACGAAATCGGGAACGTAGTTCACTTGCGTCCACATCAGCGACTTGCCGGTGCGGTAGCTTTCGCGGACCGGCTCCAGGATGGGCGCATTCGTCCAGATTTGTGCGTGGCAGTTCATGCACGTCTTGGTGGGAGGAATGCCGGCATAGCTTGAGGTTTCGACCGAGGTATGACAATAGCGGCAGTCAATTCCCAGGCCCGCGTTGTGGTGCTGATGGCTGAACGGTACGGGCTGCGCCTGCGCCACGTCCTGGTAGGTGGCGTAGGGCGAGCGCTGCATCTCCAGAGCTGCCCATAGCAGCACGGACACGACCACCACAACACCGATGATCGACAGCCGCGAAAGGGTGTTCGCACTACGATGAAAGATTTGGGCCATGTATTTGAAGCTTATCCAGGATTGCGGGTTCAGGAGCCGCCTACCCTATCGGCCCCAGCTTGGCGCAGTTACGGCTTATGTCTCGGTCGGGTGTGATGCACGTCACCCAAGTCAGTGATTATAACAATGTGGGTTCGCTGCTTTGCAAGTCGGCGCGCACGCTGCTTCGAAATGCCTTTTCTGGAAGATAAAACCACGCCATGCAGTGCGACTGAAAAGTGCAAAAACACCGCGAAAAACCTGCACGAAAACGGCACCGGTTCGAACGCATTCTCGCCGAATGCTGATGGCTGAATGCTGGTTGCTAATGAATCGCCGCTTTCCCAAACGTCGGCAACAACAGCATCGCGAGCAAGTAGGCTGCGGCGCCGCAGGCCAATGTCACGTTCAGCCCGAACTGGATGGCAATCACCACCGCCAGCACCGAGCCGAGCACGCTGGACGCCGCATTCATCGCCCACGCCCATTCCACGGCGCCGTGTTTCGCCTGCAAAATCCCGGCATCGGACGAGAGCGCGCGCAACCCGCTGGGAAACGGCATGCCCATCGCGAACCCAAGAGGAATGAGCAGGGCCCCACTAATCGCCAGCTTCGCCACAAACGGCAGGCCGACGAGCGCCTCCAGCAGGTGTGGCAGAGCGAAAACATAAACCAGGAGAACAATCACGATGAACGCCATCGCCAACGCCACGCGAATTGGCCTTGTGATCCAGCGCCGGGAGAGCACGCTGCCCAGGCCGCTGGAGAGCAGCAGGAGAAATACAACCACAGTCAGTGCGTAGGTAGGATGGCCGAGGAACAGCACAAACCGTTGGATGAACGCGATCTCCACCATGATGTAGCCCAGGCCGATGGCAACGAAATACAGCACCCGCAGGCTGCGTCCCGAACGGGCGTGCGGCGACAGCGCCAGAGGTAACACCAGAAAGGCGATGACCGCCGCGACCGAGATGATGAGCACCACTCCCAGGATCGCGATTCCAAGATTGACCTTCCAGTCGACGCCGCCCTGGTCCGTGCCGCTGAAGACCTGTTCCGGCTTCAGCGTGAAAAAGAAAAACGGCGCGTTATCGGTGACCGGAGAAACGTTATACGCGTAGCGCTGGGAAAACGCGCGCGCATTCTGTCCTCCGATGAGTTCGGCGAATGCTGGGTGCGACATTCCCGGCAGAGAGGCTGTCGCAGGCAAGTACAGCACGTGCAAGTTCAGGTTTGCATCCGCGGGCGTTTTGCCCAGGATGTGGGCCAGCACAGCCCGCTGCTCATCCTCGGTGAACGGTGATTTCTTCGCCAGCACCGTGACCGGCCGGCCATCCACATTCAATTCGCCGTCGCTGACCACGATGAAATTGTCCGCCGAGTTTTCCACCCCAAGCTCGCGCAGCGCTTCCATTGCCTGCGACACCACGCGCAGCGCCTCACGCGGCTGGGTAAACTCCCAGCGCGTGATTGCGATCATTCCATCAGGTTTCAGGTGTTCGAAGTACTCGCGGAAAGCCTCTACTGTGTACAGGTTGTTCTCGCTAAGCGCGAACGCGCCGGCAGCGGTCGAGGCCCAGGTGTCCACCAGCGTCATCTGCACTACATCGTATTGATCGCGGCTGTTGCGGATGAACGAGCGCCCGTCACCGACATGGATGTGCACCTCGGGGATCTGGTAGAGATGGTGCACGTAGTCAGCAAAACGGTCGCGCATGATGTCATTCGCGATGATCGGATTGATCTCGATGCCGGTGACACTCGGGCTGCCGTTGGCGACGGCCCGCAGCACGTCCACGCCGCCGCCCGGGCCGATGATGGCGAACTCGCCGTGCGGGCGAAGCACATTGGCAACCGACGCGGCGGCCGACATCAAGTTGCGGCGGTAGGCCTCGTCCCAGTGGTGCGGGTCGGAGTTCATCAGGTAGGTGGTGGCGTCGGCATCAATCACGATTGCCTTGGCCCAACCCTGCTCATCCACCTCGACCCGCGACAGCGCGTTCCACTTTGCGTAAAGCGGCACGATGCGCTTCATGCCTTTGGCGTAGACGATGTCGATCAGCCGGCCGCGAAAGTTGAGCGCGATCAGCAGCAACAGCAGCACGGCCAGAACCGCAGGCGCACGGCGCATGCCACCGCTGCCCCAAGCCACTCCAGCGAGCGCCACGGCAAAGGCCGCGAACAGGATGGTGTTCGGCGCGCCGATGATGTTCAGCAACGGAACCAGCGCCAGGCAGGCCAGCGCTCCGCCGGCGAGATCAGCCCCGTACAGCTGCGTAACCCTGCCCGGGTGCCGCGCGAACACGATGGAAAACAGCAGGCCGGTCACAAAGAACGGCACAGCCGCGGCCAAATAGAGGACAGTCAGGTGGCGAAAGTTTACCCAGTCGAGGTACAGCGCAACCTGCGAGTGCAGCACGATCTCCAAGACCGCGACAATAACGACAGCATTTGCCGCGCATAGCCGGGCGCCGAGTTCTCCCACCCGCCACCGCTCCAGCCATTCCCTTCGCAGATACGCGAACACCGCGCCCGCTCCCAACCCCAACAGGGCAACGGAAATAGCGAGGAAAGCAAAGTGGTAGAAGAGCACGACGGAAAACAGCCGGGTCAAGCCAAGCTCCAGCAGGAGCGTGGCGAAACTCATGAGCGCGACGGCCACGGTGGCGCTTCCTGCGGAAATCTGGACCGGCGGTGCTGCGGCAGTGGCTTGTTCGGTCGTCTCAATCATTGAGGTTTGAGATTACTACGGCGGAATGACTGAACGTGTCATTCCAAGTCCAGGGCACCTAGTTGCGGGCTGGTTCATCCGACTCGAGGATCACCTGCGCCATCGCGAGTTGGTCCGTGTGCGTAATTGAGAGCTGGGCGCGCACGGCGCCAAGCTTGTTGAAGAACTCTGCGGCTTTGTTGTGAAACGCCATGCTGGGACGTCCGCCTGGCGCTCGTGTTACCTCCACATCCCGCCAGGTTACCCCCCGGTTCCACCCGGTGCCGATCGCCTTCATGGCAGCCTCTTTGGCGGCAAATCGACCGGCGAAGCGCTCTGCTTTGTTGGCCTTGGACTCGCAATAGCGGATCTCGTCCGGCGTGAAGACGCGCTCCAGAAATCTGCGGCCAAAGCGCTCGATGGTGGCGGCGATGCGATGCACCTCCGCTATGTCAATTCCAGTTCCGACGATCATCTGCGAATACCCCGAGCGGCCAGCCGCTCCCCGAGCGGGAACAGAAGGCTCTCTCCCACAACAAGGTAACACATTGAGAATACAGAGTTTGGTGTGATCCGTGAGCCGTAATCCCCGAAATTACTTGGGTTTTCCGACATAGGCTGGTATGATGAGGATGCTCGATTGATCGACGTTGTACGCAGCAGTTTCATGCCTAGCAGCAATCCCTGCCTGCATCACACCCCGATCGAATTGCAGCTACATCAACAAAGAAGGAATATGTAACACCATGGAACAAGGAACGGTAAAGTGGTTCAATGACGCGAAGGGCTTCGGTTTTATCAGCCGCCAGAATGGCGAAGATGTTTTCGTCCATTTTTCTGCAATCCAGTCGAACGGATTCCGCAGTTTGCAAGAAGGCCAGGCTGTGCAGTTCAACGTAGTCAAAGGGCCCAAAGGCTGGCAGGCGGAAAACGTACAGGTTCTGTAAATCTCGAGCGATAGCGTTCAAGAACAGGCGGCCCACAAGGCCGCCTTTCTTATTGAGTGCTAAGTGCTTCTTCCTCACACTCCCGCTGCGGCCACTCCCTCGTAATAGCGCCGGGTGCGCGGCAACTGCTCGGCATATCCCAGATACAGGAACAAAGCCGTCGAGAGCAGGCATACCGCCAGGCGAACGTGCGCCAGCGGCAGCGGCTCCAGATTCATGAACCGGCCAAATCGCCAGGCGCCCCAGTTGATCACCTGGGTCGGCACCACTGTCCAGATGGCCACGTAGAACCAGGCACGCTCGGCGCCTTCGCCGAAAGTGTCGCGGCGCGCGCGAGGCGTCCAATCCAAAGCCGTGGCCAGCACCACAACGAGAGCCAGCGGGTAGTAACCGTATCGGTATAGGTCCTGCAGCAGCCATTGGCCATTGATGGAAGCCACAATGAGGCCGATCAGGTTCAGCGCGTAGGGAACGATCAGGTCAATCCACGCCGCCGTGTAGCAGACCACGCGATACGGCAGGTTGGGCTGATGCACGCCGTAATAGTGAATATAGGGGCGTGGCTCGCATCCGGGGATGCGGCCCGCGAAGCCGCGCCACGCGACCACGGCGACCACGATCGCCAGCCAGATCCAATGACGGCGGTCGGGCCCATGCGCGTAGAGGTCATAGGTAAGGGGGTATCCGGGGAGAATCCAGAAGACCCATATCCAGATAGGGGAATGCAGAACGCGGTAATACTGCTTGTTGCGTTCACGGAAGACGGCCTGTTTCATTCGTATTGGATATTAGCGCAGAAAAGCCGAAGTTTGCTATTCGCTCTCGAAGTCAGGTAGTTAGCCGTCAGCTAGTCTTCATACTTGTCATCCCGAGCGCAGCGTAGCGGAGCCGAGGGATCTGCGGTTCCCAGCGAGCACTTTCAGGCAACCCGAACGCGGCTTCTCAAAACAATCCCTGCGCGTTATAGACCAGCTTCCCGTCAACCATGCGCGCCTCCGCCATCAGCTCATGCGTGCGCAGCGGGCGCTTGTCATCTTCGATGTGCAACACCTCGTGACCGTGCGCGGTGAGGTAGTCGCTCACCAGCATTCGGTGGCATTGGAAATACACTCGCTCGGCGCACATGATCGCGGTGTTGCCTCTCTCAGTTAATGCCGTCATCCCGAGCGAGGACGCGCCGGGGTCAGGCGTTCGAGCTCGAGGAACCTGCTGTTTCTTCCGCCATCGCCCAGCAGCCGTTCGATTGCCTGCGCAAACTCGGGCGTCAGCATGTAGTCGGCATAATTGCGGAACGAATCATTGCGCAGGCCGGTGTTGGGCGAATCGTTGCGGATCTTGTTGCGGCGGCCGCCCAGCTCCTTCAGCCAGACGTAGGCAATGCCGTGCTTGGGCAATTCCACTTCGAGCGATTCGCGATTGAAGTGCGGCAGGCGTCGCGATATGGGAAAGGAGCGGATATCCACCAGCGTGCGAATGTCGTGCGCCTGGAGCGCGTCCACAAGTTCTTCAAACGTGCGCGTCGAGTGCCCGATGGTATAGATCGTTGCCACTATTTCGAGATGCTCTCCAGCGCAGCGACGATTAGGGCCTCGTGCTCAGGCTCCACGGTCCGCAGATCGAGCAGCACACGCCCGTCCTCCACGCGCGCGATGATCGGCATCTCCCATCGGCGCAACTGCTCCGAGATTTGATCGGCGCTCATGGTCTCGCTCTTGATCGCGACTGCGCGAGTGGGCAGCGTGGATCCCGGCGCCGCTCCGCCACCCAGAACCGATCGCGACTCGATGACTTCGACACTCAAGCTCTCGCAACTTTTATGCACTTCCTCCGCCATCTGCTGCGCGCGTCGTGCCAGTTCTTCTTGGGAGATTCGCATCATGCGCAACGCCGGAATCGCGTCGTAATCCTCGCGCAGGTAAGCCAGCAGCGTCGCCTCCAGCGCGGCATAGAACATCTTGTCCACGCGCAACGCGCGGAACAGCGGATTGGCGCGGACCTTCGCCACCAGTGCGCGCTCGCCGCTGATCAGGCCGGCTTGCGGACCGCCCAGCAGCTTGTCGCCGCTGTAGGTCACGATGTCCACGCCGGCGCGCAGGCTGTCGGCAATCATGGGCTCGCCGCGCACGCCCACGCGGCGCAGATCGAAAATCTCGCCGCTGCCCAGGTCTTCCATCACCGGGATGTTGTGCTTGCGCCCGAGCGCGACCATCTCCTCCAGCGAGGGCTGCTCGGTGAAGCCAACAATCTGGAAGTTGGAACGATGCACCCGCAGCAACAGCTTTGTTTTTTCGCTGATCGCGCTCTCGTAGTCGGCGATGCGCGTGCGATTGGTGGTGCCGACCTCGCGCAGCACCGCGCCCGATTTCGCCATCACGTCGGGAATGCGGAACGAGCCGCCGATTTCGACCAGTTCGCCACGCGAGACCAGCACCTCGCCGCCTTCGGCCAGCGAGTTCAGCGCCAGCAGCACCGCCGCTGCGTTGTTGTTGACGACGATGGTCGAGACCTGCCGCTCCGCCGTGTTCAGTAGTCGCGCGAACAGATGGTCCACGTGCACGTCGCGCTTGCCGCGCTCGCCGGTGCCGAGGTCGAGTTCCAGGTTCGAGTAGCCCTGCGAAACTTCAAAGACATGCTCCAACGCGGCGCGACTGAGTGGCGCGCGCCCGAGGTTGGTATGCAGGATCACGCCAGTGGCGTTGATGACCGGAGCGGAGCGAGTAAGCGAGCGATTGTTCCAGGCGCTGCTCGATGACGCCCGGCAAGCCCTCTAGCGCGGCTTTGATCTGTTGTTCATCCAGCTTGCCTTCGCCGATTTTGCCGCGCAAGGTGTCCAACGTGGCGCGCGCCGTTTCAATCGTGGCGGAGCGGCCCTGGCGTTGCGCGAGCGCCTCCACCTGCGGATGGCGCAGCAGTCTCGTCCACCGACGGCAGCAGACGGAAGAGGTCGGATTTGCTGGTGGCTTTCACGGCTCAGACAGTTTGCGTGTTATGGGCGGACGATGCAAGTGGGCAGGCTGCGTCGTGATATAGGGGTCCCCTCGACTAAACTCGGGGCAGGCTCTTCGACTCGGTGATGGCAATTCGCTGCGGGCTGAACTAATCCCGGCGGAACAGCCGGCGCAGCAGCAAGCCGAACACGATTCCGCCTGCGACCAATCCGGCAGCCATTTGAGGATCAAAGAAACGGATGAAGCGGGCGCCGGCTTCCGTAATCTCAAGCACCCCGGCAGGAACCGCCTGCACCACGCCGCCGGCGCCGCCACCGCCGGCAGAAGAATCCGTCGTCTTATCGGTCCGGCCTCCGCCCGCGCCCAGGCGATAGCTGATGCGAGCGACTGGAATGATGGTTTTGCCGTGCGCTTCGATGGGCTCGCCGAATACGTTTTGCACTCTTGCGGTCACCGCAAAACGATCGACGATGGTAGCCAGCATTTCTTTGGGATCAATCATGGAAACTCCTCAGGGAGGCTCTGAAAAAAATCAGCATTTCGTTTTCCGGGGCTAAAGCCCGGAGTCCTTACCACAGCTTGGACGATGGCCTGAAGGCCGCCTCTACCCGAACACGACTTTTTCAGAGTTTCCCTGCCTCATTGGATGCGCCATCATCCAACTTCGACTAACCCGTAGCGCCGGTTCCAATGTCCGCGCAAATGCTGCACCGCGCGGGCAATTTCTTCCTTGGTCAGATTGGCGTTGGGGCCTTCGAGCACGTAGCGCGCTTCCCGGCGCGCGGCTTCCAGCAATTCGCGATCGCGCAGCAGATTGGCCACGCGGAAGTTCGGCATGCCCGCCTGCTTCGTGCCAAAGAACTCGCCCGGCCCGCGCTGTTGCAAATCGAGTTCTGCAATCTCGAATCCGTCCTGCGTTCGCACCATGGCCTGCAAGCGCTGTTCGGCTTCGGGCGACACCTTCCCGCCGGTCATCAGCACGCAATACGACTTGCGCCGCGCCGCGTCCAATGCGCCCGCGCAATTGATGGAGCTGCGACAGCCCGAAACGTTCGGCGTGTTCGATCACCATGATGTTGGCGTTGGCAACATCCACGCCAACCTCGATCACCGTGGTCGATACCAGCACGTCGATTTCGCCGCGCTGGAATGCGGCCATGGTCGCGTCCTTCTCGTCGGCGCTCATGCGTCCGTGCAGCAGCCCGACGCGCAAGCCCGCGAACTCGGTGGCGCGAAGCTGCTCGTACATCTTGATGGCCGCCTTCAGCTCGCCTTCCATCGCGCCCTCTTCGATCACCGGATACACGATGTACGCCTGCCGTCCCGCCGGCCACCTGCTTGCGCACGAACTCCCAAACTTCCTGCGAGCGCTCGTCGCCCACGCGGCGCGTCTTGATCGGGGTTCGTCCCGGCGGAAGCTCGTCCAGCACGCTGGTGTCGAGATCGCCGTACAGCGTCAGCGCCAGCGTGCGCGGGATGGGCGTCGCGGTCATCACCAGCACGTCGGGCTCAGCCTCGCCGGTTTTCTTCATCAGGCGGAAGCGTTGCATCACGCCGAAGCGGTGCTGCTCGTCCACGATCACCAGTCCGAGCTTGTCGAACTCCACCGTCTCCTGGATCAGCGCGTGCGTGCCAATCACCAGTTGCGCCTTGCCCTGCGCAATGTGGCGGCGTGTCGCCTTCTTGCGGCCATGCTCCTGCGAGCCGGTCAGCAGCACGATGCGGTAGCCGGCAGGCTCCAGGATTCGCCGCGCCGAAAAGTAATGCTGCGTCGCCAGAATTTCCGTCGGCGCCATCAGCGCCACCTGGTAACCGTTCTCGATCGCGATGACGGCGGCTTCCAGCGCGACAATGGTTTTGCCCGAGCCGACATCGCCTTGCAGCAGTCGCCGCATGGGCGCAGGCTCGGCCATGTCATCGGCGATCTCCTTCAGCACGCGCTTCTGCGCTGCCGTGGGATGGAACGGCAGGATGCGTTTCACGGCGTCGCGCACCCGGTCGTTGATCTCGAAGGCGATGCCGGTCTGGGCGCGCATTTTGCGCCGCTTCAGTTCCAGCCCGAGTTCGAGGAAGAACAGCTCTTCGAAGATCAGCCGGATGTGCGCCGGGGTGCGCGCGGCCTGCAAATTCGCCAGGCTCTCGCCGACCTCAGGCCAGTGCGCCTGCCAGAACGCTCGCCGCCGATCGATCAGTCCCATGCGCCCGCGGACCGCAGCCGGGATGGCGTCGGGCAACGTCCTGATCGAGTTTCTCCAGCATGCCGTGAATGACGCGGCGAAACCAGCGCGCCGTGAGGCGGCCATTTCCGGCAGATTCATAAATCGGAACGATGCGCCCGACCTCCAGCGATTGCCACTTCTGCTCGTCGCCGCTGCCGTTGCCGTGCGTCGCGCCGGGATCGTGCAGGATCTCGAATTGCGGCTGCATGATCTCGAAGCGGTGGCCGCCGCGATCGCCGGCTTCGACCTTGCCGTAGAGCGCGAGCATCATTCCGGCGCGAAACTTGTCCTGCAGATAGGTCGCGTTGAACCAGATGCACTTCAGGGTGTCGCGTCCCTGGCCGACCGTCATCTCGAAGATCGGCATGCGGCGGGTGCGAAACAGGCCGAAGGTGCGCACTTCGGCGATGATGCTGGCCATCTCGCCGGCGCGCAGTTCGCCGATGCCGCGCGGGTTCAGCCGGTCTTCATAGCGGAACGGCAGGTAGTAGAGCAGGTCTTCGACCGTGGTGATGCCCTTCTCCAGCAGCATCTGGGCGAACTTCGGTCCAATGCCTTTGACGAACTGAACATTGGTGGCGAGGTCGAGCACAGAGCGATGGTAAATCAGGAGGTTGAAGCCGTCGGTGGTTCGCCGTTCGCCTCTCGCTTTTCGCCAGAGATGGGATTCCCAGGCTAAAGAACCGCGGTAAGGCGATATTCACGGGCGACAGGTTCCACGATTTTCATGCGTCCGTGGCCCGGATTGATCTGTTCGCGGGTTCGAACCACTCCTGCTCGCTCTAATTTCAGAACGTCTCGGCGCACGGATTTGGGATCACGCTTCAGCGCGGCCGCCAGAGCCGTGATCGACGAGGATTTTGTCCGCACTTTCTGAACCAGCCGGAGACGCTCCGCCGTGAGGACCTCGAGCATTGCGAGTGGGTTCTCGAAAGTGATGGTGATCTCCGGCTTGATCGCTTCCCGTTGATCCAGCTTGCGCGCCCGTCCCAGAGCCCGCTTGGCGTAGCCTTCAAATCCATCGGTATTGATTCTCAAACCCTTTACCTTCATTTGGGGGGATCCTATCACAGCTAGGGCCTCATGAGCCCTTGCTGTCACCTGGGACTTGGCAGTCACGGTTATGCCAAAAGAAGCTCGCTCTCAGGAGTGCCAGCAGAGCGGCGGCGATATGCTAGTAGCAAAAGCCGCAGCCCGAAGATGGGGTCTGGCTTTGCGGCATCGGATAACGGAACATTCATGTCTAACAAACCGATCCTTCGAAGGCTTCTGAAGCAATTCGTCGCTGTGGTCGCTGGCAACCTGATTTATTTTTTTGTGATGATGCCCCACCTTCCGCCACTGGGACGCCATGTCCCTTACAGGATCGATCTCGGGTTGCTGGTGGATTTGTGGGTGTGCCTCGCGCTCTACGGCATCGTTGAATTCGTCGATCGCAAGCGGCGCAGGTCCGTGGATGGTGGATAGCTTTCGATCCTGAGCTGGAGACTTTCGCTGGTAGAGCGCGCTTCAGGCCCCGTGAACCCTTATATATAACGACCCGAGTGCCGTAGCTACGATACAACCGCCCCTCTGTGTGCCGCCGCCGGCGGGGCTCAATCGTCAATTGGAATGATCAGATCTACGCATGGCCTGAAGGGCACTTCTCGATCCGTCCTGCGCCAATAACCAGCCACTAACGCTCAGGGTGACAGCACAAAGCTGCAACCTGACGCAAAAAAAAGGCCCGGATTTCTCCGCGCCTCTGTGTCTCTGTGGTGAGATGAATTTCTAGAATTCGCGGTCGGTGTCGAAGTCTTTCATCAGCTGCTGCATGTTGAGCTTCTGCTGCTCCATCTGCTTCTTGAGTTGCTCCATCTGCTGCTGAAACTGCGGAGTCCAGTTCTTCATCGCATCTTCAACTTGCTGCCGCATCTGCTGCATGTCCTGCTCGCTGGGCATGCTCTTCAGTATTTCCTTCTGCATCTTTTCCATTTCTTTCTGCGAGGGCACCGACTTCTGGATTTCCTTCTGCATCTTTTCGATGTCTTTCTGCTTCAGCTTCATCGATTTCTCGATGGAGCGGCGCAATTCTTCCAACTCTTTGTCGCTCGGCTTCATGGTTGCAAGCATTTCATTCTGGCTGCGCTCCAGTTCGGGACGCATCTTCTCCATCTGTTCGCGGAAGGCCTGCATGCTCTCGCCGAAGCTCTGCCAATCCTCACGGTTCAGCCACGAGGTATCCGGCGCAGGAAGATTCATGACCAGGGTCTGTTCGCGCTTATCGCGCATCACGGAGACCGTCATTTTGCCTGCCCGGACGCGCATGGCATTGTGAAAGTCGGCCATGTCGTGCACGGGCGCGTTGTTCACCTTGACGATGACGTCACCTGCTTTAAGGCCCGCGGCACTGGCAGGGCTGCCGGTCTCCACCGAGCGCACCAGCACGCCGCCCTGCCCGCGCGGCACGCCGAAGTACTCTGCCAACTGCGTGCTCAGGGTTTCCACCACCACTCCGTGGTGCATGGCAAGCGCGACGGCCGGGGAGAAATTGCCTTCAGGCATCATCGGGTAAGCCATGGGTGGAGGCGGCGGATTGGGAGCGCCCGGCGATGAAGCGGCAAAGCTGTGCGGCTTCGGCGGCATGGTGGGCCAGCTTCCGAGAGCTACGGCGATGTCCTTCTTCTGACCACCCCGAACCACCGTCAACTTCACCGTCTGACCCGCCGGCGTGCCGTGAATCAACTCCTGCAACTGCTGAGGGCCTTCCACCTTCGAACCGTTAAAGCCGACGACCACGTCGTTATCTTTCAGCCCAGCCCGGCAAGCTGGACCATCCTGGTCAATAGCAGTGATGATTGCACCGCTGGTGCCGTCCAGCTTCAGTGCCGAGGCCTGCGCCGGCGTGACCGCGTCAATGTGCACGCCCAGATACGCCGGCGAAGACCCACCGGCCGAAGCCGGCTGCGGTTCACCGACTGCACTCAATCCGCTCGCGGCCGCAAGCAGTGCTATCAATCCCAATCGAAGTGTCATAGATCTGCGCATAATCATTTTCAACCCTGTCATTGCGATCGCCGGAAGGCGATCTGCCCAATCGTCGTGCGGACCCGCAACATCGGGCCGCCGCCGTTTAAGGTCCCCTCGGCATACATGGCCTTGGGACCGTACTCGCCACTGCTGGTGATCTTCAATCCGGGGAATTCC
Source organism: uncultured Acidobacteriaceae bacterium (assembly GCA_963843005.1). Classification (GTDB taxonomy): domain Bacteria; phylum Acidobacteriota; class Terriglobia; order Terriglobales; family Acidobacteriaceae; genus Bog-257. The sequence goes on along the minus strand of CAWJIW010000019.1, from coordinate 27,517 downwards.
GAGGAGATGCCACGTCCGGTGATCAAGTCGGACGAGGCGTGCACCGTGACCTGGAAATTGCTCGGCAGAAGCACGGTCACGTTACCCGCAGCGGTGTGCAGCGAGGAATCCGTGAAGCCGTGAGTGCCGACGAACTGAACCGTGATGGGCCCGGCTCCGGTTTCGACTTGCGCGCCCTGGTTCAGGTTGTACATCTCCACGCTGCCGCCGCCAGTTGTGACCTGCACGCGTCCTTGCGCACTGGCCAGGCGGACGCTGCCGCCACCGGTTTCCGCGCGAAGGGCGCCATTCACGTCGCCAAAATTGAGGTTGCCGCCGTCGGTGCTGGTGCGCAAATCACCGTCGCACTTTCGCACCTCGATGCCGCCGCCGCCGGTCTGCACGGTCGCTCCCTTGACCGTTCCGATGTACACCCTGCCGCCGCCAATGGTGAGCTGCGCCTGCCCGGCGATATTGTTGATGTGAACATCGCCGCCGCCGCTGGTCAGGGTGAAGTCCGCGCCGAGATTGCCGCCGTCCACCGCGCCACCGCCGGTGGCGATTTTGACCGGCCCAACCAGGTCATCCAGTTTGACCGCGCCCCCACCCGTCGCGCCCAGGATGGTGGCCGTCAGGGAGTTCAGGCTGAGTGCCCCACCCTTGGTCTCCACCCGCACCGTCTCAAGTTGGCGCGGCACCTGCACCACGAATTCCGCGTTGAAGCGGTTCAGTTTCCGGTGCAGCAGCCTGCCTTCAATGAAATTGCGCTCGGCGTTCTTCACCACCGCGATACGCAGTTGTTCAAACTGCCTGCGCGCTTCCTCTTCGGTGGCGGCGAAGGAGCGCTTGCGAATGACGTAACTCACCTGCGGCGAGTTGCCCTCGCACCTGTACCGAACCCAGGTCAGTGTTTACGCGCATCTCGCGCGATGCCGGCATCGTGCCGGTGATCTCTTCGACCCACGTGTCGCCCTCGCGATATACCCGTGACTGTTGCGCGCACAGCGGAATCGCAACCGCCATGGCGAGGACCACGACTGCTGTTTTCCAGCAGCTGTTACGCGCGGCGAGCCTCCAGCCACAGACGAGCGTATTGGCTGCGGCCGCTTCGTTTTGCAAACCCTGCTTCAACCGAACCCTCATTTCCGGGAGCGAAAATTTCGGCACCGATATTAGTAAATGCTGGGCATCGAATCCAGCACGTGCTTGGACTCGCTGCGGATATACTCGCTGGGATCTTCCTTCGCCAATTGCTGCAATGCCATGCGCACGCTGCTGTCGGTGCGCACCGCCTCCAGCGCTCGCAGAGCGCCGCTGCGCACGCCGAGGTTGCTGTCGTTCAGCAGCGCCTCAAGCACCGCATTGCGCACGCGGATGTCCTGCTTCACGTAGGAACTGAGTCCATCCATCGCCATCAGCCGCACGCCGGGATTGCTGTCGTAGCGCAGCGCGTAGGTCAGCGTTTCGCGCACCCGCGGATCATCGGCCTTGCCGGTCAGCGCATCCACCGAATTCAGGCGGACGCCGGAATTTTCGTTGCTCTTGGCAGCGTACAGCAACAGGTCCTGAACTTTCGGATCTGACACCGAGCCTTGCACCGACTCCGGCAGACGCTTGTCATACACGACTTTCACGTTGTCGGTGCCGGGTTCCTTCTCGATCGAAGTAATGCCGCCGATCGAGGCGTCCGAGGCGGCGCTGCTGGCAATCCGCGGCGCGGGCCCCCTGCCGCCTATCGCGCTGTACATGGCGCCGATGCCGCCGCCGAAACCTACGAGAAAAATCAGACTGGCGAGCGCGGGCGAGAAGCGCACCTGGCGCATCCACGCGGCGGGATCGAACGCGAAGCGGTGATACCACGCGCGATTTTGCTCGGTGGTCTCCAGCGCCTCCTGCAGACGCATGCGGGACGCAGCCAGAAAGCTGGCGGAAGGCTCCTCCACCGGTAGCGCGCTCATCTGCTCCTGAAACGCCTTCTGCTCGGTGAGCTCGGTGGCGCAATCCTGGCAGCGCGCAACGTGCTGCTCCAACTCGTGCTGCGCGTCGTCAGCCAACTCGTCATACAGGTACAGCGCGATGTTTTGTTGCACCCATTCGCAATTCATGGCCAGTTCCTCTACTTCTCCGAGGTCCCACGCCCCGGCAAAACAATCTCTATCGAACGTCCTTCAACGCCGCGCGCAATTTCTGCGTTCCGCGGAACAACGTGTTCTTGGCGGTCTCTTCCGTCGTGTTCAAAATCTCGCCAATGGTGCGCAGCTTCAGGCCCTGGTAATGCTTCATCTCGAAAACCATGCGCTCGCGCGGAGTCAACTTCTGCAACGCCTTCGCGATCCGCGCTCCCAGCTCGCGCCGCATCAGGTCGCGTTCGGGACTGGCGCCGGAGCGCTGGTCGGCGACCTGGTCGAGCAGATCGTAAGTTCCACCTTCGGAGTCGGTCGTGACTCCGGAATCTTCTTTTCGCACCTGCCGTTTGCGCAGCAGGTCGAGACACAAGATTGGTAACGATGCGGTAGATCCAGGTGTAAAAGGAGCACTCAAAGCGGAAGTTGCCGATATTGCGATAGGCCTTAAGAAAAGCTTCCTGGTAAATGTCCTGCGCGTCCTGCTCCGAGCGAGTGAGGTGGTAGGCCAGACGCAGCACGGCGCCATCGTATTGGCGGACCAAGTCCTCGAACGCGGCGCGATTGCCACGTTGAGCTTCGCGGATCAGCTCCGTATCGTTCATGCGGCTTTGGAACTGCCCTGCTGTGAGCCCGTGCTCCGAGGAGTACGCTGCGCCCGGCTCCCGCCGCGCTTCAGGAGCGCGGAGCGCCGGGCCAACTGTCAGGGGAACTGCTACCGCTTCGGCCGGCATGCTGGTTTCTGCCTAGTCTGTAAGTAGCAAGCCAATTCTCGTGCCTGCAACTAGATAGACGAGCGCTTTCCGGAACGGTGAGCGAAATTATAGACGCTCGCAGCAGCACTGTCGTGCCAGCTCCAAGAAACGACGACGCGGCCCAGGAATAGGAAGCCGCATCGGACTGCAGAAAAATGCTTTGGCTCCAGCGATTTCGCCTCTGGCTTGCCCAGCCGCAAGCCATACCGTGAGCATTCCAGTTCTTCCGGCGGCGCACTGTACCAAGCCCGCCACAAAACCGAAAGGCGAGACACAGTGTGCCTCGCCTTTCTTGATTCTATAACTACATTATAGCACATTTTGACCAGTTTAGGCTACGGTTTTCAGAAAATTTGTTCTCCAATCGAATGTGCAGCTTACGCCGAATTTGGCCACCTTTGTGGGGATTGACAACTCTTCCCAAAGCGGGAATTCGTGCCGTCGCAACCCGCGGTGTCCCGAATCGGGACACCCAGCCTAAGCCTCTGCCCCAGCCTCTTCGGCCGGAACTGTCTCGACCACGGCCTCCTTGGCGATGGTTACCTTCACCGACGCGGTAACGTCCTTGTGCAGCTTCACCGGCACGCTGAACTCGCCCACATGCTTCAGCGGTTCGTCGAGCTGGATCTTGCGGCGGTCGATGTTGAGGCCCTTGTGCTCCAGTTCACGCGCGATGTCGGCTGAGGTCACGGAGCCAAAAAGCTGATCGTGCTCGCCCGACTTGCGGGTAAAGGCCAGGCTCACGCCGGCAAGCTGTGCGGCCAGCGCCTGGGCGTCGCCCTGCTCGCGGGCAGCGCGGCGAACCGCGGCGGCCTTCATCTGCTCGATGACGGCGCGATTGGCAGCGTTGGCTTCGATCGCCAGCTTCTTGGGGATCAGGTAGTTGCGGCCATACCCCTCGGCCACTTTCACCACATCGCCGCGGGCGCCAAGTTTGGCTATGTCTTCTTTGAGAATGACTTCCATGAGTAAGAACTCCGTTCGATCTTGTTTGTCTGGACCACCGGGCTCACGCCCTTCGTTCCAGATTGTCGTCCCCTTCGGAACTGGCTACTGACTAGCTGACGACTGACTGCTGCTTATCTTCCGCCGAACGGCAGCAGCGCGATGTTGCGAGCCTGCTTGATGGCGTCGGCCAGGCGGCGCTGATGCGGCGTACACACGCCCGTCAGACGTCGGGGAACGATCTTGCCGGCTTCGGAAACGAACCCCGAAAGCAGGCGCACGTCCTTGTAGTTGATGCCGTCAATCTTCTCGGTGCAGAATTTGCAAACCTTCTTGCGGCGGAAGAATTTCCGGCCGCCTTCGCGGGGACCGCCCGGACCGCTGCCCGGCCGTCCCGCCGGACGTGGTCCGCGGGGTGGACCGCCCTCGCTGCGCTGAGGGCCGTCGGGACGCGCGCTGGGCGCGTCCGTGGTGGCGGCGCCAGTCTCCGGGGCCGCTGTTCTAATTTCGTCTGCCATGATTCTCCTTTGGGGCCATCCTGGCCCTAATTCCGGCTATTCTCCGCCTTCCAAACGGGTAATGCGGTGCTCATGAATTTGAGCAATGTGCAATAGGCGAGCGGTACCTTCGGCAACCTCACCCACATATTTGCCAAGCTCACCGACACTTTGTCCAAGCTCACCGAAACGCTGCCCAAGCTCACGGACGTCCTTGGTGAGCAGTTCCACGGACTGAGACAAGGCTTCGTGGCGCTCTACCAACCGATCCAAGCGCTCATCAATGGTCATATTCTTCCCTCTCCACCACAGGCGCAGGCCAACAGCGCAGGTCTGCCCATTAGACGCTGACCGGCGCAGGCTCGGTTCCGGCCGGCTCAGCCGGCTCAGGCGTCGCGGCAGCTTCCGCAGCTTCGGCGGCTACTGCCGCGGCGGCAGCGGCTGCTGCGGCCTGGCGTCCTTTGCCGCGCACCTTGGTGTCGCGGATCGCCTTGATCTTGGCCAGCCGCTTCTGCTCCTCGTCCACTCGCACGGTGATGAACTTGATCACCGGCTCGGCGACGCGCAGGCGACGCTCCACTTCCTTCACCATGGCGCCTTCGCCTTCCAGCACCATCAGGATGTAAATGCCGTCCTGGAACTTGCGCACGGTGTACGCCAAGCGGCGTTTGCCCATGCGCTCCACGCTCTTCACCGTGCCGCCCGCGCTGCCGACCTGGGTCTCGAGGTTCGAGATCAGTTTGTCCTGGTCCTCTTCCAGCATGTCGGGCCGGACGATGAACATCAATTCATAAGTACGTTGCATTCTGTTCTCCTAGCAACTAGCAGCTAGCAATTAGCAACTAGTTGGCGAGTGCTCCTGCCCTCTGGCGAACCAAAAGGCTGCACGATTCAGTTTCTATACGGCGCGCGTTCTGAACGCCCAATCAACTGCAGCTTCAAGCTAGTTACTAGCTGCTAGTCGCTTCTTCCGCTTCTTCCGGCTTGCGATTGAAGCGGTTCATCGCCGCCTGCACGCCTTCCGCCAAAATCACTCTTACCGCTTCGGCTGCCGCATCCAGCACCTGGTCGAGCACCGGATACTGCGACTTCTTGAACTGCGACAGCACATACCGCGCGCCGTCGCCGACGGGATAGTCCGGAGCCACTCCCATGCGCACCCGCAGGATTTCCTGCGTTCCCAGCGCGCCGATCACCGACTCCACACCGTTGTGTCCCGCCGAGCGGCCCGCGTGGCCGCACCCGCAAGCGTGCCAAACGGCAGGTCCATCTCGTCATAGAGCAGCACCAGATCCTGTTCCGGATGCGCCTCGTATTCGCGCACCAGATCTCGTACCGCCGTGCCGCTCAGGTTCATATAGGTTTCCGGCTTGGCCAGCACCACTTCCTGATCGGCGATGCGCGCCCGCGCGGTTTGCGCGCGGCAATTGCGGTTGTTCACGCGCACGCCGCATTGTTCCGCAATGCGGTCGACCGCCAGGAAACCCATATTGTGCGGTGTGAACTGGTATTCGATGCCCGGATTGCCGAGCCCGACGATCAGTTTCACAGCGCCTACTTCTTCTTCTCGGACTTCTCGGCCTTTTCGCCCTTGTCCGGCTTGGCGCCCTTCTCGGCGCCTTCGGCGGCTTCGCCTTCGGTCTCCTGCTTGCCCTTCTTGATGACCTCGGGCTCGGCAGGCGTCGCTCCGGCTTCCACCGCGGCTTCGGCAGGCGCGGCTTCCACGACTTCCTTCACCGCCACCACGTGGGCCACCGGCTGATTTTCCTCGGTGATGAACTTCACCTTGCCGGCATGCGGCAGGTCGGAGACGCGAATCACCTGGCCGAACATCAACTGGCTGACATCGGCGTCAATCTGGCCGGGAATGTCGGCCGGCAAGCACTCGATTTCGACCTCGCGGAGCAACTGCTCCATGATGCCGCCCTGCACCTTGACGCCCGGAGCTTCTCCCTTGAGCACGACGGGTACGCTGACGCGCAGCGCCTTGTCCATCGCGATGCGCTTCAGATCCACGTGCAGCAGCGCGCCCTTAATAGGCTCGTACTGCCAATCCACGATCATCACCTTGGCCGACGTGCCATCAAAGCTCAGATCGAAAATGGAGTTGTGGCCGGTTTCCGAATTGAGGATGCGTCGCATCAGTTTGGGATCGACGGCAATGGCCTGCGATGCCTGGCCTGCGCCGTACACGACGGCCGGAATCAGGCCGCTGGCACGCAGCCGGCGGGCGTCATTCTTGCCGCCACCCTGCCGCGGCTTGGCTTCTACGTTCTTCTCTGCTGTAGGCATAATTTCGTTCCTTTACAAAAACAGTCTGCTGACCGAGGTCTCTTCGTGAATCGACTGAATGGCACGCCCGATGAGACCCGCTATCGACAGCACCTTGATCTTGGGCTCATTGCGCCCCGCGTTCGTCAGCGGGATGGTGTTGGTTACTACCACTTCGGCCAACCCCGATTGGGAAATCCTCTCGATTGCCGGCCCCGAAAGCACGGCATGGGTAGCGCATGCGTAAACCTCGCGCGCGCCCGCCTCGAGCAACGCCTGGCACGTTTTCACCAGCGTGCCGGCGGTATCGATAATGTCGTCGAGGATGAGACACGTGCGGCCCTTCACATCGCCGATGACATGCATCACCTCGGTCACGTCCATCTCCACACGGCGCTTGTCCACGATGGCCAGCGCCGAATCCATCTTCTTGGCGAAGAAGCGCGCGCGCTCCACGCCACCGGCATCCGGTGAAACCACCGTCAGGTCCGGAAACTGTTTCTTGCGGAAATAATCCACCAGCACCGGTGAAGCAAACAGGTGGTCCACCGGGATGTTGAAAAACCCCTGAATCTGCGGCGCGTGCAGATCCACTACCAGTGCCCGATCGGCCCCCGCGGTCGTCAGCAGGTCCGCCACCAGCTTCGACGATATCGGAACGCGCGGCTTGTCTTTGCGGTCCTGCCGGGCGTAACCGAAGTACGGAATCACCACCGTAATGCGGCGCGCCGAAGCGCGCTTCAGCGCGTCAATCAGCAGCAGCAACTGCATCAGGTGCACGTCCACTGGATCGCAGGTGGGCTGCACCATGAAAACGTCGGCCCCGCGTACGTTCTCCTCGATCTGCACGTACGTCTCGCCGTCGGAAAACTTGGAGATGCACGCCTGCCCCATGGGCAAACCCAAAAAGTCGCAGACGTCTTTGGCCAGCGCGTCGTTGGCGGTGCCAGAGAAGATCTTCCACTTGCTGTCGTCGCGCGCCCGCGCCGGTTTGCGCTCGCCCTTCGGGTCCGCGCCCGGGTGAGCCTTCTTCTCCAACTGCTGCGTGGCCGCCGCCGTGCTTTCGCCGGCTCCGGTCACCGGATGAACTGCGCTGGGTTTCGCTGCCGTTTCCATCGAATCAAATACCCCGCTTCACCTGGTTGAGTTACACGCTGGGTCTTGAAATACCGCTGTTCGCTTTTCGCTGTTAGCTCTTGGCTCGTTGAAGCTCTGAGACTGCAAACTCGACTAACTACTGACCACTAGCCACTATCCACTGGAGTTTGGCTGGGCGGCCAGGATTCGAACCTGGACAAAGTGCTCCAAAGGCACTTGACCTACCATTAGTCGACCGCCCAGTGAAACCGCTGGCGGCTGCCGACACTAGCGGCAAGCTGAAATCTCTCACTTCTCAGGTTGTCATCCTGAGCGAGCGGCTCGCTTTGGAGCCGCGAGTCGAAGGACCCCTATACCTGGAACGAACCTTCCGCAAACATCTGCCGCCAATACTCATCCCGCCTGAGCGTCGTGGTCGCCACCGCCGCGTGTCCCGACGCGCTCATGCGCGCAGCTGCAGCCCGCGCCTCTTCTCCGGACGAGAACAATCCATACAGCGTCGAGCCGGAGCCGGACAAAGAAGCGGAGAGCGCGCCTTCGCGCTGCAAGACACGTTTTACCTCACGCAAATCGGGATACTCTGGAAAGACAACGCGTTCGAAGTCGTTCTCGATCCCGGCTCGGACGAGGTCGAGAAGCGGTGTCTCGGCCCGGTCCCCGCCCACCGCGGGAACACCGGATGCAGGCTCACTCGCAGGCACCGCCCGCGAGAAAACACTCTCGCTCAGCCAGGCAAACACACCCTGACCGAACTCGTTTATTGTACCTGCGGCGCTGTCGCCGGTCAATTCCGCTTTCCGCGCGACCAGTGCGTCCCATTGCGCGAAAGCGTGCGGCGTCGAAACCCCGATTGACGGGGTGACCACGACCAGATGCAAGGTTGGCAGGTCCTGCAACGGATAAACCTCTTCGCCCCGACCGATGCCCAGCACCGTCCCGCCGATCAGGAACAGCGGCAGATCGCTGCCCACCTCCGCCGCGATGCGCTGCTTGTCCTCGGGAGAGATCTTCGTGTCCAGCGCGCGCTCCAACCCCAACATGGTCGCGACGGCATTCGACGATGCCGCTCCCATGCCGCCTTGCACCGGCAGTTGCTTATCAATCTGGATGACCACCTTGCCGCGCGCTTTCGTCGTCGCCAGCACGCGCTCGGCGATGCGGTAACAGGTATTCGAGGCATCGAGCGGAACCCGCGGGTCCGGGCAGCGAATCTCGATGCCGGAGCCGGGCTGCACGTCCACGCGCACGACATCGTGCAGCGCCAGTGTCTGATAGACGGTGCGCAGCTCGTGGAAGCCGTCGGCGCGGGCCGGGCCGATCTTCAGGCCGAAGTTGATCTTGGCAAATGAGCGAACAGCAATTGGCATGAGAGCAGTTGTCAGTTCTAGAGCAGCTTCAGAGGGGCTGTAGCTCGGGTAGAGCGGGCCTTCAGGCCCGCGTTAAGGTGGTCCCCCCATCCCTAGCTTCGGCCGCTGAGGTTGTCAACCTCAGTGGCCGAAGTAGTTTTATTTCCTGCCCCTGGACGCAGGCTGAAAGCCTGCTCTACCCGTACCAGCCCCGATACACCAATCATACAAACGCTCTAAGGCTTGGCTATCAGCGCCACTAACCACTGTCAACCTACCACTGGTAACTGACAACCACTTCTTCAGTTTCTGCTGCGGAACTTCGACAGCAGTCGCAGGATCTCGAAGTACAGCCACACCAGCGTAACCATCAGCGCGAACGCGCCGTACCACTCCATGTATTTGGGTGCGCCCAGGCGTGCGCCGTTCTCGATGAGGTCGAAGTCGAGCACAAGGTTCAGCGCGGCGACAATCACCACGACGATGCTGAAGCCGATGCCGATCGGGCCTGCGCCGTTGATCGAGGTGAAGCGTACGCCGAAGAATCCCAGAATGAACTGCAGGAAGTAGAAAACGGCAATGCCGCCGGTGGCGGCCACGATGCCGAGCCGCAGCTTGTCTGTCACCTTGATGAGGCCGGAGCGATAGGCGAGCAACATCGCCAGCAGCGTTCCGAAGGTCAGCGAGACCGCCTGGATCGCGATGCCGTGATAGCGCATCTCCAGCATGGCCGAGATTCCGCCCAGTACCAGGCCTTCGAGCAACGCGTAGAGCGGCGCGGTTATTCCCGACCACTCCTTCTTGAAGATGGTGACCATCGCCAGAATGAATCCGCCGATGCCGCCGACCGCGATGAGCGGCGTGATCGCCGCATCGCCTCCTCGGGCGAAGCGGCGTTGAAGAAGCGATTCCACGTCCACGCCGCGGTGGCGACGCAGCAGATGAGCAGGATGCCGGTCTTGTTGACCGCGCCCGATACGGTCATGCTCTCGCCGAAGGCCGCTTCGCCGGTGCGGAAGGTGTCGCCACTCAAGGCGGGGTTCGAAGTTCTCATTAGCTGCGCCATGCGAATTTCTCCTTGCTGGCTTAGCTTACCTGTTGGTTGGGGAAGAGCGCCACTCTGCAGGTCGCTGTTCGCTCTTCGCTTTTCGCCAGAAAGCCAGTGATCGCGTTTCGTTAGAATTGTCATCCCGAGCGCAGCCGAGGGATCTGCGGTTACTCACGAAGGCTCAATGTAGTGTGATTGTGGCTGCGCCCAATCTTATCGCGGACAAGCGACGGCACCCAAGAGCGGGTGGTGGATCTTGACAATGCCGATCCCTAGAACAACGTGTCCTGCCCGACTGCGTTCGTCCTCGGCCGCTTCACGCCGAAGTGCTCGTAGGCCAGATGCGTGGCCACGCGCCCGCGCGGGGTGCGGTCGAGAAACCCGATCTGGATGAGGAACGGCTCGTAGATTTCTTCGATCGCGTCAGGCTCCTCGGCCAGCGACGCGGCCAGCGTGTTCACGCCCACCGGCCCGCCCTGGTATTTCTCGATGATGGTGAGCAGCAGCTTGCGGTCAATCTCGTCAAAGCCGTGGCGATCGACCTCCAGCATCTCCAGCGCAGCCTGCGCCGTGGGCTTGTCGATCTTGCCCGCGCCACGCACCTGGGCGTAGTCGCGCACCCGCCGCAGCAGGCGATTGGCAATGCGGGGTGTGCCGCGGCAGCGCGTGGCGATCTCGGTCGCGCCCGGCTCGTCAATCTCGACGCCAAGAATTTCCGCCGAGCGCTGCAGGATGATCTTCAGGTCCTCGTGGGTGTAGAACTCCAGCCGCAGCACGATGCCGAAGCGCGAGCGCAGCGGCGCCGTCAGCAGTCCCGCGCGCGTGGTGGCGCCGATGAAGGTGAACGGACGCACCTCGATGGTGTGGGTGCGCGCCGACGGCCCCTGTCCGATGATGATGTCGAGCTTGTAGTCTTCCAGCGCCGAGTAGAGCAGCTCTTCCAGCGCGGGCTGCAGGCGGTGGACCTCGTCGATGAACAGCACCTGCTTGTCGCGCAGGTTGGTGAGGATGGCGGTCAGGTCGCCCTTGATCTGCAGCGTCGGGCCGGAAGTCTGTTGGAAGGCCACGCCCAGTTCGTTGGCGATGATGTTGGCCAGCGTCGTCTTGCCCAGCCCCGGCGGCCCGTAGAGCAGCACGTGATCGAGCGCTTCGCCGCGCGAGCGCGCCGCCTGGATGGCGACCTCGAGGTTGTCCTTGACCTTCTTCTGTCCGATGAACTCGCGCAGCCGCTGCGGGCGCAGCTTCAGCTCGAAGGACGAGTCGTCATCCACCGGCACGGCCGAGACGATGCGGTCAGGATGCTCTTTGTCTTTGTTCGGGGGCAAAACCACGATGGGGCGATAGTAAAGCGAATGAGCAAGGCGAAGCAACCGCGGTAGAACAGGATTGTCATCCTGAGCGGAGGCGACGCTGCATTTGCGTCGCCGGAGTCGAACGACGCCTATTGCTAAGGAGTCCTTGGTGATCATAGGGGTTGTTCGACTCGCGTTCGCAACAACGGCGAACGCTCGCTCAGAATGACAAATCAGTATTTTCATCTCTCACAATCCCATTGCATCTAATATCAGCGAGGGATTACCATCAGCGCACGACGGATGCGTGACGATCCGAAGACATGCGCCGCGTCGCTTGATTAAGATGCGTCCGGCACGAGGAGACTCTGGCCGCCATCGATGAAGGCATACGCTGCCTGCGGAGGCGGGTCGAGCGGGAATTCTCTAGCGAAGAAGTGCGAAAGCTCCTGCCACAGCGGTCTTCTGACCTTGTTCTAACCGATGGGAACTCGGGTTCACGCGACTCACTTCGTTGGAGAAATCTTGCGGCAAATCGGGTTTTTCCATAACGTACGTGCTTCGCTGACCCGCTAGCGAACATCTCCGTGCGCTGGTCACTGGCCGCCGGAGGACGCACTCCGATCACGCTACCGCCAATTCGAGTTCATCACCGCCGAACGCCGCGAATCGTTGCCGAACTAGCATTCGCGCCAAGTTTTGTCTTTTTCTATAGCACGTTGCCATTCTAGGCAAATCCCGACGACTGCAAGCTGGAAGAGCAGCATCTGATTCGTATAGGGGTCCTTCGACTCGCCCGCGCAACAGCGGCCGTCTCGTCAGGATGACAGTTGCCGTGGTGAGCACGGCGCACTGACAACTTCGCGTGCGAGTTTATCATTCGCATGTCATCATGAAAAACCTCGGCATCCTTCTCTCCGGACGCGGGTCGAACTTTGAGGCCATCGCGGACAATGTCGCCTCGGGCAAGCTCGACGCGAACATCGCGGTCGTCATCTCGAACCGGGCGGATGCGCCGGGCATCGAGTCGGCGCGGCGGCGAGGGCTGACGACGCTGGTAATCCCGTCAAAGGGCAAGCCGCGCGAAGAGCACGACCGCGAAGTAGTGGCCGCGCTGCGCGAACATCAGGTCGAACTCGTCTGCCTCGCGGGATACATGCGCCTGCTGTCGCCGTGGTTCGTGCAGCAGTTTCCCAACCGCATTCTCAACATTCATCCGGCGCTGCTGCCGGCGTTCCCCGGGCTCGAGGCGCAGAAGCAGGCCTTCGACTACGGCGTGAAAGTCTCCGGCTGCACGGTCCACTTCGTGGATGCGGACCTCGACCACGGCGCCATCATCCTGCAGAAGGCCGTGCCCGTGCTCGACACCGACGACGAGCACACGCTGGCGGCTCGCATCCTGCAGCAGGAGCACATCGCGTATAGCGAGGCCATCGGCATTGTGCTGGAAGGGAAGTACCACATTGTGGGACGCAGGGTGGTAATGGTGCCGTCGCCCGGTGCGGGAGCGTAAGCAGAGGTCTGTCGGGTGTTTTATCGCCCAAAGTTTTACCTCGGGATTGCCGATGTTGATCACGAGGTGAAGATGCGAACAAAGAGAATGCCGGACGTTGAGTTCTGCTGCAAATGTCTCGAAATCATCGACGAGGTGCACAGGACGAGAAGGCCAATCATCATTACGCGAGACCTCGTGATGCTGGTTCCCGCGGGGAAAGCGCCGTCCGCGAAAAAGCAGTCTGGTGCGACGAAGCGTGATCAGGTTCAAGCAACCAACCGCAGATCCCTCGACTCGCGCACTCGCTTCAGCGCGTCGCTCGGGATGACAGTTTGTGAAGGTTGAAACACGAGCGGCTTGAACACTTTCTCTGAGCTGCCGAATGCAGATGGGACCCAGCTTGTAATGCCCGGAACGACCCTGCTCCTACATCTCGTAGTGCAGCAGCGAGAACACGTCGTAGCCCTTCAGCTTGTCCCGGCCTTTGAGGCCATCCAACTCCACCACGAAGCCCAGGCCGCAGATGTCAGCGCCCAGCGACTTGGCCATTTCGGCGGTCGCTTTCGCGGTGCCGCCAGTCGCCAGCAAGTCGTCGCAGATGAGGATGCGCTGTCCCGGCCCGATGGCGTCCTTGTGGATTTCCAGCGTGTCGTGGCCGTACTCGAGTTCGTACTTCCACTGCAGAACCTCGGCGGGCAACTTCTTGGGCTTGCGCACGGGAATGAAGCCCGCGTTCAGGCGATAGGCGAGCGCCGGACCGAAGATGAAGCCGCGCGCTTCGATGCCGAGCACCAGGTCAATGTGGTCGTTAATGTAGTGTTCGGTCAGCGCGTCAATGAGCCGGGCAAAGCCGAGCTTGTCCTTGAGCAGGGTGGTGATGTCGTAGAAAAGAATGCCGGGCTTGGGGAAATCGGGAACTTCGCGAATGAGCTTCTTGAGGTCGTCACAATTGTGCTGCGCCGGCATGGGTCACCAGCTCCCTTCAATACGAAACGATTGCGCCTCCAGCAATGGTGCGGGCGACTCCTGAACGCCGTCCACGCGCGCCGCTCGCGGACCCTCGTGCAGCTTGCGGCGCAGCGAATTGTGCTGCTCGCGCGTGCCCGTGGCGGTTACCTCGACGTCGCCGTTCTCGCAGTTGCGCACCCAACCGGTCACGCCGATCTGCGCCGCCTCGCGCTCCACGAACCAGCGGAAGCCCACGCCCTGCACGCGTCCGGACACAACGTAGCGACGGGTTTCCAGGTTGTTGACCATCATCAATTTTCTCAAGGTCATGGGAACCGTGAACCCGGATTCTCACTCTTTATTTATGTTTTGGGAGCTTACTGTTGAGCAGCGAAACCAGGGACTGGCCTCCAGGTGTGGCCTTCACTGCGTTACCGACCACGATTTCGCGTGCGCTGGCCGCTTTGCCGTAGAGGCGCTGGTTGGCGTCACTGTCGGGATCCAGCGAGGTTCCACTCAGTGACATGCCGGCGAAGAGTCCCTTGGCTCGGGCGTAGCTCAAGATGTCACTCCCGCCTACCGAACCGGCCTTGGTAACTCCGGGACCGGCGGCTGCGGTCAAATCCTGGCCGACTTTGACCTTGCTGTCCAGAACCTTGTCAACCGCCTCAGGCGCCATGATAAGGAGAACGAAATCGGTGGCTGAGCCGCCAATCTGAAAACCCGCGCTGGCGCCACCAATGGTATACATAGCGGGTGCCGACCAGCGACCGCTGAAGTTCTTTCCTCCGCGGCAAGTCATCGGGCCGCGGCCGCCGGTTCCGCCAACGCCGAAGGCGAACTTCTTCACGCTGGGCAGAATAATGACGCAATCAGCCTTCGCCAGTACGCTGGCTGGAACGTCCTTGCTGGCGAGCATTGCCCGTAACACCGTGGCGGCATTGCGAAGGGTCTCTTCGTCGCTGCCCTTGTCGGCAGCCCACACGGGCAGGGTGGAGAAAATCAGAAGCAGGGATGTAAGGAAACAAAGCATGGCTGTCTTAAAGTGCCGCATAGCGATTCAACCACCTTTCTTGGTTTCAGCGTAACAGGTCGACTCAAAGTGACCGTTGTATGCACTCTGCCGCCGCTGTGGCGCGAAGTGCCGCACTACTCTGCTGCTTAACTATGCCCGCGACAGATAGGCGCCTTCGGAAGTATCCACGCGGATTTTCTCGCCTTCGTTGATGAATGGCGGAACCTGTACGACCAGTCCGGTCTCGGTTTTGGCTGCCTTGGTAACGCTACTGGCGGTCGCCGACTTCAATCCGGGCTCGGTTTCGACGACCGTTAATTCCACTGTCTGCGGCAATTCCACGCCCACGGCCTTGCCGTCAAAGAACTCGATCTTGATCTGCAGATTGGGGATGAGGTATTCCACGGCATCACCCAGAATGTCGCGATTCAGATGAATCTGCTCGTAGTTCTCGGTGTTCATGAAGTGATAATCGTCACCGTCGGAGTAGAGGAACTCCATCTGCACCTCGTCAACCGTGATCTTCTCGATGGCATCTCCGGAGCGGAAGCGGTGCTCGAACATGGCCCCGGTGCGCAGGTTGCGAAGTTTGGCCTGGATGAAGGCGCGCAAGTTGCCCGGAGTGCGATGTTCCACCGAAAACACCGAGTGCAAATCGTTGTTGTGCTTGATGACCATGCCGGGACGCATTTGTGTGGCTGGAATCGCCATTCGACTAGAACTCCTTCTGGAACTGCATTTCTTGGGAGAGCCGCTCCACCCTAAAACGCGCTAAATCGGCGCGCTCCGGGGACCCCGCCTGCCGACAGCACCTCTGACCAACCATTCGGCGCCTGCAGGGAAGCTCGCATATAGCGCGGCTCGAAGGACAGACACCTGATTTTACACGCGACGCAAGCGAATTGGGAAATGCCGCGAAGAGAGCGCGGCGAAAGCGTTTTGACCGGCATTTACGCACGATTTCCTGCCCGGCCCAACGTTTTACCTAGCATTCGCGGTAGAATTCTCCAGAGGATTGAACTGATGACCGATGAATTGAGTGATTCCGCAAAATACGAAGAGGAAGAAGACGACAGTAGTTTTAGCTTTGGCTTGGCCATGCTTTGCATCGGACTGGCAGCCGGCGCGCTCGCCGGGCTCCTGCTCGCGCCCCAGACGGGTAAACAGATGCGCCGCAGGCTTCGGCGGAGATATGAGGACGCGCGCGAAGCCGTGGAAGACTTTGGCGACCAGGCCGGCGATTGGATCGACAAAGGTTCGGAGTGGGCCGACAAGGCGAAGGGCAAAGTGTCGCCGCTGACCAAGCAGTTCAAGAGGTAAGAACAGCAGCGGGAGTGAGCGATGCAAACAGAAACGCGACCAGGCGTAACCGCTTGGCCGCGTTCAAATGTTTGGTCGTCTGGAAAATCAGTACAGCCGGAAGTTTACTTCCACGTTGATCATCACCGGGACTGCCTGCCCGTCTTTCTTGGCCGGCTCGAAGCGCCACTGGCGAACCGCTTCGATGGCCTTTTCGTCCAGACCCATGCCCAGCGGGCGCTGCACCCGAATCTGCTGCGGCTTACCGTCGGCGCTTACCACCAGCCACAACACCACGGTACCCTGATACTTGGCTTTGCGCGCCTCTTCTGAGTATTCCGGATCGGGCGCGTACAACGCTTTGGGAGCGCTCACTCCGCCGCCCACGCGATAAGCTCCGCCGCCGTATCCGCCGCCATGACCCGGCCCAACGCCTGGTCCTGTGCCGGAACCCACGCCTCCGCCGCTGCCGCTACCAATGCCGCCGCCATAGCCCGTGCCGTTCGAGGGCGGTCCAATGACCTTGGACAACGGATCGCCCAACTGCCCGACCGTAGGCAGCTTCATCTCCGGCGGAACGACGACTGTCGGCGTCACTTCCAGCTTGGGATGGTCGTTGCGCACCACGATCGCCGGAGGCACAATCTGGTCCTTCGACAGCTTGGGCAGAGCGCCTTTGGGCGCATTCAGCTTGTCGCGGTCTCCGCCGCCACCGCCGCCGCCCGCGCGCTGCTTGGAGATAGGCATCGGCAAATAGGGGCTGATGTCCGTCACCAATCCGACCACTTGCTGCTTGATGTCCTCCTGGTGGGTAAACGCCCAATGGCCGGACCACACCAACACAACGACAGCAAGCATGTGGACGATGAAGGAGTAAACGAACGTATCTTTACGTTGGGGATAAAGGCCCTGGCCCGCGCCAAACAGAGTAGGCAACACCTGTTCCTGCGGCGTGTTCAGGGTCTCGTCAGGGGTCGGTTTGGACACTACCGGCGTTGACATTGCTATGTACAACAGTATAGACCCTACCGCGCGCGATAAGTTCCAGAAAATGTTGGTGACGACCTAAGTGGTTGCGAAGTACAACGACCTTCGCGCCGGACAGGTGCGGCATTGCGGGCCTCGCGGGTCACGCAATTATGCGCAGCGCGCTCTGCCGGATGCCGATCTCGACCGGACTTGGGCAGATGTATTCGCCATCGGCAAAGATCTCCGTCACTGGATTAGTCACGATCCGCAAGCGTGTGGCCCTGAAATATTCCACCTCTTTCATGCCGATGTGACCGCCGCGATAAACCACGCGGAACAGCCGCAGCAGCCTCAGCTTGCTCAGCGGCCGCACGAAGCAGACGTCGAGCAGGCCATCATTCATGACGGCTTGGTGGGCCAACCTCATGCCGTGTCCGTACTGCGGGCCGTTGCCGAAGGCGACCAGGAATCCGGGCTGGTCGAGGAACGTCACCCAGCGGCCGTCAACCTCATGCGACAGCGTGATGTGCGGCGCGCGAAAGCTGCCCAGCACTTGCAGCAGCGCCAGCACATATCCTCCGTGCGCCCGCAGCCAGCGCGGCTGCTTGAGCGTGAGGCGATTCACCGCCGCGTCCAGGCCAGTCCCGGCGATGCAGGCGAAGAATGTGGTGCTGGCCACTTCGCGTTCGGCTTCGGCAATCCGCCGCAACTGCGATTGCATGATGCGCGGTCCCATCGCCGGCAAATCGCTCCGTGGACCATCGGGAACAAAGTGCAGTGACTCCAGCGACTCGCCTTGCCACGGAACATCGCTGGCAGTGCTGGAATCCTCTGCGAGCGGCTGGATCGTGCCCAGATCAATGGTCATCGTGTTGTCGCCGAGCGTGCAGAAGCGGCGCCACGCAGTCAGCGCTTTATCGATGGTCTCAATCCCGATGGAACGCGCGAAATCGTTGGCGCTGCCCAGCGGAACGATGAGCGTCGGAATCTGCTTCTGCGCCAGCCCGCCGAGATGGCGATGCATGGTGCCGTCACCGCCAAAGATGAGCGCCGCGTCGGGCTGATCGGTGGGATCGAGTTCGTTGCCGGTGAAGAGATTGACGCCCGAAATTTCGAAGCGCCGCACATGCTGGTCTTTGGCGATGGGTCCGAGAAGAGCGACGGCGCGCACCGCGCTACTTTCGCACAGGCAACGGGAAATTCAAAATTGCTGGAGACTCTCTTCGCTGTTCGCTTTTCGCCAGCGCCCCGTCATTTTCGAGTGGCACATGGGCTTGTGTCCCACCAATGGGATGAAAACGGAGGCTCTAGGTTCACGGAGTAATCAAGAAGAAACAGAAACTCCGTGTCCTCTGTGGTGAATGATTATTCGACGGAGCGAAAAGCGAAAAGCGTAATAGCGAACAGCGAAAAGCGAACAGCGAAGAGCGGCCTTCCCGCTACTTCATCGCCTGCAGCTTCTGCGTAGCCAACTGCGCTACCGGACTGGCCGGGCTTTCCTTCTGCATCTGCTGATAGAGAGCGCGTGCCAGATCGGGTTGGCCGCTCGCGGTGTACAGCTCGGCCAGCTGGAATTGCGCCGTACTCTTGCCGACGGAATCCGTAGGATGGTCGGCCAGGTCTTTATAGAGCGCGATCGCCTGCGGGTTGCGATTGGTGTCCTGATAGATGGACGCCAGCGCCAGCTTGGCCAGGCTGGCAATTTCCTTGTAACGGCTATCGGAGACCTGCTTCAGGTCTTTCTCGGCGCCGGCGTTGTCGCCCAGCTCGTGGAAGGTCACGCCGGCAAAGTACCGGGCCACGCTTCCCGACTGGGTGAAGGAATACTTGTCGGCAATGCGGGTGAACTCAGCATTGGTGGTCTTGGCGCGCTCCTCCGCCGAGGCAAAGCTCGGTATGGAGGGATCGGCAGGCGTGCCTGCGGGACGGACGGGCTCGTTGTACTTCTCAATGGCCGCCGCCAGTTCGGACTGCGCCTGCCGGTCGCGATATTGAACGTAGGCCCAGCCGCCAATCAGCAGGGCGACGATGACGGCCACGGCGATGCCCGCGGCGGTGAGCTTGGATTGATGCTCTACAGCCCAACCGATGGTTTCGGCTGTGGATGCCCGGAAACGGTCTTCTTTGAGTTGATGTCGAGTATAACTGCGCACGAATGGTCCTTAGTTGGTATGCCACGTAGGCGGGAATTCTTGAGTTTAACAGGCCGCGGAATTGAGGGTCAAACTGCTCCAGGGATAGGAGGTAGAGCGATCCCAAGACTGCTCTCATAATCACTTAGTGAATACTCTCTAGCATCCGGACGACCATCGCGAATGGACGGAGCGAACCGGGAGCGGGCGTCGATCACGGGAACGGGCGGTGAGGGAACCCACGCGCGAAATATTCAACCGGGAAGGAACTAGAAAAGAACGGCGAACGCTGAATTTCGACCGCAAGAGCAAAACGCCCGGCACCTGGAACGCATGTATCGAAATTGGCAGAACCTGAAAGCCCCCTTCTCATGCAGTTGCTTGAGATAGTCTTCATACAAAATGACCAAGAGGCCAACATATGGCATAAACTGCTAGGAGGTCGCACCGAGGAATTTGCATATACGCGCAACCATCCCACCGGCTCACACCAAAAGGGCCACGAGGTCGTGAAATGAATTTAGGCGGCGTTGCTGACAACTCAGCAATCGAAGTAGGGTTAATGTCGAGAGTGGAGATGGATCATACTGCGACAGTATCGCTCATAGTAGCTAAGATTCGTTACCGTGCGGCGTTGGCCGGGAGAGTTCTTCGGCTGTTGTGCCATAAGCGGTTAGTGCTTGCCGCGACCGTCCTCCTCTGCATGGGCGGGGAGGGCTGCAGCGGCTTTTTTATTAACCCTTCGATAAGTTCGATTTTCGTCACTCCTCCTTCGTCGACGATCGCCGTCAACAATACGGTCCAGCTAATCGCAACGGGCATCTATTCTGACGGAAGCCAAAAAACGATCTCGGGATCGGCGGTTGGTTGGTCAAGTTCGAATACGGCGGTCGCGACGGTCACCTCGCCCGGCGGCCTGGTCACAGGAATCTCCACCGGCACTACAACCATCACTGTCACCTCTCAAGGTGTGAACACCACTGCCACCGTTACCGTTACCCCCACAAATATAACAACGCTGTCGATTACCACAACCCAGGGGAGTACCCTTCCCCAAACCACGGCTACGATTTCCGGTGCGCCGGCAACCCTGCAGTTCTATGCCTACGGGAATGGACTGAGTAGCAACGATCTGACAGACGCCGTAACCTGGACATCGTCAAACACGAGCGTAGCCACGATCAGCTCCGGTCTCAGCAGCGGCAACGGGTTGGTGACGAGCGTGGCCGCCGGAACTACGAACATCACCGCGACCATTACAAACACCTCCTCCGGCATCCGCGTGACCAGCAACACGATAGCGCTGACCGTGCAATAGACGCAGGACGAAACATCATAAGCGTCCTCACAGAAAACTCGCCACTCAGAAGAGCCGTCTCAACGGAGCGCGGCGCGCATGATTGCAGCCGAGAGGCGCGGCGTACGGAACCGGAGTGGAGGTGCGGGCCTGCCCATTTCTCGTTTCGTCGTTATCACGCGCCGCTGCGCCATACGTCACTGACAACCGCCGCCACATACACGACAATTCGTGATGGCAGTCCGGGATGGTGCGGGACTCTGCACAAGGTTCCCCGTATTTAGACACTGAGGTGTGGCGTGAAACGACGCCACGGGCTCTCAGTTTTGGCTGTTCCTGTTCAGCATTGCTATTTGTGCCGCTCCGCAGCAGCGGACGAAAACAGGCTCTATCGGTTGTTCTCAGGTCGGATTTTCACCTAGCTGCAAGACTTTCAATGAGATGGTTGCGGCTTCTTGGAGGCCAAGAAGGGGAGCAAGCGTGGGTATCGCGGCTCTGCTCGTTGAGGCCGACTGCTATTGATTTGCTGTGATTGGGCAGGGCTTTTTCCCGGTCCTGCCGACTTGCATGGCCCAGAGCGCTGAAACTGGTGAGGCCTTACAATTCAGTTGAACGGTCACGCTGTTTCCGAATAACTCCGCAGACTGATCTGCTCAGGTCTCTTACGGCGACCGGGAGCGGCGGGGGCGGGATACGGAATCCCAGGTTCTCGTACACTGACCACCACTTCCGATTCGGTTCGCGTGATCGTATGGGTTACGTCGCACTCCGGGCAAAGCCAATAGCAGTGATCGGCTAGTTTTCCAGCCCTCCACGTCCAATGAGAAGCGTCCTGCGTCGGGGGGAGGAGGAACAGTCGGCCCTTACTAAGCTCGCGGAACTCGCGATTGCATGCGGGGTTGGCGCATTTGGCAATCATCGGGCACCCCCTCATCTTGTTTGATGCAAGGATAACCACACGGCGTATCGCAGAGCAATCCCTCAAAGGTACTATTTCCCCGTATTACGACGAGCTGCCTTCAGTGCCCTGCGGATTAGCTAATCTCACGATCCCTGCCGGAAACCTGCAGATTTATGTTTTGGGCCGCCCCTCCACCCCATCGAGCGCGAAGACGGCGCGCGCCGGTGTTGTGGGACTAGAGCGTGGGCGGTGAAAAGCAGGTCCCTCGGCTGCGTTCGCTGCGCGCTCTCCGCCCGGGATGACAACTCGGAAAAGCGCGGTGCCTCCGGTTGTCCTTATCTAACGATTCGTAACTTTTATTGATCTTGCGTCCCGGTCGCCCGAAGTGCGCTGGTGTCAGTCAGAAGCCCTGCGTCAGCCCCCCAAAAAATGGTGTGCCGGTACCCCCAAATGGGTATATAGTGTGTGGCCGTTGGGAGCCAAGACGGAATTCCGGGCCTTCATAGAGATGTAAACAAAATCAACAAATTTGCGAGGATGTTATGCGGCGTGCTGGGTTGAAATTTGCTCTCGTGCTTACTGTCCTACTGGTCGCTTCGACGCCGGTCTGGGCGCAGTGGAATACACCAACCATCGACGGCGCAATTGCGTCGGGCGAGTATGGAACGAACAATTCGCTGGCCAACGCCGGCAACACCGGCCAGACCTGGTATATGACCTGGGATGCCACGAATCTCTACGTCGGCATCGTGAACGCCAATCTTGCCGAAGGCGCGGTGATTTACGTCAGCGGTAATCCGCAGAGTCCGCCGACCTGCTGCAGCAACAGCGACGGCAATCTCACCGGTTTCGACTACGACGGGGCCAATTTTTCCGCGCTGCCCTTTCGCGCCAAGTTTGTGACCTACGTCAAGGGCGATACGGTTAAGAACATGAACGTCTATCGCGAGTATCGCAATTCTGACGGTAGTGGCGGATTGGACCTCACAGACTTCCTACTACGGCGCCTACGCGGGCAACACGGCAATCAACAACACCCGCGAGGTTGCGATTCCCTGGACGGCCATTACCGGCGGAGGAATCCCTTCGTCCTTCGTATTCTTTGGCTATCTCGTGTCGAGCGGCGGTTATGTCTACGGCCAGGTTCCGACCGACAACAACATCGGTGGAAACATCGGCACGAGCGCTTCAGCGACGCAGTATTACGCGATTGTGAACACCGGCAACAACACCAGCACACCGCCCTTCTCCAACGAGCAGCCGGCCGGCTTCAGCGGCGCTGATAAAGCGGGCTTCTACCACAATACGTTCGACCCGTTCTATCGCGATCAGGAGGGCGCCGTTCCCGAGAATACGCAAGTCACGCTGCGCTTCCGCACGCTTCACTCCAGCGGCATCTGGGGCCTGACGGCGCGCGCTTACTTGTTCGACACCGCGTCGGGCACGACCACGGGCCCGGTTGACACGCTCGATGCCCTTCGACCAGAACATCACCATCAGCGGGACCGAGTATGACGTCTGGAAAACAACCCTGACGATGCCGGCGACGACGACGGTTTACTACTACAAGTTCAAGATCAACCGCGACCAGACCAACGGCTGGTACAGCGACGACTACGTGGATGACAACGACAACGTCCACAAGGACGGCACTGGCGCCGCCACCGACGGCGAACCGTTCCCATCGTTCCAGATCACCGTCTACGATCCCAACTTCCAGACGCCGGCGTGGCTGCAGAACGCGAACGTGTATCACATCATGCCCGACCGCTTCCGCAACGGCGACCAGACCAACGATTACTGCCGCGCAGGAGCCACCACCGGCTGTCCGGTTTATTACGGCAGCCAGCAGGCCTTCACTTACAACCAGTGGAACACCCAGATCTGCGACCCGCGGAACCAGAACTCGGGTTGCTACAACGAGTTCAGCAATCAGTTCTACGGGGGTGATCTGCGGGGCGTGCAGAACGAACTCGACTACATCCAGTCGCTTGGCATCGACACCATCTACATGAACCCGATCTTCTCCGCGCGTTCCTATCACCGTTACGACACCGACAACTACCTGCACATCGATCCGGCGCTGGGCGGCGATTCCGCTTTCACCTCGCTGGCTACCGAGACGAACCGGCGCGGGCATGCAGCTCATCCTCGATGGCGTCTTCAATCACGCCTCATCCGACGGCATGTACTTCGACCGCTACGACCGCTATGGCGGCAGCGCTCCCAATATCGGCGCTTGTCTGTCGCTGGGCTCGCAGTGGCGGACGTGGTTCAACTTCACCGATAACAATGTGCCGTGCCAGACCGCTGACTACATTGGATGGTTCGGACTCGACAGCCTGCCCACCTTCAACCACACCATCGGCGGCGTGAAGGACTTCTTCTACCGCGCTCCCGGCAACGTGACCCAATACTGGTACAGCCAGGGCGCTTCGGGATGGCGCTTCGATGTCGCCGACGATGGCAACTTCCCGCACGCGTGGTGGGTTGACTATCGCACCTACGCCAAGTCCTACAACAGTAATGGACCGCTGATCGGCGAAATCTGGCCCAACGCCAGCCAGTGGCTGGCCGGAGACCAGATGGACGCGGTGATGAACTATCGCTTCCGCAAGAACATCACCGGCTTCGTGCGCAACGCCGAATGGCACGACGACAACAACAACGGCACCAACGACATCCCGGGCCTCACGCCCAGCCAGTTCGATAACGCCATCCGCGCCGTGCGCGACGACTATCCACCGCAGGCCACGGCTGCCATGCTGAACCTGCTGGACTCGCATGACGTCAACCGCGCGCTGTATGTGATGACCGAGTTGGGCGACAACGGATTGGTACAGGCGAAACAGCGGCTCGAGTTGGCGGCGCTGTTCCAATTCACCTACGTCGGAGCGCCCATGGTGTATTACGGCGACGAGGTCGCGGTGAATTCGCCATCGCTGGCGAGCAGCAACAACGGCCCCATCGGCGATCCCTACACGCGGCCGCCTTATCCGTGGCTGGATCAGGCTGGAGATCCCACCATCTACGGTCCACCGGACACCAGTGTCGAGGGCTACTACAAGACGCTGGCGCATCTGCGCAAACAGTATCCCGCGCTGCGCAACGGATCGTTCGTCACCCTGCTTACGGGTGACACGCAACAGCCCAACACGGCTCCCAATACCTACGCCTTCGCGCGTGTATTGAACGGATCGCAGACAGCGGTGGTCGCGCTGAACAACGGCTCGGCCAGCAACGCCGCGAGCATCCCGGTAGGCGGCCTGCTTGGCGATGGCACACAACTGCAGGACGCCATCAGCGGCGCGACATACTCGGTCAGCGGAGGCAACGTAGCGATTACGCTCGCTGCCGACACCGGAGTCGTGCTGCTGCCTGCACCAGTGAATGTGGACTTGGTGCCGCCGATTGCCTCGATCACCACCACGCCTGCGGCGAACGGAAATGGCTGGATCAACGCCAGCCCGGTTACCGTGAATCTGAGCGCGACCGATTCCGGCAGCGGTGTCGAACAACTCCGCTACTGGATCAATAACGGTCAGGTGACGGCAGTCGCGGGGAGCAGTGCCTCGACCCAAATCAGCGGACAGGGGATCAACTCCGTGAGCCTGCGCGCACTCGACAACGCCGGCAACATCAGTTCGCTGGTGACGGCCGCGGTCAACATTGATCTGACTCCGCCCGTCGTGACCGTTTCCGCCAACCCATCGTCGCTCTGGCCGCCCAACGGCAAGATGGTGCCCGTCACCGTCTTCGGCTCAATCACGGATAACTTGTCAGGGGTCAACCCCAGCACTGCGGCCTTCGCGGTGGTTGACGAGTATGGGAGCATTCAACCGAGCGGGCCGGTGAGCTTGGGAGCTGGGGGAAGCTACTCGTTCGTAATTTCACTCCAGGCGTCACGAAATGGAAACGATAAGGACGGGCGGCATTACACGATCACCGTCAGCGCCAGAGATTTGGCGGGCAACCTCGGTTCGGCAGCGACGACCGTAACCGTGCCCCACGACCAGGGGCACTGAGGACTGCCGGTCCGATGACTTTGCTGGATGCCCCGCCCTAGTCCGGTCTTGGCTAGCCTGGATTATGCATGAGACTTCGCGCTTTGAAGGGGCACGGCTTCAGCCGTGCCGTAAAGCTGCTGTCATTATGCTGGCTTTAGCCACTGAGGGACTTCGGTCTTGAGACGAGGTGCGAGTTCCCTCGGGGGCTGAAGCCCACCACTCGACCCACGCGTAACGGCACGGCTGAAGCCGTGCCCTTTCAAAACCTGCCGTCTTCAGGTACCGAAACAGGTGAATAATCTAGACTAGGGCGGGGCAGAAAGAAACTATCAAGGCGTTCCCGCATAAGCCCGCAGAGTACGTAATCCACTCGCGACTATCCTGGACGCCGCTGCCTGACGCTTCGCCTTCATTTGCTGCTGAACTCGGCCTGGGCCAGCAGCACTCCTCCGGCCATCGGGCGCAACGCAATCTCCTTCGCCGCCAGATAGCGCATGGCATGGTCAGCTATCTCGTGATCTACGGCATGGCCGGTGCGTAGGTAGAGGGCCGTCGCCAGCCTGGCCAGTTGCACGTTCTCATCACGCTCGGGATGCGGGCTGTAAGAGCGGTCGGTGGGCGTCTTCGACGTGAGGTACCCAGGTGTATCGTCGGATGAGAGATAGAAGTTGATGAAGCCCAATGCATCCTCGGCCGGCTGCAACCATCGTTCCTCATGAGTGACGGTGTACAGCGCAAAGAACGCCTGGCCCATTGCGAGCGTGTCGCCCAGGTAAGGCCCGGCGGCATCATGTTCGTCGTGACGAAAGCCGCCGTGGGAAAGCGAGCGGTTGGCGACGGCCCAATCCGCGGCAAGGCGCGCCTCGGCGAGCGTCGCCGGATCGCCACTGGCTGCGTACAGTTCGCATAGTGCCGCGATCATCCATCCATTCTCGCGGGCATAGATATGCTTATCGACGCGTGGAACTCCCTGGCGCCGCCTGGCCTGGTCGCTCAACTTGAAGTAGTCGGCGCTGTGTTCACCTTCAATGAGATCGGCGTCCTGGCTCACATAGAAAGCGCCACTCGGGGCCGTGAGGAAGTTTCTCACGTAAGCATGAACGCTTTGGGCGGCGCGCAGATAGGACGGATCGTGCCAGCGCGCATAGGCTTCGGCGTAGGCATGCATCACCTGCGCCTGGATGCTGATCAGCTTCTCGAAGTGGGGCTCATCCCAGTTGCCGCCCACCGAGTACTGATACGCCCCGCCCCATACGGGATCGATCAGCTTCAGTTCCTGACGAAGGGTGTCGCGCACATGCTGCTCTGCCTGCTTATCGCCGTGCGCGGCCAGGTACATCGCATACTCGACGGAATCGGCGTCGAGATACTTGTGCCCGAAACCCCAGCCGGCATTTGCGGTGTCATATTGCGCGTCGAAATTCTTGTGCAGCTCGGCCAGCAGGTCCGGTGGGAACCGCGAACTTTCCGCGACCGTGATCTTGGCTTCAGGAATGACGGACGGCCCGGGCGTTGGATCGTCGACGATCGCCTGCAGCATCGATAGCATCGGCTTGGGCGGGATGTACCCCTGGCGCTTCACGATCTCCTGCCCTTCGCCGTTGAACACAACCGTCGCCGGCCACCCGTAATCTTCGTAGCGGTTCGACAGGTCAGGACGCGAATCCTGATCGACTTTGACCAACAGGTACTTCGCCTGAAGGACGGAGCGCACCGCCGCATCCTGGTACGTTACTGTGTCCATTACATGACACCAGTGGCACCATACGGCTTCGAGATCGAGCAGGACGAACTTATGCTCGCGCTTAGCTTGCGCGAAGACGTCCTGCGACCAGGATTGCCACAACAGCGCCGAAGACTGCGGCGCCTGCGATTGTGCGAGAACCGGCAGGCTGATCAGCGAGAGCAATAAGAGTGAGGACACCTGTAAGAGTTTGTGATTGCGCATGAGAACCTCGCCAAGGGTACCGGGGCGTCACTCAAGGTACGCAAGGCGGCGTGGATTGGATTGGGGCCGGCGGCCTCGGTAGCCTGGATTATTCATCTGTTTCGGTACTGAAGACGGCAGGTTTTGAAGGGGCACGGCTTCAGCCGTGCCGT
>CAWJIW010000018.1:0-15531 GCA_963843005.1 uncultured Acidobacteriaceae bacterium | reverse complement strand
GGCTTCAGGGCAACGATTTTATTCCGGATCCGGACTTCCAATGTCAGCCGCCACTTTCCACGAGCCATCGCGCTGTTTCCGCCATGTGGTCATGTAGCTTCCGTGCGCGACGTGTGGCTTGCCATCGTCGCCGGTAAACTTCGCCTCGTAGCGGCCGATGGTGTATCCCACAGGCCCGTTGCCGACGAACTCCGCTTTCGTCGGTTCCCAAGTGAGTTGAAAACCGGGATCATTGAAGTCCTTGGCCATCCCCGCCTTGATCAGGTCAAGACCGACCAACGGCTCGGCGCGCAGCAGAACCGCATTCGGCGCCATGAACAACATCCAGCCGTCCAGGCGTTTCGCTGCAGTGGCTTTCGCAAAGTCGCGATCGGTCTGCATCAGGACGCTGGCATCGCGGTCGGCAGCAAAAGACAACATCGAGAGAATGGCTACCGAAAAAGCAAGTCGCAGGAATGTTCTCACGGAGCACCTCGATGACTAATGATCTCAGCGGGCCTTCGACTACCGCAGCTTGCCAACGCGATCCACGGGCCAGTATCCGAATACTGCCTTGCCGTAAATGAAATCCTCATCCACGGACGCCGAAGTCGCGACTGTCATTCGACAAGTTGCGATGGTCGCCGAGCAGGAAATAGCAGTGCGGCGCGACCACCGTCTCCGGATAGGAGCGCGCGTCTTCATATTGCTCGGGCACGTAAGGCTCACCCAGGCGGCGTCCATTGACGAAGACGACGCCGTCTTCAATCTTGACACGATCGCCGGCCACGGCCACCACGCGCTTGATGTAACTCTTGGCAGGATCACGCGGATAGCGAAACACGACCACGTCGCCACGCTCGATCGGCTCCAGCTTGTAAACGAATTTGTTGATGAAGACGCGCTCCTGGTCCTGGAGCGTGGGCATCATGCTAGTGCCTTCCACCTTGACCGGCTGGTAGAGAAAGATGATGAAGAAGGCCGAGACCACCAACGAGATGATAACGTCGCGCAGCCAGCCGGAGAGCGTCGGCTTCAACCGCTTGGACTGCGATTTGTCGCTGATCTGAGCCAGATCGCCGGTCTCGGGGCGGGAGTGGTTGTCGTCGGGAATTGAACTCATTTCACCCTTTAGACGGACAGCTAACAGTATAGTTTCACAGGAGGTCTGGCGGGAAATGGCATTCGAGTTAAGGCCGCGACCCGGTCAGGGGCGTCGGGATTAAGCCACTGGTTAGATGCATCGGCGACTCCGTCACGAAACGAAATAGAGTGCGACCAACGGCACCAAGTTAAGCAAAATTATGCCGATCTTGTAGACAGAAAGACCCGCGTAGTGAATTGCATCAAAGGTTTCAACCGAGAGCTTAAACCAGCGGCCATGCATTCGGTATATCCAGTCATGGGCAAAGACAAAGACGCCGAACCAGATGAGCATAACCAAGTAGTTAAGACCGACACACCAGAGAAGAACGTGCCTGATCTCATTCGTCGTCACAACATACCCCCAATTACCCAAACACCAAGAAAATCCGAAAGGCCCGCTCTACTCGAAATATCCTTCATGACAAGCAAACTGAAACAGGACCTACTAAAGCTTTCACGTCACCTTGACGATGCGCTGACCGTCACTCCAGCCGCCTTGAGTCGCTGGTTCACCTCGCGAGCAATGGCGACGCTGCCCGGAGTATCGGAATGGATGCAAATGGTGTCGGCCACAACCGGCAGCTCAGAACCATTGGATGTGATGACCCTATGCCGCGCCGCGAGATCCAGTGCTTGCTGCGCGGCGCGCGCCGGATCATCGAGCAAAGCGCCGGCAAGGGTGCGTTTGCGCAGTGTGCCATCAGGCTCGTAGGCGCGATCGGCGAAGGCTTCGGCAGCGCAGCGCAGCCCCAAGAGGTGCCATATGTCCAAAGCCGGAGAGCCAGCCTGTCCGACTATAACCAGCTCCGGATCAACTCTCTTCACCGCACGTCCGATGGCCAGCGCAACTTCTGCGTTCACGTTGGCGGCGTGATACAGCGCCCCATGCGGCTTAACGTGCACCAGGCGCACTCCTAGCGATTGCGCGATCTTGTTCAGCGCGGCGATTTGCTGGTGCACCGATGCTTCGATTTCCGCCGGAGAAAGGGTTGACTCAATGCGTCCAAAATTTTTGCGGTCAGGATAGCTGGGGTGCGCACCCACGGCAACATGCAATCGCTGCGCGGCCTCCAGCGTTTGCTGCATGGTTTGCTGGTCGCCGGCGTGTCCGCCACAAGCCACGTTGGCCGAGGTGATGTAGCGCATCAGTTCGAAATCCGTTCCGTTGGCGAGCGCCTCCGCGGACTCGCCCAAGTCAGCGTTGATGTCGATGGTGATATCGCTCATTCGAAGATCTCCTCGAGCCAGCGCTCCTGCTCCCGTAGCGCCTCGACGGCTTCCGCTATCGAGACCTCGGCAAAGCGCACCTCATCGCGAGGCCGGAGTTGCCCAACGCGATGCTGGTCAGCCGCGATGACATTTGCAATCTTGGGATATCCGCCGGTGGTTTGCTGGTCCACGAATAGAATGATCGGCTGCCCATCGTGTGGCACCTGGATCGCGCCCAAGGGAATGCCGTCCGTCAGTAGTTGCGACTGCTCGCGCGGCCTCAACATTCCTCCACTCAGCCTGAGGCCGGTGCGGTCCGACTGCTCGGTCACGACGTATGCAGAGGAAAACAGCGTCGCGAAGGATTCCGGGCCGAACCAATCCTGCTGCGCACCGCGAGTCACACGCAGCGGTCCGTCATTCCTCACTAGATCGAGTGCGCCTGGACGCAGCGACCGCTTGCGCCACATACCTCGGGCCCCAATCCGTAGCACGGCACCACTCTGGAACTTGCGTCCGTTAAGTCCACCGAAATGGCCGCCAACATGGGTGGAGGCGCTGCCCATGATTCGATGAACATCGATCCCGCCCCGGATGGCCAGGTAAGATCGCGCGCCGCTGCTCATGCTGCCACAGCTCAAGACTGCTCCCGAGGCAACCTCGACCGCGGTAGCAACCGGCACATCATGGCTGCCCAGTTTACATTCGCAAGCAGCACCGGTGACTGCGATAACGGCGTCCTCCTCGAACTTCAGGGTCGCGCCGAGCAGAGTCATCTCCAGCGCTGGTGCATTCTCGTCGTTGCCCACAAGCTGGTTCGCAACGCGTAGCGACAGACGATCAGCGGCGCCTGCGGGAGATATACCGAGGTGCGCGTAGCCGTACCGCCCGAGATCCTGGACCGTGGTGAAGAACCCCGGTTTGAGCACGCGTATTGTCATCGCTGCTCCAGCGAGATTTTCTCGAACATTTCCCGATCAATGGGGAAGAACTTCACGATATCGCCCGGCTGCAATCGCGTCGGAGGGATCGCCTCCGGATCAAACATGCGCAGAGGGGTCCTGCCGATGAGTCGCCATCCACCGGGCGATTCGATTGGATAAATACCCGTCTGGCTGCCGGCAATGCCGACGCTTCCCGCCGGAACCGATGTCCGCGGAGTCGCCAGTCGTGAAGTATGCAAAGCTCCTGGGAGCCCACCGAGATAAGCGAAGCCCGGCGAGAATCCGAGGAAATAAACCAGGTAGCTGGCCGACGAGTGCAAGCGAACTATTTCTTCGGTGGGCATGCTGGCGTGGTCCGCGACGGCGATGAGATCAGGAGCAAACTCGCTGTCATAGCACACGGGAATGGTAACCGCGTTCGCGGCATCATTGCTGACGAAGGCTTCCGCCTCTTCCAGCCGTTCAACCTCGGTGGCGAGATCGTCGTGGCTCAGCCGCAGCGGATCGAAATCAATGAGCAGCGAGCAGTACCCAGGATGCAGATTGCGGATTCGAGGGTCTTGCATTGTCAGAAAGGCATGAAATAGGCCCATCACGCGGTGGTGCAGCTCGGGCGAGATCACATCCCCGAAGACAATCAGCAAGGACGAATCGCTCGCCGGGGTGATTTTCATAGACTAGTTGCAATCGAGCTCGGAATTTGCGATTGCGCTGCCATCCTACACCGCGTGCCGCCTTTTACGCGGCGAACCCGGTGTCCCTGGCGATCTCCCGTCAAAATTTCTGGCGCAAAATTCCCGCCCCGGACTTTCGCCGTTCATGTTAGAGTGTTGCCGCAATTCAAGAATCTGTTCTTGACGAACCGACCCGGCGGTGGACTTCCCTTCTGCCGGTTCTGCATTACTCACCTCGCCGCTTGAGGCGCGGACGGAGAGCTCTGCATGGAATTCGGCCAAGGGCCGGTGCACCGGGCGCTGGGGCGTATCGTGCAGGTTCTGGTGCTGGCGGCCGTCTTTGTCGGTACAGCCGCGTCGCAGGAGGCGGTGGATTCTGCTGGGGTTCTGACGGTAGATCAAGCCGTCAAACTCGCACTGGCCAACAACCGCAACCTCAAGATTGTCTCCCTCGGGCTGGATAGCTCCAAACAGAAATTGGACGCGGAAAAGACCCGGAGACTTCCGGCGTTCAACACCTATGTTTTTGCGTCGCAGTTGCTGCAACCCATCAACTTCACCGTGCAAGCCGGGCAGTTCGGGATCTATCCCGGCATCGGGCCGATTCCCGCCACCAACACAAATATCACTACCCCGAGCCAGCCCACCGCCTCCATCTCCGCCACCGCGTCACAGCCATTGCTGACGCTCTACAAGATCAACCTGTTCATTCATGAACAGGAGCTATCGGTGGAGCAAGCGGTGCAGAAGGTGCGCGAAGAGCGGATCTCGATTGTTGATGACGTGCGGCAGAATTATTACTCCATTGTGGACATCCAGAACGCGATTGAAGCCACCCAGGCCAGCATCAAGCAATACCAGGAGTTGGATCGCATCACGCTGCAGTATGTTCATGAAAAGGTCGCGTTGCAGTCGGAGAACCTCGAAGTGAAGGCCCGGCTCGCCCAGGAGCAGTACAAGTTGCTGCAGTACGAGGACAAGCTTCAGTCGGCGAAGGAGTCCCTGAACAACCTGCTGGGCCGCGACATCAACACGCGATTCCGCGCGGTGAACGTAACTGAGTTGTCGGCGACGGAAGAGGACCTCACCGCCGCGCAGGCGACCGCTCTGGCACAGAATCCAAAGGTGAAGGAAGCGGAGATCACGGTGAAGCAGGCCGACAATGCGCGGCGCCTGGCGAAGTCGCAATATATTCCCGATCTCGGTGCATCGTTCCATTATCTCTCGCCTTTTGGCGTGAACTTTGTTCCGACCAACATCATGGGGCTTGGTCTCGAATTCACCTGGGAGCCCTTCGATTGGGGGCGCCGCAAGCACGATGTCAACGAGAAAACGATCGCTGTCGAGCAAAGCAAGCTCAACCTGGATGACACCAAGGCGCAAATCCTGATTAACCTCGACACCCAGTTTCGGTCACTGCACGAGGCGCGGGTTGCGGTCGCCGTGGCTACCGCCAAGCGCGAAGCTTCGCAGGAGAAGCTCCGCGAGGTGACCTATCAGTATGAGCAGAAGACCAAACTGCTGCGCGACGTGTTGCAGCAGCAGTCAGCGGTGGAGGGCGCTAACGCCGATTATAACGAGGCCATGGCTGCCTTCTGGTCGGCCAAGGCCAATTTCCAGAAAGCCATGGGCGAGGAGTAAACCCGATGGGCAAAATATTCAGGACACTCTTGCCGGCGCTGACAGCGGTTGCGCTTGCCATGCTGGCGGCCTGCGGCAAGGTTACCTCGGAACCATCACCGCTGGTGCCGGTACGCACTGCGGAGGTGCAAACCATCGAGCCCAACATCGGCAATACCTACTCCGCCAACATTCAGCCCTATCAGCAAGTGGACCTGTCGTTCAAGTCGAGCGGATACCTGGTGAGCATCCGCCAGGTGCGCGACGCTGACGGCCACGTTCGCAACATCGACCAGGGCGATTACGTGACCAAAGGCACCGTGCTCGCCACCGTGCAGCAGGACGACTATCAGCAGAAACTTGCGCAGGCCAACGCGCAATTGGAGAAAGCCAAGGCTGAGCACGAACGGGCAACGCTTTCCTTCGGCCGGGTCTCGACGCTCTACAAGGTCGGCGCTGCCACGAAGCCGGACTACGA
This sequence comes from uncultured Acidobacteriaceae bacterium, assembly GCA_963843005.1. Classification (GTDB taxonomy): domain Bacteria; phylum Acidobacteriota; class Terriglobia; order Terriglobales; family Acidobacteriaceae; genus Bog-257. Next base: position 9,481 of record CAWJIW010000018.1, on the reverse strand, counting down.
CGATACCAATGCTCAGGTGCAAAGCACGCAGGCGGCGTTGGACAACGCCAACGCATCCATCGCAGAAGCCCAGATTGCGCTTAACTACTGCCAACTCAAGGCGCCCTTCGACGCCTGGGTGCTGAAGCGCAACGTGGATGTGGGAACGCTGGTGGGTCCGGCGACCAACGGATTTACGCTGGCCGACACACACTCCGTAAAAGCCGTCTTCGGCGTTCCGGATACCGCTATCGATCGCGTCAAGCTAGGCAGTCCGCAGACGGTCACTACGGAAGCGGTTTCCGGGGCCTTCTCCGGGCACGTGACTTCCATCTCGGCGGCCGCCGACCCCAAGAGCCGCGTGTACTCGGTCGAGGTGCAGGATTGACAACCAGGAAAACCGGCTGAAGTCAGGAATGATCGCGTCCATCACAATTGGGCGCCCGACGTCGGCGGGACCGGTGACAGTGGTGCCGCTGACCGCCGTCGTGCGCAGTCCCGATAACCCCAACGGCTTTGCTGTCTACGTGACCGAGGGCGCAGGGGACACGGTGAGGGTTCATACCAAAAACGTCACTCTGGGTGATACCTACGGAAATCTGATCGCGGTGCTGCATGGAGTAGATGTCAAAGATCGCGTAGTAACCACAGGGACAAACATGATCAAGAACGGAGAGCAGGTCAGGGTAATTCCGTAAGGGCAGGGCCGACCAACGCAATGTCAACTCATCACAAGTCCGACGCGGAGATCATCGCGACCACGCACAACATGGCCCGGTTCTTCACCGAGCACCGGCAGGTGGCGCTGATTCTGTTGCTGGCGACGTTTGTGTGGGGCTGGTTTGGGTATCACAACATGCCCAAGCGCAAGGACCCGAACATTCCGGTCCGCGTGGCCTCCGCTCAATGCTCCTGGCCGGGAGCTACCACTGAGCAGGTCGAACAGTTGGTCACTCGCCCGATTGAGCAGGTCGTTGCCTTGAACTCCACCCTCAAGGCGCCGAGCCCGTCGGATTTTGGCATCCGCTCTCTCAGCTTCCCCGGACTCTCCGTCGTTTACATCCAACTCGGTGACAACGTAAAGGACAAGGAGAAGCAATTCTCCGACATGAACTTGAAGCTGAATCAGCTCAACTTGCCGAGGGGCGCCGGGCCGATTCAGTTCAACAGTAATTTCGGGGACACAGCGGCGCTCATGCTCACCGTGGCCAGCCCGATGGTCACTCCCACGGAAGTTGCGTTGCGGGCCATTGCAATACGGAAAGCCATCGAGCGAACACGCTCCGAACTGCCCCGGAACGCGCCGCAACCGCGCGTGAGCATTGTCTATGCCTTTCCATTATCCGTCGCCGCGGAAATAGTGCGCACGGATTTCGAAAACATCGCTCTCATTGCCAGCCGCAACAACACCTTCAGCGATCTTCATTTCTTCGAAGGACCAGGATATGTCGGCCTCGATGCCAGCACCAGGATCGATGATGCGACCATTCGCCAGCGCGGCGAGCAGCTGATCCAGACAAATCTCCACCGCTCCGAAATCCACCCCGACGCCTGGCAGCCCGCCATCATTCGTGATCCCGCCGACACGGAAGCCAGGCTCGCCGAGGTTGCCGGCGCGAAATACTCCTATCGCGATCTCGACGACTACACCGAGTTGCTGCAACGCACGCTGCAGGGCATTCCGGAGACCTCGAAGGTCTCACGCTCGGGCGTTCTGGCGGAGCAAATCTATCTCGATTACTCGCAGCAGCGCCTGGCGCAATACGGCTACGATCCGTCGAAGCTTAAGGATGTCCTGGGCGCGCAGAACATCACCTTGCCTGCGGGAGAGCTCGAAGTCGGGCCCAAGAACCTGACTATCAATCCTTCCGGACTGTTTGGCTCCGCCCAGGATATCGGCGACGTCATCATCGGGGTTTCGTCCTCCAACAGCCCGGTTTACTTGCGCGACCTGGTGGACATTTCGCGCGGCTACCAAAGCCCGCCAGCGTATCTCAACTACCTCAACTGGCGCGACGCCGGCGGGAAATGGATTCGCAGCCGAGCCGTGACGCTCGCCGTGTACATGCGCGACGGCCAGCAGATTGACCTCTTCGGCCGCCACCTTCAGGAGAAGCTAACCAGCGTCAAGCAGTATCTGCCCGACGACCTGATCATGGTCCATACCTCGGACCAGCCGGTACAGGTGAAAGAGCAAATCGATCTCTTCATGGATGCGCTCTATGAAGCCATCGGGCTGGTGGTAATCGTTTCGCTGATCGGCTTCTGGGAGTGGCGTTCGGCGCTATTGATGGCCATCTCCATCCCCATCACGCTGGCCTTGACGTTCGGGTTCATCTATCTCCTCGGTATCGACATCCAGCAGGTTTCCGTGGCCTCGCTGATTATCGCGTTGGGATTGCTTGTGGATGACCCGGTCGTGGCTGGGGATTCCATCAAGCGCATGCTGGCCGAGGGGCAGCCGCGTATTGTCGCGCCCTGGCTTGGCCCAACCAAGATTGCAACTGCGATTCTGTACGCCACCATTACCAACATCGTGGCGTATCTTCCCTTCCTGCTCGTTACCGGAAATACTGGCGAGTTTCTTTATAGCCTTCCCATCGTGATGACCTGTGCCCTGGTCGCCTCGCGCTTGGCGTCGATGACCTTTATCCCCCTGCTCGGCTATTACATCCTGCGTCCCGACAAGGAGCCGGAGAAGCCGATCGCGGTGCGCCGTACCACGGGATTCACGGGCCAGTATGCGCGGGTGGCAAAATTTGCCATTGAACATCGCTGGAAAGTCGCCATCGGCTCGCTGGCGTTCCTGTTGCTGGGCGCATTTTTCTTCACTCAGTTACGGACGTCGTTCTTCCCCGACGACGTCCAGTACTGGTCCTACGCCGACGTTTGGCTGCCAAACGACGCGAACTTTGAGGCGACTAACCAGGTGGCGCAACGGGTTGAGCAGATCATCCGTCAGCAAGCCGAGGTTTGGGGCAAGCAGCATCCCGACAAACAGGGCAACCCAACGAAGATTTTGCGCTACGTAACCACCTGGGTGGGAGGCGGCAGCCCGCGTTTCTGGTTCTCGTTGTCGCCGCAGGCACAGCAGCTCAACTATGCCGAAGTATTGGTCGAGTTGAACGACAAGGACATCACGCCGGCTTTCGTTGACCAGGTGCAGCCAGTTCTCTCGGCCACGCTGCCCGGCGCGCGTGTTGACTACCGCCAGCTTCAGACCAACCCGGTGAACTACCCGGTTGAGATTCGCGTCATCAGTGATGCTGACGTTGGAACTGCGGGGAGCGCGCAAGACATCCAGACAATGCGGCATATTGCCTCGCAGGTGATAAGTGTCCTTCAATCCGCCCCAGCAGCCGTGCGCGTCCGCAACGAATGGGACGCCGAAAGCGCGCAGGTCAGCCTGGTCGTCGATCCCGATCGCGCCAACCTGGCGGGCATCAGCAATATGGACGTGGCAAATTCTGCCACCAGCGCCATGACCGGTAGTCCAGTAACTTCGCTTCAGGATGGCGACAAGAACATCCCCGTCGTGGCGCGTCTGCAGATGAATGAACGCGCACGCCTCTCCGACATCCAGAACCTTTACGTATACTCGTCGGCACAATCCGGGACCAAGATTCCTCTGGTCCAGATCTCGAAGATCCAGAACAGCATGGCAACAGACCGCGTGGTTCGTCTGGATCATTTCCGCACGATGTCGATTTACGCCTTCCCGGCGCCCGGTCATCTTGCGTCAGAGATCACTAATGTCGCCGTGCCGAAGCTTAAGGAATTCGAGAAGACCCTGCCTCCGGGCTACCGCGTAACCATCGGGGGCGAATTCGACAAGCAGAAAACCGGCTTTCGCAACTTGGGACAGGTGCTGGCGATCTCGATTGCGGCCATTTACCTCGCGCTGCTGTTCCAGTTCAACAATGCGATCAAGCCGTTGCTGGTGTTTGCGGCTGCCCCGTACGGCGTCGCCGGCGCGATCATCGCGCTTTGGATCATGCATACCTCGTTCGGGTTCATGGCCTTCCTCGGAATCGCCAGCCTCATCGGTGTGATCGTCAGTCACGTCATCGTGCTGTTCGACTTCATCGAGGAGATGCACGCCAAAGGAGAACCTTTTGAAGAAGCGGTAATCGACGCCGGGATCATTCGTCTGCGCCCCGTGATGATCACCGTCGGCGCTACCGTGCTGGCGCTATTCCCATTGGCGATGCATGGCGGGCCGCTGTGGCAGCCGCTCTGTTACGCTCAGATTGGCGGGCTGACGGTCGCGACCTTTATCACGCTGTTGATGGTTCCGGTGCTGTATTCCATTTTCGTGCTCGACCTGAAGATTCTTTCCTGGGAAGCGGAGAAGGAAGAACCACCAACAGTCGCGGATGTGGCCCCAGGGGCTTCCACCGCACCCGCGACTTCCGGAGATTAGCGCTATTCTGCAATTCGAAACATTCAGACCGTTGCCGCGACGCGGCGACATTACAATCAACCACGAGTTCAACCGGAGGAAATTTCGCAATGCAGCTACAGCAAACCCCAGCCCACAGATTCACGCGCAATGCCGTGTCCTTGCTTTTCGCCGCGCTCGCGATTCCAGCGCTCGCCCAAGCGGGTGGTGGATCGCCGGAGCTTCAGCAGAAGCTCGCTGCTCTCAAGCAGTCTGCCGCTGCGAACAAGCAAAGACTGCGCCAATACCAATGGGTCGAGACTCGGCAGATCACGTACAAGGGCGAGGCCAAGCCGCAGCAGAACCTCCAATGCTCGTACGGTCCTGACGGGAAGGTGCAGAAAATCCCGATGGGGCAGCCTCCGCAACCGAGCGGCCGCCAGGGCCGGCTGAAGGAGCGCGTGGTCGAGAAAAAAACCGACGAACTCAAGGACTACATGCAGCAGGTTCAAAGCCTGTTGAGCCTGTACGTTCCGCCGAGCGCCACGCGCATGCAGAAGGCCTTCGGGGCCCACAATGTCTCAATCAATTCTGCCGGCTCGGGCGCGGTGCAGTTGGTCTTCAGGAACTACGCGCAGACCGGTGACCAGATGACAGTTGCCTTCGACATGGCCACGAAGAAAATCCAGAGCCTGAACGTCAATACCTACCTGAGCGAACCCAAGGATGTTGTGACACTGGCGGTGCAGTTCGGCAGCCTCCCAGATGGCACCAACTACGCGCAGCAGATCAATCTCGACGCGACTGCAAAGCAGATTCAGGTGATGATGACGAACTCGAATTACAGCAAGCTCGGGCAGTAGTTTTTCATTCTGAGGTTGGTGCTGGCTCGCGCGCTTCTTTCGCGCGAGCATTTCTTTGGGCAGATCGTAGGCTCGGGCAGGCCGCGTGATTTATTGGTCCTGAAGCGTACACTCGACGCCCATTTCCTTGCACACGCGCAACACTCCTTCGACCACCAGGGAGGTCGAGTCCGGCTGCCCCGCGGCGAGACTCGAGGCGATCACCAGTTGAGTGATCTTCTCTCCAAGCGGCGTTGCCTGCAGACTGGCCACCTGTTGGCCTTTGGCGAACTCCACGATTCGCCTCCTGGGATCCTGCTTGGTGATGGTTAAGTCCGTATGCGCTGTGAGGTTCTTGACTGCAGTCTGGTAGACCTTGTCGGCATTGGCTTCGAGGACGACAGTCGCGACATCATAGCCGGCGCCATTCTGCGAGCGATTGCTCATTTGCTGCACTCGTCCCGAGACCGCCTTCGCCACCATGACCCATTGCGCTTGCGCGGTGATTGCGCAAAGCGGAAGTACGAGTGCGGAAAATACAATCAAGAATTTTCTGTGTCGTGTCATTAGGGCTCCTTCCCGGGCAGTGGAATTTCTGCGTTGAACGGCCAACAGTGTATTTGCAAGACCTGCATGCCTTCAATCGTCAAGTTCATGCGAGGCTCAAGGAAGAATAACCGCTGCGCCGTCTATTGCGTCGCTCTTCACCGCAGCCAGCGCCTCGTTCGCCTGGTCGAGCAAGAACGAAGTGACCTTCGGATGCATCTTGATCTCGGCTGCAAGCTGAAGAAAATCGCGAGCATCGTTGCGTGTCATGTTGGCGACGCTGCGCAGCTGCCGCTCTCCCCACAACAGGCTGTCGTAATCGAACTGCGGAATCCGGTCCAGGTGGATTGCATTGATGGCGACGACCCCGCCTTTCCGCAAACTCGCCAGCGCCGCCACTGCCACATCACCACTGGGCGCGAAGGTAATGGCGCGATCCAGTGCGACCGGCGGCTTGTCCGTCTCCGCCCCAACCCACTTGGCGCCCAATGACGTCGCCAACCGCCGATGCGACTCTCCTCGTGTGGAAACATACACGTCGCATTTCCATGCATGCAGGACCTCGATAGCCAGGTGCGCCGACGCACCGAAACCGAACAAGCCAACTCGCTCGCCCGGTTCAACTCCCGCCACTCGCAGGCTGCGAAATCCGATGATGCCGGCGCACAGCAGAGGCGCGGCATGAAGATCGTCAAGCGTCGCAGGCAAGGGAAAAACAAAATCGGCGCGGGCCAGCGTGTACTCCGCATAGCCGCCATTGACGCTGTAGCCGGTGAAGGTTGGGGAGTCGCAAAGATTTTCCGCCCCGTGCCGGCAGTACCAGCAGGTCCCATCGGTGCCGCCCATCCACGACACACCGACGCGGGTCCCGACAGGAAGCTCCGCTGTGCCTCCTTCCACGATGTCGCCCACGATCTGATGGCCGGGAACCAGCCGTGCCACGCGGGCGGGAAGCTCTCCCTCGACAATATGCAGATCGGTGCGGCAGACTCCGCACGCCCGCACCTTCAGCAGAACATGCCCCGGACCCGGAGCGGGCGGGGGAACGTCTTCAATGCTAAGAGGGCGCATGGCAACGCTCTTTGGCGCGGTCAGAATTGCGGCTTTCATCCCACCTCTTTCAATAGCGTAACCAGAATAATTTCACAGTTCCCCAAAACTGCAACCCACAGAGCGTCCATAGTTTTCACCCATCGGGCGCTGTTGTGCCACCTAAGTGAAGTTGACTAGAGCAGAGCCCGCCGACTAAAGTGCTAGTCGGAGGTGTTCTCGCTCCTGCCCCCCAGCTCCATGCCCTGAACATCACCGCGAACCTCACGCAATTCCTATGGAGATCACCACTATGACCCTACGCAGATTTCTGCCCGGAGCACTGCTCTCTGTGCTCCTGGCCGGTTTGGTTTCGCTTTGCTGGTCAGCACAGAGCCCCAGCCCAAACGGAAAGATCGCCACACGCGTCCTGGCTGACACGGCCAGCGGCGGCACGACCGAGGCCCTGATTGTGCTCACGCAGCAGGCCGACTTGAGTCCGGCGTACACCATGCAGACCAAGTTGGAGAAGGGCTCCTTCGTCGTCAACGCGCTGCGCACCGTTGCCAGCCGCACGCAAGGGCCGATTCTGAGCTTGCTGCAACAACGTGGAATTCCTTATCAGTCGTTCTACATCGCCAATATGATCAAGGTAACCGGCGACCGCAACCTGATGGAAGAACTCGCCAACCGCGAGGATGTTGCCCGGATCGATGCCAACCCGCGAGTGCACAATGCCGTGCCCTCGGCCGACAGCATGAACCTCGAAAATCAGCCACAAGGCATCGAGTGGAATGTTACGCGCGTCAAGGCGCCTGATGTTTGGGCCCTCGGCTATCACGGAGAAGGCCTGGTGGTCGCAGGTGCCGATACCGGCGTGCAATGGGACCACCCCGCTCTCAAGAACCACTATCGCGGCTGGGATGGGCAGCAGGTCAATCATGACTACAACTGGCACGATGCCACCAGCCAACATTTGCAATCTCCGGCGGATCCGCATGGTCACGGCACCTTCACCGTCAGCGAGATGGTAGGCGATGACGGCCAAGGCAATCAGGTCGGCGTAGCTCCGGGCGCCAAGTGGATTGCCTGCCGCAACATGGATGCCGGCGGTAACGGCACTCCTTCGCAGTACACCGAGTGCTTCCAGTTCCTGATAGCTCCTTATCCGGTGAATGGCAATCCGAGCCAGGGCGATCCGACCAAGGCCCCTGATTCCATCAACAACTCCTGGGAGTGTCCGCCCAGCGAAGGCTGCTCGACTACCACGCTGTATGACATCGTGAATGCCGTGCGCGCCGCCGGTATCTACAACGTGATGGCGGCTGGCAACTCCGGCCCCAGCTGCTCAACCATCATGTATCCGCCAGCGCTTTATGAAGCCTCCATTGACGTGGGAGCGCTGGATTCGTCCAACCAGGCTGCCAGCTTCAGCAGCCGCGGTCCGGTCACCGCCGACGGCAGCAACCGCACCAAGCCCAACCTCGCCGCACCTGGCGTGGGCATTCGTGGCGCAGTGCCGGGCAATGGATACAGCTCAGGCTGGTCGGGAACGTCGATGGCAGCACCGCACGTTGCCGGAGGCCTGGCGCTACTCTGGCAGGCCAAGCCAGCCCTCATTGGGAACATCGACAAGACCGAATTGACCATGGAGATGAACACCCAGCACCTGAAATCCAACACAGCCTATGGGTTCTGCCGTGGTCCGAGCGTCCTGCAGGACAACACGTTCGGATTCGGGCTGCTCAATCTGCTGCAGGCCGTGCAATCGCAGTAGGTTCCCCAGCTTCTCTTCCCGGGCGGCTCCACAACTTGGGGCCGCGTTTTTCTTGCGCTCGATACCTACCTTGTCCATAGCTGGCGAGCCACTGCGTCCGGCCTAAGATCGGTTCGCCACCAGGTTCCTTCTGATACTCAACTCAGCAATAACTATTTGGTACTCCCCCTCCCCCCCCCTACACCCTTGATATTTGAAATCAATGGTTTACAGGGAAATTCCCCGCAAAATATTGAGGCCGTGTAAGTTACACGTAAAATCCCATGGAATAAGGACTTAGCTACTGCGGGTGCCCCGGTCTAGCCGTCGTTTGGCTAGAGGGCGGGGACGCGCTCGGCGGTTGGGACGTCCCAGTGAACGAGCCCCCTCCCCTCCCCCAGTTCTTGAATCTTGCGGATTCCCGACCGCCTTTCAACAACTTACGGGGGATTTCGGCGCAGTAAGTCATTTAACTTCTATATTTTACCAGTAAGCCGAATGGAATCTATATTTTACGCTGATCAATGTAAAATATAGAATAATAAGGAGTTGTATGTAAAATACAGATTGTAAATAAGTTAGACACCGAACTCCCTTGAAAGGCACCTGCCCTGAAGTGGGTCATCTACCGATACTGCCACTCGGAGCGAAGGGCGAAAAGCGAAGGGCGAAAAGCAACAAGCGGGTCTGAATGCTGAATGCTGAATGCTGAGTGCTGAGTGCTGACTGCTGACGGCTGATTTTCAAAGATCGCGTCAGGCTCTCGCACTGGGCGGGCCTGTTTCCTTCGCAACGAAAAAAGAGCCAACGCAGCGCACTCGCGCCGCATTCGGCTCCTCTCCTCTACAGCCTATTCACATCGCCGGCCAAAATGCAGTGATTTCGCCGGACTTATTTTGCCTTGTTCCCGAATCGGGAAACCGCCGCAGGGCTGGGGCACGCGGCGCG
>CAWJIW010000017.1:0-95631 GCA_963843005.1 uncultured Acidobacteriaceae bacterium | reverse complement strand
GATGGCAGGGATTGGTAGGCATAGACCCTCCTTTGACTTCGCGAGGGTCTGTAGTCAGCGGTCAGTTGCCAGCACTCGCTGGCATCTGGCAACCGATAACTGGTAACTGCTCCTTCCAGCCTATGCACAAGTCAAGGCTAAAGTCAGTGATATTGGGTCATGCGGAGTTACGAAGGTAACCAGTCGCAGGAAGCTGAAAGGCCGTCAGCGGAACGCGCGCCTGCACTGGGCTCACATTAGCCCGCCGTCGCAGCGACTCTCGAATCGCGCGGAGCGAGCGCCGTGAGGCGCGAAAGAGCTTAGCCCAGCGCTTCAGCGCTGGGAAGCCTCAAAAGGATTAGTGCCGTAGGCACGACAGAACCGGAGCGCAACCAACGTCGCTTCTGCCGTCCCTACGGGACTCGGTTTCCATTCAATCCATACCCAGCGATGAATCGCTGGGCTAAGCTATGTCGTCCCGCAGAGCCGGACTCGCTATTGGGCACTTCCACCCGGCATTATCTTCTTGACTAGGAGATAAGGTGCTCGCACAATTGGCGCGATCCTGCTTCGCGCTCGGTCATCTCCGCCGCGCCACGTTGTCGGAATTGCCCGAGTCCTAAGCAGCAAGTTCCACAGCTATCGGCTTAATGGGTTCTGTGGTCGAGCCATTCCCGCGACCCGGAACCCCTTCTCCCTCTCGGGAATGAAGAGAGGCAAGCCATGATGTCCGAGCGTGTGTCATTTGTGCTGATTCTTTGCGCCATCCTCACCCTCACCAACGCTTATGCGCAAGATAACTGGAACGGCGGAACTGGCAATTGGAGCAACGGTTGGACTGAGCGCGGGTCTGCCGGGCCCGGGAAGCGATGTTGCTATTTATAGCGGCGGCAACGACACCGTGACTCTGGACACAAGCCCCACCATCAACTCGCTCACGCTGGGCGGGGGAACAACGGCTACTGCCAGGGCGGCCCTTATTGCTCTGAGCTCACTGACGGTGGCGTCGCGCAGACCCTCACCATCACTAATGCGCTGACCATAGGCCAGGCAGGCTTCTTAAATCTCACGGGCGGTAGCCTCGTCACTGCGGGAGCAGACTCGTCCAACGCGGGAGTGATCGATCTTGGCAATGCAAGCACGCTCAAGGTCACTGGCAATTTCGATAACGCCGGGATGGTCGGGACAGGTATTGGCTCTGGCGGCAAGAACACGCTGAGCATCAGCGGGATGCTTACTAACAACGGTCCTTTCCTCATGTATGGTAACGGCGACGTGGCTGATGTGGCCACCCTAAACAATAGCGGCTACGTCTTTATCGCACCGGGTGCGACCCTGAACCTGACAAACCAGCCGAACGGTATGACCGACGCGGTTGCGGGTTCCACATTTTATCTTTACGGATCGTCTAGCGCAGGCAGCAGCGACGGGTTTGCCAACCTAAACAGTGTTGAAGGCACCGTGCAGTTGTTCGGTCAGAAATTCGCCGACACACCGGGCAGTGGCACGTTGACAATCGGCCGCGGAGGGATACTCGTACTCAACTCCAACGACCAGACGGTCGCTGGAACGACCCTGACGATTAATGGCAATGTGAACAACTCTGGGGACATCCACACCGGATACTATGGCGACCTTAGCTACCGCACGAACGCTCTGACCATCACCGGCAACCTGGCCAATCAGGGAAGCTTAACGCTGTTCAACGACGGCGACTACTTCAAGGTGAACGGCGATCTCAATAACACCGGAGGGATCTCCATCCAGGCGGACGCCGGGGGGACGGTTCTGTTGGTGGGAACATGATCAACGCGCAGTACCATGGTTTGGATTTCGGGGGGGGTCCTCTTTGGTGAGGCGGTCGAGGTCAATGGCAATCTCGACAACGCTGGGTTCCTTGAAGACGAGACCTACTGTAGACACAACACGATCACAGTCCACGGCCTGTTGACCAATAAGGCGACCGGGCAGATCAACGTGAACGGTCGCCCCCGACTTGCTTCAGGCCGTGGGGGGTATGATCAACTACGGTTTGATTACCGTGAAAAACGGATCTTCCATTGACCCGCCCTTTGTGAACAACGTGGCACATCAACATCGATCCCTCTCGACGTTCATCGTGGGCACGGGCAACCCGGCCGGGGAAGGGCTACATTCAACTGGCCAACGGGACATTAGGGGAGATGATCAACTCCCCGACCACTACGGTACTATCAACGTCACGGATCTGCTCCGCTAGATGGTACGCTCGATATCCTGCTGAAACCGGGGTTCAATCCGGCGGTAGGCACGACCTTTCCGTTTCTGCTACTCAACAAGGGCAACTTAACGGTACGTTCGCCACCATCCTGAATGACTATTTTCAATGGCGGAACCGAGAAGTGGTGGTCAACTACGATGACGCCGACGGCTTTGTGGCACTGACAGCAGAAAACAATCCCCGGTCCCCGAACCGGCCACGTTGCTGGTGCTGATCCCCGGCTTGCTCGGCGTTGGCTACGGCCTGCGCCGGAAGTAGGTGCTCGTGCCGTCCCTGCGGGACTCGGATTTGCTTAACACGGGTACCCAGCGCTGAAGTGCTGCAAGGCATCCTCTTCCGCGCCTACGGCGCTTGCCTCCTACCACATCCAGCACGGTTGAGCGCAAACGGGTTGCCAACTGCCACAATTCCCTGTGGATGCAGACAGCCACTGCGACGCACAATCTATTTGTCGGGGGTTTCCCGGATGACCCCGGAGGTTTGTGCGCGGTGCCGAGAATTTCAGCTCAAGGGACAATTGGTCTTGTCTTGGAGGTGGTTTTGGGCATCCTAGACCATCTTCATGTACGAGAGCCAATAATTGTTTGGGGTTTATTCGCGGTCGGGCTGATTTTGATCTCTGATTCAATACTCCGATCCGAGTGGGCGTCGAAAGCTGAGGCTAAAGCTGTACGCATCAAGAGACGGGTTTTCGGCATGATTCCTGTCGTTATTGTTTTTGGATTGTTTGGCTGGTGGATTTTTGGACGCGATAGAGCAACGGCGACGGCAGCAGTATCGCCACAGAGTATCCAGCACGCGGTGCCGGCGCGGAGGTATGCCCACACCCGCGCCTACAACGTCTCCATCGTCCAGCAGGCTGACCGCCAAACCGGCCAAGAAGCCCGCTCCTCCCGCATCGCAAAACGCTGGTGGAAATGGCAACGTTCAAATGCGGAGGTGTGACGGCCGGCCCCTGCAGCAATGTGCAAATTGGTGGCACTGGTAATCAAGCTACAACAAATTGCTTACCACCACAAAGACATCTGTCTTCTGAATTCATTGCCGACGTCTCCAAATGTTTGTCGCGACGACCCGGCACGGGGTGTCTATTTTGGCAGTCGTAGATAACGTAGAGGCGCGGACGTACGCGCAGGATTGGTACTCGATGTTTGGCAATGCTAAGTGGAAAATCGCTGACAACATGATAGGTAGCTTCATGGTTGGTGGCGGTGGAGGCGGCGACCTGCCCACAGGAACAGAAGTAGAAATCCGTGGCACTTTGGACGCCGCAACGGGCCGAGCTACCTATGATCCAGAATCTCCGCAAGGCCAGTTTATTGAGTGCATTCGCAATAGGCATGATATGGGGGACCAAGTACACCTAATGCCATGGCCTGATATGACTGCAAACGAGGTGCGCGTAAGTGTTGACCCGCAGCCACGACAGAAAAACTAGTCACGCCGGGTGGCCCGCTCTTTCTTCCGCCTTTGGCTAGGGCGGGAGCAGACGCTGGGTGGATCTCGCAGCGTCCGCTTTATGAAAGATGGTTTTGTGCCGTCCCTACGGGACTCGGGTTTGTTTAACACGGGTACCCAGCGCTGAAGCGCTGGGCTATCCTCTTCCGCGCCTACGGCGCTCGCCTCTTGGCGTACTAAAGCGACTGCTCGGCGGCCGCCCGGTGTGGGACTTCGTGTTGCCGGGCTTCGCCAAGCAACCTCCCCATGCGTGCGCTCGTAAACACCAACTCATTAGGTCCCTTTAATCCGAGCTGCGTCTTTCCTCGTTCCCAGCTCCGCGCTCTTGCCTGGGGCGCAGGCGTTCAGCCTAAGTGGTCGTAAGAGCTGCTGTTGCTTCACGGCTTCGAACCACAGAATTTTCTAATCTGTCCGGCCATCGGTTTGCACCCTCCGCCCGCGTAACTCAATTCCATCCGAGGCATGGACAATGGCAAACCAAATCGATCATCGAACCATGACGAGCGTCCTTGACCTGGGCGACACCACCGCCGGAGGCCAAGCGGATATGTCCCGCAGTGAGCCGTGCGGCGTTTGCGATCAGCGCGGCGGGCACTTGCCGGGATGCATCGGCGCGCTGGAAGGCTTGACCCCTTCACCGGCGGACGAGTGCGCTGACCCGGCGCAGCGCTTCTACAGGCCCGAGCCATCAGCGAGATGAGTCGTAGGCAACGATCCAATAAGGAGGAAACATGAGCGCCGCCCAGGCTTGCGAGCCGATCAACGAACCGTTTCCGGGAGCCTCCGAGGAATTGCTGCTGGAGCAATTGCCGCAGGTCAAGTACATCGCGCGCCGCATCCACGAGCGCCTGCCGCAGCATGTTCCTTTCGACGATCTGCTGCACGCCGGCATCGTGGGCCTGATCGACGCCATGCACAAGTTCGATGCCAGCAAGAACGTGCGCTTCTCCTCCTACGCCAAGTTCCGCATCCGGGGGGCCATTCTGGACAGCTTGCGGGAGATGGACTGGAGCCCGCGCGATCTGCGCCGCAAAGCGCGGCGGCTGGAAGCGACCATGCAGAAGCTGCAGACCGAGCTGGGCCGCTCCGCCGGCGAGCCCGAACTGGCGGTGGCCATGGGCATGACGCTGGAGCAATTCCAGCACCTGCTGGACGAGATTCGTGGGCTGGAGGTGGGCAGCCTGCAAATCGAGTCGCTGGAAGATGGCCGGGAGACGGACCTGGGAGAGAATCTTCCCGGGCCGGCCAACCTGGATCCGCTGTTTCTCTGCCTGCAGGGAGAGCGCAAGCAGATGCTGGCCGACGCCATCGCGCAACTGCCGCGGCGTGAGCAGCAGATCCTGGCGCTGTACTACCAGGAAGAACTCACCATGAAAGAAGTAGGCGCGGTGCTGGGGGTGGGGGAATCGCGGGTGTCGCAAATTCATTCGGTGGCGGTGGCGCGGCTGCGTTCCATCCTGGCCACCCCGCGCCCATTGCGCCCGGCGGCTTTGGTTCCGGCTGCTGCTGCTCACGGCAGGCACGCAGGACCGGCATGGAAAAGACTCTGAGCAAGTCTCGCAGCAAAGTGGCTTCGCCTAATGCGGGCCACCGCCATGCCGATGGAAGCAGGGAGGCACTCCACCAATGCACACCGCAGCCCATCCGGTCCCGATTGACAATCCCAGGGGCACAATTGATCAGCCGCCCCCGCAGCGCGATGCCGGTGATTTTCCCTGCGCGAACCTGCAAATGTTCGTGCCCATCCTTACGCGCTCGGGGGCGCTGCTGACGCTGCTGCTGCAGGACGGGATTGTGGACCTGGAGTTGACCAGCTCGGTAGTGGCGCTGGATCCGGGGCTGGCATTCTGCACTTTGCAACTGGCCAATTTGGAGGCCCGCGGCGAGGCTGAGGTGGTGTGGGACTTTCCCTCGGCGGTCGTCGGGTCAGGCTGCGACCGCCTGCTGCAACTGCTGAACCGCGCTCCCCGGGTGGAGTCCAGCTTCGCCCGCGGCACCGGAGCCAAATTGCGCCAGTGCTGTTCGCGAGCCGTAATGAGGGCGTGCGTGGCGGAACTGCTGGCCAAGCGTCTGGGGAATGGCGATCCCAGGCAATCGTATTTGGCGGGGTTGCTGTTCGAACTGCCGGAGATCCTAGGGATGGCGGGTTTTGCCCACTCCACTCCCCTGCGCGCAGCCTTGCAAGCCGCCATGCGCGGCTGCTTGCCGGCCGAAGTGTTCACGGCGATTACTAAAGTCGCCAAGCACCCGGGCAAAAACACAGATGGGCAGGATGGAGCCAATCGTGGGATGGCTGCCACTGTGCTGCTGGCCGATTCCTTGCTTGGGGCGAAGCAGCCAGAGATTTCGCAGCAGGAGTGCCTGATGGAGAGGCTGGCGCCGGGCCCGCTGTGGACGAGCGGGGACCCAATCAGCGTGGGCGAACGTCATCGCCTGCTGGGCGATTGCTGCGAGATGGCGAAATGGTCTGCCAACAATCTTCCGCGGCTGGCGCCATGGGAGTTCACCGCCCGGCTCCAGCGCCGCAAGTCCTGGGAGTAAGCGATGACCGGCCCGCGTGCCTTGATCGTGGAAGACTCTTCGCTGACGCGCAAGATTCTGGGGCGTTGGTTGCGATTTCTCCTGCTGGTGATGCTGGGCGCTGTCCGCCGCCGGCTCGGAGAAGTCTGACTCATACGTACCCATCCGCGACCTGGTCAAGATTGAAGGTTCGCGGGAGAATCCGCTGGTTGGCTATGGCATGGTGGTGGGACTTGCAGGCACGGGCGACCGGCAGGAGAGCATGTTCAGCAGCCAGGCCCTCGGCAATATCCTGCTGAAGATGGGAGTGCCGATTCCAGAGTCGTCGCTAAGAGTGAAGAACGTCGCTGCGGTATTTGTTACGGCATCGCTGCCGGCGTATGCCCTTCCCGGGACGCAGTTTGATGTGACCGTATCGCCCATCGGCGATGCCACCACCCTGGCAGGCGGCACCCTGCTACCGGCGGCGCTTTACGGAGCCGACGGCCAGATCTACGGTGAGGCGCAAGGCCCGCTGGGCGGCTACAGGGCCGGACACCGCCGCAACTCCAAGCAGGTCAACCATCCAGCTGCCGGACTGGTGCCCAAAGGCGGCATGGTGGAGCAGGATACGGCGGGGGAACTGCGCAAGCTGTCGCGGATTGCCCTGTTGGCGCGCGATCCCGACCTTAGCCTGACGCAGGCGATGGCCGCCGCCATCAATCGGGAAGTTGGCTACCCGCTGGCCACGGCCGTGGACAGCCGTCGTGTTGAGCTGCAAGGCTTTGCTGCTGGCGGAATCCCGGAATTGCTGGCCCGCCTTCTGGGCCTGAAGGTGGAAATCCAGCGCGGCGCAAGCGATCCCCCAAGCAGCCCCGCTCAACCTGCGGAAACAAAGATTAAAGCTTTCTCACAAAGCGCCGATCATTAGAATTGCCAGAAAAAAAGAGTTGCCAGAAAACTGGACCACAGTCGCGGCCCAGTCGGCAGCAACGAAATCAAGGACATGATCCAGCGAGGGACTCCGAATGCCGGCGACGAAGCGCATTTGCCTACCGCAAGTGACACCATGGACAGCCTGAAGGCGCGATTGAGGTCAGTCGCGGAGGTGCGCAAGGAAAAGGTCGACGGGTTGCGTCAGGCGATCGAGACCGGCACCTACGAGGTGTTGCCGCAACGGATTGCGGCGGCCATGCTGGCAGACTTCGGTCGTAAGCTCGTCTGATGTGAACGCAGCACCGAAGCCCGTCCTATTCGCCGCGGAAAAAGCAACGGCGGCTCGGGACGGAGCCGCCGTAGTGCTTCTCGAAGCCGATTACTTCAAGGTGCGGACGTACTTAACCATGTCCGAAATCTGGGCATCGGTCAGCTTGCCCTTGTAAGCGGGCATCTTGCCTTTGCCGTTGGTGATGGCGGCGGTAAGATCGGCGTCCGACATCTTCTGGATGTCGGCGCTGCCGAGGGGCTTCGTCCCCATGGCGGCTTTACCGCTGCCATCGGCGCCGTGACACATGGCGCATTTGGCTTTATAAAGGTCCGCAGCCGACTGCGCCGTCGCGATGGACGGTAGCATAAGAGCAATCACAAAACTGAACAGAGCAATTCGTTGTAGCAATCTCATCGTCTCCCTCTCCTTCGAGAATCACCCCTGTGAGGGGCATGATAGGAACAAAAGCGCCGCAAAATAACGGCGCAGTAAATGTACTCTCTGCAAGTATTTTTTTCCATAACACTTACGCACCATGGGCGGAAAAAACCACTCTGACCGGGTGATATGCCGCAAGATGCTCCCTTTCCGCCCCCCTCTCAATGCCGGGCGGAAGAGCTAAAGCACTGGCTTTAAGATACTTATGCTCCCTTGCCGCCCTTCTGCGGTTTGGCAGGCACGGTGCACTTATTACAACGGCACCGCTCTACCCCGGAGGTCCCCCCTTGGAACCGACTCTGGCAGTGATTGGCCTGAATTTTCGAACGTCCCCTGTCGCCATCCGCGAGCGCTTCTGGATGAACCCAGCCCGCCGCTTCGAAGCCCTGCATCATATGGTGCGCTCGGAAGGCGTGGAGGAGGCGATCGTCCTTGCTACCTGCAACCGGACCGAGTTCATCCTCTGGGCCAGCGACGTACCGACCGCAGCCAACTCCGTGCTGCGGTTCCTTACTCAGGAGTACCAGCTCAAGCTCTGTGAGTGGTCGCATTTTTATCGCTTGATGGACGATGTTGCTCTCACCCACATTTTCCGCGTAACCTCGGGCCTTGACTCCATGGTCCTGGGCGGACCGGAAATCATCGATTACGTGAAAGAAGCCTGGACGCAGGCGCAGGAAGCCGGCACAACCGGGCGCTTTCTGGATGCCGTGATGGAGAAGGCACTCTCAGTCTGCCAGGAGGTCCGCACCCAAACCACGATTGGCTCGGCGGCGGTCTCGGTGGCATACGCTTCGGTGGAATTGTCGAAAAAGGTGCTGGGAGAGCTCGCCGGCCGCGAGGTCCTGGTGATTGGCGCCGGTAAGATGAGCGAACTGGCTGCGTCTCACCTGATGAAAGCCGGCGCCGGCCAGGTGAAAGTCATGAACCGGACTGTGGGTCGGGGTGAGGAACTGGCGCACAAACTGGGCGCTACTGCCGTGTCCTTCGACGACCGCATGCAGCATCTGAAGACCGCCGACATCCTGGTCAGTTCCACTACTTGTCCGCACTGCCTCCTGACCCGCAAGGAAGCCGAAAGCGTTGCCAGGGAACGCAAGCACAAGCCAATGGTCATGATTGACATTGCGGTTCCACGCGACATCGACCCCGCGGTGCGGGAGGTCCAGGGCGTCTATCTCTTCGACATGGACGATCTGGAGCACGCGGTAAAACGTAATCCGCCTGATAGGCAGGCTGTGGCTGAGGCCGCCGAGAAGATCGTGCAGCACGAGGTACAGGGCTTTCGTGGCAAACTGATGGCGGAGCGAGTGCTGCCTACGGCTGTTGCCTTTCGCCAACGGCTCGATGAACTCTGCCGGCAGGAGCTGGAAGTTCTTCGCGAAGAGTTCGGGCCATTTACGGAAGACCAGGACCGGGCACTTACGACGCTCACGGCGCACATCACGCAGCGCATTGCGAGTGCTCTGGCGCGCGAACTAAAGCAGCTTCCGGAGAGTAACGACCAGGATGCGTTCACCGCTGCAGTGGCCCGACTGCTTCAACTTGGGCAGCCTTCGCGGGCAAATGTGGGCACACGAGAACTAAGCCATAGTTAAGGAGTACGAATGTCTCAGTCTGTACAAAACAATAAGGGCAACAGCAACCTCGGATTTACCAGCGTGCAAGCCTACGTGATGGCGGTGCTGACCCTGGCCATCGGTATCGCCGTCGGCTACTTTGCCCGCGGCTCCGCGCCGACCTCCTCGCCGGCAGCCGAAGCTCCGCAAACTACTGCCGCACCTGCAGGAATGGGTAGCGGAGCCATGGGAGCCGCACAGTTGCCGGGCATCGGAAGCGCGCAACAGCAGCAGGGAGCTTCTCCGGAGATGTTGGCCAAAGCCGCCGAGCCGTTGCTCGCCCAGTTGAAGACCAATCCCAGCGACGTTGACACTCTGACCAAGCTCGGCAATCTGTACTATGACGGGCAGGCTTATCCGCAAGCCATCGAGTACTACCAGAAAGCCGTCAGCCTGCAGCCGAATAACGCGGACGTGCTCACCGATATGGGAACGGCGTACTGGTATAGCGGCGATCCGGACAAGGCGATCGCGAACTTCGAGAAGGCGCTGGCCATTCATCCTAACAATGCCAACACGCTCTTCAACCTCGGAATCGTGAAGTGGCAGGGCAAGAAAGATCCCAAGGGCGCAATCGTGGATTGGGAGAAGCTGCTGAAAACGAATCCGGATTATCCCCAGAAAGACCAGGTGCAGATGTTGATTGAGCGCGCGAAGATGCACCAGGGCAACGGCACCAAGGGTTAAACAAGTTTGCTTAGTGCAGGGCGAAGTTCCATCCTGGACATTCGCCCCACCCTTTTGCCTCTCTTAGCCGATAGGGTGGGGCATAATCCGATGATCAGTTTACTCTATCGGCTATTGCCCCAAAAGCCGCTGCAGGATGGACAAGTTTGCGGCAGTGGCCTTAGAGATAAAGTCCCCGTAATCGGCCGGCTCCCCGCCGCAGGGGACGCCAAAGGCGTCAACGCCACCCGCCACGGTGGCGCAGTTCCCATCGTAGGCATTATCGCTGTCGCTGAGGAATCCGAAGTTGCTATGCTCGGGTACCTTTTCCGTCCACTCCCACCAGTCAACCCCAAGCACGGGATAGCTCCCGTCTGTACCCTGGATGTTGAATATGGTCGCAGCGTCGGTCACATACTGGGCTCCGCGGGTGGTTTGCAGCGGATAGTCGGTCTGGTTGGACTGGCAGTAGTTGGTTCCTCCAGGCCCGTGGTAGCTTCCATCGCTGTTACACCAGAGCTGATGCCAGTCGGAATCGGCGTTGGCCGTTACCGTGTACCACACGTACACCGGCTCTCCGCTGACGTCGTGCAGGAACCTGTCCACGGCCGGGCTATCGGACGCGGGTGTGGGATTGTAGCAGCCGATCATGACCTGCACTCCACCTCCCTTCTCTCCGGTCACTACCGGAGACCGAGGAGCGCTGGCACATAGGTTATCGTTGCCGTCCTTCCCTCCCATGGCGACGGATGACATGATCAGATGATTGGGGTCGTTTCCCACCGAAGGGCTTCGCACCGCGTACACGTCCGCCGCAACCAGGGCCTGGGAGTAGAGTGCCAGGAAGGCGTTGACGTCGGCCTGGAAGGCGGTGCTGGCGCCCGACATCTGGTAGACATCCATGTTCGTACCACCCAGCCAGCTATGCCCGCCGGAACAGCCGGTACCGGGGTCATTAATGCATCCATCCTCGTCCAGGATGCCACGCTCCGTTCCCTTGCCCCACCCATCGACGGTCCCAAAGGACTTGTAGTGGCCGCCAGTTTTCCAGGCTGCATTCAGCGCTGCAATGTTGTTGTGATACCTGCCCCGCAGATATCCCGCCCACGCATACTTGGTAAAGTTCTTGTTGGGAGTGTTGGGAAGTCCAGCGCAGTCGCTGTTGGCCGTACTGCCATTGGGCGAACAAAAGTTGGACAGGGCAGCCAGGAACCCAAGGTGCGGATAGGGTTGCACGCTGGCGCGGAGGGCATAGAAGGAGTCCATGTTTTCCGCGGTGTAACCGATTAGATAAGGATCGGAAGCCCCGCCCGTTCCAGAAGTTTGATAAGAGTAGACGGCGCAAGCCCGCCACATCGGATCGAACACGTCGAGGTTGGACTTGCCCGGGTTATAGACCAGGAGGGAATCTACGTTGCTGGCCAAACTGTCCGTAACCGAAGTTATGGGACGGGGGGAACCACAGTTTCCGTAGTGATTTTCTGAAAGGCTGGCGGCATTCAGCAGCACAATGTACGGCATCTTGATCGGCAGATAGGGATTGCCAGGGAACATCCCCACGTTACCGTACTCGCCGATGGTATTGATGCCGTAGGACTGGAGCCGCTGCGCGGTATGAAGAAACCAGGCATTGCCATCGAACCCTCCCTTACCATCCGGGTAGCGATTTGTCAGCAACTGAGCGCCTCCGGGATAGTTGTCGTAGATTTGGGCGTAGGTCACATTCTGTATGCCGTGCATGTAAAACGCGTTGCACAGCGGGTCGGCCATCAGCCATCGGCCAGAGACCTCCGCCACCTGAAAGTATCCCGGCTTGCATCCTTCGATGGGCAACTGGAGACCGCCATAGGCGTCCAATTGGGGAAAGACGGCGATATAAAGGGTGCGATGGGCTGCGTCGGGGAGGCGGCCGCTCATTGCCGCCAAGCCGCTCGGTGTCGCCGTCAAGTAGAAGTCGCTCACGCCCAGCGCGGTCGGTGTACCCGAGATGATCCCCGTCTCCTGTAGACCACTCGTCACCATGCAATCCCGGAGGCAGACTGCCAAGGGTTGCCCAAGTTAGGTTACCGGTGCAACCGCTGGTATACACGGTGGCGGAGTACGGCTGATTCAGCTACAGCCGTAGGCAGCGAAGTCGTGGTAATAGTGCATTGCGCCCAACCCGGTGCGGAAAGAAGGGCTGTCGCGAGAAATAACCCGAGCAATGGCAGCGTCAGAGGCCCCCAGCTCCGACGCAAGTCCAGCAGCATCCGGTGAGATGCACGATCGCCCCGAGGGTCCAGATGGTTACAGAGATTCTGAATGCTATTCATGACAGACTTTACTCCTAGGTGGTGGCAAGCCTACCACTCACGGGTAGCCCTGTTCAAGCCTAGATCGTGCCGGTTCTGAGCGCTTCAACTCCCGAGGTATACGCCCTCCCCCTCTCATCTTGATCTGCAGTTACTGTGCAGAACCGCTTCGTGGACAAGCACTGATTTTCAGGTGCTTATTCGTAAGTGACAGAGCCACCTGCACTTCAGGAATCACTTCGCCTGTGTCTGGGTTGGCGGCAGGTAAATTTCGCAGAGAAACCCAAAAAGAGATTGCCCACAGATTCCAAACAGGTCACACTAGCGCAGGTTATCCGGGCGGTTTGTCACGAGACAGCGGCGTCCGGGAATCTCGAATCCCAGGAGGCGCCCATGCCGACCACCATTACCAGCCCAGACTTCCTCCGGACGATACAGGCCATGCAGACGGCAGCCAGCCAGTCGCAGACGAAGAGCGTCAGCGTAGACGGGCGACCGACGCAAGTTTCCTACCCATTCCCATCTCCCGAGGATTGGCGCGACTGCTGGATTTACTTCCTTATGCTCGATCGCTTCGCCAACTCATCCACCCCTCCCCGCGGAACCTGGAACCAGGTCTTTTCTCAACGCCAGGGCGGTACGTTCAAGGGAGTGCAATCCCAGCTCGCCTACCTGGCCGATTTGGGTGCCCAAGCCATCTGGCTGTCGCCCGTGCTGAAGAACTCCAAGCCGAATTTCGACTACAACTATCACGGTTACGGAGCGCAGGACTTTCTCAACGTCGATGAGCGCTTTGCTTCCGATGGCACGCGCGCGACGGCCGAACGCGAGTTGTCGGAACTTGTGGATGAGGCGCATGCACGCGGCTTGTACGTGATCTTTGATATCGTGCTGAACCACGCGGGCCGAGTCTTCGACTACGAGCGACCGGAAGGCGTGGTGTCGACGTTCTCCGATCCCAACGTGATGAACGGACCTCTTGGAGACGAGCCTCACATCGAATGGCTCAACGGCTTCGGTTTTCCTCGCTCTGACTGGCGCGACAACCTTCCGGCTGCTTCGGCGCTCTCCGCCGACGACGCAGTTTGGCCCACGGACTTTCAGAACTTCCTGTTCTTCCGCCGCCGTGGCAACAAGCTGACCGATGCGCCAGGCCCGGGCGGCTTTGTGCCCGGCGATTTCGGCGACATGCGGCAACTGGTGGCGGAATACGACGCGTCGGTGCCTGGGCAGGAGGCGCTCCGGGCAGCCTACGGTGTCATGCCGGTGCTGGGCATTCTGATTCGCGCTTACCAATATTTGATTGCCAAGTACGACATCGACGGCTATCGCATCGACACGGTGAAGTACGTTCTGCCCGACGCAGTGCGAAATTTCGGGAATTCCATGCGCGAGTTCGGGCTCAGTGTAGGCAAGAAGAACTTCTTCACCTTCGGCGAGATCTACGACAATGAGCAGACCATTAACGACTTCGTGGGCCGCCGCACGGGAGGTGGAGAGGGTTTCGGCATCGACGCCGCACTTGATTTTCCCCTCTTTTACAAATTGCCGGCGGTAGCCAAAGGTATGGCTGGGGTTGAATTAATTCGCCAGGTGTTTGAGGATCGCAAGGCGGCTGAGGTAGGGCAGTTAAGCTCGCACGGGGAGGCCGGACGCTATTTTGTCAGCTTCCTTGACAACCACGACCAGCACGAACGCATTCAGCATCCCAGCACGCCGGTTGATCAAGTGACGCTGGCGCTGGCCTTGCTGTTTTCGCTCCAGGGCATTCCCTGCGTTTACTACGGTACCGAGCAGGGACTGTCCGGCACAGTGAAGCCGGATGGCACGCCCGATTTGAGCGCAAATGAGTCCACGCGCGAGGCGCTTTGGGGCAAGACGCCGACGGCATTCGACAAAAGCCATCCCAAGTACCAGGTCATCAAGGCGCTGGCGGCGCTGCGCGGGAACGAACCCGCTCTCTCCTACGGTCGCCTCTACTTCCGAGAAGTGTCGGGCAACGGCACCGACTTCGGGCACTCCAGCGGAAACGGCGGCGTCGTGGCGTTCTCCCGCATTCTGGTGGACCGCGAGATACTGGTCGTGGCGAACACCAACCCGAACAGCGGCTTCTCCGGCTCGGTGATCGTGGACCGCGACATCAATGCTACGCCGCGCCAGATGCGCGTCGCCTTCAGCAATCGGGGAAACAGCGGCACCGGTCGAGTCCAGGCAATTGCTGCGGCCCGTTTCTTCAGTGCAGATGGGGTATCCACCTCGCCCGCCGCTGCGCTTCCCGTGGTTCTCAGCGGCAACGAGGTTCAGATCTTGACACCGCTCTGATCGGTGGAGCGCTGATAACCGAGCAATGAATCAGCCGCTTCGTTTCAATCAGTCGTTTGTCGACTGCGGCAGCGATTAGGCAGAAGACACTTGAACAGGCGACCGCGAGCAGCGAGGGAGTTTTGTGCAACAGTGCATCGGATCCGGTACCGGGCACGAAAGTAGCTGTCGTACAATGATGAAAACACGGCACGTTTCTTCACGCGGAGGGATGTGTGAGCGGTTGAAACAGGCGGTCTTGAAAACCGCTGTACCCGAAAGGGTACCGGGGGTTCGAATCCCTCTCCCTCCGCCAGCTATCTCTTTGATTGTAAGTACTTTATCTATCAGATTCTCCTGTGTGCCCAAATTGTGCCCAATCCATTCGAAAAAAGGACGGGCTGACTGTCACGATCCCCATCGTGGGCGAATACTGGCGGAGCTGTCGGCAATAACCGTGCGTCGCATCGACGTCACAGCGGGAAACTAAAACAAATCCTCCAGCAGAACTTCCGGCGTAGTATGGGGCTCGGATTGTGCTAATATGCCGCGCAGGAGGAGCATCCTTGTGACAAACGTCGCCACGGCGACCTCCGGAGAAAGCATTAAGTTTGAAATTGGCCCTGCCAAACGCCCCCCGATTAGGTACGATATTGGTTTCCTCACGCTTCCTCTATACGGTGCTCTTCCTTCCCTTGCGAATCTGCCCTTCCTTCTCGCCAAGCAGGCCGCTTGGACTGCGGCTGAGGTTTGGGACTCTTATGAAGCGCAACTGAAAAGGGACGCTCCGGACGGGATGGCCGCATATCACCATTACCTTTTCGGCTATGGCAGGCCTCTAGAATTCTCATACGAGAAATATGTGTTACAGGATTGGGCGGGTAAGACAACTCTGGCGAGCGCTCTCGAAGCAGCTATCCTAGGTGCCGAAGGGGCGTTCCGCGTCCAATTCCAAAATGACAGGAACTCGCTTATTAGGTTCTCAATCACCAGCGCTTCGATACCATGCGGCGCGCAGAATCGTGCATATCCCTATCCCGAAACACCGAAACTGGCGCTTTGCAGTCGGAGCACACTTCATCTGGCTAAGCGCAGATGTTGAAATGAAGTAAGACCGCGACCTTGCCTGAGTTCAATATGGCATTCGTCCTTCATGCGGAAGACCGCTATAACTTCAATCCCGGTCAGGCGGCTATCGACACAGTCTTCGGAATCCGAGTGCCGGACGCAGTACACGGTTACCTGTTTGAGAAAACGAGAAGTGCGACCCCCTATACACATTACGCTACCCTCACCGGAGGGTACGTTGGAGTTACGGGCTCAAAGCTTCGGTCCAGATTCAGCCTGTGATTTCGCTGCGCAGGGCACCGGCCTCACAAGTCTGTTCCAAAATCCTAAGAGACTGCCGGCCGAAGCGCAGACGGCTGGATGTATTGCCTTGGTTGTTAGACGGGACGATGTTCGCCCCAGGGACTGTAAGTAAGACCCCAGTCCTCCGCACTTCGGACATTTGCCAGTGCCAGAACACCGCGCACATTTAGGATTCGACTTGGCTCAAGTGGATATTGACGCCGCTGCCAAAACATTCGGCGCACTTGCCCGTTCCCTTATTTCTTACAATTCCCTAGGAGGAATACATCTTCAGGCATCTCGCTCAGGACTCGCACTGGGCCCGATCGCATTCCTACACGCTTCCCGAGTCTCGACATTCTCATGGACCGCTTTTTCCGGTTCCACTAAGACAACATGGGGCAGGGCATCGCGATACTCCCTTGTCGTATGATGGAGGTCTTCGAATGCCAATAATCTCCACGCAGTTTTCTCGTGCGCCTTGATTTGCAAATCCGCAGACGGCTTTCGATCCGTAAGGGACGCACCACTTCGGCAGAAAAAAGGTCGATCGCCTCGACCGCCAATAGGACTTTTTGAAGGCCCCTCTGAACATCGTGCGGGACCGCGCTGAGCCCCAAAGCAGTTCCTAGTTGCAGAGTTCCGAAATACTTGCCAGTTTGCTTGTTGTAGAACGTGACAGTAAGTTCAAATTGACCTCTTCGAAGTGCTCTCCCACAGCGTAGTGCATGATCAGCTCGGCAGACCATTGCGGATCGTAAAAGAGCCGCCCTCCCCGCTTGATGGCTAGGTCGACTAGCGTGTCCGGAAGCTCAGTGTCAAAAGCAAATCTGTCAACAAGGATGACTAGTGTAGATATCTACCTCTAGTGCAGAGCTAGGTATCACACTAGGCCCCATGTCGCACAATAGTGTTTCTTCCATACTGCCTCGGTTCGTTCCGCCTTTCTGCTGTAGACCGGTGCAACAAAGAGTAGCAAAATACCTTCAGGTACCGGGCCAAAACGGTTGCGCGTGAGGGAGGTCGGAACTGGCGCTGCAACTGCGCCTGTCCCGGCCTACCCTGTGCGGGTAAGCACGAGAATCGGACGTGCACGAATCCCTCTCCCTCCGCCATCTATAAACTGCACGGGTGCTGTCAGTTAGGGCGACTGCTTCCGCCGTGTACCTCAGATGTACCCTTCGATCCGGTTCCACGGCCGCCCAAGTACGTCGCACGTCGGCTTCGAGCTGTTCCTGCCGCGACCTTACCCAAGGCGAATAATGGCGCTCTGTGATGCGGATGCAGCACGAGCAAGGGACAAAAAAGAGGAGATGGCTTGAGGAAGTACCTCGAGAACGGCCATCCCCGTCCGATGCCTTGGCTGGACAGCTATAACTGGCAAACTCATCGCAATTTGCCGTGTTATTGCTCGCCGCCAGGGGATCACTGCTCCCGCTGGCAACGCTTTGGGGCCTGCATACTCGACGCGATGCGCCCGCAAACTAGGGCTGGTTGACCACGACATAGGTCGTGTTCCCGCCGGAGAATTGCGGCTGATAGTAGGTGCTGCCGCACTGCTGATAGGTGACGCCATTGGCGACGACGGTCGTGCAATTGGGCGGAAGCGTATGCACCATCGAGCCGACCACCACCGCAGTCGCTGTTGTCGCTGCTGCAACCGCCACGGCCGTACCAACCCCGCTGTGATAGCAGCAACCTCCGCCGCCGTAATAGCCGGAGTTGTAGCTACTGTGGGTGTTCACGTTGACGTCACGGTTGACGTTGACGTTCGTGTTCTTGTTGACGTTCGTGTTCCGGTTGACGTTCGTATTCTTATTGACGTTCGTGTTCTTGTTTACATTCGTATTTCGGTTGGTGTTGACTGGCGTTCCGGTTAGAGGCGGCGTTCTTCGCCGCCACTCGGCTGGTTGACGTTGGTGCGCGAACTCGAACGCACTGCTCCATTGTTGCTATTGCCACCACCGCCACGCGCGTTGCGGCAACGGAGGGAACGGTCAAAAGGAGCGCGAGCGAGAACGATAGAAAGGGACGAATATAGAGTTTCATGTAATAGCTCCTAGTTGCTGCCTGCGGAGGCTGCGCTCTCTTCGGCGAAAATGATCTTGTGGGCATCCGTCGGAGGATCGAAGACGAAGGCTGCATCGTTGTAGGACGGCGCGAGGTTCCAGGTAAGAACCGATATGTGCTGGGGACGAGCGTCGTCGGTGAGGGTGGTCAAAACGAGTTTCTTGGGAAGCGGATGGTCGCCCAACTGGATCCAGACCTGCCAGTCGAGGCCGGGCTGGCGATAGGCGTAATGCTCGCAAGTAACTCCGCCGACGTCGCCCGGTCCAAAATCGGTGGCTTCCGTGATTTCGTTGGTGGAGGCACGCGGGCCGCCCCACAGGAAGAGATCGAGGAGGGGAATATCGATGCCGTACTTGTCGCTCACGACGTCGATCAATTCACCGATGGTCGGCGGCGCGTCCACGGTTGCGTAGTATCCGGCGCGACGGGCGAACAGAGTGAACGTCTTTCCGTCATAGAGGAAAAGACGCGACTTCTGGTCTCCCTCGACCTCGACCCGAAGCTTATTGGGCAGATGGCCAGAATGCTCGTGGTGTGAGCGAACGTCAACTTCTCGCCGTCCGCCAGGACATCCTCGGAAGTGACGGCAGCCTTGACCTGAAAATCCTTGAGGGAGCGAAGATAGGTACCCATATTGTTCAGGGCATCCATCGCCGCAGGCTCGATCAGGTCCGATTTTTGGGGACTGGGCTGTTGCGCCGGCAACGGCGCAGAAAGGCCAGTTGCGAGCAAGAGCAACGCGATTGCGTATCCAATGTTTCGTTTCATCAATTTGTTCTCCATTTCTGACTTATTGCGGGCGGCGCTTCGGTCGTAAAAAAGGCGGCTTGGTCGTCGCGTGTAGACCTGGTCTCAAGACAAGAGCAGGAACGGTGCTTGCGATCGCCAAATTCTTGTGAGAGTTGACGCTCTTCTACCTACTAAGGTCGCGCTCGCGGCAGGCAGCCTTCCCTCATTACCGAAAATAGCCTTGGAGCCGCCGCTCCGGTACTCGGAAAACTACTCGCTCTGGAACACCGAAGAAATACGGCATCGACGAGCCGGTCTGCCAGTCCGCTGGCCGAATTCGCTGTCTTTGCTTTCGATAGCTCCCGGCCCGTGCCACCGTAGTTCTACGGGCAAGCAATCGAGTAGTTTTCCGAATACCGGGCAGCGGCTCAGAAACTATCTTTCAGAAAGGGGTAAAGCGGATGGAACCGACGATAGCCCCTCATCATTTACCGCGAGTCAGGAATGGCACGTCCTGGTAAGTGTGGTTCACACCTACTTCGCTCCTCCATCCCATGTTCCAAGAGAAAGCCGGCAGGCAATTCATGGTTTGGGTATGAGTTCTGAACAATCCAACCACCCCGAGTCGAGACTGCAGAAACTGGTGGAACTGCGGTGGCAGCGGGAAGTCCTCGAGCGTTGGCTCGACTGCTCGGAAACCCCGGGCGAATCTCAGACGCAGCTCCAGGAAATGCTCACCACATGAACTCTGAGTTGGAGGCGCTAGAGGCGACGAGCCCATCGACAAAGGCGACGACAAATATGAAACAGGCTGATTAAAGCCGAACATCCATCGGACGGACAGTCCGGAAGAACAGGAATACCCCTATGAAAAAACATTGGTTGCGTTTTGCGCTGATTGGATTCGCGGTTCTTCTCGTGATCCTGATTGCACTCCCATTTCTGATTAACGTGAACAGCTTCCGTCCGAAGATCGAGTCGGAGGCGAGCGCTGCACTGGGACGCCAGGTTACGGTCGGCAATCTGAGTTTGTCGCTCTTCTCGGGTCACGTCGAGGCGGACAACATCGCGATCGCGGACGATCCCGCCTTCAGCAAATCGCCGTTCGTCACCGCGCAGTCGCTCAAGATTGGCGTCGAGATGATGCCGCTCATCTTCTCAAGAAAGGTGAACGTGACCGAGATCGTGCTGGAGCAGCCGCAGATCAATCTGCTAAGGCCGCCAACGGGACATGGAATTTCTCCAGCCTGGGAGGACCTGCTACTAAGAAGCCCGCGCAGCCCAAGGCGGGCGAGTCGGCTGCGCCGCCAGACGTCTCAGTGGGCAAACTTAACGTAAACGACGCCAAGCTGACGGTTGCAAAATTGAATTCCTCCCGGAAGCCTCGGGTCTACGACAAGGTCAACATCGAAGTAACAAATTTCTCCCCTACTTCACAGTTCCCGTTCAAGCTGACCGCGCTGCTGCCCGGCGGAGGGGATGCGGACATCTCGGGGAAAGCCGGCCCGATCAACGCCGCCGATACTTCCAAGACTCCGTTGGAGACCGCGGTCAAGGTCAACAACATGAATATTGGGGCCTACGGATTCATCGATCCGGCAAGCGGTATCGCAGGGATAGCGAATTTTGATGGGACACTAAGCTCCAATGGAAGCCAGGCAAAAGCCATCGGAACCTTCACCGGCACAAAACTGAAACTGTCACCCAAGGGAACGCCCGCTCCCAAGACCGTTGTAATCAAGCATACGGTAGAGGTCGATCTCGACAACGAGTCGGGCACTCTGACGCAAGGTGATATTTCCATCGGCAAGGCGCAGGCCCATCTGACTGGAACATTCCGCACCCAGGGTGAGACGGAGGTAGTGAACCTGAAGCTGAACGCGCCCGCGATGCCAGTGGAAGAACTAGAGGCCATGGCGCCTGCGCTCGGCATAGTGCTTCCGACGGGCTCCCAGCTGAAGGGTGGAACTCTGTCGGCGAAACTGGACATCGCTGGCCCGGTCGACAAGCTGGTCATCACTGGTCCAGTGAAGCTCTCCGACACCAGCCTGTCTGGCTTTAATCTGGGGTCGAAGATGGGAGCAATGTCGGCATTTGCCGGAAAGGCAGTGTCGAATCCCGATACCTCGATTCGCAACTTCAGCCTCAATGCGCATGTTTCTCCCGCAGGCACGCAGGCTGACAACATCAATCTTGATGTTCCCGCCATCGGCGTGATCACAGGAGCGGGCACGGTAAGCCCGGCAGGAGATCTCGCCTTCAAGATGCTGGCTAATCTGAGCGGAGGAATGGTAGGCGGCGTCAGCAAGGTGGCCTCTGTTGGCAGCGGCAAAGGTGGCATCCCCTTCGCCATTGAGGGTACGACCTCTGATCCGAAATTCATTCCGGAGGTGGGAGGCGTGGCTGGAAGCCTCGCTACCGGTGCGGTGAAAGGCGCGGCCTCGGGAGCAGGAGCAGTCCCTGGTGCAGCGGCAGCAGCTCCAACCAAAGCAGTGGGCGGACTGCTCGGCAAGAAAACGTAGGACGGCCGCAACTCGTGGCCAGCTGTCGTCAAAGGAGGCCATCAGGCATTCTTGCCTGCTTCGCTAGCGCAATTTAGAAGGTGAGTATGAACAACACTGCAGGAGGAAACGTGGCAGTTCTCGATCCCGAGTCTCGCTTATTCGTGGGGGGCCGTTCTACCGCGCGCAGCTCAAGAGCCGGCTCATTCTCCCACATCAGTGGAACCTTGGAAGGCGAATTATTTTTGCGGTTGCGATTGGGTGGGTCCCTTTGGTCCTCCTGACCGCTCTGTTCGCGCCGGGTGCAGTCGTGGCTTTGTTGACCGACTATAAGGTTGCTTCCCGGATGCTCATCGCGGTCCCGATCCTGTTGCTCGGGCAGATTCTGATGGAGTCAAAGTTTCGCATGATTGTGGGCCAAGCTGCGCGAAGACCTCGTGGCGCTCGCAGACATGCCGCGATTCGACGAAATCCTCGCCACCCTCACTCGCCTGCGCGATTCGTTGCTTCCCGAGCTGGCAATTGCAGCGCTGGTGTGTCTCCACATTGCATTGTCAGTCAGCGGGAAGATCGGCTTGGCCGGCGCATGGGCGGCGAAGATGCACAGGCTGCGGGCTCGCCTGAGTCCTGCTGGCTGGTATTACATCCTCGTGAGTCAGGTGATCTACCAGTTTCTGGTCGGCCTCTGCCTTTGGAAATGGCTGCTCTGGACGTTCTTCGTGTTCCGGCTGTCGCGGATGAAGTTGCAGTTGATGGTTTCTCATCCCGACAAACATGCGGGCATGGGGTTTCTCGGGATGTCCACAGTGGCTTTCGCTCCCGTCGCCTTCGCGGTGGCAGCGGCCGTTGGCGCGACTTGGCGTTACCAGATTCTTTATGCGGGGGCGCACCTGATGAGTTTCAAGCTTCCGGCAATCGTGTTGCTCGTACTGGTCGTGCTCATCGCGGTGGGCCCATTGCTCTTCTTTGTCCCGAAGCTGGCTCCCCTGCGCCGCCGAGGAATACTGCAATACGGGAGCCTGGCGCATCTTCACAGCTCCGAGTTTCACGACAAGTGGATCCTTCATCGCAGGGGTCACGAACTCGAGTTTCTGGCGGCCCCGGAGATTAGCAGCCTTACCGACCTAGCTGCTAGTTTTCAGAATATTGAAGCGATGAAAGCCGTCCCGCTGGATAAGGGCTCGTTGGTCGCGCCGGCTCTTGCCGTCGTGATTCCATTGTTGCCGGCTCTTCTTGCGCAGATTCCACTGAAGGTTATTTTGAAAAGCTTGCTGGAGGCGATGAAATGAAGCAGCGCGCGGGGACCTTTCGAGCACTATGTTCATGGCGAGAGGCCGCGGTTATCGAACTACCCAGATCAAGTTCTCTGATCGCGACAACGGAGCTTACACCTGCACACCAACTCCGTTGCTGATTGAGACACCAATGCGGCCCACAATCCTGATTGCCGATGACCATCGGCTGTATGCGGATGCCCTTCGCTCGATGTTGAGTCCAGCTTATGAAATAGTTGGCATCGCTACTAATGGACAGGAACTCACCGAACTGGCGGTGCAATTCAAGCCGGATTTGATCGTGACCGATCACTCGATGCCGCTGTTGAATGGTCTTAGGGCGGTGCACGCTCTGGCAAGAATGGGTCTGCGCAGCAAGTTCATCGTTCTGACGATGCACCGGGACGTGAGCCTCGCGGTGGAAGCTTTTCGCTCGGGAGCGTCTGCATTCGTCTTAAAGACCGCAAGTCGCGACGAATTTACGAAGGCTCTTGCGGTTGTGCAGGGTGGCGGATGTTACCTGAGCGTGCAGTTCCCCTGCGACCTGATACTGTGCTTGCGGAGGCCGCTTGCCGCCCAGCGCTCAGCGATCTGTGGTAAGGCGCCTCGAAGCGCTATGCGGAGAGAGCTTGCAGCGAAATGCGCCGGCGATAGGCAACAACGACGCCTAAAATCACCAGCGATTCCAGAACAAAATAGACGAGGATGAAAACCAGATCGTCGAAGCGATGCAGCGTCGCGACCGTAACTACCGCCAGAACGCCAAGATTGCGGGCCGGAAAAGCGGTCGTATAGCAAATCGCATAAGTCGCATCCAGGCGCAGAGTCTTGGCAATCGCGATTGCCGCAGCCAAGGTCATCAGGATAAAGGCGGCGCTGACCGTCAGATTGACTTCAGGTCGGTGGTTAACTGGCCTGCTCGGGTGACGCATATAAATACGCAAAGGGCAACCACGCCAGTGGAGCAAACATTCCGCAATAGCACCGAGAACCTCGCCATATGCTTGGACCGGATGTTTCTCAAGGCTAGGCCCAGGAAGATTGGCGCCCAGGTGATCGCCAAGACCTTGTTGAGCAATGTACCCGGTGAAATCAGGAAAGGGAACGCACCTCCCAGTAGCTTTCCATAAAGTAGAAACGTCAGTGGCATGACGATAGGCGCCAGCAGGCAAGACAGGCGCTGGCCGAAACTGAGAGCGGCAGATTACCGCGCGCCAGCAAAGTAAAGAAGTTCGCAATATTGCCGGTTGGACAGGCCGCAAGCATGAGTAGAACGAGCCTGGTTTCTTCGGGCATGGGTACGATGCGGACGAGCAGGATGGCCAGTGCGGGGAGCATCAGCATCTGGCCGAGCAACATCCCCGGCAAAAGGAACTTCCGCCGCGCCAGGTCTGGAATTCTGGCGACTTCGAGTTCCAACCCCACAGCTACCATCGTGGCGGCAGTCAGCCCAAAGATAACCGCATCCAGCGTCAGGTCCACGATTCCTCCAAGCGATCTGGAGTCTGAAAAGGGAACACAGGCTGCGTAACAGCCTCTCCACCCGTGCTCCTTTTTTTATTGCTGCTGCCGGAACTCGAACGATGATCTCAGTGCCGCTTCCCGGATGGCTGTTGATGAGCAACGTTCCGTTCAGGAGCCGCACGCGTTCTTCGATGTTCATCAGGCCTATACCCTGGCGGTCCCCCGCATCGGGGTTGAAACCTCGGCCCTCGTCGCGAACCCGCATTTCAAGCTGGTGCGTCTGCCGCGTAAGGCTTACGTAGGCTCTGGCGCTGCCAGAGTGCTTCGCGATGTTCATCATGCTTTCCTGAAGCACACGGTACAGGCACATGGCAGCTTGTTCGGACGCATCTTTGTCGGAAGCTGACGCCTCGAACACGGTCTCAATCCCGTGGGCACGCTGGAACTCTTCGCATAGAGCTCGCAAGGCGCGGACAAGTCCCAGTAATGCCAACATTGTGGGATGCAGTTGGTGCGACATGTCGCGCAGGTCCCCGGCTACGGCGACAATCGACTCTCTGACGTCCTCGAGACCCGCATCCATTTCGCCACGCTCGTAGCTCGATCACGTCCGGCAAGATTTCCAATCTTCACGGAAACCACAGCCAGGCGCTGGGTGAAGTCGTCGTGAATTTCGCGCGCGATTCTGCGGCGTTCATCTTCTTGCGAATCGACGAGCCGCCCGGCCATGGCGAAAAGCCGTTCCGCTGAGGCCTGCAGTTCTTCCTTCTGCATCAGAAATTTGGTTTGTGCCCGGCGTCGTTCGAAGAAGCGGGAAAGCCGTTCGCCGGCCGCAACCAACGTGGCAACCACTTCCTGGTCGGATGCAATCTGTTCTTCGGTTCCGAATTCGATGATGGCTTCGACTTTGTCATCTACGACGACCGGAAGATGAAATGCCACCCGCAGCCCCGCTTCAGGATGCCTGCGCTCGTGGATAGCGCTCCGGGTGCTTAGCAGTTTCGACTATGTCTTGAATTAAGGGTTTGCCGGTGCGTAGTACTTCTCCAGGCGAGCCGACGTCGGTCGGCCACGTCATGCGATTGCTCATCTCGAATAGCGCGGCGAACCGCTCCCGGTCCTTGACGTACACGATGTGCGCGGACTTTGCCAATTCCGGCTCATCATCGTGGATGAGGAGAGCATGACCGACCTGAAACCTCATCGTCTCGCAGATGACATCGATGGAGCGCTGCAGTGCCTCGCGTATCGTGGTCGCAGAATTCGCAATTACGGCAACGTCCTGTACCAGGCGTGCATATCGGCTCGCCCTGTCAGCCTCTTCGGTGGCCTGTTTTTGTTCGCTCAGGTCCCACACGGAGCCGGTGAAGCCCAGGAACTGGTTCTGCGCATTGTAACGCGGCGAACCGCGATCTCGGACCCAGCGGTAGCCGCCATCTATGTGCCGCAATCGATATTCATGTGCGAATTCGTGCTTCTGTTCGAAGGCAGTGAAAAAAGTCTTTTTAAGCGCATCGCGATCATCAGGATGTACGAACTGAGGCCACCCGTCCCCAAGCGCGTCCTCCCGCCGCCCCCCGGTAAACTCCAGCCACCGGCGGCTCACGAAAATACACGCCTTGTCTGGCCCGGACATCCAGATCATGACCGGCGCCGCATCAGCCAGCGAACGAAATTCCTGGTCTACCGAATGTGGAGTAACGTGGCCAAGTTTCTCGGCGGTGATATCCCGGTGGAAGATGATAGCGTTTGTACCCAGCTCCCGCCATGGGTGCACAGTCATACGGAACCAGAGAAACGTAGGCGGGGTGGGGCGAATGTAGTCGTGCTCGAAGTGTTCCTGCTGCCCGCTCAATACAGCTTTGACACCCTTCAGCGCCCGGCCGACACTTTCATCACCTGTCGACGACTTGAAGAGCGCCAGGTAGTCGATTCCCACCGGGTTGCTAGCGGCGACGGCGGCCTCATTCCTTCGAGGGAGTTCCCTCCAGGCACGATTAACGGCAAGTACACGGCCCGTGCCGTCAATGATGACACAGGCGTCGGGTAGGGCCTCGATGAAGGAGTGCAACAGGCTGTAATCCCAGCTGGGCGATACAGCGTAGGCTTTCACTTCTCCCTCCCGCAAATCGTCTAGCGACGGATTTGGGTCATTCGGCCGAGTGCTGCAGGTTAAAAAGAGATCGCCATCGAGCACTAAACCGTGCCTTCGAGCGGTCTTAACGGTGATCAACCCAATCTTGATTGCATGTTGCACCAACTCTGCAGTGGTACGGATGCCCAGTACGTTCATCAGATTATATTTGTAAGATTCTGCGGTCCGAGTCGAGATGTTCAGTTGAGTTGCGACTTCCTTCATCGTCTTTCCCTCGGCCACCAGTTGCAGCACTTCGCGTTGCCGCTTCGTGAGTTGGGGACCCTTGTCAGACGTTGGGCGGCGGGCGGCTTCGGCCAGCACCGTGACCAGGTCGCAGGGAAACTGTGGACTCAGGTAACATCCGCCGCGGTGCGCAGTCGCGATCGCCTCCTTGAGTTCGTCGCCACTGGCAGTCTTCAAGACGAATGCTGAAGCTCCCGCCCTGAACACCAGCACGGCGAGGCTTATATCCGCGTGCATCGTCAGAATGACGAACTTGCTACGCAGTCCCATCGCCGTAAGGTTTTGCACCGCGTCCAGACCGTTCAATACTGGCATCGAGAGATCGGTCACAGTCAGGTCTGGCTTGAATCGCATGGCCAGTTCGGTGAGTTCCCGCCCATTCGTAGCGATTCCAACCACGTCGTAAGTAGGGCTTAACAGGGAGCGCAGGCTCTCGGCAAAGAGCTGGTGATCGTCTGCAATCAGGATGGTGGGCCTCATTGGGTTCTCCGCGAGCAAGGAGTTAGAGCCTGATTGCCCGTTGGCTGTGCAGCACTCGATCAAGCGTGAGGAAAATGGCGTCCTGATATTGCTGCTGGTGTTTGATTTACACGTCAGTGTACTACCGTAGTTTTACGATATCCAGCACCAAGTTTTGGCTAGAATCGCACCGGTGCGCTCTACAACCTGCGCGATCACTCACTGCCTACTTCTCAACTCGTTAGCTGCAACCAGGCAGTACACCGTAGTTTTCCTGCACGTCAGTTTCTGTAGGTTTTCGGATTGTGCGAAATCGCCGCTGTCCGCCACAGTTTAAGGACTGCGGGATAGTACTCGGGCGGTGAAGCTTGAGCTAGCGGAAGCCGACACCCATGTGCCTTGCTACTCCTCGCGCATCCCGAGAACGCCGCGGACGCGAGGGACATCCGCGGCGTCCCGGGACGAACGGAAATCCGACCAAAAGCGAACACCACCATGAAAGATGACGGGACGAAAGGTTATGAATATTAAACGAACCGTTCGCGTCACAGTGGCCGCGCTGGCTGGCGCTGTCGTCCTGTTCGCGACCGCCTGCAACAAGCCGATTCAGGGAGCCAAAACGGCGACGGTGCAAGCTGCCGCCCCACAGAAGCCAGCGGCCTCGATCCCGCACAACCCACTGAAGGAAGCCTACTTCGGCGAGCAGCACTTGCACACTGCTTATTCGCTGGATGCCTACATCGGTGGAGCGCGCCTAATGCCTTCCGACGCGTACCACTTTGCCAAGGGCGAAGCGGTGGAAGTCGGCGGGGTGAAAGTCCAACTTGCCAAGCCTCTCGACTGGGCCGCAGTTACCGACCACGCCGAGTACATCGGCGAGATGTATTCCACCATGGTCGACGGAGCTCCCGGCCATGACCAAGACCTGCTCAAGCAATTGCGCGGCCTGAGTTCCATGGAGGAGCGGGAGAAGTGGTTCCTCAGACTACGTGGTCAAGAGCAATCGCTCCACGACGCCGCAGCACCCGCCCTTCTATCAGGTCCGGAGACTGCGGTGAACGCTTGGAAGGCAATCCTGGCCGCCACCCAGGAAAACTACGAGCCGGGAAAGTTCACCACCATCCCGGCCTTTGAGTGGAGCTGCGCCTGGAAGGGAGCCAATCTCCATCGCAACGTCTTCTTCCGGGACATGAACGTTCCCGAGCGGCCGATGAGCTACATCGACCTTAACCACGAAGAAGATTTGTGGAAATGGCTCGCAAGCCTCGAGAACAGGGGATGCATGTCATCGCCATCCCACACAACTCCAACGCCAGTAAGGGCATGATGTTTTCTCCAAACGACTCGGCAGGGGATCCGATCACTCAGGAATACGCCGAGATGCGCAGCCGTTTCGAGCCGCTCATCGAAATGATGCAGATCAAGGGCAACTCCGAAGTGCATCGCTGGTTCTGGAGCGCTGACGAGTTCTCCAACTTCGAGAACGCTGACTCCATCGGTGACTACAGCGACCGTGACTACAAGAAATACGGCAAGACGAACTGGGTCCGCTACGGCGTGACCAAGGGTCTCGCCTACGAACAGACGCTCGGGGTCAATCCCTATCACTACGGCTTCGTTGGCGGCACGGATAACCATGATGGCTTGATGGCAAATGTCGCCGAGGACAACTTTCAGGTCGGAAGTCACGGCGAGGCTGATAACACCGTCGAGAAACGGCGAACCGGTGAAGTCGGTGGCTGGATCAAGGGCAAAGACCTGAATCCCGGCGCACTCACTGGCGTCTGGGCGCCCGAAAACACGCGCGAGGCGATCTGGGACGGGCTGAAGGCCCGAGAGACATTCGCCACGAGTGGGCCGCGCATCAAGGTGCGCTTCTTTGGCCAATTCGGCAAGGCCGTAGCTCCCACCAGTGCGCAGAGCCTGTCGAAATGGGATACGCACTGGGAGTTCCCATGGGTGGAATGCTCGCTGGTCCGGCAAAAGGCGCGCCGAGTTTCACTCTTTGGGCGACTAAGGAACCGGATGGCGCCAACATCGACCGTATTCAGGTGGTAAAGGGCTGGGTTGACGCCAAGGGCGAACCTCACGACCAGGTTTTCGACGTGGTTTGGTCAGGCAAGAGAACTCGCGACGCAAAGGGGAAAGTGCCCCCGGTGGGCAACACAGTTGACCTCGCGAAGGCGACTTACACCAACATGATTGGCAGCCCGGAGCTGATGGGCACATGGACCGACAAGAACTTCGATCCTAAACAGCCGGCACTTTATTACGTTCGCGTCTTGCTGATTCCGACGCCGCGTTGGAGCACCTACGACGCGGTCCGAGCCGGCCTGCCGCTGTTGGCCGACGAGGCATCGACGGTGCAGGAGCGGGCCTGGTCGTCGCCTATCTGGTACACGCCGAAAAAATAAGGAGAGTAAGCCGACATCGCTGTTCATCAAATTCGAAATTGCATGTTCGAAGGTAACCAAACTTTTTATCCACTCGTGAGTAGACGATCTATCTCCTGCATTTCCCTGATCGGCTAACTTTTCATGATTTGTATGCCCACGAGCACTGCGAAACTCAAAATGACTAATTGCAACCCTGACTCGTAACCCTTTCCAGCGTATTTTAGAATCCGAGGAACAGCGTTGAAGGATTATTCATTGAACAGGTGCTTACTTGTACTCCCCGATGGGATCTCCCTAACATTCGGCTCGCCCGTTGCCGTGGCGGAGGAGGGCGGCTCAGGCCACTACTTTCCAGGCTCGATCTCTGACTTCATCGACACGGTGCCCCCGTCGCCCTCATTCATCGTTAGGTACAACCAGATCTATTACAGCGGATCGGCTGGGGCCAATAGACCGATTCCGATTGGCGGCACGACCGCCCTTGGTCTGGAAGCGACATCCTGGGGAGAGGGCCTCACCCTGGTCTGGCGGCCTTCCATCGACATGGGTAAGCACTGGAGCTATGCCATGTCAACGACCATCCCGTTCATGCAAATCAGCGTATCAGCCAGTGCTGTTGTCCCGATTCCTACGGGCAGTGGTACCAGCATGCTGACTCAAGTCTCGCGCACAGGTACCCGAAACGGGCTCAGCGACATGATCGTGATGCCGGTCATGGTGAACTACCTGATCAATCCCAACTTCAGCGTGAACGGACGACTGGCGTTTTACCTGCCGACCGGCAACTACGCGGTCGGGCGCCTTGCCAACACCGGAAAGAACTACACTACTACCGAGCCGGAGCTCGGCTTGCAGTACTTCGGCCAAAAGAACGGTCGCGAGGCCGTTTTGTACACCGGCTTCGACTTCAACACCATTAACTCGGCTACCCAATATCAGTCAGGTACGCAGTTCCATTTAGATGGCACACTGGCTCAGCATTTTCCCCTGCTGAAAGGCTTGGCCGGAATTGGCGTAAACCCGTTTTATTACCAGCAAATCACGGGCGACAGTGGCTCAGGCGCAACGCTTGGCAAATTTGAAGGCACCACGGTCGGTATCGGTCCGGTGCTTTCCTACATTAGACCGAAATCGAAGACGGGTCACGTGGACTTCATGGCGGACCTAAAGTGGCTCAACGAGTTCTACACCAAGAACCGGCTACAGGGAAACACAGTCTTCCTCAAGGTCGTTTTCAAGTTCTGACGACCCGTTCGGCTGGTGGTTGGAGATCGAAAAGAAACGAGGCTTCTCATGACGAGGCAAAAACGTAAGACATTCGGCTACTCGGCTGCGGCAATGGCGATCGGTGTTGGGCTACTTCTGGCGTTCACGTTGGCGATCAGTAGTCCGAAGCCGCTCCAGTCCACGAGTCAGCAACCCGATGCGACTGGCCAAGCCGCAGCGAAGGGTCTTGTTGACACGGAAACCGATGCGCCGGCAGCGCAACCGGAAGCCAAAGGCAATTGGAACCGCGATTATTCTCCGTATGCCAACCGCAAGTACCCGACCCATGTCTACTTCGGCGACACTCATCACCACACTGCCAACTCCGGCGATGCGTTCATGGCGGGCGATCGATTGGGCCCTGAGGATTCCTATCGGTTTGCGCGCGGCGAACAGGTCACTTCGTCTACGGGTATTCCGGTCAAGCTGTCCCGGCCTCTGGACTTCCTGGTCATTTCAGACCATGCCGAGGGTCTCGGGGTGATGTACGAGGTCTATAAGGGCAATCCCGTGATGATGGCGGACCCGACCGTCAAACGCTGGAGCGAGGCCCTGAAAGCTGGTGGGGAAGAGGCTTTAAAGGCAAAGAACGAGGTTGTCTCCGATCAGGCACAAGGTAAGCTCCCGTCGGTAGTTACCGATCCGAAAATAGTAGGCCCCCTGATCAAGTCGGTTTGGCAGGCCTACACGGCCCTTGCCGAGAAGTACAACGATCCCGGACGTTTCACGGCGATGATCGGCTTCGAGTGGACCTCGGTGCCAGGCGGCAACAATCTCCATCGGAATGTTCTGTTCCGCGACAACAAAGATAAGGCCGACCAGATTATCCCGTTCTCCTCGTGGCAGAGCGAGGACCCGGAGAAGCTCTGGGACTGGATGGCCAAGTACGAAGCCAAGACCGGCGGTAAGCTCCTGGCCATCCCGCACAACGGAAACCTGTCCAACGGACTGATGTTTGCCCTCACGGATTTTGAGGGCAACGCCATGACCACTGACTACGCGAAGCGCAGACAGCGTTGGGAGCCGCTCCACGAGGCCATGCAAACCAAGGGCACAAGCGAGACGCATCCAACGCTCTCGCCCAACGATGAGTTCGCCAATTACGCCGTGGCGGGCTGGGACGTGGGGAACCTCACTCTCGAGGGCAAGCCAACAACTCCGGAGATGCGGCCCTACATGTATATTCGCGGCGCGCTGCTCAATGGCCTTGCCCTAGAGCAGAAGCTTGGGGTCAACCCATTCAAGATCGGAATGATCGGCGGCACTGACGTCCACAACTCCCTGACATCGATTGAAGAGGACAACTTCTTCGGCAAGTTCCCGATCCAGGAGCCGCATCCCGGTCGCTGGGCCGGTGTCGCCAAGCAGGGACTGGGTTTCACTCGCAAAGACTGGATCTACACGGCAGCGGGATACGCGGCGGTGTGGGCCACTGACAATACGCGCGAAGCCCTGTGGGATGCCATGATGCGCAAGGAATGCTACGCCACTTCGGGGACGCGCATGACCGTGCGATTCTTCGGCGGCTGGGACTTCAACGCACAGGATGCCCGCACCCGCTACCTTGCGGAGATCGGCTATCGCAAAGGCGTACCGATGGGTGCGGATCTGCCCAAGGCTACCAATGGCGCGAAGGCCCCCAGTTTTCTAGTGGCGGCAATGAAGGATCCGATAGGGGCGAACCTCGATCGGGTCCAGATCATCAAAGGCTGGCTCGACAAGGATGGGAAGACCCACGAGAAGATCTATGACGTGGTCTGGGGTAACGCAGATCGCCGCAAATTGAGGCCGGGCGGCAAACTGCCTCCAGTCGGCGACACCGTGGACGTAGCCACCGCCACGTGGACCAATACCATCGGCGATCCTGAACTGATGGGCGTTTGGACGGACCCGAACTTCGATCCGTCACAGCGCGCCTTCTATTATGTGCGGGTACTTGAGATTCCGACACCGCGCTGGACCGACTATGACGCAGTACGCTTCGGGGACAAAATGTCGCCCGAGGTACCGATGAAGGAACAGGAGAGAGCATGGACGTCACCGATCTGGTATACCCCAGAACGCTAAAGTAGCATACCCGGCAGATCGCCCCGTGAGATAGGCGCGCCGGGCTCTGTTGATGGCGTCCTCTAGGTCGTTCCTTCGCGAGCCCCTCGTCCATTTCCTGGCTTTGGGCCTTCTGTCTTCCTCGTCTTTAAGTGGATCGGAGGGAGTGCGGGCCCCGGCTCGAACCACATTGTCATCACGCAAGGACAAATCGAGAACCTGGCGGTTGGGTTCGCTCGCAGTTGGCAAAGGCCTGCGACCGAAGCCGAACTGAAGGGATTGATCGATGACTACGTAAGGAAGAGATCGCAGTTCGTGAGGCGGCAGCGATGGGTCTGGACCGCGACGACACGATCATAAGGCGGAGGCTTCGTCAGAAATTGGAGTTCTCACCGAAGACATGGTCGCGTCAAAGCCACCCACCGATACTGAACTTCAGGCCTGGATGAGCAGCATCCGGACTCCTTCCGCACGGAACCTCAAGTGGCTTTCCGCCAGGTGTATCTGAACGCCGACCATCGCGGCGACGTCCGCCCGCGCCGACGCCGAGCAGGTTCTCGCTCACCTCCGCGCTGCCGGCCCGGATGTCGCTACCGACAACTCGGTGATCCGACCATGCTGCCCTCCGAGCAGCCGCTCGACCGCTTCGCGAGGTGGTCCGATCGTTTGGTGACGATTTCGCACAGCAGGTGACGAAGATCGAACCGGAAACTGGACGGGCCCAGTGGAGTCTTCCTTCGGTCTGCATCTGGTGCTGGTCGAGGAGAAATCGCGGCCTCCCGCCAGGACTCTCCGATGTCCGGCCGCTCGTCGAGCGAGAGTTCTTCGCTGAGCGCCGGAAAACGGAGCTACAGTCGCTTTACGAGCGGCTGAGCAAGAAATACACGATCACGATGGATAGGTCGGCAAGCGCCGCAAGGTCAGATTGCCATTCCAGGCGGGAGTACGTCGCGATGAGCTTGCTTCGCTGGCTTTGTGGTGTCCTGTTGCTCGCAATCACGGCTCACATGCCGATTGCATGGGCACATGAAGCTCGTCCTGCCTACCTCGAGATCAAAGAAACCGCTCCCGGACAATTCAGTGTTTTGTGGCGCACGCCTTTGCTCTCGGGCATGCGGCTGCCGGTAATGCTGAAACTTCCGGACAACGCCCGGAACATCAAAGAGCCTACCTTGCAAGAGCTGGCTGATTCGCTGGTCGAGCGCCGCTGGATCGACGCGGGTCCCGAGGGACTCTCAGGCAAGCGCATCGAATTCGTGGGTCTGCAAGGGACCATCACCGACGTTCTGGTGCGTGTCGAGATGTTGGACGGGAGAAAATCAACCACCATTGCCCGTCCATCGCAGCCGTGGGTTGAGCTCGCCGCTTCGCAGACGTGGTGGGGGGTGGCGGGAACCTACATCGTCCAAGGTATCCGGCACATCTTGTTTGGCGCCGACCACATGCTCTTCGTGCTGGGATTATTGCTGATTGTGAAAGATCGCTGGATGTTGCTGAAGACCGTGACCGCTTTCACCGTGGCCCACAGCGTCACGCTGGCGATTGCGACCCTCGGCTACGCGGAAGCTCCTATGCTTCCATTGAATGCTGCGATTGCGCTGAGCATCCTCTTTCTGGGTCCTGAAATCGTGCGCTCCTGGCGCGGCGAGACCAGCTTCACCATTCGCCATCCCTGGGTCGTGGCGTTTTGCTTTTGGATTGCTGCACGGCTTCGGCTTCGCCAGTGCCCTTACCAGTGCCGGTTTGCCGCGACACGAGTTGCCACTCGCGCTGGTCACCTTCAACGTGGGGGTGGAGATCGGTCAACTCAGCTTTGTTGCGCTAGTGC
Source organism: uncultured Acidobacteriaceae bacterium (assembly GCA_963843005.1). Taxonomy (GTDB): domain Bacteria; phylum Acidobacteriota; class Terriglobia; order Terriglobales; family Acidobacteriaceae; genus Bog-257. Next base: position 61,150 of record CAWJIW010000017.1, on the reverse strand, counting down.
TCCTGCTGGAACGATCCTTCCGCGTCTTGGAAGTGCGCTGGCCTCGTTGGGCACAGGTGCTCCCTGGCTACACCGTGGGCGGCCTGGGTGCATTCTGGACATTCCAGCGGCTGGCCATTCTCTTCGGAGGCGGGTAATGAAAATGCGGCAGCATGCTGCGACCCGATGGATAGCCGTGCTCGTTCCAATGATCCTCTTGGCCCAGGTTGCCTTCGCGCATCCGCAGTCAGGGGAGGCGAAAGGCTTCCTCACCGGCTTCCGGCACCCCATCTCCGGCCTTGATCATGTTCTGGCGATGGTTGCTGTCGGTCTCTGGGGTGCCCAGCTGGGCAGCCCTGCGATTTGGGTCTTGCCGGTTGCCTTTCCGATGGTCATGGCGATGGGCGGAATGCTGGGATTGATGGGTGTCCCGCTTCCTGGAACGGAGATTGCGATTGCGGCATCAGCGATTCTCTTAGGAGCGGCAGTCCTATTCGAGCTTCGTCCAGCGCTCCCCCTGGCCGCCTTGCTGGTTGCCTTCTTCGCCATCTTCCATGGGCATGCTCACGGTACCGAGTTGCCGCCCGGGCAAAGCGGCCTGCTGTACAGCATGGGCTTTGTCATCGCCACTGGTTGCTTGCATGCGGTGGGAATTAGCATCGGCGTCGTCCATCGATGGCTTTGGGGCCAGCGATTCTTGAGATTTGCTGGAGCGGGCGTCGCGATGGGCGGTTGCTTCTTTCTGTGGAAAGTTTTCGTATGAACTCAGAGACTAAGTCTCGGTTGCCGATTTACGCTGCAGTACTATTCTGCTTCGCGCTCTGCCCGATGCCCGCCAAAGCTCACCTGAACTCCACCGGCATGGGTCCGATCTACGACGGACTGATGCACTTTCTGATGAGTCCTGAGGATTTCGTGCCGGTACTCGCCTTGGCGCTACTCGCGGGAGTGCGCGGCGCCGCTTATGGACGCCGAGCGCTTTTCACGCTACCGACAGCGTGGATATTGGGCGGCTTCGTGGGAATCAGCGCAGCGGCCACGAACGGGAACGCAATTGTTTCGGCGGTTTGGTTTCTCCTGTTAGGCGGATTGCTGGCTCTTGATACAAAGCTCTCGTTGCGGTTAATCACTGCACTAGCGGCGCTGCTCGGCTTATACAGCGGCTATCTCAACGGCACCGGTATGGGGGAGTTCGGCACCGCATCGGTTGCTCTCTTCGGATTGGTGTTCGCGGTGTTCGTGCTCGTGGCTTTCGCGACCGCATTTGTTGTCCAGTTGCGCGCGCAATGGGCCCGGGTTTCGGTGCGCGTGGCCGGCAGTTGGATCTTCGCCAGCGGGCTCCTGATGCTGGGATGGGCAATTCGAAGGCACTGAGCCCTCTAGTCCAAACCTCGTCGAAAGGCTCCGAGCACATCTTCAGTCTTGAACCGGCGAAGCCTAGGAAACGAGGTGCGTAGCGACACCGTAGTTCTTCGGTGCTCTCGGTGAGTAGTTTTCCGAATACCTCACAACCGTTTCAACACCTATCTTCAAGTAAAGGCTTTGTCCTTACACCGAAAGGAATCCAAAGATGCGAACCGCTCGATTAGTCTTCACCGTATTCGCGCTCTTGCTGCTCACGGCATCCGTGATCCATACTCCCGCGCAGGCACAGGGTCGCCAGCTACATATCAACAAGGCCATATACGGCAAGAATGGACAGGGGATCGACGTAACCAACAATCTTCGCTCCCAGATACAGAACAACACCCTTAATGTGAAAGTCAACAATAAGAACATGGGCGCAGACCCGAACGTTGGGGCGGACAAGTCCGTGAAAGTCGAATACACATACCAGGGACGCACCAGCACGAAGGTTGTCAAAGAAGGCGATCGCCTCCAATTGCCCTGATGATTCTCCTCACCACACTTGAGGAGAGTTTCGTAATGAATCTCTGTCGTTCGAAGACTTTACTGTTGCTGGTGGTCATTACTGCCCTTGCATTTGCGAACCCTGTTTCCGCCCAGCAAGGCGCTGGCGGGCCCGCCCACGAATGGGGTTATTTCGGGGACGGTCAACGCGAAGAAGCGTTCAGGATCTTTCTCAAGGGCTCTCTTCTTCGCCGAAATCAGGTTGGCCAGATCAATGATTCCGTCCACCCCTTCGGGGGATAGCACCTCACGACGTGGTCTCAGGAAAGACGCGTACGGCATACGGTACTTCGGTTTTAACTCTTGCAGGAACAGCAATTGTAGCGGACAAAGCGGTGGTCGCAGTAGCCTAATCCGTAGGGGTGACTTCTCCGGCCAGATTTCTGGCTCCCGACCCAACCAAAATTCTCTGCACGCCAAGATTGGAGTACAGGTCTGAAAGCCGACCTGTACCAGGAAGTTCGCAAGCGAACTCTCGGCATGGCCGGGGAGTCAAAACTATCGACTTTACTTCACCTGCCAAGCGTGTAGGGGTGACGTCTTATTGCCCACACCCGCCCATACCTGCAGCAACCAACGGAAAGGCCGTCGTTTTACTGTCAGCCAGCATCGCGTTCAACGACGGAATGTCCTGCTCACGGAGCTGTTTCCACCGCGCTAGGTCGTGGCCGAGAGCGTCGCAATTCTGTTGGACCGCCGAGCGAACGGCCTCTACCGGACGAATATCGGCGCTCTCAACGCTGAACAGGAGTCTCGCCAAATCGCGGTTGACCGGTCCGAACCCGGGGGCGAGGTCGGAGCCCTTATCAATGGGGTCGAGCTTCTTCTCCAGCGCCGCAACCGCTTCCTTTACCTGCTTTGTATCGTCGCCGTTCATGGCTTTCTGCCGCTCCGCCAGCTCCTTGCGGAGCGCGGCAACCTGCTGGTAGGAGTCGTGACTCGATTTCATGCCCCGGCTGATCTGGAGCGCGAGATCGCGCTGTTCGATTAAGTCCGATTGCGATGCCCTCACCCGGGGATCAAGCTCGATGGTGAGCGGCTGCCGCAAAGTCCGGCCGGCAGAGCGCAGTTCGACCGTGTACTTGCCGGGCACAACGAGAGCACCACGAGGCTGCTGGCGCGGTGTGAGACCGGGGACCGCATGATCAGCCAGCGTGTATTCGGTGTATTCCAGGAGTTTTCCGTCGTAGCCGTAGGGGAGAGTCAGCGGAGCCGGGTATCGCAGGTCCCACACAAAGCGGTTGAGGCCCGCCGCCTTGGTCAAAACTGTGGGAAGAGCAAACCAGTAATCCGGAGCGTTGGCTGGGAGAAATTCAGCCGGCTTTGCTTCGCTGGAGTAGTCAGCGATTGCGGTCCCCTTCTCGTCATAAATCACAAGCATCAATTCATCCGTGGGTGTCTTATTCAGGAAGTAGTCAACGATGGCGCCGTCGGGCGGATTTTGGCCGGCGGGAGTCTCGATAGGATAAGGCGTGTCCTGATAATTGTCCCAGCGGACCCGCATTCCATTGGCTGGAGCGAAGAGGTACACGTCTGCGGCAGCGATCGCCGGATTGATGCCGCGTATGGGTGTGAGGTCGTCGAGTATCCACAAGCTGCGTCCGAAAGTTGAGATGACCAGGTCGTTCGCATGCACCTGAAGATCGGTGACCGGAGTTGGCGGAAGGTTCAGGGAAAGCGACTGCCACTGATCGCCGTCGTCCCAAGAAACGAAGACGCCGGTGTCGGTTCCGGCATAAAGGAGACCTTTACGCTTGTGATCTTCGCGCACCACACGAACCATCTCGCCTGCCGGGAATCCATTGACGATGGTTTCCCAAGTGTGCCCGTAATCGTGGCTGCGGGCGGCGTAAGGCGGTGTGGATTCGCGTCTCGCCCCAACCGTCAGGTAGGCCGTAGCAGGATCATGATGCGAGGCTTCCACGTAGAGAATCTGGGTGGGCTCCGCTAGCCCGGGCGGCGATACATCCTGCCAGGTCGCTCCCGAATCGCGAGTGAGATGGACGAGTCGGTTGCTGGTGCCTGCCCAGACCTCGCCAGGCCGCAGAGGAGAAGGCGACAGCGACGTAATGGCGGGCGGACGCGGCTTGTCGGGGTCCGGCTTTTCTTCCTCCCGATTTTCTCCGTAACCGGTCAGGTCAGGGCTGATCTCCTGCCAGGTCGAGCCGCCATTCGAGGTCCTCAGCACGAACTGGGTTCCCAGATAAAGCACGGAGTCGTCCTGGGGCGAGAACACCAGAGGCGCCATTTGCGCGGCGCGATACTTCTGTCCGAGCTCAAATACGCTGGCGACTTGACCGGTGGTCTTATCGAATCGCACGACCGAACCGTACCAACCGCCGCTGTACACGAAGTTGGGATTGGCAGGATCGGAAGTGATAAAGGCGTATTCAAAGCCGCCAATCGAATACCAATCCTGAGCGAGAATCTCACCATAGTCGCTTCGGCTCAGAACGCCCGCGGTCCCGCTGTCCTGCTGGGCCCCATAAACACGATAAGGAAACGCGTTGTCGGTGGATACGTGATAAAACTGCCCCGTCGGCTGGTTATACCAGGAACTCCACGTTCTGCCTCCATCGACGCTGATGATGGCCCCCTGGTCCACACCCAGAATCATGCGCGCCGAATCTTTGGGATCAATCCAAAGGACATGAAAGTCATCCCCACTGGGGGCTCCAACATAAGCTTCGAAGGTCTTTCCACCGTCCGTAGAGCGGTAAAGGGACGTCTGGACGACGTAGATAACGTCGGGATGATTAGGATCGATGAAAACACGGCTGAAATATTCACTGCCGAGCACGCGGGGGTCTTTGGTCGACTGCTGCCATGTTGCGCCGCCATCGTCGGAACGGAAGAAACCCTGGTTCAAAATTGCATACAAACGGCGTCCGCCAGTTCCGGCTGCGACAGCGATGCCCAACCTTCCGCGGCCTTTTTCAGGCAGCCCCTTGCTCTCCAGAGCTGTCCAAGTGGAGCCTCCGTCGCTGGACTTGATGATGTCAGAAGTGGCCTTTACCTCGGAGTCGCCGGATCCGGATGCTGGCCGATACAGAACCGAATATAACGTGCGCGGATCGTTGGGATCGGAACACATGTCAACCACGCCCAACGTGTCGTCGTTTGCATAGACCTTCTTCCAGGTCTTTCCACCATCCTCCGTCTTGAAGATGCCGCGACTGTCGACTGTCGCCGACTTTGGAAGGGGCCGCCAAAGGATGCCGAATCCAACGGAATTCCCGCCTACGATGACGACATTGGGATTCTGCGGATTCACCACAATCGCCTGGATGTACGGAACATCCTGCAGCCCGGCGTAAGTCCAGGTCATGCCGTTGTCGGATGAACGGTAAAGTCCATGGCCTCGCGTCTGCTCGCCCGTCCCAGCATAAACGACGCTCGCATCGGAGGGAGCTACTGCCATCGCGCCAATCGACGCAACGCGTTCCTTGTCGAAGATTGGACGCCAGACCTGACCGCCGTCGGTGGTCTTCCAAATTCCACCGCCGGGCGTGCCGAAGTAGTAGGTATTCGGGTCGCCGGTAACACCTGCCACAGCCGTGACTCTCCCTCCGCGGAAGGGTCCAATGAGACGCCACTGCATCCCAGAGAGCTGCGCCTTGTCGATCCGCTCTTCGCACGTCAGCGTGAGCGGCAATGTGGCGATGGTCAAGACGATGAGTACGAGCAGTCGAAAGGAGGCTCGGCATCTGCGGGAGCTCACGGGCATCAAATTCTCCAGTTTTGACGTCTCCCTAGCATACAGACCTTCTCCGCCTCGATCTAACGAACAGACCCCAATCTTGATGGCGAGCGCGAAGCTCGCTGCGAACCGGTTAGAATTGAAGTTTGTTGCTGCAGAAAAACTTGCATCTGGAGTTCTAATGACTTGCTGCCCGCCCTCAAGTCGTCATTGTCAGAGAAGTATCTGCAAGAACTCCGAATTGATCGCAGTTGGCAGCTAGATCCGTCCCTGGCGTGGGTGCGCCTTCCGCTTCGTTAAGGAGTCGCGCGACTCATTCTCATTCTGAAGATGGCAGGGTTCAAGCCGTCGTCCGCCGCTTCAAGACGAATTCGAAATTACCGTACAGAATGTAATCCGCCCAATCGCGCTGGCCGGTGTCGAACACGCCTTTTCGCCCAGCGAGCAGCGCTTTACCGATCGGCTGACCAGCCAGAACATGCTCGTAAAAGGTCTTGGCGAACGTCTTGGCTGCCGCATCGTCAACTGGCCAGTACGTACTCATGTAGTTCGCAATGCCACCCCGCATCAGGGCCTCGGCCACGCCTGACGACTCCTGGACGCTAACGCTCGCAGATTTTGCCGGTGGCGAGGGAGCAGCCCTCACGCGCCCCGCCTCACATGCATTGAAGAAGACAAGGGACGGCAGATTGCTGATGCCCGTCAGATCGGAACCGCTCAGAACTTCTTCGCCGGCACAGATAAGACCAGAGCGCCCAGGGTTCTGCGCATCAAAGAATGCATGCCCGGCGTAATGAACGCAATCGTACTTGCCGGTACGTAAAGCAGACAGGATGGCCGCTTTAGTTGCATCCTTCCGCCTTATCGGGGTCACCTGAATGCCTGGCGTCGTCCCGCCAAACGCTCAATCCGGTCGCCTTCCTTCTCCGTACCTTTAAGATCGCCGAGTGGATTCACCACCAGCAGTAGATTTAACGAGGGCTCAGTGCGACGTTCCTCCAGCCAAGTGGCGAGAGGCAGATTGTTCGCAAGGTAGCGCCGGCTCATGCCGCCCGTAACCGCCGGGAGCCAACCGTCAATAGCGAGAGTTTCCCACGGAACGCGCCCCGCCTCAGCATCATGAACGATGACAAGATGGCGATCTTTCATCGATTTGAGGACCGCGCAAATTTCGGATGGGAGAACCAGATCAGAAAACTGTTTCCCGAACTTCTGGACATCGCTGAAGTTGTTTTGTGGGTCCATCAGCTTCGTCAAACTCTTGCAGCAAGGTAGCGAGTTTCTTTCCGTCGACGTCTCGAGCCGCGGTGATTACAGCCGCCTTCATTCCCGACCCGAGGACCGAGACCCGGTAGTGCAGGCTATCTCCGGATTGCCCCTCCTGCCGGACAATAGCGTAAACAGGTTCTTCGCCGGGCTCGAGAATTCGCGCTGATGGCCGCGCAGACGGCGGGACTTTCGTCTCGTTCAGAGTCACTTCCATGTCGTTGAACAGCGATGTCCCGGCCAGTCGATACAACTCGCCTTTCATTTCGCCGAAGCGTGTTGGGTTGGTTTCGCAGAATGTGATGCTGCGGAATCGGTGATCGCGATCGGCGTCCTTCAGACCGCGGAAAAAACCGATCAGCAGGTTCTGGAGGGCGGTGGCCGCGCTTTGGCCGCTGCCTACTCCGATCAAGACCGTCGCAAGCTCATCGACCCGACTGCGGACCAGGAGACGAATCGCGTTCTCCGCCACGAGTTGTTGCACATCCGGGTTGAAACGGTCGAATGGACCGAGGCCGGCGAAAAGAACCATATCGGCAGGCAATTGATTCCGGCCCGAAGGAACGGTGAATACGGCACCGACATCGCCGCCGAACATCCGCCGCGCCGTATACTCCGCGATTGCACCGTCGAGCCGTTCATCGATTGCTTTAGCGGCACCGCTCGGGGCGACGTTGCGAAACACTCCCAGAACGTACGCTCGCGAATCAACGTCGGTAATACTGCCGTACGCCAGCGTGAGTCCGATCCGCCTCTGGCTTTTCCGCCCGATGGTCAGGTTCTGGAACGGCTGATCCAGGCTAAGGACGCTGGGGGGCGACCCTGAGCTATCCGACCCAGCAGATGGTCCCTGCGTTCCGACTACCGGTTCGCCCTTCGGCGGAGTAGAGGTTTTGCGCATATGGAGAAAAAAGATACATCAAAGGGGTCGTTTATCAGAGGAAAAAGTGGAAAGACTCTTCTCCTCTACTCGGACCGGCGCGGAGTCCAGACCGACTCGAGTTGCCAGATTTGTAGCGACACAACCTTGCCACCACTGCCTCGTGAATACAACTCGATGCCGTTGCTATTCGGCGGAGGATAGATACGGTCCGTCATGACTTTTTCGCCATCGTTAGCGAAGACCTCTGTGCTGGAGCGGTCCACAAAGATGTGCAGATTGATTCGTTTGCTGCGTTGGAGAGTAGTTGAGTAGCGTCCCGGGAAGTCCTGGCTGAAGGAAACATCTCCGGAGTGCGTGCGGTCCACGAAGAGTGTATTGGTGGACGGAGTCACTCCGACCAGTGTCTCGGCAGTATCGCCTTTGCGAAGACGGAAGCCAATTTCCCCCGCCTTTTGCGGTTCGAGCTCAGCTTCAATCTCGTAGCTGTCGCCCTTCACTGCGGCTTCGGCGATCTTGCGGTTGGCTTCTTGCAGCGACATGTTTCTTAGCTGAAACGGTTGTCCGCGCAGGCTCTGCAACTCGCGAACTGGTGTTTGTATGAGGATGGTTCCCGCTGCCGTCCGCCGGAGCGTCAGGGTTCGTGGAATGGATTGCGCTCCGCGCCACAGCACCGTGGGTTCATCTTTCGCATAGAGCCAGTTGCTGGACCAGCCCATCCAGATTTTGCGGCCGTCGCTCGCCGGCATGTCGTTGAATGAGTTGGTGGCGTAGAAATCCTTACCGTAGTCGGCCCACAACTTTGTGGCAGGCGAAGTCTCGTCGGTGAACTGCTTTCCGTCGAAGCTGCCAACCAGGTAGCGAACACCGGTGCCGCCCGCCGGCGCACCTGGATTGCGATTGATAATCAGGACCCACTTCTTCTCGCTGGTTCCCTCGATGGGCAGTTCGAGCAGATCAGGGCATTCCCATTGCCCGGCATCGTCACCCGCGGGGCCGAACTTGCTGCGCATGGTCCACTTCTTCAGGTCGGTGGAATCCAGAAACACTGCCCGGCGCTCGTCCGCAAGCACCGCCACCATCACCCATTTTTTCTGAGGCTCGTACCAGAACACCTTGGGGTCGCGGAAATCGGGCGCATCGAGATCAACCACCGGATTGCCGCTGTAATTCGTCCAGGTGCGGCCGCGATCGTTGCTGAAGGCAATATGCTGCTTCTGCCGATCTTTGTAGGCCGCGGCGTAAATGGCGATGAGGCAAGAACGATCCTGCGGGTCCGGGTTCTTGCACAGGCCGCTGGAATTGTTCCAATCCACCACCGCACTGCCGGAGTACGCCATATACTGCGGATCCTCCGGAATGGCCACCGGCAAGTTGCGCCAGTGCACCATGTCGGTGCTGATGGCGTGTCCCCAACTCATGTGGCCCCAGACATTGCCTTCGGGATTGTACTGGTAGAAAAGGTGGTATTCCCCCTTATAGAAGACCATCCCGTTGGGGTCGTTCATGAAATTGTGCGGCGGGGTGAAGTGATACTGCGGGCGCCAGGGCTGGTCGTAGCTGTCTTGCGCAGGCAGGGCGATCGCGCCACCCAGAGAAATAGCAGTCGCCAGTAGACCAGCCAACCCCAGTCCTTTCAGCATTGCTCACCTCACATCAAGGATCATTTATGCGGTAACGTGTAGGTGGGTCTACCCCAACGCGTTCTGCCGGCCCGCTTGATCGCACCGTTGGACAACGCAATCCTTATATTTACAATCCATACACCTTCCTGTGGTCAACTGATTTCAGGACAAGGAATTGCTTCCGTCAGCATGAACATTCTTGAATTCAGCGTGCTTGTCGGCCTTGGCTCCATGCTCGCCGGATTTCTCGGCGCGCTGACGGGGCTGGGCGGCGGTGTCGTCGTGGTTCCCATGCTCGCGCTGCTGTTTCATGTGGACATCCGCTACGCTATCGGCGCATCGCTGGTTTCGGTGATTGCCACCTCATCGGGCGCAGCCGCGGCCTATGTGCGCGAAGGCTACTCTAACATCCGCATCGGCATGTTCCTGGAGACGGCAACCACGGTGGGCGCGATTGTGGGAGCCGCAATTGCCCTGCACGTATCCGGCAACGCCATCGCCGTCGTGTTTGGCGTGGTGTTGTTGTATTCGGCTTTTCTGTCGAGCCGAAGTCGGATGGAACATGGCGCGCACCTGCCACCCACAACCCTGGCCACCAGGCTGAGGTTGAATGGCTCCTATCCCACAGCCGAGGGGATGCAGTCCTACAATGTGAGAGGTGTACCCGCCGGCTACGGCCTCATGTTCGGAGCGGGCGTGCTGTCGGGTCTGCTGGGCATCGGTTCTGGCGCGGTAAAGGTGCTGGCCATGGACCAGGCGATGAAAATCCCATTCAAAGTCTCGACCACCACCAGCAACTTCATGATCGGCGTGACGGCAGCGGCCAGCGCCGGACTTTATCTCAGTCGCGGCTACATCGCCCCGGGCATCGCGATGCCGGTAATGCTGGGGGTGCTGGCGGGTTCGCTCCTTGGCGCACGCGTACTGGTGAAAGCCCGGGTAAAAGTGTTGCGCTACCTATTTGCGGCGGTCATTGTGGTGCTGGGATTCGAAATGATCTTCAACGGAGCGACCGGAAGACTATGAGCACTCGCAGTTGGAACGACCTGCGGATTGAAGTCATCATCGGCGTCCTGCTGCGCACTGGTGTCATGCTCTCCGCCGCGATCGTCACGTTCGGGGCCGTCGTGTATCTCGCTCACCACGGACGCGATGTTGCGAACTACCTCACGTTTCATGGCGAGCCCGAGGCCCTGAAAAGTGTGACCGGGATCGTTCAGGGCGCGCTCCACATGAGCGGACGCGCCATCATTCAGCTTGGCTTGCTTCTTCTCATTGCGACGCCGGTGGCGCGAGTGGCATTTTCGGCGGTCGCGTTCGCCCTTGAGCGCGACTACCTATATGTCACAATCACCTTGTTCGTGCTGGGAGTGCTGCTCTATAGCCTGTTCGGATGGCGCTGAGCGCCGAACGGTACGGTGTAAACCGGTGGCAAGGGGTCGTAGAAGGTTGAAATTCGATTGGACCCAGGGAGCGCTGGCTGACGGCCTGCGGCTGTACGATGCCGATGAGTTCTTTGCCGCACATGAGGCATGGGAAAGTGTCTGGCTGATCTCGCGGGAGCCGGACAAGACTTTCTTGCAAGGATTAATCCAGGTGACTGCGGCCTTCTACCATCTCCAGCGTAACAATCCTCTAGGGACAATGCTGTTACTGCAGGCCGCCCTGTTGCGTCTGGAACGTTATCCGGCACGCTTTGGAGGCATCTCCGTCGGCTTGCTCTGCGATGACATTCGCGAACGGCTGCAGTCGCTGGAGGTTGGCGACCAGCCAGCCCAACTGGTTGCGGCCCGAATCCGACCGTGCTACAACCAGCCCTGAAGCGGCTCAGATTATCAATGCAGTTAGTGTAGAGTTCGATTGCTTGAGATTGAGACCCAGATAAGTTAGGAACCAAAAAACGGTACACACCCAAGAGCTCCCTATATATCCCGCCGCGTAACCGGGGAGCCGGGAGTGGGCTTCAACTTCGAAAATGACCAGCACCATGGAACGCCAGGATCTTCGCTCTGGCAACCGGTTCTACCGTCCGGAACTCGACGCTCTGCGGTTCTTCGCGTTTCTCTGTGTGTTCGCGTTTCATCGCATGGACTACGTGGCGGTCGATCCCGCTACCCAACCGTTGGCCTACGCCATCGGCACAGTGGGGGCCTTCGGCGTTCCAATCTTCTTTCTGTTGAGCGCATTCCTGATCGTCGAACTTCTGCTACGCGAGCGCGAGCAGACCGGCAGCGTCCACATCAAGTCGTTCTATGCGCGCCGCATATTGCGCATCTGGCCGCTGTACTTCGCAGCTTTCTTCGGGCTGGTTGCCCTGGGGCATTACCTGCCCAACGTCGGGCCCAAAACCTATGCCTCGTGGCTCGCCTTTTTGCTGTTCGCCGGAAACTGGTACATCTTGCACAACGGCTGGATTGCCGGGCCAATTGATCCGCTGTGGAGCATCGCCGTCGAGGAGCAATTCTATATCGCGGTGCCTCTGCTCGCACGTCTCGGCGGACGCCGGATTCTCGCCACTGTCAGCGTTGTCTTGCTGATTGTTTCGTATCTCACCAGCGTCCACTACGCTCGACTCGTTTACTCCGGAGAAAGTGGGCAGTGGGTCAACAGCTGGTTTCAATTCCAGTTCTTCGCCGCAGGCGCGCTGCTGGCGATCGCACTGCAGGGCAGAGTGCCACTCTGGCCGATGGTGCTGCGCGCAATCGTATTCGTGGCCGCTGCGGGATGCTGGATCTACGCCGTGATGGGCCCGGGTGTAAAGAGCTACGACGCGCACACCACGGTCGCTGGCGCGATGGGCGGATGGCTGCTGGTGCTGCTGGGCTCGGTCCTGTTTTTCCTTGCTACCCTGGGAACGCCTGAGCGCTACATTCCACGCTGGCTTACTTACCTGGGCCGCATTTCCTACGGACTCTACATTTTTCACTCGCTGGTGTTCTATCTGGTCTTCGAGGCGGGAGAGCATTGCCTGCCCCGCAGCTTGGTGGCCCTGCATCTGCCAGCGTCCATCGTGCCGGCGCTCGGAACATCGCTAGTTCTCGTCCTCAGCATCGCCAGTGCGGGCCTTTCCTACCAGTACTTCGAAAAGCCGTTTCTGAAGCTCAAAGAGCGCTTTACGTTTGTCCGCTCCAGGCCAGAGTAACGCGCAATGGTGGAAGTGCAGACCTCGGGAAGGTGGCGCAACCTATGGCGTCACCGAACTTGCAAGCGATCCGTCACACTGGTCCTCCGACGGTCATTGATCCACCCACAGTATTATGGCGGGCACACGTACTCGCCCAGCCGCTTCTTACTTCTTGGGCTGGAATCCCGCGTCGCCGAACTGCCACAGCGCGAACGATTGCTCGTCGCTGACCAGCTTATCCCGTTGCGCCCGGCCAGAACCGAAGCCGTGTCCGGCGTCGTAATCCACGCGCAACAGAATCGGCTTGCTGCCGGAGGTGGCGGCCTGCAGACGCGCCGCCATCTTGGCTGCCTCCCATGAATCCACGCGCGGATCGTTGATGCCGGTGGTCAGCATTACTGCGGGATAGGGTGTGCCATCCTTCACATGGACGTAGGCGTCCATGCCATACAAGCCCTTGAACCCGTCTTCCGTCTTGGTCGTACCAAACTCGGGAATGTTGGGCGGGCCGTTGGCGCTGGTCTCGGCGCGCAGGGCGTCCGACATGCCCACGTCGTCGAGGATGACAGCGAAAAGGTCAGGCCGCTGGGTGAGCGCGCCGCCCACGGTGATGCCTCCGGCGCTACCGCCTTCTCCCGCCAGCTGTGCGGGCGAGGTGTACTTGTTCTTCACCAGGTATTCAGCACAGGCAATGAAGTCGCCGATGGTGTTCTGCTTGGTCAGCTTGCGTCCGGCGTTATGCCAGTCTTCCCCGTACTCGCCCCCGCCGCGGATATGCGAGACCGCGAAGACGCCCCCACGCATCACCCACGGAATGAAGCGGGTGGCGAAAGTGGGATCCTGCGTGATTCCATACGAACCGTAGCCGGTCAAGTAGGTCGGACGCGCGCCATCCTTCTGCATGCCGCGCTTGTACACGATGGACAACGGAATCATGGTACCGTCCGCAGCCGGCGCTTTTACTTCCACCGATTCCAGTTGGGAATAGTCAAAGTCCGGCTTGGGAATCAATTGCAGATCGGTAGGTTTCATCGCCGCTCCGGCACGCAGGTACGTTGGCGGCTGGACCCAGGATTCCGTCATTATCCAGACGCCCGGCTCGCGCGGATCCGTGAACATCTCGGCAATCGAGCCCTCGAAGGGCAGCGAGACCGGCTCCGCCTTGCCTCCGTCGAACGGAACACGGACTGCCCGGCCGATTCCGCCATCGAGTTCCTGAACATACAAGCCGTCTTTTGCTGTCTCGATATTCCGCAGTACTGCCTCGCCAGCCGGGAGAATCGTCTTCGCCGCGGCGATGTCCGGGTGCGCCATGTCCACGCTGACCACCTTGTAGCGCGAGGCGTTGCGGTGGGTCATAAGAAAGAGCGTATTGCCATGAACATCGAAGCTGTTGACGTCATCGTCGTCGCCGGCCACCTTCGTCCACGGAGTCTTGGCTCCGGCCATGTCCGACAGCTTCGCCACATAGACCGGAAATTCGTTCTGCACGCCGTGGCGGACGCTGCCGATCAGCCAGGGTGAGGCGGGAGTGTAATTCACGACGGGGAAGTCGGATTCGCCGATCTCGACCTGCGGGCTGAGCCCACGGCCGAACACGGCGATATCCTTTTCTGGATCCTCGCCCACCTTATGCAGGAAGATCTTCGAGTTCAGGTATTTGGCGGTGGGTGGATCGTTTGGCCCCAGCTTCTGCAGCCGCACGAAGAAGAACGAGCGGCTATCGCCCAGCCAGGACGTTACCCCAAAATTGGCGCGATCGATGGCTTCGGGAAGATCCTTGCCCGTGTCCACATCCATAACACGCAGCACGCTCTGTTCCGATCCGCCGGGTGAGACACCATACGCGACGTACTTGCCGTCCCATGAAGGAGAGAAATAGTCGAGCGCATAATGCGCCTCACTGCCGGCCGGACGGAAGCGCTCGGCATCCACCAGCATGCGCTCCTGGCCGCTCTTGGCATCGCGCACGTAGAGCTTGAAGTTCTCTCCTCCGGGCAGGATCTTGCGGTAGAAATAGCGGCCGTTGTACACCTGCAGGCTGTCCACGACGGTGCGCGCGTTATCGTACTTGCTGATTTCGGCCAGCAACGCTGCCCGGCCCGGAATCGCATCCAGCTTGGCGCGCGTGTAATCGTTCTGCGTCTTCATCCAGTCGGCCAGCTCGGGCGACTTCATGTCTTCCATCCAGCGATAGTTGTCGGTGACCTTGGTGCCGAAGTAATCGTCGGTCACCGGACGCACCGCCGCAACCGGCGGCGCAGCCACCTGGGCGAGCAGACAGCCGGTGAATAGAAGGATGGCGAGGGAAACTCCTATCGAGTAGCGCATGAAACCTCCTGGTGTACGACGGCGTTCTGAATCTGGGGGACGAATTGCGTTGCAAATTGTACTCCGAATTGCTCCGGATTGATGCTTGTGGGGTGCCAAGGAATGCTGCAAAGCGCACTCCAGAGCCGCGATCGGCAGTTTTCGGGACTTGTGTTGGGCAGGCGGACCCTTCGCCTCCAGGGGCCAGCCAAAGAAGAATCGTTCGCCGGACTCCCCCGATGGGTATATAGTTTGGGCCGTTGGGAGCTTATGCGGGTTCCTTCTACGCTTTATTTACGAAGGCTCAGCGCAGCCACGAGGAACTCCCGGACCGCCGCGGTGTTCATAACGGGGGATTTAACTCCCGAAGCATCCTGCGGTACACCCCAAACTCCCGGGATGGCAGCATTGTTTCCGGGGCAAGAGAGTTGCAGGTGAGAACGTGAAGGCACCATCGCGCATTATTACCCTCTTTTGTTTCGTATTCGCACTGGTTTGCACCCTGCCATTATCTGCCCAGGACAGCGATCCTCCGGGACGCGTAGCGCGGCTGAGCTACATGAACGGCTCCGTTTCCTTCGAACCCTCGGGCGAGAATGACTGGAGTGCGGCTTCGCTTAACTATCCGCTTACCGGCGGAGATCGCTTGTGGACGGACAAGGGCGCGCGCGCCGAACTGGAGACCGGCAACCTTGCCATCCGCATGTCGGAACAGACCGACCTCACCACGACTACCCTGACCGATCAGTTGCTGCAGTTGGGGCTGGCCCAGGGGACGGTGCGCATCAATGCTTACGATCTGCGTCAGGGCAGTGAGGTGGAAGTGGATACTCCCAACGCCGCGGTCACGATTGTGCAGGCGGGGAACTATCGCGTCGAAGCGTATCCCGACCAGGGCCGCACCCTGATCACCGTGAACCGCGGCGAAGTACAGGTCACGGGAAACGGCGTCAACCAGACGGTGCAAAGCGGACAAGCCCTGGAGTTGAACGGCACGAACCCTGTCCAGGCCGCCTCCGTCAGCGTGCCTCCGTCCGACAGCTTTGATCAGTGGTGCGCCGAGCGCGACCAGAAGTACGTCAATGCACGCTCGCGCCAATACGTCAGCCCCTACGTACCGGGATACTACGATCTCGACGAATATGGAGGCTGGGAAACGGTCGCCCAATACGGGCCGATATGGTATCCGGCGGGCCTGGCTATAGGATGGGCGCCCTACCGCTACGGACGCTGGGCCTGGGTTGAGCCCTGGGGCTGGACCTGGGTTGACCAGGCGCCTTGGGGATTTGCTCCCTTTCACTATGGACGCTGGCTGCTGGTGGGAACTCGTTGGGGCTGGATCCCTGGACCGATTGCCGTATTCCCCGTCTATGGACCGGCGTTCGTGGCCTTCGCCGGAGGACCGGGATTTGCGGCGAGCTTCGGGGTGGGTGGCGTGGTGGCATGGTTTCCGCTCGGTCCCGGGGAGCCGTTCTATCCCTGGTATCACCACAGTGATGTTTATCTGCGCCAAGTCAATGTCACCAACGTTCGCAACATCAACATTACGAACATTACCAGCGTAAACAACATCAACAACGTCCACTACCGCTATCAGACGACCGCCGCCACCGCAGTTCACGCCGATGCATTCCGCAATGCCGAGCCGGTGAGCCGCAATATGGTGGCAGTCAATTCGCAGCAGCTGGCGCGGGCGCAGGTAATTCCGCATCCGGAGGTCAATCCCACGCTCGCGCGCGCTCTCGGCGGGTAATCCAGCCGCCCATCCGCCGGTGGCTGCGCAACGGCCAGTGATCGTTCAGCACCCGGCATACGTCCGGCCGGGCCAGCCGGCGACGGCCCACAACATACCGCCGGGGAATACGCGTCCCAGCGGAAGCGTCACCGGCACAACGCCACCTGCCGCGAACGTGGCCCGTCCTCCTGCACCCAATGAACGGCCTGTATCGCCGCCGCCGAACACCACTACCACAGTTCCACGCCCGAGCACGCCGCCTCCCGTCAATGAACGGGAGAACGCTACTCCTGTTCCCCATCCTCCCGCGACGCCGGCGGAGGTAAATCGTGGCGGACCACCGGCCAACCGGCCGGCGCTGGTGAGCAAATATCCGCCGCCGCAGGAGAAGCTGCCTCTGGAGCAGAAGGCCCCAGCCATGGAGACGCACCCGGGACGCCCGCTGGAACCGCAACAGAAGCAGAACCTTCACCAGGGCTTGCCAGCCGGGCCCATGCAGGACCGGGAATTTCCGCAGCATTCCGCTCCGGCAACACAGCGCGCTGCGCCAGCGCCACGTTCGGCGCCGGCGCCACACGAGGCTCCGCCGAAGCACTGAGCCCCGCGGGGCCTGTGCCAAGGGCAAGCTACCGCTCGTGGTCAGAGTTCAGTTGCTGGAGTAGGAAGTATAAGATCGCTGCGTCCATGCCAATCGCGCGGCCGACTACCGTTCTCCTATTGGGCCTGCTTCTCGTACACCCATTTATTGGTGGCATTTCCGGCGGGAGTTTCCTCGCGGTCCACAGCTTCCAGAGTCTTCCCGCCGTCGGCGAGGGTGTACTTCACTACGCTTGTCGCTTTCGTGCCGTCACTGGCCGTTATCTTTTCGTTCACTACTAGCGAATCTCCCTCCCAATACGCCCTGATCCGCGAAGTGTAGAGCGATGAGTGTTGGACAACGTCCTTGGGGTCGCCGATCGTCGCATCGAGACTCCAGACGATGCTTTTGCCGCCATAGACTTGAGTCCGCGACAGATGAAGGCGCGGTTCGTGGTGCTCTATCCGGAACGTCGCGCTGGAAGGCGGGTACTCGAGCGTGCTCTTCTGCAGGTTGAATACCCAGTTGCCGGAAAAATCGGGTTTCGGCGATTGTTGTCCGTGAGCAAGGATGCTCATCAAGACGAGCAGTGGGAGGAGCCGAGACGATAAAGCGTTTCATATCCGAATTTTAACATTCGTAATGGACAAATCGGCAACCTCGCAAGACCCATCGCTTCCGCGGCGCGTTGTACCGTCTTTCTCAGTCCAGCGGCCTAGCTTCCTCCCGCGCCGCCTGATGTTCAGCGGCGCAGGAGGAGAGACTGAATCCACCATTTATCGTTCGATGTGACTGGCCCGCCGCAATCAGCGCGGCCTAGTTCACCGTGATGTTGATGGGCAAAGAGGGAATGCCGTTGGCCACTACCACGAACGTACTGGGGCCGGTCTCCATGCCGACGGGAACATCGAAATGGGTGAATACGGGGACTTTACTACCCACTGCCATGGTACTGTGACCGTGGGTCCGGGCGTAGAAAACGTGTCCGGTGGCCTTATTCGTGATCCGCACCAGGGGATAATTGGTGGCGGTCTCAAATTCGTCGCCAAACGCAGCCGCTTGCGACAGCCCGTTGAATTGCCTTCCGAAGGTCAGGTAACTCTGCCCGCGTACTACGGTGGTTGGAACAATACGAAACGATGGGGGCCCACGGTTGGATGTAGTGTCCGGTCGAGGCGTAGACCTCCGATCCACCGACGATCACCTCGCCGGTAGGCAGCACGAGCAAACTTCCGCCGTTACTGTTCAAGGTGGGGGTGAAATTGGTCCCATCGAACTCGTACAGTCTCCCCGAATTACCCTCCACCAGCACATTACCGCCGGGCAGCAGCACGGCAAAATTGTCGCCGGCATCATCGTGATTGGGGAAGTCCGGGCCGGGCGTCCAGGTGCCGGGATCGGTGGGTGACGAGCCGGGACGATAGACCGAGGTGTGTCCGGTGGAGTCGCCCAAATGGGTGGCGCCGGTAGCGAACACCGAGCCGTCGGGACGCAGGATGGCTGGGCCGATCTCTCCCGGCGGACAATACTGGCCGCCTCCATAGTTGATGCAACCCACTTCGGGCGGCCCTTGCAAGTTCGCAATAGTGCTGCCGTCAGAGACCCACTGCTGCAGCGAAGGGATGTACCTCTCCGAGTTCGGATTGGTCAACACGTCAGCCGTGAGGATGGAGCCGTCAGGCATTAGCGTCCAGCCTTCCTCGGCGTTCCAATCGCTCTTGCCGGACGATCCCATCGCCGTCCACTGCAGCGTATTGGGATCCAGCATCGCCATCTGCATATCAAATTTGCGGCCAATCAGGAACTTGCCGTTGGGCAGCACCGCGGAGGGGAATCTCCGATGTAGTCCCAGCCGGGCGGCGGACTCAACGGGGTCCAGGTGTCGACCGTGGGATCGTAAATCGCGCCCAAGTTGGTAAATGAAAATTGATTAAAGTTGTATTCGCCTCCTTCGATCAGGACCCGTCCGTCGGCCAAGGTAGCCGATGCGAAAGCCCAGGGCGAGTATCCGGAAGGCAAGTTCGCCAGTCGCGTCCAGGTTCCATGGACATAACTTCCATTGATATCAGGTGTCAGCTTCCACCAATCGGAGTCGCTATTCCCTTGAAACATGACAGTTCCGTCGGTCAGCAAGAATCCGATGCCCGCTCCGTTCGGGGGCTGGTGAGTGAGTTGGGTCATCGTCTGCGACACGGCACCGCCGGCAGACAGCGAGCAGAGTGATTACGGCAAGCAGCAGTTTCTTCGTCAACACATACCTCTTTTCTGAAGGTCACAATTGACAGCCAATGCGAGGATCTCCCGCAAAACATCGTTTGCGCGGTGAATGGATCAATGGGGCAGAACGTCCCCGCTAGAAGCTCTTGCGGGAGCCACTAAAACGGGGCGCAAGCTGGGGGGAGCAAGGCTCTAGGATTCTGCTTCAGCGGCGAGCGGCATGTCAATTCAGGATTGGCAGGTTGGCGCGGGTAAGGCAAAGATATTTTGTTCAAAAAGCGGTGCGCGAGCACCGCTCTTTTTTCGCAGGCCATACAACTCGGAGTCGCAAAGGTTCACTTCACTCTCACGGGCGTGATTTCCAATTCGAACCGGTGCTTGCTGGAGGGATCGTCGGCAGTGAAAACCGTGGTTGGCTTGCCCAGCGGCGCCATCACGGCCGAGCGTACCTTCACTTGACGAATGGCAGGGGCGCCCCCAGCAGGGCCGCTGTCGGTTGCCGCAGAGGAGATCTCCGAAGTTATCTGCATCTGCAGGCCGTCCGGGCCCTCGTCCGCCCGAATGTCCAGGTTCACGCCCACATCAATGAAACGTGAGGTCCTTCGAAGCGGTCACGGGAATGCGCGTACCGGCGCGCATGCTCCACCAGTCGCCTCCGGCCTTTGGCGCCTCGGCGCTGATGTCCATATTGAAGCTGCGCTGGTTGAGGACCTTGCCCTCGTCGGTTTCACGCAGTACGAAATTGAGCTTGTAGTAATGCTTGGGGGCGGCCACGGGCGCCGGTTTGGCGGGGCTCTCCTGCGATGCCGCCAGCCGGGGAGCAGCCGCAAGCAGTACAGCGATGGTGGCGAGATAGATCAGTCGGTTGCGCATTAGTTATCTCCTTGGTGGTCGCTGCTTTCGTCAGCCAGCGGCTTGATGTCTATGGGTGCGATGGCGAGTTCTTTGTCGGCGTCAGCCTGGTCAAGTAACGCCTCGGGATGCGTCTTCGCCAGCGCCAGCAACACCCGCTCTTCGGGCTTAGAGGCGCAAGGGAGGGGAACTGTCCGCGCTTTGGCGTAGTCTCCGTGCTGGCAAGCTGGGCTGCACTCGATATCTGCGAACGAGGTGCGCGAGCCGTCTCTGTGACACTGCCTCTCGGCACAGTTTTGTGGTTGCGGGCCAGCGTATCCGTGTTCTGCGGTTGCGGCTGCGGCTCGACCGCCGGGTTCTGCTTCTGAACGATTGGCGGCGTGGGAACCACCTTTTGGCGGACGCGATCGCTCAATCCAATCCCGGCTGCAATTACCAGTACCGCCGCCGCTGCAGCCATGGCACTCCATTGCCACCAAACTTGCGGTCGCCGCTGGGCTTGCAGGCGGACTCGCTGCATAACGCGCGCTTCCATGCCGGCCAATGGCTCGGCGTCGCGGTACTCGGCCAGAGCGTCATCGAGAATATGTCGAATTCGTCGTCGCTAGTTCATCGCTTCTTCTCCGTAACAGCGGAGAGTTTCTCCTTCAATATCTGCCGCGCGCGAAAGATGCGTCCGCGCACTGAGGACTCTGGGATGCTTAGCATCTCGGCGATCTGGCGCGAGCTCAATTCCTCCACGGCAGACAGCACCAGCGGATAGCGCAGCTCCTCGGGCAGCGCTGCAATCAACTTCTGCACCTGCTGCACACGCTGGCGGTGCATGGCGAGGTGCTCGGCATCAGGGTCCGTGCTGGCCATCTCAAGCTCCGTGAGTTCCAGCGCCTGGGGCTTGCGCAGGCGATCAATCGCCAGCCGGAAGGCGACGCGCGCCAGCCACGCCTGCTTGTCGAGCACATCGTTCATCCCCGAGCGATGGACGCGCAGGAAAACTTCCTGCACCACGTCTTCGGCGTCATGCGAATTGCGCAGGATGCCGTAGGCCACCTTGAAGACGAAGCGGGCGTGCTCGCGAACCACGGATTCGACGGTTGCGAACTCGTCCGTGCGTTCGAGCACTCTGCCTGTCTCCTCCCAGCGAAATGCGGAGCTTGTGGGCTGCGCTGCCATGGTTACCGTTGTACGTTTCCGTTCTCATTCGCTAAGACGTACGGGCGGGCGGAAGTGTTTGGAAAAATCTTTCGGACGTGGTCGAGCATCTCCCCGCTGCTAGAATCGGAAGGTCTTTATGCCGTCGAACTCATCGCAATCGGCTGCCGTCCAGCATGAACCGGTCCCCATGCTGGATCTCACGCGTCAGTACGAGAGCATTCGGGACGAAGTGCAGGCCGCACTGGAGCGCGTGCTGACGACGCAGCACTTCATTGGCGGAGCGGAGCTGGAGAGCTTCGAGCGCGAGTCGGCGGAATACCTGGGAGTGCGCGCCAGCGTCGGCTGCGCCTCCGGCACCGACGCGTTGTGGCTGGCCTTGCTGGCGGCTGGGGCCGGGCCCGATACCAGCGTCGTCACCACCCCGTTCAGCTTTTTCGCAACGGTCAGTTCGATCGTGCGCTGCGGGGCGACTCCCGTGCTTGCCGATATCGATCCCGCGACCCTGAACCTCGATCCGCATGGCGCAGCGGCTGCGTTGAAACGCGCGCGTTCGCACAAAGTCCGGGCCGTGATGCCGGTGCACTTGTATGGGCAGTGCGCCAATATGGATGAGTTCGATTGGCTCGCCCAGGAGCACAAGGTCGCGATCGTCGAGGATGCAGCGCAGGCCTTCGGGGCGAAGTGGCGCGACCGCAAGGCCGGAGCGCTAGGCACGGCTGCAGGTTTCAGCTTTTATCCCACCAAGAACCTGAGCGCCTACGGTGACGCTGGATGCGTCACGACCAACGACGAGGAACTGGCGGCGCACGTTCGCCGGCTAAGGAACCATGGCAGCCGGCAACGCTATTATCACGAGGAGATCGGCTGGAACAGTCGCCTCGATGCCATCCAGGCGGCGGTGCTGCGGGTCAAACTGAAGCACATTGACGATTGGAACCAGCAGCGGCGCATGCTGGCCTGCCGCTATCACGGGCTGCTGGTCAATGCTGGGCTGGTACAAGCGGCGCGCAGTCGGTGGAATCGCGTGCCCCAATCGCGCTGCTGTCGTCGCTTCCCGAGGCCTATCACATCTACCATCAATACGTGGTGCGAGCGTGGCGCCGCGATGAGTTGCGAGGTTTCCTGGCTGGGCAAGGGATCGGTACCGAGGTGTACTACCCCGTCCCGCTGCATCTGCAGGAGTGCTTCGCGTACCTGGGACACCGGGCCGGCGATCTGCCGGAGTCGGAGCGCGCCGCCAAGGAAGCGCTGGCGCTGCCGATATTCCCCGAGCTGCGAGAGGACGAGCAACAGCGCGTGGCGGCAGCCATTGCCGAGTTTTACAGCCGGTAGCGCGCCACCACTCTCGTCACTTGTGCTTGTGGTGGCCGTGTTTGGGGGCTGGCTTCGCTGGCTGCGAATGCCGGTTTGGTGCGGCAGCGGCCCGCTTGGATTTTTCCGCGGCCTCTTCCTCGGGCGTGAGCACTCGACGAACGATGGGGCCGTTCAGCTTGTAGGTCACCTCGACCAGCTTGCCATCTTCATTCTGCTTGCGAATGGTAAAGGTCGGCAGGTCGCCTTCTTTGCCGAACTCCTGGTGCCCCGTTTTCGCGGGAAGGTAGCCTTCGAGGTTACGCTCACGATAAGCCGTCTCATAGCGGTGCTTCACCCGGCCCCAGGTAAAGATCCGGATCTGGTTGTAGTCCCACGCCAGCCCGTCTTTGGGCTCGTTGAGCAGCACAAGATATTGTGCTACCTGCTTGTCGCCATCTTGCACGGTGTTCAAGACGAAGTAGCCGACGACGCGCTGGCCTTCGGCGTATTGCGCCACCTCCAGTGGGATGTCGAGGTCGACCATACGGAGCAGCACCCAGCCAACACGTCCGGCGGAGTTGCGCACCAGGTACCAGTCTTCCATTACCGGCTTGGGCGGCTCTTTAACATTGCCTTTGGCCGCATCCGGAGGAGGGTTTGGCGCAGGTTGCGTGGGCGGCGCCGCAGGAGCTGTTGACGTCTGTGCCGCCTGACTACCTGCTGCCGGCGGCTTCTGGTCCGGGCGTGCTGCAGCGGCCTTGGCGTTTCGCGCCGTCTTGGAGGCTACGGAGGACGCCGCTTTGGGCAGATTCTTATCGGAGGTCGTGCGCTTGAGGATGTCCACCTTCTCGCCATCCTTGAGCTGATAGAGGTGTTCGCCTTCGCGCGACGGAGTGAGGTGCATGTTCAGTTCGGCGCGAGTCGTGCCATGTGCCTGCACTGGAAGTCCGGCATTGTCTTGCGCGAGCTTCTGGAATCCGTCGTATATCTCCTGCGAAACCAGGCTGCGTTCCTCGATCCAGCCTTCCTGGCCGCTGTCGGTGCGCACCCGCAAGAAGCGCCGCTGCTTCTCCAGAATGTCGAGACGATCCCCACCGTGCACCGTCCCGACCTTGTTGTACATGGTGGCAACGCGGTCGCGCAGACTGGTCTCGGGCACCGAGACGTACATGTACTCATGCTTGGTCAGGGCATTTTTCTTGCAGGCAGGAGCCAGCGCCAGCAGGATCAGGGCGAAAGCCAACAGAAGAAATCGATTCTTATAAGGGCAGGACAGGGCCACGGGAAGCACAGACCCACTATAAACCAGTGGTTCGCGGCTTGGGCTCAGCCGTCCATGGTTCTGCGGGTGTACGAAATCTTAAGGTAGAGAGACACAGGACCAGTTTCTCTGGCTCTCTGTGTCTCTTGTGGAGATCGACTCTCAGCCTACCAGACCCGGCACGCGGGCTCACGTACCATGGGCTGGCCCGCTTTGCAGCCAAAGGCCTGCTGGAACCCGGCCGAGTTCTGCACCGCTCCATTCGCGCGCCACCGCCCCGGCGAATGCGGGTCGGTAATTGCCAGCACTCGGGCCTGCTGATCGGTCACGTTCTCGCACCAGATTTGACTGAAGGTCAGGAAGAACCGCTGCTGGGGGGTGTAGCCGTCGATGGGCTTCACCGGCGTGCTCCCGATGATGTTCATCAGAGCCATGTACGCCAGCTTAAGTCCGCCATTGTCGGCGGTGTTCTCGCCCAGGGTCAGATTGCCGTTGAGCTTAACTTCGCCTTTGTCGTCCTTAACGCTGACGAAGCTGGAGTACTCGTCAGAAGTGCACTTGGCCCGCTCCTCGAAGGCCCTGGCATCCTCGGGGGTCCACCAGTCCTTTAGATTGCCTTCCGCGTCATACTTGCGGCCCTGATCGTCGAAGCCATGGGTCAGCTCGTGGCCGATGACAACGCCGATACCGCCGTAGTTCACCGCATCGTCCACACTCTGACTATAGAACGGGGGCTGCAGGATACCGGCGGGGAAGTTAATGTCGTTCATCGGTGGACGGTAGTTCGCGTTCACCGTTGGCGGGGTCATTGTCCAGTCCCGGCGGTCAGTCGGTTTATCGATCTTGTCGTACTGGCGCTTAACTTCGAATGCCGCTGCGCGGGTGACGTTGCCGGCGTAGTCATCGGGCTTTACGATCACCGAGCTGTAATCGCGCCACTTGTCGGGATACCCGACGTTGTTAACGATGGCGGCCAGCTTAGCGTAGGCCTGCTGTTTGGTCGCGTCGGACATCCAGGACAACTGCCCGATGTCGGTGTGCATGGCATTCTCGATGGCTTGCACCATCTTGACCGTGCGCTCTTTGCTTTCCGGCCCAAACACCTTGTCAACGTAGAGTTCGCCTAACGCCATCCCGAGGTTACGGTCGGTGGAGCGGACACAGCGCTTCCACCGTGGCTCCATCTCCTTCTGCCCTGCCATGTACTTGCGGTTGAATTGGAAATCTTCGTCGACGAATGCTTTGGACAACAATGGGGCATGCGCGTCCAGGGTGCGCCAGCGGAGGTAGGTCTTCCAATCATCGAGCGATACCGTATTGAGCTGCTCGTTCGCTGCTTTGAAGAAATCGGGATTACCGACGTTCAGGCTGGTAAATTTCGGCGAGCCGTTGTCGGCGAAGTACTGGGTGAGCTCCAAGTTGGGCGCAAGAGAAGCGATCTCCGACGTCTTCATCATGTGGTCGCGTTTCCTGGGATCGCGACGCTCGGTGCGGTCCATCGAGGCCTTCGCCAGACCGGTCTCGACGCCAAGCGCGGTCTTGGCTTCTGCCCCGGCGACGGGCGGAGTGTCCCCGATGAGCTCGAACATCTTCTGCACGTGTTCCAAGTACTTCTGGCGGGTCTCGACCGACTTTGCGTCGTCCTTCAGGTAGTAATCGCGATCAGGGAGCGTGATTCCGCCCTGGTCGAGGTTGGCGATCGTCACCCTCGAGTCGTGCATGTCCGGCATGGAGGAGAAGCTGAACAGGACCGCTATGCCGTTGCGATGCATATTGGCGAGTTGCGGAATCAGCTCCTGCTTCGACTTGACCGCCATGATGCTCTGCATCTCAGGCTGGAGAGGAGCAGCGCCCTTTTGCTCGATGGTGGCTTCACCCATGCAGGCAGCATAGTAGGCGCCGACCTTCTGTTCGATTGCGCTGTGCTTCCCCGGAGTCTGCGTGTTTTCGAGGATGTCGTGCAGGACATAGAGGTTGTTATCCGCCAATTTATTGAAGCGACCCCATCGCGTCTGGTCGGACGGAATGGGATTGTTCTTCATCCAGTTACCGCACGAGTATTGATAGAAATCCACGCAAGGATCGGCGGTCTTGTCGATGGCTGTTAGGTCGAAGCTGGGGATTTGCTTGGGAAGTTCTGAGGAAGAAGCTGAGGGTGCTGTTTGGGCCACGGAGAGAACGGCCGCAAGCAGCAGCAGGAGAGCGAAGAGAGAACGAGTTCGCATGATTGCCTCGCAAATGAAATGTCGCTCGCTGCCGCGCGTGGAACCGGCGCGAGGTCGTTACCCTAGGGAAGAAATGGATAGCTCCGTGTAGACGAACAATGGCTGGTCTCCACAGAAAACGGTACTACAACGGCGGTTAGACGGGAAATCCGTGGCAGGTGAGCAAATAACCAGACGGCAGTTACACCTGCTCCTCAGAAGAGCTTCAGGTGGATGGTCAAGTACTTCTTCGGATCTTTGCGGATGGCTGCGATCAGGTTGCGTGTTTCCACCAGCAGCTGGTCGGCGTTGTTGTACAGCGAAGGATCAACCAGGAACTTGCCCGCAGTACCTTCACCCTTATCCAGACGTTCGACGATGCTGTTGAGCCGGGTAATCGTACTGTCGAGCTTACGTGCTAAGGCTTCGTCCTTGGCCAATTTGCCGATCGTTCCCTTGCCGGCATTAATCTCGCTTACAAGCTGGTTCGCCTGCACGACTGCCTTGTTGGCATTGTCGTACAACGCGGGGTCCTTCAGGAACTTGCCGATCGTACCTTGGCCGCCGTTGACGTCGTCAATGATCTTGTTGATGTTATCGACGGCAGCGTTGGCCTTGTTGTAGAGCTCTTCGCTGTTGAGGAGTTTGCCGATCGTCCCATTCGGGGAGTTGATCTGACCCACAACCTCCTGCAGTTGGGTCAACATGTCATTGGCGCGATCGAACAGCGCTTGGTCGTAAATCACCTTGCCGATGGATCCTTTTCCGCTCTGTATATACGAAATGATGTTATCCAGCCGTTTCACCAGGGTGTCGACGTTTTGGAGTGTGCCTTGGCTGGCGCGCACCACGTCCTGCAATTGCGGCACGTCCTTCGTGGGTAGCTCATCGCCGCTCTGTATAGCACCACCCTTGGCCTGACGGCAATCCATGTCCACGAAGACCTCGCCCAGAACGCCGGCCGTGGTCAGTTCAACCTGGCAGCCCTTGTTCATGGTATCTACGTACTTGGTGGTGATCTTCATGATCACTTCCACCGGAGCGAGGCTGCGCTTGGGATCGGAGACCACGTGGATGCCGACTACGTTGCCAATGTCCACGCCCTCCAGACGCACCGGTGCGCCTACGCGCAGGCCGCCTGCGTTGTCCACGTAAGCGCGGATCTTAATTTTCTTGGTGAACAGGCCGGTCGTGCCGGTCATGACAAAGATGAGGACCGCGAGGGTGATGAGGGCAATGAGTACGGTCAGTCCAACCCGGAGTTGCGACCATTTGACCTGTTTTTCGCTTGGCACGTTCGAACGATCGCCCCTTGGACACGCCCGCCGCGTAGCGGCAACCGCGCCGATTGGACTCCTGCAAGCTCCGAATCATAACACGTCAGCGGCCCGCCGCTAACGTTTGCTCCCTCCCAACAAAGATCCCAGCACGCCGCGCACAATCTGCCGGCCGACGCTGCTGCCAATCGTGCGGGCGGCGCTCTTTGCAGCCGCTTCCATCATGCTATCGCCGCGGCGGCCGCCTCCGCCTCCACCGGGAAGTCCCAGCGACGAGAGCGACAAGTTGGAATACCAAGGCTGGCTCTGGGCAGAACCCTCGGCTGCGGGTTTGTCTGCCCTGCCCTTCAGCCGCTCGTAAGCGGACTCGCGATCGACAGCGTTTTCATAGACGCCAGCGACCACCGAAGCCTGCATGATCTGCCGCCGCTGCTCGGGCGTGATGGGTCCGATTTGACTGTGAGGCGGGCAAACCAGCGCACGCTCAACGATTCCGGGTGTTCCCTTTTCATCAAGAAACGAAACCAGCGCCTCGCCCACTTCGAGTTGCGTGATTGCCTTCTCCACGTCCAGCTTGGGATTGGTGCGGAAGGTTTGGGCCGCAGCCTTGATGGCTTTCTGGTCCTTTGGCGTGAATGCTCGCAGCGCATGCTGCACTCGATTACCCAGCTGCCCGAGCACATCTTCGGGGACGTCCACCGGATTCTGCGTAACGAAATAAACCCCGACGCCTTTCGACCGAATCAGGCGGACGATCTGCTTCACCTTGTCGGCGACGATCGGCGGAAGGTCGGTGAACAGCAGGTGGGCCTCGTCAAAGAAGAAAACCATCTTCGGTTTTTCCGGATCGCCGACCTCGGGCAGACGCTCGAAGAGTTCCGTGAGCAACCACAGCAGGAAGGTGGCATAGATCTTGGGCGAGCGAATGAGTTTGTCAGCCGCGAGGATATTGACCACGCCGTGTCCGTTCGCATCGGTCTGCATCAGATCGTCGAGGTTGAGCGCCGGCTCGCCGAAAAACTTCTCTCCTCCCTCCTGCTGCAGAGCCACCAGTCCACGCTGAATGGCGCCAATACTGGCGGCCGAGATGTTGCCGTACTGGGTCTGGAACTCTTTTGCCCGGTCGCCCACATCCTGCAACATGGCTTGAATATCTTTGAGGTCCAGCAGCAGCATGCCAGTGTCGTCGGCGATCTTGAACACCAGGGTCAGAACACCGGCCTGGGTATCGTTCAGGTTTAGCAAACGGCTGAACAGTACCGGCCCCATCTCCGAGACGGTCGCACGAACTGGATGTCCCTGCTCGCCAAATACGTCCCAGAAGGTGACCGGGCACCCGGAGAATGAAAAATCGGCCAGCTTCATCTTCTTGATGCGCTCGGCGATCTTGGGGCTATCGGTACCAGGCTGGCTGATTCCCGACAGGTCGCCTTTGATATCGGCGGCGAATACGGGCACACCGGCCCGGCTGAAACTCTCCGCCATCACCTGCAGGGTAACGGTCTTGCCCGTGCCGGTTGCGCCGGCGACCAGGCCATGGCGGTTCGCCATTTGCGGCAGGAGGTACTGGGGATCTTTGCTTTGTGCGATGAGCAGTGGATCGGACATGTGGTAACAGCTTTCCTGGATCAGCGCCCAGTTGCGCGGGCCTTTTCACCCAAAGTTCGGGGTTTGGCTGATTCTAATACCTTCTGCCCAGTTTCGCCCTAGCGATGATGCGGTAAACTGCACTCCACCAATCATGGACAACAACCGCTTCGGCTTTACGCCCGCTGAGACGCGCAAACTACGGAGTATGAAGGACCCGTACGGCATCCAGCGCTATCTGGACGACTTGCCGTACCATCTAGCCGACACTGCGTGGTCACCACGCCGGGTATTGCGCGAGCAGACTGCCCATTGCATGGAAGGTGCGATCTTCGCTGCCGCTGCACTGCGCGCCAACGGCTTTCCTCCGCTGATCGTGGACTTCGAAGCAGAAAATGACACCGACCATGTGCTCGCCATCTACCGGATCAAGGGGCACTGGGGAGCGGTGGCCAAGTCCAACTACACGGGATGCCGCTATCGCGAGCCCGTGTATCGTTCATTGCGCGAGCTGGCAATGAGCTACTTCAACATCTACTTCAACCTGCGGCGCGAACGGACGCTCAGAACTTTTTCGCGCCCCGTGAACCTGACCCGCTTCGATTCCAGGGAGTGGATGACGACCGAGAAGCCCATCTGGTTCATCGTGCATCACCTGCTGGAAATCCACCACTACCAGCTGCTGCCGGCGGGTATGGCCAAGTGTCTTCACCGGATAGACGAACGATTGTTTCGCGGGGAGACGCTAGGAAAGGCGTACAAACGCGGCGGAATTCCAGAGCCGAAGCCCTGAGCGTGGGGATCTGCTTCTTGGCTCGAATGCTGAGTGCTGACGGCTGAATTTGGTCGGGACGGGCAGATTTGAACTTGAGCCGCTTTGCGGGCGTCTGAGCCCGCAGGCGAAATCCCGAGCGTAGCGAGGGATCTGGGTTCGGCTGAGTATTGACCTTTGGAATTTGGTCGGGACGGGCAGATTTGAACTGCCGACCCCTCGCACCCCAAGCGAGTGCTCTACCAGGCTGAGCCACGTCCCGACTTCGGCGGTGGGCCGGTCCCTTGCGGATCGGCGGAGTTTTCGAGGTCAAGGATAGTCTAACATCCTCGCGGCGTTGGACTCAGCCGCCCGCCGGAGCTTGCCTGATGCGCCCAACCACTACCAACACCTAAGCCTTATCTTCATACACACGTTGGTAACTAAACAGTAACTCGTAGCGTATGTCGAAGCTGGCTTTTGCACTGCAGCATCCTCGTGTTGCGAAAATTTACTTGCCACTCCGCGACGCGCTGATTACTATGCGGTCAACAGCATGGCCACTTCTTCGTCAGGACGCGAACCCGTAATGAACATCGGCGAAACTATCCGCAACTATCGCCTGCAAAAAAGCATGTCGCAGGGCGATATCGAAAAACGCACCGGGCTGCTGCGATGTTATCTGTCGCGAGTGGAGAACGGGCATACGATTCCGTCGCTTGACACTCTGGCCAAGATTGCCGCGGCAATGGACCTTCCCCTGGCTCAGTTCTTCAGCGACGGTACCGGTGTGAACAGCCACAAGACCACGCCTCAACTGGCCGAAGACGAGGTGCGGTTCCTGACCCAGATTCGCCGTTACTCGCCCCATCTGAACGATAGCGACCGCAAGCTCGTCCTGGCGATGGTGAAGAAGATGGCGGGCAACACCAGCAAGTAACTCCCGGGCATATTCGCTCTCAAGAACCGCTTCGGTTTGGTTCTAAGCTCAACTGCTGAATTTCTGCCAACGCAGAGTGACGAGTCCGGTCAGTCGCAGACGCTACGCTGCGGACCGCGCTGAGAGGCCGCACGATGCCGGACCGGCTTCGTGTGCTATATTCCGATTTCCGCCGAAATACTTGGCTTTCTTGATGGACCGGCAACCCCCTTCGAACCGTTTAGAGCAATCATTCCTTATCCGAAGCAGGGCCGCATTAGCGGGCGGCCGAGACTAAAGAGGCATTCATGGCAGGGATTCAGCGCGCAATTCTGAGCGTTACGGACAAGACAGGACTGGTGGAGTTCGCGCGCAAGCTCTCCGCCATGGGAGTGGAACTGGTCTCCACGGGAGGCACGGCCAAGCTGCTGCGCGATTCAGCCATCGCCGTGCAGGATATTTCCGACCTCACCGGATTTCCCGAGATGCTCGACGGCCGCGTGAAGACGCTGCACCCGAAAGTGCATGGCGGGATCCTGCACGTGCGCAGCAACCCCAAACATCGTGCCGCCGTCAGCGAGCACGGCATCCAGCCGATTGACATGGTGGTGGTCAACCTCTACGCCTTCGAGAAGACAGCCTCAAAACCCGGCGTGGAGTTTGAAGACATCATTGAGAACATTGATATCGGCGGGCCCTCGATGGTGCGCTCGGCGGCCAAGAATTTCCAGGACGTCGCCATCGTGACTTCCCCGTCAGATTACGACGCCATCGCGAAGGAGATGGAGAGCAGCGGCGGCTCGCTGTCACTGCCGACCAAGTGGGGCCTGGCGCAGAAGGCCTTCGCCACCACTGCAGCGTACGATTCGGCTATCGCGTCAACCCTGGAGCGCATCGGAGCTCCTGAGGGCGAAGGCGGAAAGTTCGACCTCGGCAGGCCCGACAGCTTTCCCGAAACCCTGCGCCTCAGCTTCCGCAAAGCGTTGGATCTGCGCTACGGCGAAAATCCGCACCAGAAAGCCGCGCTGTATTCGGACGGCTCGGGTCAAGGTGTCGCCAACGGCAAGCAGTTGCAGGGCAAGGAACTCAGCTACAACAACATTGTTGACCTGCAGGCGGCGTGGGACCTCGCTCAGGAATTCGACCAGCCGGTCTGCGCCATCATCAAGCACACCAATCCCTGCGGAACCGCGGTCGGCGCTACTTTGACGGAGGCCTACAAACGCGCGCTGGAATGTGATCCCGTCTCGGCCTTCGGCGGCGTCATTGGCGTCAGGCAGCCGATTGACCGAACCACGGCTACTGAGATGGCCAAGCTGTTCGTCGAGGCCATTGCGGCACCGGGATTCGATGCCGATGCGCGGGAGGTCTTCGCAGCTAAGAAGAATCTGCGCCTGGTGGAAGTGGTTCCCATGCAGGAGAAGTGGGTGCTGAAAAACGTTTCGGGCGGTGTGCTCCTGCAGGACAACGACGTGCGCCCGCTGACCGCGGCCGACCTGAAGGTCGTGACGGAGCGCAAGCCCACCGACCAGGAGATGCGCGACCTGCTGTTCGCGTGGAAGGTCTGCAAACACGTGAAGTCGAATGCCATCCTGTACGCGCGCAATGGCCAGACCACCGGCGTCGGTGCCGGCCAGATGAGCCGCGTGGATTCGGCCAGGATCGGCGCGATGAAGTCCGTGCTCGGCATCAAAGGCTCAGTGGCGGCGTCCGATGCGTTCTTTCCCTTTCCGGATGGTGTGGAGGAAATCGCCAAAGCGGGGGCAACGGCAATCATTCAGCCGGGCGGCTCGGTACGCGACCAGGAAGTCATCGACACCGCCAACAGGCTGAGCCTGGCAATGGTGCTTACGGGAGTGCGGCACTTCCGCCACTAGAAGGAGCAGCAGTTTGTGTCACGTCTAAATAGAATTGCGCTGTGGCTGACTGTGTTGGTACTAGTCAGTTTCTGTTCGTTGCTGTTGTGCGCGCAGAACACAACCCAGAACGTCCAATCCGGAG
Source organism: uncultured Acidobacteriaceae bacterium (assembly GCA_963843005.1). Classification (GTDB taxonomy): domain Bacteria; phylum Acidobacteriota; class Terriglobia; order Terriglobales; family Acidobacteriaceae; genus Bog-257. The sequence continues at coordinate 28,529 of CAWJIW010000017.1, read as the reverse complement.
CGAAGACGCCCAACGCGGGCACGCACCACCAGGTCGTGGTCACGGGATGTCTGAAGAGGCGAAGCGAGCCGGGACATTACTACATCACCGATCAAGACAGCCGGACCTGGGAACTCAGCAGTACCAGCATCGATCTCGCGAAAGAAATCAATCATGTGGTGAGTGTCTCCGGCCATGAAAAGGTGCTGCCGAAGTCGGAAGCCGAAGAACTCTCCAAACGAAAAAGCCGGGGCAGGAGCAGATCAGTTCTCCTATTACTTGACGGTAGTGGAACTGACTACGCTCAGCACAAGCTGCACGCGTTGACATCGAACGTCGTGGAGCCGCCTAGCGGCCATGCTCCGTTGGCACTTCCACCACCATGCGAGTACCGTGACCGGGACGGCTTTCCGGCGTGATCGTTCCGCCGTACGCTTCAATCAGGGCCTTGGAAATGGCCAGACCTAGACCGTATCCGCCGGTTTCGCGCGCCCGTGAGCTATCGGCGCGATGGAACCGCTCAAAGATCCGCGAGAGGTCTGCCACCGGAATTCCTGGGCCGTTGTCTTCCACTTCGACAGACGTTCTCTGGCCATTCGATCGCACGCGGAACTGCACGCGCTCGCCGGACGGGCTGAAGCGGATGGCGTTCTCCAGCAGGTTGCACCAGACCAGTTCGAGATCGTCGGCGTCGGCGCGCAGCGGCATGGCTCCGTTGCTGGTGAAATCAATCGCGACGTTGCGCTCGTGCGCCAGCGGCGCCAGGCGCTCGATTGCGCCCTGGCAGGTCGCGGCCACATCCACGGTATCGAGATCGCGGCGGGCGCTGCCTGCGGCCCATTGCTCCGCCCGCGCCAGGCGCAACATGGAGTGCAGCAATTTCTCCAGCCGCGCCATATCCTCCAGCGCCTGCTCCAGGCCAGCGCGATACTCCTCCGCCGCGCGCGGCCGCTGCAGCAGCGATTGCAAAGTGGATTTGAGGATCGCCACCGGCGTCTTCAACTCATGTGCCGCATTCGCCAGGAATTCGCGCTGCTGCGTGAAGGCGCGATGCAATCCGTCCAGCATGGCCGTCATCGCCTGCGTCAGCGGTGCGAGCTCGGTCGTGCTCAATGCCGCCTGGCTGGGATTCAGCTCCCAGTTCGAGGTGGTGATGGAGGCCGCGCTCGAAGCCAGTTCCGCCAAAGGTCGCAGGCCGCGCCGCAGTCCCCAGACCGCGATCCCGACAGTTATGAGTAACAGCAATCCGCTGCCGATCGCGATGTACATGCCGGCATATGCCACGGCGCGCGCCATCTGCTCGGTGGGGGCTGCGTAGGTAACCGTCAGCACGTCGGTGGAAGGCGCGTCGCCCTCGCGGTCGAGCACAGGAACGTTTTCCAGGCGCACGGCGCGATATCGCGTGTCATTGATGTTGAAATTGGCGTGCTGCCGGTCTTTCTTCGGAACTGGTTCGAAGTTTTCCGGCCAATTTGGTGAGCGCGCGATCACGCGCCCATCCCCGCCGATGACTTCATAGAGGTCGGCATGCTCCTTCTCCAGCGGAGGCGGAACCAGCTCCTCCTCGAAGATCAGCTTGGGATGCGGGTCTTCGGAGTAGCGCACCAGCGCAGCGATACTCATGGCGCGCCCCTGCAATTGCGCGTCGAATGCATTGCGCAGTTGTCGCCGCGTGAAATATACGGCCACGGACAACAGTCCGATAGCCAGTAGCAATTGCGAAACTACAACCGCTGCGATCAAACGGCGCTGGATGGACGTTGTGCGCATATCAGCCGCGAAGCATGTACCCCTGTCCGCGCAGAGTATGGATGAGCTTGCCCTCACCGCCGTCCTCGAGTTTACGGCGCAAGCCGGAGATGTACACCTCGATGACGTTGCTGAATCGTTCCCAGTTGAAGTCGTAAAGATGCTCGAGCAACTCGGTCTTGGGAACGATGGCGCCTGGGCGGTGCGCAAGATATTCGAGGACGCGATATTCCATAGCCGTGAGGGTGACAGCTTTGCCCTTGCGGCGCACGCTGAGGTCGGCTGTGTTGATCTCCAGATCTCCGACCTTCAGCACGGCTGCACTCTGGCCTTTGCCACGCCGGATAAGCGCCTTGGCGCGGGCCAGCAGTTCTCCGAGATCAAAGGGCTTAGCAACGTAATCATCGGCGCCGGCGTTCAGCAGAGCAACTACGGATTCCTTCTCGTCACGCGCGGTGAGCACCAGCACCGGCACACCGGAGCCACCGCTGCGAATGCGCTGCAGAACGCTCAGACCATCCAGCTTCGGCAACATAAGATCGAGAATGACGAGGTCATACGGATTAGACTCCGCCATGAACAGGCCCTCTTCGCCATCGAGCGCCACATCCACGGCGTAGCCAGCGCTCTCGCGCAGGCTGCGGGCAATGTTCTCCGCCAGTCGCCGCTCGTCTTCGATGATCAGGAGCCGCATCTTGCCTATATCCTATGCAATGCTACGCCGGTCAACCTGAAGCTGGGCTTAAGTCCACGACCAGTTCATCAATCCGTAAACGTCCCATCCATTCAGGTTCTATTAAGGTACATTCCGTCACTCTATTGATGTTCCTCTGTGAGGGAGCCGTGTACACGAGCCACAAAATTATCGCGCTCATCGCCGGCCTGCTGCTCGGTGTACTTGCATCGCCAGCCCAAACCATCCTGTCGGCACAGGCGCCATCGGGCACATCCAACGCTCAGCCAGCGTCCACGCTTGCCCTGACGCTGGCGGATGCGCTGGCTCGTGCCCGGGCCAACAGCCCGCAGTTTCAAATGGCGTTGACTCAACTGGGACTCGCCCGCGAAGACCGCGTGCAGGCGCGCGCGGCGCTGCTGCCCAACGTGGACTACAACAATGGCTTCATCTACACCCAGGGAAATGGAACGGCGTCTGGCCGTTTCATCGGCAACAATGGCGTGCATGAGTACATCAGCCAGGGCGCCGCACAACAAGTTGTCGGCCTGGGGCAAATCGCAGACTACCAGCGCGCATCGGCCGCGCAAGCGCTGGCAACCGCCAGGGCCGAGATTGCCGCCCGCGGTCTGACCGTCACGGTGGTGCAAACATATTATGGATTGCTGGCGGCACGAAATAGAACCGTGAGCACGCAGGCGGCAAGCGACGAAGCGCAACACTTCCTGGACATCAGCCGCAAGCTGGAGCAGGGCGGCGAAGTGGCCCACTCGGACGTGATCAAGGCGCAAATCCAGGCCAACGATCAGCAGCGCGCGATACAGGAAGCAAAGCTGGCCGAGCAAAATGCCCGGCTGGCTCTCGCGGTCCTGCTGTTCCCCAACTTTTTTCAGGACTTCACTTTGACCGACGAACTCGGAGCTGCGCCCGCGCTGCCGCTGATGAGCGAGGTGCAGCAAATGGCGCAGAAGAACAATCCCGAATTGACCGCCGCTTTTGCCGCGCTCGATGTCGCCAACCACGAGGTCACGGTGGCGCGTGCTGGTCACCTGCCCTCGCTGGCGCTCGGCTATTTCTACGGCATTGACGCCGACCATTTCGCGGTCAATACAGACGGCTTCCGGAACCTTGGCTACTCCGCTGCTGCGACCTTGAACATACCGGTGTGGCACTGGGGAGCGATCGAGAGCAAAGTCAAACAAGCCGAGCTGCAGCGGCGTCAGGCCCAGGTCGAGTTGAGTGCTACCCAGCGGCAGGCCATCGCTGACCTGCAATCGTTCTACTCCGAAGCGGAGACGGCGCGAGGGCAATTGGACGCCCTGCGCAACTCCGTCGAGCTTGCTGCCGACAGTTTGCGGCTGACCACTCTGCGTTATCAGGCAGGAGAAGCAACCGCGCTGGAAATAGTGGACGCCCAGAACACGCTGACGCAGGCGCGCAACAACCATCGCGACGGCGAGGTCCGCTACCATGTCGCGATTGCCAAGCTGCAGACGCTGACGGGAGCCTTCTAACCATGAAAACACACCGCAGGCGTCAGGCCCTGATCTCCGCGCTGGCTCTGGGATTCATCACCGCCAGTCTGGCCTCCTGCTCGAAGAAAGAAGAGGAACCGCAGCCGGAGGTCACGGTGCGCGCAGCCACTGCCCAGCGTGGCGAGATTCAGCAGATCATCAGCGCCGAAGCGGTCCTGTTTCCGCGCGATCAGGCGGCCATCACTCCGAAGGTCGTGGCCCCGGTAAAAACCTTCTACGTGAATCGTGGCAGCCGGGTCAGCCGCGGCCAACTGCTGGCCGTCATGGAGAACCGTGACCTCGCCGCCGCCGAAGTTGAGAACAAAGGCGCGCTCGAACAGGCGCAGGCGACCTATGCCATCGCCACGTCGTCAGCCTTGCCGGAAGAGTGGCAGAAGGCCGAGTTCGACCTGAAGGCCGCGAAGCAAACTTATGAGGCCGCGCAGAAGGTCTATGACAGCCGCCGCGCGCTCTTCGAGCAGGGGGCGATGCCCCGCAAGGAGCTGGATTCGTCCGCAGTCGCGCTGATCCAAGCGAAGGCGCAATACGAAATTGCCGAAAAACATCTCGCTGCGCTGCAATCGGCGGGCAAGCAGCAGCAGTTGAAGTCGGCCCAGGGCCAGCTTACTTCGGCCAAAGGAAAGTACGAGGGCGCTGCCGCGCAGCTCGCCTATACGGAGATTCGCAGTCCCATCAACGGCGTCGTCACTGAACGTCCCATTTATCCCGGCGAGACGCCCGCCCCCGGTACCGCCATGCTGACCATCATGGATGCGTCGTCGGTGATTGCGCGGGCCCACATTCCGCAGAGCGACGCTGCGTTGCTGAAGCCCGGCGACGTCGCGACCATCGCTGCGCCGGGAGATATTCGCGTCAGCGGGAAAGTCACGCTGGTGAGCCCGGCGCTCGATCCCAACAGCACTACGGTGGAAGTGTGGATCGAGGCGGCCAATCCCGATGGCCGGTTGCGTCCCGGCAGCACCGTCAACGCCCAGATGACCGCGCGGACCGTCACCGACGCCATCGTGGTTCCTACATCGGCGCTGCTGAAGACGCCCGAGGGTGAGACCACGGTCATGATCGTCAAAGACGACCGCGCTCACCAGGTTGTCGGTTGAAATCGGCATACGCGAAGGCGACCGCGCGCAGATCACCAAGGGGCTGAGTGGCGGAGAGACGGTAGTGGTGAGCGGCTCTTACGGCCTGCCCGACAACACCAAAGTGAAGATAGCCCGGCCAGCGACGCCGTCGGAACCTGGAAAGCAGAACGGAATAGCGTGCGCATGAATTGGAAATCCATGCTCCAGCGCCTGCGCACCGCCGGACCTGCCGACGACCGCTACTGGTTTACGCGCTACGCGAAATCGTTGATCTTTCTCATCCTCATCGTGGCGATAGCCGGCGCGTATCTCGCGTTCACCATCCCGACTTCCGTTTTTCCCACCACCGACTTCCCGCGCGTGTTGATCGGGGTTGACAACGGTGTGATGCCGATTGATCAGATGATGGTCACCATCACGCGGCCCATCGAGGAAGCGGTGAACAGCGTGCCCGGATCTGCAGCAGGTGCGCTCCATTACCAGCCGGGGCTCGGCTGAAGTGGACCTGTTCTTCGAATGGCACGTGGACATGGTCACCACGCTGCAACTGGTGGATGCGGCGCTGGCGCGCGTTCGCGGCACATTGCCACCCACTACCAACATTCAGACGCATCGCCTCACGTTTGCCAGCTTTCCGATCATCGGCTACAGTCTCACCTCCGACACCGTTCCGCAGACGCAACTCTGGACCATGGCGACGTACGACCTGAAGCCGCGGCTCAATCGCCTCGATGGGGTGGCGACGGTCCTGGTGCAAGGCGGGCAGGAGCCCGAATTTCACATCACGCCCGACCCTGCCAAGCTGCTGGTGGCGAATGTCACCGTCTCCGACATTCTGGAGGCGGTCCGCCGCACCAACCTGATTGATTCGCCCGGCCTGCTGCAACAGAACCATCAGCTCTATCTCGGATTAGTCGACGGCCAGGTAAAGGACCCTGCGCAACTGTCGCAGATCGTCATCAAGACAACGCAAACCGGCATTCCCGTTCGCGTCGGCGACGTGGCCAGTGTGGCGCCTGGGGTGAAGCCGCTCTACACGATCGTGACCGCCAACGCCAAGCCTGCCGTGTTGCTCAGCGTCAGCCGGCAACCCGACAGCAACACGGTTGTGGTCGCCAACGAAGTGCATGCCGAGATCGACCAAATTCGCCAGTACCTTACCGCCGGGCATTCAGCTTCAGCCCTTCTACGACCAGTCTGAGATCGTCACCGCATCCATCAGGAGCGTGACCGATGCTATTCTGATCGGCGTCATCCTGGCATCGCTCATCATGGTGCTCTTTCTGCGCGACTGGGGGGCCTCGACTCGTAGCAGTGCTGGTGATTCCTGCGACGGTGCTCGTCACCTTCATCGTACTGAAGGTGCTCGGCCAGAGTTTCAACCTGATGACGCTGGGCGGACTCGCCGCGGCGGTGGGCTTGGTGATTGACGACGCCATCGTGGTGGTCGAGAACATCGCGCTGCATCGCGACGCCGGCCAAGGCAGGCTGGAAGCCATCCACAGCGCCTTGCGAGAGATCACCACACCTCTGGTCGGCTCGACCATAACGCCCATCGTGGTCTTTCTCCCGCTGATCGCCGTGACCGGCGTGACCGGCGTGTTCTTCCGCGCGCTGGCCATCACGGTCAGCGCGTCGCTGCTTACCTCACTGGCGCTTGCTCTGACCTGGACGCCGACGCTGAGCCAGTACTTCATTCACCGTAACAACGCCGATGGCGCTTCGCGCAATGATTTGAGCGACCGGGACAAGCTGCTGGCTGCGGAAGAAGCCGCCATCAGCGGACATTTCAGGCGGGTGATCGACTTCTACGAACGCTGCTTGCGCTTCGCGTTGGAACGCCCGAAGTGGATCGCGCTCTTCAGCGCGACTCTCATCGTTGCTTCCTTCTTCTGCTACAAGGCGCTGGGCTCGGACCTGCTGCCGGAGATGGATGAAGGCGGCTTCGTGCTGGACTACCTCACTCCCGCGGGCACATCGCTTGAGGAAAGCGACCGCATGCTCAGACATATCGAGCAGATCCTGCAACGGGTGCCCGAAATCGCGAGCTTCTCGCGGCGCACTGGCCTGGAGCTTGGCCTCGCCGCGGTTACCGAAGCCAACCGTGGCGACTTCGCGGTGAAGCTGAAAAGCAAGCGCGGCCGAAACGTGGAGGAGATCATGGCCGAGTTGCGGGCCACGATCAGGCAACAGGAACCGGCGGTAGAAGTGGAGTTCGTGCAGGTCTTGCAGGACATGATCGGCGATCTGTCGAACGCGCCCGAGCCCATCCAGATCAAGCTGTTCTCGCCTGATGCCGCGCTCCTGCGGCAATGGGCGCCAACCATCGGTGATGCCATTGCGAAGGTCTCTGGCGTGGTGGACATCCGCAACGGCATCGAAAATACCATCAGCGGCCCGGCGACGGTCTTTCAGGTGAATCCGACAGTGGCCGCGCGCGCCGGCTTCACGCCGGAGGAAGTCGCCACCGATGCCACCGCCATTCTCGGAGGTGAGCCTGCAGCAACGCCTGTGATTGCCCAGGACATCGCCTACACCATTCGCGTGCGCTATCCCGAAGCCAATCGCGCTTCACTCGACGCGATGAGTAATACGCTGCTGAACAGCGCCAGCGGACGCACCGCGACTTTAGGAACTTTGGCGAACGTTTCGGAATTGCCGGGACAGACAGAAATTCGCCGTGAAAACTTGCAGCGCGACGTGGCGGTCACGGCACGGTTGGAGGGACGTGACCTGGGCAGCGCCATCAAAGCGGTGCAGAAAACGGTGGACGACTTGGGTGTGCCATCTTCCATTCGCGTCATCTACGGCGGGACCTACGCGGAGCAGCAGCAATCGTTCCACGACCTCATGTTGGTGTTGGTGCTGGCGATCGTGCTGGTGTTTATGGTGCTGCTGTTCGAATTTCGCACGCTGGCGGCGCCGGTGGCGATCTTGGCGTCAGCCCTGCTCTCGACCTCCGGTGTATTCCTGGCCCTGCTGGTCACCAACGTTACGTTCAACATTGCCTCGTTTATGGGCCTGATCATGGTGATCGGCATCGTCGCCAAGAACGGCATCCTGCTGCTGGATGCCGACCAGCGGTTCCGCCGTGCCGGTCTCTTCCGCCGAGGAGGCCATGATCCAGGCCGGACGCCGCCGTTTGCGGCCCATCGTCATGACCGCCATGGCCGCGGTCGCCGGTATGCTGCCGCTGGCATTAGCATTGGGAGCGGGTTCGCAAATGCTGCAACCGCTCGCCATCGCCGTGATCGGAGGCATCCTGCTCTCGATGGTGCTCTCGCTAATCATCACCCCTGCCGTCCACTTTTATCTGAGTCACAGCCCGAATCACGCAGAAGCAAAATGAAGAGGAGATTATGAAACGAGTTATCGCAGTACTCATCGCGACCGCCGTTCTCGTGGCCGTACCGGCGTTCGCACAAAAGCAATACAAGGTGGCGAACACCATCAAGCTCGGCGGCGAAGGAGGTTGGGATTATCTCTACTACGACAAAGACGCCCACCGTTTGTTTATTACGCGCGGCACCCACGTCATGGTGGTGGACACCAACACGCTCAAGGTAAGCGCCGATATCCCTGACCTCTCCGGCATCCACGGGGTCACCCTCGCGCCGGAGTTGAACCGCGGCTTCATCAGCAACGGCGGCGATAACAGTGTCACCATCTTCGATCTCAAGACGCTTAAGAAACTGGACAACGTCAAGGTCGGCGAGCGGCCCGACGCCATCATGTACGACCCCTTCACCAAGCACGTGTTCACTTTCAACGCGCGGAGCAAAGATTCGACAGTCGTGGATGCGGCCACCGGCAAAGTTGTTGGCACTGTCCCGCTCGGCGGGAAGCCGGAGTTCCCCGCGACCGACGAGAAAGGGAAGGTCTTCGTCAACATCGAGGACAAGAATGAGATTGCAGAGATCGACGCGAACAAGCTCACGGTGTTGAACCGCTGGCCCTTAGGTTCGTGCCAGGAGCCCAGCGCGCTGGCTTTTGATCGCGCCCACCACCGCCTGTTCGCCGGATGCGGCAACAAAGTAATGGCCGTGGTGGACTCGGTGAGTGGCAAGGTTGTGACCACAGTCCCCATCGGCGAAGGTGTGGATGCCGGGCGCTTCAATGCCAGCACGCAAGAGGTGTTCATGTCCTGTGGCCAAGACGCCGTGCTGACCGTGATTCACGAAGACAGTCCCGACAAGTACACGGTCACGCAGAACGTGCCCACTGCCAAGGGCGCGCGCACCATGGCCATGGACTACGAGAACAACGTTGCCTATCTGGTCACGGCGCAGCGCGACCCCAAGCCGCCCGCTCCCGGTCAGCGGCCGGCGATGGTGCCGGGCAGCTTCGAGCTGATTGTCGTAAAGGCCGAGTAGCCTATTTCTTGGCGCTGGGCGGCAGCAGATTGTTCAGCCGCAGATACATCGCGGCAGCGGCATAATGGTCCGCCCAGCCCGTCGCCAGGTAAATAAGCGCCGCGGCACGCGTGCCGGTGCGTCCGCCGGAAAACGCGACCGGCTGGCCAAGCGTGGAATCGTCAGCCTTGGCCAGTACCTGCTCGCAGTACGCAAACGAATCCTTGACTGCCTTGCTCAGCACGTCTTTGGAATCGCTTTCACTCAACTTGGTCTCACGCGGCTGGTCGCCGGCAACACGTGCACACATACCGTTGTTCGCCTCGGCGACATGCACCATAAGGTGGGCGAAGCTCATCTGCTCCGGCGTGGGATGGTAGCTGTACTTATCGGCGGGCATTTCGTCGGCGGCGCCGATCAGGTTCTTCGACTGGCGCTCTTCGAGCGTTCGCACCGTGCTGACGACAGGATTGCTGGTGCTCTGGGCTGAAGCCGCGGTCTGCGCGACGACAGCGGTCGCGAAGGCCAGCAGCAGAGTTGCGATAGCCATAGGTTTCATATCTACCCCCAAAATGTTGGCGACGAGCATACCTCATTTTGCGGGCCAACAACCAGTTTGGGTGTACTTCCTCCCGCACTGTGGCACAATGCTGCCTTCCCCTGGAGTTCGAGATGAGAGCGTTCCACCGGAAAGTCTGCCTCGCTGCGTTGCTGTTCCTTGTGGTCCTGGGCTGCCTGCCATCGTGGGCCCAGGAAAAGCAGTATGGGTTGCGCGGGACGCTGGTGACGCCGATGGAAGTCATCGCGAACGGGACCATTCTGATTGTTGGCGACAAGATCAAAGACCTTGGCAAAGACATTCCCGTTCCAGCCGGGACCCAGGTCATTGATACGGGCGGCTTCATTTACCCCGGCCTGATTGACCTGCACGACCACCTGACCTGGAACTTCCTGCCGCGATGGAAGCCGAACCGCGAATTCGCCAACCGCTATGAGTGGCAGGCGCTTCCGGAGTACAAGATCGTGCTGACCACTCCTGAAGGCAAGGTTTTCGATGATGGCCTGGCGTGCGATACGGAGCAGTTTGCCGAAGTGAAGGCGATCGTTGGCGGCGCAACGTCGGTCATCGGCAGTCTCAACCAATGGAACCTGAAGCCAGACAAGCAGAAGTGCATCGAGGGTCTGGCGCGTAACCTCGACTTCTACTCGGGACTCTATCCGCCGAATCCGGCGAAGCCGGGCAACGTCGAGAAGCTGCGCAACGAGGTTTTCCCGCTGGAGCTTTCGGAGGCCGACGTTACCAACATCACAAAGGCACTTGATAGCGGCGCATTGACCGCCTTCGTCGTGCACCTTGCGGAGGGAAAGCCGACCGACGCCAGTGCGGCGCGCGAGTTCAGGATGCTCAAAGCACGCGGATTTCTGCGGCCCGGAGTATCCATCATTCACGGTGTGGCCCTGCACCAGCCGGAATTCAGCCAGATGCACGACGCAGGTGTCGGCCTCATCTGGTCGCCGCACAGCAATATTGGATTGTACGGAGATACCACCGACGTTCGTGCCGCCAAGCAGTCGGGGCTGAAGATAGCGATATCTCCCGACTGGAGCCCGACGGGAAGCGACGGCATGTTGCAGGAGTTGAAGTATGCCGCAACCTGGAACGCAGGCCAGTCCCCGCCAGTGTTCACGGATGCGGAGTTGGTGCAGATGGCGACCGCCAATCCCGCACAGCTGGCGAGAGTTGACACCATGATCGGCAGTTTGAAACCCCAGTTGTTTGCCGACCTGCTGGTCGTCAAGAGCAGGGAGACCGACGCGTACCGGGCGCTGCTGCATGCCAGTCCCGGCGACGTGAGATTAGTAATCATCGGAGGGATTCCGGCCTATGGCGATCAAGAGCTGCTCGAGAAGCTAGTCCCGGCTGGACAACTGGAAGCGCTGCAGGTTTGCGGCGCGTCCAAGGTCCTCGACTTCGAAAGCGAGAACACATTGCAGGGGAGCAATCCCAAGACTTGGAAGCAAACCACGGAGGACCTGCGCCACGCTCTGAACGAGTGGGGACTGCCCCTGGCGCAGCTGACCGAGTGTCCCAACTAGCACCGAGGCCGATTTCGTGACCCATTCTCCGCCCCACCGTTCTCCCAACGCCGGCCATGTCCTGGACATCATCCGCAAGAAGCGCGATGGCCTGGAACATTCGCGCGAGGAGATCGAACACCTCGTGCACTCTTACACTGTGGGACACATCCCCGATCACCAGGCCGCCGCCTGGCTGATGGCCGCTCACGTTCGGGGCCTATCGCGAGCGGAGACGGCCCACCTCACCGACGTGATGCTGCATTCTGGTGAGTTGCTGGATCTGTCGGCGATTTCTGCCAGGAAGGTGGGCAAGCACTCGACCGGCGGCGTGGGCGACAAGACCTCGCTGGTGCTGGCGCCGCTGGTGGCAGCCGGCGGGCTAATCGTGCCAATGATCAGCGGGCGCGGCCTCGGTCACACCGGCGGTACGCTCGATAAGCTGGAGGCGATCCCCGGATTCAATGTGAATCTCCCTGTCGCCGAGTTCCGGCGCGTGCTGGAAGAATGCGGGTGCGCCATCATCAGCCAGACCGAAGAGATTGTTCCCGCCGATCGCAAGCTCTACCAGTTGCGAAACTTTACCGGCACGGTGGAGAGCCCATCCCTGATCTGCGCTTCCATCATGAGCAAGAAGCTGGCCGAGGGCATCGACGCGCTGGTCCTCGACGTTAAGACGGGCTCGGGCGCGTTTATGAAGCGCGAGGAAGACGCGGTCTATCTGGCCGAACTGATGGTGGAAACGGCGCGGCGCATGGGCGTGCGTGCGGTCGCGCTCATCACCGACATGAATCAGCCGCTGGGAACGCACGTGGGCAATGCGCTGGAAATTGAGGAGGTCGTCGCCGTGCTGCGCGGCCAGGGAGCGAGCGATTTGCGCGATCTGTGCGTGGATCTGGCGGCGTGGATGTTCTATCTCGGCGGAAAAACCGCGAGCATGCCGGAGGGACAACACCTGGCGCGTGAGCTGCTGGATTCAGGCGCGGCGCTCGATAAGTTTCGCCACATGGTCGAAGCTGCAAGGCGGAGATCACCTCGCAATCGACGATCATCGCCGCCTGCAGCGGGCTCGTGGGCAGACTCCGATCGAGGCTACACGTGACGGCTACGTCAGCGCGATCCAATGCGAACAGATGGGGACGGCCTGCGTGCTGCTCGGAGGGGGCCGCGAGCAGATGGACGATGTTGTGGACCACGCCGTTGGCATGGTCCTGCACAAGAAAATCTCCGACCTCGTTGTCAAAGGCGAGCCGCTGTGCACCATTCACTACAATTCCGAGGAACGCATGGAGCGGGCGCGAAAGCTGATCGAGCAGAGCTACCAGATTGAAGACGAGCCGCCTGCCCAGAGACAGGCTATCGTGCATCGCGTGATAACCGACTTCTAGCCGCCTGATCTACGACTGCGCGCCAGCCTGCATCATCTGCAACAACTCGATTCCGGCCTGTTCGGCATCCCGGTGTTTGAACTCGCTGTGCAGCAGCACAGTTGCCGCCTTGGGCGCCAGCGACCGCAGCGAAGCCAACACGCTGTCGGATGGCAGCCGAGAACTATCCGGTCCCAGCACGATGTAGTCCACGTTGCTCGCGGTGAGCAGGAGCTTGGCATCGTGAACCCGACAGGTGGACAGCACGTCATATCCATGATGGTGCAGCACGCTCCGCACAAAAGCACACAGATCAGGCGATTGGTCCACGAACAACACTCTGGGGCCCGCGACAGCCGCATCCTGCTTCGGGACGGCAGAACCTTTGAGGAATGAAACGATGGCTTCTTCTTCCGAGTCATAAACCCGGAAGATGGTGGAGAGCTTAGTCAGACTGAGCAGGTTGGCCAGGAAAGGTGGCGAGGATGCCAAGCGAAAATCGCCGCCCCGGCTGCGCGTGTGCGTAAGGAAGCGAACCAGCAGGCCCATGCCTGTGCTGTCCACCCGGCTCACGTCGCCGACGTGCAGCACGACGCGGGTAAATTCGAGCAAGCCACGGTTAACGGCCGTCTCCAGGACCGTGTTTTCTTCTCCGGCGACAATGCGGCCAACACACTTGACAACGTACACCTTGCCGCAGTGACGGGAGTCCACCGACAGTGACATGCGCTTCTCCTGCGCGACGCTCGGTCGCGGATGGCTGGTCAGCTATAGTAGCGCATTGCTGTCGCAGTTCCCAGACACTGGTTCTTGAAACCATAGACGCGCTCTGGCCTTAGGACAAAGGCGTGGGGGGAAGAGGTTCCGTGGGGGTAGGCTGGTTGGACGATTCGAGCTGCTTGGGAGCAGCCGTCTTTTTCTCGTTTTCTTCCAATTCGATCTTCAGCATCTCGCTATCCAGTTGGCGCTTGAGATCGTTGCTCATCTGGCGGAATTGCGCCATGTACTTGGCGATTTGCCGCGCGATCTCAGGGAACCTCTTGGGGCCGAAGATCACCAGCGCTAGCAACAGAATGAAGAGAATGTCCGGCATCGGGCGGGAGGTAAACGCAAACTACGAGACCAACCAAGGATCGGCTACGGTTTCTTTTCTTCCGTCTTGGTCGCCGCGTCGTCCTTTGCGTTCATGGACTCCTTAAAGCTCCGGATTCCCTCACCCAGTCCCTTGCCCAGTTCGGGCAGCTTCTTCGGGCCGAACACCAGCAGTGCGATGAAAAGAATCACCAGTAAATGTGTCGGCTGAAATAGATTGTCAAGCATGGTCACTCCTCCTATAAGGATAGCCTAGTCTGGCAAGTTCTGCTCCCCGAGAGCCCCAGTCACGCCAGCAAGTGACAGAAATCACAACCTGCGGGTATCCGGTTAACTGCCCATCTTGTATAATGAAAACCTCAGTTCAAGAAGCAGGTAACGAGCGGCTGCGATTGCGCCCGCAAAGATGCGCACCGCCTTCCCTGGATGTTTCGGCGATGAAAGTGTGATCTGTCCTTTCCACGATATTTACGGAAAGAACTCATCTGTATTCGTAAGCTGAAGCGAACCGCGCCGCTGGGTTCGGCATTGGCGCCTTACAAAACCGCGCCATAGATTGGAGCACTAATGCTACGCATAAAACAGGCCCTGGCATTCGTCCTGACCTGGGGAATCCTAGTCGCAACCTCGCCGGCCAGCGCCGCTTCCCTGGCGCCACCCAACGCTTTTCAGGAAGCGGCGGGGGCCAATCTTTCGGCCAGTCAGATAGACGAACTTGTATCGCCCATCGCCCTGTATCCCGATGCTCTAGTGGCGCAGATTGTAGCTGCTTCAACGTATCCGGACCAGGTGGTCGCCGCCAATTCATGGGTGAAGGCGAACTCCAAGCTGAACAGCGCCGAGTTGGCCAAGCAGGTGGATGGACAGACCTGGGACCCGAGTGTCAAGGCGCTGACCCAGTTCCCTTCGGTGCTCGACAACATGGCAACAAACCTGTCATGGACCTCCGCGCTGGGCGATGCCGCCTACAACCAGCAGGCGGACGTGATGGCTTCGGTGCAGAGGCTGCGTAAGCAAGCGCAAGCTGCAGGCAATCTGAAGAGCACATCGCAGCAAACTGTGAAGACCGAGACCCAGGAAGGGCAGCAGGTGATCGTCATCCAGCCGGCCAATCCGCAAGTGGTGTACGTGCCCACCTACAACCCGACCGTGGTTTATGGCACGCCTTACTCTCCTCCGGGCTACAGCACGGGCGCCCTGGTGGCCACGGGCATCATTTCATTCGGCGTGGGCATGGCGATCGGGGCGTCCATGAACAACAGCTGGGGATATAACAGTTGGGGCTGCGGCTGGCACGGCGGAACCGTGAATTACAACCGCAACGTTTACGTCTCCAACAGCAACGTTTACCGCAATGGCGGTTCCTACGGGGGGGGTGCCTACAACCGCGGAGGCAACAACTACAACAGGTCAGGTAACCGTAATACCAATGTCAGCGGCAACACGGTTAACGTCAATACCGGCAACCGGAATAACGTGACGGCAACCGCAACAACGGCAACCGCAATCAACGCCAACAACGTCAACAGCGGAAACCGCAACAACAACGTCAACAATGCCAACCGAACCCGGAACAATGCCAATCGCCCCGGTGGCAATACCGAGCGCAAATGCGAATCGGCCAACCACTCGCCCAGCCAGTGCAGACCGCGGCTACGGGCAGAAACCTGCAACCGGGACCAAATCGGGCGCGATGAGCGGCTACAGCGCAGGCGGAAACGCTCGGGCAGACAGCAATCGCGGACGGCAGAGCGCCGGTGGCGGCGGGGGTGCACAACGCAGTGCGCCCGCAGCTCGTAGCGGCGGCGGTGGCGGCGGTCGCAAACGCTAATTGCCGTGCGTAACGGATCCACGAGTAGCAAAATTGCCGATGGCTGTTGGAGATTTCCTAACAATGATGTCTGACACGAATTCGAAAGGTACATGTATGCGGTGGCAATCAAAGTTATATAGCGCTGCGCTGTTGATGGCCTCACTCGCCCTGTCCGTCGGGATAGCTTGCGCGCAGGAGCCCGGAGAGAAGACCTTCGCCAGCCCCGCAGGACGCCGGCAAGGCACTCTACGACGCCATGAAGTCCGGAGACAAGACTGCGATGATGGCCGTTCTCGGGGCCTCTTCCGCCAGCATCATCTCTTCTGGCGACGAAGTGCAGGACAAGAACAACGGCGGATTTCATCACCCAACGCTATGAGCAAATGAATCGCTGGGCGAAAGACGTCAATGGCGAGGAGACTCTCTACATCGGAGCCGAAAACTGGCCGTTCCCCGTTCCGCTGAAGAAGAGCCGCGGCAGTGTGGTACTTCGACTACCAAAGCAGGACGTGCAGGAGGTCCTCTACCGTCGCATCGGGAAGAATGAGCTGGCGGCCATTCGCGTCTCTGGGGTTCTGGCTGATGCGCAAGACGAATACTTCAGCCAGACGCACGACGGCGACTCGGTGAAGCAGTACGCCCAGAAATTCGCCAGCGACCCGGGCAAGCAGAACGGGCTCTACTGGAAGGCTGCCGAGGGACAGCCAGAGAGTCCCGTCGGACCGCTGGTAGCGTACGCCACCGGTGAAGGTTATGGCGGAAAGCAGGACAAGCCGCAGCCCTTCCACGGTTACTTTTACCGGATGCTCAAGGCCCAGGGCGCCAACGCAAAAGGCGGCGCGAAGAGCTACATCGTGGATGGCAAGATGACCGGCGGCTTCGCCTTCGTCGCCTATCCGGCGGAGTACCGCAATTCCGGAGTGATGACCTTCCTGGTCGACACGCAGGGCGTCATCTACGAGAAGGACCTGGGACCGAAGACGGCCGATATCGCAGCGGCCATGAAGGCGTTCAACCCGGACAAGACCTGGCGGAAGGTGGCGCAAGACAACGACGACGACGACAACGAGATCAGTAGCTTCATGGCAAACCCGACGCGCGTGAAGGACGGGCTTCAACTCTCCCGCTGACGTGTACCCTACCAATGCAGTGGGTCCTGGCTGTATGTAGTCTGCATCGCACTGGCGTGGATGAGCGTGCCGGCTACCCTGATATTGCCGCGAGCCTGATCTCGCCGACTACTGCCTCGCAACCATGGCCGGTCGCAGCTCAATAGGTGGCGAGCCGTCGAAGGAAATCCTGGTCGCCGGCATCGCATTCAGTTCCTTGGCGTTTGGTGCTATGAAGGACCATACCAGCAACGTTTTTCTGGGCCGAGTCGCGAAGATGACCTGCGACATGCGATTGGGGATCTCCGCCCCTCCCGCTGAGGCCATCGTGCCGTGGAAGACCATGAACACTTGACCCGAAAGGGCGACCAGTTCATCGGAGGCAATCTCCCCAAATTCCGGCAGCATCTCCAAACTGGCGCCAGCCTCTTCTGCCACCCTGGTGTCGCTTAACGAGGCAGGAGTGCGCATCGCCAGGCAAGTGGGATCGAGAGCGCGCAAAACTATGACTGGCGCTTGACTCCCGGAATCACTCGGGCCCGGCTCCGCGATACGAAGAAGAGTTCGCGAGCAGGCATGGAGGAATTCAAACGCCCGCAGCTCCGTCGCGTCCGCCGGCGGATCGCCGCTGTTGTTCGGCGGCAGAACCTTCCAGTCTGCGGGAAACTCATACTTCAGACCGAGCGCAGGGTTGCGATAGGTTGCGCCCTCGACTTCGCCGGGCGGGATCTCAAGGCCGGGCTTGGTTGCGATGGCGGCATCGGCGCGCCATGTGGGCACCGACGGGCCCTGATAGAGTTCGCCGTCCGGCTTGAAGATTTTGCCGTCGGCGAGGGCGAGTGTTCCGTCATCTTGGGTGCAGTAGAAGTGCACGGCCGCCATGGCGCGCTTCGACTTCTGCAGGAAGTCATGGTCGTTGGTGGCCACCATAACCCCGATTTTGAAATTCTTGATCTGCGTCCAGTAGTGCCCGTAGTATTTTTCTCCTTTGTGGTGCACGGAAGAATGGAACCGTTCGGTGGGCAGGAGGCGGGGCGGAGGGTTGCGATAGATCGCCGGTCCCGCCGGTTGTATGGGCCCGTTGGTTCCCGGTTGCGGCGCGGTCTGGGTTTGCCCAGTCGCCTCGTCCTTCAACTGTTGCTGCATGCGCTGTTGCTGATCTTGCGCGGAAAATCCCTCCAGGCCCTCGCGCGGTTCGATGGCGTCGATGGTCAGCGAACCGGAATGAGCTCCGTTCTGATATCCGATGGCGAGCAAGGCGTGCTGCTTCTCCGGCATGAGAGGCAGCTTGATCAAGTGCCCTTGCGCGGCAATGGGAAGCTCAAGCCCGAAGCCGAAGAAAGTGCTCGTGTAGGTTGTGTTGGAAAGATAAGCATCTTCCGGCAACAGTTGCAGGTGGTCGGAGGACTTCGCTGTTGCGTCACGACCGGACAGCGTTGGCCAGCACTGCGCATGGGTGGCAACCGAGAACGGAAGAAGGAAAAGGACGAGCCGGAACGCGATGACCGGAACGCTGTGGAGCGCGCGCTGGATTGCTGCAGAAAGGATGGGCATCCGGGCCACCTTCCGGCTCAAATGAAACCGCCGCCAGGCAGATGGTTGCGCCATCATAGCATTCCCGCACGGGTAGGAGCGGAAGCTCTGGTGACCACCAACCCTGCGACAAAAGCCCCGGCGGGAGCAAACTGCCTCCAACCGGGGCCTGCGCGGGGGAGGTTGGATCACGCTCTCTGTCTGCGCCGCGCCCACAAGGCTAGTAAACCACTGCCCACCATGAGCAGCGTGCCCGGCTCAGGCGTGTCGTACATGAATTCCTGATAGCCAGGGCTGGTTGGAGTTACGATCTTCTACCCCGCTGAAGTCGACGTTGGAGAGATCGGTCGTTTCCGCCAGGTTCAGCCAGTAGTCCACTCCCTGCTGGTTCCCGGGACCGGGATCGAGGCCGGGATCGAAGATTGTCCAGATTGCCCAGTTGATGTTGCCCCACTGGTCGGAGTTGTTGTTATTAATCTGAAGCAGCAGATAGGCGGCTTCCTCGTATTTTGTAAGATCACCAAACATGGTGCCGCTTACGTTGTGGCTGGATAGGTCCGTGATGTTGGCCTGCCACGCGTCGCCTACACCGCTATGATCGGAGAAGTCATCGCAGATCATCGGCGTCCACGGGCCGTTATTGATGGTTAAGTAGTACGGATAGGTATAGACACCGTTCTGGTTTTGTCCACCAAGACCGACGAACTGAATGTTGACCGGATCGGCCATTGCGGGCACGCCCCCAAGCAACAGCCCAACCATGAGCATAAGAACAAGAATAGTAATTCGATGTGCATGCATCCCATTCCCCCTTATTTTTATTTCCCGAAATTCACTGGGAAGGACTTCGAGGAACGCTTTTCCTAAGGGCACGATGGCTGCCAGCCTGCGGTTCTGCCTAAGTGACACAATTGTCTACGGGTTAGAAAGGGAGGATTGGTACAGTGCCGTGCTGGTATGCAAAGGCTTGCATACTAGTGGAAAACCAGCGAAAACCGCGGGGAGGAATAGTTTCCCGATTCAACACTATCCGACAGCACTTTCCCAAACTAGGAGCGAATCTGGGGCTGCACTATACCCTACTTGCGAATCTTAAGAGCGCCGGGCGAGGTCGCCAGGTCAGCGGAGCTCTTTTCCAGTTCGAGGCCTCCGAACTTCAGCTTGAGAATCTGCGGAAGGAACAAACCGGCCACGATAAAGATCAGCGAGCCAAAGGCCAGAAGAACGTAGTAACCGACCGGCATGGGAGCCGGTTTCTTCCAGAAAAAGCTATATTGCGCCAGCACAAAGATCGTCAAAGCCATGAGGCAGACCAGCCAGGGGCCAAGCTTTTCGGCGAACCTCTTGGGAGAAAAGGGGTCCAGGCGATCCTTGATCTTCTGTTCCGCGCGTTTCGCCTTCAAATGCTCGGGATCACTCTCGGAGCACGCAGCAAAATCCTTCTGGGCGCTGCGCAGCCATCTGTCCCTGGTCACCGCCGTCGAGTTCTCATAGCGCTTTACCTTGGCATAGCCTCGCGAGTAATAGACGGCGGCCACGTCCTTCGGCTTGAGCCATTGCGAAGCATTGTCATTCTTCGCGTTAACGATGGCTTTATCGAATTGGGCAATGGCCTCCTCGTAATAATCGTCGTCACCGGAATCAGCCAGGACCGTATAGCATTGCCCCATTCCAATCAACGATTGCAGGTTAAGCGGGGCTACTTTAAGGACGTTGCGATATTCGCTCTCAGCTTTATCCAGCCGCTCGGCTTTCACGCAGGCTTCCGCGAGGTTCGAGTGGTTCAAAAGATTGTCGGGGTCAAGCCTCAGAGCAGCCTCAAACTGGCGGATCGCTCCCGTGTAATCGTCCTGTTTGATGCGCGCCACCCCCAAATTCGCGCAGACATCAGCCACATCCGGATCAAGCCGGAGGGCTTTCGCCAGAAGCTTTTCTCCTGCCGCATACTCTTCCATGGTTAGATAGAGCTGGCCCAGTCGAAATAGAGTGCTTGCATCCTCGGCGTCCTGGATCTGCTTTTTTAGTATGCCTTCCGCCTTCCGGAACCGCTCGCGGGCCTTGCAGTGGTAGGTAGTTTCGCGAGAATCCTGCCACCGTTCCAGGTACACATCGACCAGGCTGGCCAGGATACCCACGTGCTCGGGATCGATCTCTAAACCCTCGGCCAGGACTTTCTCGCCCTCGACCGGTTCGGCAAGATTGCCTGCCAGCAGGTTCCCATAGAACTGAAAGTAATCGGCGTCCTTCTCTTCGTTGCGTTTTTGCCGGCCGCGCTCGTAGCAGCCACAGGCCATCTTCCACTGGTCCCGGGCCAGCTTGTAATTTCCCTCCCGCCAGTAAAGATATCCCGCATTGTGGTAGGGATAAGCTGCGTCCGGGTCGGCTTCCGTGGCGCTTCGGTATTTGTCCCTCGCCTCCTCGTACCGTTTCAGCTCAGTAAGGGCGATTCCCCAGTTGAAATAAACGTCAGCCAGCTTGTATTCCAATTCGGTCGCCTTCAGATATTTCTCATCGGCCTCCCCGTACTTCTTCTGATTGCTGAGAATCAGACCCCAGGCATAGTAAAGCTCCCCTGACGTCGGCTGGGCCTCCAACCCTTTCACGCACCTTTGGATAGCTTCGTCAGGCTTCTTGAGGTTCAACAGGGCGAGCGCCCAGTTGCCCTGGGCCCAGACCAGATCCGGCTGAAGTTCGACCGCCTTGGCATACTTCGTGACGGCGTCCTCAAACTTCTTCGAGCGTCCCAACGCGTCGCCCCAAGTGGCGTAGGCCTGGGCGTAATCCGCGACAAAACTGGGCTTTAGCTCGGAAGCCTTCCGATATTTCTCAATGGCTTCCTCGTACTTGCTGGAGGCCGCCAGGGCATCGCCCCAGGACTTGTATTCGCGGGCGTGGTCCTGGACATACTTGGGGTCGAGGTCGGCAGCCTTTCGATATTGTTCTACCGCCTCCTCGTGCTTGCCTTGTGCGGCGAGAGTTGCGCCCCACCAGCCGTAAACCTGGGGATGCCTGGGAGATAGTTCGGCGGCCTTCTGGTATTTCGCAATGGCCTCGTCGTACCGCTTCAACTTGGTCAGAGCGCGGCCCCAGGCGTAGTGTGCCTCCTCCCAATTGGGACCAAGCTCGACCGCCTTCTGGCATTTCTCGATGGCCTCGTCGTAGCGCTCCAGATTGATGAGAGCCAGGGCACAGGCGTAGAGAATCTCCTGCGATGCAGGCTGCATCCGGGCGCCCTGCTCGCATATCTGCCGGGCTTCCTCAGGCCGGTTGAGATTATTCAGATTGATGGCCATGTGAGCGTAGGCCAAGGCCAGGTCAGGCTTAAGGGCAATGGCCTTCTGATATTTCTCCAGAGACTCCTCTCCCTTGCCTGACTCACTCAGGGCGACACCCCAGGCATCGAAGGCCTCGGCGAAGTTCGGATTCAGCTCGAGGGCCTTCCCATACTCGTCTGCAGCTTCTTCGTACTTCCGGGACGCGGCTAGCGCGAGCCCGGCGGCAAGATGAGTCTGGGCTGATCCGGTTGGCGGCGCGGGAACGGTAGTGGCTTTTTCATTGCTCATTGCCCATCACCTCTGCTGGCAATCTCTGCCTGGCATCAGGCGGAAAAGGAATTGTAGTCCCTCATCGGGGCGTTACAAGCGGGAAAAATGGGAGTGCAGGGCCGGGCTTCGACCTCGACCGTCGCGCAAGAAATAGAATAACGAGCCTGAATGAGGCGCGCGTCTTTCCCTTCTAAGCCAGCAACCTCGCCGCTTCCTTGGCGAAGTAGGTCAGCATGATGGACGCCCCGGCGCGCTGGATGCACAGCAGCGACTCCATCATCACGCGCTCGTAATCGATCCAGCCATTCAGGGCGGCGGCCTTGATCATGGCGTACTCGCCGCTGACCTGGTAGGCCGCCAGCGGCACGTCGAAGCGCAGGCGCGCCTCGTGCAGCACGTCGAGATAAGGCATGGCCGGCTTGACCATGATCATGTCGGCGCCTTCCTCGAGGTCGAGCTCGATCTCGCGCATGGCCTCGCGCAGGTTGGCCGGGTCCATCTGGTAGGAGCGGCGATCGCCGAAGTGCGGCGCCGAGTCGGCGGCCTCGCGGAACGGGCCGTAGAATCCGCTGGCGAACTTCGCGGCGTAGGACAGGATGGGAGTGTTCTGGAAGCCGGCGGCGTCGAGCGCGGTGCGGATGGCGTCCACCCGGCCGTCCATCATGTCGGAGGGCGCGATGATGTCCATGCCTGCCTTGGCCTGCGAGACCGCGGTGCGGGCCAGGATATCGAGCGTGGCGTCGTTGAGGATCTCGTAGTCCTCGGCCACTCATCGGCGGCCACGGAAGCCGCGCCCACCGACTGCGCGCCGGTCTTCTCGACCAGGCCGCAGTGGCCGTGCGACATGTACTCGCAGAGGCAGACGTCGCCCATCAGCAGCAGGCCGGGGACTTCGCGCTTGATGGCGCGCGCCGCTTTCTGCACGATGCCGTCCTCGGCCCAGGCGCCGGTGGCGATCTCATCCTTCGACTCCGGCAGGCCGAAGAGGATGACGCTGGGAATGCCGAGCGACTTCACTTCGGCGCACTCCTTCACCGCCTCGTCGACGGAAAGATTGAAGACGCCGGGCATGGAGCGCACTTCCTTGCGCATGCCTTCGCCGGGACAGACGAATAGCGGATAGACGAAGCCTTCGGGGCTGAGCCGGGTTTCGCGGACGAAAGAGCGCATCGCTTCGGTGCGACGCAGGCGGCGGGGACGATCAGTTGGGAACGCCATAACAAGAAAATTCTAGCACCGCTGGAGTAGCGGCAAACCGCGAAAATCGCAGGGAAAAGAGTTAAGGGGATGTGATGGGAGTCACTGACGGGAAGCCGTCAGCGGTAGCCCTCGGCCGTCAGTATTCAGCATTTGGATTCAGTATTTGGCCGGCGCGTGGTTTGAGCAAGCGTGGCGACCGCCGCAATCTTAGGCACACCTCGCTAAACTCGTCGCAAACCTGAGCCGCGTAGCGGCACACCCTTGCAAACTGAGCCGCACCTCGGTACACCCGTCGCAAACTGAGCCGCGCAGCGTTGCAAACTGAGCCGCACCTCGGTACACCCGTCGCAACCCGAGCCGCGTAGCGTTGCAAACTTAGCCGCACCTCGGTACACCCGTTGCAAACGGAGCCGCGCAGCGGCACACCCGTTGCAAACTTAGCCGCACCTCGGTACACCCGTCGCAAACGGAGCCGCGCAGCGGCGGCGGCGAACTGAGCCCGGCGCGCAAGCGCCGGGGTAAGCGTGAAATCACAGCGAGCCGCGTAGCGGCGAGACTAACCTCCGCCCTCGGCCGCTTTCTCGCGAAAGAAGTAAACCATGTCGAGCGCGACCGTTTCTCCGCCAACCTGCCGCAGCATGGTTGTGACCTGGCCACGGTGGTAAGTGCCGTGGTTGACGAGGTGCTGCATCAATTCCACCAGCGGCATCGCATAGGGCGTTCCGGCCATGTCCGTGAAGTGGAGTGGGGCCTGAAGAACTCCGTCATCCAAGGTGCGCAGCAACTCCTGCCGCTCCTGCTCGATGGACTCCGCAAACGACTTCAACGCCGGCGGCGTCGAAAGCTCATTCATGGTTGGAATTCCGCCCGGCGACAACGTGCTCCACGTGGCGGGCGAGGCATCCGGATCAGCCAGTGTCGATCGCGGCGAGTTGCCTTGCCACCGCTTCAACCACAGCCACTCGGCAAAGAAGATATGAAAGACGGTTTCTCGAATCGACGGGAAGCTGCCGGTTATTGCCGCCGTGAACTGCTGATCGCTCAACTTCTCGAGCGTTGAAAACATGCGGTCGTTGGCCCAGCGGTTGTAGGCGTACAAAGTTCGAATGTCGCGGAGGTCCATAACTTTTCAACTTTGAGCCGGGGTTGGGGATATTGTAGATGAGGCGGCACGACCAGCAATCCTGACCACTCCAGAGCGGCTACAATATCCCCCATGCCTGACGAGCTTCTGCGCTACCGTTCCGAATTTCCCATTCTCGAACGCACCACCTACCTCATCAGCAACTCGCTGGGCGCGATGCCTCGGGATGTTGAAGATGCGCTGCGCCACTACACGGACTGTGGAGCACGCGTGGAGTTCGCGCCTGGGAGGAAGAATGGTGGATGCTGGCGGCGCAAGTCGGCGACGAAATCGGCGCGCTGATGAACGCGCCGCCAGGATCGGTTGCTTGTCTGCAGAACGTGACCACGTGCCAGGCAACGGTAGCTTCGTGCCTCGACTTCAGTGGCCGGCGTAACAAGGTCGTTTACACCGACCTGAATTTTCCTTCGGTCATGTACTTCTGGGAGGCGCAACGTTCGCGTGGCGCGCGCGTCGAGATGGTGCGCAACGACGACGGCATCCACGTCAACACCGAGCGCCTGCTCGACGCCATCGACGACGAGACGCTCTCGTTCCCATCTCGCATGTCATCTTTCGCAGCGCGTTCATTCAGGATGTCGAGGCCATCGTCGAGAAGGCGCACCGCGTCGGCGCGTATGTGCTGCTGGATTCGTTCCAGGCGACCGGCACCGCTCCCCTTCGACGTGCAGCAGCTCAATGTGGACTTCTGCACCGGCGGCGTGCTCAAGTGGCTGTGCGGCGGCCCGGGAACGGCGTATCTGTACGTGCGGCCTGATCTGATGAAGAAACTCGAGCCCACCTTCACGGGATGGATCGGCCACGAAAATCCGTTCGGCTTTGAGATTGGGCGCGACGCGGTATGCGCCCACCATCTATCGCTTCACGCAGGGCACGCCGAATATTCCTGCGCTTCAAGGTCGCGCGGCCGGGACTGAAGATCGTTGCTGAAGTTGGCGTCGAGAAATTCGCGAGAAGTCGAAGCGGCAAACCGCGCTGCTCATCGAGATGGCCGACCGGCACGGCTGGCGGGTCAATACGCCGCGCGATCCCGAGCGCCGCGGAGGCACGGTGTCGATTGATATGCCCAACGCGCAGCAGGTGTGCGCCGAACTGCTCAAGCGCGACGTGCTGGTGGATTATCGCCCCAAGGCGGGCGTGCGATTCTCGCCGCACTTTTACAACACGGATGAAGAGCTGACGAAGGCGATCGATGCCGTGGAAGAAATCCTGAGCGAGATGAAGGTGGGGGCGTAACATGAAGCTCGAACCCGGCTGCGGCGGCGCTCGGGTTTCGGGTGCATTCCGGATGGGCAGCCGTAGTCGCTACTTCGGGGGATCTGTCCGCGCCGGATGTTGCTGATGCGACGGCGAATCGAGATTGCTGATCCCGAGATGCCCGGCTCGAAGCAGCCGTATCATGCCGCCAAAAAACTCGGACTGAAAGAGGCGGAGAATTCTTGCTGCGCTGTGCGACAGCTCGGTTTCGCTGGCGGGGAAAGCTATTGTGGCTGCCTTCACGACGCGAACGTAGAGGTCATAAAGTATTCCCTGCGGCATTCTTCTCGGCTCGGGTCGTCCGCTTCGAACACTTGCGGCCATCCTGGCGTCTCATGCACTGATTCACACCGCCGAAGGCGAGTTCTTTCGTAATGTGGTTTTGGATGCTTGCAAGCACCATGGATTACAAGTGATCCGAGTGACAGAAAAAGAATTGTTGCCCCGTATCCAACACCGAACTCCATATCCCAAGATGGCCTGGACCAGCACCTTGCTTCGATCGGACGTAGCTATCGGTCCTCCCTGGCGACAGGACGAAAAATTCGCCATGCTTGTGGCTTGGCTGGCGCTCGCCACGCGGGAGGTACCTCGAATTGAATCTCGAGCTTCATTTTTCTTGTTGACGTTTCGCCTTTTGTTCGCTGACAATGATAGCGGAGGCCGCGCGCGACCATGGCTCTTACCCGGCGTCAGAAACAGGTTTACGACTTTATCTCCGGCTTCGTGGACAAGAACGGCTATTCGCCGTCGTACGAAGAGATTCGCCGAAGGTCTCGGCCTCAGCTCGCTGGCCACGGTGCACAAGCACATCAGCAACCTCGAGCAGAAGGAACTTCTGCGGCGCGACTACAATCGTAGCCGGTCCATTGATCTGCTGAAGCCGCGCGGGCGCATGAAGCAGGCGTTTGCCGTTGCCGCCGCGGCCGCCGCCGAATCCAGTTTGAGCCTTCCGCTGCTGGGACGAATTGCCGCCGGCCGGCCGCTGGAGGCGCTGGAGAATCCGGAGTCCATCTCGCTCTCCGACTTCACGCGCTCGAAAGATGTCTACGTCCTCCAGGTAACGGGCGAAAGCATGCAGGACGAGCACATCGTGAACGGCGACTATGTGCTGGTGGAGAAGGCCAACGCCGCGCGCGATGGCGAGATCGTGGTCGCGCTGGTGAACGGCAGTGACGCCACGCTGAAGCGCATCTATGTGGAAGGCAGCAAGGTCCGCCTGCAGCCGTCAACGCGGCCATGCAGCCCATTGTCGTTTCCGCCGCAGCGGTGCAAATCCAGGGAAGAGTGATTGGGGTGCTAAGGAAGTACTGAAATGCTGAATTGGCGGCTTTCGCCGGGCGTCTTAATCCGGTACGGATTGGAAAAAAGATTATGATGTCTTGACTCATTGCAACGCAATGAAATGTCTTAACGGGCATGAAGGAGATGACCAAATGAGGTCAAACCGGTTCACGCTGGCCGCTGCCGCCAAGGGATTCTTTCGGGGCCTGGCAGTCTGCATCGCTGTACTGATGTTGTTGAGTGTCGTCGAAGGTCAACATGCACAGCCGTCCGACGGGGCAAAAGGCATGCCGGGAGCCCTAGGCACGATTGAATATAAGCCCGCCGACTGGAAGGGCATGGGTGTCACCACATATTGGATAGATTCGGACGGCGTCGATCCAGGAGTGCCTGGGTGCCATATCGGTGTCACGCAGGACGGCAAGCCCAATGGGCGATTCTTCGGAGAGGCCTGCCAAGACGACCGGACGCTGATCGAGTCCAATCCCGCTGCCGACGTCATCCACCCGCACAAAGACGATCTCGGGCATCCCGACCTCTTCGATTGTAACGCGTGGTGTATTGGCGCGAAGAAAGCAAAAGGAGGAGTCTGCAAAGCGGTCCCCGGTCCTGCCCCCTGCCCCACGTCAGCCAAGTGCGTTTGCAACTGAACGCTCGTAGCATGGCCGGGTTCAGGAATTACTGAACCGGGGGCCATGAGAGCCGATGAGGTAGCCTGCCAGGCTGAATGCGGCCGGCGGGATGCGGAAGCCTCCTTGCGCTACTGCGCCAGCAGCTTTTCCAGCTCCCGGCACGCCCCTGTCACGCCATCTTCGGCCCGGATTTTCTCGCCTACCGCCGCAGCCTTCTGCGCATAGCCGGGGTCGTGCAGCAGACGCTCCAACTCCCGCTCAGCCCTCACCGCGTTGTATCGCTGGATAAGGATGCTGCGGGCGACGCCCAACTCCACCGCACGCCCGGCATTGTCCGGCTGATCGAACGCGAAGGGCACCACCAGCATGGGACGCCCGGAGCGCAGCGCTTCGGCGGTGGTCCCGATGCCGCCCTGATGCACGCTAACTGCGGCGCGGGGAAACAGTGCCGCATACGGCGCATAAGCAAACGCCGCGACGCCGGGCGGCAGCGCGTGGCCGAACGAATTGGGCGCAAACTCACCCACGATCAACGCCGCCCGGCATTGCAACCGGGCGATTGCCTCTAAGCTCTGCTCAAAGAATGGGCGCGGTGCAGCCGACGCCGACGAGCCCAGCGTGAACACCACCGGCGGCTCGCCAGCCTCCAGGAAATCGCGCAACTCCGCGCTCATCGCATTGGGTTCGTCGTAGAAGGGAAAACCGGTGACTACGGTCTTCGGCGGCCAGTCAGGTTGCGGTTTGCCAAACAGCGGGGAGAAAAGCGCGAGCGTGAGAGCGGGGAAAACTGCCCCTCGAAGAGCGGGTTGGCGCCTGGTGGCAATCCAGTTGGGCCCGCAGCTGTTGCACCGGACGCATCCAACCTCCGGTCGCCCACCTTCCGTAGCGCAGCAGAAGACGATCCAGCATGGGCCCAAGAGTCGTCATCCGCGCCAAGCGCCGGGAATTGTCTGCGCAAGGCTGGTTCATGCTCCGACAGGAAACCCATGGGCGCAAGCGCGGTCGAGACCCAGCGGATTCCGGATTTCTCCGCGGCCAACTGCGCCCCGAACGTTATGGGGTGCGTGACCAGCAGGTCCGCGCCTGCGATCGCCGACATCGTCTCCTCGT
>CAWJIW010000016.1:0-21335 GCA_963843005.1 uncultured Acidobacteriaceae bacterium | reverse complement strand
TCAGGAGGCAGTGCGGACGAGTAGTGGAACTGACCAGGATGGCGGTCTTCAGATGCTGCATGCGGGTCGAAGGACGCGGCAGTAGCGCCCAGTTTGTGCGCCAGTTCCTCGCCCCGACCCACAGTCCGGTTCATGACTTTCACCTGGCCGGCGCCGGCTTTCATCAGGTGAGACGCAGCCAGTTCGCTCATCTTGCCGGCGCCAATCACCAGGACCTCGCGGCCGGCGAGCTCTCCCAGCACCTTTTTCGACAATTCCACCGAGGCGTATGCCACGGATTCCGCCGCCGAGCCAATCGTGGTTTGGGTGCGGACCTCCTGGCAGACTGAGAGTGCCTTCTCCATCACGGCATCGAGAAAGCGCCCGGTCGTGCCGGCTTCCTGCGCTTGCGTCCAGCTTCTTTCACGTAATCGATGATTTCGGGGCCGCCCAGGACCATGGAGTCAAGGCCCGAGGTTACGCGGAAAATGTGGGTGAGAGCAACATCGTCCATCAAGCGATAAAAATGCGACCACTCACAGAGCTTTAGCTGGTACTCCTGAGTAAGGAACGCAGCACGGAGTTGGCTGCGGTCGGTACGTCGCTGGCCCAGAGGATGAACTCGGTCCGGTTGCAGGTAGCAAGGACGATCGCCTCCTCCACGCCTTCCGAGCGCACCATATGATGCAGGGCTTCGAAGCGGCGGGCTGGGTTCATCCAGAAGCGCTCGCGGATGGCGACAGGGGACGTTCGAAAATTCAGGCCAATCACTGCCAGAGTCGGTTCCAAGGGGGGACCTCCGGGGTAGAGCGGTGCCGTTGTAATAAGTGCACCGTGCCTGCCAAACCGCAGAAGGGCAGAAAGGAAGCATAAGTATCTGAAAGCCAGTGCTTTAGCTCTTCCGCCAAGCATGGAGAGGGGGGCGGAAAGGGAGCATCTAGCGGCATATGACCCGGTCAGAGTGGTTTTTCCCGCCCATGGTGCGTAAGTGTTATGGCAAAAAATACTTGCAGAGAGTACATTTACTGCGCCGTTATTTTGCGGCGCTTTTGTTCCTATCATGCCCCTCACAGGGGTGATTCTCGAAGGAGAGGGAGACGATGAGATTGCTACAACGAATTGCTCTGTTCAGTTTTGTGATTGCTCTTATGCTACCGTCCATCGCGACGGCGCAGTCGGCTGCGGACCTTTACAAAGCCAAATGCGCCATGTGTCACGGCGCCGATGGCAGCGGTAAAGCCGCCATGGGGACGAAGCCCCTCGGCAGCGCCGACATCCAGAAGATGTCGGACGCCGATCTTACCGCCGCCATCACCAACGGCAAAGGCAAGATGCCCGCTTACAAAGGCAAGCTGACCGATGCCCAGATTTCGGACATGGTTAAGTACGTCCGCACCTTGAAGTAATCGGCTTCGAGAAGCACTACGGCGGCTCCATCCCGAGCCGCCGTTGCTTTCTCCGCGGCGAGTAGGGGGGCTTCAGTGCCGCGCTCACATCAGACGAGCTTACGACCGAAGTCTGCCAGCATGGCCGCCGCAATCCGTTGCGGCAACACCTCGTAGGTGCCGGTTTCGATCGCCTGACGCAACCCGTCGACCTTTTCCTTGCGCACCTCCGCGACTGCCTCAATCGCGCCTTCAGGCTGTCCATGGTGTCACTTGCGGTAGGCAAACGCGTTTCGTCGCCGGCATTCGGAGTCCCTCGCTGGATCATGTCATTGATTTGTTGCTGCCGACTGGGCCGCGACTTGGGTCCAGTTTTCTGGCAATTCTCTTGCAGTTCTAATGATCGGCGCTTTCTGAGAAAACTTTAATCTTTGTTTCCGGAGGTTGAGCGGGGCTGCTTGGGGGATCGCCTGCGTCGCGCTGGATTTCCACCTTCAGGCCCAGAAGGCGGGCCAGCAATTCCGGGATTCCGCCAGCAGCAAAGCCTTGCAGCTCAACGCGACGGCTGTCCACGGCCGTGGCCAGCGGATACCCAACTTCCCGATTGATGGCGGCGGCCATCGCCCGCGTCAGGCTAAGGTCGGGATCGCGCGCCAACAGGGCAATCCGCGACAGCTTGCGCAGTTCACCCGCCGTATCCGCTCCACCATGCCGCCTTTGGGCACCAGTCCGGCAGCTGGATGGTTGACTTGCTTGGAGTTGCTCGTTGTCCGGCCCTAAGCGCCAGCGGGGCCTTGCGCCTCACCGTAGATCTGGCCGTCGGCTCCGTAAAGCGCCGCCGGTAGAAGGGTACCGCCTGCCAGGGTGGTGGCATCGCCGATGGGCGATACGGTCACGTCAATCTGCGTCCCAGGAAGGGCATACGCCGGCAGCGTTGCTGTAACAAATACCGCAGCGACATTCTTCACTCTTAGCGACGACTCTGGAATCGACACTCCCATCTTCAGCAGGATATTACCGAGGGCCTGGCGGCTGAACATGGTCTCCTGCCGGTCGCCCGTGCCTGCAAGTCCAACCACCATGCCATAGCCAACCAGCGGATACTCGAGAGAACCTTCAATCTTGACCAGGTCGCGGATTGGTACGTATGAGTCAGACTTCTCCGAGCCGGCAGCGGACGCGCCCAGCATCACCAGCAGGAGAAATCGCAATCAACGTCCCAGGATCTTGCGCGTCAGCGAAGGGTCCTCCACGATCAAGGCACGCGGGCCGGTCATAGTTCACTCCCAGGACTTGCGGCGCTGGAGCCGGGCGGTGAACTCCCATGGCGCCAGCCGCGGAAGATTGCTGGCTGACCACTTCGCCATCTGGCAGCAATCGCCCAGCAGGCGATGACGTTCGCCCACGCTGATTGCGTCCCCGCTCGTCCACAGCGGGCCCGGCGACAGCCTTTCCATCAGGCACTTCTGCTGCGAAATCTCTGGCTGCTTCGTCCCAAGCAAGGAATCGGCCAGCAGCACAGTGGCAGCCATCCCACGATTGGCTCCATCCTGCCCCTCTGTGTTTTTGCCCAGGTGCTTGGTGACTTTAGTAATCGCCGTGAACACTTCGGCCGGCAAGCAGCCGCGCATGGCGGCTTGCAAGGCTGCGCGCAGGGGAGTGGAGTGGGCAAAACCCGCCATACCTAGGATCTCCGGCAGATCGAACAGCAACCCCGCCAAATACGATTGCCTGGGATCACCAGTCCCCAGACGCTTGGCCAGCAGTTCCGCCACGCACGCCCTCATTACGGCTCGCGAACAGCACTGGCGCAATTTGGCTCCGGTGCCGCGGGCGAAGCTGGACTCCACCCGGGGAGCGCGGTTCAGCAGTTGCAGCAGACGGTCGCAGCCTGACCCGACGACCGCCGAGGGAAAGTCCCACACCACCTCAGACTCGCCGCGGGCCTCCAAATTGGCCAGTTGCAAAGTGCAGAATGCCAGCCCCGGATCCAGCGCCACTACCGAGCTGGTCAACTCCAGGTCCACAATCCCGTCCTGCAGCAGCAGCGTCAGCAGCGCCCCCGAGCGCGTAAGTATGGGCACGAACATTTGCAGGTTCGCGCAGGGAAAATCACCGGCATCGCGCTGTTGGGCGGCTGATCAACCCTGCCCTTGGGATTGTCAATGGGAACCGGATGGACTGCGGTCTGCATTGGTGGAGTGCCTCCCTGCTTCCATCGGCATGGCGGTGGCCCACATTAGGCGAAGCCACTTTGCTGCGAGACTCGCTCAGAGTCTTTTCCATGCCGGTCCTGCGTGCCTGCCGTGAGCAGCAGCAGCCGGAACCAACGCCGCCGGGCGCAATGGGCGCGGGGTGGCCAGGATGGAACGCAGCCGCGCCACCGCCACCGAATGAATTTGCGACACCCGCGATTCACCCACCCCCAGCACCGCGCCCACCTCTTTCATGGTGAGTTCTTCCTGGTAGTACAGCGCCAGGATCTGCTGTTCGCGCCGCGGCAGTTGCGCGATGGCGTCGGCCAGCATCTGCTTGCGCTCTCCCTGCAGGCAGAGAAACAGCGGATCCAGGTTGGCCGGCCCGGGAAGATTCTCTCCCAGGTCCGTCTCCCGGCCATCTTCCAGCGACTCGATTTGCAGGCTGCCCACCTCCAGCCCACGAATCTCGTCCAGGAGGTGCTGGAATTGCTCCAGCGTCATGCCCATGGCCACCGCCAGTTCGGGCTCGCCGGCGGAGCGGCCCAGCTCGGTCTGCAGCTTCTGCATGGTCGCTTCCAGCCGCCGCGCCTTGCGGCGCAGATCGCGCGGGCTCCAGTCCATCTCCCGCAAGCTGTCCAGAATGGCCCCCCGGATGCGGAACTTGGCGTAGGAGGAGAAGCGCACGTTCTTGCTGGCATCGAACTTGTGCATGGCGTCGATCAGGCCCACGATGCCGGCGTGCAACAGATCATCGAAAGGAACATGCTGCGGCAGGCGCTCGTGGATGCGGCGCGCGATGTACTTGACCTGCGGCAATTGCTCCAGCAGCAATTCCTCCGAGGTTCCCGGAAACGGTTCGTTGATCGGCTCGCAAGCCTGGGCGGCGGCGCTCATGTTTCCTCCTTATTGGATCGTTGCCTACGACTCATCTCGCGGATGGCTCGGGCCTGTAGAAGCGCTGCGCCGGGTCAACGCACTCGTCCCCCGGCGAAGGGATCATGCCTTCCAGCGCGCCGATGCACCCCGGCAAGTGCCCGCCGCGCTGATCGCAAACGCCGCACGGCTCACCGCGGGACATATCCGCGTGGCCTCCGGTGGTGGTGTCGCCCAGGTCAAGGACGCTCGTCATGGTGTGATGATCGATTTGGTTTGCCATGGTCCATGCCTCGGATGGAATTGAGTTACGCGGGTGGAGGGTGCAAACCGATGGCCGGACGGATTAGAAAATTCTGTGCTTCGAAGCCGTGAAGCAACAGCAGCTCTTACGACCACTTAGGCTGAACGCCTGCGCCCCAGGCAAGATCGCGGAGATGGGAACGAGGAATGACGCAGCTCGGATTAAAGGGACCTAATGATTTGGTGCTTACGAGCGCGCGCATGGGGCTGTTGCTTGCCGATAGCCCGGCAACACGAACTCCCACACCGGGTGGGCGGCTCAGCAGTCGCTTTAGTACGGCAAGAGGCGAGCGCCGTAGGCGCGGAAGAGGATAGCCCAGCGCTTCAGCGCTGGGTACCCGTGTTAAACAAACCCGAGTCCCGTCGGGACGGCACAAAACCAGGTTTCATAAAGCGGACGCTGCGATATACCCAGAATCTGCTCCCACCCTTCGCCAAAGGCGGAAGAAAGAGCAGGGCACCCGGCGTGACTAGTTTTTCTGTTGTGGCTGCGGGTCAACACTTACGCGCACCTCGTTTGCAGTCATATCAGGCCATGGCATTAGGTGTACTTGGTCCCCCATATCATGCCTATTGCGAATGCACTCAATAAACTGGCCTTGCGGAGATTCTGGATCATAGGTAGCTCGGCCCGTTGCGGCGTCCAAAGTGCCACGGATTTCTACTTCTGTTCCTGTGGGCAGGTCGCCGCCTCCACCGCCACCAACCATGAAGCTACCTATCATGTTGTCAGCGATTTTCCACTTAGCATTGCCAAACATCGAGTACCAATCCTGCGCGTACGTCCGCGCCTCTACGTTATCTACGACTGCCAAAATAGACACCGTGCCGGGTCGTCGCGACAAACATTTGGAGACGTCGGCAATGAATTCAGAAGACAGATGTCTTTGTGGTGGTAAGCAATTTGTTGTAGCTTGATTACCAGTGCCACCAATTTGCACATTGCTGCAGGGGCCGGCCGTCACACCTCCACCAACTTGAACGTTGCCATTTCCACCAGCGTTTTGCGATGCGGGAGGAGCGGGCTTCTTGGCCGGTTTGGCGGTCGGCCTGTCGGACGATGGAGACGTTGTAGGCGCGGGTGTGGGCGTACCTTGCGGCGCCGGCACCGCGTGCTGGATACTCTGTGGCGATACTGCTGCCGTCGCCGTTGCTCTATCGCGTCCAAAAATCCACCAGCCAAACAATCCAAAAACAATAACGACAGGAATCATGCCGAAAACCCGTCTCTTGATGCGTACAGCTTTAGCCTCAGCTTTCGACGCCCACTCGGATCGGAGTATTGAATCAGAGATCAAAATCAGCCCGACCGCGAATAAACCCCAAACAATTATTGGCTCTCGTACATGAAGATGGTCTAGGATGCCCAAAACCACCTCCAAGACAAGACCAATTGTCCCTTCGACTGAAATTCTCGGCACCGCGCACAAACCTCCGGGTCATCGGGAAACCCCCGACAAATAGATTGTGCGTCGCAGTGGCTGTCTGAGTCCACAGGGAATTGTGGCAGTTGGCAACCCGTTTGCGCTCAACCGTGCTGGATGTGGTAGGAGGCAAGCGCCGTAGGCGCGGAAGAGGATAGCCCAGCGCTTCAGCGCTGGGTACCCGTGTTAAGCAAATCCGAGTCCCGCAGGGACGGCACAAGCACCTACTTCCGGCGCAGGCCGTAGCCAACGCCGAGCAAGCCGGGGATCAGCACCAGCAACGTGGCCGGTTCGGGGACCGGATTGTTTTCTGCTGTCAGTTCCACATAGCCGTCGGCGTTATCGTAGCTGACCAGCCACTTCTCGGTTCCGCCATTGAAATAATCGTTCAGGATGGTGTCGAACGTACCGTTAAGTTGCCCCTTATTGAATAGCAGAAACTGAAAAGTCGAGCCTACCGCCGGATTGAACCCCTGTTTCAGCAGGATATCGAGCGTACCAGCTAGCAGCGCAGATCCGTTGACGGTGATAGTACCGTAGCTGGTCGGGGAGTTGATCATCTCTCCTAGTGTCCCGTTGGCCAGTTGAATGTAGCCCAAGCCAGCCGGGTTGCCGGTGCCCACGATCATCTTCGAGAGGGAGTCAATGTTGATGGTGCCACCGTTGTTCACAAAGGGCGGATCAATAGAAGATCCGTTGTTGGCATTAATCAAACCGTAGTTGGTCAGACCCCCCAAGGCCTGAAGCAAGTCGGAGCGGCCGTTCAGATTGATCTGCCCGGTTGCCTCATTGGTCAGCAGGCCGTGGACTGTGATCGTGTTGTGTCTACAGTAGGTCTCGTCTTCAAGGAACCCAGCGTTGTCGAGATTGCCATTGACCTCGACCGCCTCGCCAAAGAAGCCCCCGAAATCCAAACCATGGTACTGCGCGTTGATCATGTTCCCACCAACAGCCAGAGTCCCCCCGGCGTCCGCCTGGATGGAGATCCCTCCGGTGTTATTGAGATCGCCGTTCACCTTGAAGTAGTCGCCGTCGTTGAACAGCGTTAAGCTTCCCTGATTGGCCAGGTTGCCGGTGATGGTCAGAGCGTTCGTGCGGTAGCTAAGGTCGCCATAGTATCCGGTGTGGATGTCCCCAGAGTTGTTCACATTGCCATTAATCGTCAGGGTCGTTCCAGCGACCGTCTGGTCGTTGTAGTTGAGTACTGAGTATCCCTCCGCGGCCGATTGTCAACGTGCCACTGCCCGGTGTGTCGGCGAATTTCTGACCGAACAACTGCACGGTGCCTTCAACACTGTTTAGGTTGGCAAACCCGTCGCTGCTGCCTGCGCTAAACGATCCGTAAAGATAGAATGTGGAACCCGCAACCGCGTCGGTCATACCGTTCGGCTGGTTTGTCAGGTTCAGGGTCGCACCCGGTGCGATAAAGACGTAGCCGCTATTGTTTAGGGTGGCCACATCAGCCACGTCGCCGTTACCATACATGAGGAAAGGACCGTTGTTAGTAAGCATCCCGCTGATGCTCAGCGTGTTCTTGCCGCCAGAGCCAATACCTGTCCCGACCATCCCGGCGTTATCGAAATTGCCAGTGACCTTGAGCGTGCTTGCATTGCCAAGATCGATCACTCCCGCGTTGGACGAGTCTGCTCCCGCAGTGACGAGGCTACCGCCCGTGAGATTTAAGAAGCCTGCCTGGCCTATGGTCAGCGCATTAGTGATGGTGAGGGTCTGCGCGACGCCACCGTCAGTGAGCTCAGAGCAATAAGGGCCGCCCTGGCAGTAGCCGTTGTTCCCGCCGCCCAGCGTGAGCGAGTTGATGGTGGGGCTTGTGTCCAGAGTCACGGTGTCGTTGCCGCCGCTATAAATAACGACATCGCTTCCCGGGCCCGGCAGACCCGCGCTCCAGTCCGAACCGTTGCTCCAATTGCCAGTTCCGCCGTTCCAGTTATCTTGCGCATAAGCGTTGGTGAGGGTGAGGATGGCGCAAAGAATCAGCACAAATGACACACGCTCGGACATCATGGCTTGCCTCTCTTCATTCCCGAGAGGGAGAAGGGGTTCCGGGGTCGCGGGAATGGCTTGACCACAGAACCCATTAAGCCGATAGCTGTGGAACTTGCTGCTTAGGACTCGGGCAATTCCGACGACGTGGCGCGGCGGGAGATGACCGAAGCGCAGAAAGCAGGATCGCGCCAATTGTGCGAGCACCTTATCTCCTAGTCAAGAAGATAATGCCGGGTGGAAGTGCCCAATAGCGAGTCCCGCTCTGCGGGACGACAGAGCTTAGCCCAGCGATTCATCGCTGGGTATGGATTGAATGGAAACCGAGTCCCGTAGGGACGGCAGAAGCGACGTTGGTTGCGCTCCGGTTCTGTCGTGCCTACGGCACTTGAATAATCCTTTTGCAGCCTTCCAGCGCTGAAGCGCTGGGCTAAGCTCTTTCGCGCCTCACGGCGCTCGCTCCGCGCGATTCGAGAGTCGCTGCGACGGCGGGCTAATGTGAGCCCAGTGCAAGCGCGCGTTCCGCTGACGGCCTTTCAGCTTCCTGCGACTGGTTACCTTCGTAACTCCGCATGACCCAATATCACTGACTTTAGCCTTGACTTGTGCATAGGCTGGAAGGAGCAGTTACCAGTTATCGGTTGCCAGTTGCCAGCGAGTGCTGGCAACTGACCGCTGACTACAGACCCTCGCGAAGTCAAAGGAGGGTCTATGCCTACCAATCCCTGCCATCACATCCAAGAGGACGGCGTCTTCTGTCAGGCGCCGGCGCTGCGCGGGCGGCGCCACTGTTACTTCCATTTCCACGCGCTGGGCCGCAACATGCGCGTGGCGCAGGAGAAGGCGCGCCAGCGGGAGCGTGGCGTGGTCCTTCCTCCGCTGGTGGACATGAACGCGGTCCAGGTCTCGCTGCAGCGGGTGATGAACGCGATCCTGGCCGACCGCATCGACGTAGATACCGCCGGGCGTATGCTCTACGGCTTGCAGCAGGCGTCCAGCAATCTGCGCAGGGCCATGCTCGCCGCATCCTTCGCTGCGCAGGATGAAGACGAACAGGAAGGCCGCGCCGAGGCGTATCCCGACTTCGAGCAGGAGTTCCATCCGCCGCCGGAGGTGGCCCTTCCCGCAGTCGCCGCCTCCGGATGAATTCACGCTCGACTCGGAGTTGGTCAAGTAAATCGAGCGTGGCAGGAAGTATGGCTATCGTTAAGTCTCATGTATTGAAGAATTTACGTGTAAGTGCTGGAGCTCAAGATTTTACCGGAAATTTTCCCCTAAGGCCATGATTCTAAAGATAAACGAAAAGGGGGGAGGGGGTGCCTCATACTGGCACTGCCTATCACGGGAAGCAAAGGCCAGGCAATGTGGCTCGTGATTACTCTTTCATTAACTCGCAGAGCTTGGTCACGGTCCGCCAGTTTCTGCCGGTGCTCGACGTGGCCAGCTTGGAGTCGAAGTAGCTGTTGGTGAGTTTGCTGTCGGCCACGCCGTTGGGAAGGTGCAGATAGATTTCCTGGCCGCGCACCGCGAAGCGGTCAGGCGGCGAGCGATCGGGATCAAGGTCTTTTACGCGCAGCGGATTTGTCAGGTCCGCGAGGAACATG
The DNA here is from genome assembly GCA_963843005.1 of uncultured Acidobacteriaceae bacterium. GTDB lineage: Bacteria > Acidobacteriota > Terriglobia > Terriglobales > Acidobacteriaceae > Bog-257. Next base: position 11,568 of record CAWJIW010000016.1, on the reverse strand, counting down.
ACATGCAGTTCCTCTTCCGCTGCTCCGGCTTGGAGAAACGGGTTGTTACGCAGGACGTTCGTCATTTGCTCGGCCGTCCGCAGCACCACGGGTATCTGGTAGCCGAAACGCTTGGCGATGGCGGAAGTGATGAGGCCGGGCAGCCGCGCCGAGGCGCTGCGGGAGGAATTAAAAATGACGTTGCCGCTCTGGATAAAAGTGCGGACCTTGTCGCATCCTGCGGCGGTGAAGATTTCGCAGAGGTCTTTCATCGGCAGCTTGTTTTTGCCGCCGACGTTGATACCGCGAAGGAGAGCGAGATAGGTTGTGGACATGATGGTGCCTCGCAGGGTGAAGCGAAAAGCGAACAGCAGGTCCCTCGACTCGCTGCGCTCGCTCGGGATGACAGAGCAAACGCGTGTTACATCTGCACGTTCACCTTTTTACTTCTGCACGCTTACCCTCACCATTTTTTTCCCGGCGCGCAGCGTGAATTCCGTGCCCAGCTTCACGGCGACAACCAACTCGGTCTTGAGTTCGCCGTCCACTTTCACCGCGTTCTGTTTCACCTTGCGCAAGCCATCAGTCACGCTTGTTGCAAGTCCAGTTCGCGCCAGCAGCTTGTCGAGCTTCATTTGCGCGTTGCCATCGCTGGTCGACGCGTTCGGCGCGGCGACCTCTTCGAAGCGCACCGAGATGACCGGCAAATCTTCGGGCTCTTCTTTCTTCTGGAACATGCGCGACCAGTCCTGCGCCGCCTGTTCGGCCGCGGCTGGCGAATGGAAGTCGGCGACGATGCGTTTGCCCAGCTCCTGCTTGAGCTTCATCGGATGCGCGCCGCCGCTCGCGACCTCGCGCTGCATGCGCTCGATGTCAGCCATGCTTACGTCGGTGACCAGTTCGTAATAGCGCCACATTAGCGCGTCGGAGATTGACATGACTTTGCCGAACATTTCCTGCGGCGCTTCGGTGATACCGATGTAATTGCCGTACGACTTCGACATCTTCTGTACGCCGTCAATGCCTTCCAGCAACGGCGTGGTGAGAACGATTTGCGGAGGTTGTCCATAATGACGTTGCAGTTCGCGTCCCATCAGCAGGTTGAACTTCTGGTCGGTGCCGCCAAGTTCGACGTCGGCCTCGAGCGCGACCGAGTCATAACCTTGCGCGATCGGGTACAGCAGCTCGTGCATCGCGATCGGCTTCTCCTCCATGAAGCGCTTGTGAAAGTCCTCACGCTCCAGCATCTGCGAGACCGTGAACTTGGCGGCCAGCCGAACGAAGCCCTCGTAGCCGAGCTTGCCCAGCCACTCGCTGTTGAAGCGCACCTCGGTCTGATCGCGGTCGAGGATCTTGAAGACCTGCGCTTTGTAGGTTTCGGCGTTCTCGTCGATCTGCTCGCGGCTCAGCGGCGGTCGCGTCGCCGAGCGCCCGCTGGGATCGCCGATGAGCCCGGTGAAGTCGCCGATGAGGAAGATGACCGTGTGTCCCATGTCCTGGAAGTGCTTGAGCTTGCGCATGAGCACGGTGTGACCGAGATGCAAGTCAGGCGCGGTCGGATCGAAGCCGGCCTTCACGCGCATCGGCTTGCCGCTGCGCAGCGATCGCTCCAGGCGCTCGCGGAGATCGCTCTCGCGGATGATCTCCGCCGCGCCCTTGCGCAGGTAGGCGAGTTGCTCGTCAACAGGTGGAAACGAGGGCATAAGAAGTGATTATAACGAGCAGGTGGCATTCGCTCGTGGCACAATCAAAGCATGTACGCGCGCAAGATCCAGGTCGAGTACGAGGACGCCGGTCAGCGCCATGCCTGTCCGCTGAAGTGGCTGGATAGCTTCAGCATGCGCAACTTCACCAACGATCAGGTGTTCGACGATACGATCCCCATCGGCGACGGCCAGATGGAGATTGGCGCGCGGGTACCGCTGGATCGCCTGCGCGCGGCCATGGATGACTGGTTTCGCCGCAAGAGCTATTTGCCGAAGCACGCGAAGCTGGTGGTAGAGGAGAAATCTCCGCGTTGAGATGGTGAGTTATGGGCGCGCGCATCTTCTTCTTCGCGATTGCTCTGTGCCTGATTGCGGCGGGAGTTTGGGCCAATCACCACGACGAAAAGCTCCGAGCCAATGCGGTGCAGATCAATGCTGGCGATCCGAACGATCTCGTGCTGGAACTGCTTGGAGACCCGAGCAGCGAGGGTCAGTGCGGTTCCTTCACCGCAGTTCCGCGCGATTGCACGGAGGAGTACGTGTATCGGTACTGGTTTTCCGTCTTCCGTCCGCAATATGAGGTGGTGTGGTTCGACCGTTCGGGAAAGGTGCTCGGTGGACAGCACGTGCAGTCCCCCTAAGCGCGGCCTGACAGGCTTTACTTCGCGACTACCGGACGCGGACCTGCTTCCTTCACTTCGCGCGGCGCGTCGAATTGCTGGAAGTTCTTGGCGAACAGGCCCGACAACTCGGCTGCCATCTTGTCGTATGCAGCTTTGTCCTTCCAGGAATTGCGCGGATTCAGTAGCTCCGAGGGAACACCGGGACAAATCTTGGGTATGCTGAACCCGAACGCAGGCTCGATTTCGAACTCCACCTTGGCGAGTTTGCCTTCGACCAGCGCGTCGACCATGGCGCGAGTGTAAGGAAGGCTCATTCGCTTGCCGACGCCATAAGGGCCGCCTTGCCAGCCGGTGTTGACCAACCAGCACTGCGCACTGTGCTCGCGCAGGCGGCTTCCAAGCATCTCGGCGTAAGCTTTCGGCGGCAAGGGCATAAAGGGCGCGCCAAAGCAGGTTGAAAACGTCGCCTGCGGTTCGGTCACCCCAGCTTCGGTGCCCGCAACCTTGGCAGTGTAGCCCGACATGAAGTGATACATCGCTTGCTCGGGTGTGAGCCTCGACACCGGAGGCAGCACTCCGAAGGCGTCGGCAGTAAGAAAGACTACGTTCCTCGGATGTCCGCCGAATCCTGGAATAACAGCATCTTCTATGAACTCCACTGGATAGGCAGCGCGGGTGTTTTCCGTCTTGCTGTCGTCGTCGTAATTTGGACTGTGCGTGACCGGGTCGAGCACCACATTCTCCAGCACAGAACCGAAGCGAAGCGCGTTGTAGATCTGAGGTTCATTTTCGGCCGAGAGGTTGATGCACTTCGCGTAGCATCCGCCTTCGAAGTTGAAGACGCCAGTCGCACTCCAGCCGTGCTCGTCATCACCGATGAGGCGGCGAGTGGGATCAGCTGAAAGTGTCGTCTTGCCAGTTCCTGAAAGCCCAAAGAAAAGCGCGGTCACGCCGTCTGCGCCGATATTTGCTGAGCAGTGCATCGGGAAAACGTTGCGCCCAGGCAGCACGAAATTCATCACGCCGAAGATGGACTTTTTCATTTCGCCGGCGTATTCCGTGCCCCCAATGAGGACAAGCTTCTTGGCGAAGTTCACCACCACGAACACTTCCGAGTTGGTGCCGTCGCGCTTGGGATCGGCCTTAAAACCAGGCGCACTCACAATCGTAAACTCGGGTTGGTGAGCTTTCAGGTCTTCCGCCGTGGGGCGGATGAACAACTGCCGCACGAACAGGTTGTGCCACGCGTATTCGTTGATCACCTGTATCGGTAAGCGATACTTCGGATCGGCGCCGCAGAAGAGGTCCTGTACAAAGAGTTCCTTGTCCTTCAGGTAGTCGAGGACGCGCTCGTACAGCACATCGAATTTTTCTGCCGAAAACGGCTGGTTGGCCGAGCCCCACGCGACCGTGTTTTCGGTGATAGCGTCTTTAATGGTGAACTTGTCCTTAGGTGAACGGCCCGTTCGCTTGCCTGTTTCGGCGACGAGCGAGCCGCTCGCGGCGAGTACGGCCTCACCACGGCGCAAGGCAGCTTCCACCAATGGTGCAGAAAACAGGTTGCGGTGTACTTTACCCTGGCCAAGCAATTGCGTTACTTCGGGAGTTTGCAGGAGGGAGGACATAAGAAAACTCCTTACAATGAATGCAGTGGAGTGCGCCCACCGAAATAGCGTTAGAAAGAAGACGCTCTGCGAAGTGAAATAAACTCAGCCGCGTGCAACGCACAGGCCGCGAAAGATGGAAGCTTCAGCGGCCAACTAGTTGGCGGGCTTCGTTCATCACGGCATGAAGCTGATCGAGTGTCTCCTGCACAGTCAAAGTGTACATCTCGCGGCCATTATCCTCACCTGATTCGATAGCCCACTTCAGATAATGTCCAGCAATCTGAACTGCCATGGGGTCGCTGATGACTTTTCCGGTTTGCCGGTTGTATTCCACCCAAGCTGGATGAGGAAGCGCAATCCAGACTGGACGATCGTCGACGAGAAACTTAATGTCGACCGCGTCTGCGTGCCGGGTCGCAATGGCAACAATCAGCGCCTGATACCGACAGTGTGCTGGTTCAGAACTCCAGCGGTCAACGGCTTGAAAGTCGTCGTACATAGACTCTAAAATATAGCTGACGCGGCGATGCCGCCGCAATCAGGTAGTTGGTAGCCGGCGAAAGACCGGCCTGGGCGCTCCGACTTTCCGCGCATGCCTAGGTTCGCTCGCGCGCCTCGCCCAGAACAGCCTTCACGTCCATCTTTCGCCGCCCGCGATAAACGGTCACGGTAACACTATCACCCGCGCGATGCTTATTCATCGCGTTAACAAGGTCCTGCTGATCTCCCACCGGCTCGCCGTCGATGGCGACGATGAGGTCGCCCCCAATCATGATCGGCGTGTTGCCGAGATAGGCGCGCTGGTTGCCACCGTGTAATCCGGCGCGATCAGCGGCCCCGCCGGGAACGGTCTTCACGATTAGAATGCCGTAATCGGCGGGCAAACCCAGTTCCTGCGCCAACTCAGGCCCGATCGGCAGCGAGACAACACCGAGCGACGGGCGCTTTACGGTGCCGAGCGTGATCAGGTCGTTCAGCACAGCTTTGGCCGTATTAATAGGAATAGCGAAGCCAATGCCCGCGCTCTGGTTCGAGCCTCCCGTCGCAATCATGCTGTTGATGCCGATCACTTCGCCATGCGAGTTCAGCAGCGGTCCACCGGAATTGCCCGGATTGATGGCTGCGTCGGTCTGGATGGCCTCTTCGATTTGAGCACCTTGCGGGCTGCGAATAGGCCGCAACGAGCTGATGATGCCGCGCGTCATGGTGCCGGCAAGGCCGAACGGATTGCCGATGGCAAATGTCTTCTGGCCTACCTGAAGCGCTTTGGAATCACCCAACACCGCAGGAACTACGTCGGGAGCCTTGATCTGGACGACGGCGAGGTCATGCCCGCGATCGCGTCCGATTACCGCAGCCTTGTAGGTCTTCTTGTTGTGCAGTGTCACTTCCACCTGTGTGGCATCACCGACCACGTGATAGTTGGTCAGGATGTGCCCTTCCTTATCAATGATGAAACCCGAGCCCTGGCCTTCCTCCGGCACCGGCCCGTAGAAGAAGTCGAATGCCATTGTTTTCGTCGTGATGTTGACGACCGAAGGTATGACCTTGTGGTACACGTCAACATTGTTCTGCTCGTCGGGGTCGAGCTTTTCAGGGCCCGCCGCCTCGCTGAGCTCAACGTGCGTGGGGCGCGAGATCCAGTCAGGCTGCGAGACGCCGTTGTGGTGAGTCGTGAACCAGTAGAACGCTCCAGCGAGAACAGCGCCAAGAATGAGAGGTCGTATGAGTTTCATGTCTTTGTGAGGGCAGTGAATCGTTGATTTTGCCGTAGAACTATTTGGACGGTCATCAGCAAGAAGTGTACCCAATGAGGCGTGGGTTGGGCGAATGCACCTGGCTTTTCATCACTGGCTGATGGCAGGTTTCAGGAAAGAGAATGCAATTCGCGCCAGATTTCTTCCACTTGCCGCTCCGCCTCCTCGAACGTGCCGGAATTATCAATGACGTAATCTGCGTGACGGACCTTCTCTTCGTCAGTGAACTGCGCGGCGCCGCGGCGCTCAATCTCCCGGCGGGCAACCTCTAGCGGAAGGTCCATTCGCTTAGCGTAATTCGCGATCTTGCGCTCGAGGTCACAGGTTACGACGATGATCTTGTCAAAGTGGCTGGCGGCACCGGCTTCGATTAGCAGCGCGGCCTCGACCACCGCAATCCCGCGCGGATCATCGCGCTCGACGTCGGCCATCCAGCGCGATTGCGCCTCGATCACGGCGGGATGCACGATGGCGTTCAGCTCATCAATGTGGTCCGGGAAAACAACATTCGCCAGCTTAGTGCGATTGATCGTGCCATCTTGATTGAGGATCTGGCGGCCGAAGTGACGCACCACTTCGTCGTAAGTTACCGCGCCGGGGGCGTAGAGTTGGTGGGCAAGCGTGTCGGCCTGAAGAAAATGGGCGCCGCGCTTCACCAGCATGGCCGCGATGGTGGACTTGCCGCAGGCGATGCCGCCGGTTAGCCCTACCCGGAGCATGTGGCCCCGCAGTTTGTTGAGAGTTTGGGAAGCGGACCAAGTTGCATGGGTGCATTAGCCCAAGGCAGTATATACGCCCAGATGCGTAATTCTCTTCCAGAAAATCCCTGAACATTCGCGAGCACGAGATCCGTCACCGACGGGCAGGGAGAAATGCTAGCGCGTCAACATCGCCCGCACACGGTCGCCGCGCCGAAGCTTGGCTGCCTTGACCGTGTTGCTCATCAGCATTGCTATCGTAAGTGGTCCGACGCCGCCGGGGACAGGAGTGATCGCTCCTGCGACCTCGCCGACAATGGGATGAACGTCTCCCATCAGCGTTGAACCTTTTGCCTCAAAATCGCGCTGGCGCTTTTCGTTCCCGGCGAAAAACCGCTTGAATTCTCCGGGATCGGTGACCGTGTTCATGCCGACGTCAATCACGGTCGCGCCCGCCTTCACGAATTCCGGCGTGATCATCCCGGCCTTGCCGATCGCCGCAACCAGAATGTCGGCGCGTCGGCAAACCGCAGGCAGATCGTGCGTCTTGGAGTGACAGACGGTGACGGTCGCGTTGCGGTTGAGCAGCAACATGGCAACCGGTTTGCCGACGATGTCGCTGCGCCCCACAACTACCGCCTCGGCGCCCGCTATGGGAACATTGCTGCGCCTCAGGATCTCGATAATGCCGGCGGGCGTACACGGAACCAGGCCGGGACGCTGGGTGGACAGATAGCCGACGTTCATGGGATGGAAGCCGTCCACGTCTTTCTCCGGCGAGACGGCGAGCAGGACCTTCTTGGAATCAACCTGTGATGGCAGCGGCAACTGGACGAGGATGCCGTCGATCTCGTCGCGCCGATTAAGCTCATCCACCAGCGCCAGCAACTCCGCGGCGGTAACCGTCTCCGGCGGCGTGTGCGTCTCGCTGTAGATGCCGAGTTGCTCGCAGCTCTTCACCTTGTTGCGAACGTAGATCTCCGACGCTGGGTTGTGTCCAACCAGCACCACAGCCAAGCCCGGCCGAAGTCCGCCGGCGGTCAACTCCTTGACCTCTTCACCGACTTCCGCCTTGATTTGTGCCGCGATCTTGGTTCCGTCGAGAATGGTGGCTGACATCGAGTCCCCCGAAAAATGGTGAATGACTATCTTAACGTGGCACGCACCGGAGTTTCCGTCTGCCATCGACCTAATCACTGGCCTGCGCGCCTGGCGGCCTTTTCCAATGGTTGAGTGTTACCGCTGTCCACCGTTGGCTCTCTCGTCTCCTCATCCAGCAGTTCAAGCACACGGCGTCGCGCAACCTCGCTTTCGGTGCCGAAAGAACGGGGTTCGATCTGCTCGAAGTACCGCCACGCGCTGTGCGCTTGCCTGCGATCACCGTGTTCTTGCGCATCGTTGGCAGCTTCGCAGAGCAGCGCGAATGCCATGCTCTGGCTTAGGCGATGCAACAACTTCCGCGCGTGGCGCTGGGCGCTCTGCTCATCACGGCTTGTGATAGTGACCGCCTCACGATCACCCTGCAACCTGCTCTGCAGCGCGCCGCGCAGATTGCCAAGACCTTTGACGAGCCCATCAAGAATTGCCTGCACTCTCGACTGGTACTGCTCCCATCCGCGATAACGCGGCGCCAGCAACCGCAGCAACTCCAGTGCCTGAATATTAGCCGGCCCTTCCCACACGGTAAGCACTTGCGCATCGCGCAGCAGCCGCGCCACCGGATAGTCGCTGGTATAGCCGTTGCCCCCAATCAACTCCAGGGCCGCACGTGTCGCCGCGATGGCGTACTCGGCCGTCAGATACTTCGCCAGCGCGGTGGAGAGCCGCAACCAGGTGCGGCGCTCCGGATTCTGCTGCGTCTCATCGAATGCGATCGCAGCTTCGAATGCCAGCAGCGCTCCTGCTTCGAATTCCACACGCATACGCAAGAGTTCGTCCTGCACCATGGGGTAATCCCACAGCGCATGACCGAAAGCGCGTCGCGATTTTGCCCAGGCCAGAGCCTCGTGCAATGATCTGCGCTGAACTCCAGCCGACCCGACTGCATTGTGCACGCGGCTGTACTCCAGCGCTTCCATCATCAGCTTAAATCCGTGCGGTGGGGGAGCAATTTCGATGGCTTCAGCTCCCAGCAAGTCAATCTCGCCAGTTGGAAGGCCTTTGGTCCCCAGCTTGTCCTTCAGCTTCCGGATGCGATAGTGGTTCGGGCGGCCGTCTTCGAGATGACTTGGTACCAGGTATAGACCCAGTCCCGCCGACCCCGGCGCAGCTCCTTCGGGCCGCGCTGTCGCCACCGCCAAACCGCTGTTGGCATTGCTGGTGAACCACTTCAGCCCATGCAGAGCAAAATGGTCTTCATTGGAGATGGCTACAGTAGTTGTGGTTCCCACATCGCTGCCGCCGTGCCGCTCCGTTGCCCAGGTGCCGCCGGTCTTGGCGTGCCCGTCCATGCGCACCACATCGTAGAGAAAGCGGTTGCGCACTGCGTCCGGCGCGTGCGAGCCAAGCACGTAGGCAACCGCACCGGTGAGCGTGACTGGACAATGCAGGCTGATGTCGGCCTGCGCCAGGATGTAACCCATCGCAAACGTCAGCAGGTGCGGGGCTTTCTCCGCATACGGCAATCCGACGATGCCGCGTCTGTAAAGCTCCTGATGCTGATCCTCGTACCAACGGTTGGCGACGATGCGGTTCACCACTTCGCCGTTGCGATCGAAGGTTTCCAGCGCGGGAGGCGCGTAGCGGTCGGTGTAGTTCGCCTGCGCATCCACCTCGGTGTGCACCCAACCATAGAACTCGCCCAACAAACGGCTGTAATCCTGCAAGCGCGGCGCGCGGGGAATAAGGTACGGTCCCAGGTAGGCATCGAAGCTGCTGGAGTTGGTCATGGTCACCTGTGCGATCAATGAGGAGCCAACGAGATGAGATTAACTCTTTTTCGATTGTGCGGAGAAAAGGAAATCTGCCGGTTCCGGCCTCCTTCCTCCGCGAACTGCCGGCTAAGTAGACTTAGTCCGCCAATGGCAACCGCACGATCCAGACGCTTGGCATGAAAGCGGCGGCACTTACTGCCAAGTCACCTCCGACTGCACGGAAAGTCCGCTGTGCAATTTCTATTTCACAACGCGAGCGTAGTTCTTCACCGGCAAGAATCTCAGGCTGAAGGCCCCCCACCGATATCGTGATTTCGACTTCCTCTTCGTTGACCTGTTGCGCTCGAACTCTGAGGTTGCTGTTCTCCTGAACGATGCGGAGCAGGAACTCCAGCAAGTAAAAAAGCCCCCGCGTTAACCTCGTCTCGCTCCCTCTAACATGCAAGGGTGTGCAAGTCAGCTCAAGTTCGCATCCCGCGGACTCCGCCAACGGCAGCAGCTCTTCTCGCAGTTGCTGCAGAACCCGATGAAGCGGGACAGGCTGGAGAATGTCACCTGGGTCGTCCGCCTCGCTTAGTTCGCGACACAGCAAAAGCCGCTGCCGCAGACGCTCGGCGTTCTGCATCGCCGCTGCTACGCTGGCCCGGAATTCTTCAACTGTCTGATCGCACGCCAGCGAAAGTTCGAGGGAACAATGCAAGGCAGTAAGTGGCTGGCTCAAGCTGTGGGATACCTCGGAGACAAATCGTCGCTGCCGAGCAGATTCCCGCTGTGTCGGCTGCACCGCGAGGCTCACACCTGTGCCTCAGGACGGCAGCTCATTTCGTATCCGACACCGCGAACGGTGTGGATCAGATGGGGCAAGAACTCGCCATCCACTTTCTTTCGCAGATAATTAATATAAACATCCACGATGTTGGTGGTCGTATCGAACGACAGATTCCAGACATGCTCGACGATCATCGCCCTGGTTATTCGACGGCCGGCATTGCGCATAAGGTATTCGAGCAGTGCGAATTCCTTGGAGGTCAACTCTATCCGGTGACCATTACGGTGCACTCTGCGCTCTACGCGGTCTAATTCGAGATCGGCGACCCGCAGCACCGTGGCTAGGGCCATTGTCTTGTGCCCGCGCCGCAGCAAGGCACGCACGCGCGCTGAAAGTTCCGTAAACGAGAATGGCTTGATGAGGCAATCGTCGGCACCGGTATCCAGAGACTGCACGCGATCCTCGACGCGGCTACGCGCGGTCAGAACCAGCACCGGCAGCGAAGGCTTCTTTGGCCGCACGGAACTGAGAACACTTAGTCCGTCGAGTTTCGGGAGATTTAAGTCCAGAACCAACAGATCGTATTCGCTCTCGATGGCCATGCGCCGGGCCTGTTCGCCGTCAGGGGCAACATCTACCGCATAATGCTCGGCTTCCAAGCCTTTGCGAACAAAGCTGGCTAACGGAGCGTCATCTTCCACAACCAGGATGCGCATGACGTAGTAACCAAATCAATGGTTACCTCGATTCTTGTCTTCCGCAGGCGCTACGTCAATGTCTTCCCATTGCAATCGGCCAAGGCTTCCCAAAATGGGACGAAATGGCGGGCGCGCCTGAGCGTCCCTCGGACTGTCCGCCTAACGTTATAATTCAGATATGGCGCGTGGCTGGGAAAGTAAATCTGTAGAAGCTCAAATCGAAGAATCTATCTCCGAACCCTCACGAAACGAATCCCCCTCCTCATCGGCTGCGGAAGTTCAAAACCACCGGAAGCGAGCTCATTTGGCGCTTTCCCGCAAACGGGTACTTCAGCATCTGGAACGCAGTAGCAACGAACGTATTCCGAACTGCTGCGCCTGATCTTGCCGACCTCAACCAACTCGCCGCGTGCCAGTAGACGACAATGTCCTTCTCCGGCCTTCATTCTCCGCGACCCTGAATCCGCCTCTGAATCGATGGGAGTCTAGGCAGGTTGATCAGTTCCCTTTTCCTGATCTCAAGCTCACATCCAATGTGATAGCCGTCACAGAAGCAGGTTCGACTCCGCCGCAGAATCGCGTCAGAGGAGTAGTATGCCAGTCCTCGTGATTGAGTTGTGTTCTTTGCGATTTTCCTCGTCATGGGGATCATGGGTGTAACCGCTATGGTCTCCGACACCGTGGCAAGCTTTTCAGTTGGAGGTGGAATGACGAGCCGAAGCCGGCGAAACCCGCAGGTAAGCTGGTCGCCTAGATCGCATGGTTCGTCCGCGATGAGCGAGGGCACGCCGGCCGATAGGCCCCCTCTCTCTGCTGTACATTCCGTTGAAGCTATCCCCTCATCCGTCAACCGATGAC
>CAWJIW010000015.1:0-9936 GCA_963843005.1 uncultured Acidobacteriaceae bacterium | reverse complement strand
AGCCCATCTAGAACGCGTGCTGGTGTTACAAAATAGCGCTTCTGCTACGACCCCAATCGCGCAACCACGGCCTGCACATGGATTTACGTAGTTCCAGCAACGGAATCCGCAGGCCTGCTCCTCGCGGAGAATCAACGGCAGTTCGGTCCCGGCGAGAATCGCCGCCTGAATTTGATGCCGCTGCTTCATGCTTTCGATGATTCCCACATGCTTCTCGCGTCTCCGGCAAAAAGACGCCCTGCAATAACTCGGTTATGTACTTCTTGTGGATGTACTGGTGCTCGTCGTCCGGCGCACCACCAGCGTATTTCCGTTCCTGGAAAAGACATCCGGATAAAGCGGGCCTGATGTGAAGCGCGTTCCCAGCAAGCCGGCCCTGCTGATCCCGGGCCTCTCAACCTCTGCGCAAGTTGCTTCGACGAGGCTGATCATGGGATCGACGAACGCTGCTGGACCTCATCGAAAACACGTGCGGGGTATTGGCGGCAATTATCGCGAGTCCGCTCCCGCTCTGACCAGCTTTTGCAGTCCGTCGACCAGGTATTCGGTAACTTCGCTCAACTGACTTGCATTCATCCAGGCCAGCAGCTTCGTCACATCGAGGCTGTTGAGGATGATCGACGGATAGCTTCCGTCCTGCTTCAGCCGGCGGTAGCCGGCAATCAACGAGGTGTAGTATTCCACCGTTGATTCCGGCCCGATTCCGCCAAGTATCCCGACGGTTTTCACGCGCTCTACCAGATGCGCACGCGGTCCGCCGGGGCAAGGTACAGTGTCTGTCCCGGTTGGACGTCGAAGGCCGCGTACCAGGCGTCAATATTGCGGACCGTGTCAGCCCGGTACTCGGAAGGCGAGTGCGAATCGACCATCACCTGCTGGCGCAACGCAGCGTCCCGCGCCTTGGATCCCTCGTCCTGGCCGAAGGCAATGAAGAACTGCTGGTCTCCGGAGAAACCCTCTTGCACCGGCGCGGTCTTGCCGGCGAGCGAAGCGCGGTACCCGTCATGGGAAGCAGCGATACCCGCGAGGTCGGCGATGTTTTCGGCCAGCGTTTGCTTGCCGTTGAGGGAAAGGTCCGGGAAAGGTTTGTAAGTGTCATACTGCGCTGCGAGCTTAGCGGTGGCTGCTTCAAAATGCTCGAGGTCGGCGGGCGTCCACCAGTTGCGCACCCGGCCCTTGGAGTCGAACGCTGCTCCCTCCGAGTCGAACGTATGGCTGATTTCGTGCCCGATGACGGAGCCGATGGCGCCATAGTTGGCCGCCGCCGGGGCCAGCGGGTCAAAGAACGGAGGCTGCAGGATGGCGGCGGGGAAGTTGAGCGCATTTTGCAACGGCAGATTGACCGCGTTGACCGTCTGCGGCGTCATCGACCATTCCTTGCGATTAACCGGCGCGCCCAGGCGCGCGACCTGGTAGTGATACTGAAATAGGTTGCCGCGCCAGATGTTGCCGAAGATGTCATCCGCCTTCACTTCGTAGGCGGAATAGTTCATCCAGGTTTCCGGATATCCGATGCCGACATACAGCGTGTCGAGCTTGGCCTGGGCTTCGGCCTTGGTGGAGGCGGCCATCCACGACAGCGCGTCAATTCGCTTGCGGAAAGCAGCAATGATGTTGGCCACCATCGCCTGCGCCTGGGCCTTGGCTTCGGGCGGGAAGTAGCGCTGCGCGTAGATTTGTCCCACATCGTCGCCCAGGTACCGATTGACGACTGCCCCGCCGCGCTGCCAACGCGGACGCTGTTGCGGAGCGCCCTGAAGCACCTTGCCGAAGAAAGCGTAGCGCTCCTCGGCCAGGGCTTTGGGCAGCACGCCGCCGTACTCCTCTATGAGGTGATAAGCCAGCCAGTCCTTCCACGTGTCCAGCGGAGTGGACGCCACCAGCGCGGACTCGCCCGCAAAGGCGGTGGGCTGCCAGACGATGAAGCTGGCTTGCTTAGTGAGACCGGCGCCGCGGAAGTACTCGGCCCAATCCAGGCCCGGAGCGTTAGCGGCGAAGTCGGCCTGCTTCCAGGTATTGTTGGCCTTGTGGATGTCATCGTTGTCGGACAGGCTGAGATGTTTTTCGCGATAGTATGTTCCAACGCGACAATACGTTCGGCACGGGCGTCCGTATCGGTGAATCCCGCCAGCTTGAGCATGGCTGAGACATGCGCCTGATACTTGCTGCGGACGTCACGCATGTGCTCGCTGTCGGAGAGGTAGTACTCGCGGTCGGGCAGTTGCACGCCTCCCTGCACAGGTAAGCGGTGTAGTGGTCGGAATCGTTGAAGCCGGGAGCCACCCACAGTCCAAACAGGTGCGAGGTATGGAAGTTGGTGTTATTGAGCGCATCGACATCAGCGCGCAGTGTCTCCCCTAGCGCAGCGGCCAGCTGTTTCTTGTCGCTGATGGCGGCGATCGCTTTGAGGTGCGGCTCGATAGGCGCAAGCCCCTTGGCCTCGATGGCGGCCTCGTCCATGTAGGAGTTGTAGAGATCGGCGATTTTGCGCGCCTCGAGCCGGCAAGCCCGCCACTCTTGGCAGCCTCTTCAATCAGGGCCGCGGTGCGCTTGTCGCTCAAGTCGGCCAGAGTTGTAAAGACGCCGATGCGGGAGCGGTCTGGAGGAATTTCCGTGCGCTTGATCCATTCTCCGTTGCAGTACAAAAAGAAGTTATCGCCCGGCTTGACCGAGCTGTCCATATTGCCGACCACAATGCCGTGCGTGTCTTGTTTGGGCGCGTCCTGCGCATAGGCGGCAAGCAGCGCGAGACCTAACACTCCAATCAACTTAAGGGACAAATTCAGGGATTTCAGGATGACTTTCATGCGAAGGGCTCCAAAGGGCGTCTGCCGGGGAGCGCAGGCCCTTACTCTAGACGATGAACAAAGCAAGAGGGTAGCACGATGGTAGGAACCGATGCAGCGACCCAATGAAAGTGAAGCGGTTGGCCAATCCGAGAGACTCCTACTGATTCTGTCGTTTCCGCGCCTCCATGACGACCTCGTGCACCGCTGCTACAACAGCCCCTGGCGCCTCTTCCGGAATGCCATGATCGCTGTTCTCAACGATGATCTGTTTCCCATCGGTAGACAGGCGAGCGAGTTCCGGTTGCAATTGATGCACCCAATTCTCGTGGAAATCCGCGATTTGCTTGGCGACCACGGGATCATCGGGCTTCCAATATTGTCCGGCTGTGAGCACGATCAATGGGCGATCACCTAACGTCCCGGCACCCCTTGCCGCCTGATCGACCTCTGGATCGCCGCTCCCGTGGTCAGGCTTAATGGCGCCGCCTTCTGTTGCCGCACATCCTTGAGCAGCCTCTGTCTCAAATGCTTTGACTCGCTGATTGCGCATGGCCAGGGCGGCCTCGCTTTGTTCAGAACTGAACTGCGGCGGTACATAGACAGGCGTACCGCGCATCACTATCCGTATTACTCCAAATCTCTCCATGAGGGGCAAGGCGGAGCACAGGAGCCGGCGACCGAACTTAGGCATTCGGTTGATCGGCGAAAGCATCATTGGTGGCTCTCGTTGATCGGGATGGGTCGAATCGACGAACACCACGCCTGCCACTTCAGACGGGAACTTAGCTGTAAATACGCGGATGTACTCTCCCCCTATTGAGTGACCAACAAGCACATACGGACCCGCCACTGGAGCGCGCTGCAGCAGTTCATGCAAATCGTGAACGATGGTTGCGCTGTTGCGTGCGGTTGGCGCGGGGTCGCTCCAACCCTCCCCGGCGCGGTCATACCAGCAAACTCTGGCGAACTTTGCGACCTCGGTCTGGACTACACGCCAGCCATAACCCCCGTAACCGCCGCCGCCCGATTCCAGGATGACGGCTGGGCTGCCAGAGCCCGAGCAGTCTATGTTTAAGCTGTGGCCGCCCACATCGACCGCGCGTCCAATTCGGAGTCGATGATGGCTGTCTCGCCACCGGCCAAGCTGTTCATAGATGAAGCCCAGAGCGGCTGCGAGAAGAATTGCAAGCAAAAGTCCTTTCAAGAACCGCCGCATCCAATGGCTCCTTGACACGCCCATCATGCTGACTCTGTTTTCATCAAGTGACGTTTCAGAGAGACCGTATACCAGCAGGACTGTACCAGTTTCTCAATATTTGCCCTGGTACAGAATTCGCTGGTCACGGCCGATGAGCAAGGCCATCTCTCCGGTTAAGCCAGATTCTGGGTCATGCTCCGGTGACTTGCTCTCGCGTCATCTCCGCGACGATCTTCTTTGGCGTTCGCAGCACGTTTTCCGCAGATACGCGCGCGAACAGATCCAGCGAACGCGCGATCAGACCGGTCCACCCTGTCTGATGGCTGGCTCCCAGTCCGGCGCCATTGTCGCCGTGGAAATATTCGTAGAACAAGATGTAGTCGCGCCAGTGAGGATCGTCCTGGAACTTCCTGGTGCCTCCATAAACCGGACGATTGCCGCTGGCGTCGCGGAGAAAGATACTCGCGACACGTCGGCCAATTTCTTTGGCCACTTCAAACAGTGTCATGTAATTCCCCGATCCCGTGGGGCACTCGACTTTGAAGTCGTCGCCATAGAAGGGATACATGTTGAGAAGCCCGCGAATGATGAGGGCGTTGACGGGCATCCAAACCGGGCCGCGCCAGTTGGAGTTGCCTCCGAACATGCCGGTGTTCGACTCCGCCGGCAGGTATTCGACCTTATACTCCTGTCCGCCGAGATCAAACTTGAAGGGATGCTCGAGATGATATTTGGACAATGAGCGCAAACCGTAAGGGCTGAGGAACTCGTTTTCATCGAGCATGTATTTCAGAATGCGCTCCAATTTCTCCTTGTTGCAGACCGTCGCCAACCTTCGCTCTGCATAACCAATGAACGAGTTAGCGCTGGGAGAGATTTGCCTCACCACTTCCGGATGCCGCTTACGGAACAATTCAACCAGCGCCATAACTCTGGGGTGATGTGTCATAGCGCCTTTTTCGAATACGGTCGCAGCACACAATGGAAGCAGCCCCACCATCGAGCGGATCTTGAGGCGCATGGGATCGCCGTTGGGGAAATGAAGCAGATCGTAGAAGAATCCGTCCTGCTCATCCCACATCTCGTCGCGATTAACGCCGATTCGGTCCATGGCGTAGGTAATCCACGCCCAATGCTCGAGGAAGCGGAAGGAAATTTCCTCATACACCGAGTCGTACTCGGTCAGAATGAGGGCAATCTCCAGCATGCACAGGCAGTAGAACGCCATCCACGCTGTGCCGTCGGCCTGATCGAGATGTCCGCCGGTGGGCAGCGGCGCACTGCGGTCGAACACCCCGATGTTGTCCAGCCCCAGGAACCCACCCGCAAACACATTGCGTCCGTCGGGGTCTTTGCGGTTGACCCACCAGTTGAAGTTCAACATCAGTCCCTGGAAAGAACGCTCCAAGAAGCGCAGGTCGGCCCGGCCCAACTCGCTCTCAATCCTGTACAGGAAAAGCGTCGCCCAAGCGTGGACGGGTGGATTAACGTCGCTAAAGTTCCATTCGTACGCTGGGATCTGTCCGTTGGGGTGGGCGTACAGGTCGCGCAGCATCAGCAGAAGCTGATCTTTGGCGAAGTCGAAGTCCGCTACGGAAAGCGCAATGGTATGGAAGGCGAGGTCCCAGGCCGCGTACCAGGGATACTCCCATTTGTCGGGCATGGAGATGACGTCGCGGTTCAGCATGTGGAACCACTCGACGTTACGAGCGGTGCGGTCGCCGGTTCCCGTGAGGGGATGAGCGCCGTGCTCATCCAACCACTTATCGACGTCGAAATAGTAATACTGTTTGGACCACAACATGCCGGCCAGCGCCTGCCGGTGGAGGCGGCGCTCGTCTTCGCTGAAGTTGTGCGGCGCTATGCGATCGTAAAACTCGTTGGCATCGGCAAGACGTTCGGCGAAGATTTCATCAAATTTCGCAAAAGCGTCGGCGGCTGGCTTGGCGCTCAGCCGCAAACGCGCAACCTTGCTTCCTCCGGGGGGTACGTCGAGCACATGATGGGCGGCTGCCTTGTTCCTGTCCTCGCCGGATTGACTGCGTCTTTCTTTCCTGCGACTACGTACTCATGAAAAGCGTCCTTGACATAAGGTGACGGATTGAGCTGGCCCCACAGGCGGCTTGTGTTGGTTTCGTTCTCGGTGAACAGCAACTCGGCCGCGCCTTCGCATCGCAGTGTGTACTCGCCAAGAGGCGGGCGCGAAGCTTGTATGGTTTGGCCATCGAGCTGTCGCAAAGTCCCCTTCGGGTCGTCGTCCCCCCAAGACCACACGTTGCGGAACCAGAGCGTGGGAAGCACATCAATCTGCGCGGCCTCGGGACCGCGGTTGTGCACCGAGATCTTGATCAGCATGTCTTCCGGGTCGGCCTTGGCGTATTCGACGAAAACGTCGAAGTAGCGGTCATCATCGAAAATGCCGGTATCGAGCAGCTCATATTCCATTTCTTCGCGCGAGCGCCGCCGGTTAGTGTCGACCAGATCGCCATAGGGATACTCGCGTTGAGGATACTTGTACAGGTACTTCATGTACGAGTGCGTTGGCGTGCTGTCAATATAGAAGTAATATTCCTTGACGTCTTCGCCGTGGTTGCCCTGGCTGTTCGTCAGTCCGAATAGACGTTCTTTCAGGATGGGATCGCGTCCGTTCCACAACGCCAGTGCGAAGCAGAGCTGCTGTTTGTCGTCCGAAATTCCGGCCAACCCATCTTCGCCCCAGTGGTAGGCGCGGGAACGCGACTGGTCGTGGGAAAAGTAGTCCCAGGCGTTGCCATCGTGGCTGTAGTCTTCGCGAACCGTGCCCCACTGCCGCTCACTGAGGTAGGGACCCCATTTCCTCCACGGCATACCCTGCTCGCGCGCAGCATTTAGCCGCTTCTGTTCTGCAACCTCAACGTAGGACGGTGGTGACGGCTTCGTACTTGAGGCGGTCATGGCTCCTCCTGCTTTTTCTTGCAATACCCATACTGCTGGACCTAGTCTGCAGAGGCCTGAGCAGCGGATTCCAGCCAACTTTCCATTTGCTCATGGTCCACTAAGCCCGCTTGCTGCTTGACGAGACGACCGCCAGAGAAAACCGCGAAATTTGGAATGCCACGCACGTTGAAGCGGGAAGCGAGGTCAGGATACCGTTCCGTATCTACCTTGAGCACGATTGCTCGCCCGCTCATCTCTGCAGCGGTGCGCGAAACTTCGGGAGCTGCCATCCGGCAAGGACCACACCCGGCGGCCCAGAAATCGACCAGCACCGGCACTCGAGCCTTTTCGATGATCTCGTCGAACAAATGAGAATCGACTTCCAGCGGCTCACCAACGGGACTCAGTGATGCTTTGCAAGCTCCGCACCGTCCGGTATCCGCAAGATGCTCGGCGGGAATACGGTTCTGGCGACCACATGTCTTGCAGGTTCGAAGGATGGGCACGAGGCCTCCCAGCGATCATTCCGCCTTTCAAGGCAGGCTTTTATCGACCCCCAGGTTTCGACCCTTCTTTCAGGAAGGTTCCTTCCCGGAGTTCAGTGAATGCTTGCTGCAGTTGCTCCTGTGTGTTCATCACGATCGGACCATACCAGGCAACGGGCTCTTCCAGTGGCTTTCCCGAGACGAGCAGAAATCGGATTCCATCGTCTCCCGCCTGAACAGTGACTTCGTCGCCGCGGTCAAACAGGACCAGGGAACGATTATCCGCCTCCACGGGCGGATTAGTGTCCAGCCATTTAATCGCCTCGGTCGGCACCGCCAGTGGACCCGAGGCATTGCAGAATTTTCCGCCGCCCGCAAACACATAGGCGAAAGCATGACGAACGGTCTCGACCGGAAGTGTCTTTCTTTTGCCTGGAGAGACCGACACGTCGAGGTAGACGGGATCGGCGGCAACCCCTTCCACTGGGCCTTTCTTTCCCCAGAAATTTCCGCAGACAACTCGCACGTGCGTGCCATCGTCGTCTGTAATGTCGGGTATCTCTGGGGATTTCACTTCCTGATAACGCGGCGATGTCATTTTGAGCGATGAGGGAAGATTGCCCCACAACTGAAATCCATGCATGCGGCCCGCTTGATCGCCCTTCGGCATCTCCTGATGAATGATGCCGCTGCCCGCAGTCATCCATTGCACATCCCCAGCGCCGATGACGCCGCTGTTGCCAATGCTGTCTCCATGCGCCACGGTTCCGGCCAGCACGTACGTGATCGTCTCGATTCCCCGGTGGGGATGCCACGGGAATCCGGCCAGATAGTCCTCCGGAACATCGTTGCGGAAATCGTCCAGAAGCAGGAACGGATCGAAGTCTTTTGTGTTTCCAAAACCGAACGCCCGGCGAAGATGGACACCCGCACCTTCGAGCGTCGGTTTAGATTTGATGAGCTGCTTAACCGGTCTGATCGACATGTTGAGCTCCTGTGGACTCAGGAAGAAACCATCGGCACGTCGGAAATGGCTCGAAGCTTGGAGCCATCATGCCATAACTCCCGAGCCGTCGGCCATCCGGAAGTTGTCTGATAACATCCTGCAGGAGCACTGCCTTGGGAGAGCAGAATGCCTGAGAACATGATTCGTGAACGAGATATCCGCATACGCCGTGCAAAGGACCTTACACCCTCGGGTCTTGGGCATCGTATTGGCCGGCGGCAAAGGAACCCGGCTCTTTCCCCTCACGCGGGAACGCGCCAAGCCTGCGGTTCCGTTCGGAGGTAAATACCGGATCATCGATTTCGTCCTCAGCAATTTTGTCAATTCCGGAATCAACTCGATCTACGTGCTCACTCAGTTCCGCAGCCAGTCGCTGCTCCAGCATCTGAGCGAGGGATGGCAGTTCGGCGGACTGCTGAAGAGCCACTTCATCATTAACGTTCCGGCACAGATGCGTTCGGAGAGCGAATCCTGGTACCAGGGAACTGCCGACGCCATCTTTCAAAACACTAACCTCATTGAGCAGTCCGATCCGCACTTGGTGGCCATCTTCGGTGGCGACCACATCTACCGCATGAATATCGCCAGCATGATCGATTTTCACATGGCAAAACAGGCGGAAGTGACCGTCGCCGCCATCCCGGTTGCCCGACAGTACGCCGGCGAATTCGGCGTCATTGAGGCCAACCAGGATGGGCGCATCATGGCCTTTCACGAAAAGAACCCCAAGGCGCCCACCATGCCCGGCGATCCCAGTCGGGTCTACGCCTCGATGGGCAACTACATCTTCTCCACGCGCACTCTTTTGGATCTGCTCAACGCCGACGCGAAAGACCCCCGGCAGTCATCACGATTTCGGCATGGACATCCTGCCCAAACTCGCCGGCAACGCCCCCATCTATGCTTACAACTTCGAGACCAACCGGATCCCCGGCGAGGCTGAAGGCTCCATCCCCTACTGGCGCGATGTCGGCACCATCGAGGCCTACTACGAAGCCAACATGGACTTGAACCACGTCAAGCCCGAACTCAATCTTTACAATCGCGAGTGGCCGGTGCGCAGCACGAGCTACCCCGATCCGCCCGCCAAGTTCGTCTTTGATGAAGAAAATCGCCGCGGCCAAGCCATCGACAGCATCGTATCGGGCGGATGCATTCTTTCCGGTGGCTTTGTGCGCAAGTCCGTTCTCGGACGCGGCGTCCACGTCCACACCGGTGCGCTGGTGGAAGGCTGCGTCATCATGGACAACTGCGACATCGGGCGCCACGCCAAGGTGCGCCGCGCCATCCTGGATAAGAACGTCCGCATTCCGCAAGACACCACGGTCGGCTACGATCTCGATGCCGACCGCGCGCGCGGATGGCACGTGACCGATTCCGGCATAGTCGTCATCGGCAGCGAACACAGCACGGTGCCAGTGGCGGCCATGTTCGTCTGAGCCTGTCCGGCGCCGGGATGGTGGGTGCTCGGACGTCATCAGGCGGAACCGGCGTGCGCCTCTCAATCTTCGGTAGCGATTGCCGAAACAGGCGACAGCCAGT
>CAWJIW010000014.1:0-73314 GCA_963843005.1 uncultured Acidobacteriaceae bacterium | reverse complement strand
TGCCCGGGCGCATCCGACGGCGGCGTAAGTAGCAGTCAGCAGTCAGCACTCAGTCGGCGGGCCTCGTTTTGCTGACGGCTGACGGCTGATTGCTATACTTTTTTCTTCATGCTCAAGGACACACTCGAACAAGGACGTATCCCCACCGACGAAGCGCTGGAGCGGTTGCTGCCGCCGGCACGCAGTACCCGTCTTCCATTCATCAGGCGATGCGGCACAGCGTGTTTGCCGGAGGCAAGCGGCTGCGGCCCATCCTGTGCATGGAAACCGCGCGGATGGTTGCGGGCTGCGTTCCGCTCGGGGTGGAGGAGCTGGGCGCGGCGCTGGAGATGCTGCACACCTATTCGCTGATCCACGACGATCTGCCGGCGCTCGACAATGACGACCTGCGCCGTGGCCGCCCAACCTGTCACAAGGTTTTCGGCGAAGCCATCGCCATCCTCGCCGGAGACGCCTTACAGACGCAGGCCTACGAGGTGCTGGCCAAGTTGCAATGCCCCGCAGAGGCTCGGGTCGCATCATCGAAGAAATCGCGCACGCCACCGGAACCATCGACGGCATGATCGGCGGGCAGGTGATGGACCTGGAAGCCGAGCACACGCGGCCCGACGCGAAAACGCTGGAGTACATCCATCGCTCCAAGACCGGCGCGCTGCTCACTGCCAGTGTTGTCACAGGAGGCATGTACGCGGGCGCTGATGAATCGCAGGTTCACAAGCCTGCGCGACTTTGGCATGAATATCGGGCTGGCGTTTCAGATTGTGGATGACGTTCTCGATGTGACCCAGACCTCGGAGCAGCTCGGCAAAACCGCCGGCAAAGATACTGCCAGCGAGAAGGTGACCTATCCGGCGCTGTTCGGCATTGAAGCTTCGATCAAGAAGGCCGACGAGTTGGTTGCGAAGGCTGACGCCGCTCTCGATCCCTTCGGCGAGCGTGCAAACCCTGCGCGAGATTGCGCATTTCTGGTGGAGCGGAAGAAGTGACACAGCTTGCTCTCGACATTCTTGCCATTGCCGCACACCGTGACGACGTCGAGCAGACCTGCGGCGGCACCCTGTTGAAGATGGCGCGGCGCGGCGCGCGGACCGGCGTACTCGACTTGACGCAGGGTGAGATGGGAACCCGCGGATGAGCCGAAGACCGGGCCCACGAGGCCGCCGACGCGGCACAGATTCTGCAGGTCGCCTGGCGCGAAGCGCTCGACATTCCTGATGGCCGCGTCGAGAACACGTTCGTCCACCGCGTGAAGATTGCGCGTGTAATTCGCGAGCAACGGCCACGCGTGGTCATTCTTCCGTACTGGAAGGGCCGCCATCCCGACCACTACACTTGCGCGACCTTAGGTTATGAGGCCTGCTTCCTCGCCGGGCTGCGAAAGCTGGGTCACACAAAAGCTACGCAGGACATCGATTCTTTCGAGTTGGATGCTCTGTGCAAACTCGAGCCGCATCGGCCGTTCAAGATTGTTTACGCCACGCTCTACTACGACGTACGGCCGGCGTTCGTGGTGGACATCAGCGATGAGTTCGAGGCCAAGCTGGAATCCATCTACGCCTACAAGACCCAATTCAGCGATCAGCAGGCGGGCAGTAAAGACTTCCCTGCTAATGCCGAAATCCGCGAGCGCGTTGCGTCCATGGCGGCGTTCTATGGATTGCTCGCAGGCGTGAAGTATGCAGAGCCGTTCGTCCAGAAGGAAGTTGGGTTGGTGGAGGATTTGCGGCTCATACCGGTGAAGTCAATCTGAACCCTGCCCGGTAGAGCGGGCCCTCAGGCCCGCGTCCAGTCCGATTGCACTTTTTGGATGTCATTCTGAGTCGTTGACCTCGCCCACGGCGAGGTTATGAGACCCATGAACAGGAGTTTTGCGGGCCATCGGTTTGTATGATGGAGAGGCCGCTGGTTTCGGAAGTAGGCCGTCCACGCATTGGTACATTCTACAGTCCGTTTCTGAGTCTGGCTCCAAGTCCGCGATCGTGATAGTAGGCAACGTTGCTGGAAAGCAGCGATTCCATTCGGGAGATTCCCCTGATTAGCAACTTGGCCGAAGCGAGGCGACTACAAGGAGAGCAGTTGAAAAAAAAGATTCAGCCATCAGGATCATCGCTTCCCATAGTGGGGACCGTCGAGGCCAATGCCGCGGGTATCGACGTCGGAGCACGTAAGGTATATGCGGCGGTGCCGCCGGATCGCGATCCGCAACCGGTGCGCAGCTTCGATACTTTTACCGAGGACTTAGAAAAACTGGCGGACTGGCTGCTGGCCTGCGGCATTCGCAGTGTGGCCATGGAATCGACCGGGGTGTACTGGATTCCCGTGTTCGACATCCTGGAGGGCAAAGGACTGCGCGTGTGCCTGGTCAATGCGCGTCATGTGAAGCACGTTCCCGGACGCAAGAGCGATGTGCAAGATTGCCAGTGGTTGCAGTACCTGCACTCGGTAGGGCTGCTGCGCGGCTCCTTCCACCCCGATGACAAGGTGCGAGCTCTGCGCGCGATCATGCGCCATCGTGATGCTTTGATCGACATGGCTGCGGTCCACATCCAACACATGCACAAGGCGCTGACACAGATGAATCTACAGATTCATCACGTGCTCAGCGACATCACCGGCGTCAGTGGCCTGGCCATTATCGATGCCATTTTAAAAGGCGAACGCGATCCGAAAGTGCTGGCCGGGCTGCGCGATGGCCGGGTGCAGACGAGCGAGGAGACGATACGCAAGTCGCTGGTCGGCAATTACCGGCGCGAGCACCTGTTTACCCTGGAGCAATCGGTGAATGCCTTCCGCCATTATCAGCAAATGCTGGTGGACTGCGACCGCGAGATGGCACATTATACGCAGGATTTCGATAGCCGCATCGACGTGGAGCAAAATCCTCTGCCGCCCGGGCCCCACCCGCATCGCCCGCGCAAGAACGAATTACGCTGCGCGATGCGGGAGGAACTCTATCGCTTGTTTGGCGTCGACCTCACCGCCGTGCCGGGCATTAACACGCTAACCGGCTTCACCGTGTTCTCCGAACTGGGCACCGAGGTTTCCAAGTTTCCCAGCTCGCCCGCGTTTACCGCCTGGCTGGCTCTGTGTCCGAACAACCAAAAGAGCGGCGACCGCGTACTCAGCCGCAAAACGCGCAAGACCAAAAGTCGAATCAATCACGCCTTGCGGGTGGCCGCCCAGAGCTTGCACCGCAGCCAGTCCTATCTGGGCGCCTTCTATCGGCGCATGCGAGCGCGACTCGGAGCTCCCAAGGCGATTACCGCAACCGCTCACAAGCTAGCTCGTGTCCTCTACTACCTGATCAAAACCCGCCAGCCCTACGACGAAAGCATCTTCGCGCTGGCCGAGCAGCAACAGCAACGACGCCGCGAACAGCACCTGCGAAAACAGGCTCAAAGTATGGGATTTACTCTCGTCCCCACGGAGGCGCAACCCGCTTGATTCTCGCAGCGTACAAATCTGTTCATTGGGAGCACAGCGAGGCCGTGGTTGTCGGCCGAGCGAAGTCAAAGAACCCCTATGACTTCACGAATCCTTAACGCATCTCGAAAACTATAGGGTTCCTTTGACTCCGGCGGCGAAGCGCCGCCTCCGCTCAGGATGACAGCGGAACTTTGGTCTCCGCTTGAATTCTGCCCGCAGACCCCCGGTCTCTCAGACCCTCATCGCCACCGCCACTCCATCTCGCAGCGGAACGATGGTCGTGTACCAGTCGTTCGAGGCGTAGAGCAGCCGGTTTAACTCCACCACACCTTCGGTTTCGGGTTGACGTTCGCTGTCCTTCGCCAGACCGGGATTGCCCGCCGCATACGCCACTCTGCCGCTCCACAACGCGTTGTCGGTGACGAACAGCCCGCCTTTGCGCACGCGCGCTGCGGCCATCTGGAAGACGCGCGGGTAGTCGTGCTTGTCCACGTCGCTGAAGAGGATGTCGAACTGCTCTTTGCGTTCGGAGAGGATTTCCAGCGCATCGCCAGTGTGGACCTCGATGCGATCGGTCACGCCCGCCTGCTGGAAGTAGCGCCGGGCTTCGTCGGCGTTCTTGCGGCTGCCGTCGGTGTAGTGAACCTTGCCGCCTTCGCCGACGGCTTTCGCCCACCAGATGGTGGAATAGCCAATCGCTGAGCCCATCTCGAAAACGGTCTTCGCGTTGATCAGCCGGGCGTACTGGTAGAACAGACGACCGACGGCCGGCCCCACGATGGGGATGTTGCGTTCCTTTGCCTGCCGCTCCATTTCCTGTAAGGCAGGTTCCCGCTCCGGAAGCATGGCATAAAGATAATTCTCGACCTTCTCGTCCGTGATTGATATCAAGCGAGTCCTCTTCCTTAGCTCAGCGTTTGGCCGGGCTTCACGTCCAGCACTTCGGGCCCACCCGCTCCCAGCAATTTCCTCAAGTCTTCGGGACGACCAACCAGTATCGGGAACGTGCCGAAGTGCATTGGGATCACGAACTCCGGCTTCAGCAGCCCGCAGGCATACGCTGCCTCGCGCGGGCTCATGGTGAAATGGTCGCCGATGGGCAGCATCGCAATTGTGGGCGAGTAAAGCTCACGGATAATCTGCATGTCGCCGAAGACCGTGGTATCGCCAGCGTGATAGAGCTTCACGCCGCCAGGCAGCTCCAAGCACGTAGCCGCAGGCCTCGCCGCCGTAGACGATGCTGCCGTCGTCATCCAGGATGCCGCAAGAGTGAATCGCGTGCGTCATCGTGATCTTGATTCCGGCAACCGTCTGCGTGCCGCCCTTGTTCATGGGAGCGATCTGCTTCGCGCCCTTCTTCTCCATCCAGGCGCACAGTTCGAAGATGCCGACCACGGTTGGATTGTGCTGCTTGGCGATCTGGACCGCGTCGCCGATGTGGTCGAAGTGCCCATGGGTGCAGATGAGAGCATCGGCTTTCTTCACCTGCTTTTCGTTCTCGGGGCACATCGGATTGCCCATGACCCACGGGTCGATGTACACGGTTGCCCCATCTTTGGTTTCAATGCGGAAGGTCGAGTGGCCCAGCCACGTGATGCGGTTGCCTTGCAAATTCATGGTTCCCTCTTGCCGGGTTACTGCGTTTCAGACAGGCGCCAGCCGCGATAACCGCCTGCCAGCGAAATCACATTGCTAAATCCCATTTTCTTGAGATTGAGCGCGGCCAGCGCGGAGCGGCTGCCTCCGCCGCAGTACAACACCAGTTTGCGATCTTTGTCGGTGGTGATCTGGTCGATGTTCACCTCCAGAATTCCGCGCGGCAACTTGATAGCGCCGGGGATCGTCCCCTTCGCCTGTTCGTCGGCTTCACGGACGTCGATCAGAGTGAAGTTCTCACCTGCCTGCTGCATGTGCTTGAGGTCGTCCGGACCGATTTCCTTGATTTGAGATTTGGCCTCGTCGACCAGTTGCTTGAACTCTGGTAACGGCATGCTCGTACCTCCTGCTCGCCGGGGAGAATTCTATTGTCTGGGCAACAACGCCGCAACTCGCAGGCAAGCGCGATGATTGGCTCATGCTCGACGCGGCAGTGTTACCATGCTGCGTTGCTCCCAGGCTCCAGGTCGCGCCCTGGCAGGATGCGGCAACACCCGCGCCGAACGCGCCCCGGAAGCAATAGCGCCGACTCGGCTGTTATGATGAAGGACAAGCACCCCAGTCTGATGTCTTCTGCCGTTCAACAGCCACTTCTGTCCTCCACCATCGACAGCTACCTGCTGGAAGTTGCCGATGCGGTCAATACGACCCTCGATTTGAACACTCTGCTGCAGCGTGTGGCGGAGATGCTTAAGCGCTTCATTGACTACGAAATCTTTGCCATCCTGCTGCTGAACGAAAAGACGCAGGAGTTACGAGTGCGTTTCCAGGTCGGACATCCGCCGGAGATCGCGAACCGCATTCGCATCAAGGTTGGACAGGGCGTCACCGGACAAGCCGTGGCGCGCCGCGAGCCTGTGCTGGTCAACGATGTTGCGGCGGAGGAGAACTTCATCAATTCCGCGCCGGGGGCGCGTTCCGAACTGGCTGTCCCGCTGATCGCGAAAAACAAAGTCATCGGAGTGATTGACGTCGAAGCCGCGCAGCCCGGGGCCTTTACCGATGAGCACAAACGGCTCCTGGCGTTGTTCGCTTCTCGCATCGCGGTCGGCATCGAGAACGCCCGCCTCTACACGCGGGTTTCGCGGCAGGCGCGGCAATTGACGCTGCTCACGGAAATCAGCCGCGAGCTGACCTCCATCCTCAACGTGGATGAACTGCTGAAGCGAATTGCCGATCTGGTGACCCGCATCATCGACTACCAGATGTTCTCCATCCTGCTGCTCGACCCGACTGGGACGGTTCTGCAGCACCGTTTCTCGTTGCGCTTCAAAGAGAGCGTTCAACTGAAACACGAAGTTCCTCTGGGTGTCGGCCTGGTGGGTTATGCCGCCTTGCACGGGCAGCCGGTGCTGGTTCCGGATGTCAGCAAAGACCCGCGCTACATCAAGGCCAACCCGGAGACGCGGTCGGAGCTTTGCATTCCGCTCATCTACAAGGACAAGGTCATCGGCGTGCTGGACATTGAGCACACCCGGCGCGGGTATTTCAACGAAGACCACGTCCGCATCATGACCACCATGGCGGCGCAAGTGGCGATCGCCATTGAAAACGCCACGCTGTATGAACGGATCGCCCGCCAGGAACAGCGCCTGGAGCAGGACTTCGCGCTGGCCCGGGAACTCCAGTTCCGGTTGCTGCCGCCGAAGCTCCCGGTCTTCCGCCATGCCGAGGTCGCCGCGCGCTTCGCTCCGGCGCGTCAAATCGGCGGCGACCTGTACGATTTTCTGAAGTACAGCGGCCATGGCGTCGCCGGCATCGCTGTCGGCGATGTGAGCGGTAAAGGTGCGCCCGCAGCCATTTACGCAGCCCTGGTCAGCGGGATTGCCCGCTCGCATGCCAATGAGGAACCCAGCGCCGCGGGCATGCTGGAGGCGATCAATCTCTCGCTTACGGAACGGCCGATCGAAGGGCAATACGTGTCGATGATCTACGCCATCTGGGACGACAATCAGCAACTGCTGCAGATCGCGAATTCCGGATTGCCGCGTCCGATTCACATCCGCAACGGCAAACTCGAGGAAATTCAGGCGACAGGTTTGCCGATTGGGTTGTTCAGCACAGCCAGCTATGATGAGTTGAGTCTGCGCGGCCGTGCGGGCGACATCTTCCTGTTCTTCAGCGATGGAATCCTCGACGCCACAAGCTCCAAGGGCGACATGTTCGGGCGTCATCGCCTGGAAGAGATCGCTCGCGCCAAGGCGCACCGCAGCGCCGAGGAGTTGGTGGATGCCATCTTCACCGCCGTTTCCGACCATGCCGAAGGTGTCGAGGCGTTTGACGACCAGACCATTGTCGCCCTCAAAGTGAAAGGAACATCCGCCAAAAAGTGACCGCTGAACACCCGCCGGGACGACCCCCCGCTTTCACTTACCGCCGCCCTGAGCCGACCCTCGCAAGCTCGGCGCGGGCGCTGCACGCTGACGACATTCCGATCACCGCAGTGGTGGAACGGTATGGCACTCCGCTATACGTCTATTCCGCCTCGACCATTCGCGCGCGTTATCGGCAGTTCGACAAGGCTTTCGGCCACTGCGAGCACACTATCTGCTATTCCGTGAAAGCAAATTCGAACCTTTCGATCCTGCGCCTTCTGGCGCGGCTGGGGGCTGGCTTCGATATTGTTTCCGGTGGAGAACTCCAGCGAGTGCTGGAGGCGAGCCGCCCGGCGAAGGCAAACGTAGTCTTCAGCGGGGTCGGAAAGCTGGCGGAGGAGATTGACCTGGCGCTGGGCAGCGGGATTCTGCTGTTCAATGTGGAGAGTGCCAGTGAGCTTGAGCTGTTGGCGGCGCGCGCGACTCATCTTCGCAAGCCGGCGCAGTTCGCGGTGCGAGCGAATCCGGATGTTACCGCCGAAACCCACCCCTACATCTCGACCGGTTTGCACAAACACAAGTTCGGCGTTCCCTGGCGGGATGCCGGCGAGCTTTATCGCCGAGGCGCGGGCGAGCGCTATCTTAAGGCCACAGCCGTCAGCGTCCACATAGGGTCGCAGATCACGGATGTAGCTCCTTTCGGAGAAGCCATGGAGCGCGTGGCTTCCCTGGTCCGGTCCCTGCGGGGGGACGGGCATGACATCCGCTACGTTGACGCCGGCGGAGGACTAGGCATCTCCTACGACAAGGAAACTGATGCGGACTTTTCAGCGCAGGTAAAGCAGTATGCGAAGGCAGTGCTAGGGCCGCTGAAAAGATTGGGGATTCATCTTCTGCTGGAACCGGGGCGCGCGATCATCGGTCCGGCCGGAGCGCTTATAACTCGCGTGATTTATCGCAAACGCAACGACGGCAAACAGTTCGCGGTGGTGGATGCGGCCATGAATGACCTGCTGCGGCCCTCGCTTTACGGCGCTTACCACGAGATCGTTCCAGTGGTGCTTCGCGACGACGGCGGCACAATGGACACGCTTGATGTTGTGGGGCCAATCTGCGAGACGGGTGACTTTTTCGCCCGTGATCGCAAGCTTCACCGGGTGGACGAAGGTGACCTGCTGGCGATTCTCGACGGTGGGGCCTATGGAATGTCACTTGCCTCCAACTACAACACCCGTCCACGCCCCGCTGAAGTGCTCGTGGACGGCAAGCGATCGCGGCTGATACGAAAGCGCGAATCCGTCGGAGACCTGTTGGCACCTGAGCGCCTCTAGCTTCCCCACTTCCGTCCTATCAGAGCTTGACTCTCTTGATTCTGCAATTTTGCCGATTGCGTTCCGCGCCAAGTTGTCCTATGCTCACTTTCCACTGGAGTGCAAATGCAACCAAATCAATATGACGCAGCTACTTCCACTGCAGTCTGTCTCTGGTGCAATTCCCAATACCTGAAAAGCATAAGCCGCGCCAAGGACGGGCGAACCTTCTGCTCCAGAAAGTGCGAGTTTGAGGCCCAAGGCTGGCTCCACGATGCCCTGAAAACCGCAACCAAATAACTGAAGGCGCGGTTTCCAGCCGCGCCGTTCCTTAACAAAAAGATTTCTCTCGAAGCGGCGCGTCTAGCGCTGCCCCCACTTCAATTTATTCCGAAGCACATCGAAGAAGGTCCGCTTCATCCTCATTAGTTTCACGGTATGGCTGGCCCGGTGACAGAGCACACGATCGCCCTGCTGCACCGGCATGCCAATCTGCCCGTCGATACTCAGGAAGGCCTGTTCTCCGCCGGTCTCCACCCGCAGTTCAATCTGGGCCTTATCGGTCACCACCAGCGGGCGGTGCGTCAAGGAATGCGGGCACACCGGCGTCACCACGAACGAGGAGACGGATGGCATGAGGACCGGGCCTCCCGCCGCCAGCGAATAGGCCGTGGAACCAGTCGGCGTTGCCATAATCACACCGTCTGCCTTGTAGTTGAAGACGAAAATACCGTCAATGAGGAGATCGAAGTTTCCGAGCCGAGCGATCGCACTCTTGTTCACCACCACGTCATTCAGCGCGTAGTGGTGGGCAATGCATTCGCCTCCACGAAACAGGCGGCAGTCCAAGACCGCGCGCTCCTCCAGAGGGCAGCTCCCCGCGTCCACCGCCTCCAAAGTGCTGTACATCTCGCTGAGCGGAACCTCAGTCAAGAATCCGAGCGAGCCTAGGTTGACCGCCAGTATGGGCACACCCTCATGCGCAACCGCGCGGGCAGCCGAGAGCAGCGTACCGTCACCGCCCGAGCACAAGCGCGAAGTCCGGGTGCTTGGCGCCGATGGTCTGGCGCGGAACGACGGCTTCTCCGTTGGTGTATTGGGCCGTCTCCTGGTCGAGGTAAAGCTGATAGCCGCGCTTGCGAAACCAGGAGAGCAATTCGGGCAGGATGCCGGCCAGTTCGGGCTTTGACGGTTTGGAGATGATCGCGACTGACTTCATGTGCCTGGGAGCCAACTGCGACAGTGTAACGCAGGCGGCAACATTGACTGCAAGTCAGTCGAAGCGAGCATGCAGAAGAAACTCGCGGTTCCCCTCCGCGCCCAGGATGGGAGATTCGATGACTCCAATATCCTGGCCTCCAAGTTCTTCGACGACGGCTGCAACTCTAGCCACTGCGGCTTGCTGCGCCTGTGGATCTCGCACGATGCCGCCTTTGCCAACTTGCTCGCGACCGGCCTCGAACTGCGGCTTCACCAGCACCACCAATTCGAGGCCCTCCGGCGGTCCAGCGGCGCGTGCGCAAGCAATCACGGCCGGCAGAACGAGCGTGGCTGAGATGAACGAGACGTCCATGCACACGACGCTGATCGTCGCCCGCTGCGCGGCATCGGCCCAGATCTGCTCCGGGGTGAGGTAGCGCGCGTTGGTTTTCTCCAGCAGGCGCACGCGAGGATCGCTGCGGAGCTTCACGTCCATCTGCCCGTATCCCGTATCGATCGCAATCACCCTGGCTGCGCCGTTTTGCAGAAGGCAGTCGGTAAACCCGCCGGTGGACGCGCCAACATCCATGCAAGCCCGGCCGCGAACGTCAATTCGCCAGTGCTCCAGCGCCCGCGCCAGTTTCAATCCGCCCCGGCTGACGAAGGGAAGGTCGTCACCGAGAATCCGGATCTCGGCCGCATCTTCGACGCTGGCACCCGCTTTCTCGACCTTCTGCTCGTTAACCAGCACGCGCCCGGCGAGGATCAGCGCCTGTGCACGCTCGCGCGACGGCGCCAAGCCACGCTGGAACACGAGCTTGTCGAGCCGGGACTTCACGCGGCCAGACTAGCACGAGCTAAGAGGGCCATGGCCTTTTAGGAGCGGACAGAACCATCGCGTAAAACTTTAAGGGCGACGTCCTTGTCGTTGAAGCGAAAAGTCCCTTGCAGCTTTAAACGCTCTAAGGAGCCGTGCACCCGCCGGGATGCGTCCTTCTCTCGTGAAAAAGCTTCACAGCGAAGAGATGATTTTGCGGTATTCCGCTTCGGTAAAGGCTTTCAGGGTTTGGGTGGTCACGTTGCCACTCGCTCCCGTGGACAGCATGAATTTGGCGCTCGCCTCATCGTTGGGAAATTCCGAGATGAGCACCGCGTCGTACTTTCCCATGGTCAAATACCAGGCGTGGATCTTTCCGCCGGCCGCCTCGGCAGCTTTCTTGGCCGCGTCCAGCCGCGCGGGGCTTTCCTTAATCTTCGCAGCGCCCTGTTGCGTGTACCGCAAAAGCGTGACGTAATGTCCCATTGTCATTTCCTCCAAGCCGAATTTCCGTTTTAGCTCTCAGGAGACCCGCACTATACACCTATCGAGGCGCTCCAACGAACTATATATTTTTTACGGCTGAGATTAAGGCCAGAGAGGGGTTCGTCTGAGCCAATGCGAATCCCGACACGGTTGGCCCTGCCCTTCGTTCCGCACTCACCGCGGTGCATTCTGGTACACATTTAGAATTGCGAGCAACTTAGCAAAACCTGCTTTCCCTTTTCCACAGCGTTATGCACATTTGTGTTGAAAACTGTAACGGGATATTCACGCGCGCTCGGGTCAATCAGCATTTCAACATACTGAACCGCCATTCATTCTCCGGCGGCAGCCCCGGTTCCCATTCTGCCGAACCTGGAGTGAGGTTTCTGCTGCGGTACAATAGCGCATCCCAACGATCCAGAAATCATGCCAACAACCACTAGGAAACGCTCCCGCAAGCAGCCTTCAATCAGTGCAGGAAAGCAGACTGCAATCGCTCCGTCCGCTGCGAGTGACAACGGCTCCGATCCATCCCCACTTGAGGTTCTCCGCAAGCTGTACTGCTCCATGCTGAAGTGCCGGATGATGGCCGAGCGAGCACCAAGCCTGTTTCCGGAAGGCAACGACGCACATTACGACCTATCCATTGGGCACGAAGCCGTCCCGGTCGGCGCGACCGCGGAGCTCACCAACCTGGATACGATCGCGGCGTCACCTCGCAACCTCCCCGCCCGCATCGTTCAAGGGACCCCGCTGAATGATCTGCTAAGGCCGTCTCCCGTGGGCTGCGAATCCCCGGCCTCGGATCCCTTCAACCTCGGAACGGGCACCGCTCTCGGCCACAGGCTGGAGAAGAAGCGCAACGTCGTGGTCGCGTTGTGCGAAGGCGCCACCTCCCTCGAGCACTGGCACGAGGCGTTCCGCTTCGCAGGAATTCACAAGCTGCCCATTCTCTATGTGATGAAGAGCTCCGCGGCGCAGGGATCGTTGATCGCGAAACATTCGCAAGTGTTCGAAGACATCAGCCTCATGGCCCGCGAGTATGGGTTCCCTGGCATCATCGTGGACGGGAATGATGTGGTGGCGGTCTGGCGCGTGGCCCAGGAATCCATCCATCGCGCGCGCAATGGCGCGGGACCTACCCTGATCGAGTGCCAGACCGATATGCCGGCCGCAAAAGATCCCCTGGCTCACCTGGAACACTACATGCGCAAGCGGGGCTTGTGGGACGAGGGATGGAAGGGGGACATCGTCAACCAGATTGAAGCTCTCATGCAGGGGCCAACCGCCGATTAGCCTGGCTGAAGGAACGCAGAACAGTAAAAGGGCGCGGCATCAACCGCGCCCTCGCTTATGTAATCTCCCGCTTGAATCAGCGAGTGGCTACAGTTTCTCGTAAAACTCGCACGCCGAGCACGAGATATACATGCCGCCCGGAATGTCCTTCTCGCGGTCTTTCACGCGCTTGACGACCCGGGTCGGCTTGCCGCACTTGGGGCAATCCGTGCTTTTGGTGGTGTCCATGACTTTCTTGCGGTCTGCGGTCTTTGCGATTTTCGCCATTCTCTTCTCCTGACAGATTTCTGCCGCACAGCGGCTGCGGAAACAATGTCTACTTTGGTCGGAGTAAACGTGAGGCCGAAAGCGGATGGGCGCGGCAGCGCGAGATGCACATGTCTCAAGCCCACGCTCCCTATTAACGGAGCGGCTTCGACTGCAGTACGGGCGCTTTGCAGGGCGCCACTCTCTACTCGCCGGGTAGCAGGTTTATTTTACATGAGCCGGCGGCAGGTTGTGGACGGTTGCCTGTCGTGTGGAGTGTGGTTGGTGAGCGAAACGCCGGGTCAGCATGCATGGGGATTCTGCCGAGCCCGGGTCTTGCATGTTGCTTGCACGGATATCGTGCAGCACGTAAAATAGTGCTACCTTGGGAGTAGCGAGATGAAAACCAATGTCACCCTTAAACTCGATGCCGATCTCCTGCGCGAAGCCCGCATCTTGGCTGCCGAAAGAGGGCAGCTCGATCAGCGCGCTTGCTGGCTGCGCAGCTTGAGAAGGTCGTGACGCGAGCGAAGAGACTACGCTCGGGCAAAGCGAAGGGCCCTGGCCCTGATGCGAAAAGGCTTCGATTTGCGGTACAAACCCCCTGCTTCACGCGACGAATTGCATGAGCGATAAGTGCTTCGTTGATACCAACGTGCTGGTTTACGCGCATGACAGCTCTGCCGGATGGAAGCACAACACCGCGCAAGCACTTATGGCGCAGCTTTGGGGATTCGGGTACTGGTGTGCTGAGCACGCAGGTGTTGCAGGAGTTCTGTGTTGTTCTCCGCCGCAGAGCGGCGCATCCCACTTTCCACAGACGAGACCAGGAAGGTCATAGAAACGTTCTTGAGCTGGGAGGTTGTGGTTAACACTCCCATGTCCGTGCTTCGGGCCCTCCACCTCGAATCCCGCTATCAGATTTCTTTTTGGGATGCGCTCATTATTCAGGCGGCTGAAAGTTCCGGCGCTGCGATTCTCTATTCCGAAGACTTGGCAAGCGGCCAGAACTACGGCTCGATTCGCGTTGTCAACCCGTTCACGGCATCGTCTGTCTGACAGGTCTCTCCGTTTGACCTCGCTCTTCGCCGCCTGATACCTTCAACTGTTTGTCCCACCCGCAGAAATCTTCCACCAGTGAGCGAGCATGGCACTCAAGTTTAAGGGCGTGGATTTTATCGAGTTCGACACGCTGCTCAGCGACGACGAGCGGCTGGTCCGCGACAATACCCGCAAGTTCATCGAAGAGAACCTTATCCCCATCATCGAGCTGTGCAACCGCGAAGGCCGCTTTCCCAAGGAACTGATCAAGCCCATGGGCGAGTTGGGCTTTTACGGCGCCAGCCTCAAGGGCTACGGCTGCGCCGGCATGTCAGCGGTCGAGTACGGCCTCATGACCCAGGAACTGGAGCGCGGCGACAGCGGCGTGCGCTCCTTCGTCAGCGTGCAGTCCGGGCTGTGCATGTATCCCATTTATGCCTTCGGCAGCGAGGAACAAAAGCAGAAGTACCTGCCCAAGATGGCGCTCGGTGAAATCCTTGGCTGCTTCGGGCTGACCGAACCCGATGCCGGCTCCAACCCCGGCGCTATGCGCACCCGCGCCCGCAAGGACGGCGACAGCTACGTGCTCAACGGCGAGAAGATGTGGATCACATCCGGCTCGATCGCCGACATCGCCATCATCTGGGCCAAGGTCGAGGATGAGGACCTCCGGGTTCGCGGCTTTATCGTCGAAACCGACCGGCCCGGATTCAAGGCTGCCGACGTCCATGGCAAGTGGTCGCTGCGGGCTTCGGTTACTTCAAGTCTTGCTTTACAGGATGTTCGTATCCCACTGGAAAACCTACTGCCTGAGTCGGGTGGCCTGAAGTCCCCATTGAGCTGTCTGAACCAGGCACGCTACGGCATCGCGTGGGGCGCCATCGGGGCGGCGATGGCCTGCTACGACTGCGCGCTGCAGTACGCGCAATTCCGTAAGCAGTTCCGCGATCAGCCCATCGCCTCGCACCAGCTGGTGCAGGAGAAGCTGGTCTGGATGATCAGCGAGATCACCAAGGCGCAACTGCTGGCGTTGCAGGTCGGCCGGCTGAAGGACCAGGGCAAGGCCAAGCCGTGGCACATCTCGATGGCCAAGCGCAACAATGTCTGGATGGCGCTGGAGTGCGCGCGCATGGCCCGCGACATCCTGGGCGCCAACGGTATCGCGGATGAGTATCCCATCTTCCGCCACATGGCCAACCTGGAGTCGGTAAAAACCTACGAGGGCACGCACGACATCCACACCCTGATCATCGGGGAGCACATCACCGGGCAGGCGGCGTTCTAAATGATCGCAGGAAGTTCAACCATCACTTTTCGGATCAACAAACGGGCTCCATTGATCCTTGTGAAGGGGACTATCAACGACAAGAGCTCGATCGACCTAATCGTCGACACCGGAGCCTCGCTGACGATGCTTTCTCGCGAGGCGGCAAAGCAGGCGGGTATCCGTTTGAATGGAAAGAGGGCCAAGGCTGCCGGACCGGACGGGTCGCAGATGGTCACCCTTGCTACCGTCCGCCTTCTCAGCCTGGGGGGAATTCAGGTGAGGAACTTGAGGGTGGCAGTGATGGACTTCGCCACACTCAACCGGGTCGCCAGTATCAAAGCTGGAGGAATCCTTGGGTACAACTTATTAAGACGCTACCGGGTCACCATCGACTACTCCACCCGGCAGATTTGCTTTACGCCTGTGCAGCCGCCAAGACGGGTTGGTTCGCGGAAGCTTCTACGAGCGGCGAACACGGTGACTTAGCCTGCACGATAACCAGATGTTGCTGACGCAGCAATTCCAGCCCCAACCGGCACACTTTGTCGGCAGGCACACCGTCAACCTCCGGCCGGACACAGCCAAATTCCTGAGCGATCTCGCTGACGGTTCGCTTGCCGTCACACAACGCCATCAGTTGCGACGACAGCTCGCTTAGTTGCACTATCTCGGTTCGACTTGGGGCCGAGGCCCGCGTGACTACGGAGACGGTGCGCACGGGGACCCGATCGAGCCTTCCATTCCGTCTGAGGCATTGAACAATTTTCCGATAATCAACGTCGAGGGTCGTGACCTTGATGCCCTTCGCCAACGCCGGCGTATCGCCCATGCCGATTGGCCTACGGTAAGCACTAGCGTCTTCCGTTGGATCCTGGCCCGACGAAACCTGGGCCTCTCCCGGGTCCGCTTGGAACGATGCTTCGTAGTCATGGAGGGCCCGCAACGCTACCGATGCTCGTGCGTGTCCGCTGACGTATTTCGATCGAACGAACTCGAGAAATTCCCGATGAAACGAGAGGCAGGCGTAATAACGCGTCACATTGCCATCGGGGAATGCTCCCTTGTTCTTTTCCCGCCAGTTTCTCCACAGGGTGAACACTTCCAGCAAATTACCGCTGTCCTGATGCAGACCCACCAGCAACCAGCGGAAGTTCGCCGACCCGTTCAGAATGAATTCGCGCAACTCCTTCAAAAATGTCCGATCCAGGTGAGGAGTCGGCACGGAGTAGAAATTTGGGAAGATGTCGGGATACTTCTGAATCATCTCCCGGTCGCGCGCGTCCTGATTCCACCCCTGGAAAGACATGTCCGAGATGATGTCGTCGCAGATCAACTCATCTTTATGCTGGGTGTGTATCGGGGTCTCGGCAAGCGGAGCCAGGAGACAAAGTTGGGGATCGGCATAGTCATACCGCATCGAACTCATGAAAAACTCGACTGTGTCCCTGAGGTCCCCCATGGTCTCCTCGGGGAAGCCCGTAATCAGCGATACGGCGGTCTTGATCTTGCGCTTATCGGTACTCTTGATTCTGGCCTTGGCCTCTGCCAGATCTAACCCCTTATCAACGATCTTTTGCATGCGGGCGGATCCGGTCTCAATGCCAAAAAAGATGCCGCGACAACCCGCCTTGGCCATAAGCGCAATCAACTCGTCGTCGATGCAGTCGGTTCGCGCACTGCAGCCCCAAAAGAACTTTTCGGTACAGCTCAGGAGTTCCTCACAAAAAGCGACTACCCTCTTGCGATCGACGGTGAACATGTCGTGCACCAAGTCGAACTGGGGGATCCCGTAGGTCTCCTTCGCGCGCCGCATCTCGCTGATCATGTGAGCAGGAGTCTTAAGCCGAAATCGGCGGCGGAAGAAATCGTTGGTCGAGCAGAAGGTACAGGCAAATGGGCATCCCCTTCCCAGTTCCAGGGGAATGTACTGACACGCTTTCATGTAGGGATAGAGATGGAACGCAGGAAAAGGCAGGGTATCGAGGTCTGCGATGGGAGGCGCACTGGGGCCTCGAACAACCTCATCTTCCGCGGCGGAAAGTCACGCCGGGAATCTCCGCGCCGCCGCTCGCACCGGACAGCGAATCCAGCAGCATGGGAAACGACTGTTCTGCTTCCCCGCGCACTACGAAATCGATGAACTGAAAGGCGTTCATCGTCTGACGGTCCACGACCGAAGCCTGAGGGCCGCCGAGCACCACCTTGGCGTCGGGATGGGCGCGCTTTACTTCCCCGGCAACTCTCAGAGTAACTGGATAGCTGCTGCAAATCGTACTGAATCCGAAAACATCGAAAGACTTCGTCTCGAAGTAGCGGCCGGCATACGTAGAGAAATCCAAGGTTGCCTGACGGAACTCATCGGACCGCAGGTAATCGTAGTAAAGCCGGTTCAGATCAACGATTTCCTGCTCTATGCCTTGCGCCTCCAGGACTGCGGCAAGCGACAGGATGCCCAGCGGCGAATGCTCAGCTATGGTTCGGACCGCATCTGATTCCGCGATCTCTTTATCGTTAAAATCATTTGCGGTCGGGGCGCTTACAAGACACACCTTCATACTGGTTTCTCCTGGCGTCGGTTGGCAAGAAACACGTTCCGCATCGTCACGAGTGTCGCACTGGCGCCGGCCATCAACAACGGTGATGCCGGAAACGCCGGCATCTTAGCAATGTACAGTCTTTACATCTCGGCTACCTGTCTCACAACTCTGATTCTGACAATGATGATAATAATTGCCGCCATCTTCTCCCCGAGAGAACTGACGAACTGGTTCTTAAACGATTTCTTTATCGAGGCGAGTTGGTCTTTCGAGAGTCCCATATCAGGAACTTGCACAACTACTTCTTGACGCTTCTTCGTCGCCATCTCATTGCTCCTAAGTTTGGATTTCACACCGCAGGTCGCGTGGGCCGAGTGAGCACATCAGCCTTCGATGAAAACGTCAGGGCGGGGATGTGCACACTAACACAGCGCCTGACAAACGGGCGCTATCTTGACTTCGCTTTTCAATAATGTCAATGGCACCTATGTGGCGACCCAGAACGCAGGCCACGAGAGGCGAGCACTGGCATCGGCACACATCACGGGACACGCGGCTTTCTGAGGCAGCTACTTCTTGAGCAGTTTGAAGGCGTGAGACCACTGGTTCTTCGTGAAGCCCGGGATGCACCACAACATGCACAGCGGCTCGATCGCGCGGGCGGCTTGGACCGCGCCCATGTCTTCCGCGTCCCAGCCGAATTGGTTGAGGATGGCCGAGACCTCCTGCTTCGCCGGTTCGTGGTTGCCGCAGATAAACATGGTCGGGCGGATTCCGCCGAAGTCGGGATTGACCATCAAGGCATTGCCCACACTGTTGAATGCCTTCACGAAGTGCGCCTCCGGAACGAGCTTCTGCAGGCGCTCCATCAGCGATTCGTCATGGTTGGTGAAGAATCGCAACACTCCGTTCTCCGGTGGAAGCTCGGCGATTGGGTTGGTCGCGTCGATCACGGTCTTGCCTGCGGCATGGGCAGCGGCTGCTCTGGCGACGTCCTCGGCAACGGTCCCTTTCACCGCCAGCACAAGCACATCGGCGATCTGCGCGGCTTGCTCGTAGGTCATCACTTTGGGAAGGGTTGCCGGCGGCTCCTGCCAATCGATTTTCTTGCCCGGAGTTTGCGTCCCGATCACGACATCGTAGCCGTACCTCAGAAAGCCACGCGTCAGCGCCTGCCCGACAATGCCGGAGCCTAAAATGGCCACTCTCTTCATGTTGTCCTCATTTTCCAGAATTGCGATTCTTGCAGCAGTTGTAGATGAAAGGCTATTGCCGCCGGATTCGCGTGGCGGACTTTCCTTCCGGGATCGAATCCGATTGCCGAAGGCAGACAGTCAGTCGCCGCCCTGTAAACCGGAATCTTGAGTCTCGACCTCCGGCAATGAAGGAGTCCTCGGGCTACAGAATGTGACGAAAATCCTCGAACCCGTTCGGCAAGAGGTGTATCCTTTGCGTTTGTGCTGGGCAAGCGGCCTGGGCGGGTTTGCCCATCTGGCATCTCAGTGAGCCGTGCACATCCCCGGAGGCCTCATGGTAACCAAAGTCCAAACTGAAGAACCGGCCGTTGAACATTCTCCCACCGCCAACCTGGAGACTGATCTCGCATTGGAGTTTCTGCGGGTGGTCGAAGAAGCGGCCATCGCGTCTGCCAAGACCATGGGACAGGGCGACCGCAAGCGCGCCGACCAGGTCGCCACCGAGGCCATGCGCGGCGTGATGGACTCCGTGCCGATGGACGGAACCATCGTCATCGGCGAAGGCGAGCGCGATGAGGCGCCCATGCTGTACATCGGCGAGAAAGTGGGTAAGCAGGACGGCAACGCTTATCCCGCAGTGGACATCGCGGTCGATCCGCTGGAGGGAACCAACCTGTGCGCCACGGGTTCGCCCGGCGCCATCACCGTGCTGGCGGCCTCGGAAAGGGGCGGGCTGCTGCACGCGCCCGACTGCTACATGGAGAAGATCGTGGTCGGCCCGTCCTGCAAAGGCATGGTGGATATGGAGGCGCCCGTCATCCACAACTTGAATGTGATCGCGAAGGTGCTGGGGCGCCGGGTCGAGGACCTGGTCATCATCATTCTCGACCGCCCGCGGCACGAAGGCCTGGTTAGTGAGATTCGTAAAACCGGGGCGCGTATTCGACTCATCTCCGACGGCGACCTTTCGCCCGGAGTCGCTGCCGCCATGCTGGGTTCAGGCGTGCATGCCGTCATGGGTATCGGCGGAGCTCCCGAAGGTGTCATCACCGCCGCCGCCATCCGTTGCTTGAATGGCTACATGGTCGGTCGCCTCACGGGCTACACGCCCGAGCAGGGCGAGCGCATGAAGGACATGGGCATCAGCGATCCCAAGCGTATTTACACGGCTGATGAACTTGCGCCCGGCAAGAACATCATCTTCGCCGCTACCGGAGTCACCGATGGACCGCTGCTCAAGGGCGTGCGCTTCTTTGGAGACGGCGTGCGCACCTCGTCGCTGGTCATGAAGCTCAACAAAAGCAAGGTCAGGTTTATCGAGACCGTGCACGTTGACAAGCGTCCGGACGTAAAGATCAGAATTCCGGAGCGATAGACTTCGGACAGGTTCTCCCCCAATCGTTGCCACCGGTTTCACCGCCGGGAGGCTGCACGGGTCATCGTCATGCCCGGCCGGCAATCCGCCGTTTTTCCCGTACTGCCCCAAAAGGCAACGCAACTCGTCATTTTCTGCTTGCTTCTATTACGAAAGGAGTAAAATTTCCTCATAAGGTATGTAGCTGCGGATGGGTACCTCCATCCGGAGAGGCCTTGGCATGAATGTCCACATCAGCTACAAGATTGCAAAAACTTCCGATCTCGAAAAGCAAATCAACCATCAACTGGAAAAACTGGGCAGGTACCTTCAGGTATTTCGTCCTGAACTGGTGCAGCTGAAAGGCGTCCTGGAGGCGAACTCCTCGCCCGGTGGCTTTGTGATGTCGCTGAACCTGCGGTTACCCACGGGCCAAATGGCTTCGCGGCAGAGCAGCATGACGGAAACGGCGGCGGTGAAAGCCACTTTCGATGAAATTACCGACCAACTGAAGAGGCACAAGGAACTGCTGCGTAGCCGTCACAAGTGGCCGCGGCGGCGTGGTCCCGGAAGGGCCGAGGTTGGGACCGTTCCCTTCGAGCAAACCCTGGCTGCGATCAAGCCTGACCAGATTTCAACCGGCGATATCGAGCAATACATCAATGCGAACCTGCCGCGGCTAAAGCGCCTCATTCAGCGGGAGCTCGATTATCGCGAGAGCCAGGGACAGCTTCTGCCGGATCAGGTTTCGGCGGAAGATGTCATGGGTGAGGCGATCGCGAACGCTCTCAGCGAGCAGGACGACAAGCCGGAGCGCATCAAGCTGGAGCCCTGGCTGTATCGGCTGGCGAAACAGGCGATCGACCGGCTTGCGGTGCAGGGTGGCGAGGAATTGGACATCCCGCTGGAGCGCTCGCACGGCGAGCAAGACATGCATGGCAAGAATGAGACCCGCCTGCAGTTCCATCAGCCGGACGAAAGATTGTCGGAAGAAAACCTGATCGCCGACCCGTCCGCCAACAATCCGGAAGAGCTGGCGGCGCGGCGGGAGTCGATCAGCCTGGTAGAAACGACCTTGCGCGATGCCGGCCACCACGAGCGCGAAGCTTTCATCCTGTACACCATCGAAGGCTTTACGCTGGAAGAGATCGCCGACATCACCAACCGCACTGTGGAGGAGGTGCGCGCGTCCATTCGCAAAGCGCGCGAGCATCTGCAACGCGCCTTGCCCCTACGGGACGCTCTCAGAGAGAAACTCGTGGAGTATTCCATGAGCGCCTAATCACGGGGACTGCCCGGCAGCTCCCCGCTTTTGATCAGTCCATCCAATGAAAAACACTAAGGAGAACCGGAATGATCACGCGAGATGACATCCGTGAACTCGCCAACTTTCACTCGCCGGAAGCGTGCGCTGTCACGTTCTACTACCAACCTTCGACGCCCCTGAACAAGTCGCACCGGGAAGAATCGATCCTGGTCAAGGACCTGGTCCGTAATGCGCTGCGCGAGTCGGAGAAAAAGGGAAGAAATGGCTGGGCCCGTCCCGACCTCGACAAAATCGTCGGCATGATCGAGGCGCTGCGCGGGAGCGGGGGCAAAGCGAAGGCGATTTTTGCCTGCGCGAAACAAGGATTCTGGCGCGAGTTCGAAGTTCCCGCGCAGTTGCCCAAAACCAACCTCATACTCAACCAGCGCTTCCATTTGAAACCGCTGGCCGCCGCCCTCGATGGTGTCCAGCACGCCTGCGTTGTGCTGGCCGACCGAACCAAAGCGCGCATCTTTGAGATCGTGAACGACGACATCGTGGAGAAGCAGGATTTCTTCAATAGCCTCACCCGTCGCGGCAAGAGCGCCGGGTGGAGCGGTTACGACGCCGGACACGCCGAGCGCAAGCAGATGAACGAGACCATGCAGCACTTCAAGGCTGTGTCCGATGAAATTGAGCACTACTTCCAGCGCGGTGGTTGCGATCGTCTGCTGGTCGGCTGCCATGACGACGTGTGGTCCGAAATCGAGCCGCAACTTCAGTCGTCGGCCCGGCAACACCTGGTAGCGCATTTCCGCATCGATCCCAAGACCGCAACGTCCGAACAGGTAAAGCACATCGCGCAGAAGCACTTGGCGGAATTCAACGCCGGTGTGAAGCGTGGACTCATACGCGAAGTGGTCGGAGAAGCCCACCGTAATGGGCGTGGCGCTATCGGCCTGCGGCGCGTGCTGC
This sequence comes from uncultured Acidobacteriaceae bacterium, assembly GCA_963843005.1. Taxonomy (GTDB): domain Bacteria; phylum Acidobacteriota; class Terriglobia; order Terriglobales; family Acidobacteriaceae; genus Bog-257. Next base: position 50,946 of record CAWJIW010000014.1, on the reverse strand, counting down.
GCTCGCTGGAGGTCGGCGAGGTGCAGACCTTGCTCCTGGGATCGAATTTTCAGGCTCCAGGCGTAAAGTGCTTCAACTGCGGCCACATGGATTTGCACGTCGCGCCGACGTGTGTGGTCTGTGGCAAGGAGAACACCCAACTGGAAGATATCGGCGACGCCATCGTGGGGCATGCGACCCGCAATGGCATTGAAATCGTGTACATCGCCGATGACGAGGAGTTTGATCGCGTCGGAAGAATTGCGGCCCTGCTGCGCTTCCGTGCCGACCAGAACACTTCCGTCAAGGCCGCCAGTTAGCACCTGGAGAAGCAATGCACTAAAGGCACAGCCGCGCGCTGTGCCTTTCTGTTGGTGATTCCAGCCACGACCTGCACGGGAACTTCCCCGTGCTATGCTGCTCCGTTTGTCTGCCTTTCAGGAGGGTCTATGAAGTTCACCCGCCGCGACTTTATCGCCACAACCGCTGTCGGTGGCGCATCCCTGGCGCTCGACCTAAAAGGGCAAAGCAACCCTGGCAAGCCGGCCGCCCCACCCAGTTCTCCGCCGAAGAAGGCGATCATTATCTGCGCCCACAATGGCTACAACTATCTCGACCGCGGCTATGCCCTGCTCACCAGCGGCGGAGACACGCTGGATGCGGTGATGCAGGTCATCACCGGGCCGGAAGACGATCCCAACGACACCAGCGTGGGCCTCGGCGGTCTGCCGAACGAGGATGGCGTCGTGGAACTCGACGCCTGCTGTATGCATGGCCCGACGCGAATGGCTGGGGCCGTCGCCGGTGTACGCGAGATCAAGAACGTGTCACTGCTCTCAAAGGCAGTCATGGAGCACACCGGACACGTGATGCTGGTCGGCGAAGGCGCGCAGAAGTTCGGGTTCGACCTGGGCTTTCCGCGGGAGAACCTGCTGACCGAACACTCGCGCAAGATCTGGCTGTTGTGGAAGGAAACCATGTCGAACCGGGATTGGTGGGGCCCGGGACTCGCCAGCCCCAACTTCAAATTTCCCGACCAGAACGCCGATACGTCCCAGCTCTATGACGAGCGAATGCAGAGGATCGAGGAACTGGCCGCCAAACTTGGCATTGAACCCGAATACCGCGCCGCCGCTATCGCAAGTGTGCTGAAGCCACCCACGGGAACAATTCATTGCTCCGTGGTGAACGAAAAAGGCGAAATGTCGGGCGCGACCACCACCAGCGGCCTGGCCTGGAAGATTGCCGGGCGCGCGGGCGATTCGCCCATCATCGGCGCCGGCAGCTACACCGATCAGGATGTCGGTTCCGCAGGAGCGACCGGAAGCGGCGAGGAGAACATCAAAGTCGTCGGCGCGCATACCATCGTCGAGAACATGCGGCACGGCATGTCTCCTCAGGACGCAGGCCTGGACGCGCTGAAACGCATTGTCCGCAACTACAACGGAAACATGCAGAAGCTGCAGTACGTGGACATGAGTTACTACATCCTGCGCAAGGACGGCGTGTTTGCGGGAGTGTCGTTGTGGAGCGGCACGCCGGAGCATCCGCGGCGCTTTGCGGTGCACGACGGTACAAAGCGCTACGAGAATTCCGTAGCGCTGTTCCAGGGACAGCCGCTGGGCTGGCCGCCCATGCCGGGAAGGAAGCCGCTGGCGCCGGAGCAGAAGAATTAAATGCTCCGAAATTACACCGCGACAGTGACTGTGGTCTCTGTCCGCGTGACTGGCCGGTACAGCGTGTCGCGCTCGAAGGGAACACGCCCGGCTTCGGTGATCAATCGAATGAGGTCCTGCCGGCGCAGCATTTGTGGTGTGGTCGCGCCGGCGTCGTGATAGATCTTCTCTTCCACGACGGTGCCATCGATATCGTCGGCGCCGAAGCGCAGCGTAATCTGCGCCATCTTCGGCGTCACCATCTGCCAGTAGGACTTGATGTGCGGAAAGTTGTCGAGCACCAGCCGCGAAACCGCAATCTGCTTCAGGTCGAGTAAGCCCGTTGTCTTGGGCAGATGCTGCAGCGGCGTGTTCTCAGGATGGAACGCCAGCGGAATAAACGTCTGGAAACCGTGGGTGTCGTCCTGTAAGGCCCGCAGCTTCAGCAGGTGATCGACACGGTCCTCGTCGTTCTCAACGTGACCGTACAGCATGGTCGCATTCGACTTCAACCCGATCTCATGCGCGGTGCGCGCCAGGTCCAGCCACTGGCCGCCGTCAATCTTATGGTCACAGATGATGTGCCGGATACGATCGGAGAAAATCTCTGCTCCGCCGCCAGGCATGGAGTCCAGCCCCGCCTCTTTGAACTTGACCAGCACCTCGCGCGGCGTCATTTTCCCGATCTTGGAGAAGAAGGCGATCTCCACCATGGTGAAGGCCTTCAAGTGGACTTGCGGAAAGCGCTGCTTTAACCCGGCGATCAGATCAACGTAATACTGGAACGGCAGGTCGGGATGCAGGCCGCCGACGATGTGAAACTCGGTGATGGCCTCGGTGTAACCGGAAGCGGCGGTGTTCCAGACCTCTTCCAGCGCCATGGTGTACGCGCCGGGCACGTCCTTCTTGCGGCCGAAGGCGCACAAGCGGCACGCCGCCACGCAAACATTGGTGTAGTTGATGTGGCGGTTGACGTTGAAGTAGGCGATATCGCCGTGCATCCGCTCGCGAACGTGATTGGCCATCCAGCCCATGGCCAGAATGTCGCCCGAGCGGTACAGCGCGAGCGCGTCGTCCGCCGACAGACGCTCTTGCACCATCACTTTGTCGTGAATGGGCCTTAACCGCGGATCATCGGTCTGGAAGGGATGAAGCTGCTCTTGCGGTGGTCGTGACGGTGGGCATCCGCTGCCATCATAGCGTATTCGTCCAATTCGATATCCGCGTTCATCCGCGCAAATCACCGCGGTTCAACATTCTCTTCACCGTGCCAGCAACAGGTCTCCTGCGATGAAGAACAGGAACGCCATGGAGACCAGCCCGTTCATGGTGAAGAAGGCGGCATTCACCCGGCTCAGGTCATCGTGCTTCACCAGGGAGTGTTCGTAGATCAAGAGTAGCGCGACAAACACCACTCCGGCTGCGGCAATCTGGCCTAATCCGAATGCCACCACCATCCACGCCAGCAACAGGACGGCAACGCAGTGGAAAAACCGGGCAATGCGAAGGGAGTTCCGAATTCCGAAGGCTTTGGGCACCGAGTACACGTTGGTCGTGCAGTCGAAATCGTAATCCTGGCAGCTATACAGGATGTCGAAGCCGGCGCCCCAGAATACTACCGCGCCGGTGAGGATCAGGATGCGCGGGTCGAGCGTGCCGCGCACTGCGACCCAAGCTGCGGCCGGAGCAGTACCCATCGCGAGGCCAAGCACCACGTGCGACCACCGGGTGAAGCGCTTGGTAAACGAATATAGAAAGACGATGCCGAGGGCCACGGGGGAAAGGTAAAAGGCCAGCGGGTTCAACTCATAGGCAGCAAAAATCAGAATGGCCGACGTGACCATCACAAACCACGCCACAAATGACCTGCTCAGCTTGCCGGCGGGAAGCGCGCGAATCCTGGTGCGCGGATTGGCAGCATCCATGGTCGCATCCGCCAGCCGGTTAAAGGCCATGGCCGCCGAACGTGCAGCCACCAGCGCGACGACGATCCAAATGCAGGTATGCAGGTTCGGAATTCCCCGCGCCGCCAACACCGCACCCGTGAGGCCAAAGGGGAGCGTCAGCACGGAGTGCTCCCACTTGATCATCTCCAGGGTCGTTCCAATGCTTCGAAACAGAGCCACGGAATGATTTTAGCTTGCCAGAGAGGCTTCGGGCAGGGCCTAGCTACTTCCCTGCGGTAGTGGGCGAGCGGCCCATTGGCGCTCCCAGGCGGGAACGGTGACGCGCTCGACTACGAGGGGAGGCTTCCGCGCCCAACAGACCACGCGCGTTCCGAACGGCAAATTGATGAACCGAATGAGCTGCCGTTCGCAGTCAAGGAACAAAACCATAGCAGCATCAGCCCATCGCGGACTACCGGAAAGGGTCCGTCGCCGCGCAATGGACTTCTTGAAAATATTCTTGCCCACGCGCTCCAGCACGGAGGGCAGAAATCCGGTCGCCACAAAATACGAGACCCGGGAAATCTCGAAACCACAATTGTTGAGGTTGCGCCGCAGTTCGCTCGCGGTATAGCGGCGCTGATTGCCGCGGGCCTCGTCGTCTTCACCCCAGAGGAATGGATAAGCCGGGACCGTGAGGCACAAGGAACCGCCATCCTTCAAAACGCGGCGCAACTCGCGGAGCGTAGCCAGATCGTCGGGGACCGCCTGCAAGATGTCACCCGCCACAATGGCGTCGAAGGAGTTGGACGCCAGCGACAGTTCGTCCAACTGCGTGCAGATCTGGTTCTCGCGGCCTTCGATCTGCTGAAATGCCAGTACCGGCAACGAGTTGTGGGCATTCAGAACGTGAAGAAAAGGAGCATCAGCAAGCTCCAACTCAGCCGTGCAGCCAAGATCGAGCACCCGGGCTTCGCGTTTGTCCGCCACAGCTTGGGCTACCGCATCGCGCAGCAACTTACGGCGGGCGATGAACCACCAGGAAGACCTTTCGCGGCGAAGCGCGTCGAATTCGGGTTGAGCGTCCATCGGGCGAACCTGTTGGCTCCCGTACCGATCATTCTACGGGATAAGACCCACCGAATTTACTGCTTCTCGCCTAAACCCTTGCCCCGGTCGCCTGTACGGCTGACCGAAAGTACTCCAAAGAAAGCCGCAAACCCGTGCGCAAATCGATCCGGGGCTCCCACCCCAGCAGCTCTTTCGCCTTGCTGATGTCGGGCCGGCGCTGTTTGGGATCATCCTGCGGCAGCGGTTCGAAGCGTATCTTGCTGGCCGAGCCCGTGACCTCAAGCACCACCTTGGCACATTCCAGAATCGTAAACTCGACCGGATTGCCGATGTTGGTTGGCTCGTGCTCGCCGGATTTCGACAGGGCGAGAATTCCTGCAACCTCGTCGCTTACGTAGCAGAAGCTGCGCGTCTGCAAACCGTCGCCATAAACCGTGAGGTCCTCGCCCAGCAACGCCTGCTTCATGAAATTCGAGATCACGCGGCCATCGTTGATCTGCAGCCGCGGCCCGTAGGTGTTGAAGATCCTGACAATTCGCGTGTCCAACTTGCGATAGCGGAGATAGGCCATGGTCAGTGCTTCTGCAAACCGCTTGGACTCGTCGTACACCGAACGCGGCCCGACGGGATTTACGTTGCCCCAGTAGGTTTCCTTCTGAGGATGTTCCAGCGGGTCGCCGTAGCACTCCGAGGTCGAAGCGAGCAGGTATTTCGCGTTGTATTTGCTCGCCACTTGAGGCAGTTCATCGTGCCCAGCGAATTGACCTGCAGGGTCTCTATCCCGTGCTCCAGGTAGTCAACCGGGCTGGCGGGCGAAGCCAAGTGGAAAACATAGTCAACTTTGCCGAAATCGAAGGGCTGGCAGATATCCTGCTCCACAAATTCGAAGCGAGGGTCATTATCCAAATGCTCAACATTCGCCCAACTTCCAGTCAGCAGATTGTCGGCACACACGACGGAATGGCCCTCCGCCAGCAACGCGTCGCACAGATGCGAGCCAATAAAGCCCGCCCCGCCTGTCACCAATATGCGCATATTTCGTTCGTTGAACGGCCCGTCGACAGTAGTCAGTCGGAAAACAGTTTGAATTTACAGACTACTGTCCTCAGGGCCCAGGCGCAACCCTTGTGACCGCTGTCATACTTGATGCAGGCCTGACCCTCGTATAATCGGCTGTTTCATGCGAGGTAGCGCGGCTCTTATGGCCGATCGTGAAGCTGACCTGTTAATTATCGGCGCCGGAATTGTTGGGCTCGCGACCGCTCTCGAGGCCGCCCAACGATTTCCGGAAATGCGCCTGCTCGTACTCGAGAAGGAAGACCACGTAGCCGCTCACCAGACCGGACATAACAGCGGCGTAATCCATTCAGGTCTTTATTACAAAACCGGTTCCCTGAAGGCGCGCAACTGCGTGGCAGGCGCGGCCTCCATGAAGCGCTTTTGCCAGGACCACGGAGTTGCTTTTGAGGAATGCGGCAAGCTGGTTGTTGCCACCGGCCCCGAGGAAGTTCCACGACTGGAGCAATTGCATCAGCGGGGCATCGCCAATGGAGTTCCCGGACTGCGGATGATGGAGCGCGATGAGTTTCACGACATCGAACCACACTGCAGCGGACTACGCGCCCTGCACGTTCCAACCACCGGTATCGTGGACTACACACTTGTCGCGAAAAAATATGCCGAGTTGATCGAGCGGGCTGGAGGCCGGATCATCCTGAGCTCCAAGGTAATCGGCCTGCGTGAGGATGGACAATCCAACGTGGTGGAGACCAGCTCCGGCGCCTTTCGGGCGCGATACGTGATCAACTGCGCCGGGCTGTACAGCGACACGATCGCTCGCATGGCCGGCGTGCAAACGGACCTCGAAATCATTCCTTTCCGCGGCGAGTACTACGAAGTAACGCCGGAACGTCGCCATCTGGTGAAGGCGCTCATCTATCCCGTTCCCGATCCACGCTTTCCGTTCCTGGGAGTGCACTTCACCCGTCGCGTGAACGGCAGCGTCGAAGCGGGACCGAATGCTCTGCTCGCGTTGCGCCGCGAAGGCTACACGGGCTCCGGCGTCGAACTCAGCGAAGCCGTTGAGACGCTCGGGTATCCCGGCTTCTGGAAGATGGCGCGAAAATATTGGCGGATGGGAATGGCAGAACAATACCGGTCGTGGATGAAACCGGCTTTCGTGAAGTCGTTGCAGAAAATGGTACCGGAACTGCAGGAATCGGACCTTGCGCCGGGCGGCTCTGGAGTGCGGGCGCAGGCCGTGGACCGCAACGGTAATCTGCTCGATGACTTTCATTTCGTCCCCAGCGGACGAATGATTCACGTCTGCAACGTTCCTTCGCCCGCAGCCACAGCCTCTTTGGAAATCGGCAGGGAGATCGTAGACATGCTGTCCCAGCAGTTTGATCTCACTCCGAAACGGACAGAGGCGGCTTTGCACTAGGCATCGTTATTTCAACTCCTCGCTGGGCAGCGATTTACATCCGCGCACACTCAGCGACATCATGCCCGGATGATAAAATCTGATATTCTGTGTCACCTAAGTTTCGCGTTTACTAAGGCACATATATGGGCACCCAAGGCAGCAAACCCCGCAATTTCTGAAGTTCTTAAGAGCAAGATAGAGTCGCGGACCGCCAGGATCGGTGTAATCGGAATGGGCTATGTCGGCCTGCCGCTGGCGCTTTTATTCAGCGAGCAGAAGTTTTCGGTCACCGGCTTCGACATTGACCGGAAGAAGGTTGATGTCCTGACATCCGGCGGGTCGTACATTTATCGCATCGCACCCACGGAAATCCAGGCGGCGCGCGCCCAGGGCTTCACCGCGACCGCGGATTACGCCAACATCAGCAATATGGACGCGGTCATTATCTGCGTCCCTACGCCGCTGAACGAGTACCACGAGCCCGACCTCAGCTACATCACGGCTACCGCTGAGGCGATCGCGCCACATCTGCGCGCGGGACAGCTCATCCTGCTGGAGAGCACTACCTATCCCGGCACGACGGAAGAAGTTCTCATCCCCATACTTGAGGACAAGAACAAGCGCGGTCTCAAGGCCGCCCGAACGGGCGTGGAAGAGGCCGACGTTTTCTACATCGTTTTCTCACCGGAGCGCGAAGACCCGGGCAACGACACGGTGGCGCGGCGCGATATCCCGAAAGTGATCGGCGGGCTTGATCCCCAAGCCAGCGAACTTGGCTCAAAGCTCTACGGATCCATCTTCAACCGTACCGTTCCGGTATCGACGCCGGCGGCTGCAGAGATGACCAAACTGCTGGAGAACATCTACCGTTGCGTGAACATCGCCCTGGTAAACGAGCTGAAGCTGCTGTGTTTGCGCATGGGGATCAACATCTGGGAGGTGATTGAGGCGGCCAAGACGAAGCCGTTTGGCTTCCAGGCGTTTTATCCCGGCCCAGGGCTGGGCGGACACTGCATCCCGATTGACCCGTTCTACCTGTCATGGAAGGCGAAACAGTTCGACTTCCAGACGCGTTTTATCGAGCTGGCTGGGGAAATCAACACCGGCATGCCTTACTTCTCGGTGGAAGCCGTCGCTGGTGCGCTAAATCAGGAGAAGAAGGCGCTGAATGGGTCGAAGGTCCTGGTGCTGGGGCTGTCGTACAAGAAGGACATCGACGACCTGCGTGAGTCCCCGTCGCTAACCATCATCGAGTTGCTGCAAAAGCGCGGGGCCATCGTCAGCTACAACGATCCGTACTTCCCCACGGTGGGACGTGGCCGGAGATACGACTTGAACATGGCTTGCGCGCCGTTGGAGAACCTTGGCCAGTACGACTGCGTGATGATCGTGACCGATCACAGCGACTACGATTATCCCCGCATCGTCGAGGAATCGAAACTGGTGGTGGACACGCGCAACGCAACCAAGGGCATCGATTCGCCCAAGATTGTGCGCTGCTGACGATCAGCTTATCGGCGGAACAGCCCCATGTATTCGGCCTCCCCGAGGATGTGCCCCTTCATGGCTGCGTCCAGTTCCTGGCGAGATGCACCCGGCGCGAGATCGAGCTTTCCGTCCAGCGCATACAGCCGGAAAAAATAACGGTGCAGCATGCCCGGCGGTGGGCAAGGCCCGTTGTAGCCGATCTTCCTGAAATCGTTGCGGCCCTGGCGCGCCCCGTCCGCCAGCTCCTCACGTTTCGGTACCCCTTCCGGGAGCGAGCCCGCACTCACGGGCAGGTTCCATAGCACCCAATGCACCCAGGTGCCGGCGGGTGCATCAGGATCATCCACAATCAGTGCGAAGCCGGCAGTACGCGCGGGAGGTGTACTCCATTCCAGCGCCGGCGAAACATCCGTCGCCTGGCAACTGAACTTCTTCGGGATCTCCGAGCCGAAAGCGAAGGCAGAGCTCTTCACCGTGAAAGCCATCGGAGCACCTCCTGCCGCCGATACGTTTAGCCCGTGCGCAACTACGAACGCTACGCCAAGTGCTAACAGGAATGCGTTCACTGCAAATCTTCCCCAGGTTTGCATGAGATTTCATTATCGCGCTTTCCCAAGCTCGGCTTCCAGTTTCGTCACCTTCGGTTGTCGAATTCGCACTCTTTTGTGGCGCGCGGCGGCGAGTTGCCATAATATCTGCTATGCAGTCCGGCGGAATCCTTGGAGGCGATGATGCCTGCTGTCATTTCCCTGCGCGATGTCGTCGAGGCCCTTGATCTCCAGAGCGACGAGTTGACTTCTTATCTCGATCCCGACTCCGGCGAGATCATCACTTTCAACGAAGAAGAAGCGGTTATCGCGGAACGTGGCGATTGGGCCCACGCGCCCGATTGGATGCGCGAGCAGCTGCCAAAGATCAAACGAGCGCTGAAAAACGATCGCGCTCTCCCCCTGCCCGACCGGGCGCACATCGACGAGTGGCGAATGATGCTGGACTTCGCCGACGAACGGGCCAATTCCAACATTCGCGCCCAATTGATTGACGCCATCCATGGCGACGGCGCTTTTCGCCTTTTTCGGCGCACTATCGAGCGCCTGGGGGTCGAAGAACAGTGGCACCAGTTCCGGGGTCAGGCTATGGAACGCTTCGCCCGCCAGTGGCTGGAGGAGAACAACCTCCGATATCGGTGATTCGCGCTCCAGGCCCGATTACACCAGCAACGCCGCGCACAGCAGCGCACCGAATATCAACGCTTGCACCAGTTCGCTGTAGCCGAGCTTGCGCACGTTCAACGGCTGCCGGCCTCGCACGAACCACAGGCTTCCACGCACCAGCACTGGAAGAAACGCAAGAGCAACGGCCGCTGGAAAGACGCCGAAACGCCAGGCGGCGAGAATCGCGCCCATGAGCCCGATCTGCCCCAGCAGGAATGCGCGTCCTTCGCGCATCTTCTCATCCATGGTCGCTGCACGGCTGGAGCGAATCCGCACCTGCACGAAATGGATCTGGTCTCCGGCGAAGAGCCAGTTGGCGATCCAGAGTGCCCCTGCAATGTGATCGAGTCGCCCGGTCGCAACGTAGTAAGCACCCGCTGCCGTTGACGTCAGCCCGAGAGCGCCAATCATTTGTGCCGGCATCCGGCCCTTGCGCCCGAGCTTCTTCACCAGGGCTTGCGCCGCGAATGCGAGCGCCGCGATGGCGCCGATCAGCAACAAGCCACGATTTCGCCCATTCCACAGCAGCGCGGCGATGCTGCACGCAGCCATCAAACTAATCGGGATGATCGCTCTGAGCACGAGCGCGCGTTCCTGTCCATCCTGCGCTTTTATCGCTGAAGTCCCAAGCCATGCCTCGACCGGGGTGCGCAGCCAGAACAGTGCCATAGCGGCGAGGACAAACTGCGTCAGCGCAAACCCATTCACGCCGGAGCGCAGCGCCACCACCGCGCCCGTTGCCAGCGGAACCAGCATCATGCCCCACGCGCCATGCTCGCGCGGAACTACCATCGTTCTTAAGCGGGAGCTCTGTACCATGGTGACGTGGGCTGCCATGGTTAAATCCTAGGATCAATCGAGCGCGTTCGATATGACTTAAGTCTCATCCAACAAATGCGCGCCGGAAGCGCGCATTGCTGATACCCATTTGATTGACTCGAACACTACTTCTTTGCCGCCGCCACCTCGCGGATAAGCTTGTTGGAGGTGCCAGGCTCGTACACGCAGAACGGCTCTTCCGCAAGGAAGTCACCGCTGGCGGCAAACGCGCGGGCACGGCATCCCATGCAAACGTGACGGAACTCGCAGCATCCGCACTTGCCTTTCAGATTGTCGTCATCGCGCAACTGTTCGAACACCGCAGAGTTGGTCCATATGTCCGCGAAGGTCTGTTTGCGCAGGTCGCCCGCCAGTGCAGGGAGATAGCCGCAGGGGAAAACCTCGCCCTCGTGCGAGATGAAACAGACGCCGGTGCCCGCCAGGCAGCCCTTGGTCATGGCGTTCATATCACCAGGATGACCCCCGGGATGACCGCCCGGATGTCCTGTGTGCCCGACCGGCGGTCCGCCGCCCGGCTTCAGGTTAATTCCGGTTGAGCCCGGCATCGTCATGTCGGTGGGACCAATCTCGTTCGGAGCGGCCGGCTTGGCCACCACTTCCGGACGGCCTGCCATGCGATCGGCGGCTCGGCGCTGCCTCGCGACACGGAAGTAGTGCGGCGCGCAGGTTGCCTTCAACTCGATGCCACCCTCGAGCGACTGATCGTAAAACCAGTTGAGCATCTGCTCGTACTCTTCCGGCGGGACCATCTGCTCGGCGGCAATATCCACGCCACAGCCCACGGGAACCAGCAGGAAGGTATGCAGCGCGTCAGCGCCCAGGCTGCGGGCCAAGTCAAGCACGGCCGGCAATTGGTGCGCATTGTGACGGGCGATGGTGGTGTTGATCTGCACCGAGACGCCCAGCGCCTGGAGGTTCTTCATGCCATAAACCGCGGCGTCGAACGCGCCCGGAATGCCGCGGAAGGAATCGTGGGTGTGGGCGTCGGACCCGTCCAGCGAGATGGAAACCCGCTTGATGCCAGCTTTCTTGATGCGCTCGGCGACGTCCTTCGTGACCAGGGTCCCATTGGTCGCCAGCGCGGTACGCAGGCCGCGGCCGGTCGCATACTCCGCCAGTTCAAAGATGTCGGCGCGGTATAGCGGTTCGCCGCCGCTGAGCACGAGGATGGGACTGCCAAAGTCGGCAATCTGCGAGATGATGTCGAGCGCTTTCCTGGTCGGCAGGTCGGCGGGCGACATCAACTCGGTCGCTGTCGCGCGGCAATGGATACACCGCAGGTTGCAGCCTTTGGTGACTTCCCAGAAAACCAGCCGCGGCGTGTATTCCTTCTTCGCGGCATGCGCACTGCCATTGCCTTCGGTCATTGCTTGCTTGCCTCCCCAGTATTGCGATTTCGGCTCCTCAGTATGTCTCCACAATAGGATTTTACGGGTTGGGAGAGCCATGCGTCTTATCACAGCGGCTTGTGACGTACATCACGCGGGGAAGTTTGAGTCGGCGAACGGCAGCCGGTGATCCTTACAGCTTGTTCAACCCGTCCAGCGCCGCGACTTTAAAGGCTTCCGCCAGCGTCGGATAGTTGAATACGGTGTCGCGGAAATAGTCGATGGTTCCGCCCAGCGCGAGCACCGCCTGCCCGATGTGGACGATCTCGGCGGCGCGATCGCCAATGATGTGCACTCCCAGCAGCTTCAGGCTTGCGGGATCGAAGATCAGCTTCAGAAATCCCTGATCGTCTCCCAGCATCTGCGCTTTGGCCAGCTCGGCGTAGCGGGCAATGCCGATCTCGTAAGGGACCTTGTCACGCGTGAGTTGCTCTTCAGTCGCACCGACCATCGAGATTTCGGGGATGGTATAGACGCCGTATGGAATCAGGTTCGGCGGGATATTGCCCGGCACGCCAAAGATGTGGCAACTGGCAAGCCTTCCCTGCTCCATGGACGTGCTGGCCAGGGCCGGAAAACCGATCACATCACCGGCCGCATAGATATGTGGTATCGCGGTCCGGAAATTGTCATCGACGACCAGCTTGCCGCGCCCGTCAGGCACCAGGCCAATCGCCTCCAGATTGAGCTGATCGCTGTTCGCCTGCCGTCCAACCGCGTACAGTAACGCCGCAGCGTGAACCGTCTTCCCACTTTCCAGCTTGGCGAAAACGCGATCGCGGTCCTGATCGAAGCCCACAGATACGACTTTTTCGCCCAGCCGAAAGACCGTGCCCAGTTGTCGCAGTTGGAAGCACAAGCTCTCGACAATTTCGCGATCGACGAAGTCCAGTAAGGTCGGACGCTGGTCCAGCAAAGTTACCTTGACGCCCAGGGCCGCGAACATGGAGGCGTACTCCAAGCCGATGATCCCTGCGCCCACCACGATCAACTCGCGCGGCAACTCCTGCAAATCATGCACCTGGTCGGAATCGAAAATGCGTTTCCCGTCGATCGGAATCTCAGCATCATGCGCCGGGCGGGTTCCGCAGGCAATCACGAAGTTGTTACCCCGCAGCATGGTGAGGCCGTCCTCGCTGGCAACCTCCATGGTGTGGCCATCGAGGAAGCGCGCGTTGCCTTCAAAGACAGTCACCCGGTTGCGGCGCAACTGCGCTTTGATGACCTCAATCTCGCGCGCCATTACCGAGTCGGAACGGAAAATCAGGTCCTGCATCGAGATGGTGTCTTTCAGGGCATAGCCGCGTCCGTAGAAGGTGCGCTGCCGCAGGCCGCTGAGATACAGGATGGCCTCGCGAAACGTCTTGCTCGGGATGGTGCCGGTGTGGACGCAGACGCCGCCGATGGTGCGCTTGCGCTCGACCACTGCGACTTTCTTGCGCAACTTGGCGGCACAGATCGCGGCTTTCTGTCCGGCGGGACCGCTACCGACTACGACCAGGTCGTAGCAGTTGTTGGGGCTGGCTTCTCCGGGACGCGAACTGGGCTGCTGTGCATTCGTAAGGGTTGCCATGGGATCGCGAAAACGAAGCTATCACTGATGGCAGCGGAATGGAAGCGCGATACTGGCATATTTGGCTGATTTCTGCCGGGAATTCATTGCCCATTCACATTCTGGAGCGGATGCGCCTGGCGTCAGTTCGGCGCCAGCAGAGATGCGAAGCACCTGCTATTTCAGTTTGCGAAGAAGATTGTTATACGCCTCATGCGAACCGATCCAGAACCAGTGAAAGTCGTTTCCTTCCCGTACCGCAATGGCCCTGTAGGAACGACCGATGTCAACGGTCCACACTTCACCTTTTTGCTGGAGGCCAAGCGACGGATGGAAAGGATCTTGTGTGAAAAAGCTCGAACTTCTTGTCGGCAAGCTCGCGGACGTGCTTTGGCAGCTTCTGGTAGCTCTTCCAGAACTCAGGTAGAGCAAAGGACCGAAAACTCACGCGCGCCGTGGGCCTTCTGCAAGCCGTCGTGACTCGCCACGACGCACCTGCTGGCGAACGTTGTCCAGCAGCGCAGAGCCAGCGCCGCCTGCAGAGAAGTCGCGCTCGATCTCCGCGTCCCATGCCGCGCGGTCGCGCTCGGCCATCCAGGTGGCAAGCCTTGTTTGCTCGTCCTCGGCCAGACCTTCGATGGCCCGCTGTATCTCAGCAAACGTCATGCTCATATTCTAGCGCTAGAGCGACCGGAAACGGCGAGAAACTTACCCCGTTGCTCCCGGCAGACCGGGCGGTGCTGCGATATACTTTTCAGTTTGCCTATCCTCATTGGCTCTACTCGGAAGGAGTACTTTCCCTATGGCATCTACAGCCGTATCTTCTGCCGTTTCCTATGCGCGCGAGAACCAAAAGCGCTTTCTCGACGAACTGAAAGATTTGCTTCGCATTCCCAGTGTCAGCACTGCCGAGGAGCACAAAGACGATGTCCGCAAGGCCGCCGAGATGGTGGCCGCCGATCTGAAGCGCATCGGCTTCGAGCACGTTGAGATTATTCCGACCAAGGGTCATCCCCTGGTTTACGCCGACTGGCTCCATGCCGCGGGCAAGCCCACCGGGCTCTGCTACGCCCATTACGATGTGCAGCCGGCCGAGCCGCTTGACGAATGGCACACTCCACCCTTCGAGCCCACCGAGCGCAACCAGAATGTTTACGCGCGCGGCGCGGTAGACGACAAGGGCCAGCTGTGGATGCAGCTCAAGGCCTTTGAGTCGCTGTTCAAAGGCGGCGATGGCAAGCTGCCCATCAACGTCCGCGTACTCATCGAGGGTGAAGAAGAAGTAGGCGGCGAGAGCATCGAGGAGTATGTCAAGAAGAACGCCAGCTCGGGAAAGCTCACGTCCGACTTCGCGCTAGTCACCGACACTGAGCTGTTCGCTCCCGACATGCCTACATTGTGCGTCGGCTTGCGCGGGCTGCTCTATACCGAGATCGAAGCGCAGGGCGCAAAGACCGATCTGCACTCCGGCGTGTACGGCGGCGCGGCGCCCAATCCTCTGTTTGCGCTGGTGGAAATCATCAGCAAGCTGAAGGACGCCGACGGGAAGATCCTCATCCCCGGCTTCTATGACGCCGTGCAAAAGCCGACCGACGACGAGCTGAAAGCCTGGGAGCGCCTCCCGTTTAACGAAGAGGACTACCGCAAGGCTGAGGTTGGCTCCAGTGTGCTCACCGGCGAGCCGGGACATTCGGTGCTCTATCGCACCTGGGCGCGTCCCACGCTGGAGGTCCATGGGATGCCCGGTGGCTTCACCGCTCCCGGCGCCAAGACCGTCATTCCGGCGCGTGCCTCGGCCAAGGTTTCCATGCGACTGGTTCCCAACCAGGACGCAGACGACATCCAGAAGAAGTACACCGACTTCGTGAAGAAGCTCACGCCCAAGGGGATTTCGATCAATATCAAGGTGCACAGCAAAGGCCCGGCATGCGTGGTGAATACCGACAACAAATATGCGCGGGCGTCGGTCGAGGCCATGCACGAAGTCTTCGGCAAAGACACGGTGTACATTCGCTCCGGGGGCTCAATCCCGATCGTCACCCAGTTCGACAAGGACCTGAAGATTCCCAGCATCATGATGGGCATGGGTCTGCCCGACGACAACCTGCACGCGCCTAACGAGAAGTTTCACATCCCGAACTTCTACCGCGGGATTGAGTCGATTATCCGGTTCTTCCAGATATTGGGAGAAGGGAAGTAGGAGGCGGCAAGCAAACGGATCCGCGTTCCGGCGGGAGGGCAAACGCTCTCCCGCCTTCTGTCTGCAAGGCAATCCCGGGAGTAGATACCCTTCAGATACTCCCGAACTTTGCCCTTGAGTCACAGGCCAAGCCTGACTAAACTGAAGGTTGCTCTTGCGGTTTCCCCTTCCTCGTCGTCTTTCCTCACCACCTGGAATTTGCGCAAATGCTGCATGGGGTGTGCAATATACTGTGGTTTCCACAAGAGGGGCACAAAATATAGGGCTTATCTCTTGACCCCTCCCGGTTTCGACGATAAAGTTGGTTTGATCCGGGGCGGAAAACATCTCCACCGATTGGTGGTAGAGCGGCGCTTCAGCGCCGCGTTGCAGTTGTTGATTTTTGTTCTGGGGCTTCAGCCCCGGAGGCTGAAGCCCCGCGCTTTCAAGGGGGCCGCGGGACGCGGGTCTGAAGACCCGCTCTACCAAGGCACCCGAACGGAGTAGAAGTTGCTCAAACTGAAGAAGCTGCAAATCCTGGGATTCAAGTCGTTCTGCGACCGCACCGATCTTCGCTTCCAGGGCGATGGCATCGCCGCCATCGTCGGACCGAACGGCTGCGGCAAGTCCAACATTTCCGACGCCATCTCGTGGGTGCTGGGCGAGCAATCGGCGCGACTGCTGCGCGGCGTCAACATGCAGGACGTCATCTTCGCCGGCACGCGCGAGCGCAAGCCCATGGGCATGTCCGAGGTGTCGCTCACGCTGGTTGACCCGGAAGTGTACGGCGACTCCGCGGAACCCGAGGTCGATATCCAGGACGACCTGCCCGACGACTGGGACGAGTCTTCCCTGCGCGCGGCCAGCGCCGCTGACGCTGATCGTTATGCCGAGGAAGTCCGTCCCGGCCAGACCGACGAAGAAGCGCCACCAACTCCCGAAGCAATCGTTGGGTACCCCACTCTTCCCGCAGCTTCTGCGGGAGGGTGGGAGAAAAATGACGGCCCCGATGCCATCGCCTCGCCACACGTGGTTCTCAAGATTCGCCGCCGCAAGTTCAAACGGACCTTCAAAGCCGGCGAGATCGTCATCACGCGGCGCCTGTTCCGTTCCGGTGAGAGCGAATACCTGCTGAATGGCAAGCTGTGCCGGTTGCGCGACATTCAGGACATCTTTATGGGAACGGGGCTGGGGCCGGAGTCTTACGCGATTATCGAGCAGGGGCGCATCGGGCAGATTCTCAGCAGCAAGCCCACCGACCGCCGCGCCATCATTGAAGAGGCGGCCGGGATCACCAAGTTCAAGACCCGCAAGCGGCTGGCTGAGGCGCGACTGGAAGACGCCAAGCTCAATCTTGCCCGCATCAACGACATCTTTGACGAAGTCACGCGGCAGATGAACTCGCTGAAGCGGCAGGCATCGAAGGCTGAGCGTTACGCGAAACTGCGCGACGAGATGCGCGCCAAGCTGCGCGTGGTGCTGGCCAGCAAGTTTGCCCAGTTCGAGGCCGAAGCGTCGGCGCTGGAGGCCCAGCTGGCGCAGGTTGGCGAGGAGATTCGCGGACAGGGTGACGCCGTGCAACAAATGGAAGCCGAGCACGGCGAGCGCACCCAGCGCGGCTATGCTATCGAACGCGAGTCGCAGGAAAACCGCGACAAGCTCAATACGCTTGCACTGGAGATTGACCGCGCGGCTGCGCGCCGTCGCACCAACGAGGAGCGGTGCTCCGAACTGGACGCCCGCTCAGCCGGAGCGCGGGCTGAAATCGGCAGCACCGAAGAACAGCTAGCCCGCTTGCAGCAGGAACTGGGTACGAACCAGGCCACGCTGGAGTCGGCCAACGCCGACGTGGCCAACGCGCAGCAAGAACTACAGCAACGGCAGCAGGAAGCGGCGACAGCGGCGGGGGTGCTGATGGACGTCGAGCGCCAGCAGGAGCAGCGTCGTGACGCGATTCTGCAGGCCGTTTCGGCGGCTTCCGCCGTGCGCAACCGCCTGACGCAGGCAGAAGAGCGGATGGCTGCACTCGATCGTGAAGCGCAGCGCCTGCAGGCGGAGACCGCGACTGCCCTGCAGCAACTGGAGAGTTTCGGCGGCCAACAAGGTCAACTCGGGTTGGAGTTTGAATCTGCCTCGCAGCGGGTGAACGCGCTCACGGCTCAGATTATGGACACCCGCCAGAAGCTCGATGAAAAGCGCGCAGCCGAAACCGAGGGCAAACGGCGCCTCGATTCCCTGCGCGGCGAGTTTGCCAGCGCCATGGGAAAGAAAGGCTCGCTGGAAGCCGTTATCACCGAACATGGCTACGCGACCGATTCCGTCCGGCGGCTTTTTACCTCGGGTGCGATGAAAGATGGGCTGGCGCCCGTGGGCGTGCTCGCCGACTTCCTGGAAGTGGAGGACCGTTACGAACACGTGGTGGACGACTTCCTGCGCGAGGAGTTGAACTACATCGTAGTGAAATCGTGGGATGCCGCCGACGAAGGTCTGCGGTTGCTGCGCAGCGATGTTGACGGTCGCGCCACCTTCCTGGTGCATCCGGAAGATTCGCAAGCAAAGTTCTCGTTCATCTTCAACGAGTCTTCCCACCAGGTCTCGCACGGCGACAGCGTCGTCCCGCTGAAACACTGCATTCGCGTGCTCAATGGCTTCGGCAAGTCGCTGGAAGTAATTCTGCCCAAGCTGGGCAACGGCTACATCGTGCCCGACCAGGGCGTTGGCCGCAACCTGGCGCTGGAAAATCCCGATGCGTTCTTCCTGTCGCAGTCGGGCGAATGCTTCCACAACGTGACGGTTACCGGCGGCAAACAGCGCAGCCAGGGCCCACTCTCGATGAAACGCGAGTTGCGCGAAGTGCTGCATCAAATGGACGAGATGGAGCGCACCATGGCCGGACAGGAGACGTCGGTCGCCGCCCTGGCCCGTGAGATGGAGGAGCTGACCAGCT
This sequence comes from uncultured Acidobacteriaceae bacterium, assembly GCA_963843005.1. Taxonomy (GTDB): domain Bacteria; phylum Acidobacteriota; class Terriglobia; order Terriglobales; family Acidobacteriaceae; genus Bog-257. Next base: position 32,322 of record CAWJIW010000014.1, on the reverse strand, counting down.
TGCTGGAGCGCCTGGAAGAAGACAAGCGCGAGTCGGAGCGGCAGGCGATGACCTCAGGCCACACGCTGCGCCAGCTTGAGAGTGAGATGGCGCGCGTCCGCGAGCGGCTGTCCACTTATGAACGCGAGCTGCAGCGGGTGACGGAAGAGCATGCCGAGCGCGAGCTATTCGTCGCGGCCCAGCGGGACGAACTGTCGGCCCATGAGGAGCAGCAGCGGGTGCTGGAAGCGGAGATGCAGGCCGCGCAAAGCAGCCTGGAATCGCTACGCTTGCGGCGCGATGAAGCCGCGCAGTCGGCCAGCGAGGTTCGCGCCATGGTCGCCACCCTGGAAGAGCGGCGGCGTGGAGCAGCCGTCGCGGTGCAGCGCCTGGAGGGGATGGCCGCCGAGGTTTCTTCGCATCTGGCGAAGCTGAGGGCACAACTGGAGTCGGCCGCAGCCGAGAAACAACAGCGTGAGGCGGAGAATGTTCACCTGGCGGAACAGGCGAGCGCATGGACTTCCGAGCGCGAACTGGCGCAGGCCCACGATCCCGAATTACAGGAAGAGTTGCAGGTCGTCCGGGTCCGCATGGTCGAACTGGAAGACGCCCTCAAGTGCGCGCGCGAGGCGCTGGATGCGGCCCGTGACCGTCGCGGCGAGTTGTCGGCGGCGCAGGCCCGCATTCAGTCCGACGTGCAGCACATGGGCGAAACCTGCTTGCAGGAACTGGGTCAGCAGCCGGCGGAACTGATGGCGGATGAGTCGCTGACGCGCATCGCCGCGGAGGAGCTGGCTAACGAGGAGACCTCCTACCGCGAGATGCGGGTGCGGCTCGACAACATGGGTCCGGTGAACATGATGGCGCTGGAAGAGTACAAGGAAACCGCGCAGCGTCACGAGTTCCTGGAAACCCAGAGGCTGGACTTGTTGCAATCCATCGAGAACACGCAGAACACGATCAAGGAAATCGAAACCATCTCGCGGCAGAAGTTTGAGGAGGCGTTTGCCGTCATCAATGAGAACTTCAGCCAGACGTTCAGTAAATTGTTCGGCGGCGGACAAGCGTTCATGCGCCTCACCGACCTGGAGAATTCGGCGGAGAGTGGTATCGACGTGGTCGCCTCGCCTCCCGGCAAGAAGCTGCAAAACGTCTTGCTGCTGTCGGGCGGGGAAAAGGCGCTGACCGCGCTGGCGTTGCTGGTCGGCATCTTCCAGTATCAGCCCAGCCCGTTCTGCATTCTGGATGAGGTGGACGCTCCGCTCGACGAAGCCAACATCGGCCGCTTCACCGAACTGGTGCGCGAGATGAGTTCGCAGACCCAGTTCATCATCATCACCCACAGCAAGAAGACCATGGGCATGGCGCCGGTGCTGTATGGCGTCACCATGCAGGAACCCGGAGTATCGAAGCTGGTGTCGGTGCGCTTCCACGAAGAGCCGCGGCTGGCAGCCATTTCGGCCTAGATCGCCAACGATCCATGCGGCGTTCCTTCGGGAGCGCCTTTTTGCCGGCCCGATTTGACGTTGCGGCCAAGAAAAAAGGGAGCATATCAGCTCCCTTGCGAAATCAAGCAACGCTCGGTCTTACTTGGCGCCGGCGGTCACCGCATTCGAGTCAAATGTGATCGCGGTCGTGGTGTCGTGAAACATCATCTCGCTAATGGTGGGAGTACCCGAGCCATTCTCCAGCAAAACTGCGTTGTGCTCAGGTCTGGAGCCGAGTTCCTTGGTTTGACCGCTGGCTGTCGCCACTTCCTTGGTGCCTTTCAGGACGTGGACCTGGGCGACTCCACCGTTGGTTTCGCACTTGACGGTGTATTCGCCCGCGGGGAGGGTCTTGCCATTCAGTTGCGCGTCGTGAAACAGGGTAAGGCTTTCGGACTTCGATCCGGCGAAAGCGCTGACGGTTAGGGTTACTGCGAAGACGAACAGAGCAACACGGGCCAGCATACGGTTCATTTGCCATCTCCTTTGACGTCGTCTGGCGACCCGCGCCGGCAGGAAGGACTTGCGTTTCCCACCGGCTCGCATAAAATGTCACTCCGGGGTTAAACAGCACAAGGGACCTTTCAAGCCTCCCTGGAGATTGTCTCGCCTGGGCCGCCAAACCGCTGGCGAAACATTCTGTTTAGCCCCGATTACTTTCCACAGCGCAGGAGCGCCGCCGGCACTCCCGCTTCCCGCATATACGGCTGACGCGAAGCCAAAGTTCACGAGCTTTGAAACCTTGTTGCGTCGGGCATTGGACGGACTCTCGCTACTGAAGTGAGTGCAACTCGGCCCTGCGCGCGTCGATTGCGACTCGCACAAGAAAACAATCCATACACTGCAGCGGGCACGGCATTCATCCCAGCCGCATGGTTGCTGAATAGTTTCTAACTCACGGTTGGTGCGGAATTATTAATTAATCGCGGCGGTAGTCTGGTTCCATCCCATGCGTTCGCGCAGCGATGTAATGTGAGCGGTGTGATGATCCGAGTGCCACGCATACATGGCGAGCATCTGGTCGAGAGTCAGCACGCCGCGCTCGGGATGCGACAGGGTCCGCGCAAACTCCGAGGGCTGCATCAAGCGCACAACATCAACCCAGCGCGAGTGCAGCGCCGCCAGCAATTGCAGAGAAACTTCGATCGGAGTAATCGCAACGTCGGGGAGCTTGGCCCACTCTCCTTCATCGTAGGGCTTGATGGTCGGATTGTCTTCCGTAAGCGCGAGCTTGAAGCGCACATAGGCGTTCATGTGGCTTTCGGGCACATGGTGAACGACCTGGCGCACCGTCCAGCCCCCCGGCCGATACGGCGTGTCCAGTTGCTCCTCGGTCAGTCCCTGCACCGCGGCACGCATGCCAGAGGGCAGCTTGGATAATACGTCAACGTACTGCACACGACGCTTGGCCAGTTGCTCTTCGTCGTGCAGGGGAATCCACTCGAACTTGCCAATGGGATACCGCAGATCGGTCATTATCCACTCCTCGTCAGAAACGTATCGTACCGCAAATTGACGGCTGCTGGTTCGGTCCTGCCGTCGATCTGATCTAAGGAAACTCTGAACAAGTTAGTGTCCGGTGTTTCCGGGGCTAAAGCCCCAGAGTCTTTACAACAGCTTAGACGCCGGCCTGAAGGCCGGCTCTACCCGAACCTCGACTTATTCAGAGTTTCCCTAATCCAAACTACGCACCGAATCGGCGGAGCGCAGTTCCACCTTGCAGGGCCCAGGGGTACTCTGTGGGGCCTCCGCGGTGTGGATCGTTGCTGCCTTCGACGAAGTCTTTACCGCCGGCGGTGTCTTGGCGGGCGGCGTGGTCCCGCAGGTCACAGCAGCGCGGCGGGGGACGTGCACCTGTGATCCCGACGGAAAGTTCATTCCGGCATCCGTCTTTTGCAAGACCTCGGAAAGTCCCTTCAGCCCGTCATCACCTTTGATGAACTTCACTTGCTCCACTTTTCCCGGCGCGAGCAGCAGGTAGAACTCGGCGCTGCCCTTGTCTGAGCGATTGAGTGGCACCGTGCGCCGCTGCTGAAGTTCGCGGCGGCCCTGCTCGATCAGGCGATCCAGTCCGCTGGTCACGCCGAGGGCGGCCAAGCGCGCACGGGCCTCGTCGCCCGGAACATCGGCCGCGAGCGCGAGCACATAGAAACGGACTGCCTGTTGACGATTGCCACGCTTCTCGAAAATTTCGGCGAGGTGCTCTGCCTGATCTCCGCTCCCGCTCGCCTGCCAGGCTGCCTCGACGTATTCCTGGGCCATGGCCAGGTCGCCACGCTTGAAGGCAATCCAGCCCTTGGTGTCCCACACGTTAAACAGAAAACTGGCCGTGCCCAAATCCTGGAAACGAAGATTGTCGAGGTTGACATCGCGCAGTTGAGTTTCCACCGCGTTGATGGCTGCGTCCGCGTACTTGTCGGCGCGATCAAGTTGAACGCCCTGTTCCGCCAGGGCGAAGGCAATGTTGTTCCACGTGATCTGGTTCGGCGCCAGGCTGATGGATTTCTCGAATGCCGCCATCCCCTTGTCTGTCTGGTTGGTCGCGATGTAAGCCTGACCCAGGGCTATCACGAGTAGCGCGTTCTGCGGCTGCAGTTCGACCGCCTTCTCCAGTTCCGGCACCGCGGCTGCGAAGTTTTTCTGCTTGCTGTAGAGCATGCCCAGACCGCCGTGCGCGAAGGGATCCAGCGGGTTAATCTCGATCTGCTTCTGGAATTGATTGCGGGCGTCGTCGTACTTCAATTCATTTTCGTAAGCCACGCCCAGATTGTTGTAGGCAAACTGATCGTAGGGATCAATTTCAATCTGTTTTTTGAAGGCGGCAATTGCCTGGTCGTTTTGGTTCAGTCCGAGGTACGCCCGGCCAAGATTGTTCCAGGCCGTCTTGTGCTTGGGCTCCAGCTTCACAACCTGCTGGAAAAGATTGACCGCCATGGAATAGTTGTTGTTCTTGAGGGCCTGCATTCCAGATTCGTTCAAGTCATTGGCGGATTCGTTGGCCCCGAGGCCTGCGGCGCCCGGCGCTTTATTGTCCAACGAGATGGTTTGCGCCTGATCGGCAGCCACAGCCCGCTGGAAAGCGGCATAATCCTGAAGCCGCTGGTACGGCAGCTCACGCACGAGCAGCTTGAGGGTACGAGTGCTGGTCAGTTGACCGCCGTCCAGTTTGTATCTGGACTGGTATTCGGCATAGTCACGGCGTACGTCAACCGGGATGGGCGGATGCACCGTGTATTTTTCCGGCACCTTGAGCTTGACCTCGACTTGGGCCTCTCCCGGCGCGCCCAGTTCGATCACCTTTTCCGGAGTTTTCTGGTCATCGTTGATGCCCGGCTCTGCGGCGATATTCATTTCCATGAAGGGCAGCTTGATCTTGGCCTGGGTCGCCGACCAATCAAAATAGTTGTTCAGCGAAGCATCCAGACTCACCCGCAAAGGGTTGTCGGCGTCGCTGGGATCGCTGACCTGGAGGTTGGTGATCTCGGCGCCTTTCATGCCCGACCGCTGCATCATCAGGTCGAACAGGTCCTTCCAATGGGTGCCGGCCATCTGGCGCAGCAAGATACGGAAGAGTACCTCGCGGTCACCGCGCATGACCGCAGAAACGTGCGCCGTCAGCTTCCCAGTCTCGTTGAGGGAAGCCTCGACATGCGTCTGATCGAAAGCTTCGAAGGGCAGACCGGAGGGGGTGCGCACCAGCCCGTCTTTGCCGTCGGGCGAGATCAGCAGCGCCTGTTTGTCACGCAAGGGCAGCAGCAACATGCTGAAAGGCATGACTCCGCTGGTGCTGTCCAGCCAGATTTCTTTCCCTCCGACCGGAACGCGAGTGATGACGTGATCAAACTGGGAAGGGGACGGGATGTCCGGATCGAGCTTGTGCTGGGAACCGATGAGAACGGACGATGACTCGATTCCTTCCGCCTGAAGCAAGGCGGCCAGCAGCGTGTTCTTGTCCTTGCAATCGCCATAGCCGTTGGCTAGTATTTCGCCCGCCGCATGGGGTTGAACACGGCCTAACCCGAAGTTCAAGGCGACGTATCGGACATTGCGCGAGACGTAGTCGTACAGGGCCTTGACCTTCTCCATATCGTCAGATTTGCCCTTGACCAGCTCGGCTGCTTTAGCTTTTACCGCATCGTCGGGTTTGCGGCGGTCTTTCTCCAGGAAGCCATACCAAGCGCCCAAGTCTTCCCAGCTCTGAAAAGTGGTGAGCTGTACCGAAGGGATCCGGTCAGCGTTACTCGGAAATGGCGGCTTCTTGGTCTTGGTGTCAGGTTCCTTCAGGCGGGAATGGCTCCAGCGGTAGCTGCGCCGGTCCCCCTCGTCCGAGACCTTGGGGTCGTACCCGGGCTTGGACTTCAGCTTGATGTGGCGGGCCTTGGGGACGTTGATTTCCAGTTGCTCGTCGAGCACGATTCCCTGCTCCGCGAAGTTGTAGCTGGCCCAGAATTGATTAGGAGCCAGAGGATTGACGGTGGTACGGACCACCTGGTACTCCAGCACATCCCCGGGGCGCAGTGAGGGAACACTGACGTGTTTCTCGTGATAATCGGAATAAACCGGCGCGTTGGGAATGGCGGTCAGGTCCTGCACGGCCGATTCCTGCGCGGTCGCGACCGTGCCGTCAGGCTTGCGGACCCGGACATAGACAATGTCGAGCTTCTCGCATAACGCGCTGTACCCGAACTTGAGCTGGCCTAACGCCTGCACTCCACTCTCGCTGACGATTCTGATTTGGGCATCGGTTTGCTCCCGCCCCGTGCCGTCATTCTCAAATCGCGTCGTCTGGCGAAGATGCTCGATGACAAAAGGCTCCTGCGAATAGTCAGGCGGAGTCGGCGATTGCGCAGCTCCAGCCTGCGCCGGAGCGGTTGCGTTTGGCTGCAGGGGTGAATCGCTCGCAGGAACTTGCCCAGCGTTCCTCGCCGGTGCCTGCTGCGCCGGAAGGAAAGGAACGATGAGGAGCAGCAGAGAAAACGCGGCGAAAACTCGTTTCATAGGCATGTAGCTGGAATAGTTCCATGGTACGCGAGCGGGATGGAGAATACCAAAGCCAAGGGCTCGCGACTTCTCCCGAAAACGAAGGCAGAGACGCACGTCTTCAGGTTATCCCCGCTCGACCGGCGGGATAACGAATTCGCTGGGAGGCCAGGGTCCACTCAACCGCAAGCGCACTCCTTCGGACGACGGACCGGCGCTGCGCAAGGATGAGAGGAACCGTTCGCGGCTGTCGCGCGGCACCAGTGCAAACCAGCGATACGCTTTGTGCTCCTGCCGGGCCCGCCATTCGCGAACCGAATCCGCCGCCACGTTCCTCAGCTTTTGGTCGACGGCAGAAATCCGCCCCGCGGCCTCCTGTCGGCGTTTCAGGTATTCACGTCCGCTCACGGGAGTGGCCAGATCGGCCTGCTCGTCCGCCGCCCAGCTTCCAACGATCTCGTACTGCACTGCATCTCCGATTCTTGTCAGGGCGGCGCGATACAGTTCCTGCTCCGCCGCAAGTTGTTGCTCCAGGACGTCAGCGCTTTCCAGCAGGGTCGGAAAATGGAATGGAATCGGAGTCGTCACCGCCAGGATTTCCCGCAGCACCTGCTGGAATTGCGATGCGGCTTTCTTCAGCGACTCAGCAGTGCCGAGACAGGTCTCCGGATCTGGCAACTCGCTCCAATAGACTCGAAGCTCCGCCCACTCCTGGGACTGGACCTGCGAGTCGCAAACTCCCGTCGCGACCGTCACGGACTTGTCGGGCCGCGTCACGCAATAGAGCAAGCACGGCATTCAGCAGCTCACCTCGTCAGTCGCTGACCGCAGCCGGAATTGTATCCGGATGTTCCGGGGGAAACGGCGTATTCCCTCCCGCTCTGAAATAAGAAAGGGAGAGCATTTCTGCCCTCCCTCAAGTTTCCTCGCTCCATCGCTAACGACGTGGCCCGCGACGTGGCCCGCGGTCTCCGCCGCGCCCGCCCCCGGAACCGCCACGACCTCCGCGGCCACCGTGAGGACCATCGCGCCTGGGAGCTGCATGTTCGCGGCGCTCGCCATCACGATTGAAGTTTGGCTCTCCACTGTGCTCGTCAGCCCTTTCGTGTCCACCCTCGAACACGACGGCTTCTGCGCCTTCCGGCACTGCCTCGCCGCCCATCTTGGCGCGCTGCTCTTTGAGGATGGCTTTGCGGGACAGCTTGATGCGGTTGCCGTCCACGGCCAGTACCTTAACCAGGATCTGGTCGCCTTCCTTCAGCTCGTCGCGAACATCGTTGATGCGGTGCTCAGCGACCTCACTGATGTGCAGCAACCCGTCGGTGCCCGGCAGGATTTCAACGAAGGCTCCGAAGTCGGCCAGGCGCGTGACCTTGCCGAGGTAGGTCTTGCCTACTTCTGCTGTCGCAGTGATGTCCCCAATCATCTGCAGCGCCTTGGCGGCTGCCACCTGATCGCTGGAAGAGACGTTCACTTTGCCGGTGTCCTCGACATCGATTTTGACGCCGGTCGCTTCGATGATGCCGCGGATCACCTTGCCACCCGGCCCGATGAGATCGCGGATCTTGTCAACCGGAATCTGCAACGTGTAGAAGCGCGGAGCAAATTCGCTGATCCGGGTGCGCGGCTCCGCAATGACTTCGTTCATCTTGTCAAGGATGAACAGACGTCCGTGGCGGGCCTGCTCCAGCGCCTCACGCATGATTTGCGGCGTGATGCCCATGACCTTGATGTCCATCTGCAATGCGGTGATGCCGTCGCGCGTGCCGGCGACCTTGAAGTCCATGTCACCGTAGTGATCTTCTGCGCCTGCAATGTCGGTCAGAATGGCATAGGCGTCGCCTTCCTTGACCAATCCCATAGCAACGCCGGCAACCGAGGACTTCAACGGAACGCCCGCATCCATCATGCTGAGCGAAGCGCCGCAAACGGTTGCCATCGAGGACGAACCGTTCGACTCCAGGATGTCGGAGACAATGCGCATGGCGTAGGGCCAATCGGCTTCGGCGGGCAGGACGGCGGAGATTGCGCGCTCGGCCAGTGCGCCGTGCCCGATCTCGCGGCGGCCGGCTCCCCGCAGGAATGCGACTTCGCCCACCGAGAACGGCGGGAAGTTGTAGTGCAACATGAAGCGCTTCTTGGCTTCGCCTTCGAAGGCTTCCAGCCGCTGCATGTCTTCGCCGGTGCCCAGAGTCGTGGTCACCAGCGCCTGCGTCTCACCGCGGGTAAAGATGGCCGAGCCGTGGGTTCGCGGCAGCACTCCGACTTCAATCCAAATGTCGCGGATCTGGTCGAACTTGCGGCCATCGGGACGGCGCCGGTCCTTGATCACTTGTTCGCGGAAGATCTGCTCACGCAGCAGATCGAAGTACTTTCCGACTTTCTTGCGGCCGTCCTCGTCATCTTCGGGCAGCGCTTCTTTCAACTCAGTCTTGATCTGCTTGATCAGCGTGTAGCTTTCGTTCTTGGGATGCTTCTCGGTGTTGATGGCGTCCAGCAGACGCTCGCCGATTTTGGAGCGAAGCTCGCCGAGGTAAGCTTCGTCGGTCACCACCGGCTCGACGCTGCGCTTCGGCTTGCCGACTTTCGCGGCCAAATCGCTGATGGCGGCGCAGATTTTCTTAATCTGCTCGTGGGCGAACTCGATGCCCTGTACCACCGTCTCTTCTGAGACCTCGCGCGCGCCCGACTCGATCATCACGATGCCGTCTGCGGTCCCCACCACCATCAGGTTCAGATTGCCGCCTCGTTGTTCGTCGTAGGTGGGATTAATGATGAAGTTCCCGTCCATCTGGCCGACGCGCACCGCGCCGATGGGACCGTGGAAAGGGATATCGGAGACGCTCAATGCCACCGATGCGCCGTTGATGCCCGCGACATCGGGATCGTTCTCCGTGTCGGCCGACAGCACCATGGCGATGACCTGGGTCTCGCAGCGGAAGCCCTCGGGAAAGAGCGGGCGGATGGGCCGGTCAATCTGGCGGCTGGTCAGGATTTCGCGCTCGCTTGGCCGCCCTTCGCGCTTGATGAATCCGCCGGGTATGCGCCCGGCGGCATAGGTGTACTCGCGGTAATCAACTGTGAGCGGGAAAAAATCAATGCCCTCCCGCGGGTCGGCGTTGGCGCAGGCGGTGGCCAGAACAACGTTGTCGCCGATGCGCACTATGCAGGAACCATGCGCCTGCTTGGCCAATTTTCCAGTTTCAAAGTGGATGGATTTGCCGCCGTGCAGCTCAACTGTAACTTCGTGCTTCATTTCTGTTCCTTCCGTTCCGAACACAACCGATAAAGTCCCTACGTCGCCGTTATTGCGTGGGCTCTGCTGAACCAAGAGCTAACGGCGATGAGAGATGGAGAGAAATACATGTCAGCCGGGAAAGACGGGACGAATACCTTGAGGCGCACGTCCACCGCCGAACGAGCGGTGCAGGCACACGCATCCCCACATACGCAATACGCACTAAGCGTGGTTGTTCAGTAGCTGGCAAAAGGCTTACTTGCGGATGCCGTGTTTCTGAATGACAGCTTTGTAGCGTTCGGTATCAGACTTTCTGAGGTAGTCGAGCAGGGTGCGACGCCTGCTTACCATCATCAGAAGACCGCGCCGGGAGGCATGATCTTTCTTATGCGTCTTGAAGTGCTCCGTCAATTCACCGATGCGCTCGCTCAGGATCGCGATCTGGACCTCCGGTGACCCGGTGTCGGTCGCGTGGGTGCGGTGCTGGTCAATCAGGGTGGCTTTTTTCTCTCGGGCTAACACAGAATCGGCTGCGCTCCTACTCTTTTATCGTATGTTGTTACGCCAACAAGGATAACATGCACTGAGGAGAACGGCAAAACGCGCGGTAGTGGAAGATTCGTTCGGTTTTGTAGGTTCGAACAACTTTGCCCAACCGTGCAGCGTTTTGCATGCCAGTGCTATGCTCTGAAGTCAAGGCGTCGACCATGACGAACGAAGAACTCCTAAAGCGCATCACGATTGATCCGAAAGTCTGCTTCGGGAAGCCCTGCATTCGCGGCCATCGCATCTGGGTGTCTCTGGTCCTGGATCTCCTTGCCGAAGGGGCCACACCCGCGGAGATTCTGCGAGACTATCCGCAACTCGAGGAAGCGGACATCCTGGCCTGCATCGCGTATGGCAGCCCATCTAGAACGCGTGCTGGTGTTACAAAATAGCGCTTCTGCTACGACACCAATCGCGCAACCACGGCCTGCACATGGATCTGCGTCGTGTCCAGCAACGGAATCCCGCAGGCCTGCTCCTCGCGGAGAATCAACGGCAGTTCGGTCCCGGCGAGAATCGCCGCCTGAATTTGATGCCGCTGCTTCATGTTTTCGATGATTCCCAACAACGCGTCGCGCGTCTCCGGCAAGAAGACACCCTGCAATAACTCGGTTATGTACTTGTCGTGGATGTAATCGTGCTCGTCGTCCGGCGGCACCACCAGCGTAATTCCCTTCCTGGAAAAGACATCCGGATAGAAGCGGGCCTGCATGGTGAAGCGCGTTCCTAGCAAGCCGGCCCTGCTGATCCCGCGCCTCTCAGCCTCTGCGCAAGTTGCTTCGACGAGGCTGATCAATGGGATCGGCGAACGCTGCTGGACCTCATCGAAAACGATGTGCGGGGTATTGGCGGCAATTATCGCGAAGTCCGCTCCCGCTCTGACCAGCTTTTGCAGTCCGTCGACCAGGTATTCGGTAACTTCGCTCAACTGACTTGCATTCATCCAGGCCAGCAGCTTCGTCACATCGAGGCTGTTGAGGATGATCGAGGGATAGCTTCCGTCCTGCTTCAGCCGGCGGTAGCCGGCAATCAACGAGGTGTAGTATTCCACCGTTGATTCCGGCCCGATTCCGCCAAGTATCCCGACGGTTTTCACGCGCTCTACCAGATGCGCACGCGGTCCGCCGGGGCAAGGTACAGTGTCTGTCCCGGTTGGACGTCGAAGGCCGCGTACCAGGCGTCAATATTGCGAACCGTGTCTGCCCGGTACTCGGAAGGCGAGTGCGAATCGACCATCACCTGCTGGCGCAACGCAGCGTCCCGCGCCTTGGATCCCTCGTCCTGGCCGAAGGCAATGAAGAACTGCTGGTCTCCGGAGAAACCCTCTTGCACCGGCGCGGTCTTGCCGGCGAGCGAAGCGCGGTACCCGTCATGGGAAGCAGCGATACCCGCGAGGTCGGCGATGTTTTCGGCCAGCGTTTGCTTGCCGTTGAGGGAAAGGTCCGGGAAAGGTTTGTAAGTGTCATACTGCGCTGCGAGCTTAGCGGTGGCTGCTTCAAAATGCTCGAGATCGGCGGGCGTCCACCAGTTGCGCACCCGGCCCTTGGAGTCGAACGCTGCGCCCTCCGAGTCGAACGTATGGCTGATTTCGTGCCCGATGACGGAGCCGATGGCGCCATAGTTGGCCGCCGCCGGGGCCAGCGGGTCAAAGAACGGAGGCTGCAGGATGGCGGCGGGGAAGTTGAGCGCATTTTGCAACGGCAGATTGACCGCGTTGACCGTCTGCGGCGTCATCGACCATTCCTTGCGATTAACCGGCGCGCCCAGGCGCGCGACCTGGTAGTGATACTGAAATAGGTTGCCGCGCCAGATGTTGCCGAAGATGTCATCCGCCTTCACTTCGTAGGCGGAATAGTTCATCCAGGTTTCCGGATATCCGATGCCGACATACAGAGTGTCGAGCTTGGCCTGGGCTTCGGCCTTGGTGGAGGCGGCCATCCACGACAGCGCGTCAATTCGCTTGCGGAAAGCAGCAATGATGTTGGCCACCATCGCCTGCGCCTGGGCCTTGGCTTCGGGCGGGAAGTAGCGCTGCGCGTAGATTTGTCCCACATCGTCGCCCAGGTACCGATTGACGACTGCCCCGCCGCGCTGCCAACGCGGACGCTGTTGCGGAGCGCCCTGAAGCACCTTGCCGAAGAAAGCGTAGCGCTCCTCAGCCAGGGCTTTGGGCAGCACGCCGCCGTACTCCTCTATGAGGTGATAAGCCAGCCAGTCCTTCCACGTGTCCAGCGGAGTGGACGCCACCAGCGCGGACTCGCCCGCAAAGGCGGTGGGCTGCCAGACGATGAAGCTGGCTTGCTTGCTGAGGCCGGCGCCGCGGAAGTACTCGGCCCAATCCAGGCCCGGAGCGTTAGCGGCGAAGTCGGCCTGCTTCCAGGTATTGTTGGCCTTGTGGATGTCATCGTTGTCGGACAGGCTGAGATGTTTTTCCGCGATAGCATGTTCCAACGCGACAATACGTTCGGCACGGGCGTCCGTATCGGTGAATCCCGCCAGCTTGAGCATGGCTGAGACATGCGCCTGATACTTGCTGCGAACGTCACGCATGTGCTCGCTGTCGGAGAGGTAGTACTCGCGGTCCGGCAGTTGCACGCCTCCCTGCAACAGGTAAGCGGTGTAGTGGTCGGAATCGTTGAAGCCGGGAGCCACCCACAGTCCAAACAGGTGCGAGGTATGGAAGTTGGTGTTATTGAGCGCATCGACGTCAGCGCGCAGTGTCTCCCCTAGCGCAGCGGCCAGCTGTTTCTTGTTGCTGATGGCGGCGATCGCCTTGAGGTGCGGCTCGATGGGCGCAAGCCCCTTGGCCTCGATGGCGGCCTCGTCCATGTAGGAGTTGTAGAGATCGGCGATTTTGCGCGCGCTGGAGCCGGCAGGCCCGCCACTCTTGGCAGCCTCTTCAATCAGGGCCGCGGTGCGCTTGTCGCTCAAGTCGGCCAGAGTTGTAAAGACGCCGATGCGGGAGCGGTCTGGCGGAATTTCCGTGCGCTTGATCCATTCTCCGTTGCAGTACAAAAAGAAGTTATCGCCCGGCTTGACCGAGCTGTCCATATTGCCGACCACAATGCCGTGCGTGTCTTGTTTGGGCGCGTCCTGCGCATAGGCGGCAAGCAGCGCGAGACCTAACACTCCAACCAACTTAAGGGACAAATTCAGGGATTTCAGGATGACTTTCATGCGAAGGGCTCCAAAGGGCGTCTGCCGGGGAGCGCAGGCCCTTACTCTAGACGATGAACAAAGCAAGAGGGTAGCACGATGGTAGGAACCGATGCAGCGACCCAATGAAAGGCAAAGGTCCGTTTGGATTGACACCCGAATTGTCTCCGATTAGCCGACCATACACCCCCATCCGTGATCGGACTTTCGGGAGTCTTCTTTTCTTGACGACCAGCAGCCACTTCGTGCAATGCCCTGTTTTCGTCAACTGACCGCCAACTCCGTATTGTCCGTCGCTTGGACGGAGGCGGTGCTATGCTCAGCGATGTTTCGTCGCCGAGCAAAAACTTTAGTGACGTCTTCGGCGAGTCACGTAGTCCCGTGATGGAGATCACCGTGCGGGCTTTGTGTTCCAGAATCTACTTGATGTCGAATGGCCAGTTACGCCCACCGCCGCCAACGTAGAAAAGACGGGTCAACCACGCCCAAGAAAGGGGCCACACATCATGAGTCTTAGTCAGCTTGCCCGATCCATCCGAGAGTCGGCGACTCTCAAGCTGAATGAAACCGCCGCTCTGCTCCGCGACAAAGGAGAGCCCATCATTCACCTGGGAGGCGGCGAACCCAAGAGTAAAGCCCCCATTGATGCGGTGATCAACTGCGCCTCACTGCTGAACACCGGAGAAATCCGCTACACGGCGCCCGACGGGATTCCTGCGCTAAAGAAAGCCATGATTCGCTACACCGAAGATCACTACAAGAAGATCGTTTCGGCGGACAACGTAATCGCTTCAGGCGGTGCCAAGCAAGTCCCGGATGGTGCTGTTGCACGCCATCCTGGATCCGAAGGAAGAAGTGATTTTCCCGGCGCCCTACTGGGTGAGCTATCCGGAGATGGTGAAGCTCGCCGGGCGGTGTTCCGGTGCCGGTCACGGCGGAGGACGGAACGTTCTATCCAACCGTCAAAGAGATCGCCGATGCCGTGCGGTTCCTACACCAAAGCCATCATTCTGAACAGCCCCAACAATCCCTTCGGGCGCCATGTACTCGCAAGGATTTCGTCCAGATATTGTCGAGTTCTGCGAGAAGAAGAGCATCTATCTCATCATGGACGACATCTAAACCGGCTGGTGTTCGACGGCAAGACGCCCCATCTGCCTACGACTTCATGGAAGCGTCGCTCGAGGAATCCAAGCTGGTGGTGATCAACGGCGTTTCGAAATGTACGCCATGACCGGTTTCCGCATCGGTTGGGCGATCGCCAACAAGCCGGTGATCGAGGCCATGGCGACCATCCAGTCGCAGCAGACCTCGGGGCCAGCTTCGCCTCGCAGTGGGCGGCCGTGGGCGCGCTCAACGGCGTGCAGTCGTCGATCGACAGCCTGCGGGTCACGCTGGAGAACAACCGCAACGTGATGATGGACCGCCTGCATGCTTTCGTCGGTGTCAAAGTGCACGAAGCCGGACGGCACCTTCTACTGCTTCCCGGATTTCAGCGCCTACATGAAGGACTCGCAGAATCTCTCCATTTCCTGCTCGATAAAGTGCGGGTGGTCACGGTGCCGGGCAAGGAATTCGGCTTCGAGGGGCACCTGCGGCTGATTACTGCGGCACCATGGTGGATATCACCGAGGGTCTGGACCGCATCAAGTGGGCGCTCGATCCGAATTCGTCCAACGAACTCTACCTCGGCGACCGCAAGCTGTGAGGGATTGGCTGTGAACATCTACCTCGACATGCAATCTCCCGCTGTGAATGAGGCAGGCAAGCTGGCCAGTGCCTACGGCCTGGCAGAATCATGGCCTGGTGAATCTGCGACGTGCCTACTGGAACCTGCCTCACGCCGGCGCTTTACGAGGAGAGCATTTTCCGCTCCGAGGGCAGTCTGTCGCACCTTGGGCCGCTGGTGGTGAACACCGGCAAGCACACCGCGCGCGCCGCGGCTGACAAGTTCGTCGTGCGCGAGCAATCCACCGAGGACAAGATCTGGTGGGGCACCGTACAACCGGCCCTTCACCAGCGAGAATTTCAGCGCGCTGCAGGCGTGTCTGCAAGGGTACGAGGGCCGCGATGTTTCGTGCAGGACTGCTCGCCGGGGCCGATCCGGAGTACAGCCTGCCCATCCGCATCATACGCAAACCTGGCACAGTCTGTTTGCGCGCACCATGTTCCTGAAGATTCGCTACCAGGACGCGCTGCAGCGGCATGTGCCGGAATTCACCGTGATCGCGGCGCCCGTCGTTTCAGGCCTCGCCCATGGTGGACGGCACGCGCACGGAAACCTTCATCATCATCAATTTCCGGGAACGGCTGGCCATCATCGGTGGCACCAGCTACGCCGGGAAATCAAGAAGACCATCTTTACGGTGCTTAATTTCCTGTTGCCGCTCAGGCGTGCTCTCCATGCACTGCTCGGCCAACGTCGGAGTCGACGGGACGTCGCCATTTTCTTCGGGCTTTCGGGCACCGGCAAGACACGCTTTCCGCCGATCCAAGCGCCACCGATCGGCGACGACGAGCATGGCTGAGCGACAACGGCGTGTTCAACTTCGAAGACGGCCGCTATGCCAAGGTCATCCGGCTTTCGCCAGGCCGAGCCGCAGATCTATGCCTGCACTCGGCTTTGGCACGGTGCTCGAAAACGTGACATTCGACCCACGTTTCGCGGCACCTGGATTTGAACGACGACACGGTGACGGAGAACACGCGGGCCGCTTATCCGCTTTCCTACATCGCAAACCGCCTGCCGGAAAAGCGCGCCGGGCACCCGCAGAACGTCATTTTCCTCACCTGCGATGCCTCTGGCGTAATGCCGCCCATCTCCAGGCTCAGCCCGGAGCAGGCCATCTACCATTTCATCTCCGGCTATACCAGCAAGATTGCCGGGACAGAGATCGGGCTGGGCACGGAACCGAGATGACCTTCAGCACCTGCTTCGGCGGGCCGTTCATGGTGCATCATCCGCTCGCCTACGCGGAGCTGCTGCAGGCAGAAGATCGAAAAGCACGGCGCGCACGTCTGGCTGGTGAACACGGGCTGGACGGGCGGGCCCTTCGGCGTGGGCAAGCGCATCAGTATTCATTACACGCGCGCGTTGCTCGAATGCCGCGCTCAATGGCTCGCTGCTCAAGGTGGAGTACCAGAAGGACCCGGTCTTCGGTTTCGATGTGCCGCTGGAATGCGAAGGCGTGCCGTCGCAGATCCTGGATCCCGCCAATACCTGGCCGAGCCGGGAGCAGTATTTTGAGAAGTACGATGCGCTGGCCGCCCGCTTCATCGAAAACTTCAAGCTGATGATGACCGAGTGTCCGGAACACTTACTGGAGGCCGGGCCCAAGCGTCTCAAGACGGAGTCGGTGCGCTAAGAGCAGTCCGCCCGGTGGGCCCCGCAGCCGCCACCGCCAGATTCTGGGTCATGCTCCGGTGACTTGCTCTCGCGTCATCTCCGCGACGATCTTCTTTGGCGTTCGCAGCACGTTTTCCGCAGATACGCGCGCGAACAGATCCAGCGAACGCGCGATCAGACCCGTCCACCCTGTCTGATGGCTGGCTCCCAGTCCGGCGCCATTGTCGCCGTGGAAATATTCGTAGAACAAGATGTAGTCGCGCCAGTGAGGATCGTCCTGGAATTTCCTGGTGCCTCCATAAACCGGACGATTGCCGCTGGCGTCGCGGAGAAAGATGCTCGCGGTACGTCGGCCAATTTCTTTGGCCACTTCAAACAGTGTCATGTAATTCCCCGATCCCGTGGGGCACTCGACTTTGAAGTCGTCGCCATAGAAGGGATACATGTTGAGAAGCCCGCGAATGATGAGGGCGTTGACGGGCATCCAAACCGGGCCGCGCCAGTTGGAGTTGCCTCCGAACATGCCGGTGTTCGACTCCGCCGGCAGGTATTCGACCTTATACTCCTGTCCGCCGAGATCAAACTTGAAGGGATGCTCGAGGTGATATTTGGACAATGAGCGCAAACCGTAAGGGCTGAGGAACTCGTTTTCATCGAGCATGTATTTCAGAATGCGCTCCAATTTCTCCTTGTTGCAGACCGTCGCCAACCTTCGCTCCGCATAACCAATGAATGAGTCAGCGCTGGGAGAGATTTGCCTCACCACTTCCGGATGCCGCTTACGGAACAATTCAACCAGCGCCATAACTCTGGGGTGATGTGTCATAGCGCCTTTTTCGAATACGGTCGCAGCACACAATGGAAGCAGCCCCACCATCGAGCGGATCTTGAGGCGCATGGGATCGCCGTTGGGGAAATGAAGCAGATCGTAGAAGAATCCGTCCTGCTCATCCCACATCTCGTCGCGATTAACGCCGATTCGGTCCATGGCGTAGGTAATCCACGCCCAATGCTCGAGGAAGCGGAAGGAAATTTCCTCATACACCGAGTCGTACTCGGTCAGAATGAGGGCAATCTCCAGCATGCACAGGCAGTAGAACGCCATCCACGCTGTGCCGTCGGCCTGATCGAGATGTCCGCCGGTGGGCAGCGGCGCACTGCGGTCGAACACCCCGATGTTGTCCAGCCCCAGGAACCCACCCGCAAACACATTGCGTCCGTCGGGGTCTTTGCGGTTGACCCACCAGTTGAAGTTCAACATCAGTCCCTGGAAAGAACGCTCCAAGAAGCGCAGGTCGGCCCGGCCCAACTCGCTCTCAATCCTGTACAGGAAAAGCGTCGCCCAAGCGTGGACGGGTGGATTAACGTCGCTAAAGTTCCATTCGTACGCTGGGATCTGTCCGTTGGGGTGGGCGTACAGGTCGCGCAGCATCAGCAGAAGCTGATCTTTGGCGAAGTCGAAGTCCACTACGGAAAGCGCAATGGTATGGAAGGCGAGGTCCCAGGCCGCGTACCAGGGATACTCCCATTTGTCGGGCATGGAGATGACGTCGCGGTTCAGCATGTGGAACCACTCGACGTTACGAGCGGTGCGGTCGCCGGTTCCCGTGAGGGGATGAGCGCCGTGCTCATCCAACCACTTATCGACGTCGAAATAGTAATACTGTTTGGACCACAACATGCCGGCCAGCGCCTGCCGGTGGAGGCGGCGCTCGTCTTCGCTGAAGTTGTGCGGCGCTATGCGATCGTAAAACTCGTTGGCATCGGCAAGACGTTCGGCGAAGATTTCATCAAATTTCGCAAAAGCGTCGGCGGCTGGCTTGGCGCTCAGCCGCAAACGCGCAACCTTGCTTCCTCCGGGGGGTACGTCGAGCACATGATGGGCGGCTGCCTTGCTTCCTGTCCTCGCCGGATTGACTGCGTCTTTCTTTCCTGCGACTACGTACTCATGAAAAGCGTCCTTGACATAAGGTGACGGATTGAGCTGGCCCCACAGGCGGCTTGTATTCGTTTCGTTCTCGGTGAACAGCAACTCGGCCGCGCCTTCGCATCGCAGTGTGTACTCGCCAAGAGGCGGGTGCGAAGCTTGTATGGTTTGGCCATCGAGCTGTCGCAAAGTCCCCTTCGGGTCGTCGTCCCCCCAAGACCACACGTTGCGGAACCAGAGCGTGGGAAGCACATGAATCTGCGCGGCCTCGGGACCGCGGTTGTGCACCGAGATCTTGATCAGCATGTCTTCCGGGTCGGCCTTGGCGTATTCGACGAAAACGTCGAAGTAGCGGTCATCATCGAAGATGCCGGTATCGAGCAGCTCATATTCCATTTCTTCGCGCGAGCGCCGCCGGTTAGTGTCGACCAGATCGCCATAGGGATACTCGCGTTGGGGATACTTGTACAGGTACTTCATGTACGAGTGCGTTGGCGTGCTGTCGATATAGAAGTAATATTCCTTGACGTCTTCGCCGTGGTTGCCCTGGCTGTTCGTCAGTCCGAATAGACGTTCTTTCAGGATGGGATCGCGTCCGTTCCACAACGCCAGTGCGAAGCAGAGCTGCTGTTTGTCGTCCGAAATTCCGGCCAACCCATCTTCGCCCCAGTGGTAGGCGCGGGAACGCGACTGGTCGTGGGAAAAGTAGTCCCAGGCGTTGCCATCGTGGCTGTAGTCTTCGCGAACCGTGCCCCACTGCCGCTCACTGAGGTACGGGCCCCATTTCCTCCACGGCACACCCTGCTCGCGCGCAGCATTTAGCCGCTTCTGTTCTGCAACCTCAACGTAGGACGGTGGTGACGGTTTCGTACTTGAGGCGGTCATGGCTCCTCCTTCTTTTTCTTGCAATACCCATACTGCTGGACCTAGTCTGCAGAGGCCTGAGCAGCGGATTCCAGCCAACTTTCCATTTGCTCATGGTCCACTAAGCCCGCTTGCTGCTTGACGAGACGACTGCCAGAGAAAACCGCGAAGTTTGGAATGCCACGCACGTTGAAGCGGGAAGCCAGGTCAGGATACCGTTCCGTATCTACCTTGAGCACGATTGCTCGCCCGCTCATCTCTGCAGCAGTGCGCGAAACTTCGGGAGCTGCCATCCGGCAAGGACCACACCAGGCGGCCCAGAAATCGACCAGCACCGGCACTCGAGCCTTTTCGATGATCTCGTCGAACAAATGAGAATCGACTTCCAGCGGCTCACCAACGGGACTCAGCGATGCTTTGCAAGCTCCGCACCGTCCGGTATCCGCAAGATGCTCGGCGGGAATACGGTTCTGGCGACCACATGTCTTGCAGGTTCGAAGGATGGGCACGAGGACCTCCAAGCATCATTCCGCCTTTCAAGGCAGGCTTTTATCGACCTCCAGGTTTCGTCCCTTCTTTCAGGAAGGTTCCTTCCCGGAGTTCAGTGAATGCTTGCTGCAGTTGCTCTTGTGTGTTCATCACGATCGGACCGTACCAGGCAACGGGCTCTTCCAGTGGCTTTCCCGAGACGAGCAGAAATCGGATTCCATCGTCTCCCGCCTGAACAGTGACTTCGTCGCCGCGGTCAAACAGGACCAGGGAACGATTATCCGCCTCCACGGGCGGATTAGTGTCCAGCCATTTAATCGCCTCGGTCGGCACAGCCAGTGGACCCGAGGCATTGCAGAATTTTCCGCTGCCCGCAAACACATAGGCGAAAGCATGACGAACGGTTTCGACCGGAAGCGTCTTTCTTTTGCCTGGAGAGACCGACACGTCGAGGTAGACGGGATCGGCGGCAACCCCTTCCACTGGGCCTTTCTTTCCCCAGAAATTTCCGCAGACAACTCGCACGTGCGTGCCATCGTCGTCTGTAATATCGGGTATCTCTGGGGATTTCACTTCCTGATAACGCGGCGATGTCATTTTGAGCGAGGAGGGAAGATTGCCCCACAACTGAAATCCATGCATGCGGCCCGCTTGATCGCCCTTCGGCATCTCCTGATGAATGATGCCGCTGCCCGCAGTCATCCATTGCACATCCCCAGCGCCGATGACGCCGCTGTTGCCAATGCTGTCTCCATGCGCCACGGTTCCGGCCAGCACGTAAGTGATCGTCTCGATTCCCCGGTGCGGATGCCACGGGAATCCGGCCAGATAGTCCTCCGGAACATCGTTGCGGAAATCGTCCAGAAGCAGGAACGGATCGAAGTCTTTTGTGTTTCCAAAACCGAACGCTCGGCGAAGATGGACTCCCGCACCTTCGAGCGTCGGTTTAGATTTGATGAGCTGCTTAACCGGTCTGATCGACATGTTGAGCTCCAGTGGACTCAGGAAGAAACCATCGGCACGTCGGAAATGGCTCAAAGCTTGGAGCCATCATGCCATAACTCCCGCGCCGTCGGCCATCCGTCAGTTGTCCCCTTTCCTATGCGCTCTGCGCTTGCATTGCCGCCAAGTCGCTTGCACCGGTCCGGGCAGGTATTCGTTGTTTGCCGGATCGAGCTTCCACGCCGACGCGCCCGGTCCTTCGCAAACTGCCAACACTGACGTAGCATGATGGCCGAAGAGCATTTCAGTCACATAGACGGTTGAGGCCTTCCTTGCACTTTTCCGCGACCAGCCCGCCAGCGACGCAACCAGTGAGGAGACCAGCCCCGCCATCGGACGCACCACGTTTCCGCCCATCCACAGCGAGCACGAAGACAGTGGTGATCGTGGGCATTTCACGGACTTGTTCCACTACCCACACCTTTGGCTGGCCGTGGTAGCGCAGTTCTTCTACGTCGGTGCGCAGGTCAGCACCTGCAACCCGGATCGTGGAGCTCGTAGGCACGCTGTCGTCTTCGGACGACGTTCTTGCGCGGCCACAACGATAGGCAACTGGTTCGCGCAGTGTTTGATAACATCCTGCAGGAGCACTGCCTTGGGAGAGCAGAATGCCTGAGAACATGATTCGTGAACGAGATACCGCATACGCCGTGCAAGGAACCTTACACCCTCGCGTCCTGGGCATCGTATTGGCCGGCGGCAAAGGGACCCGGCTCTTTCCCCTCACCCGGGAACGCGCCAAGCCTGCGGTTCCGTTCGGTGGTAAATACCGGATCATCGACTTCGTGCTCAGCAACTTCGTCAATTCCGGAATCAACTCGATCTACGTGCTCACCCAGTTCCGCAGCCAGTCGCTGCTCCAGCATCTGAGCGAGGGATGGCAGTTCGGCGGACTTCTGAAGAACCACTTCATCATCAACGTTCCGGCACAGATGCGTTCGGAGAGCGAATCCTGGTACCAGGGAACTGCCGACGCCATCTTTCAAAACATTAACCTCATTGAGCAGTCCGATCCGCACTTGGTCGCCATCTTCGGTGGCGACCACATCTACCGCATGAATGTCGCCAGCATGATCGATTTCCACATGGCAAGACAGGCGGAAGTGACCGTCGCCGCCATCCCAGTTGCCCGACAGTACGCCGGCGAATTCGGCGTCATTGAGGCCAGCGAGGATGGACGCATAGCGGCCTTTCACGAGAAGAACCCCAACGCGCCCACTATGCCCGGCGATCCCAGTCGGGTGTATGCCTCAATGGGCAACTACATCTTCTCCACGCGCACTCTTTTGGATCTGCTGGAGGCCGACGCGAAAACACCCGGCAGTCATCACGATTTCGGCATGGACATCCTGCCCAAACTCGCGGGAAGCGCACCCATCTATGCGTACAATTTCGAGACCAACCAGATCCCCGGCGAGGCTGAAGCTTCCATGCCCTACTGGCGCGATGTCGGCACCATCGAGGCCTACTACGAAGCCAACATGGACTTGAACCACGTCAAGCCGGATCTCAATCTTTACAATCGCGAGTGGCCAGTGCGCAGCACAAGCTACCCCGATCCGCCCGCCAAGTTCGTCTTTGATGAAGAAAATCGTCGTGGCCACGCCATCGACAGCATCGTGTCGGGCGGCTGCATTCTGTCCGGTGGTTTTGTGCGCAAGTCTGTTCTCGGACGCGGCGTCCACGTCCACACCGGTGCGCTCGTGGAGGGCTGCGTGATCATGGACAACTGCGACATCGGACGCCACGCCAAAGTGCGCCGCGCCATCCTGGATAAGAATGTCCGAATTCCGCCAAACACCACGGTTGGCTACGATCTCGATGCCGACCGTGCGCGCGGATGGCACGTGAGCGATTCCGGCATAGTTGTTATCGGTCGCGAACACAGCCCGGTGCCCATGGCGGCCATGTACGTCTGAGGCCTGTCCGGCGTAGGGATGGTGGGCTGCTTGGACATCAGGCGGAATCGGCGCGGTTTGGAAGGGTAATCTTGAATTGCTCGCCTCTCAATCGTCGGAAGCGATTGGAGCAGATCCAATTTCTCTTGGGGCACGTTTCGGTGCAAACGACCGAGCGTTACCTCGGCTGCAAGCAGCGGATTCGATCAGCCGTTAATGATCGTATTGGCATAGAGCCGAATCCCTGAGCTAGGGGCGATTGTGGAAGTGTTGCCCACTGCAAAGGACTCTACGCCAACTTGACGGAAATCATGAGGGGGTGAATTATTCTTCGGTCTGCGTTCGGGGGACTCTGTGGATAACTTCCTACAGTTGGAGAACCGAATCATTGGAGAGATCCTGAGGATGCGACGCGTGCGTGACGCCGAAGGTCAAACCGTCTTGAATATTGAGGGCTCGTTACCAGCACGAATGAGCGGTCCGCCGCTTCATGTGCATTTCCATCAACGTGAAGAATTCGTCGTTAAAGCAGGATCACTCGGAATCCAAATTGGAAATGCGAAGAGAATTGTGCCGACCGGAGGCGTTGCACTTTTCCCACAGGCGTCGCTCATACATGGTGGAACGCCGGAGATGATCTGCTGGAGTTGAGTGGCCGGGCGACTCCACGGCGACTTGGATCGCTACCTCCAGGCTGCATTTGCGGTTCTCAATTCCAGCCCGTCTGGCAGGCCATCGGTCTTCTACATCGTGCAGGTGTTGTGGCGGCATCGACACACACAGGCATTAGTGTCCCCGCCAAGATTCATTCAGGTGATCGTTTTCCCACCATTCTTTTTATCGGCCGTATCCTCGGCAAATATCGCGGAGACAACTGGCCCGGTTCGCCTGCGTCGTGTCCTGGTGCGCCCGAAGTGTAAAGGAATCGCCCATTCGGGCGGATGGCACCCGAGTGACGAGCAACCCGGAAACAACGTCCTCCGCCCGCTTTCCTCTGACGCGTTACCGCGTCGCCTTCTCCAGCAGGTACATGTACGAGCGATAGATCTGGCCGGTGGCGCGGGACATGCCGATCTCGCAGGTGCGGCTGCTGGAGTAGCACTCATCCGGCTGCTTGGCTTTTACTTCCGCCGCTTCGTGCTTCGTCGCCGACTCGCGTCAGTTCAGGGAAGAGGAATCCGCGGTCCCCGGCAAATCCGCAGCAGCCTGCCTCCAGCGGAATCGTCACCTGCTCGCTGCAGGCGCGGGCGATGCCTTCCAGCTTCCCGCCGATGCCCATCTTGGTCACCGAGCACACGGGATGCAGGGCGACCGATCCTGACTTCGTCTTGACCCGCAGCTTCGGCAGCAGTTCGTCGTGCACGAACTCGATGGCGTCCACCAGCATCATCCTGTCGAACCGCTCCTGGTTTTCTTCCGTCAGGTAGGCGCGCGCGGTCTTGAAGCCGTAGGTGCAAGGGCTGGTGTCGATCACGATCGGCAGCTTCCCTGCTCCGACCATTGCCAGAAGCGTTCCACCGCCGCGTTGACCGCGATGGCGTGAGCGCGAGTGAATCCCTTGGACGAGAACGGCGTGCCGCAGCAGGTGCCTGCAACATCGTCCGGGATGTACATCGGCACGCCGGCGCGACGTGACAGTTCCACCGTGACTTCCATCAGCGAACGATCTTCCGGCTCGCCGGGCAGGCGTCCCATCACGCGAGAGATGCAGGCCGGGAAATACACCGCCTGCGCCCCGCGCGCTGCGTCTTCGGCACCGGCCCAGCGGCGTGTGGCGTGTCGGGCATCCACTCGCTCAGGTTGTCGCCCGCGAAGCGCTTCATCGCCCGCGTGAGCGAACGCATCCCGCCTACGCCGATCACGCTCTCCGCGGCATGTCCCAGTCGCAATGCCAATCGCAGTGCGCGTTCCGTCAAGGCAAAGTGGTTGGCGATGCGGACCGCCCACTCTTGCGCACCTGCGGATGCGCGCACGTTGCGGAAGCGCTTCACCAGTTGCCCCGTGTCGATGCTCACCGGACACGCCGTTGCGCACATTCCATCGGTGGCGCAGGTGTCCAGCGCCATGTAGGGAAACTCGGCGTCGAGCGCGGCATACAGTTCCGAACCGCTCTGCCCTTCCTGCAGCCGCGCCATCTCGCGGCGCACCACGATGCGCTGCCGCGGCGTCAGCGTCAGCTCGCGGCTGGGACACTTGGGCTCGCAATAGCCGCATTCGATGCACTTATCGATCTCCGGCTCGACGGATGGCAGCTGCTTCAAATTCGCGATGTGCGCCTGGCGGTCGGGATTGATGATGACGCCCGGGTTCAGCAGATTGTCGGGATCGGCCAGCTCCTTCAGACGGCGCATGATTTCGTAGCCGTCGCTTCCCCACTCGGTTTCGACGAAGGGCGCCATGTTGCGTCCGGTGCCGTGCTCCGCTTTCAGGGCGCCGTCGTAGCGCTCGACCACCAGTCCCACCACGTCATCAATGAAGCGGGAATACTGGTCGATCGCGGCCTGATGGTTGAAGGTCTGGGTGATGACGAAGTGCAGGTTGCCGTCTTTGGCGTGGCCGAAGATGATGGCGTCCGGGTACTCGTGCTTGCGGAAAAGCGCCGTCAGATCATGCGCGCCATCGGCCAGGTGCTCAACCGGAAACGCGACATCTTCGATGATGACGGTCGTGCCGCTCTTGCGCACCGATCCAACCGAGGGAAACATGCCGGAGCGAATCTTCCACAGCAATGCCTGCTCCGCCGCGGCATGAGTGAACTTCGCCGGCTCGTAGAGTTTCAGACCGCCGACCGCGTCGGCCGCGACCTTCTCCAGTTCCGTGCGCTCGCTCTCCTCGCGCCGATTGAAACTCCGCCAGCAGTCCAGCGGCCCCATCCGGCAATGTGCGCAGCGAGGCTAGGCACGCCACTCTGGTCTTCCACCGAGCGCAACGAGGCGCGATCCATGATCTCCAGCGCCTTGGCGCCGGCCTGCCGCAACGGGACGATGGAATCAGCAGCCGCGTACAGATCCGGAAACAGCAGCAGCCCGGTGTACTTCACCGGCAGATCGGGCACCGTGTTCAGCACCGCCTCGGCGATGAACGCCAGCGTGCCCTTCGGACCCAATCATTACGTGCTGGAAGATGTCGACCGCGTTGTCGAAATCGAGAAACGCATTGAGCGAGTAGCCGGTGGTGTTCTTCATCCGGTACTTGCTGCGGACGCGCTCGCGCAACGCCGGTTGCTCATCAGATGGGCTCTCAGTTCCAGCACACCCCGCGCCAGTTGCGGCTCGCGCGCGTGAAACTGCTCATCCGCATCGGGCAGCGAGGTATCAATCACCGTTCCGGACGGCAGCATGAACTTCATCGAGTGCAGCGTGTGATACGCGTTCTGCTCGACGCCGCAACACATGCCGCTGGAGTTGTTGGAGAGTATTCCGCCCAGCGTGCAGGTCGCGATGGAGGCCGGGTCTGGCCCGATCTTGGCGCCATAAGGGATCAGCGCCTGGTTCGCGCTTCGCGCCGATCACGCCCGGCTGCACGCGAATCCTCTTGCCGCCTTCCTCCACCCGACAGCTCGCGCCAGTTGCGCGCAACTTCGACCAGCAGCCCATCGGAGATCGATTGCCCCGACAAGCTCGTGCCCGCCGCGCGAAAGGTCATGGGCACATTCATCTGCTGGCTGAATGCAAACAGCGCCTGGATCTCCTCCAGGCTTTGCGCCTGCACCACAGCCTTGGGAATCAGCCGGTAAAAGCTCGCATCGGAAGCGTAGGCGATCAGATCGATCGGCCGGATGAGAATGCGCTCGCCGGCGATGACTGCCGGCCAACGCGGACTTGATTTGTTCGGGCGAGATTTGCGCGGGAGACAGGACGATGGTGGCCATTGGCTACAAACCCAAGTACGCTTTCCGCACTTCATCCATGCTGGCCACTTGCTGCGATTCGCCCTCGATAGGGACGCGTCCTTCGGCGAACACATAAGTGTAGTCGCTCACCGCCAGGGCGAGGTGCACGTTCTGCTCGACCAGGATGATGGTGATTCCCTGCTCCTTGAGGGTCTTCAGGGTCAGAAAAAGCTGCTGCGCCAGCACCGGCGCCAGACCGAGAGAGAGTTCGTCAATCATCAGGACCACGGGCTGCTGCATGAGCCCGCGGCCCATCGCCAGCATTTGCTGCTCGCCGCCAGAGAGCGTGACGGCCTTCTGCGTGCGGCGCTCCTTCAGCCGCGGGAACAACTCAAAGACCCGCACCAGGTTTTCCTTCAACTGCTTGCGCGCGCGATGGGAGTATCCCCCCATCTCCAGGTTCTCTTCCACCGACATGTCGGGAAAAAGCTGCCGGCCTTCCGGCACCAGGACCAGGCCGCGGCTGGCTTTGGCGTGGGGCGAGAGCTTGGTTACATCCTGTCCGTTCATCAGGATGCGGCCGCTCCAGGGAGATACGGTGCCCATGATGGTGCGCAAGGTGGTGGTCTTGCCTGCGCCGTTGGCGCCAATGATGGTGGTCACTTTGCCCGGACGCACTTGCAGCGAGATGCCCCAGAGCACCTGCACTTCGCCGTAGCCGGACTCGATCTTTTCCAGTTGCAGAACGCTGTCCGTCATTGCACGCCCCTCAACTTGTCGACGATGTCCGGGAAGCCCAAATAGGCCTCGACCACATCCGAGTTCTGCACCACCTCCTGCGGGCGACCTTCGGCAAGCTTGGCGCCCAAATTCAGCACCACGATGCGGTCGGAAAGGCTCATGATGGCCTGCATCAAGTGCTCGATCATGAGCACCGAAATGCCGCTGTCGCGGATGTCGCGCACGATGCCGATCATTACTTCAACCTCGGTGGGATTCAGACCGGCCAGGACCTCGTCCAGCAGGAGCAGCTTGGGATGCGCCGCCAGCGCACGCGCAACCTCCAGGCGCTTCTTGCCCGCGATGGTAAGCGACCGCGCCGAAGCATAGGCACGTTCCGCCAGACTCACGCGCTCCAGAGACCTCCAGCGCCACCTTACGTGCCGGTTTGAGCGCTCAGATAATCGCGACCGAAGCAGGCGCCGACCGTCACGTTCTCCAGGACTGTCATGCCGTACAGTGGTTTTACGATCTGGTGAGTACGCGCTATCCCGAGGTGGACCACTTCATTGGGCGGACGATTGGTGATGTCCTGGCCCGCGAAGCTGATCTTCCCTTTGTCCAGCTTGTAAACACCGTTGACCATGTTGAAGAGCGTTGTCTTGCCCGCGCCATTGGGGCCGATGAGCCCCAGGATTTCGCCCTCGGCGAGGGTGAAGCTCACGTCCGAGACTGCCACCAATCCGCCGAAGCGTTTGGTTACGCCGCTCACTTCCAGCAAGGCAGTCATTCGATCACCTTCTCGGAGCGCGGCACGAGGCGATACAGCCAGCCGATCAAGCCACCGGGAGCAAACAGCACCACCAGCAACAGCAGTGCCCCCGCGATCACCAGATGGAAGTTGGAGAGCTTGGGAGAAGTCAACAGATAGGAGCGCAGCTTTTCGTACAGGCCTCCGCCCAGGGCGGCGCCGACCACGGTGCCTTTGCCGCCGAGCATCAGCATCACGATTCCCTCCAGCGAGAGCATGAACTCGAACGCGATGGAGGGATCGATCATACCGTTCTTGTAGAACATCAGCGTTCCGGCGACGGCGGGCAGGAACGCTGAGACGCTATAGATGATGGCCTTGTAAACGGTCGCATTGACGCCGAGGACGACGGCGGCATCTTCGTCCTCGCGAATGGCGAACAGGCCCAGGCCGAATTTCGAGATCTTGATGGCCAGACTCAGGATCATCGAGAGCGCCATAACCGCGATGACCAGGAAATACGTGATCCACAGAGCGCGGCGTGCGCCCCCCAGCGGTTGGTAAGCGTCAAACGACACGTACATGCCCGTCGAGCGGCCAAAGGGGTCGAAGTTGGAGACGAACGACTGAACGGCAACCAGAATTCCGATCGTGGCCAGCGCAAAATAAGCGCCGCGCAAGCGCAGAATGCCGAGGCCAAATAGCAGCGCGCAAATGCTAACCAGCAGCCCGGCAAGCAGCGCCGACAGTACCAGGTTCCATCCTCTCACCGTGGCGAGATACAGCCCGATGTAGCCTCCCAGCCCATAGAAAACGATGTGTCCGAAGTTCACGTACCCGGTATAGCCGATCATCAGGTTCAGATTGCTAGCCAGAATTACGGCGACCGCTACCAGGATGAGGTCCTCGCGCATCGAAACGTTGTTGCCATGCAGAGGGATGAAAGCCATCAGCGCCGCAAAAACCAGAATCAACCAGAAGACAGGGCGTCGGAAGATCAAGCGGTGGCCCTCCTCCCGAATATGCCGCGAGGAAAGGCCACGAGCACAACCACGAAAAGTCCAAACTCGATCAGCGGAATCCAACTGACCGCAATGAAAGGTGTCACCGCTCCTTCCAACAAGCCGAGCAGTATCCCAGCGACGAGCGCGCCGAGGGGCTTGCCCAGTCCGGCCAGTACCGTGACCACGAAGCTCTTCATCTGGTAACCAGCGCCGGAAAGAATCGTGAAGGGAAACAAAGTCGAGACCAGTGCGCCGGAAGCCGCCGCCAGCGCAATGCCGATGGCAAATGCGAGCGCCAGCACCATGGTCGAGGAGATGCCCATTAACTCGGCCGCCTCGCGATTGTCCGCCACTGCGCGGATGGCTTTGCCGGGCCGGGTTCGATATAGGAATAATTCCAGCCCCAACGCAATCACGACGGCCGCGCACGCTGCGGCGATGTGGTTGCCAGTGAACGTGTACTCGCCAATCGTGATGCCCCGCAGAGTGAAGTTAACGTTGTAGGGACTGGTGCTCCATATCGCGGTCCCGATCCCAATGATGATCATGTTGACGGCGAAGGTGGACAGCAGGCTGGCCAGTTGCGGCCGATCAATGACCCAGTGCACGGACGTCCAGTAGATGATCAGGCCCAGCAACAACCCCGCGGCAATGATGGGCAGCAGCAGGAGGTAAGCATTGATTGGAAAGGCGGCGAAGAGCAAGTACATGCCGAACATGCCCAGTGCAATGACCGCGCCGTGGGTGAGATTGATGACATCCATGACTCCCCAGATCAGACTCAGTCCCATGGCGGCCAGCCCATACACCGCGCCGATGAGCAGGCCATCAATCATGGAGGCCAAGATGCCAGACATATCTCACCCTTTGCACCGCAGGAGTCGCGTAACTGTGTTGTTGCGGGGCCCGTTTTAGTGAATCGGATAAACCAGGTTGGCGCTCTTTGCCGCCAGCGGCCAAACCACTTGATTGACCAGCTTGCCCGATTTGTCTTTTTGCCACTGGGCCAGGACCATGGAGTGTCCCACTTGCAGACCATGTTCATTGGCCGCCGTAGAAAACTTTGTCCGCCCATAGAACGTGGTGATGTCGGTCTTGTTCAGAGCGTCGGCCACCTTGGCTGTGTCGGTGCCGCCAGCTTGCTCGATGGCACGTTGCAGGACCAATCCGCTAGCGTAACCACCAGCCGATTCGTAGCTGGGCGGAGTATTGTACTTCGCGGCGTACGCCTTGGAGAAGTCTGCCCCGCTGGGCCCGTATTGCGGCTTGATCGCCACTTGCGGCTCCCACTGGGACGGCACGATCACGCCCGCCGCCGCATCACCCAGTTCGGGCCACTTCGGACTGTCGGGCGCCACCAGCAAGGCGACCATCTTCACCGGAACCTTGTGTTCGTAGAGTTGCTTCGCCAGGGTCGAGCCATCGGCATAGTGACCGCCACCCAGCAGCACCGTTGCCTTCGACGCAATGACTTTGTCGATGATCGCACTGAAGTCCGTTGTATTGGGAGCGTACCTCTCGCTGAAAACCACATTCATTCCGATCTGTTGCGCGTAGGCCTTCGCCGGATCCACGACCGAATTCGAGAAGGAGGCATCCTCATAAACGAATGCGACCGTGGCCTTTGGGTCCTTGGTTTTCAAGGCGTCCAGCACCCCCTTCAGATATTCGGCTCCCGGGGTGAACATCTGGAAGAGATAATGATTGCCCAGGGTGTAGGTCTTGCCTTCCGCCGCGCCCGTGGTAAGCATGATCTTGCCGTTCTGCTCGGTTACGATGGCAGCCGTCGCCGTGAGGCTGGACGAGTAGGGGCTGAACAGGAAGTCAGCGTTGTCCTCCAGGATCATGCGCGAATACAGCTGCTGCACGCGCTTGACGTTAGATTCGTCATCGTAGCTGACGAACTGGATTTTGTAGCTCTTGCCCCCCGCCTTGATGCCGCCGGCCGCATTCACCTGGTCTCGCCACAGCTCGAATCCGCGGTACTGCTCCAGCGAGTCCACGTTCATGCTGCCAGTCTTGGACACTGTCATTCCGATCGTGATGTTCTGGGCGTAACCCGAAGTCAGGAGAAGTACGACGAGAATAAAAGCGCTGAGAACGATTCGTTTCATGTTGTACCGCCGTTCCAAATTTAAATTCGCGCAAGCATAGCATGCAGCCATGTCACTTCCATCTACGCTTTGCATACGTCTTTTGTTGTAAATAAAGCGGCTCGTACCGGCTTGTGCTGGTCGTCACACGTTGCTGTGACGCGCCTCGCAGACCCCGTTGCAAACTCGTCTGCTACGGTCTGCTACACCCTGGGGCCATGGGTCCATTTCCTCACGCAAGCTTACCAATTGCGGTGCAGCACCTGTCGAAGCAAATGGAAATCGCAATGACTTCCGAGTTACTGGGATTTGAAGCGGTTTGGCCGTGTGCCGCGCCATTCGGTGGCTGAGCGGCAAGCTATGTTTCCTGTCTGATGTTGGTGCGGCTTTTTGAATTTATCGCTTGCCGCGACGTTTGGGCATCGTTCCTTCAAGCATTTCAATGAACTTAGGCCAGCCGAGTCGGTGGGTATTAACATCGTTGTAGGCGGGCCACCACTCGATCGACCCTTGTGCGATGTGTAGTTCCCCCTTTTTAGCCCCTGAAAGAATGACATCAATTATCAGTGCATTTTTCGTAGTCCGCTCGGAAAGCTCGACCGACTCGGGAAGGTGGGCAACGATCTTGGATTTCTTGGCCATAATGCTATAACCATACCATACCTAAGCGCTCAAGCAAGGGTCGTGTAGCAGAGCTGCGTACTACAATTTCTGCCGTGTTTACCAGACATCACGTGTGACGCCTGCAATGGAGGCCGGAATCGGCGATCATGTTGGGAGCCTGGAAGAATTGGTGCGGTTATTGGACGCGAAAGAGCGCAAGGCTGCCGCATGATGAAAATAGCAATTCCTATCCTGGTTGTGCTTGCCTTTGCCCTGATTCACTTTCAGAAACTCAGTACCGATGTGTGGGCTGGTCGCCTTATACTCGCAGCGCTCGCTTTGGTGGCACTCTTTGCACTGGTTCAGTTTCTATCCAGATTCTGAAAACAGCCCACTACCTTCCTGTC
>CAWJIW010000013.1:0-16003 GCA_963843005.1 uncultured Acidobacteriaceae bacterium | reverse complement strand
GTGCCCCACTCCTGTCGCCCGCTTTTGGCGACGGGGTGGGGACGACAATCTTTACGTGGAGTGGTAGTCCCCTGTGCTCCCGCCGCGGCCAGGTCCACTCCGACTCGATTTCGACCACGCCCTCGACCCCGCTCGTAATCTAACCACTGTACTTTCAGCCTGCGCAGATCGTTCGAAATCAAGCGCCGGAATCGGCCAGAATCGGGGTTGACAGGCAGCTTTCTTCGGCCTGATAATTCAGCGCCTCAGCTCCGAACGTACAACCCGGGAGATTCCGTGGCCGCAGGGTTCCGGGCTTTCCAAGTTCGGTTTCAACTTCCGAGGCTTATGAAGGGGGTCGTGCCGTGAAACCTCGTCGACTGGCCAACGTATCCGCAGCAACATTCCTGGCTTTCGCATTCAGTTTGGTTTTTCCGTTGTTCTTGACCGTGCGCGTTGAGGCGCAGTGTAGCGATGGCTATTTGAAGAGTATTCCCCCGCCTGTGGCAGCCATTGGGGCTGTCAGAGTTGTGCAATTGGTCAACTGTACCAACCAGGTGTTGCTAGGAGCGACCAACGCGGCCCGTCAGCCCGGCAATATCGGTTTCCCGGTTTTCCCAGAAGAGAAAACTTGGGTTATGCAACCCTTCGACCCGAATAACTGGAACAACCACTCAAATATCCTCACCATAAACATACCGAAGCAATGGGCGAATACGGTATGTCCTGTCGGTGCCCAAAATTGTGTCGCGACGGGGCCGGTTATCTGGGCGCGGACGGGCTGCCGGTACGATATCACTACCAACCGGGCTCAGTGCGAAACCGGCGGTTGCGCCGACCAGTACGATTGCAGCACCACAGCCCATGGGAATCCGCCTTATATCACGTTTACCGAGTGGACCTTCTACCAGCCGACAGCCAAGCCTGGTGTTTTCTTCGATAATTTCGATGTCAGCGCCGTCAATGGATCGAGCCTTACGGTGGACGTTCAGCCGCTCGGCGGCACTGCAAACAATCCTTTTCTTAAGAACGACTGGCTTTGGCTTGCTTACAATGGGGAGCTCGGAATGCACGGAGCGGCGGATTTGCGACAGGCGTGTGGCGATGGCAAAAGCGTCAGTCAAGGTGGCTTTCTCCTCACACGCCTGGACATTAATACGGCGGGCGCCCCTAACTTCGGGTTTGAGATCGTGGACGGAAACGGTAATCTGGCCTGCCCAAAGAACGAGCCCAATTGCGACAAGAACAACAATGCCTTGGGTTGCCTCAACAATTGTGGGCTTTATAAGTTCCCACACGAAAGAGGAATGATCGGTTGTGATCAGGACGACGACAATTGCTTAGGTTGGGAGGTATTCTGCGCCGGCGATCCTAATCTGTACCCCTCTGCCAGTCTTTCATGTATGATCGACGACGACTGCAAGAAGTATGCGCAAAAGCATGGTGGCAAGTATGGAGCCTTCGCTTCGTGCTTTATCAATACTCCAGGTAACACCACCGGATATTGCGCGCAGCGAGCGTTCTACGCTGAAGACATCAGCAACTGCGACACCATGCAAACCATGGGAAGCTATTGGGGCGCCCCGACCAAGGACGTTCCCTGCAGCTTTACCTATAAGTCCTGGAACAACCTAACCCAGATGGTGGAGTGGGGTACTCAACCTCCCTACGGGATGTGCTCGGATGTAAAGGGAAGCGGCGGCCCGATCAAATGCATTGGCGACGACACCATTCACAAGGTACTCCATGGTGCGTACACCTGGCCCAACGATCCTGAAGTCTTTACCAGCGACGCACCGGCCTACCGAGTCATTTACGCTCCGGGATACGACCCCAGCACCAGCGCTCCCATTACGCCTGCGGACACCATTCCCCTGTGCTCTGACCTCCCGGACAATTACAACTATAGTCAAAACGAGATTAATTGCAGTTCCCAAATTAAGGAAGGTCTCCTTTTTACCGTAGCCAATAACCTGGGACAAGATTGGCCTTGTGGCATTGCCCAATCGTCCGCTAACGATCAGGGAGTCCTGTGTCGCTTTAGGCCAGCGCCTCCCGGTAATGGCAATTGCTTTCCTCCAATTATCGATAGCGACGTGACCCACAGCGCGTGCGGCAAGATTGACACTGGTACGTCGCTGGTATCAACGGTCCCGGATAATCCCAGTGGCTTCACGCCCAGCGCCGGCGATTGGTTGTTTGTCGGCATAACCATCCCCCAGGTGCTGAACAACGTCGCGCCTCTTGGTAATTCCCCGCTCAGTGGCTGCTCGGTTAACAATTGGACGGCTGTCCCGGGCGGATCGCTAATGATTAACACCAATCAAGGACTGTTGGCCTGGTACTACGGACAGGTGAGTGCCAGTCAGCCGAATGGATGCCAGGTCACCGCGATGCTGCCCGCTGGGAATAAGAATCCGGCTGAGCTCAAGGTTTACGATGTGCCGCAATTCAACCAAATGTTTGACCAGCACAGTACCAACACCGGGAATTTTAGCAACGTAGGCAACCCGATTGTGGGCGCGGGTCAAGTTACAACTACGCACGCACCCGATTTGATGCTGGGCAACCTGCTTCAAGTCAACCTGCAGCCCTCACCGGCCACTACTTGGAACCCCTTCCTGTCCAATAACCCAGCAACGGGCCAACTGCAGTGCCTTGGGATTCCCGCCATTTGCCCGACGGACGATGCTCCGGACTGGCTGCCTGGTCATGGTCCTAGCTCCGCCAACTCCGACACCGGCCACCAGAAGTTGACCGCCACCGGTACGTACGCGTTTAAGCGTCCCGCCCAGGCTAGCGGCCAAGTCAACTGGGGAGGAGTGATCATTAGCCTTGGACTCAATAAATAGCGGAACCGTGTCCAAACTCAACGACGTAAAAGCGGCGCGCCGAACCTGGCCGGCGTTTCCTAATCCCACCGCCTTACTCCTGATCCTTTGGCTCTCGATTTTCTGCACCGCGCAAGAGAAGCCCAGCGTCTCGCCCGAGAGCGTCAGCTCTGCTCTTGCGCAACTGGAGCCTTACATTCGCTCCAGCCTTGCCAGCACGAAGGTTCCAGGCTTGGCGGTCGCTGTTGTTCATAACGATCAGGTCGTGTTTCTCCGAGGCTACGGCATTCGCAAAGTCGGAGAATCGGCGCGGGTCGATCCCGACACCGTCTTTGAGATCGCTTCCTTCTCCAAGCCCGTTACCTCCACCATCCTCGCCTCGCTGGTGGGCGAGGGGAAGATCGGCTGGGACGACCGCATTGTGGATCTCGATCCCGGCTTCCGGCTATCCAGCGCCGAAACGACTCGGCAGATCGAGATTCGCGACTTCCTTTCGCACCGCAGCGGCCTGGCCACAGAATCGGGAGACCTGCTGGAAGATCTCGGCTATTCGCGCCCGGACATTCTCTATCGCATGCGGTATCTGCCGTTGCCGGGACAATTCCGCAAGACCTACGCCTATAGCAACTTCGGTTACACCACCGGAGCCATCGCGGCGGCCACCAAGATCGGCAAGCCGTGGGAGACCATCGCAGAAGAACAACTTTATTCGCGCCTCGGTATGACTTCCACCAGTTCGCGATTCTCCGACTACGAAGACCGGGCCAACAAAGCCGCGCTGCACATCTTTATCAATGGTGAGCCGGTCAACCGTTTCGTGCGCGAGGCCGACCCCGAAGCTCCGGCCGGCGGAGTCAGCTCCAGTGCCCGTGATCTTGCCGAATGGGTGCGGCTGCAACTCAGTGGCGGCAAGTGGAACGGCAAGCAGATCATCGACGCCAACGCCCTCGCCGAAACCCACAAAGCCCAGATCTGCCGCAATCCTGTCGACCCGGCGAAGCCCAATGATTGTCCCGGCGGCCAGTTCTACGGGCTGGGCTGGAATGTCAACACGGATGCGCAGGGCCACACGCAACTCGCCCACAGCGGCGGATTCTTCCTCGGTGCAGCTACCGCCGTCTACATGGTTCCCGAGGAACACCTCGGCGTACTCGTCCTCAGCAACAGCGTGCCCATCGGCTTGCCGGAGTCAATCTGCCTGCACTTCCTCGACCTGGTGCATTATGGCAAGCCGCAGCGTGAGTATCTTCCGCTCATAGGAAAGGTCTTTTCGCAGATGATCGCGGAGACTCAGGATGCGTCTACGAACTATGCCACGCTGGCGCCGCCGAAGAGTTCCGCTCCCGCCAGACCGCTCAGCGCATATATGGGTAAGTACACGAATGAGTACTTCGGGACGTTGGAAGTTTCTGTCGAGGATAATCGACTGATCCTGCGACTTCCGCCGCGGGGAGCCTATTACGAACTCGCGCACTGGGATGGAGACACTTTCACTTACTACTTCGCCAGCGAAAACACCGGCACCGGCCGCCGCGGTGCGAAGTTCTCGCCAGAAAAAAACGAAGTCCTGATCGAAAATCTTGCGCCAGAACACAACGCGGTGTTTATTAGGCCGCAACCTGGGAATTAAAAGAGCCGAACTGAGCAGGCGGCAGTTTGCCCCACCAGCTACAACATCCGATCCAACACTGCAGCCAGATGCGCTAAGTCGACTATCTATCGTTGCGTCTTTACCGCCTGTACGGCCTGAATCCCGGTTGCCTGCGGGGTACGAAAATACCTGGCCTGGAAGTAAAGCGCCAGGTTCACCAGTGCAAGCATGACCGGTACCTCCACCAGCGGCCCGATCACCGCGGCGAAAGCAGCTCCAGAGTTAATGCCAAAGACGGACACCGCCACCGCAATTGCCAGCTCGAAGTTGTTCGATGCCGCGGTAAACGACAGAGTGGCCGTCTTCGAATAATCGGCACCGAGCTTCCGTCCCATGTAGAACGACACCAGGAACATTGCCACGAAGTAAATCAACAACGGAACCGCGATCCGCAGCACATCTATGGGCAGGCGCACGATGTACTCGCCCTTCAGCGAGAACATAATGACAATGGTGAACAGCAGTGCAATCAGCGTGAGCGGGCTGACTCGCGGCACGAAGCTGTGGTCGTACCAGCCGCGTCCTTTCAGTCGAACTAACACCGTGCGGGTGAGAAAACCCGCCAGGAAGGGAATACCGAGGTAAATGAAAACACTTTTCGCAATCTCGCCAATGGATACATTCACCACCGTGCTGTGCAGCCCGAGTTTGGCCGGTAGCACGGTTATGAAAATCCAGGCGTACACCGAATACAGGAACACCTGGAACAGGGAGTTGAATGCCACCAGTCCAGCGGCATAGTCGGTGTCGCCCTTCGCAAGCTCGTTCCACACGATGACCATGGCGATACACCGGGCAAGACCGATCAGGATCAGCCCCGCCATGTATTCGGGATATCCGCGCAGGAAGATGATAGCGAGGACGAACATAAGCACCGGCCCGACCACCCAGTTCTGCACGAGGGAGAGTCCCAAGACTCGCTTGTTGCGGAAAACTTCCGGGAGCTCTTCATAGCGGACTTTCGTGAAGGGCGGATACATCATCACGATCAAACCGACCGCGATCGGTATCGATGTGGTGCCGATGCTGAATCGGTTGAGGAAGGGTACGATGCCGGGGACAAGCCAGCCTGACAGCACCCCGAGCAGCATGGCTCCGAAAATCCAGGCGGTTAGGTATCGGTCAAGAAAACTGAGTCGGCTGGTTATGCTCATCTATAGACCCGTACCGGGGCGGCTCGCGACGATCATTGCTGCCCGATCTTGTTGATCTCTTTTGAATTGACAGCTTGTCGAGCTGGCGAGTGGCAAACACAGGAACAGGCCGATCCTGCGGTCAAGGGCCATGAAAGCTTCGCGATAGGCGCGCTCGATCTCGTCCGACGAACCCGTGACTGCCGCGGGATCGGGAATGCCCCAGTGCGCGGTCATCGGCTGGCCGGGCCAGACAGGGCACACCTCTTTCGCGGCGTTGTCGCAAACTGTGAAGACGAAGTTCATCTCTGGAGCTCCGGGTTGGGCAAACTCGTCCCAGTCTTGCTGCGCAGCCCCTTCGTGGGCAGGTGTGCACGCTCGATTTCACGCAGCGCCTCTGGCCGCACCATGCCTGCCGGGTGGCTGCCTGCGCTGTAGGCAGTAAAGGTCGGTCGCCTTTGAAGTTCAGGATCGCCTCCGCCATGATGGAGCGGGCCGAGTTTCCCGTGCACAGGAACAGAACGTTGTAGCGTCCTTGCATTGAAGCTATCCTTTCGTCCCTTCGGCCTGCGGCTTCTTCGCCCGGATGAACGCGCTCATGAACTTGCCGTCCACGAGCGGCGCGATGGCGTCCACGTCAACGCCCTGATCGGCGAGGAAGGCGCGCGCGTCTTCGACGTAATAGGTCCGCGTGGGCTCGACCTCGATGTCCTCGAACCCGGCGCCCGCAAGCTTCGAGGTATACTCCGTGTCCTGCAGCGCGCCCGCGATGCATCCCACCCACAGCAGCACGCTCGCCCGCACTTCTTCGGGCACCTCGCCATGTACCACAACGTCAGATACGGCGAAGCGGCCGCCCGGCTTCAATACACGAAAGGCCTCACGCAGCACGCGGTCCTTATCGGCCGAAAGATTGATGACGCAGTTGGAGATGATGACGTCCACCGAATTGTCGGGGAGCGGAATGTTTTCGATTTCGCCTTTCAGGAACTCGACATTGGCGACGCCCGCCTTGCGTTGGTTATCGCGCGCCAGGGCCAGCATCTCATCGGTCATATCAAGCCCGTACGCCTTGCCGGCAGGCCCGACGCGTCTTGCGGACAGGAGCACGTCAATGCCTCCGCCCGAGCCGAGGTCGAGCACGGTTTCGCCTGGGTTCAACTGGGCAAGCGCCGTCGGATTGCCGCATCCCAGCGAGGCTTTCAGCGCGTCTTCGGGAACCTGGCTGGCCTGAGCGGCATCGTAAAGGTTCGTGGTGATGGGATCGCAGCAGCTATCCAGCGCGGTGGAAGCGCCGCAGCAGGAACTGCCGCCGCTGTGCACTCGCAGCGCCGCCTGGCCGTACTTCTCTTTTACGACTTCCTTGATATCGGTGCTCATGATGTCCTCCTATTTGCAGAGCGTAATGAACTTTTCGGGTTGGACTGCCTTGTTGCGGGTGCAGCACTCGGCGTACAGGAAACCGAGCAACTCTTGTAGCGCCTCCGTGCTCGCGGTGTACCAGAGAAACGTCCCGTCGCGCCGCACCTTCACCAGGTCCTCGTTCCTTAACTTGTCGAGGTGGTGCGAGAGCGTGGAGCTTGGGATGTCCAGCTCGCTGCCAATCTCGCCGACGACCATGCCTTCGGGATGCGCCGAAAGAAGCAGTTGCATGATGCGCAGTCGGGGCTCAGTGCCCATCGCGGCCAGCATATCGGCATAACGCGTAATTTGCTCCGGGTTGGGTTTCTTTGCCATGGGTCCTCACATTCGATATTTCCATATATATAGAAATATCGAGGAGATGTCAAGGGACAGTTGAGAAAGGTATTACCCGGTTGCAGAGCAATCCCGGTTTTCACTCATTGGGGTTGGCACCCGGCGGTGGACATTCGTCTCCGCGTATGTGCGGCAGTTCGGAGGCGCTCTACGGCCAGCAAATCTCCGTGAGCAGCACGACCACGTGCGCGATGGCGGCGTTGTCGGTGCCCATGCCTTCCGGGGTTTTGGCCTTGACGCCGACCTGGTCCGGCTCGATGCCCAACAGGTGAGCGACATTCCGCTGGATGGCCCTGGCGTGTGGACCAATCTTAGGCGCGGCCAGGACCAGGGTGCTATCCACGTTGCCGACGGCGTAACCCGCGTCATCAATCCGGCTCAACGCCTCGCGCACGAACACGACAGAGTCGGCGCCCTTCCATTTCGGGTCGCTCGGGGGGAAGTAGGCGCCGATGTCTCCGGCGGCAATCGCGCCCAGCAGTGCATCGGTCAAGGCGTGCAGCAGAACGTCGCCATCGGAATGGCCGGCGAGTCCGCTGTCATGCGGAATCAGGACGCCGCCGATTTTCAGCGGGATGCCGGGCTTGAACTCGTGCGAGTCCCAGCCGTAGCCGATGCGCGGTGTGCGTTGTGGGTTGGACAAGATCTTACCTATCTAGGTTGCTGCAACCTGGATGACAGAAATTATCGTGTCATGCTGAGCGAGCGTTCGCCGACTTTAGCGAACGTGAGTCGAAGCACCCCTATTGCCATGAAAGAACCTCAACGCCGCTATAGGGGTCCTTCGACTCGCGGCAGAAACGGCCGCTCGCTCAGGATGACAGCAAAAAACTGTTTCACCCACCCAGGCTCGCTTTGCGGCGGTTCTCCTGCGAAAGGAAGAATTCCGCCAACTCCAGATCGGCGGGCGTGGTGATCTTCATGTTCCGCGGAGAGCCCATAACCACGTGGACGGCGCCTCCGCTGCGCTCGATCAGCGAAGCTTCGTCCGTTCCCGTGAAGCCGTCGGCCGTGGCCTCATCGAACGCTTTCTTGAGCAGGCCGTAGCGAAATCCCTGCGGAGTTTGCGCCAACACCATGCGCTCTCGGGGAACGGTTGCGATCACCACCGCGCCATCGGCCGTGCGGTCCACCTGCTTGACGGTGTCAACGGCGGGCACACCGGCAATGGCTGCCCCATGCTTTTTCACGCCTTCGATTACCCCCAGGATCGTCTCCTGGTCCACGAAGGGCCGCACCGCATCGTGCACCAGCACGATATCGTCGTCCGCGGCATGGATCACTGCCAGCGCATTGGCCACCGAATTCTGCCGATGCTCTCCGCCCTCGACAATCCGAACCGGCTTCTTAAAGCTTCCCGCTTCGATCTGCTGCTGGAAACCCGCACTCTCATTCTTGCGGAGAGCCACGACGATCTCGGCTACCGCTTCGCACTGCGCAAACTTGCG
Organism: uncultured Acidobacteriaceae bacterium; assembly: GCA_963843005.1. Lineage (GTDB taxonomy): Bacteria > Acidobacteriota > Terriglobia > Terriglobales > Acidobacteriaceae > Bog-257. The sequence goes on along the minus strand of CAWJIW010000013.1, from coordinate 7,203 downwards.
CAGGGTGTGCAGGAGAATCGGGGTTCCTTGCAGCTCGAAGAACTGCTTACTCTTGCTTTTCGGAGCGCCGTGCGCGGCGGACATGCGCGTGCCTAATCCGGCGGCGGGAATGATGACCATCACTTTCATACGGGGAGCGCAGTATAAGCCCTGGAGCGTTGGAGTTCAAATGGCGGGCTTCCCTGCGGCAGATCGAGACGGAAATCCTCCATCAAAACTATTCCGGCTTTGGCGTTTCCGTGACCGGTGCTGGAGCGGGTGCAGGCCCGGACTTGCGAAACTCCGGTCGCGGCTCGACGGGGCGCGGGGCCATGTACATGGCGCGCTCGTCGAACTTGCCGAAGATCATCTTGCCTGCCGTCGTCTGCAGCACCGACGTCACCGAGACGTCGATGTTCTTGCCGATCATCTTGCGCGCATTGTCCACGACCACCATGGTTCCGTCGTCCAGATAGGCCACACCCTGGTTATATTCCTTGCCTTCTTTCAGGATGAAGACCTTCATGGTCTCGCCGGGCAGCACGATGGGCTTGAGCGAGTTGGCCAACTCGTTGATGTTCAGCACCTGGACACCCTGCAACTGGGCCACTTTATTCAGGTTGAAATCGTTGGTGACGATCTTGCCTTCGTACACTTTGGCCAGCTCGATCAACTTGAGGTCCACTTCGCGCACGGCGGGAAAATCATCCTCCACGATCTGCACCTGCAAGGTCGCAATCTTCTGCAGGCGCTGCAGGATGTCGAGGCCGCGGCGGCCGCGGTTGCGCTTCATGGAGTCAGCCGAGTCGGCCACCAGTTGCAGCTCACGCAGGACAAACTGAGGCAGCACGATAACGCCGTCCAGAAAGCCGGTCTCGGCTATGTCGGCGATGCGCCCGTCAATAATGACGCTGGTGTCCAGGATTTTGTAACTCTTCTTGGCTTGCTTCTCGCCGCCAAAGAGGCCCCCCAGCGCAGCCAGGTTGAGCAGGTCGCCCTTGCCGGCGCCGACAACCAAGCCCACATAGGCCATGATCAGCATGATGAGCAGTTGCAGAAAGCTCTGGGTTGCGCCCGGCCGGATGCTGTTGCGGATCACCAGGCTGAAGAGATAGGCCCCAATGATTCCCAGGGTGCTGCCGATGACCGCCCCGATCAGCCGCTTCAGGCTGACCTGCCGCAGGCGAACTTCGAACAGAACGACAGCTATGCCGAACAGCGCTCCCACGCCGGCAGCCGGCCAATGGTCTAGTCCGAGGGGCTGCAGTTCGTAACTGGCAAGCGCTGTAATAAATACGAATAAGACACGTATGAGAACCAGGTCCAAGCGACACCTCCCACGGCCGGTCCTGGCGTCTGCAGTCGGATGTAATGAGTGCCGGGGATATGAAAATTATGCCGGCGAATCATTGCGTTCCCAGATGCGACGAGCAGGCTTCGACTCGACCGCTTCGCTATCGTCCAGCAACTCTTTGCAAGAATCAGTAACTGTTGCAGGGCATAAGAAAGAAAATAAGAAGCGCCCTTATTCGCCCAAGATCGGCGGCAGCAACACAATCGAGGGTAGCCGAAGTATACACCCGTTTTCCACCCCCCGGCGCTGCGTGACGGACGCATCAGCGGGTAAAGTACCGTTTTGGGCAGGGTGCTCGGCTCGTTGTTGATGCTCTGACAGAAACGCGGGAACCGAATCTCGACACAAGTTCTGGCATGAATTTCTTCTCGGAATGCGGGCAACCCCGCTGTGGTCGACATCATCTACTGGCAACAGGGCCCAAGAAACCTACCTTGCGGGGTGACACATGCGTAAGCCAGTGAGTTTGTCCATCCTTCTACTTCTCGGCGTGGCGGTCCTGGGTTGGGGCGCGGTTGCGGCTTCGTCTTTCCGTTCCTCACCGCGCGCTTCCGCCTCGGTGACGGCCCAGTCAGCGAACCAGAGCCAGCCACAAGGCCAGTATGGCTTCATCGGTTACGTCGGGGATGTCGTTACCTATCATTACAACGTAGCTCGCCAGGGCCAGAACACTTTGGAGACGGTGCTGACGCCCGCGAACGTCAACTCGACTACTTTCGGCAAGCTTGGCTTTTTCACCGTGGACGGCAAGGTTGACGCGCAGCCGCTTTATCTCTACAAAATGCCGATCGGGCCCAGCCTTCGCAATACGCTGTACGTAGTTACGGAAAACGACAGCGCGTACGCGTTCGACGCTGATTCGGGTGCGCAGCTGTGGAAGGTGTCCGCAGCGCCGTCAGGTGAGACCCCCAGTGACGATCACGGATGCAGTCAGATTTCACCGCAGATCGGGATCACCAATACTCCCGTCATCGACCGGCTGCGAGGGCCGCACGGCACCATTTACTTTGTCGCCATGACGAAGGACTCCTCCGGCAAATATCACCAGCGGCTGCACGCACTGGATCTGACCACCGGGGCAGAGCAGTTCGGAGGGCCAGCCGAGATCACGGCCAGCTATCCCGGGTCCGGCGACAATAGCCAGAACGGTCAGGTCATCTTCGACCCCGCGAAGTATGCCGAGCGCGTAGGTCTGCTGGCCTATGGCGGGAAGATTTATCTGGCCTTCACTTCTCATTGCGACAGCCGTCCCTACACCGGATGGTTGATGGCCTACGATGCCCTGACGCTGGCCCAAACATCGGTACTGAATGTCACACCCAATGGCAATGAGGGCGCCATCTGGATGGCCGGAGCCGGTTGGCCGCCGATCCGCAAGGCAATATCTACTTCCTCGATGGGAACGGGACGTTCGATACCACGCTCAACGCCCAGGGCTTCCCCACAAATGGCGACTACGGAAACTCGTTCATGAAAGTCGCCATTTCCCCTCAACTCACGGTGGCTGATTACTTCACCATGCACAACACGGTGCAGGAGTCGAGCGCCGATGAGGACCTTGGTTCGGGCGGCGCCATGGTCCTGCCCGACCTGACCGATAACCAGGGCCAGGTCCATCACCTGGCGGTGGGAGCCGGAAAAGACGGGAACATCTATGTTGTCAATCGCGACAACATGGGAAAGTTCAACCCTAATAATGACAGCGCCATCTACCAGGAACTTGATGGTGTGCTGCCGGGCGGGGTCTGGGCGATGCCGGCGTACTTCAACAACACCGTGTATTACGGTAATGTCGGCGGGAAACTCAAGGCATTCAGCATCGCGAATGCAATGCTTCCGAACGCGCCCACCAGCCAGAGTACCAACACGTTCGCCTATCCAGGCACCACGCCCAGCGTCTCCGCCAGCGGGGCCTCAAACGGCATCGTGTGGGCCGTGGAGAACAGCAATCCAGCGGTGCTGCACGCCTACGATGCGACCAATCTGTCGAATGAGTTGTACAACAGCAATCAGGCCGGATCGCGTGACCAGTTCGGCGCGGGGAACAAGTTCATTACTCCCCTCATCGCGAACGGCAAGGTATTCGTGGGAACCACGAACGGCGTGGCGAAGTTCGGACTGTTGCAGTAATTAAAGGCGTTCGCCAGCAGATTCGTGCACGTCGATAGCTTTATTTTGTGACGAACATTGCGCCCGCTGTCAACTGAACAGGGCGGCAAATCCGGCCCCAACGAGCACCATTACAGCCCACCAGCCGAAGACCACTGCCATGCAGGTGCCACGTTTGACCTTGGTTACGCAGGAGTAGCCGATTCCGGTCAGGATCAGCGTCCAGATGTTGAACAGGTCGAGCGAGGATGCGACGGAGTAAAGGAACGGTGAACTGGGGTCGAACAGCGGCCCCAGGTTGCTGGCGAGCTGGTGCTCGAAAGTAAATCCCTCCCCACCGCCAATCATGATGGTCAGGATCACCAGCAGCGCCTTGATGATGCCGGGAAGAAAAGCGTACATGCTGATCGCCATGCACTGCATGAACTTGAGTTCAGCGCCAAAACCGAAGTTGAAGGTGCCCAGCAGCACGGCTGCGAGGATGGCGACAATGATCACGGTCAGGACGGGCGAGCCGTAAGCGAAAATCCGAGTCATTTTCGCGGCCAATTCCATTTGCGAGGCGCGTTGCTCGGGCGTCAACTGGTCGAGCTTGGCCGCCCGCTTGGGCGCCAGTTGGATCGAGTTCTCAGCCACCTTGTCCATGCCGACCTTCTTGTCGACCGTAAACACCAGCGCCAACCCGACGATCGATATCAGCAGCCAGGGCAGCCACCAACTGGTGTTGCGGCGGATATCGGTAAAGGTCTTACTGGGAGCGACGAAGGTATCAATGACACGCTCGGTCTGGGAAAGCCCCGGTTGTTCGAGCGCGGGGGAGGAAGCGGCAGTACTCATGGACCCTCCTGACGATAGATTGGTTAAGCCGAACAGAATGCGGCGAGATTGTACCACCGCGACGCGATCTCTCCAATCAGCTCCATTCCAAGCAGCTCCATGCGCGACATCGGGTTTCCGGTCACCGCATTCGGTGACCCTGCTCACGGCTTTGCGTAAGCCCATGAGCGTATAACAGCACTAATTTGAGGGGCACGCGCAAGTTTCACCGCCTGGCCCGGGCGCCCCGTCGTGTCCAAGAGAACGCTTACTTGTTAGTAGGAGCTTGTTGGGAAGAACGCCTCGTTGGTGTCCCGCAATGCAATATAACGAAGAATCCGCGGTTTCCTGCGATCTCTGACAAACTGCCGGTCCCTCGCTTCGCTCGGGACGTCAAGCCGTGAAGTTCTCCAAATCAGCTCCAAGCGTATTCACTACAACAGGGCTGAGCCCAGGAGATAGCTATGATGAACCGGCGTCGTTTTCTCAAGTCCACGGTCGTAGCGGGAACGGGAGCACTGGTGCTCCGGGGTCGAGCCTGGCCGTTCGCCCAGAGTCCGACCAACCTTCGCAAGTTCGTCACTTCGTTGCCCGGTCTCGGGCCATCGGGAATGAACGAGATCGGTCAGTACATTCCCCTGGCCACAAAACACACGATCAATTTCGCCGGGCTGGCAACCGACACTTACAACCTTGCTGTGGCCGAGTTCAGGGAGCGCATGCATCCCGACTTGCCGGGAAAAACACATTTCTTCGGATATGCCGATCGTTCCACGCTCGACCAGAAATATCTGGCCGGGATCATCGTGGCACAGCGCGGCACGCCGGTTTTGCTTACGGTCACCAATTCATTGCCGGATAGACACCTTCTGCCGGTGGATCCCACCATCATGGCTGGGCCCAACGGACTCACAGTTGGGGACCTTCCGCAGAACCGGATCGTGACCCATCTGCACGGCGGCCGTACTCCGTGGTTCAGTGACGGCACACCGTTTCAGTGGTTCACGCCGACCGGGAAGCACGGTCCCAGTTTCACCAACGTTCCTGGTCTGCCGTGTGCTCCCGGCACGGGGAACTACTATTACCCCAACGAGCAAAGCGCTCGCCTGGTTTGGTACCACGATCACGCAATCGGACTTACCAGGCTGAATGCCTATGCCGGAATCGCCTCGGGGTTTATTGTCACCGACGCTTTCGAGGCCGGCCTGGTCAGCTCGGGCCTGCTTCCCGATCTCGTCGGGATTCCGCTCATCCTGCAGGACAAGAGCTTTGTGTCCACGGATATCTACCACCAAGACCCAACCTGGAACTGGGGCGAGCCCGGCGATCTCTGGTACCCGCATCTATATGAAGTAAACATCTTTTCTGGTGGCAAACCGAATCGGAAGGGGCGCTGGGACTGGGGCCCGACGGTCAATCCGCCGGCGCAGGGGACTCAGCCTTTGCCGAGACCGGCCTCGATCGTGCCGGAGGCTTTCTTCGATACGATCCTGATCAACGGAGGCGTCTACCCGAAGGTGAGCGTGCCTCCCCAGCGAGTCCGTTTCCGGTTGCTGAACGGCTCCCAGGCGCGGTTCTACCACGTAAACCTGTATCCCGAAAGTCGGTCGAACCCTGGAGAAGCGAAGGTTGGCGTGCCCGGGCCCACCATGTACCAAGTGGGAACCGAAGGCGGTTTCCTGCCCGCGGTGGCGATCCACAACAATACGACGCCGATTCCGCTTGATCCGTCTGATCCTTCCGGCAATACCGCCTTGCCGGACGGACCGTTCAACCTGCTGCTGGCCCCGGCGGAGCGCGCCGACCTGGTCATCGACTTCAACGGTGTGCCTGCCAACTCGGCGTTCATCCTCTACAACGACGCTCCGGCACCTTTCCCGGGCGGCGACTCCCGTAACAATTACTTCACCGGTGACGGCGATCAGACTGCCTCTGGCGGAGCACCGAACACGCGGGCAGGCTATGGGCCGAATACGCGGACGCTGCTGAAAATCATTGTTACCTCCGGCTTGGGCGATAGCGTGGGTACTCCAACCTGGCTCGCAAACCTGAACGCTCAGTTGAAGAGCAATTTCCTTACCGGAAATCAGCCGGGACTGCTCTTCAACAATGGGGACCCGTCGGAGCCAGCATTCCCATTCAATGGTGTCGCCAATCGCACGCTGACCTTGAATGAGGATTTCGACGACTATGGCCGGCTGATCCAGACAATCGGAACCTTCACCCAGAATGGTTTCAACAATCAGGGACTGCCAACCTGGGGACTGCCGTATATGTCGGCTACCACGGAGAACCCATCTGCCGGGGCAACTGAAGTCTGGCAGATCATGAATCTCACCGGCGACACGCACCCCATCCACTTTCACCTGGTGAACGTGCAGTTGATCCAACGGCAGCCGTTCACGGGAGACCCGAATAACTGGAGTTATAGCGGTCCGCCGATGCTGCCCGATTCGGATGAGATTGGTTGGAAGGAAACGGTTCGTATGAACCCAGGAGAAGTGACCACAATCATCATGAAGTTCGACCTGCCGGACTTGCCGACGGCCGCCATGCGCAATGCCGTTAGCCCCAGGACCGGAGGGCATGAGTACGTGTGGCATTGCCACATTCTCGAACACGAAGAGCACGACATGATGAGGCCGCTCGTGGTGTCGTAAAATCTGGGCACAGCACATCGGAAGAAAGGCAAGCCGTTAACAGCAGCTTGCCTTTCACAGTCTCCCGACACCTCGCCGGTACTGGAGGTGGGCCCATCCGATCAACCAGCGGGTCCCGGAGTACCCAGAAAGTGACCCACTGCCCCAAAAATGCTTCGGCCGATTGGCCGGGGCCGGTCGCCTCGCAACTGACCCGCTCTTCACATGTGTGGCATTATGCTGGACCGAGTATTCAGCCCCGTTCCCCAAGAGAATTGGTTGTGTCGGCCAAACCCGAGTTGATGG
>CAWJIW010000012.1:0-13063 GCA_963843005.1 uncultured Acidobacteriaceae bacterium | reverse complement strand
TCCTACGCATACGCTTGCCTCCGTGAGAGTGGCCGTTCACTTTGCCCAACCTGCCATATTTACTAGGAGCGCGGTCACGAGCGGAAGCGTCGCCCAGACAACATGCGGTACGGCATTACGTGGTGCCATTTACCAACCCGTCCCCTGATACTCCATGTAGTCGGCCGTCTTCTGAGCAAAGTCGCGCCCGAAATACTCGACCAGGACGTGCAGTGCCAGATCGATTCCGGACGTCAAACCACCTGCAGTGTAGATAACCTCATCGCTTTGAACATAACGTCGGCCCTTCACCAGCGTTGACTTGGGAAAGGCCTTTTCAAACTGGTTATAGAAGTCATGGTGAGTGGTTGCTTGCTTGCCGTCCAGGAGTCCCGCCTTGCCTAGCTGAAATGCGCCGGTACAGACAGACATCACCACGTCGGCGTCTTTGTCTCGGAGACGAAGCCAATCAGCCAACTTTGCGTCTCCTCGCTGAGCGGGGATGACCACGATCCGCGCTGGCGGAGCGTCGTCGAAACTGTAGTCGGGAATAATCGTCATTCCCCCCGAAGTATGGACCGGATTCTTTGAAGCACCTACCGTAAAAAGGTGGAAATGATCTACGCCATCGGGACCTCCGGCATCTTGGAACACTTCCCAAGGACCGCTGAAGTCGATGACGGTGGCCCCGTCTGTCAGTACAAATGCCACGGGAATGGGCTTGCCATCCGGAGGTGGAATGAGTTTGTGGGCAGCTGGCACCTGGTCCGATGCAGCGGCTGCTGTCGCGCTTGGGCCCTTCCAAACCAGAGCCGCAGCCAACATGAATGTCGAAAGCACAAAACAAACCATCAAGTGCAACAAGCGAGTCCTCATAGCCCCTCCTGAATACGTTCGACGCGTGTCCTTAACCGATCACCGTACAGGCAACCAGGCTCTGCCCGGTGTGTAGACAGCCTTGACAAGCAGTCGTTAGCGCTGAGTATGGTGATGGGGACAAATGCATCGATTTTGGGGACAAGTCACGGACCCGTGCTTTCATAACCGGCAATAACCACCTGAAAAAGCCGGGTGCGCCACTCAGTAGCGTCTTTTGCGAATAAGTGGGAGAAACCCATCACCACAAGTCAGCCGGATGCAGCGCGAAAGATAAGCGCTTTATCAAAGAGCTAATGAGAATTCAGCTCGATTGAGCATCAGGGAATCCCCTATGCATTTTATGGCAGTTACCCCTACTACGAAATAAGGTAGGAAGCGTTCGCCCTTCGTGGTAATATCCACGACCACAGTAGTGGGGAGGCCCCCCAAGTGGTACAGGCCGCGCCCGGATCGCCGTGAGGCCGATCAACCTGTCGAATCTCTAACCTCAGAACCGTCTTAAGTCTGGCCACTGTCACTTTCGTCTGTGCGCGAGCACAGTATGTCCCAACGAACGTCGGTAAAATCCGGCGACACCTGGGAAGAGCTAATTGAGCTCCGCTGCCAGCGGGAAGTCGTTGAACGGTGGCTTGCCAGTTGCTCACTCCCAGATGGTCTGCAGCAGTATCTTTACCCAATGCTTCGCGAAATTGACGATCAGGTACAGGTGCTAACAAAACAGCTCGGCATGCGCAGGGGAGAGGGACTGTGAAATGTAGTCGGCCAAGACATTTCTGCGGTGATCCGCAGCAGAAGACCACAAGAAGGAGAGAAAAATGGCTCTTAACTTGATTGATCTCGCAAAAGATTACCTCACCCCGGACGTCATGTCGAAGATGGCGGGCCTGGTCGGGGAATCGCCAGCCGCTACGCAGAAGGCGGTGGGAGCCATCGTTCCCAGCCTGGCTGGGATCGCTTGCAACCAGGCATCCAGCCCAGGAGGAGCTTCCAAGATCCTGGGACTGCTGAACACTGGCGGGTTGGATTCAAGTCTGCTCAACAATTTCTCTGGAGCTTTGAGCGGAGGCGGCGCGACCGAGGGGCTGCTAAATACCGGTTCGAATCTGCTCCACGGATTGCTGGGCGATAAGATGGGTGCCGTCGCCAACGTGATTGCCAGCTTTTCGGGTATCCAGTTATCGTCCGCAACCAAACTGCTAAGCCTGGCGGCCCCGTTGCTGTTTGGATTGCTCGGCAAGCAGGTGGCTTCCGGTGGCTTGACCGCCTCAAGTCTGCCCGCTTTGTTGTCCAGCCACCGGGACACGATTATGCGATTGGCGCCCCCGGGATTGGCTAGCGCCTTGGGCTTGAGCAGCAATTCGAACCTCTGCGGCGCAGCACCCGTGGCTGCTGCTCCTCCGGTATATGAAGAGAAAAAGGGGTTCCCCATCTGGGGATGGCTGCTGCCGCTGCTAGCGATCGTGGCTGCGCTTATCGGGTGGCGTGCCTGTGCGCCGCAAGGACCAAAGCTGGCGAGTATCACGTTACCGTGTGGCACCGTGCTCTCAGTCGAGGAAGGCACCTTCAACTTCAACCTGGCGACCTTCTTGATGAAGGGATCGGATTCCGAGTTGCCAAAGACATTTGTCTTCGACCACCTGAATTTCGATTCCGCTACCACTCGGCTGACACCGGAGTCGAACCCGACTGTGACCAACTTGATCGCGATCATGAAGTGCTATCCGACCATGCAAGTTCAGCTGCAAGGACACACCGACAGCACCGGAGACGCAGCAGCGAACAAGCAGCTTTCGGTCGACCGCGCCAACGCGATTCGCGATCTGCTGGTCCAGGCGGGGGTGGATAGTACCCGTATCACCACGACGGGTTATGGCGCAGACAAGCCTATCGCCTCCAACGACACCGAGGAGGGACGCGCCAAGAACCGGCGCACAGAGTTGGTCGTTGTCAAGAAATAGTGCGCGCTTCGCGGCTCCCGCAAACGGAAACAGTACGAAGCCCGGCCCAATTTAGCAGGTTTACACGACCGTGCGGCTGTGGTGTATAGCGGCGGAGGTTTTTCGGGGGGAATATCTCCGCCGCACGCACGAATGGAAGATCATCGACCGGGTAGACCAGAACCAGGAGACATTTGCCTCCTCGGCGATGCGAGACACCTAGGTTTCTATTTCGGGCACGGGCCGTCCTGACATTCCAGGGCTTTCTCGACGCTTGGAGGAAGCGATGGGCAGAATCATCGGGACCCGGCGGCGATACTCGGCATACTCTCCGTGAATTCGAGCGAGGTCTCGCTCCTCGAATTGAATCGCCACGAGAATGTACACCGTGGTAGCGATGGCGAAGACGAGATGCGCCGACGTCATCACCGGGGCCGACCAGAACACCAGCAGCCATCCTACATATAACGGATGCCGGACGTAGCGATACAGTCCCGGCGTGCGGAACCCAATCGCGGTGTAAGTGCGACCTCGCAGATACAGCCAGACCTGGCGCAAGCCGAATAGATCGAAATGGTTGATCAGAAACGTAGCGATGAGCACAATCAGCCAGCCGCAGGCGTACAGAACTTCCAGAGCCAGTCGTCCGGGAGCGCTCTCCACCTTCCAGATCACACCACCCATGGGTTGCCATTTCAAGAACAACAGGAGCAAAGCGAGACTGGAGAACAATACGTAGGTGCTGCGCTCCACCGAACTGGGCACGATCCGGGTCCACGCGGCCTTAAACCACTGCCGCGCCATCACACTGTGCTGCAGAGCGAATAGTCCCAGCAATGCGGCATTGATCGCCAGCGCCTCAAGGAACGGCGACTGCGGTCCGGAATCGATTGACTTCGGAACCGCGAAGTTTCCGAGAAAACCAATCGCATATAGGAAAGATGCCAAAAATGCCAGATAGCAAATGACACCATAGAAAAACGCTGTGACTCGGCCCAACATATATTTCTCCTTAGGGGTGCCTGTGGGTTACAGGTTCGAAGCGCCCAGGCACGGTGGCACTTCGAACCTAACTAGGCTGCTAAGTCCGGAAAGGTGGCGGAACCCCTCCCGGAGGCGGTTACGTTGAGTTCTTTCGACAGCATCGCAGCGATCACCTGGTCGCTGACGCCCTTTCTCTTCAGGGCCAGCAGGCCGCGGTCGGAGGTATCGAATTCCGTGTCGTAAACCCCGATGACGCGGACGATTACGCTGTCACTAAGGCAACTGTTGGCCAGCCTAACCACGTGAGCGTTGGTGAGCCGCACCCTACGCTGTTCCGAGCTGAGAAACGAGTTGTCCAGCAATGCCGCCACGATCAGGCTCACAACCGGCAGTTTGTAGATGTGGCTTTCCTCGATCAACTCCGCCGTCGAAGTGAAATGGATTTGGCCGAAATCGGATTTCATCGTTCTACCTCCTGCGCGCTGGAATCTTTTTCTTTCCATATGCCACCCTCCGATCCTCTCTGGCCAGATCCTGATTCGTGATCCAGCCCGTGATTTTGACCAGAGTACGGCTGGATTGAGCTCGATGTGTCACATGCCAGTCATGGATTTGTGAAAAGTTTGTCGCAGAAAGAAAGCAACGGCGACAATGGTAGCTGCTGACTACGGAGGCATTGCGGCGCTCCGGTACAAGTAAGGCGATAAATCCTGCAAGTCGTCTGTGAACTCCCGTCTGTTCGAAACTCGTCATGGCGCGTTAGTATTCCTTGTTCTCCCTATTCAGTCTGCAGATGCCGGCGGCAGTATCCTCTAGGGCCAGCGGGAGATAGAAAGGTTTGCCAATGAGTCCACGCGCCAAATCGGTTTCGGCGAAATCGATTCCGAGAAAAACCACTTCGTCCAAGTTCGTGCGCACAATGTCGGCAAGTACAGCGGCGACGAGCAGGGAATACGCCGTCGAAGGGCTGAGGTCACCGGGCGACCGGGCGGCCAAGTTCGACTTGCGGAATGCCAACAATCCGTGGGAGAAGCGGCGAAACATCGGTAAAGGGCTGCGCGAAAGTACGCCGCGGGAGAGCCACGCCGATATAAAGCCGGTGGCCAACCGCCCTGATCCGCTCGACCTGCTGGCTGTGAGCAACGTGGGACGCCAGGAGCACCTGATTCCGCTGCGCATGGGACGAATGGCAGCTTCGCCGTTTACGTTCTTGCGCGGCGCCGCCTGCGTCATGGCGTGGGACCTTTCCAGGACCCCGATCTCCGGCATCCATGTGATCATGTGCGGCGACGCGCACATCAATAACTTCGGGCTTTACGGTACGCCGCAGCGAGACGTGATCTTCGATCTGAACGATTTCGATGAGGTCACGATCGGCCCGTGGGAGTGGGACTTGAAACGCCTGGTGGCCAGCGTCAACGTGGCTGGCCGCGAGAACGGACTGAACAAGAAAGAGCGCGCCGAAGCGGTCATGCGCGCAGTCGAAGGCTATCGCTTTAACGCCACGCGCTTGCAGAACATGGGAGTGCTGGACATCTGGTACCTGCATGCCTATCCCGACCGGAAGAATCCGTTGGTGCAGATGGATGCCAAGACCAGTGCGGTAATTGCCAAGTGCGTTGCCAAAGCGAAGCAGCAGACCAACGCCACACTGCTGACTAAGATTTCCGAGCGCGGAGTTTCTGGTGGCTGGCGCTTGCGGGAAGATCCCCCGGTGCTTACCCACGTGGACCAGGAGACGCGCGAGAAAATTATTGACGGGCTCAACGAATATGCCGAGTCATTGTCGCTGGAACGCCGGTATATGCTCGGCCGCTACCACGTCGTTGACGTCGCCCACCGCATTGTCGGAGTAGGCAGCGTGGGGACGCGCGCCTATCTGGCGTTGCTGTTCGGCAACAGTGACGACGATCCGCTGTTTCTGCAAATCAAGGAGTGTGTTGCTCCAGCCCACGCACCCTATGTTCCACCGTTGCCGGAGATTTACCGGCAGCATGAGGGCAAGCGTGTGGTGGTCGGTCAGCGGGCGTTGCAGGCCTCCAGCGACATCATGCTGGGCACCACCACCATTGATGGGCGCCTCTACTTCGTGCGACAGATGAAAAACATGAAGGCGTCAGTCCCGGTAGAGTGGCTGACGGGCGAGTCATTCAACTTCTATGCCTGGGCTTGCGGCACGCTGCTGGCCCGCGCCCACGCCCGCGCCGGCGACGCGGCCGCCATTGCGGGCTACTGCGGAGGAACCCCTGTGCTCGACAAAGCCCTGGCCACCTGGGCCGAAGCCTACGGCGACCAGACCGAGCAGGACCACGATCGCCTGGTCAAGGCCATCAAGTCGGGCAAGATACAGGCGATCATGGACGCGTAAGGGTTCATTCCGAAGCCTAAAACGGAAAGGCCGGTCATAGACTCGCTAAACGCATCGCGGCATAAGTTACCACCGATGAATATCCTGGGCAAAGGGTCCATTGTGCAATGTGGCACAACGCCTATCGCGGCTTGGGGTGTAGGGATTTTTTTGCAGGCCCAAAAGCTTGTATGGCTCTATGTTTTGGTTCCCAATAGCCAGAAAGCCGCTTTCATGAAGATTGTTATCAGCGGTCGAGTTCAACCCGGTAAGAATGACGCGTCTCATTGGTTACGGAAATTCAACGAGCCATATTCGAAGAAAACTGGTATGGCTGTTTACCCCGGATCGCTAAACCTTGCGCTAGAAGAAAAATTCGATTGGTTTGCTCCCATCTACAAATCGCACATTATCTGGTTCGGGCGAGAGGAATACGGTGGTGAACGCGATATCCTGCTGTTGCCATGCAGGTTGCCCAATCAAGGAAATAGGCGCGCGTTCCTCTGGACCACAACCACGGCAGCCCGTGACCGGCCTGACCCGTGGGTCATCGAAATAATCACTGACGTAAACCTGCGGAATGTCTATGGCCTAGATGATGGAATCGTTGTCCATGTGGAGTTGAGCCTATGACGTTTCATAAAGGGGTAGAACTTGAGACGATTGCGAAACTCCCGTAAAACGCGAACTTGCGCTTGGCGCCGTTGAAGCTCAGGTCCAATTCCAAATCAAAATCATGGATAGCCAGATAATCCTCGATTGTCACCAGCATTTCATCGATGAACGGCTGTTTCGCTACCCCGTGTTCCAACAGCGCAGCGCTGGCTTCGAGGCGCTGGTTGGCGACTACACCGCCCTGCCCAGAATTTATCTTCCCGAGGACTATGCACGCGACACAGCCGGCTTCGACGTTGTCAAGACCGTGTGGGCGGAGTTTATTTCGGACGATCCCTTGGGCGAGGTGCGGTGGGCACAAGAGCTGGCGCAGACAGCCGGTCGGCCCCAGGGCTTGATTGCCCGGGCCGACTTTCTGAGCCCCGAACTCGAGCATACCCTGGATCTGTATACGTCCATGGACCGGGTTCGGGCTGTCCGCCAGCATCTAGGCTGGCATCCAACCAACCCGGCACTCCGATTTGCGTCACGTCCCGATCTGCTGTCCGACCCCGCGTGGCGAAAAGGCCTTGCCTTGCTCCGCGACCGCGGCCTGTGCTGCGAGCTCGAGATCTTCGCTCCCCAGCTGCCTGACTTGGCGTCCGTGGCGGCTGTCTATCCTGATATCCAGTTCGTCGTGCCCGTAATGGGCTGGCCCGTCGATTTGACGAGCGATGGCCACAAAGCCTGGAAGCGGGACCTCGCGAACCTCAGCGCTTGTAACAACGTCGCGGTCAAGATTTTCGGGATGGAATGTATCTTCGGCATCCATTGGACGGTGCCGCAGGTCCGCCCCTGGATCCTCGACACGATCGAGCTGTTTGGCCCCGCCCGCTGCATGTTCGCGAGCCACATGCCGATTTGCAAGCTGGCCTGCAGCTTCCAGCACCTCTACGGCGCCTACCTCGAGGTGATCGCAGGCTTCAGCATGTCGGAGCAGCGCCAGCTGTTGCACGATACAGCAGCTGCAATCTACAGGCTGTAGCTAAGGGCGGCGGGACGGGGTACGCCCCCACGCAACGGGATGGTAGGGTCGAGCCGAAAGGGTGGCCATTCGGCAGAAACTTTCATGCTGGGAGACGCAGTGAAGACACAACGGTAGCGCTGGGTGCGCTGCCGGGGGAGAGCTGGATGACTTGCTTCACGCTCAGGCGGTGAGCGTTAGTCCTTTGTTTTCAGCCGGTTTATGGGTTTCGATCTGTGTCTTGATCTGTCTTCTCTGGCTTTTCTCTCCTGCTTGCCACTCCATAGAAACTGAGGTGGAAGCTTCCACGCGCCTCGCTGGCCTTCCCAAGGGCCCGTCGGCGGCCAGTACCGGTGTGCAGCTCCGACACACGAAACGTTTCATTTCGACCCTAGCGCGCACGGAGCCAGCTCGCAAGAGAATTCGTTCCTCGCGCCGGTTGCGAAGGTACATGTCCATTTTGGGAAGGGCTCGTCCTTTCGTAACCTGCGAACGCCGATTTTCCTTGACGGCCTCCGCGCAACTCTCCCGGGGGGCCACACTTAGGGGCATCTACAAATAAGTGCTTGGATGGGGATTCTGTTTTCACGTCGCAGCATGCCGTTTCAACGTTCTCTGGAGAACAGCCCGAAGGGCGGCACAATCGCAGCAGCCGCTTAACGTGAGTCCTGGGTAAGCTGTAGCCAGCACGATGAGTCCGGCAGGACGGCACACGAATCACGCCAACAGCTTGCTCCATGCTGTTGTTTTCGATGTGCCCTCCCTCCACCCCAACAGGCGCGAGAGCGGCGCTTGTCGGGGACCACGGCTTCGGGAACTCTGGTTTATTTAGGGCGCTCACCCAGCACTCACGTACCGGGCTACGTTTGTTTCGCACTCCAGGCTCGAGAAGATTGCGCCGACCCCGTCGCCAAAAGCGGGCGACAGGGCGTGGGGCACCCGCGAGTAACCGGGATGCGTAGTCCGAACGGAAATTAGGGTGGGCCACCTGCCCCGTTCAAGTTTACTTTTGGCGACCCGGCAGCTACCTATTTGTACCCAGCTTGTTCCAGCCGGCGCAAAAGCATTGAAACGAAACTCAAGTGGTCAAGACAGATATCCGGGTCATCCACGATAGCTGGTTCATGAGCGCGCGGGTTGCGAATGCCCTGCATCCCGCCAGCAAAAATAAAGCGGTAGCCTTGTTGCTCATCGATCTCGCTGGTAGTAGCCAGTCCGTTCAATTTTACCTTTGGCGACGCGCCATCAAAGGCATCCATCATCAATTTCAAACCGGATTTCGGTATTCCCGAAATCTTGTTGATTCTCTTGTCTAGGAACTTGAAAGCAAGAGAAGTGGCTTCCGGGAAGTGCCCGTCGTCGAAAAGGATCCTTACCTTTGCCGGCAAACCCGGATGGATGTTGCGGTTGTCGAACGGATGCAACGACGGCGGCGCTGCGGCAGGCTGCGTGGCAGGTTCTCGCTGCGGCAGCTGGGCTAGTGCGCGGGCGACAGCCTCGAATCTCTCAAGACTACTTGGCATTCAACAGATTCTCCCGAATGCTGCGGAAAATCTTGTCGTAGGTTTCTTTGTTCGCCCGCCGGCGGCAGATTCACTTCAATGCGCACCGTAAGCCCGAAAGCGCGCAGTTGCTGGCCATCATTTCGAGAATCGTGAGCTAATGTAACTGGCGTTTCAACCTGCGTTGGCTTCTCAATTTGTGGCTTCGCTTCTTTGGGCTGCTTGGCCTGTTTAGGTTTTGGTGGCTCCAGTGCCTTACCGTGCCCGGCAAAACTAGCAAGGGCTTGAAACGTTAAGGCTTGGTGTTTACCGGTGATGGCGCTGGTTTGGTCCGTGGTACGAAAGAAAGAAACAAGCTTGTTTTCGGGAAGGTCCCACGTCTTCTCGTGATGCAAGTGGTAAAAGCTCACTGTAGGCAGCCGGAACCATCGCCCGAAATTCCTTTTGGAATTCTTCGTCGTCTTTTGAAAAGACGGACGCGGCCGTTGCCGTTCTTGTTCCTTCCGAATCAATCACGCCCGAAGAAACGAAGAATGTTAATGACATAGCTCTCGTTGTTTGGAGCTATTCCCAGCTTCTTAAGGGTTTCAGCATTGATTTTTCGTAGGGCAGCGCATTGCGAAACTGTGTGATCGCTGCAGCGATAGCCCCTAAAGCCCCCACCGGGACTGTAAGGATGCTTTTCAGCCAAAAAAGGTATGTACCCCCGCTTCTGAAGATTCTAGCACCGTAGTAGAACCCCGCTTAGGATTAACGAACATGACATCATCACGCCGCAAGAATGCTCTGACTTGACCCTCTTGGAACTCTCGATTACAACCAAAGCCCCCACTCAAGCAAAGGAAGCTTGAGTGGGGTGCTCAGCTGACGCCTATTGACCAAACTCGTTCTCCTTGGACAGGTTCTCGAACCGCGTGTAGCGCTTGACGAACGCCATCCGGATCACATCGGTCGGGCCGTTGCGCTGCTTGGCGATGATGATCTCGGCGATGCCTTCGAGTCGGGATCGTCCCGCTTGTACACCTCTTCGCGGAAGATGAAGGCCACGACGTCGGCGTCCTGCTCGATGGAGCCCGATTCGCGCAGGTCGGAGAGCTGCGGCCGGTGATCGCCGCTGCGGCTCTCCGGCGCGCGGCTGAGCTGTGAGAGCGCGACCACGGGAATGTTCAGCTCCTTGGCCAGCGCTTTCAGTCCGCGCGAGATGGCCGAGACTTCCTGGGTGCGATTCTCGAAGCGCTTTCCGCCATGGGCACCGCCGACATCAGCTGCAGGTAGTCGACGATGATCAGGTCGAGACCTTCCGTCTGCTTCAGGCGCCGCGCCTTGGCCCGCATCTCGCTGACGGAGATCCCCGGCGTGTCGTCAATGAACAGCTTGGAGCTCGCATGAGCTCTTCCATCGCGTGTGTCAGCTTGCGCCGGTCGTCCTTGTTGAGGAAGCCTCTGCGCAGTTTCTTCGAATCCACCTGCGCGTGCGAGGCCAGCATGCGCATCAGCAGCGCTTCGCGCGACATTTCCAGCGAGAAGACGCCCACCGACTTTGCCATCTTTCATCGCCGCATTCTCCGCGATGTTCATGGCCAGCGCGGTCTTGCCCATCGACGGCCGCGCCGCAATGATGATCAGGTCCGAGGGCTGCAATCCGCTGGTCAGTTTGTCCAGCAGCGTGTAGTGCGTCTCCAGTCCGGTGATTTCCTGGCCGCGCTTGTAGAGCTCTTCCAGCGAACCGAACGATCCCTTGACGATGGACGGGATGTCCATGAATCCCTGGCCAATGCGGTTCTCCGAGAGCTTGAAGATCGCTTCCTCGGCGCGGCCCAGCACCTCTTCGGCTTCGTCGGAGTGCTCGATGGCCTGCGCGATGGCGTTCTGCGCGACGTTGATCAGCCCGCGCAGCAGCGCCTTGTTGCGCACGATGCGCACGTAGTGCTCGATCGAGGGCCGCTCGGGAACGCCGTCAATCAGCGACGACAGATACGCGACGCCGCCGATCGCTTCGACCTCTTTGTTGCGGTCCAGCTCTTCGACCAGCGTGATCATGTCCACCGGACGTCCGCTCTCCTGCAGATCGCGCATGCGGGAGTACATGCGGCGATGCGCATCGAGAGAGAAGTCGTCGGGCGTGAGATTTTCCGCGGCCTGGTCGTAGAGTGAGTTGTCGAGCAGGATTGCGCCCAGAATGGAGCGCTCCGCTTCCATGCTTACGGGCAGCCCGCGTTCCAGACTGTAGTCGGTGGTGGCCATCGGAGATTGATTAAGGTTAGCCAGATGACCGGGAGCGCGCAATGCGGATTACATGGTTCGATAACAGATTTCTTTCTATATCCTGTGTGCCGCTGTGGAATTCGCAGCCGAGACTCGCAAGCCGAGAACTTGCATGGTTTTGCTGATGGCCGATGGCTGACGGCTGATTGCCGTGTTACTACTTTGTTACTACCGCAAATCCTGCGTTCAAGATATTCTCGCGGCTATGGTGTCGGTCACGGTGCTGGCGAGCGGGAGCAAAGGTAACTGCACCCTGGTCTCCAGTTCCGGTACCCGCCTGCTGGTGGACGCAGGCCTCTCCTGCCGCGAGCTTTTGCGGCGGATGCGCCTGTGCGGCGAAGACCCGCGGGCCATCGACGCCATTCTCATTACCCACGAGCACACCGACCACATTGGCGCGCTGCTACGTGCTGGCCAAGCGGCTGAAGGTCCCGGTCTACATCACCGAGCCGACCTATCACGCTTACCGGAAGTTCGCGCGCGACAGCGCCGGCAACCGCATCACGATCGGATGCGTCGAGCTGTTCTGCGCCGGCAGCACTTTCCAGATCGGCGACATCACGGTGACGCCGTTCACCATCCCGCACGACGCGGTTGACCCCGTGGGCTTTACGTTTCGCAGCGACGGGGTGAAAGTCGGCATCTGCACCGACCTCGGTTATATGCCGGCCAGCGTGCGCAATCACCTGCGCGGCTGTCATGCGCTGATGATCGAATCCAATCATGACCTGGAACTGCTGCGTGGTGGACCGTATCCCTGGAGCGTGAAGCAGCGCGTGATGAGCCGGGTTGGCCATCTCTCCAATGATGCCCTCGCGGATTTTCTGACGAGCGACTATGATGGAACTGCGGAGTTCCTCATCCTGGCGCACCTTTCCGAGCAGAACAACCACCCGGAAATCGCGCGGATGACGGCCGAGCGTGCTTTGGGCGAGCAGCGCAGCTTGTTGCGCAACCGATTGCTGCTCGCGGCACAGCATGAACCGCTGCCAGCGGTCCGACTGTAGTTTCATGTCTGCGGATGCAACTCGAGCGTTCGCTGTGAGTTCGACTTAACGAATGGCGCGATGCACTGATCCCGTCATCGGCAAGATTCTTGCCGGTTGGCGTTACGATATCTCTGGTCTGGCCCCGGAAATGCGCGGGGACTACGAGACGCATCTCGCGGAGTGTCCGTTCTGCCACTCGCGCCAGCGACTGCATCGCGGCATTGATATTGGCCTGATGGCGCTGGCCTCGGCTTCGATGGTGGTTTTTCTTCTTGCCTATGGCGTCATCCGCCACTTCCATCCCAGCCACGCCTTTCTGCTGGAAATCGGCGCGCTGGGCGGGTTTCTGCTCTCGATGGTGTTGTGGCTGCTGGTCGCCGTCGCCACTCCGGCTCCGCTCGTGGTCAAGGATGTCGCGATGTTTGGCGCGCGCGTTGGATTGGAAAAGCTGCCCGACGAAATCCGCGACCGCATCCCCGAAGATCTGCGGCTGAAGATTTCGGGGCAGAGCTAGCTGTCAGCTATCAGCCGTCAGCCCTCAGTTTGGAATACGCTTGAGCAGCC
>CAWJIW010000011.1:0-14127 GCA_963843005.1 uncultured Acidobacteriaceae bacterium | reverse complement strand
AACGTACTCCGCAGGCGAGTCTCAGCCGTTAGCTCTGGGTCACCAAGAGAGCAGCCACCGGAAGGAGATGGACCCACCGCAGAGGCTAAAGGCCGATGTTTATGGCGGTCGCAGCGGCACGGCTGAAGCGGCTGCTGAAAAGTCCTTTGAAGGGAAATTTTGGGTAGTCGGCGCTTCAGCGCCGCGTCAATGAGTTCATCATAAAACGGACTTTAGGCCGCGAGGAACATGCCGCGATTCGCTAGGACGCGCGTGTTTTCGCGGCGTTTGAGTGGAGGTACCTCAGCGGCTAAAGCCGGTTTTCATGAATTACTCTTAACGCTGGCCTGAAGGCCAGCTCTACCCGGGATTCGAGTTTTTCAGCACCCTCTGAATCCGTGCCCTTTCAAACCGGATCGATGAGATAGCTTGTGGTGAGCGCGCCGAGACGAGGTACCTCACTTCCGAGTCGAGTGCCGCAAACGGCGCATCCCCCCAAGCCCTGCAACGCCCGTTGCCAGCAGAATGAGCGATGTTGGTTCAGGAATCGGCCCTATATTTTGGCCGCCGGCGAGGCTTGAAAATTCGATGCCCGTGTCCCCGGTGAATACCACGGAATATGCCGTACCAGAAAAATCCAGCTCCCAAATCGGCCAGTCGCCACCGATGCCGCTGCCTTTCGGGACGAGACCACTGGCCAGCAGCTCGCCCGAGCCGTCCAGACCAGAATAGATAGACAGCTTCGTAAAGCCGTCGCTATCTGTGTAGTAGAACGCCACATGTCCCAAGAAGCCGGGATCCACGTCCATAATCACGCCGGAGGAGGTCAATTCAGCGGCACACGGCCCTCCACCCATATAGAAGCAGTCCGGCCCCCAGTCGCTGGTGGCGACGAAGCCGTTGGTGAAGTGGATTCCCTGAGAACCATAGTAATCGTCAACCTGGTTCCCGACGCCAATGCCTTCGAATAGGAGGTAAAAGGTTGTGCTATTCGGTGTATTGTCCGCGCGCGCGGTGCTGGGCAGTGCCAGGAAGATGGCGGCCGCCATGATCGCTGTTATCAATCGCCTCATGATAGCGGTTCCTTTCTGCTTGCGCGAAACAAGCTTTCGCCTGGACACATTCTGCGCTCCGGGCAAGGGAAATTCGACAGAAATCTTTACTCGGTGCTGCTGACGTTCCCGTTTCGGTCATTCCGCCCACGGGCCAGCTCGAAGACTGTTGCGTCACTCTGTCCTGTGCCGGGGAAGTGAGCAAATTGAGCGAAGAGCTGGAAGCGAACAGCGAAAAGCGCAGTGCTTCTTACCGCCGCATCCGGTTCACCACGTACAGCACCAGTGACAGAATCACGCTGAGCAGAATCGAGGTCATGAGAGGGAAGTAGAAGGTCGTGTTCTTGCCGCGATAGACGATGTCGCCGGGCAGGCGGCCTATCGGCAGGTTGGCTTTACCCGCGAGAATTAAGACCAGCCCGCAAACCAGCAGGAGCGCGCCCAGAAACACCAACATGCGACCGAGATCGCCCATGGCTACAGATTAAATCAGGTCACGGCGGAACAGTAGAAGATCGCCGCGGCACAGCGTAGAGACACTCACTTAAGCTGGATTATTCATGAGCATCTCGCGCTTTGAAGGGGCACGGCTTCAGCCGTGCCGTAAAGCTGTCATTATGCTGGCTTTAGCCGCTGAGGGATTTCGGTTTTTGAGACGAAGTGCGAGTTCCCTTCAGGGGCTGAAGCCCAACTCTCCAAGTCCACGTAACGGCACGACTGAAGCCGTGCCCTTTCAAAACCTGCTGTCCTCAGGTATCGAAAAAGGGGAATAATCCAAGCTAAGGAAATAACGCGCACCTTTACTTTGTGATTACGCCACAGGCGATGCGGTCACCGGCATTGCCGGCGGGATCGGTTTTCATGTCGTCGGCCTTGGCATGGATCATGATGGAGGTCCCGCCGTTGGCAAACAGAGAGTTGGATTCGGTACCGTTACCAAGCACGACGGCATCATCCTTCAGCGTCGTCTTTGCGGTGCCGTTCGGTTTCACCGTAATGTTCAGCATGTCGCCGGCGTGGTGGCCATCCGGATTCTGCAGGCCGTGTTTCTTCCCCTCGGGATTGAAATGCCCACCGGCCGACTTGAAGTCCGGCGGATCGCACTTGGCAGTCTGATGGAAGTGCACCGCATGTTCGCCTGGCGGCAGGTTCTTGAGGTCCAGTTTCACTTCCACGCCTTGTCCCTTGGAGGCAATCGTCGCGGTCCCGACGGCTGCGCCTTTAGCATCCTGCAAGCTAACTGTCTTCTTCTTTACGGGAGTTCCTTGCGCGAATGCCGAAGCAAGGCAAAGAACACCAACGACCAGGGCGCCAACTGCCAGCTTGTATTTCATGATCTGAGAGTTGTATCACGAGACGGGGGTGCCGAGGCAAACAAGGCCCTAATGCTGCCGCCTGACAGGTGGACGTGCGGGCCCATTGGGCTTGAACAGTTCGACGCGCGCGTGATGGCCAGGCGCCCGAGCAACTTTGCCGTCGCACGTAACCAGCGTCGCGTCGAGCGTTTCTGCCAGGGCTACATAAAGGGCGTCGTAAGCGGTCAAGTTGTCGCGCAATTCCCAAACGCGCCGCAAAAACGGAAGATGCGGATAGCGACGAACACGAAGATCCAGCAGGTCTTGTAAAGCCTCCTCAACGCGAGAGGCAGTGATAGCTCCTTGCGCCGCGTGGCGCCTGAAGACTTGTGTCACCTCCACGTCAAGCAGGTGCGGAGCGTGCAACGTTTCTCCCGGCGACAGGATCCGCTGCGCAACCCGCGCTCCCGTCCATGTTTGCAGCAGCCACTCGATGGCGCTGGACGCGTCAAGAACGATCACCGCGCGTCCCGCTCCGCGCGCACGGCGGCGGCTGCCGGTTCCGGCAAGTTAACGGGCTGGCGCCGCTGCATGCGCTTCTGCAGCTCTGCCAGTGTCGGGCGTTCAGCGACCTCGCGGATTTCGGCCAGTAGGTAGTCGGAGAGCGACATGCCGGCTAGGGCCGCACGGGCTTTCAAGGTGCGGTGCAAAGTATCGGGGACATTTCGTATCTGGATCATGCGCGACATGTGAACAGCGTATTTGCATGTGCGCCACATGTCAAGCTTGGGGCGGAGCGCGGCCTCATATTCCTGGAGTAGCTCCCTTCCCGTGCTTCTGGTATGCTTTCGAGTTTGCCTCCATTCGGCGAAGAAAGGTTAGACGTGGCGGTTAATCCGGTAATGCTGGTCCACGGCGGCGCGTGGGCCATTCCCGATGAGATGGTCGAAGCCCACATCCGTGGTGTCGAAGCGGCGGCGGCGCAGGGCTGGGAGGTGCTGCAGCGCGGCGGCAGTTGCATTGACGCCATCGAGGCGGCGGTGGTGGCGATGGAGGAGGACGACACCTTTGACGCCGGGCGTGGCTCCTTCCTTAACTCCGATGGCCGGGTGCAGCTTGACGCCCTGATGATGGACGGCGCGACCCTGCGGGCCGGTGGAGTGGGCTGCGTGGAGCACATCCGCAATCCGATCCGGGCGGCCAAGAAGGTGCTCACCGAGAGCCCGCACGTCTACTTCGTTGGATCGGGCGCCGAACGGTTTGCCCAGGAGCACGGCATTGAGTTGTGCGCCAACGAGGAGCTGATCCTGGAGCGCGAGGTCGTGCGTTTGCGGGAAGCGAAGAAGCAAAGCTACTTGCAGATGCCGGATGAATTTGGCCCCATGCGGTCGCATGACACGGTGGGTGCGGTCGCGCTCGATCGCGATGGCAACATCGCCGCCGCCACTTCGACCGGTGGCACGCTGAACAAGGCGCCGGGCCGGGTCGGGGACTCGTCACTCATCGGCTGCGGGTGTTACGCCGACAACCGCAGTGCGGCGGTCTCGACCACCGGTTGGGGCGAACCCATGATGAAGCTGGTGCTCAGCAAGTGGACAGCCGACCGCGTGGAAGAGGGACTGGCTCCGCAAGAGGCGGCACAGCGGGCGCTTTACTACCTGAAGGCGCGCCTGAAAGGCCACGGAGGCATGATCCTCGTCGACTGCAAAGGGAGAATCGGCCTCGCCCACAATACTCCCCGGATGGCCTGGGCCATGTGCACTGAGGACCGCAAGATCTCCGACATAGAGTTTAAGACGTCCACTTCGTAACCCCGGCCTCACGCATTTTGCTTGCTTAACCCCCGCTGCTGTTGTAAAAACCGGAACGACTTGAGGATGGCTTCGGTCGATTAACCCGACCGTCGCTGCTGGGTTGCGATTCAATATGTCGGGCGCTCTCGCGATCAGGGTGCAGCCACGCGTGGCGGGTGGAAGCCGTGGATTCTCTCTCCGGGGGTCAGTGATGAACGTTGCAAAGAAACTGTTCTGCTTGTTGGTAGTGGTGGCGTTTCTGGCAGCAGGGGCGATGGCGCAGGTCCAAACTGCGGAACTGCACGTCACGGTCAAGGATGAGCATGGCGCGGTGGTCCGCGACGCTAGCGTCACCATCACCGATCAATCCCGCAATTTCTCGCGCTCCACCAAGACCAGCAGCAGTGAAGGGCAGTACGTTTTCCTGTCCGTGCCACCGGGCTTGTACACCGTCACGGCGGAAGCACCAGGTTTTGCCAGGACGGTGAACCGCGACGTTCGGCTGCTGATCGGACACGTCGAAGACCTACCGGTATCGCTCTCGGTTGCAGCGGCCAGCGAAACCGTGGACGTGACCTCCGAGGCAGCGCTGGTGGAGACCCAGCAAACCCAGTCCGGCACCACCATCGAGCAGACTCGAATTGAAAACCTTCCCATCAACGGACGCAATTACATCAACTTCGCATTGACCGACTCGCAACTCAATCGCGATGACTCTCCCAGCATTGGCGCCGCTCCGACCTCAGGGTTAAATATTGGCGGCAACCGCGCCAGGAACAACTACGTGAGCGTGGATGGAGCGAACGCCAACGACAACTCAACCAACGGCGTGCGCTCCACCGTCTCGCAGGACGCGGTGCAGGAATTTCAGATCATCACCAACGGCTATGCTGCCGAGTATGGGCAAGCCTCGGCAGGCGTGATCAACATCATCTCCAAGTCCGGAACCAACGAGATCCATGGCAGCGCGTTCGGATACCTTCGCAACCGGTACATTCAGGCGACAAACCCGTTCAGCAACGTGGATCAGCCGGCCTATACCCGTACGCAGTACGGCATGACCATCGGAGGCCCGATCAAGAAGGACCGCACCTTCTACTTTTTCTCGTATGAAGGCACAGACCGCCATGAGACGGGATTCAATGATATTGGCGCCGCCAATTTTGGCTTGACCTCGAGTGCAGATATATCGCGCTTCGTGTCGGCAGCGCTGGGTGGAGCGCCCGTGCCGCCGGTGGTGGTGCCGCTTACGCCCGAACAGGCTGTCTTCCTTTCCAACCCTAATTTACCCATCAATCAGCAGACGATTGGCTACGCACTGGCAGCAGGCATGAGTGGCCCGGTGGCCATTACCGGCAACAATCCGCTCACCGCGCTGATCCCGGGATTGGGGCCGCATTTCTTCGCGCCTACCGTGCCGGGAGAGTTTGATCCGCTGCCCGCTTCCTTCGTTCCGCTAGGTTCGGTTACGGGTAACTTTCCCCTCTCCGAGCTCAGCAGCATCTACTCGTTGCGGATCGATCATCAACTCACCAAGAACCAGCAACTTATGCTGCGCGCGGAGTGAGCCCCAGCCAGATTGACGGCATCGAGGTCAACGCCCAGGGCCCGCAAAACTTCGGCCAGAACTCATGGTCGCGGACCTCCAACCAGAACTTCCACGACTTCAGCATCCTGGGACAGGACACCTGGACCATCGGCAACAACAAAGTGAACCAGTTCCTGTTCCAGTATGCGCGGCGCAGCTTGAACTACACCTACTCGAACGCGCCCGGCGGCAGCGAGTCGCAGTCAATATTCCCGGCTTCGCGTTCATCGGTCGCGAGCCGTTCTCGTATGTGCAGCGCGTGGAAAACCGCTGGGAAACCATGGATAACTTCTCCATCACGAAGGGCAAGCACAACATCAAGTTTGGCGTCGACAACAACTATCTTCCACTGACCGCCAACTTCACCCTGAACTTTGGCGGTATCTATGACTTCGGCAGTATCAGTCTAGGCAACGGAGTGCCCGCTCTCAACCCCATCCAGGCGTACGGCGTGGGAATCCCGCAGTATCTGGTGCAGGGCGTGGGCAATCCGCACGATTCGTTCAGCAACGACGCTCTCGGTCTTTACGCGCAGGATTCCTGGCGGATGACGAGGAACCTGACCATCAACTATGGCCTGCGCTACGACATCGAATTCACGCCTACCTTCGCGGCCCCGACGCCCATTGCGGCGGCGGCCGAAAAAGCTCTCAACATTGTGGAAGGCATCCCGCGCTCGACCAACAACTTCTCACCACGTCTGGGTCTGGCGTGGGACACGTTTGGCGACGGCAAGACGCTGTTGCGGGCATCCTACGGTATCTTCTTCGATCACCCCTTGATGGCGCTGGCCTTTGACTCCGACATCGCCGACGGCACCCAGGCCCCGCAGCTTCTACTTTTCGGTGGCGGGCTCACTGGTTGCACCGTCCAGAATCCACTCGGCACTCTGACCGCCTCCAACGCGTTTACGGGACGGCTGACGTGCTTACCGCCCTCATTTACATACCTGCCTAACCAGCAGCGCTTTAACCCGGCGCCGAACACGCCGTCCATCTGGGTGAACCAGAATTACCTCACCGCCGGGATTCCTCTAGGCGCGCTTCCCTTTGCCTATCCCACCGGCGCCAACTTCAAATACGGCTATGCCAACCAGGCAAGCCTGGCCATTCAGCAAGCGATCGGTAACAATATGGCGCTCACCGTGCAATACAACTTCAACGGCGGGCGCCGCCTGTATCGGCCGATCAACGTGAATGCTGCGCATGGGAACTTGATCGTGCAGAACTGGCTGAATGCCTACGCATCGGGAGATCCGGGTGCGCTCAGCGGGAATCCGCTGAACGTGGGGACCTCAGGGGCACCTTGCGGTGTGAGTCCTGCTGGACAACCCTGGGTCTCGCCGGCGATTGTCAACTTCTTCCGTAAATCGGGCCTGAATCCGACCTTCGCGCCACTGTTGGCTCCTGGCGCTCCTCTGGCCGGATGCGCCCCGTTGGTGAACGCGGTGCTGAGCGCAACCGGTCTTGGGGTAGGGGCGCCGGTCCCATTCAGCGACGAGGTAGCCAACCTGTCCAACGGGACCTCCGACTACAACGCCTTGACCGTGAACTTCCAGCGCCGCTTCTCGAGCCACTACGAGTTCCTGGTGTCGTACACCTGGTCGCACGCCATCGACGATTCCACCGACCTGCAGGCCACCCTGGCCCCGCAGAATAACTACAACCCCGACGCCGACCGCTCCACTTCGCTCTTCGACCAGCGGCATCGCCTCGTGATCAGTGGCGTGTATCAGAGCGGCAACCAGGGGCACGGCTTCAAAGGCGCCTTGCTGAGCAACTGGACGGTGGCGCCGATTCTCGATCTGGGGTCAGGCACGTCCGTTCAACATCGTGAGCGGGTCTGACACAAACTTCGACTTCGGCGCGACTACCGATCGTCCTCAGACCGCGCATGCTGGTCAGTTTGACGCTTGCGGCGATCTGGCTGCCCGCTCGAGTTATTCTCCGACGGGGTACCTGATTCCCACCTGCTTTGCCGATGCGCTGGTGACGGGAGTCGTCCCGCAGTTGAACGGCAACCTCAGCCGCAATGCGGGCACCAAGCCGTTCACGTTTTTCAACGACCTGCGCATTGCCCGCAATTTCGCCCTGACCGAAAGATTTCAGTTGCAGGGAATCATGGATCTGTTCAACGTGATCAACAAGTACAACGTGGCCGACGTCAACCCAATCTGGAACCAGGCGGGCGTGCCCACGGCGGCCTACGATCCTCGCCAGTTCCAGTTCGCCTTGCGGTTGACCTGGTAAGGCTCGCCGCTTCACACTTCCCGGCGTCCGCAGCGGCGGTGTTATTCTTTTTCGCCGAACCTGCGACCGGCGACGACGAACCATTACAATCGGTTCTCCATGAAGTCCCGCACCGATTCCCGCGCCGACGCCACCCGCTGCGTGCATTCCGGAGAAGAGCGCCATGGCGAAGCAGCGCCGCTGGCCACGCCCATTGTGCAAAGCTCAGTGTTCGTCGTACCCAAAGTGGATGAGCTGCGCAAGTACGCCAAGGGAGAATCCGACGTCTATCTGTATTCGCGCTACGGCAACCCCACGGTTACCGCAGCCGAGCAGAAGATTGCCTCGCTGGAAGGAGCCGACGCTGCCGTGCTCACCTCCAGCGGAATGGCGGCAGAAATGGTGGCGGCGCTGGTGGCCTGCGAGGCTGGCGACGAGATCGTCTCCATGCTCGATGTGTACGGCGGCACGTTGAAGCTGTTCGAGCAGGTGCTTTCACGCTGCGGCATCAAGACGCGCTTCATTCCCTATCAGGACATCCACAACGCGAGCCGCTACTTCAGTCCCAGGACGCGCATGCTGTTCCTGGAAACGCCGACCAATCCAACGCTGCGGTGTGTGGATCTCGCCGCGCTAACGAAGACCGGTCGCAAGCATAAATCCTGCGTGGTGGTGGACAACACCTTCGCGACTCCGGTGCTCCAGAAACCGCTCGAGCTGGGGGCCGACATGGTCATTCATTCGGCAACCAAGTACCTGGGCGGACACAGCGACTTGACCGCCGGCGTGTTGGCCGGAGGGAAGAGGTGGATGGATGCCGCGCGGCAGACCATGATTCTCACCGGCGGATGCGCCGATCCGGGCTGCGCTTATCTTCTGCTGCGGGGTCTCAAGACGCTGCACGTGCGCGTCGAACGCGCTTGCGAGAATGCCAAGAAGATCGCGGGGGCGCTACAAGAGCATCCCAAGGTCGCGCGGGTTTACTTCCCTGGGTTGGAGAACGACGAGGCCCACGAATTGACGCAACGGCAGATGAAGGACTTCGGGATGATGGTATCGTTCGACATCCGCGGCGGCGGATGGGCTGCCGAGCGCTTCATTGACAGCTTGGAGCTGTGGTATCTGGCTACCAGCCTGGGAGGGGTGGAATCGACGGTGTCCTATCCCGTGCTGTCGTCGCACATCGGGCTGAGCGCGAAGCAATTGAAGTCACTCGGTGTGTCGGCTGCAACCATCAGGCTCTCCGTCGGAATCGAAGACGTCGGCGACCTGATCGCCGATTTGCGACAAGCTTTGCGCCGCGCCTGAGCAAACCAGATTGGAATGTCTTAGATTAAGGTAGAACAGTTCTGTCGTGACAGGTGCAGGATCAAGTATGGCAATGTATGTAATTGATTAGCACGGGTAAGCAAATTGGTTCATAATATCTGTGTAAATCTCTGTATAAACGTTGTTGAATCAACGGTGGCCATTGGAATTACAGTTGCAATTTGATTGCACAGAGCAGCTTCGCTAGTTTGCGAAGAAAAGGAGAACGGAGGCAGCCAAATGGCAGACCGAAAGCAGTTTATGGGCGTTACCGCACCCCGACCCTGAATTGGTGCGCATTCTAGAGGAATCGAGGGGAACTGAGGTCACGGAGGGACGAACTGCACGAGCAGAGAATTAGCTTTGCGTTTGGCAACGCCTTGGCATCCGAAACGATAACGAAGGATAGTGTACGACAAGCGTCTGCGAATATTCGCCTGTTGAAATAACCGTTCCTGCCGCCCGCAATTCTACGGGCGGTTCCCCCTTATGTCCGTTAGAGAGAAAGACAATCCTGAGCTATTTGCGGAAAATCCAAGAGCAAAATCTCTTGCGGCAATATGACCTATTGTCGAATTGTATTGAGATAGGTCTTGAAAAAGGCATCGAAGCCTTCGATAAATACACACTGTGGGCATTGAACGCTGTGGCTGTCGCCAACATCTCCCAGTTCGGAGGCCGTTACCGCGAAGAGCCGATTTACGTAGGAAGCCACACCCCGCCCCATTTCAATGACGTCCCAAACGAGATGGATCGTTTCTTTTCTGTTGTCCACGAGAACTGGACGATTCATGAACACCCGACCCTGCTTCCGGCCTATGCCCTATGGAGGCTTAACTGGATTCATCCGTTTGTGGAAGGCAACGGAAGAACAGCCAGAGCGGCGTGCTATTACCTGATTTGCATGAGGCAGAAAAAACTGCTGGGCGGGAAGAAAATAGTGCCGGAGCGTATTCGAGAAAATCGAGACCCTTACTATGCAGCCCTCAAGGCGGCTGATTTAGCTTGGGACGCTGGCCATTTCAATGTTTCTGATCTCTCGGCGTATCTTGAACGACTCCTGTTAGCGCAATTGACCGACTCAGATTGAGGGTTGGGACAGCTTCTGGTTCTGGAAAATCCAGCAGCATTGTTGTATTGAGCTTTGGAAATGCCCGTTGCATCATGCGGTAGAACTGATCCCAAGTTGACGCTGCCCGCATGAACCCGATGGTTGCATAGAGGTGTTGCGCAAGGGCCGGATTGCCGACGTCCTCGGTTAGCCACTGGTGGTGCTTGGTCCTTCGGTTGCCGTGTTCATCTTTGGGATTCCGTTTTTTTAGTTCTTCGAGTACGCCGGGGGCAAGCCTTTGGTAAACGATGTCGTTGGTGTAATGACCGACAACGGACGGTCGATTCACTTTCATGCCGCGCCATTGCCACCCTTTTAGTCGAAACATCTCCTGATAGAACTCGTCGGGGAACCGCTTAGCCCACGCAGCAAACTCTTTCAATAGAAACTTGTCGAGAATTGCCTGTAGTGCCTTGCGGTCGCGAACCTCCTGGAATCCGGTAGCCTCGTCAACTAGGGCGATTATGCCAACATGCGCAAGTCCACGGGTTAGCATCTTGGCGCGCTCTGCGATGTGCCTCTGCTGCGGAGTGAGGACACCAGCTTTTTCGGCGTCCCAAAAGACGTCGCAAACCTTCGGCAGCAACTCCGCAGCGTATCCGAATGCTCGATTGCCCTTGATTGGTTTGAACTCGAATTGGCTTGACGTCACCTCTAAGTCTTTAGAGATATATGGTTTTAGGTTTTTTGCTGTGATGAAAGCGGGGAGGTTGACGTCGCCATCATAATACTGGCGTCCCTTTGCTTGGCGCGCCCTACCCAAAGCTCGCATGACATCACTCTGGGTTAGTACGCGTTGGCCGTTCTCCAGAACCGCACAGCGAATTTCGATGCTTCCAATGTGCAATGTGCCTTCGTGTGTGGCCTTTGAAAGTTTAGGCTTTTCGTCCGTCATACCTAGGCTCCTACTGCTCTTGCGAGCGTCAGTTCAAAGAGGGCTGGGTTATTCCGCCCGTTATAGCGATAACAGAACTCGGTGACGTATTGAGGCAGGTGCCGAATGGAAGCCTTGTGATACTGCCCCATGATTCCGCGTTTCAAAAGGCCCCAGAATCCTTCGATAGAGTTCGTGTGAATCTCCCCACCGGCGTAGCAGCTCTGATTGTTGATAACAGCGCGAGGCATGAATGTCTCGACGCGGATATAGCCGCTGAACTCATCCGTGATGGGCATCGCGTCGTTCACGTCAACGTTTTCGCGAACGAACTTGGCAAGGCTCTGGGAATTGAGTTTCGATTTATCGACGGGGCGAGCGACGATCTTGCCGCCACGCTCAGTGATGCCGATAGCCAGAGCCTTGTCTGTGCCACGACCGCGCTTATGTGGGCCAGTGCCCTTGCGAGGCTTTCCGCCGATGTAACATTGGTCCATTTCAACGATGCCGCGCATAAGCTCTGGCTGTTCAAACATCGCGTTGCGGATTCGCATCTCCATGTACCAAGCGGTATTCTTGTTGACCTCAATATCGCGGCCAAGCTGACGAGCGGAGATACCCTTCTTGGCGTTGAGAACTAGCGAGATGGCGAGGAACCATTTTTGCAGGTCTAAATGAGTGTGATGGAAGATTGTGTCAACAGTGACGCTAAAAGTGGTGTTACAGCCGTTGCAGTGATGTCGCGATTCGCTGGACATCGGGGTTGTGCGGTTAGATTTGCAGTAGGGGCACACCGGAGTGCCACGCCAGCGCACGTTTTCCAGATGCCTGATGCAATCAGCTTCGGTCGGGAATTTCTCGTAAATCGTGACGATGTTCATGGCTACCTCTTGCTACGACACAAAAGTATGCTCCCGGCCGAATTACTTGTCAATAGACACCGTCTACCTTAATCTAGGACATGCAGAACAAGGTTGAGTTTAAGCCCGTCAAATCTTTGAGCGCGGAACCTATTCGTATCGAACCCAGCTTCGTTGACCCTGAATTTCAACGCGTAGTAACATCACATTCGGTTCGCTAAAACTGACTAAAAATAGAGGGCTGTTTCGCAGGTAATGACAATCTTTCGTCGCGGTTTGCTTCCGGCGGCTCTCGCCGCAGCCCTGGTAATGACGGGATGCGAAACCAGCGATCCCAAGCCGGCGACCGCCTCCATTCCCGCCCAGGCCAAAGCCCCGGAGATCACCGCTCCCGTTGACAAGGCCGCCGATCCTCCGCCCAAGCCTCAGCAAGCCGCTCCGGCGAAGCCCGACCCGGCCGACGGCCTGATTGCCCAAGCCGAGACGCTATACGCTGCCGGAGAGGCCAATTACAAGGCTGGGCATCTCGAAGCCGCCAAAGCCAACTTCGACCAGGCGTTTAACACCTTGCTTTCCAGTAACTTGGACCTCCGTAACGACGAGCGTCTGGAGCGCGAATTCGACAAAATTGTCGAGGCCGTACACGAACTGGAACTGGTCGCGCTCAAGCAGGGCGACGGGTTTACCGAGCAGCGCTCCGACCCCGGCACCTATCGACGAGGCCAACGACGTCACCTTCCCGGTTGATCCCAACGTTACCGCCAAGGCCGAAGCCGAGGTCAAGACCACCAAGTCGGACCTTCCGCTGGTGCTTAACGACCAGGTCGCGATGTTCATCAATTATTTCTCCAGCCCGCGCGGACGGGCCACGGTGGAGCATGCCCTGGTTCGCTCCGGACGATATCGCGAGATGATCTCCCGGATATTCAAGCAGGATGGCGTGCCCCAGGACCTGATTTACCTGGCGCAGGCGGAGTCGGGCTTTCAGCCGTTGGCGCTCTCGCGGGCGGGGGCGCGCGGCATGTGGCAGTTCATGGCCGGGACGGGCGCTCGTGTACGGGCTGCAGCGCAGCTGGTGGGTGGATGAACGCCAGGATCCCGGAAAAGCCACCGTCGCCGCCGCGCACCATCTGAAGGACCTCTACCACCAGTTCGGCGACTGGTATCTGGCGATGGCCGCCTACAACTCCGGCGCCGGCACCGTCCAGCACGCGGTGGAACGCACCGGGTATGCCGATTTCTGGGAGCTTTACCGGCGCGGCGTCCTGCCCCAGGAAACCCGGAACTATGTGCCCATTATCCTGGCGGAAACCATCATTGCGAAGAATCCCGGGCAGTACGGACTGGAGCATGTGGTTTTCGAACCGGCGGAGCAGGTTGATCAGGTGGCAATCACCTATCCGGTGGACCTAAGATTGGTCGCCGAGTGCCTCGATACCTCGGTGGATTAGCTTCAGGAGTTGAACCCCAGCCTGCTGCGGATGACCACCCCCAAAGACCAGACGTTTCACCCTGAACCTGCCCGCCGGCTCGCGAGAAAGTACGAGACTGCCATGGCCGCCATCCCGATGGATATGCGGACGTGGTGGCGCTACCACCGGGTGGAATATGGCGATTCGTTGGCCTCCATCGCCCACAAATACCACACCTCCACCTCCTCGATTGCCGAGGCCAACGGACTTGCCGGTGGGGAAGTGAAGGTCGGCACGAAGCTGATCATTCCCATCGCGCCGGGTAAGCAGGGCGCTGACACGGTCGCCTATTCGCATAAGCCAACGCACTACAAGGTCCGGAAGGGCGACACGGTGGAATCCGTTGCCGACGACTTCGAGGTCCCGGCGGATAAGTTGCGGAAATGGAACCACCTGCGCGGAAACACCCTGGCTACCGGACGGACCCTGCTGATCTACAAACCGGCGACAGGGAGTGGCTCAGAGGTGGCGACCTCCGAACACAGCAGCGCTCCTGCCATAGGGCCTGCTAGTCACAAGTCCTCCCAGACCGCCTCTGGGGCGAAGTATCACAAGGTGAAGAAGGGC
>CAWJIW010000010.1:0-9764 GCA_963843005.1 uncultured Acidobacteriaceae bacterium | reverse complement strand
TAACCACTGAGACGATTACCCTGGACGCATGTCGAGCAAGCGAGGATACCGGCGTATAAGCTCACCAACAACAACCAGAATCCTCTGTCCGGCCTGGCACCGATCCAGGACCTCGTTTCGCAGGGCGTCGCCGTTCAGGTTTTCAGGAATGATTACCTCGGCGACGTAGGCCAGGTGAACCACCTCGGCATCTGTCAACTCGCGAAGCGCCGTGCGAAGCAGTTTCTTGTCGGCTGATGTCCTTCTGATGTGTTGAGTCATCGTGTCAATCGCAGCCTCATCGACGCCGGCGCTCCGGAACTCAGCGACGGATTTACCGGTACCATGTTTCAGAAGATCCACGGCGAGCTCGATCGCCAGAAGGCGCTGGGCTGGGGAGTGCAACGGCAAAAGTCGCTCCATCGAGCCAAGAACGCACGACGAAATGGGTCGAGCATAGCCGAACAGCTCGTCCAGGCTTGGCGTGGGTAGATTCGGTGAAAGGCCTGGGAGCAGGACCTTTGGAAAGCCTGTGACAAGTAGTCGGGCCGTATTCGGCAGACTCGCCAGAGCGGTGACAACATGTCGTGTCGCAACCTTTCCGTCCGAGCTCTCTACACGCGCCTGTGAGTACGCTGCCGACAAGACGCCCTGCATTTCTGGGGCGAAGACTTCCCAGTTGAGTCGCACAGGCCGCCGAAGCTGTCCTTCGGCGCCCGGGGTGCCATTTCCCGCGCGAGGTCGGCGGCCACCTGCATGGCGAGGTTCTCTGGAGTCGTGAACTGGCTGCGCACTAGCGCGTTCACCTTCGATTTGAAGTTTGTGAGGTGATCCGCCAATTCACCTTTGTCTATGTGCTTCGGCGGCCAAGGATGGTCCGGGTCGATGAGGTAGCACAGACATTTCTTTCCGAGCTGTCTGGCGTAGTCAAATTCCTCCTCGGTGATCGACAGATCAGCCTGACTTGATTGCCAGCCGTATCGCCAGGCGTAGACACCTATCAGCACGTCAGACTCTGAGATTTCCTTTCTGCACGCAGGGATAGCCTCGTCGGTGCGGCTCCCGAAGAACTCCATGGCCGAGAAGCGAACGGTCATCCGCTGAAGCAGGGCGTTCAGCGCGGCTCGGTGATCGACTAGATCGAGTAAGTCGAACTGACAAAGACCCTCATATCTCTTGCCGCAGTTGCTTGAGATCAACCGACGAACGCCCAACCATTCTTTGAACCGACCCGCACCCACCACGGCGGGCGGTGTAAGACAGGCGCCAGAATTGTTTTGTGGAGGCGGTCACATTATAACGCCACGTATGACGGCGAAAAGATTGTTTCCGCGTCGGATAAAATCGTTTCTGGAATCCTGCTGATGGAGAGCCCCAACCAAATCCGCCCTTTCGAGGTGCTGTTCGACAACGCCGAACCAAGCCCGGTCACCGACGAAGCCTACGCGCCCTACGGCAACTTCGGCTTCCCTGCTCCGCCTGCTGAACGCCCTTGGATTTACTCCAACTTCGTCCAGTCACTCGATGGCATTACGACGCTGCTGGGACGGCACGCCTCCGGAGGCGAAATTTCGCAGTCGCGGGAGGACCGCTGGCTGATGGACCTGCTGCGCGCTCATGCCGACGGAATCCTGCTGGGGATGAATACGCTGATTGAGGAGCAACGCAGCCGGGGGCCTGAAAGCCGGGGCATTGTCTTCCAGGTCGCCGACCCAAAACTCCGCGAATTGCGTAAGAGGCTTGGCAAGGGACGCGAGCGTAACATCTTCGTCACGCACGCCGCCGATCTTGCTCTCTCGCAATACAAGGTTTTCGACGGCGACGTGGTGGATTCCGGGATCCTCACCTCGCCGGCTGGCGCCGAAAGACTGCGGGCGAGAGGTTCCCGCCCGCACGTGGCCATTATCGCGGCTGGGGAAGGCGACACGGTCAACCTTGAGCTTGGGGTTCGCCGCCTGCGCCAGGAACTTGGGATCGAGTACCTGCTGTGCGAAGGCGGGCCAACGCTTTACGGCAATCTGGCGCGGGCCGATCTGATTGACGAGAAGTTCATGACGGTTTCGCCGATCGAGACCGGCCAGCTCGTCCCGCCCGAGCAGGAACGCACCCCGGCCGAACAATCTGCTCCGCTGCTGATGCGACCCACCGTGTTCGCAGGTCCAGGATTCACCCGCGATACAATGACGCACTGGACCTGGCTGAGCTGCCGCAAGGTGGGCGATCATCAATTCAACCGATACCGCAGAAAACGTGCTTCCGGTCGGGATATGCCATCGAGCGAGTGATAAATCGACTATGGGCAAGTGTCTCGCGATGAACATTTTTTGTCTAGGTCGGCCCAGCTTCCTGGCACTTCTTCTTCTATCCGGGATTTCGGCCGCGTTGGCCGCCGATAGTCAATCTAAGGCCGAACCCCCAACCGGACTCTGGACCGGCTCCATCCAGGGCCGCGTTGGAGAAGTGAACTTTGGCATCGAACTGAAGCCTGAGGGAAACGGTCTCGCCGCAGCGCTTCTGAATGCGACGGATCGACAGCCATTCAGCAGCGCCACGTGGGATGGCCAGACCCTGACGCTTCGTCTCGACTACTACGATGGCCAACTGACGCTCCATATCGTTGCGCCCAAGAAGATGGAGGGAGAGTATTCGCGTCAGACCAAAGGCGCAAGAGTGCACATCCCAGTCACGCTGGTCGCGTACCAGGAGCCGGCGGCCGGCAGGGCGTGGACGGGGCCAAGCCTCGCTGGAGATTGGCTGTTGAGAGAGGCTGGCGCTGAGGGCGCGGAGAAGGTCGTGTTAACCAGCTTTCAGCAGGAGAAGATGGCCGCGGCCGATGGGAAAGTCGCAGTTACCGGCATTCTTGAGCCGGTGAGTGGTGATGACGGCCTGATGCACGGGAGTGTCTGGACTGATACGAACGGCCATGCGCGATTTCACTTGAGCCGCTTCGATGGCATCCACGTGCTGGCGCTCGTCGGCGAATTTCAGCCGGATGGCAGCCTGATGGGAGAGATCGGGGGCGTGCGGTCGTCAGCGCCTTTCAGGGCGGAGCGCAGCACCGATGCAGCCGTGGCCAATCCCAATGCTCTGGCGGGAAGCCTGACGACCGTGAAGGACCCGGCAGAGCCGTTCCGCTTCAGTGGTGTGGATGCCGCTGGCAAGATCCTGAACCAGAACAGCCCTGAGTTCAAGGGGAAACCGGTGATCGTGGACATCTTTGGCACCTGGTGTCCCAACTGCCACGACGAAGCTCCTGTTCTGGAAGAGCTCTACCGCAAATACCACGCGCAGGGACTGGAGATCGTCGGCCTGGCTTACGAATACACCGATGAGACTGCGCGCGATCTGCGGCAGATCGGCATCTACCGCGCCAAGTACGGTCTGACCTTCCCGTTGTTGCTGGCCGGCACCACCGACGAGGGGCAGATCCAAAAGACGCTTCCGCAGTTGGTGCACTTTGGCGCATTTCCCACGACCATCTTCCTCGACCGCGATGCACGCGTGCATGCCATCCACGCCGGATTTGCCGGGCCCTCAACTGGCGAAAAGTTCCATGAGGTACAACAGCGCATGGACCAACTCACCCGCGAGATCGTTGGGGCATCGCATTAGGGTAGCCGAAGGTCAGGCTCTATAATCAATCCAGCCCATGGTTCGCGACGGGATCTATTACGGACTGGCCTTTATCGCCTTGGCAGTGCTGGTCGGCTGGCTCACTTTGCCTGCCTTGGCGGCGATTCCCTTGCTGCTGGCGGCGTTCTTTCTGTGGTTCTTCCGCGATCCCGAGCGCCAGATTCCGGCGGTGCAAGGCGCCATCGTTTCTCCGGCTGATGGGAAAGTTACCGACGTTTCCATCGTGCAGGAGAATGGCGAACAAAGAAATCGGATCAGCATCTTCCTCAACGTATTTAATGTGCACGTAAACCGTTCCCCCATTGCGGGCGTCATCAGCGATGTGAAGTACAAAACCGGAAAGTTCGGCAACGCGATGGATGCGATCTCGGCCGAGTTTAATGAGCAGAACGTAGTTTCCGTCCGAGGCGATGTAGGCACTGTCATTTTCAAGCAGATTGCAGGACTGCTGGCCCGGCGCATCGTGTTCAATAAGAAAATTGGCGATCAGGTTGCCTGCGGTGAACGCGTGGGATTGATCAAGTTCGGTTCACGGGTGGATGTACTCTTCGCCGACGCGGAGATAAAGGTCCGGGTGGGCGATCACGTCAAAGGTGGTTCCAGCGTTCTGGCAGTTACGCAGCGTCGGGCCGTGACGCCCAATTTGCGAGACTTGGCGGAGGTGCGATGAACGAACGGCTGAGGCAGCGTGATGACGATTCATCCGGCCCGCGCAAGACGCGGAAGGGTTTGTACATACTTCCTTCGCTGTTCACCGCGTTCAACATCGCGGCCGGTTATTACGCTCTTTCGCAGACCATCCAGGGTACGGCCTCCGACCCTTGGCACTTCGATCAGGCCGCCAAAGCGATTGGGTTCGCCATTGCGTTCGACGGACTGGACGGCCGAATTGCACGCATGACCAACACCGTCAGCGCCTTCGGCCGGGAACTTGATTCTCTGGCCGACGTGATCGCCTTCGGCGTTGCGCCCGCAATCCTGGCCTGGATGTGGGGCTTCCGAATGTTGCCGGCAATGGACGACAACGGTCTCCGGCTGAAGATCATTCAACTGGGGGCGATTGCCACCTTCGTCTTCCTCATGGCAGGAGCCAGCCGCCTGGCACGCTTCAACATCCAAATGAACCCGCAACCCTCGAATCCGGGACGCCCGGGAAAAAAGTATTTTGTGGGGCTGCCGATTCCGGCTGGTGCTGGCGTAGTGGCCGCCGTGGTCCATCTGGTACAAGGCAATCCCTTACAGTACTGGTGGCTCTCTTTGGGATGGGGCGTCTTCGTGTTCGCGATCTCCTTCCTGATGGTGAGTACCTGGCGCTTTTACAGCTTTAAGGAGCTCAACCTGCGTGAACGGCGCAATTTCCGGTGGATTATCGTCATCGGGGGTACTATCGCGCTGGGCTGGTTCTTTTCGGATTATGTGCTGTTCGCCCTCGCCCTGATTTATGTCCTGGCGGGAGTGCTGGCCCGGCTCTCGTTTGTGTTTCGGCGGCCGTCACTGCCTCCTCCTCCGCCACAAGACGAGGCCTCACACGCTTGATGAAAAAAGAACCAAACAAACCCTCCCCGGTTCGGCCGGACGGAGGAAACTGGGGTGGAATGTTCCGCGTAGCCATCATTGGCGCCGGCACGCTCAAGGGGCGCGAGTTGAAGGAGGTCCTTAGCGACCGCAACTTCCCTACCCAGGACGTTCGTCTGCTCGACGACGAAGAGTCGCTGGGTCAGTTGGAGGCCGTGGGCGATGAGCCAACGTTCATACAGAGTGTTCTTCCGGAACATCTGGACAACGTGGACTTCACGTTCTTCGCCTCGGATGAGGCATTCACGCGCCGTACCTGGCCAATGGCTCGCCAGGCGGACAGCGACGTCATCGATCTCTCCTATGCGCTGGAAGGCGAGCCGGGCGTGCTGCTGCGGGCGCCCTGGGTGGAGCGAGAACTGGGAATCTCTCCCAAGGTGGAGTTCACGGATGTTACTGTCGCCATCGCACACCCGGCTGCCGTGGTCCTGGCCTTGTTGTTGCTGCGGGCGCAGAAAGCCGGCAGAATCGCGCGTACCGTGGTCACGGCGTTTGAACCTGCCTCCGAGCACGGAAAGCGGGGAATGGATGAGTTGCATGAGCAGACGGTGAACCTGCTCTCATTCCAGCAGCTTCCTAAGTCCGTGTTTGACGCGCAAGTGGCTTTCAACTTGCTCGATCGTTATGGCGAGAAATCTCCGTCCTCAATCGTCTCCATCGAAACTCGCATCCAGCGCCATTTTCGCGCCATTGTCGGAGAGAGATTGCCCGTACCTTCGCTGATGCTTCTGCATGCTCCCATCTTCCATGGGCATGCATTTTCCCTTTACATTGAACTGGAGCAATCGGTGCAGCTCGAGGAACTGGTCGCGGCGCTTTCCGGTGACCATGTGGACGTGCTCCAGGGCGCAGAGGAGTCGCCCAGCAACGTGAACGCCGCGGGACAGGAGCAAATACAGATTTTTGTTCATCGTGACTCGCAACGCGCGAGCGGGTTCTGGGTGTGGGCTGCATCCGACAACCTGAGGATTGCGGCCCTTACGGCGGTGGAGTGCGCGGAGGGCATGACCGCTACCCGCCCGCGAGGGACGGTACAGTAATGCGCTCCCGGCTTGGGTGCGCCTTGGCGAGTGTTTGTGTCACAGCCCTTCTGCTTTCGGCAGTGGGATGCGGATACCACACTGGCGGCCAGGCAGTGCGCCTGCCGTCCGACGTTCGCACCCTGTATGTGCCGGTGTTCGGAAACGTGACCCAGTTCTATAGCTTCGGGCAGGAGCTGACCGAAGATGTCATACGCGAACTGCGATCACGAACCAATTACCGGGTTGTCACGGAAAACGATGGCACGGCGGATGCCACCTTCACCGGGAGCGTCACCTACGCAACAATCGTTCCACTGACCTATGATTCGCAAACTGGGCGCATTTCTTCGGGTATGGTGATCATCGGAATGAAAGCGTCGCTGATCAGCCGTCGCGGCAAGGTACTTTGGCAGAACCCGAATTATCTTTACCGCGAGCAGTACCAGGTCTCACGTGACGTTGCCAGCTTCTTCGAGGAAGAAGAACCGGCTCTGAAGCGGGTGGGTTCCAGCTTCGCGCATACCTTGGTCAGCGACGTCCTGGAGTCTTACTAGATGCGTAGTTTCGCGGCCTCAGATCGGTTCGTGGCTGACGTTAAAGCGCGCAAGCTGGCCGCCGGGTACGTCTTCGTCGGCGATGAGGCTTTCTTCCGCAAGCGTTGCCGCGATGCCATCCTGCAGCATCTGGTGCCCGCAGAAGTGCGCGAACTGAGTCTCTACGACGTGGACCTCGGCGAACTTGAATTGCAGCAGATCCTGGATCAGGCGCGAACCCCGTCGCTGATGTCGCCATTCCAGGTCTTCTTCATCCGGGGCGTGAAGACTTTGTACAGCCGGGGTAAGCACGACGAGGAATTTGCCGCGATCAAGAATTACTTCAGCAACCCGAATCCTGATGCGCTGCTGGTCTTCGTAGCCGATCATATCAATATCCCGGCAGAAGTCCGCCGCATGGACCTGACCGACAAAGAGCGTTACGAACGTATCCGCGAAACCTTGGGCGAGTATTGCAGCATTCTTGAGTTCGCTCGCGTGGACGATGGCGATGCCGTGAAGTGGGCGATCGCAACCGCGGACAGCGACGCCGTGAAGCTCGACAACGACGCCGCCCGCGAGCTGGTGGATTCGCTCGGTGGCGACATGATGATGCTCGTCAACGAACTGGAGAAGCTGGTGCTCTTCGTCGGCGACAAGAAGCGGATAACCCTGGGCGATGTTGAAACTCTGGTGCTTGCGGCCAAGCAGCGGTCGTTCTACGAATTGACCGATGCCATCTCCGCTCGGGACCGGGCGCGGGCTCTGAGCGTGCTGGACGCTATCCTGAGCGCTGGAGACGGCGACGAAGCAGCCATCGGACACCTCTACATGCTGGCGCGCACCTTCCGGCAAATGCTGGTCATCCTGGAGCGCAACGTGCGCGACTCGCGCGCGCTGTGGCAGGCTTTGTGGCAGGGTTTTCGCATACCGCCGTTCGCGGCGGAAGACGTCATTCGCCAGGCGCGCCGCTATAAATCGCGCCGCGAACTCACTAGCGCCATCCGTCGCGTGGCCCGAGCCGACCTCGCAGTACGCTCCAATCCTCCCAGTAAGCGGCTGGTTCTGGAGAACCTGGTCCTCGACCTCACGGCCCAAGCTAAGCCGCAGGAGGCCGGCTGGCTGCAAGGTGAGCTGCCGGTGTGAGCATGGACGTCGAGGCGTATCTTCGCCGCCTTGAGTACGACGGGCCACGTCAGGCAACTGCTGCCACCTTACGCAGCCTTCACCGGCAACATTTGTTTACCGTCCCCTTCGAGAACCTCGATATTCCACTGGCGACACCGATCTGTCTCGATGTTCCCCGGCTGTATGGCAAAGTCGTGGAGCGCCGGCGTGGCGGGTTTTGTTATGAGCTGAATGGCCTCTTTTGCGAGTTGCTGACTGCGCTGGGCTTCAGCGTTCGGATGCTGTCAGCTCGGGTGCGACGTGATGATGGCGGATTTGGGCCGGAATTCGATCACATGTTACTCAAGGTCGAGCTCGACGATCCATGGCTGGTGGACGTGGGGTTCGGGGACTCGTTCATCGACCCAATCATATTTCGCGAAGGAGGCGCCGATCAGGTCGACGGGCACCGCTATCTCGTTTCGCCCAGCGGCGATGAATGGCAGCTTCTTCGGGAAGATGACCGAGGACACGTCCCGTTGTACCGTTTCCGCGATGTCCCGCGTGCGCTAGGCGATTACCAGGAAATGTGCACATTTCACCAGACTTCGCCGGAGTCGGGTTTCACCAAGCGATGGATATGCAGCAAAGCCACTCCATCTGGCCGCATCACATTGGCCAATATGCGCCTCATCGTTACGCGGGACGGCGAACGTGAGGAGAATGTCTTACCGGGGAGTCAGCGGTGCGCCACTGTTTGCGCGAGTCTTTTGGCATCGAGTTCGACCGTTCCGTGGATCTGTCGAGGCTCGTGGCTTTAGCTCAGCAACCTTAGTCACTCCAACACCGAGGCTGGCGACTTCTGCGGTCAAAACTGCTCCGTGTATTCCGCAGGCTAACAACGCTCTTATTTCTTTTCCTTCACCTCGACAGAGGCGATGGTATTTGCCCACTCCAGCTTCAGGGTCGCCGAGTTGCCGCCGCTCTTGTCGAATGAGATCGTGAACTGTTCCAGCGGAGACGAACGCTGCGTTACCTTCATGTCCACACGTGCCAGGTCCTGGCTCTGGTTGTA
Source organism: uncultured Acidobacteriaceae bacterium (assembly GCA_963843005.1). Taxonomy (GTDB): domain Bacteria; phylum Acidobacteriota; class Terriglobia; order Terriglobales; family Acidobacteriaceae; genus Bog-257. The sequence continues at coordinate 840 of CAWJIW010000010.1, read as the reverse complement.
TTCCGTTCCCCACTGGCCAGTCTGTTTGTTGATGATCAGCTTCCAGGCATTCGCGCCGGGCAGTGTGTACAGCGTGTAACTGCCGGCGGGAACATTGAGCCGCCGATGTTCAGGTCCACGTCGGTCTTCAGGCTGGTGGCGGCGTTCGCGCCGGTGCGCCAAACCTGGTCATAGGGGACAAGCCCGCCAATATCTGGCGGCCACGCATTGACGGGCGGCTGTACTGGATCGTTACCGTTTTTCCGTCAGCGAACGTGATTGATGCTTCGCCGGGAGGGCTAGGTTTCTGGCGCATGCGACGGCTGCGAGGGTGATCGTGACCAGAACGACGAGTAGCGCTGAACGGCTCTTCTGCATTGCAATCTCCTGTTGAATGCCAATCGACGTGCATTCATCCTGCCGCTCCATTATTCACGTCCGCGCAGAACGATACAATCTGGAGATGGTTTTGCCCGGCATCTGTCGGCCAGCACAATCACAATCGCGATAAGGGAGCTCTGATGGGCATTCTGGATGATAAGCGGGAAGAACTGGAACGGCACGAGTTCATGATGGGCGCGTCACGAGGACGTCTGGCGGTTGCTCTCGATGTGTTGACCGATACGCTGACGCTCGTCGGCCAGCACGGTATTTACTGCCAGAGCGCTCGCCAGCCAGGCAAACCGGCGATGGACATTCAGATCGTAATGAAGGGCATCACCGATGCGAAAGAGTTGATCTCGTCGGTGATGGAGAGATTCGGAAACAGAAAGAAACTTAATCACCACGGAGACACAGAGGGCACGGAGAATATTTTCTGATTCATCTCCGTGCCCTCGGTGTTCTCGGTGGTGAAGTCTT
>CAWJIW010000009.1:0-11139 GCA_963843005.1 uncultured Acidobacteriaceae bacterium | reverse complement strand
CGCGTTTCAGTGCGGGTGTCATTTGAATCATTTGTCCTCTCGTTTTCTAGTGAAGTATTCCTATCGGGTGAACCTGTGCTACCTTGCCCGCGTTACGGCTGGCGGTTTCCAGCTTCCATCCAAGATTCGATAGCAGTGTTGCCGTCGGCCGGTACAGGCGCCTGACTGCGTAGAAACGTCGCCAGGCCAGGCTTGAACCGCGGCTCCCGGTCAACAACCCAGCAAGCGTTTGGTCCAACACAGTCGTAGGGAGTTTTCTGCCCGCAACTGGCTCTACTTCCCGAGCATCCCCTTTTTCACACTCGCAGTGGGCGGTTTGGGCCCGAGCCACACCGACAAGAGCACTGGGTTGAAGGCCGAACCGGCGATGGTCAGCTTGTCCTTGCCGTTGATGGCGAAGGTGGTGCCCGTGCCCGGGACGTAAGTGAAGACCATTTGGTCCCCCACCTTCATGGGCTCGAGCGCGCCCAGCAACCGGTCGATGTCGGGCTTCATCGTCTTCATGGCGTCCGGCGTATTGTCGTTGAACGACTCGTTGAAGGCATTCGCCATTTGGCTCTTGCTGGCGCCGTGCAGGAACTGCATGACGATCCGATTGGGCGCGTCGGCCTTGATGATGGCGCTAGGGTCCGACGACTTCTGTTCAAGGTAGAGTCCCGCGACATAGACCTTGACCATGAACTCGCTTCGCAATCCCAGACCATTGAGCACCAGCTTCGTGCTTCCGACCTGTGCTGTGTCCGGCAGCGTCACGCCCGCCAGACTGCCGGCGTATAGATCGAACATCGATACCAACACGAACATGACAACCGCAAGCGATATGACCGTTTTCCGCATGAGGGCTCCTTGAAAAGAATGGTTCGACCGCGATGGTAGCATAGTCCATCGCGGATACTTGTCTGTTCGACAGCTGCCCAACAACGATTCCCTGCTCGCGCGGAGTCGTTCGAGGCGCTATTCCTCCAGGCTGAATTCCCACCCGCAGTATTGGCCTGCCTCCGCCTCCGGAGGACAATGCAAGCAGGTTGTGCGGATACGCGAGTCGATGGTCCGGGCGAAGGTTTCGAATTCGACTATGCCGACGCTCTTGCAAGGAAAATCTGGAAGCCCTTTGCGCCGCCGGGTCTCCTGGACGCGGCAAATATCCATGAAGAAGCGCAAGCGCTTTCTGTCTTCCGACCATTCCACTCGCTGCCGTTGATGACAGCGTAAAGGCGCAATCCCAGCGCCTTTTCCAGCGCCTCGAGACCGCCCTGGTGCGGGACGCCAAACGTAGTCGGATGCGGTTTGCCTCCGCCGCCGCAAATCGTTCCCAGGAACGCGTATCCAGTTCAATTGCGGCTTCCATTCCCAAGCGCTCTTCCGCCGCCAGGAACCAACATCCATCATGCGCCAGCCAGTTCTTGGCAAACATTTCGAGCGCACGAAGAAGATCCTCGCGGCCCATCGAATCAAAAACCGTCTTGGAGTTGCTACTCATATTCGGCTCACCTTAGGGCGCACCAGGGCTTAAGAGCTCAGACCAAACCTATTACATCTGGCCAGAGGGATAAACGCGGTGATGTATGGGGGTCTACAGATTCCGACATGCCTTCAGGTTAGCCGATACTTGTTCGCCCAGCCAATCTCATTTCTGCATGGAACATGCTTTCGTCCTGACACAAACTTGCATCCTCTGCAGACAGGGTTACATCTTCTGGAAAGGGCGAAGGAGAAATACAAATGCGAGGGCTCAAGATTTTGCTGTCGAGCCTGTGTTTGGTCGCTTCGGTCCTGAGTGGGCAAGAGATTCCAGCCGGCACGGTCATTCCAGTGATGCTACGAACCACCCTGGACGCCAGAAAAGCCAAGGTCGGTCAGAAAATCGAAGCCAGGGTGATGCAAGACGTACCGCTGCCTTCCCAGACGCGGATTCGAACCGGCGCCAAGGTAGTTGGGAGAGTCGTCGAAGTAGTGCGGCCGAGCGCAACCTCGCGGTCACGCATCGTGATGTCGTTTGATCGCTTGTTGATTCGCGGCGCCGAAGTCCCGATCACGACGAGCCTGCGCTCGCTGGCATCCATGATGAACGTATTTGAGGCGCAACTACCCACGAACGCGATCGATGATTACGGCACCACAGAAAGTGATTGGGTAACCGTGCAAATCGGAGGTGACGTTGTCTATCGCGGGGCGGGTATGGTGATGTCGTCAGGCAGCCAAGTGGTAGGGAACTCAACGATCGGGGGCGATGTCACCGCGAAGCTGATTGCGTCCCGTGCAGGCGGATGCAGGGGAGTGGAAGCTGGCAACGACCGCGAGCAGGCGCTTTGGTTGTTCTCGCCTTCGGCGTGTGGCGTCTACGGTTTTGAGGACCTGAAAATCGCCCATGCCGGAAGGCGGGATCCAGTAGGCCAGATCATTCTAGAGTCGAATAAGAACGTGCATTTGAGCGGAGGTAGTGGCTTGTTACTCAGGGTGACGACTGCTCCCGCCCACTCTTTGACCGGTTCGCCGGCGGGGCAACTGGCGCGCGACCCTGTCGTAGGACCGAGGCGTGCTCGGAGATCGGCTGAGGCAGAGCAATCGAGGCCGCCCGGACTGCACGGTGCGTAAAGTTAGGATGGAACCGATGGTGAATCCGCCCACGGCTTGCCGGCCGGAAATGATGTGCTTCGACGGCTATAATGTCTGGACGCTACCTCAGTTCATCTACCCATGCGCCGAAAAAAGTCGGGTGGGCAGCACACTGGCGTGGGTATGAGTTTTGAACAGTCGAAACGTCCTGGCGGTACGTCCGGGAGAACAGGAAGGCCCCAATGAAAAGCCGTTGGTTGCGCATCGTGTTGATTGTGGTCGCGGTTTTTGTCCTGATATTGATTGCACTTCCATTCCTGATTAACGTGAACAGCTTCCGCCCCAAGATTGAAGCGGAAGCTAGCGCTGCGTTGGGCGCCAGGTCACGATTGGCAATCTGAGTTTGTCGATCTTCTCCGGCGCTGTCGAGGCGGACAATGTCGCGATCGCGGACGATCCGGCCTTCAGCAAATCGCCGTTTGTAACAGCGAAGTCGCTGGGGATCGGCGTGGAACTGATGCCACTTATCTTCTCGAAGCAGCTGAAAGTGACTGACATTGTGCTGGAGGAGCCGCAGATCACGCTGCTCAGGGCCGCCAATGGGACCTGGAACTACTCCAGCATCGGCGGAGCATCGGAGAAGAAGCCAACGGCGCCCAAGGCGGGCGAGTCGGCGTCGCAGAATCTTTCGGTGGGCAAGTTGAACGTCAACAATGGCAAGCTGATGGTCGGAAAAGCCAATTCCTCTGCCCAGCCCAAGGTGTACGACAAGGTCAACATTGCGGTGACGGATTTCTCCGCCACCTCGCAATTCCCGTTCAAGCTGACAGCGGGGCTGCCCGGCGGAGGGAACGCGGACATCTCGGGGAAAGCCGGTCCGATCAATCCAACCGATGCCTCCAAAACTCCCTTTGAGAGTGCGGTCAAGATCAACAATATGGACATTGCAGCCTCCGGCTTTATCGACCCGGCCAGCGGCATCGCAGGGATAGCGAATTTTGATGGCACACTCACCTCCACGGGGAGCCAGGCGAAGGCAATCGGAACGTTCACCGGCACAAAGCTGAAGTTGTCGCCCAAGGGATCGCCCGCTCCGAAGGCCATTGTGATCAAGCACACCGTGGATGTGGACCTCGACAAGGAGTCGGGAACGTTGGCCCAGGGGGACATCTCTTATGGCAAGGCGCTGGCCCATCTGACCGGGACCTTCAGGACCCAGGGTGAGACCCAAGTGGTCAACCTCAAGCTCAACGCGCCCCCCATGCCGGTGGAAGAACTGGAGGCCCTGGCTCCGGCGCTGGGCATCGTGCTGCCCTCGGGTTCGCAGCTGAAGGGGGGAACGGTGACCGCGAACCTCGACATCGCGGGACCGGTGGACAAGCTGGTCATCACCGGCCCAGTGAAACTCTCCGACACCAGCCTGGTTGGCTTTAACCTGGGATCGAAGATGGGAGCAATGTCGGCATTTGCCGGAAAGGCAGTGTCGAACCCCGACACCTCGATCCGTAATTTCAGCCTGAACGCGCGGGTCGCGCCCGAAGGCACCCAGGCTAACAACATCGACCTCGACGTTCCCGCCATTGGCGTAATTACCGGAGCGGGAACGGTAAGCCCGGCTGGAGCGCTCAACTTCAAGATGCTGGCCAATCTCCACGGCGGCATGGTCGGCGGACTGGCGCAAGTGGCGGCCGCGGGCAGCGGCAAGGGCGGCATCCCCTTCGCCATCGAGGGCACGACTGCGGACCCGAAATTCATTCCGGACGTAGGGGGGGTGGCTGGAAGCCTCGCTGCCGGTGCAGCGAAGGAAGCCATATCGGGAAAGGTACCGGCAGTGCCGGGAGTTCCCACCAGCGCCGTGGGCGGGTTATTCGGCAAGAAGAAGTAGCAGCGCGACCGTCCGCGCGTTCCTCACTTAGTGGCTGGCCATGACTGCAGGTGCGGCAGGCGGTCCAGTTTGGACAGCGATGGCCTCACACCCTCGGTGCAGGCTTTCCTGCTGGTGTATGCAACTTTCAAGGTTCTTGGCGGAATTCTGCGGTGGCTCGCGGCTCCACCGCCGCTTATGTTTCATTGACATTAAATCGCAGTCCAGCGGTTGACTCGCCGCCCGCTTTGGCCGATGCTTCTAAACAGCAGAAATCTCCGGTGGTTAACATTCAAACCTACACGCGTTCGCGATCGTAAGGAGTACATATGACAACTTCCGCTGCAGTTACCGCACCTGAGACTCTTTCCCTCAGCGCCTACGGAAAAGCGCGATCTACGATCGAAGGAACTCCGCTCAGCACAGACGATTTACGTAAGACGGGTGCCTACTGGCGGGCCTGTAAATACCTCGCCCTGGGCATGATCTATCTGCAGGGGAACGCGTTGTTGAAGGAGCCCCTCAGGCCGGAACACATCAAGAACCGCTTGCTCGGGCACTGGGGATCGAGCCCGGGCCTGGCCTTCATCTATGTTCATCTCAACCGTCTGATCAAGAAATACGATCTGGACATGATTTTCCTGGCCGGGCCGGGACATGGCGCGCCTGGAGTACTGGGCCCGGTATACCTAGAAGGCGCCTACTCGGAGATCTATCCCGAGAAGAGCGAGGACGTGGAAGGCCTGCACGAATTCTTCAAGCAGTTCTCTTTTCCGGGAGGGATCGGCAGTCATTGCACGCCAGAAACGCCAGGCTCCATCCATGAAGGCGGTGAACTGGGCTACGTGCTGTCTCATGCATGCGGCGCAGCCTTTGATAATCCTGACCTCATCGTGGCGGCGGTGGTGGGCGATGGAGAGTCGGAAACCGGCCCGTTAGCAACTTCATGGCATATCAACAAGTTTCTCAATCCTGCCCGCGATGGTGCGGTTCTGCCCATCCTGCACTTGAACGGCTACAAGATCAACAATCCAACCCTGCTGGCCCGGATCAGCCACGAGGAATTGGAGAGCCTGTTCCACGGCTACGGCTGGACACCCTACTTTGTGGAAGGGTCGGACCCTGACAGCATGCACCAGGCGATGGCAGCAACCACAGAACACTGTGTTCAGCAGATACGGAAGCATCAGCAGGAGGCGCGCGAAACAGGAGTGGCGGAGCGTCCTCGCTGGCCGATGATCGTGCTGCGCTCACCCAAGGGCTGGAGCGCGCCGTTGGAGGTCGAGGGCCACAGGCTGGAGGGCTTCTGGCGAGCTCACCAGGTGCCGTTGCCGGATGTAAAGAAGGACCCCGAACAGCTTCGCCTGTTGGAGAACTGGATGCGCGCGCAGAAGCCAGAGGAATTGTTCGACCAAACAGGCAAGCTCGTAGCGGAACTCAAAGAGCTTGCACCTGCTGGTATACGACGCATGGGCGCCAATCCTCGCGCCAACGGCGGTCTGCTCAAGAAAGCGCTTCGTCTGCCCGACTTCCGTGACTATGCCCTGAAGTTTGACAAGCCGGGGCAGATCCAAGCCGAAAATACTCGTCCCTTGGGCGCGTTCCTGCGAGACGTGATGAAGGCGAACATGCACAACTTCCGGGTCTTCGGCCCGGACGAGAACACATCGAATAAGCTGGACGCCATTTACCAGGTGAGCAAGAAGTTCTGGATCGAAGAGTTCTTTCCCGAAGACCTGGATGGCAGCGAATTGGCAACCAACGGCCGAGTCATGGAGATGTTAAGCGAGCACACCATGGAGGGCATGCTCGAAGGCTACCTGCTCACCGGACGGCACGGTTTCTTCTCCTCCTACGAAGCCTTCGTCCACGTGATCGACTCGATGTTCAATCAACACGCCAAATGGCTTTCGATCTGCAACAACCTGTCGTGGCGTGAAGAGATTGCTTCGCTGAACCTGCTCGTGACCTCGACTGTCTGGCGGCAGGACCACAACGGCTTTACCCACCAGGACCCCGGGTTCCTCGACGTGGTGGTCAACAAGAGCGCCGCGGTCACTCGCATCTACCTTCCACCTGATGTTAATTCCCTGCTGTCGGTGGCCGACCATTGCTTGCGAAGCGAGAACTACGTGAACGTGATCGTCTCTGACAAGCAGATGCACTTGCAGTACATGGACATGGAAGCGGCCATTACGCACTGCACGAAAGGGATCGGCATATGGGACTGGGCAAGCAACGACGAAGTCGGCGAGCCCGATGTTGTCATGGCCTCTGCTGGAGACATCCCAACCCAGGAGGCCTTGGCTGCAACCGTGCTGCTGCGTGAGGCTTTCCCCGACCTGAAGATCCGATACGTTAATGTTATCGACCTTTTCAAGTTACAGCCGCAATCGGAGCATCCCCACGGATTGTCAGACCCTGACTTCGATTCGTTGTTCACTGTGGACAAGCCGGTCATCTTTAACTTTCACGGATACCCCTGGCTGATTCATCGCCTGGCGTACCGGCGCACCAACCACAGCAATATCCATGTGCGCGGCTACAAGGAGAAGGGCAACATCAACACGCCCATGGAACTCGCCATTAACAACAATATTGACCGCTTCAGCCTGGCGATGGATGTGATTGATCGCGTTCCCAGGCTGCAAAGAACGGGTGCCCACGCGAAGGAGAAGTTCCGCAATCTGCAGATTGAATGCCGCAGCTACGCGCACCAATACGGCATTGACGATCCTGAATTTGCGGTCTGGAAGTGGCCCTACTAGAGCGGCATCGCGAGTTGCCGCGCGGGGAAGACAAGTCCGCGCTCCGGTGAAATCGAAGCGCTCACGAGGGGTGCGGCTCGCCCAGAATGCAGCGGACCGTGTCGCGAGCGATTAGTAGTTCCTCGTCGGTTGGAATTACGTAGGCGAGCAATTTGGAATCCTTTGTGCTGATCTTCCCCTCGGCTCCGACCATCTGCCGATTCTTATCACCGTCTACCGTAAGGCCCGCCCACTGCAGACCGTCGCAGATGCGCGCCCTGATATCCGGCGAGTTCTCACCGATGCCTCCGGTGAAAACGATTGCGTCGGCTCCGCCCATGCAAGCAAGAAACGCTCCGATGTATTTCCGCGCGCGATAGCAGAAAACCTCGATTGCCAGGCGCACGCGTCGATCGTCGTGTTCCTTGAGCTCCGCCTGCAGCACTCGCATGTCGTTCGTCAGTCCAGAGATGCCGAGCAGTCCCGACTGGGTGTTGAGCAGCGTGTCCACTTCCGGCGTTGACATGCCTTCCTTGGTCGCAATCAGATTGACAATCGCAGGATCGATATCGCCGGAGCGAGTTCCCATGACTAGGCCTTCCAGGGGCGTCATGCCCATTGAAGTGTCCACCGACTGCCCTCCCCGGATTGCGGCAGCGGAGCAGCCGTTGCCCAGGTGAAGCGTGATGACGTGAGTCTGCTCTCGGGTCAGTTCCCGCAATGCCCGATAACGGTACGCGACATATCGATGGGACGTGCCGTGGAACCCATAGCGACGGATGCGATGCCGCCGGTACAGATGATAGGGCACCGCGTAAAGATAAGCCTGCTCCAGGATGGAATGGTGGAAAGCGGTGTCGAATACGGCAACCTGCGGTATGGCCTTTCCGAGGAGTTCGCGGGCCGCCTGAATGCCCTTAACGTTGTTGGGATTGTGCAGTGGAGCGAGATCAATGCAGTCTTCAATTCCCCGTAAGACCTGATCGTCAATCACGACTGATTCTGTAAACAGCTCACCGCCGTGTACTACGCGATGCCCAACGGCGTGTATGTCCGATGCGCTCTGGATCTCCGCGATACCCGACCGGTCGGATGCGATCCAGCGAACCAGATAATCCAGCGTCGCAGAAATGTCGCGCAGGGGAGCCGTGAACTTCTGCCTGGCTTCACTACCCTTCTGAAACGTAATAATCGCCTCACCGCCGATGCGCTCAACCTCGCCACGGCAGAGGCGGTCGTCTTTGTGCCCCTTAATCCGCTCGAGGTCGGTGGCGATGACCTGGAACTTCAAGCTGGAACTTCCGGAGTTCAGTACGAGGACGTTCATGATCGGGACTCTTTACCTGGGGGTACCACAACGAGATAAACTCCCGCGCCTCGGTTTGTGGGGCATTCGCACAACAATGGACAAACCGCGGCGACTCTCTTCTCACTATACCGCAGCCGCGGCGACGGGCGCCTTACCCGACCAGCAGATCAGACCGGGGATAAACTCCGCCGAAAGGTCGGGATGGCTCGGACGAACGCGAACGGTAAAAACACAATGGCACCCGGATGCCACGCAACCGCGCGCCATTGCACAGCGCCTCACTTCGCACACTTCGCCCGGCGGACTATTTGCCGACCTTGGGCAGCTTCACCTCGGCGATGCCGTCCATGACGACCTCGCCTTTCTCGTTGGTGATCACGGTGGTGATTTTTGCCCCATTCTTGGGTAGCAACTCGACAATCGTGGCTTCCAGGGTGACTGTGTCGTTAATAAAGACCGGCCCCTTGAAGTTGACGGTCTGGCTGAGATACACGGTCCCAACGCCCGGCATTTCGGTGCCGAGGATGTTGGAGATAAAGCCGAACAAGATGCCGCCGTGCGCGATGCGACGTCCGAACCTGGTCTTGGCCGCAAACGCATCGTCAATGTGAATAGGGTTATGATCGCCGGTGAGGTCCGCATACCCGTGGACCATCTTGTCATCGACCTTCAGCTTCCGCGTGCAGCTCTGACCGACGGTGAATTCGGTCACTGGAACTTCCATTTCCTTTACTGGCATTTCTTCCTCCTAAGTACGTTAAGCCCAACTGATATGCTCCCGCGTGAAATCCTGAAGCAAGAGCGGTGTACATTCATTTGAAAACTCTTTGGTCCATGCTCGCGGCTATCCGCAGCGATACGACACACCAAACGACGCCCGCGGATAATTCCAACTGCTGACACCCTTATTCAAGCACATTACCCGGCAAGTCCCGCATTCCAGACAGCCCGCGTATTCAAAGCTGACCTCGTCCCCCTTGAGCCGGTAGAGCACCGCCGGACAAACAACCAGGCAGGGCTTGTCAGCACATTTGGCGCAGATGGTCTTGTCGATAATGATATGCGGATGCCCCTCATCAACATTGAACTTGTTCAGGGCCTGTAGCTCTTCCGGTGTTTGTCGCTTGATGCTCATATGGATCGATACGCCTTCCATCCGTCGCCGACCAACTGGCTGAAGGAAACATTCTGCTTGACCAGGTGCCAGATCGCCTTGGTCATCTTCTCCGGGACTTTCCCATCCACGGTGAACATGAACTTCAGGGAATCGTTGGCGATGTGCGGATACTGCCGAAAATGCGCGGAATGCTCAAGATGTTGTGCCATCCCGCGAACGCCCGCATATTGGGCAGCAGCAGCATTTCCTCGAGTTGCTGCATGTAAAGGGGGCCGATTTCGGGCACTGCCTTGGCGTGGATCACCGCGTTGGCCGCCGCCAGGCCGCTCACGATCGCCAAGTCCATACCGCGGATGATGGTCCCGGTATTGATGCCAAACCCGGCGGCATCGCCAATGACCACCAGCCCTTCGCGGTGAAGCCTGGGTGGCACCCCGCTGAGCCCGAGTTCGGGACCAGATGCGCGCCGTACTCAATGGTGGTCCCGCCTTCGAGCAAAGCCAGAATGACGGGATGCATCTTGAAGTCCTGAAGATGTCGTGCACCTGCCTGCCGTGTTTCGCAGCCTGCTCCGGGTTGAAGACGATGCCAAGGGAGATACTGCCTTTGTTGGTGTAGAGGAACGCTCCCCCGGAAATCCCTTCGGTGCAGCCGATGGCAATGCGAGCTGCGCCTTCATCGCTGGATACGTTGAAGCGCGAATTGATCTCCTCGTCAGGGAGCTCAATCACTTCCTTGACCCCGACCCCCACCGCCTTGGCCGTGACGTCCGGGAAAAGTCCGGCCCTTTGGGCGAGTAGTGAGTTCACCCCGTCAGCGGCCACGACAACATCGGCCAGCATTTCGTCTTCGCCGGCCTTGATTCCGACAATCTTTCCGTCCTTTTCCAACAGTTCGTCCACCAGGATTCCGCTCGCAACCATGGCTCCTGCGGTTTCAGCCTCGGCCGCGAACCATTCGTCCAGCGGCGCGCGCAGGACGGTGTAGGATTGCGGGACTTCTTCGCCGAACCCGTAATCCACGTAGTCAATGGTGGTGGCGGTGTTCTGGCCGAGCATCATGATCTGCTCGCGCACGACTTTGCGTTGCAAAGGAGCGCGTTTGTACATCCCCGGCTCGAGCATTTCCAGCGCGTAGGTGTATAGCCGCCCCCCGGAAACATTCTTGCTCCCCGCGGTGATCCCGCGCTCGACCAACAGAACGTTCTTGCCCTGCTTCGCCAAAGCGTAAGCGCACGCACACCCGGCTGGGCCGGCCCCACCACGATCGCATCCAACTTGTCTTGTTCGTCTGCCATTCCCACTACTCCTGTCGCAAACTCCGTAGTACAGCGTCAGTTCTTGAGCGCGGCCGTTAGCAACGGCAACACCTCGTACATGTCCCCGACGATCCTAGTCGGCCGCTTCGAAAATCGGCGCCCGCTCGTCGGAGTTCACCGCGACAATGAACTTGGATTCGCGAATGCCGACGACGTGCTGGACCTGACCGGAGATTCCGGCAGCCAGATAAAGTTCCGGCTTCACTTTCTGGCCGGAGATACCGATGT
>CAWJIW010000008.1:0-16793 GCA_963843005.1 uncultured Acidobacteriaceae bacterium | reverse complement strand
TGCGTTTTAGTCCGGGTGTTAAACGTTGAATCATTTTTATCCTCTCGTTTTCTAGTTAACTATTCCTACCGGGTGAACCTATTGTTACTTTGCCCGTGTTACGTTGGCGGTCTCCAGCTTAGACGCAGAGCAGGTAACGCATGCTATGCGAGTCACGTTCAACAGCCCCCGTCTCTATGGCTTGTAGGTGCAGTTGCTCTGGCCATCCGCCTCGAAGCACGCGTTATAGGTTCCTTCCAGATCGTCCTGAACGATTCGCGCCGTGCAGTTGATCGCGCCGACCCTCTAGATCCTTGTCCAACACCTTGTAACGGTACTTCCAGCCAGCCGGAAGCTCAGCTTTGTATCGAGCGTCTTGAGTTGGTCGTAGTTCAGATTGGGATCGACGATAGAGAGTAGCCTGCATGAGCCACGGCGTGCCGCTGGGATCGTCAAGAATGAAGACCGTCTGACCCGCTTTGTAGCCCTGATGGGAAGCGCGATGAACCGTCGTCGGATGTAGTTGGTGGACCCTGCTTCCTTGAAATTCTTGGGTAACTGCATCTGGGCAAACCAACCGGCCTGCAGACCATTGAAGTCGTGCTGCGTTCCGACGGGCAACTCGATCCAGTCGTACATCCAGTACCGTGGGCCGTTCTTGAACACCCCAGTAAGTCGTATTGCTTCTTCAGTTGCTCGATATCGACTTTGGCCCACATGTCGGCCGGGCATGTGTCCTGAGGATGGCCCGCGTCGTTCAGGGCGGTCATGTTATAACGGCTCCTTGCAAGTCTTTCGTAATGGGATTTCCGCCGATGAGAAAGATCTCGCAGTAGCGGAGGTTGTTTAGACCATCGAACCGCATCATCTTGGCTTGCGCTCCATCTGCGGAACCGCCTTTGAACAACCCGCGAGAATCGAAACCAATGCCAGAAGTCCTAAGAAAAGGTGAATGGGAACAATTTTTCGAACGAATTTCATGTGATTCTCCTTGATGTCCATGTAATGGGCGATCAAATGCTGCCCAAGGTTACACGCCCGAATTATTGCAATTACACACGGTACCGCGCAGGAAAGAAACTGCGTAGAAACGTCGCCAGGCCAGGCTTGAACCGCGGCTCCCGGTCAACAACCCAGCACAATAGCGTTTGGTCCAACACAGTCGTAGGGAGTTTTCTGCCCGCAGCTGGCTCTACTTCCCGAGCATCCCCTTTTTCACACTCGCAGTGGGCGGCTTCGGCCCGAGCCACACCGACAAGAGCACTGGGTTGAAGGCCGAACCGGCAATGGTCAGCTTGTCCTTGCCGTTGATGGCAAAGGTCGTGCCCGTGCCCGGGACGTAAGTGAAGACCATTTGGTCCCCCACCTTCATGGGCTCGAGCGCGCCCAGCAACCGGTCGATGTCGGGCTTCATCGTCTTCACGGCGTCCGGCGTATTGTCGTTGAACGACTCGTTGAAGGCATTCGCCATTTGGCTCTTGCTGGCGCCGTGCAGGAACTGCATGACGATCCGATTGGGCGCGTCGGCCTTGATGATGGCGCTGGGGTCCGACGACTTCTGCTCAAGGTAGAGTCCCGCGACGTAGACCTTGACCATGAACTCGCTTCGCAATCCCAGACCATTGAGCACCAGCTTTGTGCTCCCGACCTGCTGCCGTGTCCGGCAGCGTCACCCCCGCCAGACTGCCGGCGTGTAGATCGAACATCGATACCAGCACGAACATAACAACCGCAAGCGATATGACCGTTTTCCGCATGAGGGCTCCTTGAAAAGAATGAGTGTCGACCGCGATGGTAGCATAGTCCATCGCGGATACTTGTCTGTTCGACAGCTGCCCAACAACGATTCCCTGCTCGCGCGGAGTCGTTCGAGGCGCTATTCCTCCAGGCTGAATTCCCACCCGCAGTATTGGCCTGCCTCCGCCTCCGGAGGACAATGCAGGCAGGTTGTGCGGATACGCGAGTCGATGGTCCGGGCGAAGGTTTCGAATTCGACGGTACCCACGCTCTTGCAGGGAAAATCCAGGCAGTCCCTTGCGGCGTCGGGCCTCCTGCACCCGACAGACATCCATGAAGAAGCGTAACCTCTTGCCGTCCTGCGACCATTCTGAGCGTTGCGTGTTGATTTCAGGCTGTACTGCCGGAAAGTTGCCAGGGCTTTTTTCAAGGCAATCCAGACCGCCACCGGATGGGGAATATTGAAAAGTACTCATGATGCGGTTGGCTTCGGTCCAGGCAAATCGTTTTCATGCAGCGGTGTCTAGCTCGATGGCTTCTTGCATGCCGAGGCTCTCCTCGGCCGACAACCAGCAGCAGCCATCATGCGCCAGCCAGTTCTTGGCAAACATTTCCAGCGCTCGCAGCAGTTCCTCACGGCCCATCGAATCAAAAACCGTCTTGGAGTTGCTACTCATATTCGGCTCACCTTAGGGCGCAACCTCAGGGCTTAAGAGCGTCAGACCAAACCTATCTACATCTGGCCAGAGCCGGATCAAACGCTCGGTGATCTCGCGAATAACTGGGGCGCTTGCTCCACAGATTCCGACATGCCTTCAGGTTAGCCGATACTTGTTCGCCCAGCCAATCTCATTTCTGCATGGAACATGCTTTCGTCCTGACACAAACTTGCATCCTCCGCAGACAGGGTTACATCTTCTGGAAAGCGGCGAAGGAGAAATACAAATGCGAGGGCTCAAGGTTTTGCTGTCGAGCCTGTGTTTGGTCGCTTCGGTCCTGAGTGGGCAAGAGATTCCAGCCGGCACGGTCATTCCAGTGATGCTACGAACCACCCTGGACGCCAGAAAAGCCAAGGTCGGTCAGAAAATCGAAGCCAGGGTGATGCAAGACGTACCGCTGCCTTCCCAGACGCGGATTCGAACCGGCGCCAAGGTAGTTGGGAGAGTCGTCGAAGTAGTGCGGCCGAGCGCAACCTCGCGGTCACGCATCGTGATGTCGTTTGATCGCTTGTTGATTCGCGGCGCCGAAGTCCCGATCACGACGAGCCTGCGCTCGCTGGCATCCATGATGGACGTATTTGAGGCGCAACTACCCACGAACGCGATCGATGATTACGGCACCACAGAAAGTGATTGGGTAACCGTGCAAATCGGAGGCGACGTCGTCTATCGCGGGGCGGGTATGGTGATGTCGTCAGGCAGCCAAGTGGTAGGGAACTCAACGATCGGGGGCGATGTCACCGCGAAGCTGATTGCGTCCCGTGCAGGCGGATGCAGCGGAGTGGAAGCTGGCAACGACCGCGAGCAGGCGCTTTGGTTGTTCTCGCCTTCGGCGTGTGGCGTCTACGGTTTTGAGGACCTGAAAATCGCCCATGCCGGAAGGCGGGATCCAGTGGGCCAGATCATTCTAGAGTCGAATAAGAACGTGCATTTGAGCGGAGGTAGCGGCTTGTTACTCAGGGTGACGACTGCTCCCGCCCACTCTTTGACCGGTTCGCCGGCGGGGCAACTGGCGCGCGACCCTGTCGCAGGACCGAGGCGTGCTCGGAGATCGGCTGAGGCAGAGCAATCGAGGCCGCCCGGACTGCACGGTGCGTAAAGTTAGGATGGAACCGATGGTGAATCCGCCCACGGCTTGCCGGCCGGAAATGATGTGCTTCGATGGCTATAATGTGGGGACGCTACTTCAGTTCCTCTACCCATGCGCCGAAAGAAGTCGGGTTGGGCAAAGACATAGGCGTGGGTATGAGTTTTGAACAGTCGAAACGTCCGGGCGGTAAGTCCGGAAGAATAGGAATGCAACTATGAAAAAACGTTGGTTGCGCATTGTGGGGATTGTGCTCGCGGTTTTTCTCGTGATCGTGATTGCGCTCCCCTTCCTGATTAACGTGAACAGCTTCCGCCCGAAGATCGAATCGGAGGCGAGCAATGCACTGGGACGCCAGGTCAGGGTTGGCAATCTGAGTTTGTCGATCTTTCCGGCAGCGTCAAGGGGACAACATCGCGATCGCGGACGATCCCGCCTTCAGCAAATCGCCGTTTATCACAGCGCAGTCGCTGAAAATTGGCGTCGAACTGATGCCGCTTATTTTCTCGAAGCAGCTGAAAGTGACCGAGATTGTGCTGGAGCAGCCGCAAATCACGTTGCTCAAAGCGACCAACGGGACCTGGAACTTCTCCAGCCTGGGCGGAGCTTCGACGAAAAGCAACGGCGCCCAAGTCGGGCGAGCCGGCTCGCCGCCGATCTTTCCGTGGGCAAGCTGAACGTTAACGACGGCAAGCTGATGGTCGGGAAAGCGAATTCTCGCCAAACCGTCACTGTACGACAAGGTCGATATCGCGGTGACGAATTTCTCCGCCACTTCACAATTCCCCTTCAAGCTCACGCGGGATTGCCCGGCGGGGGGACGCGAAATCTCGGGAAAGCCGGTCCGATCAGCTCCGTCCGACGCCGCCAAGACTCCGTTTGAGATCGCGGTCAAAGTTAACAACATGGACATTGCGGCCTCTGGATTCATCGATCCGGCAAGCGGCATCGCGGGACTGGCGAATTTCGATGGGACACTAACTCCAATGGAACCCAGGCTAAGGCCATGGAACATTCACCGGCACAAAACTGAAGTTCTCGCCCAAGGGGTCGCCTGCTCCCAAGACCGTTGTGATCAAGCACACCGCGGATGTGGACCTCGACAACGAGTCGGGAAGCATTGACGCAAGGGGATATTGCCCATCGGCAAGGCGCAGGCCCATCTGACCGGAACGTTTCAAACCCAGGGTGAGACGCAAGTAGTAAACCTTAAGCTGAACGCACCCGACATGCCAGTGGACGAACTGGAGGCATGTTGCCGTCGTTGGGCGTCGTGCTTCCCTCAGGCTCACAGCTGAAGGGCGGCACTCTGTCGGCGAACCGGACATCACCGGGCCGTAGACAAGCTGGTCATCGCGGGCCCAGTGCGGTTCGCGAATACCACCTTGGCCGGCTTCGATCTGGGATCGAAGCTGGGAGCACTGTCGACATTTGCCGGAAAGGCAGTGTCGAAGCCCGACACCTCGATTCGCAATTTCAGCCTCAACGCGCGCGTCACTCCCGAAGGCACACGGGCTGACAACATCAACCTCGACGTCCCACCATCGGCGTAATCACCGGAGCGGGGACGGTAAGCCCGGCAGGAGCGCTCAACTTCAAGATGCTGGCCAATCTCAGCGGCGGTATGGTCGGCGGACTAACGCAGGTGGCGGCCTCGGGCAGCGGCAAGAACGGCATCCCCTTTGCCATTGAGGGCACGACCTCGAACCCGCACTTCGTTCCGGACGTCAGAGGGATGGCTGGAAACCTCGCCACCGCGCAGTGAAGGACGTCGTGTCAGGAAAGGTCCCGGGATGCAGGGAGTTCCCACAGCCTGGGCGGCTTGTTCGGAAAGAAGAAGTAGCAGCGCAACCGTCCGCCCCTCCAAGCTTCGTCGCTGGCCATGACTGCAGGTGCGGCAGGCGCCCCAGTTCTTGACCAGTGATAAAATAAAAACCAGCACACCGGCGGTGCGAGCTTCCTGCTGCTGTATGCAACTTTCAAAGTGTTTGGCGGAATTTCGCAAGCGGCTCGCGGCTCCACCGTCGCTCATGTTTCAGTAATATTATACCGGTGTCCAGCCGTTGACTCCCGCCAGCTTTGGCGGATGCTTCCAAGTAGCAGAGACCCCGGTGGTCAACATTCAAACCTACACGCGTTCGCAATCGTAAGGAGTGCATATGACAACTGCCGCTGCAGTTACCGCACCCGAACTCTTTCCCTCAGCGCTTACGGGAAAGCAAGATCTACGATCGAGGGAACTCCGCTTAGCGCAACGATTTGCGCAGACGGATGCCTACTGGCGGGCTGCAAATACCTTGCCCTCGGCATGATCTATCTGCAAGGGAACGCGTTGTTGAAGGAGCCCCTCAGGCCGGAACACATCAAGAACCGCTTGCTCGGCCATTGGGGATCGAGCCCGGGCCTGGCGTTCATCTATGTTCATCTCAACCGTCTGATCAAGAAATACGATCTGGATATGATTTTCCTGGCAGGACCTGGACATGGCGCGCCTGGCGTACTGGGGCCCGTCTATCTGGAAGGCGCGTACTCGGAGGTTTATCCCGAGAAGAGCGAGGACGTGGAAGGCCTGCACGAATTCTTCAAGCAGTTCTCCTTTCCGGGAGGGATCGGCAGCCATTGCACGCCGGAGACGCCAGGCTCCATCCACGAAGGCGGTGAACTGGGCTACGTGCTGTCTCATGCATGCGGCGCGGCGTTCGATAATCCTGAGCTCATCGTCGCGGCGGTGGTGGGCGATGGAGAGTCGGAAACCGGCCCGTTAGCAACTTCATGGCATATCAATAAGTTTCTCAATCCGGCGCGCGATGGTGCGGTCCTGCCCATCCTGCACTTGAACGGCTACAAGATCAACAATCCAACCCTGCTGGCCCGGATCAGCCACGAGGAATTGGAGAGCCTGCTCCGCGGCTACGGCTGGACACCTTACTTTGTGGAAGGGTCGGAGCCTGACAGCATGCACCAGGCGATGGCGGCAACCACAGAACACTGCGTTCAGCAGATACGGAGCTTCAGCAGGAAGCGCGCGAAACAGGAGTGGCTGAGCGTCCTCGCTGGCCGATGATCGTGCTGCGCTCACCCAAGGGCTGGAGCGCGCCGTTGGAGGTCGAGGGCCACAGGCTGGAGGGCTTCTGGCGAGCTCACCAGGTGCCGCTGCCGGATGTGAAGAAGGACCCCGAACAGCTTCGCCTGCTGGAGAACTGGATGCGGGCGCAGAAGCCAGAGGAATTGTTCGACCAGACAGGCAAGCTCGTAGCCGGAACTCAAAGAGCTTGCACCTGCTGGTATACGGCGCATGGGCGCCAATCCTCGCGCCAACGGCGGTCTGCTCAAGAAAGCGCTCCGCCTGCCCGACTTCCGCGACTACGCGCTGAAGTTCGACAAGCCGGGGCAGACCCAGGCCGAAAATACCCGTCCCTTGGGCGCGTTCCTGAGAGACGTGATGAAGGCGAACATGCACAACTTCCGGGTCTTCGGCCCGGACGAGAACACATCGAACAAGCTGGACGCCATTTACCAGGTAAGCAAGAAGTTCTGGATCGAAGAATTCTTTCCCGAAGACCTGGATGGCAGCGAATTGGCGACCAACGGCCGAGTCATGGAGATGCTAAGCGAGCACACCATGGAGGGCATGCTCGAAGGCTACCTGCTCACCGGACGGCACGGCTTCTTCTCCTCCTACGAAGCCTTCGTCCACGTGATCGACTCGATGTTCAATCAACACGCCAAGTGGCTTTCGATCTGCAACAACCTGTCGTGGCGTGAAGACATTGCTTCGCTGAACCTGCTCGTGACCTCGACCGTCTGGCGGCAGGACCACAACGGCTTCACCCATCAGGACCCCGGGTTCCTCGACGTGGTGGTCAACAAGAGCGCCGCGGTCACTCGCATCTACCTTCCACCTGATGTCAATTCCCTGCTGTCGGTGGCCGACCATTGCTTGCGAAGCGAGAACTACGTGAACGTGATCGTCTCTGACAAGCAGATGCACTTGCAGTACATGGACATGGACGCGGCCATTACGCACTGCACGAAAGGGATCGGCATATGGGACTGGGCAAGCAACGACGAAGTCGGCGAGCCCGATGTTGTCATGGCCTCTGCTGGAGACATCCCGACCCAGGAGGCCTTGGCTGCAACCGTGCTGCTGCGTGAGGCTTTCCCCGACCTGAAGATCCGATACGTCAATGTTATCGACCTCTTCAAGTTACAGCCGCAATCGGAGCATCCTCACGGATTGTCAGACCCTGACTTCGATTCGTTGTTCACGGTGGACAAGCCGGTCATCTTTAATTTCCACGGATACCCCTGGCTGATTCATCGCCTGGCGTACCGGCGCACCAATCACAGCAATATCCATGTGCGCGGCTACAAGGAAAAGGGCAACATCAACACGCCCATGGAACTCGCCATTAACAACAATATTGACCGCTTCAGCCTGGCGATGGATGTGATTGATCGTGTTCCCAGGCTGCAGAGAACGGGTGCACACGCAAAGGAGAAGTTCCGCAATCTGCAAATTGAATGCCGCAACTACGCGCACCAATACGGCATTGACGATCCTGAATTTGCGGTCTGGAAGTGGCCCTACTAGAGCGGGTCGCGAGTTGCTGCGCGGGGACGACAAGTCCGCGCTCCGGTGAAATCGAAGCGCTCACGACGGGTGCGGCTCGCCCAGAATGCAGCGGACTGTGTCGCGAGCGATCAGCAGTTCCTCGTCGGTTGGAATTACGTAGGCGAGCAATTTGGAATCCTCCGTGCTGATCTTCCCCTCGGCTCCGACTATCTGCCGGTTCTTATCATCGTCCACCGTAAGGCCCGCCCACTGCAGACCGTCGCAGATGCGCGCCCTGATATCCGGTGAGTTCTCGCCGATGCCGCCGGTGAAAACGACTGCGTCCGCTCCGCCCATGCAGGCAAGAACGCTCCGATGTATTTCCGCGCACGATAGCAGAAAACCTCGATTGCCAGGCGCACGCGCCGGTCGTCGTGCTCCTTGAGTTCCGCTTGCAGCACTCGCATGTCGTTCGTCAGTCCGGAGATGCCGAGCAACCCGGACTGGGTGTTGAGGAGCGTCTCCACTTCCGGCGTTGACATGCCTTCCTTGGTCGCAATCAGATTGACGATCGCAGGATCAATATCGCCGGAGCGAGTTCCCATAACCAGGCCTTCCAGGGGCGTCATGCCCATCGAAGTGTCGACCGGACTGCCCTCCCCGGATTGCGGCAGCGGAGCAGCCGTTGCCCAGGTGAAGCGTGATGACGTGAGTCTGCTCTCGGTCAGCTCCCGCAATGCCCGATAGCGGTACGCGACATATCGATGGGACGTCCCATGAAACCCATAACGACGGATGCGATGCCGCCGGTACAGATGATAGGGCACCGCGTACAGGTAAGCCTGCTCCGGCATGGAATAGTGGAAAGCCGTGTCGAATACGGCAACCTGCGGTATGGTCTTTCCGAAGAGCTCGCGGGCCGCCTGAATGCCCTTAACGTTGTTGGGATTGTGCAGCGGAGCGAGATCAATGCAGTCTTCAATTCCCCGCAAGACCTGGTCGTCGATCACGACCGATTCTGTAAACAGCTCACCGCCATGCACCACGCGATGCCCAACAGCGTGTATGTCGGATGCGCTCTGTATCTCAGCGATACCCGACCGCTCGGATGCGATCCAGCGAACCAGATAATCCAGGGTTGCGGAAATGTCGCGCAGCGGAGCCGTAAACTTCTGTCTGGCTTCGCTACCCTTCTGAAACGTAACAATCGCCTCGCCGCCGATGCGCTCAACTTCACCACGGCAGAGGCGGTCGTCTTTGTGCTGCTTGATTCGCTCGAGGTCAGTGGCGATGACCTGGAACTTCAAGCTGGAACTTCCGGAGTTCAGTACGAGGACATTCATGATAGCGGCTCTCAGCTCACGAGCGCCTCTCTAAGATAAACTGCCGCGGTTCGGTTTGCCGAGCCCTCGCTCAACCACGAACAAACCGCAGCAGTACTCTCTTCTCGCTATACCGCAGGCATGGCGACGGGCGGACTTGCCGGCCCAACAGATCACCAAGGATAAACTCGGCCGAACGGCAGGATGGCTCGGACGAACGCGAACGGCAAAAACACAATGGCACCCGGATGCCATGCAACCGCGTGCCATTGCGCAGCGCCTCACTTCGCACACTTCGCCCGGCGGATTACTTGCCGACCTTGGGCAGCTTCACCTCGGCAATGCCGTCCATGACGACCTCGCCTTTCTCGTTGGTGATCACGGTGGTGATTTTTGCCCCATTCTTGGGCAGCAACTCAACGATCGTGGCTTCCAGGGTGACTGTATCGTCAATAAAGACCGGCCCCTTGAAGTTGACGGTCTGGCTGAGATACACGGTCCCAACGCCCGGCATTTCGGTGCCGAGGATGTTGGAGATAAAGCCGAACAAGATGCCGCCGTGCGCGATGCGACGTCCGAACCTGGTCTTGGCCGCAAACGCATCGTCAATGTGAATAGGGTTATGATCGCCGGTGAGGTCCGCATACCCGTGGACCATCTTGTCATCGACCTTCAGTTTCCGCGTGCAGCTCTGACCGACGGTAAATTCGGTCACTGGAACTTCCATTTCCTTTACTGGCATTTCTTCCTCCTAAGTACGTTAAACCCAACTAATATGCTCCCGCGTGAAATCCTTGCAACGAGAGCGGTGGTACAGCTATTTGAAAATTCTTTGGTTCGTGCGCCTGCGGCTATCCGCAGCGATACGACACGCCAAACGACGCCCGCGGATAATTCCAACTGCTGACACCCTTATTCAAGCACATTACCCGGCAAGTCCCGCATTCCAGACACCCCGCGTATTCGAAGCTGACCTCGTCGCCTTTGAGCCGGTAGAGCACCGCCGGACAAACTACCAGGCAGGGCTTGTCGGCGCACTTGGCGCAGATAGTCTTGTCGATAATGATATGCGGATGCCCCTCATCAACGTTGAACTTGTTCAGGGCCAATAGTTCTTCAGGTGTTTGTCGCTTGATGCTCATATGGATCGATACGCCTTCCAGCTGTCGCTGACCAACTGGCTGAATCGGACGTTCTGCCTGACCACGTGCCAGATTCCCTTGGTCATCTTCTCCGGAACTTTCCCGTCCACGGTGAACATGAACTTCAGGGAATCGTTGGCGATGTGCGGATACTGTCCGAAAATGCGCGGGATGCTCAACAGGTTGTGCCATCCCGCGAAAGCCCTCATATTCGGCAGCAGTTGCAATTCCTCAAGCTGCTGCATGTAAAGGGGGCCGATTTCGGGCACTGTCTTGGCGTGGATCACCGCATTCGCCGCCGCCAGACCGCTCACAATCGCCAGGTCCATGCCGCGGATGATGGTCCCGGTATTGATGCCAAACCCAGCGGCATCGCCGACGACCACGAGCCCTTCGCGGTGAAGCTTGGGAGGCACTCCGCTGTAGTCCGAGTTCAGGGACCAGATGCGCTCCATACTCGATGGTGGTCCCGCCTTCGAGCAAAGTCAGAATGGCGGGATGCATTTTGAAATCCTGGAATATGTCGTGCACCTGCCTGCCGTGCTTCGCAGCCTGCTCCGGATTGAAGACGATGCCCAGCGAGATACTTCCTTTGTTGGTGTAGAGGAACGCTCCCCCGGAGATCCCTTCGGTGCAGCCGATGGCAACGCGAGCTGCGCCTTCGTCGCTCGATACGTTGAAGCGCGAATTGATCTCCTCGTCAGGAAGTTCAATCACTTCCTTGATCCCGACCCCCACCGCCCGGGCCCTGATGTCCGGGAAAAGTCCGGCCTTTTGGGCGAGTAGCGAGTTCACGCCGTCGGCTGCGATGACGACGTCGGCCCAGCATTTCATCTTCGCCGGCTTTGATTCCGACAATCTTTCCGTCCTTCTTCCAGCAGTTCGTCCACCAGATTCCGCTCGCAACCATGGCTCCTGCGGTTTCAGCCTCGGCCGCGAACCACTCGTCCAGCGGCGCGCGCAGCACGGTGTACGATTGCGGGACTTCTTCGCCGAACCCGTAATCCACGTAGTCAATGGTAGTGGCGGTGTTCTTGCCGAGCATCATGATCTGCTCGCGCACGACCTTGCGTTGCAAGGGAGCGCGCTTGTACATCCCGGGCTCGAGCATTTCCAGCGCGTAGGTGTATAGCCGCCCGCCGGAAACATTCTTGCTCCCCGCGGTGTCCCGCGCTCGACCAACAGAACGTTTTTGCCCTGCTTCGCCAAAGCGTAAGCGCACGCACACCCGGCTGGGCCGGCGCCAACCACGATCGCATCGAACTTGTCTTGTTCGTCTGCCATTCCAACTACTCCTGTCGCAAACTCCGTAGTACAGCGTCAGTTCTTGAGCGCGGCCGTTAGCAACGGCAACACCTCATACATGTCCCCGACGATTCCGTAGTCGGCCGCCTTCGAAAATCGGCGCCCGCTCGTCGGAGTTCACCGCGACAATGAACTTGGATTCGCGAATGCCGACGACGTGCTGCACCTGACCGGAGATTCCAGCCGCCAGATAAAGTTCCGGCTTCACTTTCTGGCCGGAGATACCGATGTAGCGCTCGATGGGAAGCCAATGGTAGTCCTCGGCGACGCCACGGGTGCACGCGATCTCCGCCCCACGATCGCTGGCAAGCTCTTCGGCGAGGTGCAGGTCCTCTTTTTGTGCGAAACCGCGGCCGACGGAAACCAGCTTGGAAGCGGCCGTGATGTCCACGCCTTCGCTGCGATCGGGCATATGCTGGGATTGCGACTCGCGAGTCCGGCACGGCTTCGACGGTCTCCACCACGCCGCCGATGGCGGCCGGCTGCGGGCTCGGCGAAATTGCGAGGAGGCACCGTGACCACCGCCGGTAATCGCGACTCGTGTCTTCACAGAGCGCCAGACCGGCATACAGCAGCCGCGTGGTGTCCAGCTCGCCGTTGGCGAACTTCAGCTTCTTGCGCGTCGCTGACCAGTCCTGCTTTCAGTAGTGCGCCACTTTGGCGGCGATGTCTTTGCCGCGCAACGTCCCCCCACCAGCAGCACGCTCACCTGTCGGCGTGACCAATGTCGGCAACGACTTTGGGAGGCCTTCCGGCCATGCGCCGGGCGTTTTCACGACGAACACCTTCTCGGCGCCCAGTGCGGCTATAGGTTTCGCCTCGCCCTCGTTGGTGGTGATGCTACGCACAGCGGCACCATGCCGCCTTGAATTCCAGACCGGCGGTCAGCAACTGACTTGCGACCGCATCCTCTTCGGAAAAGACGAATATCCCTGCCATTTCCCCTTAGCACAGCCTTCTTTTAGACTAGCCACGAGCTTGGCGACTTTGTCGGCGGCATCGCTATCCTTGTAGACCACGTTCTTGCGGCTCATTACAAATCCCTTGACCGAAATGCAAATGACTTTCGGCGTCAGTCCTCGGGAGTCAAACCAAGATCGGCGATCTTGATTTCCTCCGAAGGCTTTCTTGGCTGCCGCCAGCACCTGTTTCAGGCTGGGGATTCTTGGCTTGTTGATTTCTCCAGAACGCTGATCACCGCCGGCCCTTACCGTTCCCACCTCGGTGCAGTCGGTCAGCTTGCGGGTTGCGGAAAAGACCGTCCCCCTCGCCTGATCTCCGAACATAGGTGACGCCGGCAGATCGAGCAGCGCAGGCGAGGCGCAATCTGCTGGTTAAAATCCGAGCTTCCCTCGCCGCAGAGAATCAGGTCGTACGGCCCGACTTGCGGATGGCGGCCGCCAGCACGTTGGCGATCACGTGTGCATCGGCCTTTTCCGCTGATGTGTCACCGACCCAGATCACTCGTTGGGGCCGCGCGAGAGCACGTCTTTGAGGGATTGCTTAACGGCAGGAGTACCGTAGGTGAGAGCATCCACGGTACCCCCAAGTTTTTCGACGAGCAGGGTCGCTTCTTCGATCGCGTTGCGGTCGAAGTCGCTGATCTTTCCCTTGGCCCGACTGGAATCCAGGCTGAGATCCGCGGGATTGATCTTGATGTCCTGCTCGTCGAGTACCCACTTGTAGCAAACCAGTATTTTCGGCATGCCGTATGGCTCCTGCAATTACACGAGACTGGCAGCAATCAGTTTCTCTGGGAAGTCCCCCGGGCTTTCCAGAAGCGTTGTTCCCGACACTCACGATAGAGGCGTGCCATGGGCATCTCTTCGCTTAGCCGTAGCCGCCTTCGACCTGCACTACGTCGATGAGCGACTCCATGCCGATGCGAGCGGCGAACAGTTTCACCATCGCGGCCTCCGCCGTAAACGGTTTGCCCTGCTCGATCAGCGACGCAGCGTCATAGATGGCGAAGCGCGAGAGATGGCAATTGGTGGCCACTTCGGCCAGCATGGTCTGGATCGCCTGGAACGTGCCGATTGGCTTGCCGAACTGGACACGTTGTCTTGGCATACTTCGCAGCGTGCTCCACAGCAGCCTGCGCGATGCCGAGCGTCTCGGCGGCTTCGGCCACACTGGCCGACCGCCAGCGTTTCCGTCGCAATCGCCTGGCCCCGTTCAGGTTCCCAGCAACTGAGCCTTCG
The DNA here is from genome assembly GCA_963843005.1 of uncultured Acidobacteriaceae bacterium. GTDB lineage: Bacteria > Acidobacteriota > Terriglobia > Terriglobales > Acidobacteriaceae > Bog-257. Next base: position 2,746 of record CAWJIW010000008.1, on the reverse strand, counting down.
GTGAGCGCACGTTGTTGAGAATCACGTCGGCAGTTGGGCATCCGTGCAGTCCCATGTTTCTCTTGTTGGGACCAATCGCTGGTCCCGGTGTCTTGGCGTCCACCAGGAAGGCGGTCAGGCTCTTGGCTCCGGCGGCTGGATCGGCGCAGGCAAATACGACATACACACCTGCAACACCAGCGTTGGCGACGTACGACTTTGATCCCCTTCAGGATGTAGCCGTCGGCGGTCTGGGTCGCCATCACCACATCAGGACCTATACCCAGTGCCGGTCCCGGCTCCGCCAGGGCGAACGCGCCGAGCATGGTGCCCTTCGCCATGCAGGTAGATATTTCTTTTTCTGAACATCCGTGCCCCACTTGTTGATGGCATAGCAAGCCAGCGAGGCGTGGTGGCACCAAGATCGAACTAACCGCGGCGCTCACCTTTGCCAGTTCCTCGACGGCGAGGACATAGCTCAGATGGCCGACGCCGGTTCCCCCAAATTCGGCTGGCAGCGAGAGTCCGAGAATCGTGCTCCGCCATTGCCGGACGATCTCCGCCGGGATACTCGCCGGTTTTGTCCAGTTGAGGGCGGCAGGCTCCAGATACTCCTTGGCAAACTCGCGCGCATTCTGCTTGATCAGTTGTTGCTCTTCGGTAAGTAAGTAGCTCATGCCGCACCTCTCCTTGTTTTGCTTTGCTGCTCCACTCCCTTGCCGCAGCCGGCTCAGAGAGAATCGCGCGGCCAATCACCAGCCGCTGAATTTGGTTGGTGCCTTCGTAGATCTGCATGATCTTGGCGTCGCGCACGAATTTCTCCACTTCGCAATCGGTGGAGTAGCCATAGCGCCCAGGATTTCCAGTGCATCTCTAGTGACGCGCATGGCGGTATCGCCACAGAAGGTCTTGGTGATGGCCGATTCCTTCGGATAAGGGCACGCCGGCATCTCTCAACATCAATGTGTGATGCAGCAGTTGCCGCGCCGCCTGGATCTGGATCTCCATATCGGCCAGCTTGAACTGCACTGCCTGGCCTGGCTGTACCTTGGGGTCCGGGTAACTTCTGTCCGCAGGTACTGGACGCATTCGTCGAGCGCGCGCTGGGCCACGCCCACCGAGAGCGCCGCGATCGCCGGACGCGCCATGTCGAGCGTCTTCATGGCGATCTTCATGCCGTCGCCTTCTTTGCCCAGCAGTGGTCGGCCGGGACGCGTACGTTCTTGAGCAGCAGCTCGACCGTGTTCGAGCTGCGGATGCCCAGCTTGTGTTCGGTGCGCCGACCACCAGCCTTCCCGTTCCCGTTCCACGATGAACGCGGTGAGGCCCTTTGACACCCTTGGTCGGGATCGTGACGCGAAGACCACGTACACCTTGGCGTAGCCGCCATTGCTGATGAAGCACTTGGTGCCGTTCAGGATGTATTCCTCGCCCTCCTTCTTGGCCAGGGCCGTGCCGCGCCGGCATCCGATCCGGCGCCTGGTTCGGTCAGCGCGAACGCGCCGATCTTCGCCATTCACCATCGGGGTGAAGAAGAGTTTCTTCTGCGCCTCGGTGCCGGCCACCAGTACCGAATCCATGCTGAGAACGCTGGCGGCCAGGTGGTGCCGAAGCCGGCGCAGCCGTAGCCCCACTGTTCCAGCACGATGCCTTGAGTCGAGGGCGTCATAGCCGAGACCGCCGTACTCCTTGGGTACCGCCATGGCGAAGTAGTTCTGCTTCTTGCGCCTCGGAAGTATGAAGGCGTGGAATTCGCCTCTTCCTGTCGTATTCGGCGGCAACGGGAATGATGTGCTTCTGCGACAAATTCCCGGGCCGTCTGCTGGATCTGCTGTTGTTCTGCCGTCAGTAAGCTCATATGATTTCAACCTTTCGTTGGTTGTAATGACCCGTTAGGCCGTTTCACCAGCTCGGCCTTCCGTGGATTCAATGTGCTTGCCGGAGCTTTCCCCAGGTCGGCTTGGAAGATTTCGCTGGGCATCAGTTTCAGGTTGGGTGAGACCTTAGGAGCGAATTCCATCTGAGCCAGGACGTCTTTCTGTAGATCGACTCCCGGGCGCATCTCGGTCAAAGTCACTTCGCCGTTTTGCAATTCGAAAACCGCGCGCTCGGTGATATACAGCACCGGCTGTTTTGTCTTGTTGGCGTATTTGCCGCTGAAAGTGACCTGCTCCACCTTCTTCACGAACTTCTTGCCTTTGCCTTCCTGCAGGATCTCGAGTTTTCCGTCCTTTCGCCGGTAACTTTCAGCCCGCCCGCGGTCAACGCGCCGCAGTAGACCACCTTCTTCGCATTCTGAGTGATGTTGATAAATCCGCCGCAGCCACGCCACGTCCCTTGAACTTGCTGACGTTGACGTTGCCTTGTTGTCGACCTCGGCCGCGCCGAGAAACGCCAGATCGAGACCGCCGCCGTCGTACCAGTCGAACTGCACCTGCTGCTCCACGAACGCCTCGGCGTTGAACGACATGCCGAAATTCGTCCGCCGGCCGGAACTCCGCCTATGCCGCCGAGTTCCGTGGTCAGGGTCATCATGTCGGCCACCCCTTCCTGGCCGGCCACGATGGCGACTCCATCCGGCACGCCGATTCCGAGGTTCACAACGATGTTCGGCCGCAACTCCATCGCGGCGCGCCGCGCCATGAACAGGCGCTTGTCGAGGGGCAGCTCCGGCAGCGTCCGGAGACGCCTATTCTTCCGTTTCGTTGACTAGTAACTTCGTAATCGCCATACAGCATCGAGTTCAGAATAAGAACGCTGCGGCGCG
>CAWJIW010000007.1:0-68469 GCA_963843005.1 uncultured Acidobacteriaceae bacterium | reverse complement strand
CCCATGTGCTTACCTGAGCTAAGGACCCTCTGAATAAGCACCTTATCAAGCCAGGAAAAACCGTTGCTGAAGGTCCAACAAAGCATCTTCTGGGGATAATGTCAGCATCCCCGGCAATTCGAAAACATCGTCCCAGGCGTGTACACGCCGGTGCTGGCCAAACAAGTTCCGTGCTTTTTGTCCGCACTTTATCAACCAGCCAGAGGCGCTCCGCCGCGCTGGACGCGCCAGCGTGTTATCTTAATGGATTTCAGGGGACGGCAAAACACACCACATGACTTCATACAACATTCGTACAGCGTTAACGATTCCAGGGGTGTTTTCAAGCGCCAAAACGGACTCTCTGAGCTGCGTAAGTTATTGAAAGGCGATATGGCCCTAGCCTTTCACGGCGGTAACACGGGTTCAAATCCCGTCGGGGACGCCAAATCCTTTCAGTAACTTAGCAGCGCTTGCACCAGCCCCGCAAAATGTTGGGATTCAACGATGAGTACACCGGCGAGGATGGGGGACCGATGGGCCAGGACCCTCACTTACCAGTCCCAATCGAACTCAACGCGGGAATTGCCGTCGACATTAAGACCGACCCAGGTGACGATGCGGCCGCCATCGGTCTTCACGGCGCGGTTGTCGGTGATAAGTTCCCTGCCCCTGAGACCGGCGATTTTGAAGACCTTGATCTCCTGGCAGGGCTTGTTATCCGGGAAGCGGATGACCACCGATATGACCCGGGTGGGATAAGCCGCCGAGGCTTGCCACCATTCATGTTCCGAGTTGCGGAACCCCGTGGGGAAGGTGAACTGGTTCGAAACCATTTGGTAGTGTCCCATGGGCTCTTTGCCGATGGGCAGACGGTAGTCGTAATGGACACCGCTGGTCCCGGGCTCGTTCGTTTGGACGAAGCTTTGCTCGGTCAAGTCGGTGAGAGGCTTCCAGTCGATACTCTTGCCCGTAGTGAAATAGGGCAGGATGTAGTCCACTTGTTTGTTCGACACCTTTTGCACGTAGTCGGACCGCGTTACCACCGCCGGGCCAAGTGTAGCGGGCGTCCACTTTGTAAGATCGACTAGATAAGATGTGTGCTCGACAAGATAGGTATCGGCAGTCAGGACGCCGTTGCTTGCGCTGGCCGATTGAGATGGGGCGAAGTAACTCGTGGCCCCAACCAGCGTCGATGCCAGCAGGTTGAGACCCATAAACGTGTAGATCGCCTGGAGAATCCGTTTGCGCGGACTGCCAGGACGTCCCTGCTCGAGATGAATGAGCCAAAAGGCCAGAAGTGCAAGTAAGAAGCAGAGCCCGCCTAGACCCACGCGGAGGATTTCCAGGACATTCAGGTTGGAGAACATCTGAAACATGGCGCTACCTGGTTGACGGCTACATTTCCGTCACGCTCTCTTCAAGTTGCTGCGAAACTCCAGTTACCTTCTTACTTTTCGGGGCCCTTGCAGCCGCACAAGATAGCTACCGCAACTTACATGCCAGCTCGGAGTTGCGAAGCGTTCCATTTGACTCCTTCCGAGACAGCAATGACATACAACGTCAGGGACCAATTCAGATGGATCTTTTTTTGGTTTCGGCGGAAATGAGGCTATCCGCTTGGATATTTGACGACTATCCGTTCGGTTAGCTGAGACACGGCATGGAGTCCTCGTAACCGTGCTGCAAACCAAGATCACGCGGCAACTTTGACATCCTGGATCGCGTCAGCGATAGCTTTGCCCAGCTCAATAGTCGTGGCGCCCCCGCCGATATCCCGGGTAAGCGGAGCAGAATCCGGGCCAGCCTCCAATACTTTTTCGATCGCCCTCATAACCGCAGCAGCAGCGTCCGGATAACCAAGATGGTCCATCATCATCGCGCCGCACCAGATTTGGCCGATGGGATTGGCCACGCCTTTGCCCGCGATGTCGGGCGCCGACCCATGAACGGGTTCGAACAAGCTGGGATATTTTCGTTCGGGATTGATGTTGGCCGCTGGCGCGATGCCAATGGTGCCCGCGCAGGCTGGGCCTAAGTCCGAGAGGATGTCGCCGAAGAGATTGCTGCCAACCACCACGTCGAACCAGTCAGGATGCTGAACGAAATTCGCGGTCAAAATGTCGATATGGAACTTGTCAACGCGCACATCGGGAAAAGCTTGTGCCATGGCTGCGACCCGCTCGTCCCAGTACGGCATGGTGATGGAAATCCCATTGGACTTAGTGGCGGAGGTCAAATGCCGCTTTGGCCGCTTTTGTGCAAGCTGGAACGCAAATCTCAGGACGCGGTCGATGCCAGTACGCGACATCACCGTCTCCTGGATCACCACTTCACGTTCAGTCCCCTCGAACATGCGGCCGCCGCAATTCGAGTACTCACCCTCGGTGTTCTCCCGCACAACGTAGAAGTCAATGTCGCCCGGCCGCCGATTGGCCAGTGGGCACTTGATGCCTGGCATCAGCCGCACCGGACGCAGGTTCAGGTATTGGTCGAATTCGCGCCGGAACTGCAGCAGTGAGCCCCAAAGCGAAATGTGGTCAGGTACGGTAGCAGGCCAGCCGACCGCGCCGAAGAAGATCGCATCGAAGTTGACCAGAACGTCGAACCAGTTGTCGGGCAGCATCTTGCCATGTTGCAAGTAGTAATCGCAGCTCCCGAAGTCGAACCATTCCCACTGCAAGTCGATCGAGAATTTGCGCGCGACAGCATCCAGCACGCGGACACCTTCGGGAACTGTCTCCTTGCCAATGCCATCTCCAGGAATTACGGCGATGCGATGGGTATTCATGTTGTCTCCTCGTGGTCCGTTATCCTCGGAGCCACACCGGGACGGTCCGGTATACACGATTCGTTTCCACAGTAGATAATTGCGCATCCATTCTATGCGTGCAAAAAGCAAACCTCGGAAGTCTTTCCCGTTTGGCGCCATTGCGGTTGGCGTTGTCGCCGCCGCTCTGTGCGCGGGGGGCGTCTGGCGCTGGTCGACGGGAGTCCATGGACAGGAAGCCAAGCCGGCTGCGGCCGCTACCTACGTTGGCCAGGAGCGTTGCGCTCAATGCCACGCAGAACAAGTTCAGGCCTGGCGTTCCTCTCACCATGCGCAGGCCATGCAGGTGGCCAACGATTCCACCGTCCTGGGAAATTTCAACGACGCGCACTTTGCCAAAGACGGCGTAACCTCCAGCTTCTTCAAGAAGGACAGCAAGTTTTACGTTCGCACCGACGGCCCTGACGGCAAGCCGCAGGATTACGATTTTCCCTACACGTTTGGCGTCTCTCCTCTGCAACAGTATCTGGTTCCATTTCCCAATGGTCGCATGCAGGCGTACGTTGTGGCTTGGGATTCGCGCAGCAAAGAGCACGACGGCCAGCGCTGGTTTCACCTCTATCCCGATCAGAAGATAGCGCCTTCCGACCCGCTGCACTGGACGGGTCGAAATCAGACCTGGAACTACATGTGCGCCGATTGCCACTCCACCAATCTGCGCAAGAATTACGACCTCGCCAAAGACAGCTATGCGACGACCTGGTCGGAGATTGATGTCTCCTGCGAATCCTGCCACGGACCCGGCTCGAACCATGTGGCGTGGGCGCAAACTCACAAGAAGGGCTCCTACAAGCCGGGCGATGGGCCGAACGGCCTCACCGTTGACCTGAAGCCGGCCAGCGGATCGTGGTCGGTCTCGGAGCCGGACACGGGAACGATGCACTGGAAGGGGCAAACCCGCTCGCACAACGAGATCAACACCTGTGCTCCGTGTCATTCTCGGCGGCATACCATCACCAGCGACTATCAACCCGGCCAACCTTTTCTCGACGCCTATGTCCCGAGTCTTCTCGAAGAAGGCGTCTATTACGCCGACGGTCAGATCCTCGAGGAAGACTACGAGTGGGGCTCGTTCATCCAGAGCAAGATGTACCACGAGGGCGTGACTTGCTCCGACTGCCACGATGCTCATAGCGGCAAGCTGCCGCAGGTGAGCATGAACGCGGTTTGTGGCAAGTGCCATTCGCTGCAGAAGTTCGGCAGCGAGCAACACCATCATCACAAGGCCGACAGCGCCGGCGCGCTGTGTGTCAACTGCCACATGCCGACGCGAACCTACATGGTGGTCGATGTGCGGCGCGACCACAATTTCCGTGTGCCACGACCTGATTTCTCGGTCGCCTACGGAACTCCGAACGCTTGTAATCAGTGCCATAAGGACAAGTCCAACAGCTGGGCCGCTGACACCGTCGTGAAGTGGTACGGTCCCAACCGCAGGAAGGAACCGCAGTTTGTCGATGCGATCGATGCTGGCCGTCGCGGCTTGCCGAATGCGGAGAAAGCGCTGACTGCCTTGATCGCGGACTCGTCGAAGCCTGGCATCGCGCGCGCGACCGCACTCAACCTGCTTCCGCAATACCTCACGCCTGCGTCCCTTCCCACCGTGCAATCGGCACTCGGAGACAGCGATGCGCTGGTGCGCCGCGAGGCCGTGCGGGCGCTGGAACCGCTCTCTCCGCAAGTTCGCGTGCGGATGGCTGCGCCACTGCTGGCGGATTCCATCCGCTCCGTGCGCATTGAAGCCGCACGCCTGCTGGCTGGAACTCAGCCTGATCTTCTCCAGGACACGCAGAAGGCCTCGCTCGAACGGGCGATTGCGGAGCTGATCGCCAGTGAAATGGCATCCGCCGAACGCCCGGAAAATCATATGAACCTGGCCTTGCTGTACGCCCAGATGGGACGAACCAGCGAAGCCGAAAGCGAACTGCAAACCGCCCTGCGGCTTGATCCGAAATTCGTTCCGGCCATGGTCAACCTCGCCGATCTTTACCGCACCCAGCAGCGCGACGAGGAAGGCCAGCGCTGGTTGGAGAAGGCAATCGCGGCTGAGCCCAATGCTGCAGAACCCATTTATGCTCTTGGTCTGCTCAAAATCAGGCAGAAGCAGTACCAGGAAGCATTGGGCCTGCTGGCCAAAGCAGCCAGCCTGCAGCCCAACAACACTCAATACAGCTACGTCTATGCAGTCGCCCTCAATTCCGCAGGACACGCCGATGGAGCCATCGCCGTGCTGGAGCAAGCTCATCAGCGACGTCCTGCCGACCGTCAAGTCCTGTCCGGTTTGATCGCATTCGAGCGCGACAAAGGCAACCTGCCCTCGGCGATCACCTACGCCCAACAGTTGCTGCAACTGGCTCCCAACGATCCCGAGGCGAAAGCGATCTTGGCGCAGCTGCAGGGCCGAGGCCGCTAATTGCTCTCCCAGGAATTTCCGATTACCTCTCGCACTTGGCAGTTGCCAAAACAGAGGCAATCGTAGTGAACTGGCAGACCAGCGGCAAGAATCTCGACCAGCCGACTCCGCCTTGAACTGGCTGACATTCAGTGGCAAAGACAATGACTGGAGTTCGGATCTCGTGCCTGGCAACGGCACTTCTCGTCTTTTTCTTCTGTTGCGTACCCGCCTTCGCACAAACCAACCAGTTCCTGCCAGAGGTGGACCTGTATTACAAACCGAATCCAGACTTGCGTATTAGTTTTCAGACGAAGGAAACGAAAGAAGGCGGCGATCCCATTCAATCCGAGATAGGGCCTAGCCTCGATTTCTATCTGAAACCATTGATCCGGCTAAAAGGCGCTACCGAGTTTGATCTGGACGACTCAAAATCCCGGCTCTGGGTTTTTTCGCTGGGTTACCGTTATCTGCCGCAGGCTAACAACGCGCCAGCGACCAACCGCATGGAGCCGGTTGTGACCCTTAACTTCCCCCTGAAGGGAAGATTTCTGCTGTCCGACCGCAACCGTGGCGACCTCGACTGGAAGAGCGGCAACTTCTCGTGGCGCTACCGCAACCTGGTTCAAGTCGAAAAGACGCTCAGGATTCGCTCTTACCACCCCGCGCCGTATGTCAGCGCCGAGTTCTTCTACGCAGAGCCAATACGGCAAATGGAGCGACACCGCAATCTATGCTGGCTGCCTCTTTCCAATTGGAAGGCACTTCGAGTTCAACCCCTACTACGAGCACCAGAACAACACGGGTAAAAGCCCGAATCAGCAACTGAATCAGTTAGGACTAATACTTAACATCTTCTTCTAAGAGCGTTGCCATGGCGGCGGCGATACGACTTGCACCCCCCTCCCCCCACCCCCTGTTCTTTAGAATCATCGGATTACGGACTTTGTCCCGGCAAACTATTGAGTCCTAACGAGTTATGAGTAACTGCATTATCCTCAGTGGCTTACGTTGATTAATTTAGCGCCGGATCAGGGCTGCAGAAGGATGAGACAACCCCTCGGTTTGAACCACTGGCAACTGACTACTGGCCGACTGGCTGCAGGGCGCTTCCCATCCCCAGCCCCCTCTTCGCTTTTCAAAGATCCCGTCAGGCTCTCGCACTGGGCGGGCCTGCTTCCTCCGTAATGAAAAATGAAAAAAGAGCCAACGCAGCGCATTCGCGCCGCATTCGGCTCCTCTCATCTCTGAGCCTATCCACACCGACAACCAAAATGCAGTGATTTCGCGAGACTTATTTCGCTTTATTCCCCAATCGGGACAGCGACCCCGAAGCCAGCATAGAGTTTGCTGAACAACCCCAGTCTGCTGGTCTGAATGGGCGCCCGAAGCTTGACCATCCTTCCACCCAAGCAAGAGAGGGTTGCGTGGGGAAACGGAGCATCTTGCTGCCAGCGCACCTGTCGCAGGACAGTTCCAAACGGAGGCAATCGTAGTCAACTGGCAGAGCAACGGTAAGACTTCTAGCCGCAGGAGCCCTGGAAGAAAGACTCCCGCTGCTAGTACTTTTGCCAGTGGCTTGTGGGCGGCGGAGCGGGATAGAATCCGCTGCACGGGCCAAAGACTTACCGCTACACCGCCTTCGATGCCTCGAGGGCGGACCTCTTCGGTGCGTTGATCCTTGGGGCGGTCAATTCATCGCAAACCTCCCTTGGCGGAGGCCAACCAGTAATAACTCTTCAGGAGAAACGCAATGGATTTAGGAGCAGGTATTCGAAAACTGACGCTGGGCGCGCTTGCCGTGTCGAGCTTTCTTGCCGGCGGCATTACAACCGCTCATGCGCAAGCAAGCAGCGCGAAGCCGCCTAACATTCTGGTCATCATGGGCGACGACGTAGGTTGGTTCAACATCGGCGCTTATCACCGTGGAATCATGTCGGGCAAGACGCCGAACCTCGACAAACTTGCCAGCCAGGGCATGATGTTCACCGATTACTACGCCGAGGCAAGCTGCACGGCGGGTCGCGCCAATTTCATCACCGGCGAAATTCCCCTCCGCACAGGAATGACGACGGTCGGCCAGGCGGGAGCTGACGTAGGTTTGCCGGCGCAGGCCGTCACCCTTGCCACAGTCCTCAAGGCGCAGGGCTATGAAACCGGCCAATTCGGAAAGAACCACCTGGGCGACCTCAATAAGTTCCTCCCGTGCGTCCACGGCTTTGACGAATTCTTCGGCTACCTCTATCACCTCGACGCTATGTCCGATCCTTACTGGTTCGACTACCCGCAGGACTGGATCGACAAAACCGGCCCGCGCGATCTAACCCATTGCTGGGCCACGGACACCGATGACCCCACGGTCCAGCCACGCTGGGGCGCGATCGGAAAACAGAAAATTGTGGATGAGGGTCCCTTGCCGCCATTCCCCAACATGACGGACATGCAGAACTGGCAAAAGGGCCGCCCCGCCAAGTACGACATGGAGACTTTTGACGAGGTATTGGTCAAGAACACCACCGGCTTCATGGACAAGGCCAAGAAGGACGGCAAGCCCTTCTTTATCTGGCACAACACCACCCGCATGCACGTCTTCAGCTACATCCCGCCGAAGTATCAGGCGATGATGAATGCTACGAACAACTACAACCTCGAAGAAGCCGGCATGGCGCAGATGGACGACTGCATCGGCGAAATTCTGCAGCACCTGCAGGACATCGGCGAAGCTGATAACACCATCGTCATCTTCACCACCGACAACGGGGCCGAAGTATTCACCTGGCCTGACGGCGGTATGACCCCGTTTAAGGCCACCAAGGGCACCAGCTTCGAAGGCGGCTTCCGCGTGCCTGCGATTATCCGCTGGCCGGGACACGTCAAGCCGGGCGCAGTTGAGAACGGCATCATCTCCGGCCTCGACTGGTTACCCACCCTCTCAGCCGCTGCCGGCAACCCCAACATCACCGAACAACTGCTGAAGGGCGTGAAGCTCGGAGACCGGACCTACAAGAACCACCTGGACGGTTACAACCAGATGGCACTACTTGAGGGCAAAGGGCCATCCGTGCGCCATGAACTCTTCTACTTCGCTGGCCCCCATCTGGGCGCCCTTCGCATCGATGATTTCAAGTTCCAGTTCATCCAGCAGCCCTGGGGCTGGCCGGGCGAAAAGGTCACCACCGACATGCCGTCGATCGTGAACCTCCGGCAGGATCCGTTTGAGCGAACGCCGTCCATCCGGGGCGAGAGCTTGAACAATCTTGGCGGGGGTTACATGAATGACTTCTTTGCGCGCGAGTTCTGGCGCTTCGTGCTCGTCCAACAAGAAGTGGGAAAACTGGCGATGACGGCCATCGATTATCCTCCGATGCAAGACCCGGCAAGCTTCAACCTGTCGGCTATCAAAGCCAAAATCACTGAGATGATGAAGGCGCACGAAGGCCAATAGTCAACGACTCAACCCGGCGGGCGGCCCTTCGGGGCCGCCCGTTGCGTCCGACACAACGCTTGAGGCTGTCAATTAGCCGCATCCAAATCCGGTGAGAGATCGTTCAGGAGGCGTTGATGAATTCCGCACATCCGGATCTGAAGCAGAAGGCCAAGCACGAGCTGCGGGAGATGCTCGAGCTAGCCGTCTATTTGGCTTTCTTTTTCTGCGCTCTTGCGGTCTACGACATGCTCCTGCTGAACGAGTATCAGGTGAACAATTGGAATTTTGCCTTTGCGCTCATCAATGCGCTGGTGATTACCAAAGTCATCATGATCGGAGAGTATGCGAAGCTAGGCAGGAAGCACGAAAACAAGCCGTTGTTGGTTTCCGCCGTTTGGAAGGCTTTTGTATTTGGGCTGCTTGTGTATGCCTTCCACATTGTCGAGGAAGTGATCAAGCGGCTGATCCATGGGGCCGATCTGGCCAGAGCTCCCCGCGAGATACGCTTTGATCAACTGGCTGGCCGCGCTATCGTGGTGTTCTGCATTTTCGTTCCTCTATTTGCGTTCCGGGAATTCCGGCGGGTGATGGGCGAAGACCAGTTCCGAGCGCTGCTTTTTGGGCCGGGAGTCCCGAGGAAATGAACCGTCTCACCGGGAACTGAGGCCCGCATCCGCGGGTGCAACGAAGCAGCCGTTCCTGCGCTTGCAGGCTGGAGGATTGATGCTTAATTTGTTGTTCTCAGCAACGTTCATTGACAATGAGGAACGGAAATACGTGACCAGCGATTTGAACAGGTGGAGAACTTCTGTCTGTGTGGTGACGTGCCTGACCTTACTCCTACTGATTGCCTGCGGCAAGAAAGAATCTGCGCCCCCGGCCACCGTGGAGCAGCCGAAGCAGCAGGCAGCGGCTCCTGCTCCTCCTTCGCCAGTTTCTTCACCCGACGAACCGCCTGCGCCGTCGAGCGGCATCAGTTTTGGCCCGGCTTTCGCGCGTCGCACCGGCGACCTCGATGAGATGGCGAAGAGCGCGCAACATCCGCGCCCTACTCCTGCTCAACCCCATCGGCTTCTTCTACGACAAAGGGCAGCCTAGAGGCGTGATGTACGAGGCGCTGGAAGAGTTCCAGAAGTTCGCCAACCAGAAGCTGAAGACCGGCACGCTGAATGTGAAGGTCACATTCATTCCTATGCGAATCGACCAGATTGAGGCAGCGCTGACGGAAGGGGTAGGAGACATTATCGCCACCGGAATCGGGGTCACACCCGACCGTGAACAGCGGGTTGCCTTTTCGACGCCGATACAGACAAACGTAACCCAGATCATCGTGACGGGACCGAATTTCGGCGCGGTCTCCTCCCTCGCGGACCTGGGTGGAAAAGAGGTGTACGTCAGTCCCCTCACCACTTATTACGAAAACCTGCAGAAGGTGAACGAGGCTTTGCAAAAGGAAGGCAAGACGCCGATCGTAATCAAAGCCGCAGACAAGAACTTGATGGACGACGATCTGGTGCAGATGGTAAATGCTGGATTGATTCCGGCGACGGTCACCACCAAACAACGGGCCGACCTCTGGTCGAAAGTGCTGGATCACATCCAACCGCATCCTGACCTGGTGATCGCCAGCGGCGGCCAACTGGCGTGGGCGATGCGCAAGAACAACCCGCAATTGAAGCAGCTGGTCGACGAGTTTGTCGCCTCGCACGCGGTGGGAACGTCGTTCGGTAACACCCTGCTTCGGCGCTACCTGCAAAACACCAAGTGGGTCAAGAATTCCACCTCGGCGGAGGAGATGAAGAAGTTCCAGACCAATCTTGAGCTCTTCCAGAAGTACGCTGGGGAATACGACTTCGATTATCTGATGATCGCGGCCCAGGGCTATCAGGAGTCTTTGCTGGACCAGAGCAAGAAGAACCCCAGCGGCGCCGTGGGCATCATGCAAGTCATCCCTAAATACGCGGCAGCCTCTCCTATCAGCATTCCGAACGTGGGCACTGCTGACAGCAATATTCATGCCGGGGTCAAGATGCTGCGCAATATCGATGACAAGTATTTCAACGACCCCAAGATCGATCCTTTGAACAAAACGCTGTTTGTCTTTGCCAGCTACAATGCCGGACCGAATCGCATCGCCAGGCTGCGCAAAGAGGCACCCGATATGGGCCTCGACCCGAATGTCTGGTTCGGCAATGTGGAACTGGTTGCGGCCAAAGACATTGGGCAGGAGACCGTCACCTACGTTGCCAATATCTACAAGTACTACGTCGCTTACAAGCTGGCGGTTGAGCAGCGGCAAATCCGGGAGAAGGCGAAAGGATTGCCGGCGAGCTAAGGACGTAGGGCGGGGAGTTTGGATCTCAATAGCCGATCCAATATTTGTAGTCTTAGCGATTGCGGTGCTTTCGTCGTTGCTGGCGGAAATCCGCTTCGGAATTCTGCTCGTGCCGGTGGTTGTCTGGGAGATGTTGCTGGGCATCCTCATCGGCCCGCAGGTTCTGGGATGGGTGAAACCTGCAGGCTTGCTGCAGTGGCTGGGCGACACGCTGGGGCTGGCTGCTTTGTTCTTCATGGCGGGTCTGGAACTCGACCTGCAAAAGGTAAAAGGCCGGCCTCTGACACTGGCGCTTCGCGGCTGGGTGCTGTCACTTGCCTTGGCGCTCACTGCAGCGTTCCTGCTTCACTCGGCACCCTTCGTCCACGCTCCAATGATGGTCGCACTGGTGCTGACCACGACCGCCATGGGAACGTTCATGCCCATTTTGCGGGATGCAGGCCACCTCGATACCAGATTTGGGACCTTCTGTTCTCGCTGCGGGTGCCGTAGGCGAGTTTGCGCCCATCGTGGTGGTCTCCCTGGTGCTGACGCCCGAGTATCGGCGCATGGCAGGAGGTCGCCCTGATGCTGGGCTTCGCGGCAGTTGCGTTCGCAGCGGCGCTGATTGCGCTGGGCCTCAGACCGCCGAAGGTGGTGGTCCTGCTGGAGCGCGGCATGCACTCGAGTACGCAGTTGCCGATATTGCTTTCTCTGCTGTTCCTGGCCTCGTTTGACCTTCTCTCGCAAAAAGTCGGGCTGGAACCGGTACTTGGCGCCCTCGCCGCGGGCATGGTCGCCGGGTTGGCAGCTCAGGGCGATGCGGGCAAGCTGTTTCGTCAGAAGTCGGAGGCCTTGAGCTTTGGGTTCTCTCGTGCCCTTCTTCTTCGTGGTAAGCGGCATGAACCTCGATCTTGCTTCGCTGCTGCAGAGCACGAAGTCGATGCTTCTGGTTCCGCTTTTCCTGTTTCTGCTTCTGGTCGTGCGTGGCGCACCGGTATTGCTGTACCGCAAAGAGATGCCCAAATATGAGCGACTTCCCTTCGCGCTTTATTCGGCGACTGCGCTGTCGATGGTGGTGGCGATAACCAGTATCGGAGTGCGAACGAGAGACATGCCGGCCTGACATCGCAGCCGCGCTGGTGGGAGCGGCCCTGATGTCGGTTTTACTGTTTCCGACGCTCGCCGTCGCCCTGTTGACGAAACGCGCTCCGGCCGCGCGCGGTGTCACTTCGTAACCAGTCGCCGTAACTCAAACTGTCTGGCAAGTCAGAACAAGAGCGGTTTAGAGTGTATGGCGAAACCGCGCCACTTCTTTGATCGCGGAAAGGAGGAGATTATGCCAGAGATAGGAGGGCCGACTATCGAGGTCGCCCACAAACTGAACGAAGAGAAAAAGCACCACTCGCCTCATTCCTCACGTTCCGTGGAGATCCTGGAGATCGTTGAGGCCATCGTGCTGGCCCTGGTCGCGGTTGCCACCGCGTGGAGCGGCTATCAGGCGGCGCTCTGGGATGGGCGCCAGGACAAACTTTACGAGCATTCAACCCGGCTCCGCATCGAAGCCCAGGGGCTGCAAACTCGTGGCGACCAGGAGCGCATGTACGACGCCATGACCTTTGGCGATTGGCTGAAGGCGGAAGCCGGCGGAGAACAGAAAATCGCGCAACTTTTCGAGCGTCGCTTTCGCCCCGAGTTTCGCGTGGCGTTCGATGCCTGGCAGAAGACTGACCCGCTGAACAACCCCAACGCTCCGCCTGGCCCGATGTTGATGAAGGAATACCACAACGCCGCGTTGGAGAAGTCAATCGAGTTGGGCACCGAAGCCTCCGAGTTCTTCGAGCAGGGGACAAAAGCCCGGGAAACCTCGGACGGGTACGTGCGCGTTACCGTTTTGCTGGCGACAGTCCTGTTGCTGACGGCGATCAGTCAGCGCTTTCACACGGAGTCCGTGCGCATCGGACTGGCGGTTGTGGCAGCGCTGCTGGTGTGCATTCCTCTGGCGCGACTCATCATGTTGCCGCGCATATAAACACACGCCTGCTGATGTTAACGATTCACGGTAATTATTTACTTGACTCGCCAATGGTTTTAGGGCTACTATTTAGCTTGTAAGTGAGGCACTTATGAGCGAACCACAAAGCCTTCAAGAAGCCATCCAGTTCTTCTCCAACCCCGACAACTGCATCGAGTATCTGGCCGTCCTATCGCTGGCCGGACGGGGTTGTCATTTGCCCGACTTGCGGGTGCGACAAGGTCAGCGCGTTCAATCCGAAACGGCGCACTTGGAAGTGTCCCAAGCTATCACCCCAAGCGCGAGTTCTCCATCAAGGTTGGAACTGTGATGGAGGATTCTGCCATCCCGTCTGGACAAGTGGCTCACCGCAACTTGGCTCATCACCAACTGCAAGAACGGCATCAGCAGTCACGAGATCGCCCGCGACCTCAAAGTCACTCAGAAGACCGCGTGGTTCATGCTGCACCGCATCCGGCTTCTCATGCAGGACGAGAACTTCGGCAGTAAGCTGGGCGGCGATGGCGGCGAAGTCGAAGCCGACGAGACTTTCATCGGCGGCAAGGCTCGCAACATGCACAAGGATGTTCATGCACGGCGCATCACTGGCATGGGTCAGAGCTTCAGGACAAGACCATCGTCATGGGACTCTTGGAGCGCGGCGGACAGGTTCGTACTCAGGTCATTGCAGATCGCCAGAAGGAAACCTTGCAGCCCATCGTTCGTAAGCACGTCCATACTCGGCAGCGCGCTGTTCACCGACGAGATGGGCGGATACAAAGGCCTGGTTGGCGAGTATGCAGCACCAAATCATAGACCACGCGATTGAGTACGTGAACGGTCGCATACACACCAATGGCCTTGAGAACTTCTGGTCGCTCTTGAAGCGCGCCCTTCATGGAACCTACGTTGCTGTCGAACCGTTCCATCTGTTTCGTTACCTTGACGAGCAAGTCGTTCCGTTATAACAACCGTGCAACCAAGAAGAGCAAAGTTACCGCTGCCGACAGGTTCAATATGGTCGTTCGCAAGCTTGTCGGCAAGCGCCTCACTTTTGCTCGAACTAACCGGCAAGCTCTGCGAAACGCCGAGCCCTTTCTAATCCTTTCACGCTTGAAGCGCGGGCGGAGGCCGAAGCCTTAGCCCGCCTTTGTTTTGCGCGCTTGCGCTTGCGCTTCCATTCCTTCTCGCGCTTCACGATCTCATCGTGCGAGACGGACATCATTAACTACTATCCGGCATCCACTGCTTTTCCGATTTGAGACGGACTGGCAACACTCTGGTTAACCCCCTCCCACCCACCCATGCTCTTTAGAATCATGGGCTCCAGGACTATTTCCCGGCAAGCTCTTGATTCCCAATGGCTTATCGGTAACTTCATTATTCGCAGCGACTTACGCGGACAAACGAAACGGCTCACAGGCAGATGGGGCGGGTTGCATTAGCGAACTAGTAAAAAGCAGCCCTCAATCTGACAACTGGCAACTGACTACTGGCAACTGTTTTTCAAAGAGCACACGGCCATCGGGCATTGGTCCCAACAAATCAGTGTGCACAGCGGGCCTTGTCATCGCAATCAAGAAGCGACCGCCGCGCTTACGAAGGTAACTAAAGTGTGCCGAAATGGAACTCGCCTTGAAGGGGCACGGCTTCAGCCGTGCCATCAAGCTGTTGTCATTATGCTGGCTTTAGCCACGGCGGGACTTCGGTTCTGACACGAAGTGCGCGTTCCCTCAGCGGCTGAAGCCCGCTATCTTTCACGCCCTCAGCGGCACGGCTGGAAGCCGTGCCCTTTCAAAGATGTCAACAAAGCGAGCCCGCCGCGGCGGGCGAGCGGAGGGACCTGCGGTTCGGGGTATTCGCATCAGTACCCGGATTCCTGGCGCTCCCGATGTACACTGAGCCGTTCCCATGCAGCCACTCAACCTGAAGCCCTCGCACAAGCTGGTCAAGAGCTACTACGAGGCGCTGGGGCAATTCGGACAGCTCAACATTGACCACGAGATGGCTGTGCGCAGCGCGTTTCAGGGACTGCTCGCGGGCTGTGGCCGCCAGTTCGACTGGACGCTGGTCCCCGAGTGGCCGATCCAGCGCCCGAAGGCGGCGGAGCGGCTCGTTCAATGGCGGCCGATCGGCGCAATGTCTACGAATTCGTCGTTTGTTCATTCTGTTTCGTGACCCAATCGCCGCGAGAACATCACCGACTGGGCGCTGAATGAGTTCCGCACCCACTACAACGACCCGAACATCACCAAGTGGGACATCTTCCACTACGTCTATGCGGTGCTGCATCATCCCGAATACCGCGAGCGCTACGCCGCCAACCTGAAGCGCGAGTTGCCGCGCATCCCGTTCGTAAAAGGAACAGAAAGCGCGGAGCGCGCCACAATCGTAGCCCAGGGCGTGAGCCCTGGGTCCGCCGTCGTAAATGATTCCGAGTCCCTTCAGGGACGGCACATCCTAACCGCAGATGCCCTTCGGCAAGCTCAGGGCAGGCTCTCGACTCCGCCCGCAGCGGGCTCCGCTCGGGATGACAGTGCTGGCAAGGATAGGGGTCCTTCGACTCCGGCGGCAGAAATCGCCGCCTCCGCTCAGGATGACAGCGATAAGGGTAGAGCTGGCCTTCAGGCCAGCGTTAAGAGCACCGCAAGCGCCCCTTCCTCTCTGCCGAAGGCCAGCGCGAAGCCGCTTGCGGCGGAGCGCCATAAAGAAACAGCAGGTCCCTCGACTCGGGCTAAAGCCCTCGCTCGGGATGACAAGAAGGGCAGCATGCCCGAACGCGGGCCTGAAGGCCCGCACTACCCGGACGACAAAGCCGTCTTCTGGGCATTTGTCGAGGTGGGCCGCAACCTCGCTAACTTCCACGTCAACTACGAACAGCAGCCCGAATATCCGCTGGAGCGCGTCGAAAAAGGACAACTGAACTGGCGCGTGGAGAAGATGCGCCTTGGCAAAGACAAGACTTCGCTCATCTACAACGAATTTCTGACCCTGCGCGGCATCCCGCCCGAGACCTACGAATACCGCCTCGGCAATCGCTCGGCGCTGGAATGGGTCATTGACCAATATCAGGTCTCAACCGACAAGCGCAGCGGCATCACCAACGATCCCAACCGCGCCGACGATCCCGAATACATCGTCCGCCTCATCGGGCAGGTCATCACTGTCAGCCTGGAGACCATGAAGCAGGTGAAAGGTTTACCACCGCTTGCGATTTGACCATCGGCAAACTGGAACTATTGGAGGAACAAAAGGCATGATGAACTATCCATTTGTTTTTTTCCTTTTCTCGCTGGTGGTGCTGTGGATCGCGGCGCAGATCGGGGCCGCCGCGCGCCAGCGGCATCCTCTGCAAGACGAGTTACGTGACGATTTCAACCTTGTGGAAACCGCAACCCTGACGCTGCTCGGGCTCATCATCGGTTTCAGTTTCTCCATGGCCACCGTCCGCTACGATCAACGCAAGAACTATGAAGAAGCCGAGGCCAATGCCATTGGCACCGAATACGTCCGGGCCGAATTGCTGCCCGCCGCGGATGCGGCCAAAGTGCATACCCAGCTCAAGAAATATCTCGATTTGCGGATTGCGTTCTACCGCACTCGCAGTCAGAGCGACCTTCGACAGATTGATGCCGACACCCTCCAACTGCAAACCGAAATGTGGTCTGCGGTACAGACTCCGGCCGTGGCCCGGCCCGAACCCGTGATCGCACTCGCCGTTTCCGGCATGAACGACGTGTTGAACTCGCAGGGATACACCCAGGCGGCATGGTGGAACCGCATTCCACATTCGGCTTGGGGCTTGATGATTGGGATCGCCATCTGCTGCAACCTGTTGATCGGCTATGGTGCGCGTACCGCCAAAGCAGTACTGCTTCTTATTCTGCCGCTGGTTGTCGCCATCTCGTTCCTGCTGATCGCGGACATTGACAGCCCGCGTGGCGGCTTCATTCACGTAGTTCCCCAGAACCTGGTGGCCCTCGACAAGTCCTTGCCCAACTGAGTGAGCCTTGGGAGAACCGGCTTGCGTTGGGTAATATGTAAGAAGCGGTAACACATCAAAAAAGGAGAATTGCTGATGCGGTTTCATTCCAAGTGGTCCAATGCGGTGTTGGCGGGATTGTTTGCTCTGGTAGTCACCGTTGCCTGGCAGGGCGCAGTCGCGCAAGACGTGGTTCACGCCCTTTCAGGCGTTGTGAAGAGTGTCGATAAGGGCACCAAGACCATGGTCGTTAAGACCGCTGACGGTACGGAACAGACTGTCAAGTGGACGGACAAGACAGCCGTCGCGGGTGCAAAAGCCACCGGTGAAGGCGTCGCGAAGGGCAGCGCAGCCAGCTACGACGGAGCCAAAGAAGGCAGCAAGGTTACGGTGAAGTACACGGAAAAGGGCGGTGAAAAAACCGCGGTCGCCATCAAAGAGGCCAGCAAGGCCACCGCTAAAGCCGTGACTCAGTGAAGCTTTGAAGAAATACCCATGCCTGTCGCGACGCTCGTTCATAATTAGGGACGCCCAACCTCTGTCCAAGAATCAGAACGGATGAGCACCCTAATTTCGATCCAGCTGCGGCGGGCTCGGCATTTAACCGCACTCTTGGCAGCGGCGCTTTACGGATTGCTGCAACATCGCAAGCTGCCGGCCGAACCGTCTCGCTCCGAAAGCGCGCAGTGGTTGCAGGAAAGCTGCGCGCGCGGACTCGCGGCCATCAAAGTCCAGACCACGACCACCGGCGAGCTGCCCCGGCGCGGCTTGCTGGTCAGTAGCCACCTTAGCTACCTGGATATTCTTGTCCTCAGCGCGGCCGTGTCGTGCGCCTTCGTCTCCAAGTTCGAGGTGGAGCAATGGCCCATCTTTGGCCTCTACGCGCGCTGGGCGGGAACCGTCTTCGTGCGCCGTCACGACCGGTCCGACGCCGCGCGCGCCAACGTCAGCGTTGCCGAGAGCCTGCGCGACGGCGTTCCGGTTGTGCTCTTTCCCGAGGGCACGACGACCGACGGCCATCGCGTCCTGCGTTTTCACTCGACCATGTTGCAGCCGGCCATTGATGCTGGCGCGCAAGTCACGCCCTGCGCCATCGTTTACCAGTTGGAGGATGGCGATCCGGCCCACGAAGTTTGCTGGTGGGGCGAGATGCCGCTGCTTCCTCACGTCTGGAACCTGGTTGGGAAGAAAGTCATTCACGCGCGAATCGCGTTCGGTGAACCGATGCCGGCAACCGGCGATCGCAAGCTGCTGAGCCACGTCCTGCACGAAGAGGTTGTCCGGTTGCACCAGCAGCTTCGCGGCAGCGACGCGAGCAACAAGGTGGCCGCCAAGGTTCCGGGCGACTGATACCTCACTTCTCCATTCGCGGCTTTGCTGACAACTGAAAACTGACTGGCAACTGATTACTGACAACTGCACTTGGCGACTCCGGCCCCAACACCTACTCCTTTGTCGCCTTGCTACCGCCTCCCTTAACACGGCTCTTCCAACGGGCCAAATTCGACCGGGCCTGATTGGCATATATGGTCTGACTTCTCATAGAGTCGTAAATCTCAACGGCTTCCTGGCCGCACCTAATCGCATCTTGGAGATCGCCTCGCGCTTCTGCGATAAGAGCCAAGGTATCGAGATTGAATGCCTCATCCCACTGCTCATTCCGACTAGCACTGGCATTGAGGGCGTCACTGGCTTCCGAAGCAGCCGCCTGTAAGTCATGCGCGCACAAATGGGCTCTCGCCTTCAGCCGCTTGCTCCGCATAGCAAGAACCTCAGAGTGCAGCTCCACACCTTGCTGAAAGACGCGATCTGCATACTTGATGCTCTCCTCGCAATTGTGACGGGCCTCGTGCCATTGAGACATTCTGATCCACACCTCAGCCATTCCGGGCTTGGAATCAATCCGCTCAAATAAGGCTAAGCCTTGTTGGTAGGAATAAAGCGCGTCGGTCAGATTCCCCTGGTAAAATTGGCTTGCACCTAAATCCAGAATCGCCCAGGCTTCGTCGTTGATCCAATTGTAATCTCTAAATGTAGCTATGACCTGCTTACTGATTAATGTGGCTTTCGTATATTGCCCAATCGCAATATATACATTTGCAAGCCATTGTTTAGCAACAGCTTCATCTAGGGGGTTGCGAGACTCCAGCTTTTCATCCGACTTTTCATCCAGCTTATCATAGAGATCTAAGGATCGCTGCAGGTAGTCCTTCGCCTTACTGTAGTCGCCAAACCATAGATATGTAGCACCAGCATCCCTGATCGCGTTGGCTTTCTTCTTAGGAATCTTCAACTTGTCATATTCTTCGGCCGCTTGTTCATAGTACTGGAGAGCCTGTTGATGGTCATTGGAAAACATCTCTTTGGCGATTCGAACTCGGTCATCTGCAGCGGCTTCTCTATCACCCAGACTTTCATGAAGAGAAAGCGCCTGCTTATAGCTAGCAATTGCTTCCGGAGCCAGATACTCTTTCTCATACACGTCCCCGATTAGGTTGTAGATATCCGCCTGTCTATCCCGTACTCCCAATCGGGTGTAGAGAGATAGGGCCGAGTTAAATTTCTTTAACGCAAGATCCCAGTTTTTGTCGTCAGATGCCCTCCTCCCTTCCAGAAGTAAGGAGAAAGCCTGATCATCTTGTTCAGCACGCAGCCTGGCGGCTCTCTTCTTCGCGTACTGCAGCGTCGCGGCGACAACTACCGCGAGGAGCGCACACATCGCTATTCCAGCCGCTACACGATTCCAGCGGCGGTGCCTGGCGAACCAGGCGCGATTGGAGGCCTTCACGGGTGTAAGGAGACGGTCGTGTGTCAACTCATACCATCGCGTTCCGCTGCGCACTTCCGCGCGGACTAAATGCTCACACTCCAAGATCCCAACCGCTTCGTTGGGCAATCCGTCTGTTTCGCTCCTGCCCATATAGATAAGGCCACGCGTTCCTCCCGGGGTAATTAGTTTCTTTTCCACCCAGTTGCGGATACGACCTTCTTTACACCGTGTCTGCCTGGCAGCCAGGCCGACAGCCTGGGAGTAGAACGACTTGAGGGCTTCATCTACATCGGCAAATTTCTTGACCTCGGTGGCCGTTACAATGCGCTGCTCCTTGGGAAGGTTGCTCCACAGGTTCCTGCATACAAGCTGGAGATGCATGGGCTCTACGTACTCTCCGATCACCTCCTGGACGCCGCTGTCGGTCTCGACATGGATTCGCCGTAGATTCGCTGCCAGATCCTCGGCAACATTCTTTTCGAAGCTATAACCTGCCAAGCCCATCGGCACGGTGATAGCCTTTAGAGTTGCCTGCTCCCCCAGGCGCTCCAGTCGATAACGAATGCGGAGCCCATATGGAAGCAAGTCCGCATATGGATCCAATTCAGCAAGGTGGTCCTCGCGTATCACCAGCAGGACGTGAAGGTCTTTATCTGCCTTGCAAAGTTGCGCAAGCTCTTCAAAAAATGGCTTCCGGTCGCGCCAGCGTTCAGGAAAGGCGGTGAACAATTCCTCGAATTGGTCGATAATGAGAAGCCGTGACTTGCCGGAAGATCCTGGACAGTAACTGCTCAGTTTGGCATCTACCGGAATTGACGAATCTTTGACTGATCCCAAGCAGCTGGAGAGAAGATTAAAGCTGAAGATATTGGCAATTGAAGCGCCATCGATATTTGGTGGCACTTTGCCACCCACTCGCGCCACTTGAAGGACTTCGAAGCCTTCTTCCTTCAACGCGGGTATCAAAGCGGCATTGACTAGCGATGACTTCCCAGAACCGGACTTGGAATAAAATACGACTGCTTGATAAGACAACACCAGATCGCGTAAATCGGTCGATTCCTTCTCTCTCCCTTGGAAGAGAATTGCCTCTTCTGTCTTAAACGGACGAGGACCGGGATACGGATTCTTGATGCTAACGGGCTGTGTTTCTTCGGTCATTTGCCAGGAAAGTGTTGGCGCAGGTCCCGAACGAATTGCTGAGCGGGTCCCCAGTAAACCTGCAGGTTAAATGTCCAATCGAAGTACTTCTCAAGGTAATCCTGAATCTTCAAAATCTCTTCTTCCTTGCCGGCGCCGGGTCCCTCCGGCTTCAGCTGAACGGTAATGCTTATTCTGCGGCTGCTTTGTTCCAAAGATCCCAGGAGGCCGCGAAGAATTACCCTGAAGTTGAGATCCGCCAACCGGTAGCCCACAAAAAGCAGGGTGGTGTTGGTGATCGCCGTTCGAATCCGCAGGGGCAGGACAACCCTCTGTTGGGGCCCGGTGGGACTGATCGACAGGTCCTTCGAGGTATTCACCAGAAAGTCCAGGTAGTCGTCCTCTGTGACTACCATGGATGAAGGTAAGCCGGCATGGCCGTGGAGGTGAAACACGACCGGATTCGCCGGAGTAGGGTTGAAGCCCTCATCAAAAACCGATGGCTGCTGTTCCAGCACCCGGTTCCAACGGCAGACTTCCCTCCTGGCGTCCTTTCCCGCTGCACCCAGAGCCTCAAACATGAAGTCGTCATAGTTGGTGGTCAAGTAAATCGGCAAACCCAGGTCGGCTAGCGCGCGATGCACTTCGTCATGATCGGAGAAGTCAGGACGAGGGGCCCCGAGGACGCGCCCGGCTATCCGCTCCTTTGGGATCATCCCATCCCTCTTGGTAACCGCAACGAACTCGGACACACGAGCCAAATCGGTTCGATCGGGCAGCGGGTATTTGTATTCGGTCGCAAGGTCCTCCGCCAGCGCTCGGCCCAAAGGCAGAAAGCCCGCGGAAGCTCCAGCTCCTATGAAGGGGGTACAGGCCCGTGTTCCGAGCCTGTGGGCCAGCGTGTCCCAATCCACAAAAGGCATTCAGATCCCTCTGGTCAAGCGTGGCGCATATTGGGGTCCGTTTGAGCGGTCAATTTATCTCGTATTTGGATCGGTTTCAAGACAATTGTGTGTCCCCAATCTCCTTGGAAGAGGACGAGTCTCCGCTCATACTGCCGGATGGCAATGAGATTCGGGCGAGCTTAGATAGGGTTATAGGCTTGGCTATGCACAAATGCCCTCCCGTTCGCAAGCGAACGAAAGGGCATTCCAGTTACTCCAGTCCTCTCGGAGAAAGGTCTCTACTGCTTGTCGTACACGGCAGTGCTCTTGGTGGTTGTACCCTTCGAACTTACCTGGGTAATGCTGGCGGGGCCGTTCGTGCTCAGGGTCAAGAGCACTAAGTGAGTTCACGGGGCGTGGTGTTTCGACCTGTTGTCCGTGGTCCTGATGGTTTCAGAAGACTTGCAAAGCCGCGAGCATTTCTTCTGTCGCGGTGCGGCTTTACGACAATCTCCACATCCTGATCGAGCGCCACGAGGAAGCGCAGAAGGCGCTCAACGGAAAACTGCCGGAACTCGCCGCGCAGCATCTTGGATACATCAGGCTGGCGGACCCCGAACAAATCGGCAGCCTCGACCTGTTTCAGGCCGCGCTGTTTCATGATGGTGTCGATCTTGAACACGAGCTGCGCCTTGACCAAATGCTCTTCCGCATTCGGCACACCGATATCCTTGAACACATTGCGGCTTCCGGCTTCGTATCCCTTCTTGCCTCATGGCTTCATCTCCTTGGCAATCTGTCTCGGCCTCGCGCAGTCGTTGCTTAACCAACTCCATATCCCGGCGCGGTGTTTCTCGTCCCGTCTTCGATTTCTTCTGAAGGCGTGAAGGACAAACACGGTCCCGGCATACCTCAGCGTGTACACGGCGCGGAATGTGTCGCCGCGATAGTCCTCGACGATTTCCACGACTCCTGCCCCGCCAAAGCCGCTCAGCGCCTTCGCGTCGCGATGCCTGCCGCCGCGCTGTGCGACGTACAGGGCATAGCCCATGTGATCCTGTACAGGCTTCGGGGAACTCGCGTAAATCCTTGCGGCTCGATCCAACCCAGATCACCGGCTTCAAAGACGGTTCATCGGTCATTGGCAATCCCTAATATAGTGATTTCACTATGTAATGTCGAACGGGAGCCTAGCTACGCACGAATGCCCTCCCGTTCGCGAGCGAACGAAAGGGCATTCCTGTTACTGCAGTCCTCGGAGAAAAGTCTCTACTGCTTCTCGTACACGGCAGTGCTCTTGGTGGTTGTACCCTTCGAACCAACCTGGGTAATGCTGACGGTGCGGGTTTTGCCATCGGCCGAGACCACAGCGGTACCACGAGATACCACCTTGCCGTCTTTCTTGTTGGTCAATTCCAGCGTGTGGTCATTAACCTTCTTGTATGACCGCATGTTCTGTACCCGGATCGCCGCTGACGGGGTAGTCTTTGCCGTCGAACTTGCCCGTCCACTCGCTGTGCCTGGAGGTGCCGTCACTTGCAATGCCATCCACGGTGACTTTCACCATGTCACCCGCGGCCTCATAGACAACGGTATTGTTCTTCGTCGCTCCAGAGGCGAACGTCGACTTGGTCTCGTTCAGCTTCCAGGTGCCCATCTGCGGGTTGCTGGCGAAGCACACTGCCGTTGCAACAAAGCACAGCACCATGGTCAATACAATCGTTCTTGCTTTCAAAAGGAATCTCCTTCTCGTTAACTTAAAGCAGCCGCCATTCTAACGTACCGCGCTGGTTCGCCGTGGTTCGCAGGGTGACGCGTGCTCGTGAAGATCTCCCGTTCTTGTCCTTTCCCAATGCAGTAAACCGGAACATGGCAGCTGGCAGGAATCCGTGCTCTACAACTTCGGTCAAGGCTCCGACGGACAAACTCCCGGCGGCGGACTGATCTTCGACAATGCCGGTGATCTCTACGGCACCACGGAACAGGGTGGCACCGCGAACGACGGTACGATTTACGAATTAACCCCCTCCGGTTCGGGCTGGGCGGAAAGTGTTCTCCACAACTTCGACTCGACCAATGACGGCGGCTGGGGACCGCAGTCCGCCTTGATCTTCGACCCATCAGGCAACCTTTATGGAGTTACAGCCCTTGGCGGTTCGAGCTCCGGTGGCACCGCGTTCGAACTGGCACCCTCCGGCGGCAGATGGACCTTCAATGTACTTTACGGATTCTCGGAGGTTGGTTGCTGCGTGGGGCCTACACGGACTCTTGTCATGGACGCATCCGGCAGTCTCTACGGCACAACCTGGGGCGGCGGTGTGAACGGATTGGGCGCAGTTTTCAAGCTGACACTCTCCAATGGCATCTGGATCTACACCAGCCTCCACGACTTCACGGGCGGGACCGACGGGCAAAATCCAGCCAGTAACCTGATACTGGATGGCAACGGTAACCTTTACGGCACAGCGGTCGGAGGGGGCGCAAAGGGCTACGGCGTTGCGTTTGAGATTACGCCCTGAAGCGATCCGTTGAAGACATCTAACGCGCACGCGAAGCGGGTTGCCCCACCCTAGCTTTGGGAGAGGTACTTCCCTACTGACCTGCATCAGCATGTCGTACACCATCCGGAAGGCGTCGGGAACTGACGCCGATGCTACCTCGGTAGGGATTATCCATGAGGAACAAGAGATGGATCTCCAGTCCGAGGAGCACGGCGAAGAAGGCCGTCATCCACAGGTGCATGGCTGAGATTCCTGGGTTGAAGGAACCAGCTCACGGCGAAGCTCAGCACCGCCCCCACGATGACGAACCTCCACAGAGGCGCCGGCAAATGCGAGGTTACGGTGTCCAGCCGCAGACTGCGCTTTTGGACGAGATCGTCGTAGGCGCGGAGGGTCTCGAAGTATAACGCTGTCTGGCCAGCGGTTTGGGCTCGAAGGCCTGCAGTTTGTCCTGGAAACGCCACAGGCGGTCCATGCCGCCATGCGGAAATGATTCCCCTTGCGATGCAAGGCCCATGCTCGTCGATTTCGTAGCGGGTGTACTCACGCAAGTCGGCCTGGAGCGCGCCGCGTTGGGGCTCAGGATAACCGCTGACGTCGCGGTACAACGCTGCCACGGCCCCGGCTTCGACAGCCACCGCTGTCCGCGCGCTGTTGAAGCCTTCCCATACCCCGACAGCGATCAGCCCCAGCATGATGCCGTAGAAGATGGCGACGGTGCTCAGATAGTAGCTGACGACTTCGTTGTGCAGCGCCACCGCGTGCAGGCGAGCCACCCATTTACGAGTAAGCAGCAGACCGCCCACTCCGACCAGGAGCGCGATGGCAACGACAAGAGTGCCAAACAGCCAGTCCGGCAAATCGAATAACTGTTGCACGAATTCCTCTAGGCCCTCACACCTTCGCGCTGTCGGTCTTTTCGCTGGGAAATAGCAACCCGGTGTCGCCATCACCCTCCTGCCAATCAGGAGAATCGAGCTGACGCGCGGCTTTTTCCACCTGCTGAATGTCTTCCAAGTCCTCCACCGTAAGCGAGCGGTCGAGTTCGGCGAACCTGCGCGCCACCGGAAACACGGAGCGCTGCATTGATCCCACCGCCTTGTTGTAGGCATCCACGGCGGCGCTCAAACGGCTGCCAATGTCCTCGAAGTGCCGCATGGTCACGCACAGCCGCTCATACAGCACCTTGCCGTTTTCGCTGATCTGGCGGGCGCTCTCGGCGAGGTTCTTCTGGTTCCAGCCAAAAGCGACCGCTTTCAGAAGCGCAATCAGCGTCGTCGGCGAAGCCACAATCACTCGCTGGCTCACGCCATACTCGATCAGTTCCGCGTCGCCGTCGAGCGCGGCGCGAAAGAAGACTTCCCCGGGAAGAAACAGCACTACGAACTCCGGCGTCGGCTGAAATTGCGCCCAATAGGATTTGGCGGCCAGATTATCGATGTGCTGCTTGATCTGACGCGCGTGATCGCTGAGCCGCGCACTGCGGACCGCATCGTCGTTGGCTTCGATGGCCGCCAGGTACGCCGTCAGCGGCACCTTCGCATCAATCACGACGTTCTTTCCGCCCGGCAACTTCACCACCACGTCGGGACGGAAGCGGCGCTCCTCATTGGTTACGGTTACCTGCTCCTGGAAGTCGCAGTAGTTCAGCATGCCCGCCAGTTCGATCACCCGGCGCAGTTGCAATTCGCCCCAGCGGCCGCGCGCTTGCGGCTCGCGCAGAGCCTTCACCAGGTTGCCGGTTTCCGCCTGCAGAGCGCGCTGGGTATCGAGTAAGGAAGCCACCTGATTGGTCAGCGTCCCGTAAGCTGCGGCGCGCGACTTCTCCAGTTCACGCACCTGCTCATCCACTTTCTGCAAGGACTCGGCGAGCGGTTTGACGAGGGTTTCGACCGCCTTCTCCCGTTTCTCCAACTCGCCTTTGGCTTCCGACTGATACTTCTCCAGAGTGCTTCTGGCGAGTTCGAGAAAATTGGCGTTGTTGCTTTCGAGCGCCGCGTTCGCCAACGCGCGAAAGCTGTTCTCCAGCTCTGCGCGGGCCTCACCCAACAAGCGCAAGTTGTCGGCGGAATTCTTGCGTTCCGCAGCCAGCGTCGCCTCCAGTGAGGCTTTGGCAGCCAGAAAGCCGCTGCTCTCCGCCTGCGTGCGCGCCAGTTCCTCCCTGGCCAGCGTTATATCCCGAGTCAGCGCACTTGCACGCTCGGTGAGCGCAGCGCTCCTGGACCTTGCCACGAGCATAGCGAATGCCGCGCCCACCACAACACCGGCAATGGCGAGGAGGATCGCGAGGGAAATGGTCATCTCTGGGCCCCGGGGCAAGATGACTGATTGTAAGTTGCCGCGAGATGTAACGGAAGTGGGGGTATCGGACGTGGAACTCCGATTGACAGCGCGGGCAACGAGAGATAACTTTCTCGCAATCCATGCTGATCGCTGATTTCGCAGTTCGAGCCCGAGGTGCGGCGATCAAGGAGAGGTGGACCGGTTCTGACCGCAGACTTTACATCCACGATACTGCGGCTCGCCAGGAGATAGCGCAGTGATCACGACCGTATTACTGCAAGGCCCCGAGTTGGTAACCAAAGACTGGACGTCCATCATTGAAGCGGCGTCGAAGAGTCCCCTGGGGATTCTCGCGCTGATGATTCTGGTGCTCGGTACTCTCGGCTACGTGTTCTTTAAGGACGCGGATGCCAAGATCAAGGCGGTAATGTATCTGGCCATGCTGGGTGGCGTGATCGGGTATGGCGTGGCGATCTCGCGCGCCAATTCCGATGTAGCCAAAGAGGCGTCCTACCGGGTCAGGGTCATCGTCCTCGATCCGCACCAGACTCCCGTCAGCGATGCCAAAGTCTGGTCTTCGATCGGAGGCGAGCCCATGAAGGTGGAAGGCGGTTGGGTGTTCGTGATCGCGCGGGACACCAAGCCTCAGGACGGCAAGGTCACGTTTTACGCGTCCAAGGATGCCGCGTTTCTCAAGGGCCAGGCGCCGCTGCAGTTGGCCGACGATCATAATCCGAGTGTAACGGTGGCGCTGGACAACTCCCGCACCGCCAAGGTGATCGGCATCGTCGAGGATGAGCGCCAGTCGGCGGTTGTCGGCGCAACCGTAAGCGTGATCGGCTATGACGGCGAAGCCGAAGTGACGAAGACATCGGGGAGCTTCTCGCTCGCAGCCCATGCCGCCGACGGACAACAAGTGCAGTTACACGCAGAGAAAGCCGGCTACCGACCGGCCAATGCCTGGTGCCCGGCCGGCGACACGCCGTGCATGATTCAATTGCAACGCGACTGACCTCCACTTCGTTTAGAGGGAGTTGGCGCTGAAAGAAGATAGATGAACGTTGACCAATACGTTTATCGTCGCCGTGCCGCGATACTGCTGCTCATCTTTCTTCTGGTGACCTGCACCGTCGCTGAAGAGGGCGTGCTGGTGCTGATCGTCACCGACACCGGGCAACACCCTTTCCCTAACTTGCGAATCGGCACCGCGGGAGACGGCGGCTCACCCCAGACCACCGACCAGAATGGCAAGGCCAGGCTCAAACTCGCGCCCAGCACCAAACCCAACACCTGGGTGACGCTGCTTATCGCGAACGCACCTGCAGGCGTTGACGTCGTATTTATTTCGCCTTATGACAGTCGTGTGCGGGTCCCACCTTTCGACAACGAACAAGAGAATTACGATCCCGTGGTCTTGGCAAAGCGCAGTGACAAGGCCATGCTCGAAAGCGGTTCTGGGATGCTGGCGATCCATGCCACCGTCACCCGCACGGTCGCCGCCCAGAAGAAAAAGCCTCCCGCCAAGCCCGCGTCGCAGGACTATCGCGGCCATCCCGACACCGTCGCTTTCAATCCGCCTCATCTGCAGACGGTTTCGCTGCGGGCAGGCAGTTCTGCACTGGACTATGGCGATCCACAGCCTACGGACGAGGAGCTTCAGCAGGCCGCGCTGGCAGCAGCCGCGGAAGGATTCGGCTTGCCGGTCGAAGATATCAAAGCAGCGATAGCGGCCTGGGGAGGCGATGCGCTGGTCTGGGGACAGATCATGCTCACCGCCTCGATCGAAGCAGGAGGCACCGATCCATTCCCGTTCGTTCGCGCCACCAGCCAGGACATACAGTTCGGTTCCGGAAGCTGGAGCCTGCGCGAATGCAGCCTGCAGCCCGTGTTGCTGAAGTTTCAACAGCAAGATGGAAAGCGCTTCGCAGAGATCATCGGCACTGACGTGCAATGGTTAAGCAAGACCATGAGCGCTCCTTGCGAAGCGTCGGCCAAAGCTGCTCTACAGCGGATGCTTGACGGCTCTGGACATCTGTCTGCGCTTTGGCGGTCTCGATTAAGAAACCTGGGTAACGAGCATACCTTTCAGCACGTGCAAGTTGAGCAAGTGGCGCTGGATGTGACGAAAACTCGAAGGCGGGCGAGGCTCTCGGATTGCAGTCGGATCAAGCGGTGGCGTTTCTGAATGCTCCCGCCGTCAGAAGCCTGGTCGGCGCCTCGCCAAAGCTGGGTGAACGCTATTCGCAGGATGTTGCGAATTTCACTCGGCAAAATGGCCGCGCACCTGACGAACAAGAGAGACTGCTGATCCTGAAGAACCAGACCATCGAGTCCTGGAAAGAGCAGCCGGGGAACTCACCTGAGGCCACGTCCAATTTCGTGTCTCTAGTGAATTTGCTTGGTGACGGAAGCGGAACTGTCATTGGCAGGCATTACGACCTGGACGAGTTCGGCATTGCGCCAGTAAGCGGCCCGAATGGCTCCGAGCCGAAATCACCCGAGCCAACCGGTGCTGGCACCTCTGCCGCCAACGAGTGCGACCCTGCGAGCGAAAAGCAGTTCGTCAACTTGATTAACCAGGAGCGCGCCAAGCGCGGCATCCCGCCTCTTCAGGTTGATCCTCGCCTGACCCAGGCCGCACGGAAGCATACCGAACTCATGGTGCAGCACCATGCGGTGTCCCACCAGTTCGACGGCGAGCCCCCAATGGAAACTCGTTTTAGCAACGAGAATCTGTCTTCCAGCCAGCAAGCGGAGAACGTAGGCCTGGCTCCCAATGTGACCGCCGAGCATGAGGGCCTGATGCAATCGTCAGATCACCGCGCCAACATCCTGAACCCCGATTACAACGTGGTCGGCGTATGCGCGGTGCGCAGCGGCGGTGGGCTGTGGGTCACACAGGAGTTTGCTCACAGCGCGCCCGAGTATTCCGAATCGCAGGCGGATGCCATCATGCAAGACGCGATTGACCGGTATGCACATGGGCAAGGTATGCCTCCGCCCGAGCGTAAGCCGCAGGCGCAGTTGCGAAGCATCGCTTGCGAGATGGCGAAAAACGGCGCCGTGAACCGGGAGGCTCTGGCTCAACTGCCCGGGGTTGACGGCATCGTGGTTTGGCAGACGGGTGATCCGGCCGCACTTCCCGAGCACGCGCGGGAGTGGCTGTCGCGACCCCTGCCGTCCGGGTATTCGTTGGGAGCTTGCTCGGCTCCCAACGCGATCCATCCCGGAGAAATGTATTGGGTGGTAATGGTCACCTATCGATAAGAATGGATGCCGGCTTCTGCATCCGCTAATACCGGCCCACTGGTTAATGGACCATCCCTGCTCGCACAAGCGATTGCTTGACGTTAGGAATCGTGGCTTTGTTGGCTTCCAGGCTGGACTTGATGTACTCTTCGCCGGCCCGCATCATGTGCATCCAGACGCTCTGCGCGCGTCCGTCCTGGTTGAGGAACGCCGCTATTTCGGCAGCGCTCATGTTGCTCCCCGCCTCCCGCGCAAATTGCAGCACGTGGGCCAGGGTGATCTCCGCAGTCACTTTTTCACGCCAGTATTTTTTGTTGGTGTCAATCATTTCTGCTTCCCGACAGAACGGATTTTTCTTACAGAAATAGAAATACCGCGGAGCCGCGCCGGGCACGATAGCAGACATCACATGCCCCTGTGATGATAGTCACACCAGCAGGATAAACACCCAGCCGTTCCTGGGCAGCCGCGCTCCCGCCGCGGCCTGTGCTAACCTCGCTGGCAGGATGGAAGGGCAGCCGCGCATTTATGTCGGCACCGCCGGCTGGTCGTACAAGGACTGGGAAGGCATCGTCTATCCCGCGCAAATCAAGAAGTCCCAGCACCCGGTGGAATATCTCGCACGCTACATTGACCTGATCGAGATCAACACCTCGTTCTACGGCCACATTAAACCGGAGTGGGGCAAGCTGTGGTGCCGCATGGCGCGCACCGTCAATCCCGGGTTCCTTTTCACCGCCAAACTCAACAAGGCGTTCACGCATTCGCCGATTGCCGTCATCGAGAGCACTTCGTCGGAAACCATTCGCGCCAATGAGGAAGACGAGCGCCTGGCCAAGGAAGGTCTCGACAGCATCGCCGGCGAGGACATGCTGGGCGCTTTGCTGGCGCAGTTCCCGATTTCGTTCAAGAACACCAACGCCAACCGCGACTACCTGGAAGGTGTGATCGAAAAGTTCCAGCACTATCCGCTGGCGGTCGAGGTGCGGCATAACAGTTGGAGCAACGAAGGCACACTGCGTTACTTCGCCGCGAAGGGTGTCGCCTTCTGCAACATTGACCAGCCGCTGCTGGGAAAAGCCGTGGCGCCGAGCGAGCACGTGACCGCTCCGCTGGCCTACGTGCGTCTGCATGGCCGCAACTACGAGCAGTGGTTCGACAGCGACTCGCGCAACGATCGCTACGACTATCTCTACACCGGGCCCGAGTTGCAGCAATGGAAATCGCGCATCGACACCATGGCGACCAAAGCGCAGAAAACATTCGTCGTCGCCAACAACCACTTTGAAGGCAAAGCCGCGGTGAATGCTCTGCAGTTGAAAAGCCTGCTGAGCGGACGCGCGGTCAAGGTCCCCGATATGCTGCTGAAGAAGTACTGGGAACTGGCCGAGATCGCAGAGCGGCCCGAATAGCGCTTCTTCTGGCACCCGGCATCCAGCACTTGAACCTGTAATAGTGCAATTCACACACTATTCACGGAACGTTTGCCGGTCTCGTCCGTATATAGCTGCAGAAGTTGATCCGGTGAGCGCCGCGGGGCACACCGGGCGCAACCCGCTTCTGAAGGAGAACATTATGGACGCGAAATATAACTCGCTGATGGATAACGGTGCGGTGCGCGTCACCCTCAACACGGTGGCGTTTGCGCTCTGGATTGCGCTGTCCGTGGCGCTGTTGGAACTGGCTGTGAGAGTTTAGCTGCACTAGCAACCTGCCACTAACCTGCCCAGTAGAGCGCGCGAATGCAGCTCGCGCCGAACGAAACCCCGCTTCCCCCAAGCGGGGTTTCGTGTTTCCACAGGCGTTGACAAGGCGAGGTTTGTGAACCATTCTGCTGCAACGGATTGGAGGAAGAATGGGACGCGAACTTCTGTGTACGGTCCGTGCAAGTGGTAAGACGGCAACCGGCAAGGCGCTGCTGGAAACCAGCGAAATCATCTTTCGTGGCGACATGCGCCTGAAGATCCCCTTCGCTTCGCTGAAGTCAGTTACCGCACGCGACGGGGAGCTTCATCTCAAGTGGCCCGACGGCTCGGCTATTTTTGAACTTGGCGAGCAGGCCGAAAAATGGGCGCACAAAATCCTTCATCCCAAGAGCACGGCCGAGAAGCTGGGCGTCAAACCTGACCTGGTGATTTCGGCAGTAGCTATGCGCGATGGCGATTTCGTGAAAGAGCTTCGCGCGCAGGCGAAGTCGTTCTCGGACGCGCAACCGCTTCGGGATTCGGACCTGGTTTTCTTCGGCGCCGACAAAGCCGCGGAACTGTCTCGCGTTAAGAAATTAGCGCCTTCGCTCGCCAGCGCGGGCGCCATGTGGATTGTCTATCCCAAAGGCCGGCCGGAGATCACCGAGCTACAGGTGCTGGATGCCGGCAAACAAGTGGGGCTGGTGGATGTGAAGGTGGTCAGCTTTTCCGCGACGCATACGGCGCTGAAGTTCGTCAGACCGAGAAGCAGCCGCTAGAAATCAGTCAACATGAAGCCAGCTATTTCTCGTGGCACTCGCATCGGCAACGATCCAAGGACGGAAAGCCCGACGCAGCCCTGCTCTTACCGTCACACGCTGGGTGATTCCCATGATCGCATTGCAGTGAATAAAGCGTAACTTCGTATCCAGCTTCCTGCAAACATCCTGCGTAGACCTCAAAAAGGAGATCGGCAACGAGAGCTGTCCCCTCAGGACTCATCTCGGAAACGAACCGGTCGGTGGCGCCGCACCGCGAGCACTTCCATTCGCCCGGCGAGCGTGCATCAGCTTCGGCCTTGGGCAAGAATGTCCCACAAGCGCCACAAATCCAGACTGGTGGGTTTTTAGCTTCCACAATGGACGTATTGTCATACTAGGGCGCCCACCGCATCAAGCGACACGGTGGGCATGGTGATTCCGTTGGAGACTTGAGCGACGCCTTACGCGCGCGTGTCCACTTCGCGCAGGCGGGCAGCCTTGCCACGCAGAGCGCGCAGATAATACAGCTTGGCGCGACGCACGTGCGCCGAGCGCAGCACATCAATCTTGTCGATGACCTTGGAATTCGTCGGGAAGATACGCTCGACGCCCTGGCCGAAGCTGATCTTGCGCACCGTGAAGCTGGGCTGGCTGCCGCGGCTCTCGCGAGATGACGACGCCTTCGAACGCCTGCAAGCGCTCCTTGTCGCCTTCCTTGATCTTTACCTGCACCCGGACGGTGTCGCCGGGTTTGAAGTCGGGCAGGTCGGTGCGCCGCGTCTTGGCCAGAAGCCGGTCAATAATAGGTGAGTTCGACATTGTAATTTCCCTTCCGTGTCGCACGCCTCGCGGCGGCAGAAATCAAATCTGTAATATTCGCGTCAGAATTGCGCAAGCTGTGCCGCTCCGACGACGGTTATTTCTTGTGCTCACGAGCGTAGTCGCCGGCTCCCATGAAGTGCAGCGAAACATACGGCTCGTTGCCTACAACCCAACTGTCATGCCCCGGCGGAACGTAGAACACGTCTCCGGCGCGCATCTCGATCACCGATCCGTCATCCATCGCGGCCGTCGCGCAGCCTGAAACCACCATGCCAACGTGTTCGACCAGGCAACTGGTGACGCCCATCGCCTTCCCGACATGCTCGGACCACTTCCAACCCGGTTCGTAGGTGGCGCGTCCAATCGTCATGCCGCCGATCTGGACCAACTCGAACTTTGCCCTTCTCGAACACGCGCGTCTCGTCGGGTTTCTCGAACCGCTTCAGGATGACGCTTTGATCGCGCCATCGATTGCACGTCCTGAATTCATCCATCATCCCTTGCCGGCCGCCGGGGCCTCAATGGCCGCCAGCAGTTTGCGATCTTCCGCGCTCAACTCTGCATCGCGCAACAAGTCGGGGCGATTGCGCAGAGTCTTCTGCAGCGCGCAGCGCCGCCGCCACTTGCGAATCTCGTCGTGGTTCCCGTTCACAAGTACCTCGGGAACCGGCATCCCGCGAAACTCCGCCGGACGCGTGTAGTGCGGATAATCCAGCAATCCGCCCGAACCACAGGTCGAACTCGGCGGCTCTCCAGGAGCTTTGACCTGCTCTTCGGCAGCCGACGCGGTGAACGATTCCTGCTGCGCGGATGCCGCATTGCCCAAGGCGCCGGGGATCAGCCGCGTCACCGTGTCAACAATGATGGCCGCGCCCAACTCGCCGCCACTCAGCACAAAGTCGCCTACCGAGATCTCGCGATCCACCAGGAATTCGCTGACGCGCTCGTCCACGCCTTCGTAGCGTCCGCAGATGAGCACGATGCGCTCGCGGCCCATCAACTCCTGCGCCACCGCCTGCGTGAACAGCGCACCTTGCGGCGACAGCAGGATCACGGTTTCCCGCGCCCCTGATCGCATGCGCTCCTCGCGCGGCGAAACGCCCAGTGCCTCCAGGCACTCGAAGATGGGCTCGGGTTTGAGCACCATGCCTTCGCCGCCGCCGAACGGCCGGTCGTCCACCGTGCGATGGCGGTCGTGGGTGAACGTCCGCAAATCCTGAATGCCAATTTCAATGAGCCCGGCTTCGCGCGATCGGCGCACGATGCCATAATCCAGCGGCCCGCGAAAAAAGTCCGGAAAAATCGTCAGTATCTCGAACTTCATTCGGGCCTCCCCAATATGGGGATGGTTACCTCAGGGGCTAAAGCCCCTTTTCACAAGTCAGCACCCGCAACGCCGGCCTGAAGGCCGGCTCTACCCGGCGCCGCGCTTGCGGCGAACCCCGGCCGCGCGGGCCTCGTCCGCTTCCGTCTTCTGGCGCTGCTTCTCGTCGTCGCTCAGCGGAGATTGCAACTCCAGCAACCCTTCCGGCAATTGCATCTCAATGCGCCGCTGCCCGAAGTCAATCGACTTCACAAACTCTTCCGCGTACGGCAGCAGAAACTCTCGCTCGCCACTCTCCCGGCTGCACCGAACCAGCAGCAGCGGGGCTTCACCCGCGCCAAACTGCACTTCCGCGACAGCGCCTAACAACCTTGGCCCACTTGCGTCAGTCACCCAAACTTCGCAACCGACAATGTCGCTCACGTAGGCTGCGCCCGCTTCCAGTTCAGCGCGCTGCTCGCCCGGGACCTGCAATTCCAGCCGGGCAAGCTTTTCCGCGTCGCTGATGCTGTCCACACCCGCGAACTTCAGCACCACGCCGCCCTTGTGGAACCAGTGCTCTTCCAGTTGCAACTCGCGACGGCTGCCGTCGGCGGCCAATCCTGACAACTGCCGGCGCTTGGCGAAGCGCTCGGGAAAATCCGTGTGCAACTCCGCCAGAACTTCGCCCCGCCGCCCCTGCGGACCCAGCACGCGAGCGATGGTGATGAACTCGCCTATTCGACGATCTCCAACTGGTAGCGCTTGCGCGAGCGCAAGGCAGCCGAGTTCACGATGGTGCGCAAGCTGCGGGCCATGCGCCCCTGGCGGCCGATGATTCTGCCCAGGTCGCTCTCCGCCACAAACAACTCAATCACCGTCTGGCCGGGCTCTTCGAAGGCCTCGACCTCGACCTCTTGCGGCACGTCCACCAGTGCCTTGGCGAGATGTTCCACCAACGCGACCATATTTACGGCGCTGCTCGTCATCAGGCGGCTCCTGCGATCGGGGTTGAGAGTTCCCTTGCCAAACTGCCGTGATTACGCGGCGGCAGTCGGTTCCGGCGCGCTTGCCGCAGCGTTGGCCGCAGCTTTGTCCACCAGTTTTTTCACGCGGTCGGACAACTGAGCGCCCTTGCTGGTCCAGTAGTCAATGCGCTCACGCTTCAGTTCGACGCTGGCGGGATTGGTGCGCGGGTTGTAGGTGCCAACCACCTCCACCGAGCGGCCATCGCGCGCGCGGTCCTTCTCAATAACGACAATGCGGTAGTAAGGCTGCTTGCGCGCACCGCGGCGCGAGAGACGGATCATTAACACAGATGCGGTTTCCTTTCCTGCTAATCAGTGCCCACACGGATGCGTGTTTCCTCGCCAAGCTAGCGACATGAAATAGGCTTGGAGTGGAATGCGCCGGTGGCGCAGCTTTTCCTCAGGCGAGACGGGTGCTCCAGCGCTCCAACCGCTTCGCTAACACACCCCAACGAACGCAGCAACGGCGCCCATTGGACCTCACATACCTTGAGGCGACAACCTTTTTATTATCGAGGATGTGAAGCGGTTTGGCAAGGGAGAGTCCCCACCGCCGCGTTGGGCACGGCCAGAAATGGACTCTACGTTCGTGCGTCCGGGATGAAGCGGCTGCGGTACTGACTGGGAGCAACCCCGAAGCGCTGCACAAACGCGCGCCGAAAGCTGTCTGGATCATGAAAACCTACGGAGTCGGCGACGCTTTCCACCGTGCAGCCAGAGGCGGACAGCCGCTTGCGCGCTTCATCGAGCCGCAGGCGTTGTACGAAGGCTGCGGGAGTGCTCTTGAACTCGTCCTTAAATCGGCGGGTAAATTGCCTCGGACAGAGGTTGATGCGCTCGGCCAGCATTTCGACGGAGAGATCTTTATCGAGGTGTCCCACCATCCAGGCCGCGAGGTCGGCAAAACGGCTGGTGGACTCGACCTGAAATTTCAAGGGCTCGGAATACTGCTCCTGTCCCCCCGGGCGTTTCACGTACATCACCAGTTCGCGCGCCACCGAGAGTGCCACCGGCGCACCGAAATCCTCTTCGATAAGCGCCAGCGCGAGATCGATTCCCGCCGTAATCCCCGCCGAGGTGTAGAACTTTCCGTCGCGAACGTACAGCGGATTCGCATCGACCTTCAGCTTGGGATAGCGCTCTGCCAGATCGGCTGAATATTTCCAGTGCGTGGTGACTTTGCGCCCGTTGAGCAGCCCGGTAGGCGCCACTCCATAAATCCCGGTGCAGACCGAGGCAATCCGGCGGATCCGATGCTGATGCTGGCTGATCCAGCTCGCCAGCCTAGGGCCAGCAGCCGAGGTGCGCATACCCCTGCCACCGGGGATGAGCAGCGTGTCCAGGTGACGCAGCGAACTTAAGAAACACGCCGCCGTCATGCGCAATCCCGACTCTGAGCGGAACGTCTTCGCGCCCAGGGCCGCGATGGTCACCTTGTAGCAAGGCCAATGCTTTCCCTGCGAGTCTTCGATGTAAGCGGCGCTGAAGGCTTCCAGGGGACCCGCCAGGTCAAGCGACGTGATGTTGTCGTATCCGACGATGACGATATGCTTGGGTGTCATAGCGCGTGACCGTCTAGAATAGCTGGCCATGTGAATGTCTGATAGGACATTCAGGCGGCAATTCCGGACATGATGGCAGCATTTTCCAGAATGTCTTAAATTGCCGGGTCAATGTCATTTCAGACTTTCTATTCTGCGCTTACTCTGCCCCTATGAGCAAGTCTAAGTTGCAGAGGAGGACCGTCATGACAAGAACCAAGAAGCTGCTTTGGAGCGCCGTAGCCGTGATTGCGGTGCTGGACTTCGCCGTCTATGTGAGCCGGGCGGCCAAGGCGCCAGACAAAGTTGCCGCTTCAACAGCGCAGACCACGCCGCTGAAGCCACCCGCCAAGGGGCCGATCAATGTCGCGTTCGTCATCTCTGAGGGCGCCAATGTCATGGACATTGCGGGTGCCTGGGAGGTGTTCGGCGACGCTATGCTCACCTCCAAGGGAAAGCCCTGGCACCCGGCAGACGGTGACGACATGGTGATGCCGTTCAACACCTACACGGTTTCCGATTCGCTGAAACCGGTGAATGCGGCCAACGGGCTGATCATCGTTCCCAACTACAGTTTTGAGACTGCGCCCAAACCGCAGGTCATTGTCATTCCGGCGCAGGGAGGCCGCAGCGACGCCCAGAAAGCATGGCTGCTGGCGAATTCGGCGACTTCCGATGTCACCATGTCGGTCTGCACCGGCGCCTCGATGCTCGCCAAGTATGGTCTGCTCGACGGCCTGACTGCCACCACGCACCACGTGTACGCCGCGAACATGCAAAAACAATACCCCGCCGTACACTTCGTCAGCGGAACCCGTTTCGTCGAGAACGGAAAGATTGCCACGGCCGGCGGCCTGACCTCGGGCATTGACCTCGCCTTGCACATTGTGGAGCGGTATTACGGTCGAGAGGTTGCACAGGTTACGGCGGACTTTCTGGAGTACGGCGGCGAGCTCTGGAAGAGCCCGGAATTCAATCAAGTCAAACCCGTGGTCGCCGCTAAGTAGCGGTACGAGTTCTTGGTTGCCGTTCAACTTACCCTAGATGTTCCCCGTTCACGAGGTCGACGGCACGGGGCCCCGCTCTTTCGCGCCCACTTTCTTGACTTGGCGTACCTACTCTTCTCGCCTGTTTTTTGGCGACGGCAGCCTGCCCTGCGCTTGCCGAGGCGATGGGCACAAGCCGTTGACCCGGCGTGGATGTGTTGTACTCTGTGTAGAACAAAACGGGGTGTGCGCCAATGTCGCGAGATGAACCAACTGAATTTGCGCGCCAGTTAGAGGAAGCGGTAAATGCACGTTTAGAAAAAGCGCGGCTGGACCAGGAACTAAGAATGGCCGCTGAGGTCCAGCAAGCCCTGTTGTCGCGGGCCGTACATTCGACTCCCTACTGTGAGACGGCGGGCGACTCCATCCCGTGCCGGGCGATCGGAGGCGATTTCTTCGAGTTGGTTCATTTGCCGTCCGGCGACTTTGGCATCGCGCTCGGCGATGTCTCCGGCAAAGGGCCCGCTTCGGCGATTCTGGCAGCGATGATTCAGGGAATGCTGGCCGTCGAGGTCCAAACGGAACACAGCCCCTCGGCCATTCTTGCCCGGTTGAACCGCTTGTTGGCCGGCCGAGGCCTGGGACCACGGTTCGCTACGCTCTTCTATGGTGTGCTGTCCTCCGATGGACGATTCGTCTACTCAAATGCCGGCTACAATCCGCCAATGATATTGGCGCGCAATGGCCTTCTCCGGCTGACGGTCGGAGGGCCGATTCTGGGAGCGTTCAGCCAATCCAAGTTCGACGAAGCGCGGGTCTACCTGAGCAAGGGCGACACTATGATTATGTTCTCCGACGGGGTGACCGAAGCCTGCGACGCTGAGGGTCGAGAATTCGGCGAAGATCGTTTGCTTTCATCCGTGACTGCTTCCGGCACGGCCCCGGAAATCCTCCGAGGGATCCTGGGACGAGTGGAAGATTTCTGTCAGGGCACGGCTCAAACCGATGACATCACCGTGGCAGTGACCCGGTTCCGTGGTTTGTAGTTTCATGCCATATCTAGGCCCGCGCCATCACGATGGTGTGCGGGCTCATCGGGATGGGATGGGCCTCCACTCCACTGAATCCGGCCTGGGTGTGCATCTCCGACAGTTCGCGGAAGGTATACGCGTCCCCGGCCGCGGTTGACGTCAACATGGTCATACTGAAGGCGGCAGGCATCGGGGGCGAGACGCGGTCTTCGTTGGGCACGAATTCCAGCGTCGCTGCGCGTCCGCCGGGCTTGAGTGAGCCGCGCACTTTTTTCAGCAGCCCGACGCAGGTCTCCACGTCAAAGTGGTGCAGGAAATTGGTCAACAGCACCGTGTCGTACGGGCCGCCGAACTGCACCTCAAATGCGCTGCCCGGCAGCATGTCATAGCGGTCGTGTACGCCAGCCTTGCGCGCGTTGTCGAGCGCCACTCGCAACACCGGCGCCCAGTCGAGCCCGGTCACATGCGCGTGCGGGTTCTGCTTGGCGATTTCGATACCGAACAATCCGTGACCGGCGGCAATGTCCAGCACGCGCATGGCTCCGGTGCGGCCTTGCAGCACGATGGCCCCTAAGGGCCCCGCCAATGGCGCCATCATCGGCGCCATGCTTTGCGCAAACTCCACCCAGATCGGGTTCTCCGGTTCCACCGAGCCTTCGCCCGGCAACACGGTCCTGCCATTGCGCACGATGTCGGCGAGATGTTCATAGGGCTCGCGCATGGCCGGAAGCGACAAGAAGCGAGCAATCGACGCCAGGCAGGTCGGCGAACTGGGGTCCAGGAACGCCGCGCTGGAGGGCGTGTGCCGATAGTGCCCGTCTACCTTTTGCAGAAGTCCAGAGACGACGAGAAAGTCGCACAAAATGCGAATGCCGCGCTCCGAGGCCGATGCGTGGCGAGCGATCGAGGCCACGTCGCCCGGGCCCTGGCCCACGGCGCGGAACACGTCCAACTCGATAGCCGCCTTCAGGGCGAAGGTCTTTTGGAAGGCTTGCAGATTCTCGAAGACGATTGCAGGCGTCAACGGTGCGCCCGACGCAGTATCAGGTTGCATTGCGAAACCCCCACTCTTCCAGACTCGATTTGGCTCCCAGGTGCGGCTGAGTATACACCAGCTTTAGACGCGTGGCCGCCTCTGTCAGGGCCACTTCTTAGCTTCGGGCCACCCACATCTAAATATGACGAGTAGTCACCATTCGGATAAATGGATCCCCTGTCGCCGTAGCTGGTGGTTTATCCCCAAGCTCGACTGTTTTGATATCACTTCACGCCGAGGAAGCGCAGGGTCGCCTGTCTCATCGTCTGCGCGATGCGCTCCCGGCTGCTGCCGGGCTCAGGCAGAAGCAGCCACACCAGCGGGCGCAACGGAACGGGTAAATCGTACGGCTCCGACTGGCCGGGACGGGGAGGAAAGAAGCTGCTGAGCGCCCGCGAAGGGTTGTCGCGGAACTGGTCAACCATCGACGCCTGATGCACGCAGGAGATGGTACAGAAAGGAGCGCAAGACTTCACGCTGGCGTGCTCCCTTTGCAGATCGGCCGCGTTGTACTTCTCCAGCGGAATCGCCGGAGAGCCACGTTGCTGCGAGCAATAGTGCACCAGCCCATCCTCGCAGATGTAGAGGTAACGGTTGCCCGCCCGGCAATGCCAGTTGTTGGGAGCTCCCGACACCAGGTTCTTCTGGAACTGCTGGTAATAGGCGAAGCTGGAAAACGATTTAGAACTGATGCTGACAAGATCGCGATAGACGTTCTGTTGCTTATCATCCAAAGCCACCAGCTGGCCACCGCCGTCGTGAATGATGCCGATGGTGGTATGGAAACCCAGCTCTGCCGCCCGGCGGGTAATCACCACCGCGTCCTCGGGGTTTTGAATCGACGATCCCACCACCGAATTGATGTTGATGTTGAATTCCGCATACTGGGCCAGCCATTGCAGCTTCTTGTCCAGCACCTTCAGGCTTTTCTTCGAGACCTCATCAGGCAGAACATTGTCGATGCTGATCTGCAGAGAATCGAGCCCGGCCCGATTCAGGCGCTGGATGCGATCGGGAGTAAGCAGATAGCCATTGGTGATGAGGGTCGCGATCGAGCCGTGGCTGCGTATGCGGCGGATCAGTTCGTCCAGGTCCGGGTGCAGCAAGGGCTCGCCCCCGCTGAAGGTGATGATGGTCGTGCCCAGCTCGTGCAGCCGGTCGATGCGGCGCAGCATGACATCGGTAGGCACAGGCTTCGAAAAGTTGTCATACTCGTTGCAGTAGGTACAGGCAAGATTGCAGCGCCGCACCGGGATGATATGCGCCACAATGGGGTGATAGCGCGAGTGCAGGGCCTTGGCGATTACGTGGGCTTGCCGCAAATGCCAGGAGAGCGCGCGGAATTTCCGCCTTAGAGGAAGGAGACTCATTCCACCCCTTGCCGTGACCCTCAGTCTACTGCAAGAGCACTAGCCAGCGCACTTCGCATTGGGCTGATTGTGGTTGGCCTCAGAGGAATATTCATGTCACTCGTATACGACTATCTCTTCCCTGCCATGTGGCTGAGCTTCATAGCCTACTGGTGGGCGATTTCGAAAAATGTTAAAGAGACCGAACGCCAGGAGTCCATGCCGTCGCGGCTTGTGCGCCTGTTTTTGCTTGTTTGCGCGGTGGCGCTTCTGTGGCTCCCAAGCGTTCCGCTTCCTTTGCTTGGCAAGCGATTTCTTCCACCTGGCGCCTGGTGTTTCTGGAGCGGCGCGGCCATCACCGCAGGTGGGATGCTCTTTGCTGTCTGGGCGCGTCGTCACCTCGGGAAAAACTGGAGCCAGGCCGTCACCTTGAAGGAAGATCACGAACTCATTACAAGCGGCCCCTACGCCCTGGTTCGCCACCCCATTTACACCGGGTTTCTGCTGGCATTCCTTGGTTGCGCTGTGGCTCGTGGCGAGTGGCGCGGGCTGCTGGCGGTAGCCCTTGTCTTCGGCGGACTATGGCCCAAACTGAGGCTTGAGGAAAAATGGATGCGCGCGCAGTTCGGCGAGTCGTATGAAGCTTACTCCCGGCGGGTGGCGGCGTTGGTGCCCTACGTCATCTGAGGGGGAGGCCGGCTTTTTCACCCGCCGACCTGTAGCCCTGTCGATTGATCTCGACTAGCGAACCGCGAAGGCGAGGTCATCGTGGTCGTCATAGTCTCCTGGGCTACAGGAAGACCTGCTCCCCCCTTGCGGAAGTTCGCCCGGACAGCTTGAAGGTGTCCCGGTCCAAGCCTATACAACGCCGACAAAGTCTGCGATCCCGAGGCTCGTGGCACGAGC
Organism: uncultured Acidobacteriaceae bacterium; assembly: GCA_963843005.1. Lineage (GTDB taxonomy): Bacteria > Acidobacteriota > Terriglobia > Terriglobales > Acidobacteriaceae > Bog-257. The sequence goes on along the minus strand of CAWJIW010000007.1, from coordinate 26,256 downwards.
GTACCGATGTAGATCCAGGAGGGTTGTTGGCGTTCGTCGCGTAGTACAAGTCCAGAGCATCCTGCGTGGTATCAGCGACCCAGACCGTAGCGCTGACTCTCACAATCGAGCCTTGGGCCATACTCAGGCCGTTAATGGCCGCTACCGTCAGGCGGTCAATCGATTCGTCGACGTGGAAGGTCCCGGCGGTTCCGTCAGCACAAGAATTGTGGATGGTGTTAGGTTCGTTCGGCTCGGCGCCACCAGCCATGTCGTCCCTGCCCAACAGCAGCGACGGACCCGAGTCGCACGATCTAAACGGCAAGTCGCACTTGGGAACAGCCAGCATTGGGTCGTACGCCGCCAGGCCAAGCACATAAAGCTCGAAAACTGTTCCGCCGCTGTAGGTGCCGCCACCACTGGCTCGTGCCGTAGAGATTGCCGGCGGCATCGATGATCAGGCCGGCTCTGGGGCCAATCCCGTCCGTGCCGTTGTTGTCGAAGCTATGCAGCACCTGCTCCGTCCAGCCCCCGCCCGCTGTCGGCGTCAACTCGAACACCGTCCCGCAGCCGTAGCCGCATCGCAGATTGTAAGTGCCGCCCCTGCAGGTCGTGCCGTAGAGATTGCCGGCGGCATCGAAGATCAGGCCGGCTTCGGGAGCAGCCCCATCCGTGCCGTTGGCGTTGAAGCTATGCAGCACCTGTCTCCGTCCAGCCGCCGCCCGCTGTAGGGCGTCAACTCGAACACCGTCCCGCAGCCGTAAGTGCCGCCCTCGCCGGTCGTGCCGTAGAGATTGCCGGCGGCGTCGAAGATCAGGCCGGCGTAGGGGTAGTCCCCGTCCGTGCCGTTGTCGTTGAAGCTATACAGCACCTTCTCCGTCCAGCCGCCGCCCGCTTGGGGCGTCAACTCGAACACCGTCCCGCAGCCGTAGTCGGCGCAATTGTCACTGCCGCCCGGTAGGTCGTGCCGTAGAGATTGCCGGTGGCATCGAAGATCAGGCCGGCGTAGGGTTGAACCCCGTCCGTGCCGTTGTCGTGAAGCTATGCAGCACCTTCTCCGTCCAGCCCCCGCCCGCTGGGGCGTCAACTCGAACACCGTCCCGTAGCCGTAAGTGCCGCCCCCGCCGGTCGTGCCGTAGAGATTGCCGTCCTCGTCGAAGATCAGGCTGGCGACGGGGTTACCCGTCCGTGCCGTTACCAAAGCTGTACAGCACCTTCTCCGTCCAGCCCCCGCCTGCTGAGGGCGTCAACTCGAACACCGTCCCGTAGCCGTAAGTGCCGCCGCCGGCGGTCGTGCCGTAGAGATTGCCGGCGGCATCGAAGATCAGGCCGGCCGAGGGTTAGAACCCGTCCGTGCCGTTGCAGTTGAAGCTATACAGCACCTTCTCCGTCCAGCCCCCGCCCGCTGAGGGCGTCAACTCGAACACCGTCCCGCAGCCGTTGCCGAGTCCAGTGCCGCCCCGGAGCGTCGTGCCGTAGAGATTGCCGGTGGCATCGCTGATCAGGCTGGCTCTGGGGTTGTACCCGTCCGTGCCGTTGCCAAAGCTGTACAGCACCTTCTCTTTGGTGGCCGCCCAGGTGCTCGTCACCAACAGGGTCACAGCAAAGATCGCCAAGGCCGCCTTCACTCCGATGGAAAGTCTCCTGCCTTGTATGGGTAGTTCGCCTTTAGCCAGGAAGAAAATGAAGTGCAATCTGCGTGCGCGTTGCATGGGCTTCCCTCCCGAGAGATCGTCACTGGGTTCGGGTTCAGCCTGTTCAACTTTGCTTACGAGGATTCCGAAGTGGCAGTCACACCCTTGCGAATGTCAGATGGGAGTCGCATCCGTCGCAAACGTTGAACATTCTAGATTGGCCGTATGGTAGCACCGGTCGGCGCACAATAAAAGGGAGTCTTGGGCGGGCGCGAGCCCAAATCACCCTTGTTTCGCGCCGTGCGCCCACCCTTCGCCCGCCTTTGGCGACAGGAAGTCGCCCTGAGCGCAGTCGGACGGTGAGCACACCTCTGTAATCCACATCACGGACTGATCCCTCGACCCAGGTGTAGGCTCGTTTGTGCCGCGAGGACTGAACCGCTGGCAGGAGGAACACGTGACTGCAATACTGCTCGGAGCGATTCTGCTGGTTATGGCCGGCGGTGGGATATTCATTTATCGAGCGCTCCTGGAGATCGTAAAGCTCTTTGAAGCGATCAACGGAAACTGCCGGCGCCCGGAAGACTGACCCCGCCGCGATCATTTGGCGGTGACTAGCGCATGAACTCCGGCTTCCCGCTCGACTGGAAGGCGCCCCAACGAATCTGAAACTGCTCTGCGTAACCGCCCATCCTGACGTCAGGCGGCGCATTCGGCGGCTCTCTGCTGCTGTATCACGAGCGCGGAGTTGAGACCGCCGTCATCTGCCTGACCGCCGGAACGGCGCTGGTATCGCGGCACGGCGCGCACCGACGAAGAGCTCGCCGCCCTGCGGACCGCGGAATTGGCGGCTTCCTGCAGGCTGCTCAGGGTCAGCCATCACGAGGCGCCTGGAGGATCTCGACAGCAAGCTTGTCCGCGCCGATTCGTATCAGGTGGTTGGTGAGCTTGGTGCGCCGCATGCGCCAGCTTCGGCCGCAGGTTGTGCTGACCTCCGGGCCGGACGGCGGACTGACGGGGCATCGGGATCACGCCATGGCTGGAGATGTTCGCGACCCTGGCATTTCAGTGGGCCGGCCGGCCGGAGCGCTATCCCGAGCAGATCGAGCAGGGCCTGCAACCGCATCGCGCGCAAAAGCTGTACTACCTCACTGCGGAATTCGCGCTGCGGGAATATCCCACGATCGCGCCGCCTACGGTGACGGCGCGTATCGAGATCGGACTTGAGCGGGTTGAGACCAAGGTGCAAGGCCTTCCAGCAACACACGACACAAGCGCCACTGTTTGAGCGAATCGGAAGAATCTGGACGCCGGGGTCGGCGCGGTCGAGATGTATCATCTCACTGCCACCCGCGACCCCGCTAAAGCGAAGTTCGAAACCGACTTGTTCGCGGGAGTGAAAGAGGAGCTGATTGTACGCGACGCAGAGCGCGCAGGTCGCCGCTCGGCGGCTACTTCGAGCGCTTCTTCTTCGGAGACCCCGGAGCCGAGCCGCCCAACTGGCCGGTGACGCTGGCCAGCACTTTTTGGAACGCCTCTTCCTTCGTCATTTCTTTCTTGCCAGTCTTGTGTGCCGGTCTGTGGTCGAAGTTGCACGTACGGCAGGTACCGCTCTGCATTCTTCCCCTACCATGGCGACGATCGCATGATCGGTGGAGCGTTTGCAGCGCGAGCAATAATCGTCAATGTTATCGCCTAAACGCATACCGCTGGCCCCAGCCTACTTCTTTTCCTTCGGTGGATATCCCTGGAACAGCTTGGCGACGGCTTTATCCAAGGTCTTGATGTTTTTGTTGGAGTTATCGCTGATGGTATCGGTGACCGAACCGCGCCACAGCAACTGCTTCTGCTTGGCGTCCGCTATGTCCACGACCAGCGTGCCCTCTTTGGTGACCCAGGTGTTATACACGACGGTGCTGGGCGCGGCTCCCCAACCGCCCCAACCCCAACCCGGGCCATAGCTGTAACCCGTTCCAACCGTTTCCTTTTGCTCATGGATGCTGTTGCTGTACACCACCCACACATCGGGGTCGGAATCCACCTTCTTGAAGCCCTTTTTTGCCAACTGCTGTTCGATGGCGTCCACGATGCGCTGGTCCCAGAAGCCTTTCGCGGGATGAGGGCTCTTCTCCCACATGTAAGTGTGATAGTTGGAAAATTGGTGGTTCGGCTCCAATCGATGTTGGTCTTCTGAGCGAAGGCGACAGTAGAAATCAGAACGCTCAGGACTGCGAGTGCAAGAATTCGACTCTTCATTATGGTTACGGCTCCGTGGGTTGGCTTCGCAGATTTCGCGGGCGAAAGAACGGGCGTGAACCCTTCCCCATTTCGCCGCACCGCAACGATACCGCACCTACTTGCGCCGTCCAGCGGGTCGGGATCGATCGGCGGCTTCCGCAAACTCCTCGATTTGCCCGCAGGCGGCTTGGTATGATGGGGCGACCGGGACTACAAGCCACGATGCGCGGCAAGTCCATCACCTTCGAGGGGCCCGTCCATGGAAGAACCCGATCTCCTGAAGAGAGTGCCAGTGACCTGGAGCAAGAGGTCGAATACACTCAAGAAAGCTCTGAAAAAAAAGGATACGGAACCGCTCGGACTGGCGGCGCGATGTCAGAAGCTTGCGCGTTCTGATTAGGCGAACTGGGTGCTGCTGTCCTTTGTCTCGGCTCCTTCTCATTGCCGGTTACGTGAAATACAGGTTCGGTATCGATTATTTCGAGAACTATCGCAACGTCGCCGCTACCAAAGAGTTGTCCAAGTTTTACGAACAAATAGGCGACCGAATGATGGGGAAAAAGCGAATGGCAGGCAGCCGAGCAGGCCTACCGCGAAGCCTTGCAAATCAATCCCAACAACACTGCGGCCACGTTTGGAATCGTCAAGGCCCAGGTCTTTCAGCCGGTGCCGGGGGAAAAATACTGGGCCCCGGAAGTGGTGGATATCAGATTGGACTATCTGCTTTCCCGTTTTCCCGGATGATTCCCAGATCTACTTCTTGAAAGCGTTGCGCTATGACGAGCATGGGAGAAGCGAGGAAGCCAGATATGGCTCCAGAAGTGTGTTGACAAGAATCCGAATTTACCGCTTGCTATTTCCAGCTTGGGTATATGGACATCGGCAATCCAGGGTAGCCAAGAGGCAAGGACGAATTTTGCAAAGGCCGTGGAACTCGATCCGAATTCGCAGTTGCGAAAGGCCACCTCGCTAGTGTCTATTTACACCTGTTGGATTCTCAGGGGCGTCCGGCAATTTGAGGACAGCTACCGAATTTCCCCGATGGCCGTGACCGCTTTCTCCCTGGGTCAGGCCTATTGGTATGTCCGGGCAGTTCGACGATGCGCTGGGATTCACCAATTCGCCGCAAACTACATGACAAACCACACGATTGACAGACCGATACATTGGGGGACCGTGGACGTCAGTCTATATGCCATTAGGTCCTGGGGATCTCGAGACCATCAAGATATCCGTAACCGTCTACACTGTTGAACAGAAAAAGGCCCTTATGCATTTCGAACTGGCCATCGATCATGCCCTGCTTGGGCAACTCGACGCCGCAAACCAGGAGTTCGCCGTTGCCTTGAATCTTCAGCCACCGCCGGGCCACCGTCAGCTCATCCAGAACCGCATGCAGTCCGCTCGAGAACATGGTGCAGATGTCCGATGCCTCGAAAAGCTGGTTAACCGAGCATCGCAAAATGCTGGATTGAGCGGCTGGCTGCCCTCAGCAAAACGGATTGATATGATGGCCACCGGGGCGAAAAGCGCGATGCGCGGCAAGTTCATCACCTTCGAAGGGCTCGACGGCTGCGGCAAGACGACGCAGATGGAGAAGCTCGCCGCAGTTTTACGCCAGGAAGGAATCGAGGTGGTGACAACGCGCGAACCTGGAGGAACGGAGATCGGCGAGCGCATTCGCGCCGTGCTGCTCGATTCGCGCACCGCCGGGCTGGACCCCACGCCGAGATGGCGCTGATGTTTGCCTCGCGGGCGCAGCAGATCGCGCAAGTCATCCGGCCCGCGCTGGAAGCAGGTCAATGGGTGCTGTGCGATCGCTTCACCGATTCCACCGAAGCCTACCAGGGCGGGGGACGTCAGCTTGGCAGCGAAGCCGTGCTGCGATTGCACGAGGTGCTTTGCGGTGGATTGTGGCCTGAGCTCACCATTTTGATGGACACCGACGCGGACTCCTGCGTGGCGCGCGCGCCGCCGAAGAAATAAAGCCGCTGCGCAAGACGAGAACCGCTTCGAGAAGGAAAGCCAGGCGTTCTTCACGCGGGTGCGGACGCTTATCTGGAGATCGCGCGCCGCGAGCCGCAGCGAGTCGCGGTGGTGGATGCGCGGCCGCCGCTGGAGGTGGTTCATCCCCAGATGGTGCGCATTATGCGCGAGCGGCTGATGGGGGCTGAAGGGGCGCAGCTTTAGCTGCGCCGTAACCGAGGTGTTTGAAGGGCTTTAGCCTCTGAGGAAACTCGAAGTGAGACCGACTCGACAACAAACAACTCCGGGAGAGACATACTTCGTCACGTCTCAAACTTGGCAGCGTCGTTCTCTGTTCCGAAATCCCGCTCTGGGCCGACCTCTTTCTCGAAACGTTGAACTCGTATCGAGGGCGCGCATACCTATTGCATGAATATGTGCTCATGCCTGAACACTTTCATGTTTTGATCACACCATCAGTGACCCTGGAGCGAGCTATGCAGTTCGTCAAGGGAGGATTCTCGTTTCGAGCCAAGAAAGAACTCCAATCTCCCATGGAGATTTGGCAATCGGGCTTTTCCGATCATCGCATACGCCACTCAGAGGACTACCGGGTTCATGTCGACTACATTTATCGCAACCCCGTTGGGCGAAAACTGGCGGAGCGAGCCGTCGAGTACCCCTACTGCTCCGCCTTTCCCGGCACTAAGGGAAAGGACGAGGTCCCGCAGTGGCTAAAGCCAGGACAAACCCACAGATCTAACGGCGCACCTGAAGGTGCGCCCCTTCAACAGAGCGCAAGTTCTGAAGTATCCGCTGAGCTTGGAGTGAAAGGAAAGGGTGAGTCGTGAACCCTCCACTCTTCTTGTCCCTGCGTCAGGAGCTAGGCTTAGGACCAGTTCCAGACCGTATAGTCGTATTCCGGCACGAACCAAAGGTGTGAGAGAAATCGAGAGCACTGCAATGCCCTTTTCTGATTTTCACGGCAACGCCGAGGTGGTGCACACGCTGCGCGAGATGCTGGCGCGCGACCTCTTCCCTCACGCGGTGATCCTCTCCGGCCCGCAAGGCTCGGGAAAGTTCACGCTCAGCCAGATGGTTGCCAAAACCATGAACTGCCTGGAGCGTCCGGTCAGCGATGGCCTGCCCGACTTCTGTGGGCATTGCGCCAACTGCGTGCGCATCGGCGGAGCCGACGCGCTGGAAGAGCGTTTTGCCGAGGCGGTAGAGGCGCGCGAGAACCTGCGCGACGCCGATAAGCGCGACACGCGGCTGTTCGTGCAAACGCATCCTGACGTGCTCATCATTCCGCCCGATCCGCCGCAAATGCTGGTCAAGGTGGACCAGGTGCGGCATGTCATTCACGAGATCTATTACAAGCCGGCCCAGGGGCGCGAGAAGGTTTACATCTTCAGCGACGCCGACTTCATGAAGGAAGCGGCCAACTCGCTGCTCAAGATTCTGGAAGAGCCGCCGGACTTTGCGACGCTGTTCCTGCTGACCGACAATCCTTCGGCGCTGCTGCCAACCATCCGGTCGCGCTGCATGCACCTGCGGCTGGCGCCGCTTTCCGCTCCGGAGGTCGAGCAGCTATCTCGCCCAGGTGCGTCCGGAATGGAAGCCTCGGGAGCGGGCGCTGGTAGCGCGGGTTTGCGGCGGCGGTCTGGGGCGGGCACGCACCTTCGATCTTGCCGGCTATCTCGCCGCGCGCCAGGATGCGCTGGCCCTGCTCGGCCCGGCCATGGGGGCCAAGGAGCACAGTGCGCTGTTTCGCGTTACCGACACCTATCGCTCGGGAGCGGAAGGCAAAGTCAAGACCGAGCAACTGATTCGCACGCTGTATTCGCTGCTGGAAGACTTGCTGTTTCTGAAGTCGGGAACGCCGGATTTGGTGCGTAATCACGACATCGAAGCGGAGCTGGCACGGATGGCATCGGAGGCCGACTTCCCCTGGATCGTCACGGCGACGCAGCGACTGGGCGAAGTCGAAAGCGGCATGCGACGCAATTTGCTGCGCTCGCTGGCGCTGGACACCTTTGCGACCTCCCTGGAGCGTTAACCCGGGCAAGGCCCAATGACACAAAAGTAGCAGCTTGGATTAGTTTGTCTTGCGGATTCGGCTGTGTTAGGGTATCCCCAAGTTCACACCTCAGGACAGCCCGGGGGCAATTCAAACTCGACTCGTCCCGACCGCTGTATCGGGTTCGCGCTTAAGCGTTAGCCGAAGGGCTGGTGTGCAGACCACAGGAGCAACCACCATGAAAGATGCCATGGACTCCACCGTCGTGGGTCGCGGTCTTGACCCAGAGGGGTTTGCCAATCGCAAGCTGATTCGTCCCGCTCTCAACCGCCACGACCATCCGCGCCCCGATGGCGACCACCGAGAGCGCAACGCCCGCCCCGAACGCCCCACCAACGGCGGGAAGAAGCCGCCACCTCCCGAGCAAACCCACGCCGAAAATTTCTATTACCAGAAGCAGATGCAGAGCAAGACGCCGATGGTGCTGGTGCTGCACGATGGCGAGGAGATTCACGGCGTCATCGAGTGGTACGACAAGTACTGCCTGAAGCTGAACCGCCCCGGGGGCTCGAACCTGCTCATCTACAAGCCCAGCATCAAGTACATGTACAAGGAAAGCGAAGGCGACGGGCGGAAGTAGAAAGTCAGTTGTCAGTTGCCAGTTGTCAGCATCCAGCCATCAGTACATTAGCGTTGTCATCCCGACCGAGGACTCGAGTCCTGCCAGTGGCGAGCGATTCCAGCCATCAGTACCTTAGCATTGTCATCCCGACCGAGGACTTGATCCGAACGGAGGGATCTGCGGTTCTTCGTGAATCCCAATTCTTGATTGCGTTTTTCCTCCGAGGAAGAAAGAGCGTCTCCCTCGACTGCGTTCGGTCGGTGCCCAATCTCACTCCGCTCGGGATAAATGTTTCGGTAGTACAACTGACACTCTGGCTGATGATGACGATGTTTCGGCAGCACAACTGACAACTGCCCTCACAGCTTGGGCAGCACGATTCCCTTCTGCCCCTGGTATTTGCCGTGCCTATCTTTGTAGCTGGTTTCGCACGGCTCGTCGGACTGGAAGAACAGGATCTGGCATAGGCCTTCGTTGGCGTAGATGCGAGCGGGCAGCGGCGTGGTGTTGGAGATTTCGAGGGTGACAAAGCCTTCCCACTCCGGCTCGAACGGGGTGACGTTGACGATGATGCCGCAGCGCGCATAGGTGGATTTGCCGACGCAGACGCTGAGCACGTCGCGCGGAATCTTGAAGTACTCGACCGAGCGCGCCAGGGCGAAGGAGTTCGGCGGCACGATACAGACGTCGGATTCCAGGCTGACAAAAGAGCGCTCGTCGAACTTCTTGGGATCGACGATGGTGCTGTTGACGTTGGTAAAGATCTTGAACTCGTCGGCGACCCGCAGGTCATAGCCGTAGGAGGAGAGACCGAAAGAAATGACGCCTTCCCGGACTTGCTTCTCCGAGAAGGGGTTGATCATATCGTGTTCCGTGGCCATTTTGCGGATCCAACGGTCACTCTTGATGGACATGAAGCTCCTTGGGGTCAAGTCGGGGTGGCGCTCTTGCCGAACGAATAGGTCATCTTACGGAATGCAACTGCTGGTTGACAATGGGCGTGGCCTTCACTAGGATGCGCTCTACCCTTAACCCGAAGTCGAACTGACACTTACCGAAGGCGGGCGGGTCGGGTAGAATCGCTGGAGTGCCCTGCGTTGGGGTAGTTGTCTGCGGGCGAGCGAACATAGCGGAGCCACCTGTGATCAAACTGGATCTGATCAACGAAGTCGTAAACAAGACCGGCGTTACGAAAACCAAGGCCGAGATGGCGGTCGAAACCGTGTTTGAGAGCATGAAGAAAGCGCTGTCGCACGGCGATCGCATCGAGTTGCGCGGCTTCGGGGTCTTCACCGTCCGGCCGCGTAAGACAGGCATCGGACGCAACCCGAGAACCGGCGCCGAGGTCAACATCCCGCCCGGCAAGGCGGTCCGTTTCAAACCCGGGAAGGAACTGCAATCCATCGAGTAGCGCCTGTCTTCGGCATGTCATGGTGCGAGCGCTGTGCCTGGCGGCTGCGCCCGATTGCTTCCCGAGCCTCGCGTTCGTCATCCAACTGAACGATGTCTAACCCGACACCGCCGGTCTCTTACACCTTCGAAGTTCCTGTTTATCCCCAGGTCTTTGTCGCTCCGCCCCGCCCGCACAGACGATACTGGCTGCACCTCCTGCTCTTGCTGCTGACGATCGGCACGACCCTGGTAGTGGGAGCCCGTCTGCAATACAACTTCGACCACGACCTTCCCGCCTTCACCACAGAAGAATTTGCGTTCCCGCTCTTTCTGACCAAGTGGATATGGAACTATCACAAACAGCTAGTGGTTGAACTTCCCTTCCCCCTCAAGTGGGCTTTGGAGCATCCGAGCCGCCTGGTAGCGGGAATTCCTTTCTGCGCTACGTTGTTGGGCATTTTGCTGGCGCACGAGATGGGACACTTCATCTTGTCCGGGCGGAACAACGTGTACGCGACGCTACCCTATTTCATTCCGGGTCCGTTCCTGTCCCCGATCGGAACATTTGGCGCGGTCATTCGCATCAAGTCGCGGATTCGCTCGCGTCAAGCGCTGTTTGACATCGGAATCGCGGGACCGATCGCCGGTTTCCTGGTCGCGCTACCCGTGCTGTGCTGGGGATTGGCGCTCTCCAAGCCCATGCCGCCCACTGCGGCCGACTCTGCGCTAAACCTGGGCTATCCCCTGGTCTTCAGTCTCGTGCATCGCGCTTTGGCCCCGCTCATGCCGCAAGCGGTTCCTCTAAGCAGCTTGTATCTGCACCCGGTGGGAATTGCGGCCTGGGTGGGGATGTTTGCCACCGCGCTGAACCTCTTGCCCGGTGGACAACTCGACGGCGGCCATATCATCTATGCCCTGGCGCCGCGGGCCCACAAGTGGATAACCCGGATCAGCATTCTCGTGCTCATCCCCCTGGGCGTCTTCTTTTGGCTGGGATGGCTGGTGTGGGCCTTGATCCTGGGATTCACCGGCCTGCGGCACCCCAACGTTCCCCCGTGGCCTCGCCTCGACAGCAATCGCCGCTGGCTGGTATTGCTGGCGGTGCTTATGCTCGCGCTGACTTTTGCGCTCGCCCCCATTCGCGGCGGCGCGCTGTTGGGAAGCTGAGGATTTCCGAGTTAGTCCGCCGTGACGATCATCGCCTGCGCCGGTAGCTTCCCTACTCGCCGATAGGTGTGCGGCACCGTGGGATCGAAGTAGATGGAATCGCCTGCATCGAGTTCGTAGTCGTCAAGACCAATCTTGAGGCCGAGCTTGCCTTTCATCACATGCAGAAATTCCGAGCCTGGATGCTGATGCGGCTTCAGCTTCTCTTCGGCGATGGGCTCGAACTCCGCCAGGTAGGCGCTGGTCTTGCGTTCGTTCGACTTGAAGTCGAGGCTTTCGAAGTAATAAGCGACTTCGCTGGTGCCCGGCCGTTCCGGGAGTTTGATGCGCTCGTCCTTGCGCACTACCGATACCACGTGGCGCTTGCGTTCGTCGGTGAAGAAGTAATCCAACCCGACGCTGAATACCATCGCAATGCGCAACAGCGTCGGCAGTGTCGGGTAGAGCTTGTCCCGCTCCAGCTTCGACAGCAGCGCGGCCGAAAGCCCGGCGTGTTTTCCCAGCTCGACCAGGCCCATGCTCTTCTTCAGGCGCAGCGCCCTCAACTTTGGCCCGATCTGATAAGGCCTGAGACCTTCGTCAATGGTTTTATTGGCCATACCTGACCTCGCTTTCCAACCGCGTAAGTAATCTGGACTAGATTTTCTGGCGAGCGTACCGATTCGGAGCAGTTCCGGAGTGGCTGTAGCCTGGGTAGAGCGGGCCTTCAGACCCGCGTTAAGGACGCACAATTCCTAGCTTCAGCCACTGAGGTCGTTCGACCTCAGTGGCTGAAGCGGTTTTCTCCCTGCCCTGGACGCAGGCCTGAAGGCCTGCTCTCCCCGTACACACAACCGATCCATAACCGCTCGAGAGCACGCTCTTACGTTCTATTTATATTCAAACATATTTTCTTAGGAGTCAAGATCATGAGATGGGAAATCGCCCGCAACCAGCCCTGGCAGTTTGTCGCCGAAACCTATCCATTGGCCTTCTGATGGCAGTCGGCGCACTTCACCGGAGCTGCTTTGCCGCTGGCATTCTGCTTTTTGTGGCAATCAATGCACAGTCCGGCGGTCGCCGTCGGATTATGGAATGCCGCCTGTAGTTTCGTGGTCACCGGCGGAGTAGCAGGATTGGTATGGCAATCGGTGCAAGCCTCTTGCGGGGATTTCAGCGGCTTCTCCGGCTTGGAAGCATGGTGGCAAACGCTGCATTTGCCGGCCACTTTCAGGTGCGCCGTGTGATCGAACTTCACTGCCCCCATGGGAGCGCCCTTGAGAACAATGGGGGCTGTGGGCGCGGTCTGGGCGAGCGCGCTGCCGAGGAGAACGACAAGGCATCCCAGCAGGACCGCCAATAACTTCGTGACTTTCACGACGCCTCCTGACGATGGCGACCACGGGAACATGGCGTTCGGCGCGGTAGGCTCGATTCTAGGCAGACATGACCTGCGCATCTGTGACGCAAGATTCAGGGCTGTGTGACATCAGTACGGGATTCCTATTGAACCTGGAGGTAGCCCGTGACTCGCGAGTTGAAGGGGTTGCGGACTATCTCCAAATCTTGCTTGGCCTCGACGAACCTCAGGAGGCTTTCTTAGGTCGCTATTGCCGGCCGTGAAGCCCGATAAAGCTGCCAGGCAAACGCTCCCAGACCCAGGCAAATCACACCGAAGTGGACCAGCCCTCCAAGATACGGGATGAACCTGACGATGGTGAGGATCAGCAGGCCCACCAGCAGGCCCAGCAGCCAATCGCCCTTCGTGGCCCCCGTGTGCTTCACTAGCATTTGCCCCAGGAATGCTCCAACCCAAATCTTTGCCAGGTAGATCGCAGCCAGATACACCATGAGCAACATTAGCGAGACAGGAAAGCCCACCAGCGTGATGGCTGTCAGGATTATGGCCACAGGCACGCCCGCCAGAACCGCAACCCCAAGCCCGAGGCTGCGCCAGCCTGAGCCCACCGCACGGGTGCTGGCCTGGAAGAAGCCGGGAAACAGAACCATGCCCAACCATCCCACCAGCATGGCGGCAGCGAGCCAGATAGCCTGGAAGAAGTAGAACCTGGGGCGCGCGAAATGGCTCTGCCTCACGCGCAGTTGGATGTCACGGGTGCCCACAATCGTCGCGCCGTCGGCGATGTGTACGTTTTTCAGCTCGCGCACGCGAGCGCTCAGGTTGCCGCCAATTCGGGCCGTGCTCGTCACGGTAAGGTTATCTCCGGCCATGGTCAGTTCGCGGCCGATGCTGCCACTCACATCGGTATTGCCCGCATACACGGTCGCGCTGCGCTTCACCTCGCCCTCGAGGCTGACGTCGCCGGCGGCAACCACCACACCGCCGCCCACGCGACCCCGGTCATTCACATGCAGGGATTGCATAAACCCGTAGATGCTGTGGCCCAATTGCCCGTCCAGGTCAAGCGAATTCGAAAAGTCGTAGATGTTGCCTTCCACGGTTCCGCTCACCACAGTTCTCTTGGCAAAACTCACCAGGTCACCCTTGACGGTGCCACGCACCTCCACAGACCCGGCAAAAACCAGCAAGTCCCCATTGACCACGCCTTCCACGCGCACAATGTTGCCGGAGGCCAAAAGGGTGTCGTCTACAGTCTCATTCGCCGCTACCGTGACGAACTCGCTGTGACGCCGCTCCAGGGCAGAGCCGGGCAACGACAACGCGAGCAGCACGATCAACAGGCGCAGGCCAGGTCGCGGTAGCCGCCATCGGCGTCCCAGCAGCAGTGCGCTGCCGCCCAACAGTAACAGCAAAAAGAGTCCCCCGACGAAAGCCGCATAATCAGACAGCATGGCAGTACCTCCGTGTGCAAAGTAGTAAGAAAGGTTGAAGATCAGGTTCGTGCGGCTGCTTGAGCCGAAGGGATTTAACCATTGCAGCGCTTCCGGAATGCTCAGGTCCTCGATCCAAGGGACAACGATCAAACCCATCGCCAGCACCGCGGCCACGATGGCTACGTCACCCCACGCCCAAGACCACGGCAAAGGTGAGACGCCCGCCGGGCTGGCTGCTTCTTCCGGAAGCTCTTGCAGGCTTTCGCTCAGAACACGGTTCTCGGCGCGTAATGCGTCCAACAGTTGCCGGCAGCGACGGCACGTGGCCAGGTGGTCTCGCAGGGGCCGCGCCTCCTCCACCGGCAATTCACCGTCCACGAAGATGGCGATGATCTGTTCCGAATAACATTCCATGATCACTTGCTCCTGTGGCCCAGTTTCCGGCGCAGCTCCTGCTTGGCCCGAAATAGCAGCGCCGCCACGTAGTTCCTCTGCAGGCCCAACTGCTGCGCGATTTCGTCATAGCTCAGTTCGCCGTAATAGCGCAGGACCAGCGGCACGCGATAGTTCTCCGGCAAACGCGCAACCGCATCCCGTACCTGCGCCCTCTCTTCCGTGCTGAGGACTGCACCCAGCGGCGACGGCTCGGAACTGGCTGCTTCGATGACCGCGGCTTCGTCTTCACCTTCCACAATCACCTGCCGTCCACGCTTGTCGGCGCCGTAAAGCGTCAATGCATTGGTTGCCCGCCACCCGCAGCAGCCACCTGAGGAACGGTACTGACCCGTCGTAACTCTCGATGGAGCGCTGCAGCTTGAGGAAGACTTCGCTGGTGGCATCTTCTGCGCTCTCCCGTGAGTCCAGCATGTAACGGCACAAGCCAAATACGCGCCGGGCATAGAGGCGATAGATCTCCCCCAGCGCCTCGGCATCGTGGCCTTGTGCGCGCTCGATTACGCTCTCCAGATCCGGCCCCTCCATTTGCGTGGCTTTGCCCTCGCGGGGCTGCAATCCTTTCGCAGCGTTTCTCTCGGCGTCCATAAAGCAGTACGCTGCAGATCGAACAAAGTTACACAGATTTTAGGGATAAGGGGAATGCAAGGCTGGACGACTCACCGTGGTTCTCACAAGATTAGAGTTGCCCATAAGAGCCAGCAGGAAAGGCTGCGAATTGAATACCTTCCCAGCTGACTCCCGGGCGGTCGGCAATCCGGAAACTGACTCCCCACCGGCCTTCCCGCCCACAGCGCCAAACCCCTGTATGTGACCCGCATCACAGACTTGTTAGTACGCCCATCACAGCCCGCAACGACACCGCCCGCTATTGTGGAGAGTATTAATTTCGTGGGCAACTGACAGACCGCGCATCCAGCGGATCTGGGGGACAAAACGACGTGAAAACAACCGAATACTCTGCTTCGCCGGCCGCCACCCTTCCTACCGATTCATACGTGGCCGGCGGGGATGATGTGCTTACCTCGTCCAAGGGCGAGGAACCTGCTGGAGGCAACATGCCGAGAAACAAAGTGACGCTCGACGGCAATGAGGCCGTCGCCTACGTGGCCTACCACGTCAGCGAAGTTGCAGCGATTTACCCCATCACTCCCTCCTCGCCGATGGGAGAGTCTTCGGACGCGTGGGCGTCGCTGGGCGAGAAGAACATCTGGGGCGCGGTCCCGAACGTTATCGAGATGCAGAGCGAAGGCGGGGCCGCCGGCGCATTGCACGGGGCGCTGCAGGCAGGCGCATTGGGAACCACGTTTACCTCGTCGCAAGGCCTGTTGCTGATGATCCCCAACATGTACAAGATTGCGGGCGAATTGACCAGCGCGGTCATTCACGTTGCCGCGCGCTCGGTGGCAGCGCAGGCGCTGTCCATTTTTGGCGATCACCAGGACGTGATGGCCACGCGCGCCACGGGTTTCGCGATGCTCTCGTCGAACTCCGTACAGGAGGCGATGGACCTGGCGTTGATCGCGCATGCGGCCACGCTGGAAGCGCGCATTCCCTTCCTCCATTTCTTCGACGGTTTCCGCACCTCGCACGAAGTTTCCAAGATTGAAGAGCTGAGTCTCGACGATATGCGCGCCATGATAGATGACGAGTTGGTGCACGCTCATCGTGCCCGCGCGCTGACGCCCGATCGGCCTGTGCTGCGCGGCTCGGCGCAGAATCCCGACGTTTACTTCCAGGCCCGCGAGGCCGTGAACCCCTTCTACCTGGCCTGCCCCACGATCGTGCAGAACACCATGGACAAGTTCGCCCAGATCGTCGGCCGCCAGTACAAGCTTTTCCAATACGAGGGCGCGCCGGACGCCGAGCGCGTCATCATCGTCATGGGCTCGGGCGCAGAGGCGGTACAGGAGACGGTGGAGTACCTCACCGCGCAGGGGCGCAAAGTTGGCATGCTGAAGGTCCGGTTGGTGCGGCCGTTTTCGCTGGAGCATTTCCTGCAGGCTTTGCCACCGACCGTGAAAAGCATCGCCGTATTGGACCGCACCAAGGAACCCGGCGCGATCGGCGAACCGCTTTACCAGGATGTCATCATCGCGCTGACGGAAGGTTTCACAGCCGGTAAGGCGCCGATGGCCACGTTCCCCAAAGTTGTCGGTGGCCGCTATGGGTTATCGTCGAAAGAGTTCACTCCCGCCATGGTGGCGCGCATCTACGATGAACTGGCGAAGCCCGCTCCGCATAACCACTTCACCATTGGGATCACCGACGACGTCACCCACACCAGCCTGGATTTCGATCCGGCGTTCTCGACCGAAGCGAAGGAAACGGTCCGTGCGATGTTCTACGGGCTGGGCGCCGACGGCACGGTAGGCGCGAACAAGAATTCCATCAAGATCATCGGCGAAGAAACCGACCTCAACGTTCAAGGCTACTTCGTCTATGACTCGAAGAAGTCCGGCGCGGTCACCATCTCGCACTTGCGCTTCAGTAAGAAGCCGATTCACTCGACATATCTCATCTCGCGGGCGAACTTCGTGGGCTGCCACCAGTTCAGCTTCATGGAGCGGCTTGACGTGCTCAAGGCCGCCGATCCGGGTGCGGTCTTCCTGCTCAATAGCCCGTTCGGGCCTGAGGAGGTCTGGGACCACCTGCCGCGCTCAGCGCAGCAGGCAATCCTCAAGAAGAAGCTGAAGTTCTATGTGATTGACGCCGTCGAGGTGGCACGGGCCGCCGGCATGGGCGGGCGCATCAACACCGTCATGCAGACTTGCTTCTTTGCCATCAGCGGAGTGCTGCCGCGCGACGAAGCCATCGCGGCCATCAAGCACTCCATCGAGAAGACCTACGGCAAGCGCGGCGAGTCTATCGTTCGCAAGAACTTCGCCGCCGTGGATTCCGCGCTCGAGCACCTCTACGAAGTCAAGGTCCCGGAGGCGGTTACTTCGCAGTTCGATGTTCGTCCGCCGGTTCCGGCGAACGCTCCCGATTTCGTGCGCAACGTCGAAGCCCTGATGATCACGGGCGACGGCGATCAGATCCCGGTCAGCGCGCTGCCCATCGACGGCACTTTCCCCACGGCTACCACGCAGTGGGAGAAGCGCAACATCGCCCTGGAAATCCCGGTGTGGGATGAGGAGCTCTGTATCCAGTGCGGCAAGTGTGTCATGGTTTGCCCGCACTCCGTCATCCGCGCCAAGGTTTACGACCCCAGCGGGGTCAACCACACCCCCGAGGGCTTCCAGACGGCCGTGCCCAAGTGGCGCGAATTCACCGAACTGAAGTACACGTTGCAGGTTGCGCCGGAAGATTGCACCGGTTGCGGGTTGTGCGTCGCGGTATGCCCGGCCAAGAGCAAGAGCGAGGCCAAGCATCGCGCCATCAACATGGAGCCGCAGCCAGCGCTGCGCGAGAAGTACAACGAATACTGGAACTACTTCCTGACGATTCCCGAGCTTTCCCGCGAGAAGCTCTCTCACGGCCAGGTGAAAGACCAGCAGCTTTTGCAGCCGCTCTTTGAGTTCTCGGGCGCCTGCGCCGGCTGCGGCGAGACCCCATACATTTCGCTGATGACCAGGCTGTTCGGCGATCGGGCCTTGATTGCCAACGCCACCGGCTGTTCGTCGATTTACGGTGGCAACCTGCCGACAACCCCGTACACCGTCAATTCCGAAGGACGCGGACCGGCCTGGTCGAACTCGCTGTTTGAAGACAACGCCGAGTTCGGCATGGGAATGCGGCTGGCGATTGATAAGCAGAACGATTACGCCAAAGAGCTGGTGCAGCGCCTGGCGTCAGTCATCGGTGAGCAGCTGGCAGTCGAGATACTGTCGGCTGATCAGTCCGCCGAGGAAGGCATTTTCGCGCAACGCGAGCGCGTGAAAGCGTTAAAGGAGAAGCTGGCGAAGAACCCCACGCCCGCGGTCCGCGACTTGCTCGCGGTAGCCGATACCCTGGTCAAGAAGAGCGTGTGGATCATCGGCGGCGATGGATGGGGCTATGACATCGGTTACGGCGGCCTCGACCACGTGCTGGCGTCCAGTGCCAACGTCAACATCCTGCTGCTCGACACCGAGGTGTACTCGAACACGGGCGGCCAGATGTCGAAGGCCACGCCGCTGGGCGCGGTGGCCAAGTTTGCCGCCGGCGGCAAGCGCACGCCGAAGAAAGACATCGCGATGATGGCCATGAACTACGGCCGGGCCTATGTGGCGCACGTCGCCATGGGCGGCAGCGACACCCAGACGATGAAGGCGTTCCTGGAGGCGGAAGCGCACGACGGACCGTCGATCATCATCGCCTACAGCCACTGCATCGCGCACGGTTACGACATGGTGTACGGCATCGACCAGCAGAAGGCGGCGGTCAATTCCGGACACTGGCCGCTGTTCCGCTACAACCCCGAGTTGGGCAAGGAAGGCAAGAACCCGTTCGTGCTTGATTCGCGGGCTCCCAGCATTCCGCTGGAGAAGTACATCTACAACGAGACGCGCTACACCATGCTGGTCAACAGCGATCCCGACGAGGCCAAGAAGCTGCTGCATCAGGCACAGGAGAACGTCAACGAGCGTTGGAAGCTCTACCAGCACATGGCTGCGATGAATTTTGAGAAGAAATAGCGAGGACAATGAATCATGATCGACCTTTCGACAAATTATCTGGGACTGAAGCTGAAGAATCCGGTCGTGGTATCGGCCTCCCCGCTAACGGAGAAGCTGGAGAACTTCGCCCGCCTGGAAGAAGCCGGGGCCGCGGCCATCGTGATGTACTCGCTGTTTGAGGAGCAGATCGAGGCCGAGAGCGAGAACATCGATAACGCGCTGGAATACGGCACCAACAGCTACGCCGAGTCCACCTCGTACCTGCCCGACATGCCGAAGTACCATGTCGGCCCCGACCGTTACCTCGAACTGTTGCGCAAAGGCAAAGCCTCGGTGCACATCCCGGTCATCGCCAGCTTGAATGGCAACTCGCCCGGCGGCTGGGTGCGCTACTCCGAGTACATGGAGCAGGCCGGCGCAGACGCGCTGGAGCTGAACATTTTCGATGTCCCGACCGACCCGACTGTCACCGCCGAGCAGGTCGAAACCCGCTACTGCGACCTGGTGCGCACCATTCGCAAGAATGTGCACATTCCCATTGCGGTCAAGCTGGGCCCCTACTTCACCTCGTGCGCGAACTTCGCCCAGAAACTTTCCGCAGCGGGCGCCGATGGCATCGTGATCTTCAATCGCTTTTATCAGCCCGACTTCGACCTTGAGGAGCTGGAGGTAGTACCGAACCTGGTCCTGAGCAGCCCGCATGAGCTGCGCCTCCGGCTCCACTGGGCCGCCATCCTCTACCACCAGGTGGAAACCTATATCGCCATCACCGGCGGCGTGCACGACGCGACTGACGTGCTGAAGTCCATGATGGCCGGCGCGCATGTCGCCATGATGACCTCGGCGCTGCTGAAGTACGGCATCGAGCACATCGGCGTGGTGCTGTCTGGCATGGAAGCCTGGATGGACGAGCACGAATATGTCTCGGTAAAGCAGATGCGGGGCAGTATGAGCCTGGTCAACGTGGACAACCCGACAGCGTTCTGTCGCGGCAACTATTTGAAGATGCTCGGATCCTATAGTTGGAGAGAGCCGGGTGCGGCGCTGACAAACTTCTAGGTTGTTGGTTCTCTTCTCCCTCCAACAACGAAGGCCGGTGTCCCTAGCGGGCTCCGGCCTTTTGCTCTCAGGCCGAGGCGTGCCAACCTGCCTTGATGTCGCGCCTCAGCCTAAGAAAATTAAATTCGAGCGCTGGCCATCGCTCCCCCGGACGAACTCTCTCGCCGCCGACGACCAGCACCGGAACAACAGCGAGAACCATACCCAAGTACCTATCGGCATTTGTCAACAAAATGTAAATTTCTCAGGAGAAAATTGAGCCGCTCTTTCTGAATAAGGAAAAGCCGACATCCCAACGGAGGCCGGCCTTTGTGCTGCAGACCTGAGGGAAGTCACTACTCGGTTTGTGGACCGCAGTCGGGCCCGGACTCGCCCGGCTGCATCCCTTTGTTCAGCTCACGGAGCAGTTGCGAATCCTGTTGTTGGATGGCCTCCAGCAGGGCTGACAATAGCAGTTCGCGCGTAGCCTTGGGTCCGGCCAGCAGTTTGGCCACCACGTCGTGCACTACCCTTTCCCGCCACTGCTGGCAGGTGACACGCGGCGAATAAACATAAGCGCGATCGCATATTCTCCGCCGCACGAGGTTCTTCCTGAACAGCCGATCCAGCGTAGTCATGACCGTGGTGTAGGCGATCTCGCGGTGCAACTGGCGCACGACTTCCCGTACCCGGCACTCGCCGTTCATCCACAGGACCTCCATGACCTCGGTCTCCAGCGGTCCCAGGATAAGTCGCAGTACGGTGTGACTGACCGTAGGCTGATCGGATCGGGGCAACATATTGCACCTCACAAATATCGCAAAGTGATGTTGTGAGAAAGCAGGGACGGATGACTTGGTCCGTCCCTGCTGGGGAAAAGCCGCAATCGTTCTTCTGGTTGGGCGGACGAGAGCGGCCCAGCTTGACCGCGCATCATCCGCCCAGAAGGTAGGCGGTCAGGTCGTACAGCACCATGTCGCCACCACCCGGGGTCTGGAAGACAAGCTGCGTGATGTTGCCCCACGAAGCCGGGAAGTTCAGGGTCTGCATCTGGGTGCCCAGGGTGTAGAACGAAGAACCCACGTACTTCCCATTGTTGTAGGCGATCACGGTTATGCTGGTCGGACCGAAGCCTCCGGCCACGACCGCGCTGATCGCCTGGAAGCTGGTCGGACCGCCGGACGAGCTGATGGTGCCGAAGCAGTATTCCGGCGCCAGCCGGCAAGCTTTCCCGCCGACGAAGGCCACGTCCTGACCAACCGGACCATCTTTGTACCCGGGACCGGCGCCCGACCACTCGCTCGGATCCACATAAAAGATGTTGGTCCAGTTGAGCTGGCCGTAACCGTTCGGCATGGGCGTCGGCGAGCTCACCCGCGGAAGGTTAGCGAAGTTGAGGTTTTCCTGGGCCGAGGCGCCAATCGCCAGAGCCACAATGCAAACGAGCAATACGAGGGTCTTTTTCATTGTCTTTTCCTTCTCTTTTTCGAATTTGAATTTTCGGGGGCCCAAAATGCCGATATGAACGACCGGTCCCGTACTACCCACGCCGTGCAAAAGTGGAGCGAGTTTGCGGCAAGTGGCTGGCGTCGGCAATGCACTAGGCAGTCATTTGCAGGTCATCGTTGGGTCATTCGAGCTAAGTGACTGAAGGAAGATGGGGTTCGGCAACATCTGACTGGGCGATGAGGACCTTTATTAGGAGGAAATTTCGGCTGCAGGTCAGCGAATGTCGTTGGAACTCGACGAGCGCGGTAGTAGACTTTGTCGAAAAACAGCAGGCGACTTTTCAAGGCCTCCCCCGCCCTCCTATGAAAGACAACCCGCCAGCGCGCGTTCGCTTCGGGGCCTTTGAGCTCGACCTCAAGGCTGGAGAACTGCGTCAAGGCGACAGCAGGGTCATCCTGCCAGAACAGCCGTTCCAACTTTTGCGGATGCTCATCGAACGCGACAGCGAAATCGTCACTCGCGACGAAATCGAGAACGAACTGTGGCCGAAGGACGTGATAGTGGAATTCGACCGCGGCATCAACGTCACCATCGCCAAGCTGCGGAAGGCGCTCGGCGACTCGGCTGACGAACCGAAATACATTGAGACGGTTGCGAGCCGCGGCTATCGGCTTAAGGTGCCGGTGGAGCGAATAGAAACCGCTCGCGGCGGCGGTACCGACGGGTCGTTGAAGCCTGAACCGGGCAGTTGGGTCGGCAAAGAGGTTTCCCACTACCATGTGGGGGAGTTCATCGGCAGCACCAGAACGGGGCTGGTGTACGCGGGGAGTGACAACGAGCTCTTGCGAATTCGGACGACGTATGGTCGCCGTGTCGCGATGAAGTTGCTGCCAGAAGAGGTGGCGGGCGACGCAATCGCTCTCCGCTGCTTCGAACGGGAAGCTTTTATTGCATCGTCCCTACAACACCCAAACATTTGTCATGTTCATAGCCTCGCCAAGCAAGACGGTCGCCTCTTCCTCGTTATGGAGCTCCTCGATGGGAGGACGCTCAGAGGCTGCCTAGCTTCAGGGGTTCTGCGAGGTACAGGGCTGGCCTCGCAGGTTGCGGTCGACAAGCTGCTCGATATCGCGATACAGATCAGCGATGGATTGGCCGCTGCGCACGGGGAAGGAATTATCCATCGCGACATTCAACCCGATAACATATTCATTACGAAGCAGGGCATTGTGAAGATCCTGGACTTCGGCTTGGCACATGTCTTGGGATCGATCGGTACCCAGTCAATTCCAGAGCTAAACGCTTTTGCCGCCGCTTTACCTGAAAGCAGCGACTCATCCCTGGATACCGCCCTCAGCCGAGTAAGACGCGGATTGATGGGCTTTGTCGCCTATAAGTCTCCAGAACAAGTTCGCGGCGAGCAGTTGGACGCACGAACAGACCTGTTTTCTTTAGGGTTGGTTCTGTACGAAATGGCCACCGGGCGCTGCGCTGCCACCATCGGAATGAAGGAGGAACTCCACAACGCCATCGTGAGCCAAGTGCCGCCTCCGGTGCGTGAGCTGCGACCCGATCTTCCGCCGAAGCTAGCACAGGTCGTTGACAAAGCTCTGGAAAAGGATCGGGAGCGACGTTATCAAAGCGCGGCTGCGCTGCGGGATGACTTGGCGAGCTTCAAGCGGGAGATGGAATCCGGGTCGACGGCTCGCGGTGCCGGACAGCACTCCACCGATGAACAGCCAACCGTCGCTGATTTCTATGTGCCAAATTCCGCAATCGAGCAGCAGACGCGCTTCCTGGAGGCAGCCGCTCCCAAGGAAGCGACGGTTGGCCGCTCCATCGAGGTTGTGGCCATGGTGCGGCGAGAGGAGTCTGGCGGGCTGCGCGCACACTTGAAAATCGAAGGCCCATTCGGACCTGCTCCAGAAGATGTTCAGGAGCGAGCCTTCGAGTTCGAGTTTGCTATGGATGCGACTGGAACGATCCAGCCAGCGGACATCATCCTTAGGCTGGAATCGCCAGACTTCGAGCCACGAACTCAGACTAAGCAGTTGGGCGTGCCGGCGAGCGCCGATTCAGCACCTTGCACGTTCCTCATCACTCCAAGAGTTGCTGGCGACTTGATCGCCAACCTGGAGTTGCTCAATGCCAGAAAGCAAGTGGTTGTGTCGCGCGCCCTCCGCTTCGCCCACTCTGAAGCTCGGGCAGTCGCTTCGAGCATGGTCGTCCTGACGATTCCGTTGGTAGTGGTTGTACGTGAAACTCAAGCATTAGTCGAAAAGTTCTTCACAGCCGCCGGAGAAGAAGCAACCACCGGCAAGGGAGAGAACACCACGACGGTGGCCGTCGCTAGCGAAATTGCGGAGGAAATGGATGTGCCCCCAGCGGGGTCGCCAACACATCTCCGCCGAGGTGGCTTGATCGGCAAGGCGTCTGCCCGCTACCGCGTGCTGGAGATCCTCGGCAGGGGCCGTATGGGCGTGGTTTACAAAGTGGAGGACCTGACTCTTGGCCGCTTCGTCGCGTTGAAATTACTTCCCAGCGTTACTGCCGGCCACCCTGAAGTGTTGCAGCGCTTTGCCCAGGAAGCTTGCATAGCCTCGTCTCTAAAGCACCCGAATATTTGTGCGGTCTACGAAGTTGGTGAGAGTAACGGTCACCCCTTTATCGTCATGGAATTTCTGGAGGGACAGACGCTGAGAGGCTGTCTCGCTTCCGGGTCCCTGCGAGGTGCCGGGCCGGCGTCGCAAGTTGCCATCGACAAGCTGGTTGATATTGCCATACAGATCAGCGATGGATTGGCCGCTGCGCACGAGAGCGGAATCATCCATCGCCACATTAAACCGGACAACATATTCATCACGAAACAGGGCATTGTAAAGATATTGAACTTCGGATTGGCGCACGCGATGGAGTCCGACCAGACCCGCCCCATCGCGGAGCAAAATGCTTTTGCTGCCGCTTTGCCCCAAAACCGCGACTCATCGTCAGACTCCCAGATCAGCGTCGCACGAGGCATCTTGATGGGCACCCCGGCTTACATGTCCCCGGAGCAGGCTCGGGGAGAGAAACTGGATGCGCGTACAGACCTGTTTTCCTTTGGACTAATTCTTTATGAGATGGCGACGGGTCGCCGGGCCTTCAGCGGTGACTCAGCCTTACAATTGCTGGCACGCATCGTGAGCCAAACGCCGGTTCCCTCGGTCCGTAACCTGAACCCAGACATACCCCGAGAACTCGAGCGCATCATTGCGAAAGCCGTCGAAAAGGCCCGAGAACGACGCTACCAGTCAGCGGCGGAGATGGGCGATGACCTGGAGAAGCTCAGGGCCGGCAAACCACCCAGCAAACGACGCCTCTGGAAATGGTTGGCCATCGTCGCGCTACTCACAGCTGTTGCGGTTGGCGGCTGGCTCTATTGGCGCTTGAGAATTAGTCTCCAGCGCACCGACAAAGACGCTGTTGTTCTCGCCGACTTCGATAACAAGACCGGGACAAGGCCTCGAGGATGCATTGAAACAAGCGTTGAGACCCAGTTGAAGCCGTGCGCAAGTCGTACCAGGATTTCCTCACCCTATGCAAAGACGCCGACGCCAACATTCCCATCTACCGGCAAGCCAAAGCCGAGTACGCCAAACTACGTGAAATATGATATAGAATGTGACATCGTATAGGATGTCACATGATTCGACGGATCGTCCTCGATACCTCGGTGGTCGTAGCGGGACTTCGCACACGAACCGGAGCCGGAAATGCCGTCCTGCGATTGATAGCGGATCGGAGGCTCCTGCTCTTGGCGACTCCGCCGCTCTTTCTTTGAGTATGAGGATGTGCTGCAACGTCCCGAGCAACGCCTGGCGCACGGGCTGGCACCAGAGGAGATAAATGAATTTCTCGCAGAGCTTGCGCTTTGATCGAGCCCGCGGAAGTACATTTTCTTTGGCGGCCGCAGTCACGGAACCCGAACGATGAGATGGTCCTGGAAGCTGCCATCAACGGCCAGGCAGATGCTCTGGTCACCTACAATGTCCGTGATTTTGCGTTGGCTGGAGACCGATTCGGCATCGCCGTTCTGAGCCCAGCCGAATTGCTGAAGAAGGTGGGAGATGAGTAAGGCTACGTATCCGTTGAAACTTCCTGTGTCCATTAAGAAGGCGGCCCAGCGTCTGGCGAAGGAGGACGGGGTTTCGCTGAACCAGTGGATCGCTGTCGCCGTGGCCGAGAAGGTCGGCGTCATGGAAACGGCGGCGGAGTTTTTCAAGAAGCGCGCTGGCAAGGCAACCGGTGATCGGCTGATGAAATTTCTTCGCCACGCGCCGAAGGTCGCGCCCGAGCCGGAAGACGCAGTCCGGTAGGCGGTGAGCGGTGCCCAGGCCGCCGCGCGCAAGGTGGATGGTGGTCAGTAGACAGTGGATAGAGCTCATCACTTAATCGTGTTCGGGTTGTATCAGGGCACGACTTTTCAGTCGTTCCGAAAAGTGCAGAGCGGAGGATCAGGGCTTAAGCCCCTGGAAAAATGGTTATTCAGGGGCTGAAGCCCAAGTCCTTTGGGAGTTGTGGCACGGCTGAAGCCATGCCCTGATACAAGGCTATTACTAGATATTTCAATGCCGTCCAGTTTGGCTCTCGATGTCGTGGGAATGTGCGGCTATGCCGAAGCGCGAACGTGCCGATTTCAGGCAACGGGCACATCACGTTGAACGGTGATTAAACGCCTCGGTCGGGCGCGCGTCGGCGCGTACACTAGTCGCGAAGGATGTGGAGGAGTTGCGCCAGGCGACTCCCAGAACATCCTCGAGAAAGCAGTTGCCAGTGGCCCAAAGAGAGTTGCCAGTTGCCAGTCGTCAGTGGCCAGCAAGACCCCGAAAGCAGTTGTTAGTCGCCAGTGGGCAGTTTCCAGCCAGACCAACCCGTTCCCCTCAT
>CAWJIW010000006.1:0-31195 GCA_963843005.1 uncultured Acidobacteriaceae bacterium | reverse complement strand
TATGATTCAATATTTTATATTGCCAACGGCAAAATATAGATTCTATTTGACTTACATGTAAAATATTAAAACTAAATGATTTACAGAGCTATAATTCCATGTAAGTCATTGAAAATTGGCGCGAAATTCTCAAAATGCAATACGGGGGAGGGGGTACCCCGTTATCGGACGTGGCGATGCAATTCACGCCAGCAAGACTGCTTTGCTGCGCGCTGTAGTGCTAGCTCAAAGCCTCCGTTGTTGAACCGTCGGCTTGGTGTTATCGTCAGGCAGACCTGCAATCCGCAACCTGGAAACCATGCTGTCGTTTCTCCATCGCTGTCTTCTGCCAGCCCTGACCGTCCTCGCGATGTGGAGCACGTCCGCGGCGCAGCAAACTTTGGGCGAACTCTACGCCAGTGACGCGAGCGTGAAGGGCGCGGTGGTTCTGGCCGGCTCCGGTACCAGCGTGCTGAGCGGCTCGTCCATCGAGGCCGGAGCGCTGAGCGCGACCCTGAAGCTGGAGCGTGGCGGCACTCTGCTGGTGTGCCCGGGAACGAAGCTGTCCATTACCGCTTCGCAGAACGCACGCCAGCTGATGTTCAGCCTGAACAGCGGCGATCTGGAGATGAACTATCCCCTCGGCGCTGCCGCCGATACGCTTCTCACGCCGGACTTGCACCTGCTGATGCCTGGCCCGGGAAGGCTGCACATCGCGGTGCGCGTGAATGCGAAGGGCGACACGTGCGTGCAGTCCTTGAGTTCGAATGCGACGGCGGTTGTGGTTTCCGAGACGATGGGCGACGCCACCTACCAGGTCAGGCCCGATGATGCCGTCGTGTTTCAAGGCGGACACATCAGCGGTGCGGTGCCTTCGCGCCAAAGCTGCGGATGCCCTGAGCCGCCGCGGACGTACGTGGCGAAGGCCACACCGCCGCCGGGTCAACCCGCGGAGCCGCAGCCGCCGCCAGCCAAGTACCAAGCCCGTTCCAGCACCTTCGGCCGACGAGCATGTTGCGGTTGAGGCGCCATTCGTTTTTCGCGCCGATGATCCGGATAGTGACATCAGCGAAAATGTTGCCACTCTGAGACTGGAGCACAACCAGGTCGTGCAGCTCGAGACGGTTGTCCTGCCGCCGCCTCCGGTCGACAAGACGAGTGCAACGGAGAGCGCGAAGAAAGACCAAAGGCACGGCTGGTTCAGCAAGGTCGGCGCTTTCTTCGCCACGCTGTTTCACTGAGACGAAGCGGTCAACTTTCCGCCCGGCTGAGTGCTGATCTGCTAGACTTACGGTTTCCGTATGACAGAACAGCCGCGTTCTCGCATGTTTCTCTGGGTTTTGCTTGGTGGCGGAGCCTTCTTCCTCTTCCTGGTAGCAATCTTTGCGCTGGTTTACTTCACGGTGCGTTCGCAGCAGAAGAACACCTTCGGCGGTTTCGGCGACAAGATCGCGGTCGTCGATCTGGAAGGCGTGATCGTCACTCCGAAGGACATCGTCGAACAGCTCAGGAAATACACGGATGACAGCTCAATCAAGGCGATCATCCTGCATGTGAATTC
This sequence comes from uncultured Acidobacteriaceae bacterium, assembly GCA_963843005.1. Lineage (GTDB taxonomy): Bacteria > Acidobacteriota > Terriglobia > Terriglobales > Acidobacteriaceae > Bog-257. Next base: position 29,655 of record CAWJIW010000006.1, on the reverse strand, counting down.
ACCGGGCGGAGGCGCGGCCGCTTCGGAGGAGATTTATCGCGAGGTGCTCCGCATTCGGGACCAGAAGAAGAAGCGGATCGTGGCCTCGATCGAGACCGTCGGCGCCAGCGGCGCGTATTATGTTTCGTCGGCGACCAACAAAATATTTGCGGACGACGCGAGCATCGTGGGCTCCATCGGCGTCATCGCGCAATGGTACAACTACGAAGAGCTGATGAAGTGGGCCAAGCTGAAGGCCATCACGCTGAAAGCGGGAGAGTTTAAGGACACCGGCAATCCGACGCGCGAGATGACACCTGCCGAGCGCGCCTATATGCAAGGCATCATTGACGACATGCATGGGCAGTTCATCCATAACGTCGCAACTGGCCGTCACATGAAAGATGACGAAGTGCGTCCACTGGCGGATGGCAAGGTGTGGACGGGCGAACAGGCGTTGCCGCTGAAGCTGGTGGACCAGATCGGCGATTTCCGCGCGGCGGTGGAAGACACGGCGAAGTCGGTGGGAATCAAGGGCGATCCGACGCTGGTGCATCCCGAGAAAGAGCGCAAGAGCTTGCTCGACTTGCTGTTCGGGGACGTCTCCGAGTACTTGCCGAACGCTTCCAAGCTGATGGAAAGCAACGTGGGATTTTATTACTTGTGGAAGTGACCATTCCGTAACTAGCCGTAACGTGGAACTCCAACAAAAACTTAGGCTTGCCAATATTGCAGGAAATTTGAGAGTATCCGTTGTACGGTTTGATCCGCGATAAGGTTTCGCGGCTAAGGGGCGTGCGAGATGACCAAGGCAGACTTGATCGAGGAAGTTTCCCGGCTGGCGGAACTGACTCGGAAAGACAGCGAAGTCGTGGTTGAGACCATCTTCGAGAGCGTGGTGCGCTCGCTGCGCTCCGGCGATAAGATCGAGATTCGCGGTTTCGGCAGCTTTCGGACACGCCAGCGTAAATCGCGGGTGGGCCGCAATCCTAAAACCGGCGACCGCGTCGAAGTACCGGCCAAGAAGATTCCGTTCTTCAAGCCCAGCAAAGAACTGAAGGACATGGTGAACAACTACGTGGAACAGGTGCAGACTTCAGCGGAACGCCCGCCAGAAGCGTAGGACCGGTGTCGAACGCCTGCGGGAATGACCCAGCCGAAGAGGCTGGGTTTTTATTTTGGCTTGATGCCGATGACCGCCATCATTCGCCCGGTTTTGCCGAACTCGGCGCGATGAGAGAAGAAGCGCAGGGTGTCGCAGGCGGTACATCCTCCGACAACGCTGATGTGCTCGGCGCGAATTCCGGCCTCCTGCAGTTGGCGGTTGTTGGCCTCAACCAGATCGAGATGAATCTCGGGACCGAGATCGCCATGTCCCGGAGCGCGCTGGTTCAGGAACAGCAGTGGATATCGTACATGCAGCGCGTTGGAGTCGAAGACCTCTTCGAAGAGTTCATCAGCGTAGGAGAACTGTGACTCGAACTCGGCACGCACTTCGGATCCAACCTGATAACAGCAGCGCCGTATGCTAGGCCCAATCGCGGCGCGCAGATCGCGCGGCAGGCTGCCAAACTGGCGGCGCATTTCGCCGACGCCCTTCTCGGCGACACGCGCCACCGTCCCACGCCAGCCCGCGTGAAAGCCGCCGGCCACTCTTCGCTTGACGTCAGCCACCAGCACAGGAACGCAATCGGCTGTCTTGATTGCCAGCAGCAGCCCAGGCGTGTTGGTAATAAGTCCATCGCCGGCGAGCGGGTCACGCGAAGCTGCGCTAACCATGGACACGAGCGCAGAGTGGATCTGCTTGAGCTGCACGAGCGGCCACAGACGACCTTTGGCGTCGGTTGCTCCGACTGATTCAAGGAACAGCTCGCGGTTGCGCTCGACATTATCTTTGGTGTCGTGCTGGGTGACACCGAGGTTCAGAGCATTTCCGCCGTAACAGGTCGAGACACCGCCTTGACGCGTGCTGAATCCGTGAACCAGCCACGACAGTTCCGCCAAGCTTGGCGCCCGCAGGATCTCGAGTGGCTTGCTCGCTTTGGATGGGCGACTGACCGCTGCTTCCAGGGTGGTAGGATTTCGGCCTGCTTTGGGATTGGGAGCTGCGGACACGGCTCCATTCTAGCCGAACAGTTTGAGGCCCGATTCCGCAGATATGCCCGCGGTTAGAATCAACTTGGTGCTTCTCTACTACATCAGCGACCGCAAGAGCTTCGCAGGAACGGAGGCGCAGCAGTGCAAGGCGATGTTGCGTCGGTTTGCAGAAGCTGCGCGCGCCGGCGTGGACTACATACAACTCCGGGAGAAAGACCTTTCGCCGCGCGAGCTGGAGCGCCTGGCGCGCGAAGCGGTGCATGTGGTTCGAGATAACTCAACTATCGCCAAGCTGCTGATCAATAGTCGTGCTGATGTTGCGCTCGCATGTGGCGCAGACGGTGTCCACCTTCCTGCGGGAGAGCTTGCCGCGTCTGAGGTCCGCGCACTCTGGGTGCAGAGCAGTGACCAAGAGCCTGTGATCGGAGTATCAGGGCACAACAGTGCCGACATACGTTGCGCCGAAGCGCAGGGAGCGGACTTCGCAGTGCTGGCGCCAATCTTCGAGAAAGTGCGGACTAACGCCCCGGGAATCGGCCTCGACGCGTTACGCGAGGCGTGTCTGGGATCGCCTCTGCCGAACAGGTCACAAGCAGCGCCGCAAGGGCGCTGTGCTGTATTAGCGCTGGGCGGAGTCACGCTCAGTAATGCTGCAGCGTGCATCGAGGCTGGCGCCGCTGGAGTCGCTGGTATTCGGCTCTTTCAGCAGGGCGATGTGTCGGAGACGGTTCACCGGCTTCGCGCCCTTGGAAATCGTACAGGGCAACTCGCGTCCAGCATTTAGGGTTGGACGTAGACCGGGTTATTGGGCGACGGAGGTTCGTAATCCTGCCCATACTTATTCTTGTGCTGCGCAGATCCGGTGGTCACTTGCACGCGAATTGTCCCCACCGCGTGCGAGGACTCACTGACCTGCACCTCGCGCGCCAGCGGTTGCAACGTGGCCGCCAGGGCATGCTCATTCCAGATGTGGAGCATGTATCGCCCGGGCGGGACCGAAGCAATCGAGAAATCTCCCTGTTGATTGGGGAGTGCGAAGTATTGGCTGGGCAGCACAACCACAACCGCGCTCATTTCAGGGTGGATATTGCAGAAGATGTAGGAAACTCCTTCACGGTCAAAGTGAACGGTTCGCTTGGAGCCCGCCTCATATAGCCCGAGATCGAAACGCTTGCCATTAAACAACGAAAATACATTGTGGAACCAGGGATCCTGATTGGGAAAATCCACACTCGAGCCTTTGGTGATAACGAGCAGGTGAGGCTCAAAGGTCTTATTCTTCTGCTGCAGGACCGCGTGCATGGGAGCGACCGGCGCCGATGTGCCCGTCGGAATGCCAATCGGGACCAGCCAGACGACGGTCGAATTTGCTGGAGAGATATGTCCAGCTCCCTCCAGAACCACCCGACCGGCAACGTTTACTTCTTGTGCCCACAAGCTTGCGGTCCCACAGCAACACAACGGAACCGCAATCAGCAAAGCGAGTTTTCTGGCGGCAATCATGGATTGCCTCAGAAGAGTATCCCCATCGCCATGTTCAGTTGTCCGGCCCCATAACTATTATCGTAGATGGAGAAACTGGTTAACCGCCGGTACTCCAGCGACAGGATCAAGTCGGAGCGTGGCCGGTAGATGACGTTTCCAAACGCGCCGCGATTGCGGGTCAAGAACGGATTGGCGTAGCTTTGAGACTGGCCACCGAAGTAGCGAAGGTCCGCCGCAAACGGATTGTCCTGTCCGAATGCGGCGTTGAACTCAAGTTTCGGCAGCGGCTGATACTTTAGCTGCGCCCATCCTCCCACCGAATTTAGCGGGAGCACGGTCGTGGCAGGATCGCTGAGCGGCCCGTTGAAGACAACGCTGCGGCTGAGTGCCGCGCCGAGTCCGCCGATCGCCTGTCCACGATAGAAGAAGCCGCTCAACGTGAACCACCGGTTAAGAGGAAGGTTCCAGTCTGCAGTGGCGGCGTATCCGTTTACGATTCGGTTGAAGCCCCAGTTCTCACGGCTGTAATACCCTCCGGCACCGACCGTGAAGCTTCGCCCGAACATCGGATAAGAGTAGGCGACCCGTGCTGCGAAAGCCGGTTGACGTGACTCTTCGCCGGCATCCGGCGCGCGGTACCAGACGTAGTTGGCGTAGTCGGGTGGCTCGCCAGTCAGCGGATCAAGCACACCTCCTTGCAGGGTCAATTTGGATCGGTTCGAGAATTCGAAGTCGTGCTCGACTCGCAATTGCGGGGTCCACGACCAGAGGTTGCCGGAATACGTGAGCGCAGGAACGATCAGGGACGCGAACGAAGTTGGAGCTTGTGGGGAAATGAACAAGCCATCCTGCCCGGCAATGACAGAGGTGTCCTTCCAATCCAAACGAACAGTTGCAGTGCGCAATCGCGCCAAGCCCGAGTTCACACCGTTGTAGGTGGCGGGAAATCCGCCGCCAAAATCAAAATTGACGTTGCCGCTGGAGTGTGCCCCGAAGACTTCCGGTCCAAACACCTCGAACCCCAGGATCGATTGCCGAAGCGTGCCTCCCACGGAGCCCGGCGAGTCCATGGGATCAGGTCTGAGGACCCAGGTGGGAACATCCTGATTGTCGGGATAGCCGCTGTTGCCAAACAGGTTGAAGAGCACGATCCCCGAAAAGCGTACCCGGTACCTGGAGGCGCTCTCCAGTTTTGTCTGGTATTGCTCGTCTATCTTGCCGGAGAGCAGTTGCTGGTCTTCTTCGATGTGGTCCAGGCGCTGGCCCAGTTGCGCCGTCGCCGAAGACAAATGCGCCGGCGATGGTTCGTCGCTCGCGGTTCCCGCTGCGGCCGCAAGGGTGCCTTCGCGTTGCGCCTCAAGCTCCTGACGAAGCCGCGAAACTTCGGCCCGGCTCGCCATGGTCTGTTGCTGAAGCTGGAGAACCAGTTCCTTCAGCTCGCGAACCTGAGACTGGAGTTCGCCCAGCGAGGCATTCACGCTGCTACTCGTGGTGGCGGTTTCGCCAGGCTGCTGGTTCTGCGCCGCACACGGCAACCCCAGCAGACAACACTAATGTCAATGCCGGACGCAAGAGTTTCGAATCGCTTAAGAATCTCATGTCACGCCTCTGTGCATCGATTTGGAGGGCCTTCCGAATCGTCAAGCTGGGCATCGGCCTCAAGCTTTGAAGTGCTGAGAGGCGTCCGCCGCCGGTCCATTCGCTACCTCGTTCCGCCGCGATTCCCTGGGAAGCACGATTTGCATCACCGTACGCCCCGGGGCCGAGCTCTCCATCTGCAAGCTGCCGCCGTGGTCCTGTACGATCTTCTGCGCGATAGTAAGACCCAGCCCGGTACCGTTCTCCTTGCCGAAGCTGACAAACGGCTGGAACAGTTTGTCGCGGATGGAGGATTCTACTCCAGGTCCGTCGTCGCTGACACGAATCTCAAGGGTGTCCCCGTTGTTGCTCACCGTCACCCCGACATGTCCACCGCACACTTGTGCGGCTTGGCATGCATTGAGCAGCAGGTTATAAAACGCGCGCTCCATCTTGCGCGGATCGAATTGTGCGCTGTGCAGACCGGGTGAATCGATACTGACGAGGATCTTGTGAAATTCCGGGTGCGCGCGCACCAGTTCAATGGCGCGGCTGATGGTACGTTCTACGGGAGTTTCGACCACGTTCAGCGATTCGGCGGGCCGCGAAAGCTCCAGCAGGGAATCGATCAGGTCGGTCAGCCGGTTGACCGCAATGCGAATTTCCAGATAGAGCTCCTCGCGCTGCTGCGGACTCAGCTCGGCGTCCGCCAGAAATTCGGCATTGGCAAGCACGGCCGTCAGCGGATGACGAAGGTCGTGGGAGATCGAGCTTGCCATCCGGCCGATGGTCGCCAGCCGTTCGGCGTCGAGCAGTTTGTGCTGCGCCTCGAGCAGGCCTTCGCGCATGCGCACGAAGGCGTTGGTCAGCTCTTCAATTTCGCTGGCGCCGGAAGCCTCGAGGGGATGACGAAAGTCGCCTCCGCCCAGAGCGCGGACGCCATCCACCAGCTTTTCCAGTGGTCGCGTAAACGTGCTGGCGGTGACGTACACCAGCAGACTACCCACGAGAACTGCTGCCAGTCCAACTGCCAGCAAGAGCTGGCTCAAGTGGTTGAGGAAAGATGTCGCTTCGTCATAGGACTTCATGACGATCATGGTTACCTTGGGAGACTGTCCGGGATCAAGCGTCAGCCATGAAACCACGAAGCTTTCCCGGCCGAGCTTCCAGTCGCTTGGATTCAGAGACGAAGCGTGCGCCCGGAGATGAGTGTCCAACTCATTCGTCTGTTCAGAGTTGAGAGTGCTTACGACTACGCTTTCGCCGCACAGAATCGCCACCTGGCTGGCCGCGATCTGGCTTACCTGGTGGGCCACCGCCTGGTTCATTTCATAGCCGACTGCGACTATGCCAAGCAGTGAGTTATCGGCCCTGGGCCCGAAGTAGATGGGCGCAAGGACCACTTCATAAAGGTGTCCACCGGCAAACCACCATTGCAGGGGTTCCTCCAACGGACGGTGGAGTTCGATCAAGCGTTGTGCTTGCTCTCGCGTAATTCCTGGCGACTTGGTGTGAAACCCGACGAATTGGTCTGCCGGGTCGAGCAGCGCAAAAAGGTCACCGCCGGACAGGCGGAACATCTCGCGGGATGCGTCCTGAATGGTAGGTGGGTGGTGCGAGGTCATAAGAGCTTTCAGGCTGGGAATGTCAGCCATCAACTCGGCAGAACGCGCCAGCGATGCCTCGCGCTCCCTTTGCACATTGCGAAACGTTTCAACCGAATTCGCCAGGTCGTTGCCGAGTCCACGCCGCACCTGGTTTTCCACGGTGCGCTGGACAATCAGGAGAGAAACTGCGGTGAGACCGGCCGAGGTCAGTAGCATGGCAATGAGGAACTTGGTCCGCAGCCGCACCCGACCCATCGCCGACCTCCTCCCCCATTCGATCACCTGACGAACTTGTAGCCCGTGCCGTGGACTGTGCGGAAGTGCACCGGATCGGCAGGGTCCTTCTCCAGCTTCTGCCGCAGGCGCAGCATGTGCGTGTCTACGGTGCGAGTGGTGGGATAGTTGTTATATCCCCAGACCTCGTTGAGCAGTTCTGTGCGCGACACCACACGGTCCTGGTTGTTCAGGAAAAAGCGCAGCATCTTGAACTCCTGGGGTGTCAGGGGCACAAGGTTTCCTGCGCGATGCAGCTCCATTTTCGAGAAGTTCACTTCCACATCATCGAAACTGAAGGTCTCAGCTTTGTCCGAGGCCTGATTCAAGCGCCGCAGGGCAGCCCTGACGCGGGCCAGCAGCTCGCGCGGGCTGAAAGGCTTGGTGACGTAGTCGTCGGCGCCCAGTTCCAGCAACAGGACTTTGTCCAGAACGTCGCTGGCCGCACTTAATACAAGGATGGGAACACTGGAGGCTTCACGCTTAATCTCACGGCAAATGTCCTGGCCCGATTTTCCCGGAAGCCGGAGATCGAGCACCACCACGCGCGGCAGGGTAGCGCGGAAGACGTCCATTGCGAGCGCGCCATCGGGGGCAATTGTCACCTCGAAACCCGAGGATTCAAAGGTCCGGCGCAGGGCCCGCTGTACTGCCAGATCGTCCTCGATGACCAGAATTTTTTCCATGATGCTAACTCTCAGTGGCGTTTGCCAGCTCAGGATTACAGCTAATTACATATCAAACTGTGCAGTCAACGGCATCGTGACAATTCTGTGACATAGGATGCTTGGAAATTGCTCGCGACACCAGTTGTCAACAACTTTTGACAACATCGTCACCTCGCCAAGACAATTCGCCGGTTCGGACTGGGTAGATTGCATGAAGCTTCTGGCAGCACGGATTCCGGGAATCGAAGTTGCCACAAGTAATTCAAGATTCTGATCGATGGAGGAACAATGCTTAGCCCACAGAGATTTAATGGTACACATAGCAGCACTCGACTGCTTCTGAGTGGATTGCTATTGCTGGTCGCGGTTGCGCTTTTCAGTTTGCCAGCCGCAGCGCAGAAGGCCACCCCAGTTAACCTCAACTCCGACATCCCTAACGTCGGAACGGTTACGGCGAATGACCCGAACCTGGTCAATCCATGGGGTATGTCCTATCTCCCAGGAGGACCATGGTGGATTTCCGACAATGGGACCGGACTTTCCACTCTTTACGACGGTACAGGAACTCCCAAGGCGCTGGTTGTCAGCATTCCCCACTGGGACGGAATCGCCTGGCGGTAATCCAACGGGAAATGTGGCTAACACCACGACTGACTTCACGATAGGCGGTAATGCCACGCATTTCCTGTTCGCGACCGAAGACGGCACCATCCAGGGATGGAGTTCCGGCACGAGCACCGTGATCGCCGGTAAACAACTTCCCGAAGCGGTATACAAGGGATTGGCCCTGGCATCGGCGGGAGGGGCGAACTACCTCTACGCGGCCAACTTCAGGGGCGGCACGGTGGACGTCTTCGACAAGAACTTCGCGCCGCATTCGTTTGGGTCGGGTGCGTTCACAGATAACACTCTTCCCATGGGCTACGCGCCTTTCAACGTCGTCAACATAGGGAACGGCAAACTGGCTGTGACCTACGCTTTGCAGGATGCCGCCAAGCATGACGACGTGAAGGGCCCGGGTCATGGATACGTTGACATCTACGATACCCAGGGAGACCTGCAATCCCGTCTGCCTCACGTCCTCTACCTGAACTCTCCGTGGGCCGTCGTGGTCGCTCCCGCGACGGGCTTCGGCGGATTCAGCGGGGATACTCTGGTTGGGCAGTTCGGAAGTGGTGCGATCGTGGCATTCGATCCGCACGGCAATCTCGTCGGACTGGTGTTTGATCCCGCCGGCCTGCAGCTCAGAATTGACGGGCTGTGGGGGCTGGGCTTCGGCAACGGCACCGGCTCTGGTCCAACCACTACTCTGTACTTTACCGCGGGAGTATTTGGAGAAGCGCACGGCATACTCGGAAACATGACGTGTTGCAGCACAGGCCCCAAGAACATCAATGTAAACATAAACAGGAAGTAAATCGGGTCATCCCGTCAGCCGAGGAGGGTCCCAAGGCCCTCCTTTTTCTTGCTCTTGGTTCCAGACCCAGTGTTCCCAGCTTTCTAATTCCACTTCGTGCGATTTCTGGGGAATAAACGCGTCGCTTCGCAGTTAGCAATGGCGACGGAAATCCAAGATGTACCCAAGGAGCGCGCAAATGAATGAAAAGAATCGCCACGAAGGTGCGAAGTCCGAAGTCAACGACGAAATCTTGCACGATCACAACCACGACGGAGTTGACCGCAGAGGTTTCCTGAAGTGCATGGCGTGGGCGGGGACGGGCGCCTTTTGCGTAATCAAAGGCGGCGTACTCCGCTCCTACAGCTTGAGCGCTCTCCCGCTTTTCGGAAGCCATGAACATAAGGGAGAGCTCAGCTTCGTCCAGATCAGTGACAGCCACATGGGGTTCGACAAGGCGGCGAATCCAGACGTGGTGGGCACCTTGAAGGCTGCCGTGGACAAAATCAATGCCCTGCCGGTCGCTCCCGCCTTCATGCTGCACACCGGCGACATCAGCCATCTCTCCAAACCGGGAGAGTTCGACACGGTGGACCAACTGCTGAAGGCCGCCAGCACCAAGGACATCTTCTTTGTGCCCGGCGAACATGATGTCCTCAACGACGACGGCAAGCAATATCTGGAGCGCTACGGGAAAGGCACCCAGGGATCGGGCTGGTACAGCTTCGACAAGAATGGCGTGCATTTTATCGGGCTGGTCAACGTCATGAACCTGAAAGCGGGAGGGCTGGGCAGCCTGGGCGGAGAACAACTGGAATGGCTGGAGAAAGACGTGAAGCATCTTTCGAAAAGCACTCCGCTGGTTGTGTTCGCCCACATTCCGCTGTGGAGCGTTTACCCGGAATGGGGATGGGGCACCGACGACAGCGCGCAGGCGCTTTCCTACTTAAAGCCGTTCGGATCCGTAACGGTCTTGAACGGACACATTCATCAGACCATGCAGAAGGTGGAAGGCAACATCACGTTCCACACTGCGTGTTCCACGGCGTTCCCTCAACCTAAACCGGGCCAGGCGCCGTCTCCCGGGCCGATGAAGGTTCCCGCCGATCAACTGCGAACGCTGCTTGGTGTCACTGACGTCACTTCCGTTCACGGCAAGCACACCTTGGCCGTGGTTGACTCGAACCTGACGTGATTACAGAACACAAGAGTAACCAAGCCACGTCAGAATCGTCGAGGCAGAACATGATTAAAGCTAGGGCAGAGCGAGGCTTCACCCTGCTCGAAAACGCAAGAGCTGCATCTTAGGCGATCGGCTGTTCTGCTGGCGAGTTACTTATGAGACTCACTACCTGGATATTCGCATTTGCGCTCTTGCTGACCGCGCTAGGTTTTAGCAGGCCTAGCAACACCTTCGCCGCCACTCCCGACGACAAACCTGCGTCGGAAGTGGCGGTCAAGATCGACAACTTCAGCTTCTCGCCGGCCACGATAACGGTCCCGGCGGGGACCACGGTCCGATGGACGAACCACGACGATATCCCGCACACCGTAGTCAGCGACGACAAGACGACTTCAAATCGAAACTGATGGATACGGATGAGCAGTTCACCTACACCTTCACCAAGCCCGGCACCTACAGCTACTTTTGTTCCATTCATCCCAAGATGACGGGCAAGGTCGTGGTGCAGTAAGGACGCGACCATGAGACCCTTCGATCCCAAGTCGGTCCTTCTCGCCAAGCATGCGCAACATGTGGTGCTGATTCACTTTCCGATTGCGCTCTTTCTGGCCAGCGTGATGTTTGACTTCATCGCCCAGTGGACGAAGAACCGCACGCTGGCCGCCGCGGCTTATTACAATCTGCTGGTAGCGAGCATCTCCACCTTGCCGGTCATGGCCACAGGCCTGCTTGCCTGGCGCTGGCAACTGGAAGGGCAACGGCTCAAAGGAATTCTGCTGCAACATCTGGTGCTGGGAATTGTCTCCACCACATTGATCTGGTTGATCTGGTGGTTGCATTTTCGAGCCAGGCGAAAGCCAGGAAACGACTTGCCGATGTATCGTTTGCCAATCGAACTCTTCGCGGCGGCCGTGGTTGGCTTGACCGGCCATCTCGGTGGATTTCTAAGCGGCGTCAATGGGCCGGGATAAAGTCGAACCGAGTTCGGTTTTTCTTGGGGCTGCCAGATCAGCGAGCAGTGGCCGCTAAGTCAAAGATTTGCTATAAGGTTTCTATGCCCGATGACGAAAAGCCGCAAAGCACCGCTGGCGGAGCTACCAAGTTCGAGGACCTGCAAGGCCTACTGAAGGGAGCATGGATTCCCTCGGCGGCGCAGGCCTTTCTCCGTCGTGAACGAGATGGCTTCTATGACCGCGATACAGGAGAAGAAGAATGAGCCTAGTTATCAGCTTGCGGGGACACGGGCCTCTTCTGCATAACACCGATTCCACACAAATATAGGGAATAAAATCCGCGCCTTTCCGGTTTACTCTACTTAGCGTGGGACTCGACCGCGACAAGGCGTATGAGTTCGAACAGCTGGCCATGCCGCTGTTCCCCTCCCTGTACAACCTGTCGCGGTGGCTGACGCAGGATCCCACTGAGGCCGAGGACCTGGTACAGGAAACCTACACCAAGGCGCTGAAAGGTTTCGGTTCTTTCCAGCCCGGCACCAACTTTCGCGCCTGGATGTATCGCATCCTGCGCAACACGTTTCTGACCTCGCGAACGGGTTTGCAGGCGACCCGGACCGTGCCTCTGGATAATGAGGATGGTCCGGTGGCAGAGCCGGCAGTGACCGAAACGCCGGAGTCCCTCTTGCTGGCGCGTGCCGATCATGACGCCATCCAAGTTGCGCTGCAGCAGTTGCCGGTCGCGTCCCGCGAGATCATCTTGTTGTGCGATGTGGAAGAGATGAGTTACCGGGAGATCGCCGAAGCGCTGGCCATCCCTATTGGCACAGTGATGTCGCGGCTGGCCCGGGCGCGAAGGGCCATGCGGGAGTTGCTGACGGAGACAATGCGAGGAGCTTACCAATGACGTGCGACACCTGGCAGCAGAAGATTGACCTCTATCTCGACGCTGAAATGCCGGATTCTGAAGTCCGCGAGATGGCTGCTCATCTGCGCGCCTGCGCATCCTGTTCGTCACAAGCCCTGGCGCGATCAGAACTAAAGCGCTCGATCCATCTCGCTGGAAACAAGTTTGTTCCTGATGCCGGTTTTCGCCAGCGTATCCAAGCCAGCATACGTCCCAAAGAGCCAGCCTTGCGTTGGGGATGGTTACCACAAATAGGCGTCGCCCTGGCCGCTGTCCTGCTGATGGTTATGGCTTCGATGCTCTGGATGCGGCAGGCGCAACGCCAGCAGGTCATTGGCGAGTTGACGGACCTACACGTAGCCACGCTCGCCAGCGCCAATCGGGTTGATGTGGTCTCGTCCGACCGGCACACCGTGAAACCCTGGTTCCAGGGAAAGGTGCCTTTTACCTTCAACGTGCCCGAACTACAGGGCTCGCGGTTCGAATTGATCGGCGGAAGGGTGACCTACCTCGAGCAGAATCCTGGAGCGCAACTGCTATTCAGCGTGCGCAAGCACGTGCTGTCGGTATTCATCTTTAAGGATTCTCCTGAGTTGGACCGCGCCCTGGGTTCGAGCGAGGAGGTGCGCAAGCTGTCGTTCAACATCGAATCGTGGACAGACGGTGGATTGCGCTATCTTGCGGTGACTGACGCCGGCCGGTCCGACATCGACGACTTGCGCGCCCGATTTGCCGAAGCTGCGCGCTGATCGAAACTCTTCTTCCGGTAAACTTGCTCAATTCATGCTGCGGATCAATCGCGATTGTGCTGCCGCGAACTGACCGGACTAGGCAGCAATCAACCGTCGGGTAGAATGGCTCTCGCCTATGGACAAGCTCGATGTACTGGTGAGCAAGCCAGGCGCGAAGACGCCCCTGCCCGTTTCGAAGCCCCCGACTAAGTGGTGGCGACGCTATTGGGACGCACTCGCGGTGCTGCTTCTGGTGTTCGCAGCAATGCCACCGGCACTGCTCTCGCCGCGCGCTCTGGTCATCGTGTTTCAACCCTCGATGGTTGACGACTCCTGGGTGCTGGACACCAGCTTCAAAGCTTCACGCGGATTGTGGCTCGGGCGCGATGTCGCCTTCACCTACGGCCCGCTGTTTCAGTGGCTGTCGAGCGCGCCGTCACGCTGGATGGGGCTCTCGATGGGAGCCATCTACGCCACCTATCACGTTCTGCCACTTTGGCTGATTTTCATCCTCAGCTATCTGACGCTGCAGCTGCTCACGCCTGAGCAACCTCCGTGGAAGCGTTTTTTGCTGCTGCTCTTGCTCCTCGTGTTCTGGTCGCCTTTCGATTCGCGTATCACCATCGCTACCTTCCTCTTCGCGTTGTTTCTGCGCGGCTGGTATGAGGTGCGGCAGCAGCGCCTCAGCCCGGTCGTGCTGGGGTGTGTCGCTGCTCTCCTGTGTGCTGCGTCCTTTCTGTATTCCGCCGACACCGGCGTTTATGCCATCGCCGCCTGGGTGCTGTCGCTCGCAGGTGTCGCCCTGGAGAGGCGGTTGGAGCCGCAACCGTTTCGGCGTTACGCCTCCGCTCTACTGGGATTTGCGGTAGTCGCTGTGCTGATGGTCATCGCTATCAACATGTTTATGGCGAAGCCGCTGGATTTTTCCTTCTGGAGAAACTCGTTTGCTATTGTTGGCGGGTACCGCTGGTTAGAGCCCTCGGACGATGTCCAAGGCCGATACGCTCCGCTTCCTTGCGCCATTGCTGGTCGGCATTGCGTTTTCTTTTGCCCTGCGGGCCGCCCTGCGAAGCGGTCGCGAAGGCATCGCCACTCGCACGGGATTTCTTCTGAGCGCTTTCGTGTTTGCGCTGTTCGCCATGCAGAGCGGCCTGGTGCGTTCCGATAAACCCCACATTAAGGTAGCGGTATTCACCATGGTGTTCTTCGTTGGCACCATACTGTTTTCGTTCCGGTCGCGAGTTGTCTCAGCCGTGGTCGCGCTGGTGGCATTCGTGGCGTCGCTGCTGCTTGGAAATCCAGCCTTTTACCCGTCCGTTATCCGTTATCACTACGCGCAGGTGCGGCGGCCGATGACCCAGTGTCCCAAGGGCTTTCGGGAGTTTGACCGCGGTTGTTTCCCCACTAGATTTGGCGAGATGCTGTACTCCGTGTCCCGCTACCTGGAAGAGCGCAACGGCGCACGCGATTCCATCGCAGTCTTCCCCTATCAGACGATGTTCGGTGTGGCCTCGCGCCGCAACGCCGCCGGTGGAGTGATGCAGTCCTACCTGGTGAGCGGTCCGCACCTCTCGCAGCTTGATATCGCCGGATTCGAGCGGGCGGCAGCCCCGGTTGGGCTCTACTTACCCGACAAGAACTTGAGCCACATATCTGGAACGATCTTAGTGTTCCCATTGACGGAGTACCCAACTTCACGCGCAGCCCGGAGGTCTGGTTGTGGTTCTTCCGCCATTATCGTTCGGAGCAAGAGGTGTTTCCCGGAATCGTGGGCCTGCGGAAGGACGACGCACGTGCTGCAGAGATTTCGCTGCAGGCGCAACCGCTTAGCGTTGCGGCCCAGACTTATCCCATTCGTACACCCATCTCAACCGTGGAGCTTGGCATGCCCGCGTGGCCGGTAGACGGCGCTGATTTCCTGCGGCTGCGGTTGACGGCCCGATACGGAGTCCTGTGGAAACTGCGCAAGCCGGAGCGTCTTCAGCTTGAAATCACCCGCATGGACGGCAGCCAGGAGCTGAAGACGTTCCTCGTCCAACCCAATGTCTCCTCCGAAGTTTGGTTCTACCCTTGGAGCGAGCCCGACCTCGCCAACTATTTCGACCAGGATGAAACTCGCTGGCGAACCACCCCCCGGCCGGCGATCACCAACCTGCGGATATGGGCTTCCCCGCTGGACTGGATATCACAACAGCCGGACTCGATCGTGATCGACGGGGCCGACGCAGTCAAAGTCTCGATGAGCCGATAGCTCCAGAAGACCCTGCGCTATGCTGAATGGTGTGACGGCTTCTTCTTACACCCGAGCGTCTTCGTCCTCCGGCAGCCGCGCCGTGGCATGGCGGGCCTTGTTCTGGCTGGTTGCGGTGCTGTTAATCGGACTCGCGCTTTACTCCCGACGTCCTGACGTTCTGCGCTATCCGCAGTTCTATGCCGAGAGTGGCCGCGTCTGGTACCAGGATGCTTACAACCTGGGTTGGTTGCGGGCGCTGGTACACACCGACGGTGGATATTTTGTGACGCTGCCCCGGCTGGTGGCCGCTTTGACGCTGTTGTTTCCCCTGGCGCAAGCCCCGATGATCTTCAATCTGTGCAGCCTCGTGGTAGAAGCTGCGCCTGCGCTGTTCTTGCTTTCCCGGCG
The DNA here is from genome assembly GCA_963843005.1 of uncultured Acidobacteriaceae bacterium. Lineage (GTDB taxonomy): Bacteria > Acidobacteriota > Terriglobia > Terriglobales > Acidobacteriaceae > Bog-257. The sequence goes on along the minus strand of CAWJIW010000006.1, from coordinate 14,157 downwards.
GTTTCTGGCGCTAGGTGATCTCCCCTTGCGCTGCTGCCTGGCGATCTTGTACATCGCGATGCCGAACATGGCCGATGCCCACGGAGCTCTCGGCTTGCAGTGGCATTTGGCAATGCTGGCCTTTCTAGTGCTCATCAGTGAGCCGCCGCAGTCGCGCGCGGCACGGGCTTTCGATTCAACGATTCTGGTGCTCTGCGCTCTAACCGGGCCGTACTGCATCCTGCTGCTTCCATCGGCGGTCTTCATCTCCTTCTCCCGGAGAAGCATCCGGAGCTACTGGCAGTTGTGGATTCTCGGGGGAGGAGTGCTTCTGCAAGGCTTCACGCTTCTCCTGACCGGCGGTCGGCAACGCACCCATGGTCAGTTGGGCGCTTCGATCAGAGACTTCTGTCGCATTGTCGCCGGCCAAATCGTAGACCCGGTGGTGGAGGGGCAGAACCGTCTTGCCCATTGGGCGCATTCGGCCCAGGGACTTCAAGGTGCGACCATGGCTGTTACGCTGCTGGCGGTTTGCGTCGCCGTCTATGCCTTATGGAGGGGTGGCCTTGCGCTGCGCAGCTTCCTCATCTTCGCAAGCATGATACTGGCGTCGTCCCTGCTGTTTTCGTTGGTTCCCGAGGGTGTCCCTGTGTGGACCCAACTCGCCGTTCCCGGAGCTGGCGCCCGCTACTGGATGATCCCGGAACTAGCCCTGATGGCCGTCATGGTCTGGATGCTGGGCCGCCACCGGCCCTGGCCTGTACGCATTTTCGCAGTTGCTCTCGCCTGTTCCATGATCGTAGGCATGGTGAAGCATTGGCGATACTCTCCATTGCCTGACTTGGACTACGGCGCTTACGCGGCTAAGTTCGAACAATTGCCACCCGGTGCGAACCTTACGATCCCCCTGAACCCGCCGGGATGGTCGATGACATTGGTGAGACACTGAGTTCGAGGACCTCTCCAGCGCTCATCACGTTGCTGCCATACGTATAGAATGGCATTTCGCCTATGGGAAAGCTCCACGAACCGGCGAGTCAGCGACGCTCGTCCGCGCCTCAGACTGTCTCACAAAGGCCGCTATCCCGGCTGCGAAGTCATTGGGACCTGCTGGCCTTACTACTGCTCGTGCTTGCGACCATGCCCGCGGCGTGGCTCTCCCCGCAAATGCTGGTCGTGGTTCGCGATACCAGCCTGATTGATGACAACTGGCATCTGGACGCTGCCTTCAAGGCGTCGCGCGGGATTTGGATTGGCCGCGACGTTGCTTTCACTCACGGTCCGATTTTTCAGTGGCTCTCCAGCCTGCTCGCACGTTCCACGGGCTTCACCATGGGAGCGCTGTATGCCACCTGGAACACGGTGCCGTTGTGGTGCGCTTTCCTCGTCGCATACTTGACCCTGCGGCTGCTCATCCCCGAACAGCCCCCTTGGAAGCGTTTCCTGCTCTTGCTCCTGCTCGGCATTTTCTGGTCGCCGGCGTTGCGAAACTCGTTCGCAGTCTTTCTTTTCGCGTTGTTTCTGCGGGGCTGGTATGCCGTCGCAGAAGGACGACGCAAGGGCTATGTCTTCGGCGGCGCGGCGGGGGTACTTTGTGCTGGAGCGTTCTTGTTGGCCGCCGATACGGGCACGTATGCGATTGCCGCTTTGGTGATTTCCCTTGCCGGCGTCGCGCTCGAAGTCCACGGGCCAAGCGCCCGGAAGAGATTAATGTGGGCGCTGCCGTCGCTGGTCGCTTGCGCAGCGGTCTCGTCCTTGCCATTAACGCTGCGATGGCCAGGCCCCTGGATTTTGGGTTCTGGAAAGATACGGCTGAGATGGTCAGCGCCTACCGTTGGGCTACGCCCGCCCAAATGGCGCCGGCGGGCTCATTTCATCTGCCTTACCTGGCGCCGGCGGGCGCCGCTCATCTGCTGGGAACGCTGGTGATTGGTATGGCGGTCTTCTTATTCCGTGCTGCCCGGAGAGGACGGAATCCGGCCACGACCGCACGAATCGGCTTCCTGCTCGGGGGCTTTGTTTTCGCGCTGGTGATGCTGCAAAGCGGCCTGGTGCGCTCCGATTATGGGCACATCGTGACGGCCGAATTCGCCATGGTGTTGCTCGCGGGAGCGATCTTGTTCTCCTTTGAATCGATACGCGCCTCGGCGCTGGTGGTGCTGTTCGCGGGGGCCTGCTCGATGCTGTTTGCGCGCCCCGCTTTTCGGCCATCAACCATCATTCACCTGTTCGCGAACTTGCGGCACCCTTTAACCAGCTGCCCCAGCGGCTACAGCGAATTCGATCGTGGCTGCTTCGCCCCGGAATTCACCAGTATGCTTCAGTCTGCATCCGGCTTCCTGAGCCGGCATAGCGGTCCACAGGACTCCATATTCGTTTTCCCTTACCAGACCATGTTCGGGATCGCCTCGCAGCGCAATGTCGCCGGAGGACTCATGCAGGCTTATACGGCAAGTGGCCCGTATCTGTCGCAGCTCGAAATCCCGGATTGGAGCGGGCTGCGCCTCCTATTGGTCTTTACCTCCCGGACGCGACTTCCGCAGACCTCTCTGCTGGAAGACCTCATCCGTTGGCGCAGCCTTGACCTGAGTTTGCCGGTGGACGGAATATCGAACTTCACGCGCACTCCTGATGTTTGGTTCTGGCTGGTGCGGCATTACCGCTCGGAGCAACAGCTCTCGACTGGGGTCTTCGGCTTGCTGAGAGGATGATTCTCGAGGCGGCACGAATCACGATGCTGCCACAGGCGTTAGGTTTCCTCCGTGACCTACCTAGTCCAACAGCGCAGTTCGGTGGTGGATCTCGGGTCCCCCGATTGGCCTGCCGGCGCAGACTTTCTCCGCCTGCGCCTTACCGTGACCTACAGTTTCCTCTGGAAGCTACGCAAGCCAGAACGCATGCAGCTCGAAATCACGCAGCGCGGACGGAACCCGCGACTTTCAATGGTTCGTGCTGCAGCCTAATGTCTCCAACGAAGTCTGGTTCTCTATCCTTGGAGGCCGCCCGATCTCGTTCGCTATTTCGATGCCGACGAAAGCCATTGGCGCGCCAGCCCTCGTCCGGCTATCACTCGGCTTCGGCTGTTGGCCACCCCCTTGGACTGGGTCTCGCAACAACCTTCCGAGATTGCAGTTGAGGCGGTCGATGCGATCCGGCTAACCTTGTCCGCCCAATAAGGTTGGCATCCCCGGTTCCTTTTATGACCCTGCGAGACACGTCACCGACTTCTTTTTCAGCGGGCTCTCAGGCTCGGGACCTGCAAATCTCGACGGTGCTTTCGTGGGTCATCCTGCTGGGCGGTCTGCTGACTATCGGTGTCGCCGCTTATATGGTGTTCGCCAGCTACTCGCCTCTGCCATTCTGGGATGAGTGGTCAGAGCTGCATTACTTTGCCGCTGAGCGTCACCCGCCTTTTCTTTCGTGGCTGTGGACCCAGCACAACGAGCACAAGAATCCTGACGACAAAACTGCTCTTGATGGCCGATCTTTACATTTTTCGAGGCCGGCAAACGTTGCTGCTGACCAGCATATTTTCCATACAGTTGCTGCACTTGTTTCTGCTGAGTCGGTCCATGTGGGCGCTGGGCGGTCTGCGCGCTGAGCGCTGGCGCACCGCAGTCGGACTTATAGCGTTTTGCCTTTTTTGCGCGACGCAGTGGGAAAATCTTGTGTGGGGCTTTCAGGTCTGCTTCCGTGCTGCCGCTACTCCTGGCGAGTGTCCGCATTTGCAGGACCGGTGCTCTACTGGCGGAGACGGCTCCTGCAACCGGGCGGAAGAGTCGCGTGGCCGTTCCTGGTGCTCTCCATGCTGGCGGCAGAAGTAGCTACGCTTTCGTTATACCAACGGGCTCCTGCTCTGGCCTCTCTTGTTGGCGGCGGCAATCCTTCTACGCCTGGGTCGCTCAGCCGTGATCGCGGTTCTGGTTGCGAGCACTGTCTGCGTCGTTTCTTTCTTCTACGGTTATCATCTGCCTGAAGCGCAATCCGGGGCCCGGCGCCGCGCTGCAGCATGCGGGAGACCGCTTACATTACGTCTTGGTTTACCTGGGCAGCCCTTGGACCCGGAGCAATATCGGATTAAGCACACTCCTTGGCGTTATCGGTCTTGTGGGTGCACTTACCGGGGTTGTGAGGGCATGGCCGCGCGTGCGAGAAACCCCTGTCCTGGTTCAGATTCTTCTCACCATCGGGTTTTGTATCGGCTGCGGAATGATTACCAGCATAGGCCGGGCGCACTTAGGCCTGGCCCAGGCGTTTGGGTCCCGATACCAGAGCATTGTTCTGCTCTTCTGGTGTTGCCTGGGCCTGCTCGTTCTCCTTTTGATATCGCCTCCAGAAAAGAGTCGAATGCCCTTGATCGCTTTGCAGGCACTCTTCCTGATCATCATGGTCCGAGGGGCGGAGGAAGCCAGGTTTCCGCTAAGGGATGCGATCCATCACGGGTTCGAACTCAGGGCAGCGTCCATGAGCCTGGTCACGGGAGTCCAGGATGCGGCTCAACTCGAGGAGGTTTTTCCTTACCCGCCGTTGGTCGTGCAGGATTCGAGATACCTGCGGGATAAGCGCCTTTCAATTTTTGCCGAAAGGCTTACCGAGCAACTGGGGAAGCCCCTGGAGTCACAGTACCAGCCAGCCTCGCCAAAGGAATGTCTGGGGGCAATTGATTCCGTTCAACTCGCAGAAGAAATGGGCTCGGACGGGTTCCGAATCAAAGGCTGGGCATGGGATGCGAGGCACGGCAGGCCGCCCCGCGCGATTGTTACAGCCACCGATGGCTTCATCAGCGGGTTTGGCGCAGTCGGTGCTTTCCGAGGCGACATCAGAGAAGACCCATCACGAGATATCCTCTAATGATACGTGGGCTGGACTGCTATTTCGCGCGCGGTGGATCCCGCGGCCAGAACCAGGATCTACGCCGTATTGCAGACGAATCCTCCGGTTGCATGTTACTTAACGGAAACGGATCGGCTCCCGTCCCCCTAGTTCGACTGCGTAAAATATTTCGGAAATGTCCGATTAAGGTAGATAAATTCTCTGCTGCGCTACAATGAGACCTCCCGTGATGTGATTTTGGCATTAAACTTGCAACAGTTTCTTGATACAGGGATTTGACAACCAGCCCAGGGGGTTCGGGGTCTAATGGGTGTTACGTCCTGATTCATGGCACGTTCTGGCGAGAGAATGTGCTTGACATGTGAGGTACACTCAAATGCTTAGGTTTTGGGGTAAAGGAGGAGAACTTGGCTTACCGCCGCGCCGCCGTGCATGTTTGAAGAGGTAGAACAGGCTCTTACCTCTAATCTGGTGCGCCTCCCCGCTGTTCAGTCGGTGAACATGTTGCGAGTCGATTCCGAAGTGTCCGTTTGGGTGGGAGTGTCAGAAGACAGCCCCGCCATTCGGAGCACTATATATGCGGTTGAGGACGTCCTCGCAGGAGCGGCTTCCCTGGCTTGACGCGTTTGCCGTCCATGTTGTTCCCGTCGCCGCAGGTCGCCACATAGAGGAATTTGTATCCCAGTCTCGACCTGTGTATAAGCGCATCGCCGCTTAGTGCCAAACACCTACGATCACCGTCGAAGGGCTGAGCAAAAATCTTCGCTTTGCTCAATCGTTCCCTTTGGATTCGACCGCGCATCTAGACCGGGTAGTGGCCGCTTACTTTTACGCTGCACTGCATTGGGTGGAAGCCCTGCTGTACGAACAGGAGGGACTTCATTCCGGCAACCACACTAAACGTCGGGAATACCTACGGGACAAGTGGTATCTCAGGGGAATAAAGGACGCCTACTTTACCCTTTACGACCGCAGGGATGATGCCTGTTATAAGTCGCTGACAATGACGCGTCCGCGACTAGAGCGTGAAATCATCCCGCCGTATGAAGAGATTGCGGAGCATGTCAAACAACTGCTCCCCGCGGCTGGTCACGAGCGTCCTTAACCGATTTCCACCGTATCTGCCATCGGCAGCAGTGCTCATACACAAGATCGTTTGTGTACTTTCCGACTCGCGGAGCTATTGCCAAAGGTGTGCGACGTCTTCTGGGATGCCGAAAAGCCGAAGTTCTTACGCCACAGCACTCGCTGGCCGCCCAAAGCTGCTGGACTGTTGCAGACTTCATCGGCCACGATGCGAAATGCAACAGGGCTCGGCAGCCGACGTAAGTCCCTGATTCTCCTGTGGAATCTCGCCGCGTGCGGAAGAATGCAGCACTCGCACGATTCAGCCTGCAAACAATCGCAACAAAACACAACGTTGAGAATTGCAGCGTACGCTCGATGAATCTTGCAACATGCGTTCGCAACACACTTGATCTGCACCACTTGCCCTATCGGAAATTTTCAATGTCTCCCCTCCTCTCCTTTGGTACGCCGAATGCCTTATAGAGGGTGCCAAGCGAGAAGCGGTAAAGCGCGGCAGACCTTAATACCCTCGGGACACCGAGGCAGGAGGCGGTTATGACAGTCCTACTGGTTCTCATGATGTTCGCAATCTTCCTTACCATCGATTTCTTCTACTCGAAAGCCAAGCATCCCGTTCTGCAGGTTGCTCCAGCGATGAGCAAAGGCACGGCGACCGAGCCGCGGCTGAGGCCCAGCCTGGTGGGCGGCTTCTCGGTACCCGACAACCTGCGCTATCATCCCGGACACACCTGGGCGCTGAGTGAGAGCCCGAACCTGGTCCGCATCGGCATCGACGACTTCGCCTCCAAGTTGACTGGCAAGGTCGAGCACATCACGCTGCCGCAGCGCGGACAGTGGATCCGTCAGGGACAGAAAATATGGAGCATCGTGCGCAACGGCATGAAGGTCGACATGGTTTCGCCGATCGAAGGCAGCGTGGCCGACATCAACGAAGCCGTGGTCAACGACCCGTCGCTGGCCAACAAGGATCCTTACGGCGAAGGCTGGCTGGTGACCGTACAGTCTCCCGACGCCAAGACCAACTTCCGCAACCTGCTGGGTGGCGCGCTGGCCCGCTGGTGGACCGAAGAGTCCTCGATGCGGCTGCAGCGGCTTGTACCCAGCGCGCTCGGCGCCCTGGCGCAGGACGGCGGCGTGGCGATCGACGATGTCGCCAGCACCATACCTGACGAGCAATGGGTGAAGATGACTCGCGAGTTCTTCCTGACATAACCTCCCGCTGATGCTCAACGCCCCGGACCGAGCCTCCTGGTCCGGGGTTTTTCTTTGGTGCGGTGCTTCGCCGCCCTGCCCCTCGGAGCCAAAGGCAAAGCATAGGCCACCTGCAGCGCCCGGCCCTACTTCCGTCTTGCTTGGTTCCGCTCGACAGGATGGCACATACGGGTCCAGTACCTTTATCATGCCAACCAGGAGCGAACCATGAGCAGAGTCCTTCTTATCGGCAAAGAGGCGGAGACCACCCGTTCCCTCGCGCAGGCGCTCAGCAGCATGGATTGCGTTTGTGAGTACGCCGCTGGTGGCGCAGACATTCTCCGCCGCCTTCGACGGGAGTCTTTCGACGTGGTCATTACCAATCCCGAGACCTCGGTCGAGGAAGACCTGGCTCTGATCGAGGAGATGCGCGAAATCCGGCCGGGGGTAAAGACCATTCTCCTTGCTCCCCACAGCACGCCGGAGGAAGTCATTGCCGCGCTGCGGGCCCGCGTCTTCCTCTGCTTCACTCCTCCATACGAGGTTTCTGAGATTGTCAGACTTCGCCTCCAAGGCAGTCGACGACTCTGACTGGCGCACGGACATCGAGGTTTTGTCGGCGAAGCCCGAGTGGGTTTCGCTGCGCGCCAACTGCCGCATGCTCACCGCCGAACGGGTGGTGACTTTCCTGCGCGAGCTGCACCCTGAACTGCCTGAGCCCGATCGCGACGACCTGATGCTGGCCTTCCGCGAGATTCTGCTCAATGCCATGGAACACGGTGCAGGCTTTAATCGCCACAACGTGGTGGAAGTGTCCGCCGTGCGCACCGCGCGGACGGTAGTGTTTTACGTGCGCGATCCGGGCAAGGGCTTCCGCCTCAAGACCATTTCTCACGCCGCCGTGGCCAATCCTCCCGAAGATCCTGCAGCCCATATCGAACACCGGGCTGAGCTGGGCATGAGGCCCGGCGGATACGGCATCCTGCTGACCAAGGGCATCGTGGACGAGTTGATCTACAGCGAGGTCGGCAACGAGGTCCTGCTCATCAAGCACACAGCATGACGCAACAGGAGAAACCAATGGATGGCCAAGAGCAGTTTCGGTGCCTCATGTTAGACATAAGCTTGCGAGCGGCAACAGCTGCGCTCGCGATGGCAACGTTATTCGCTGCGGTGGGCGTCCTGACCCAAGCAACGGAAGCCCAGACGTTCTCCGTCATTCACAGCTTCGCGGGCGGTCAGGACGGGGCAAATCCCTATGCGGGTCTGACCCTGGATGCGGCAGGTACCCTGTATGGAACGAGCACCCTCGGCGGGATGGGGGCTGGTACTGTGTTCAAGCTGCGGTACGTGGATTCCGGCTGGATATTTACGCCGCTGTACAGCTTCGTCAGAGTAGGCAGGGAAGGGCTGCACTATGCAACCGCCAGAGCTATCATCGGTCCGAATGGCAGTCTCTACGGCACGACGCAGTATGGAGGGCAGGGGACGTGCGACTTGGGTGGCGGAGGCTGCGGCACAGTTTACAACCTGAAGCCATCACCATCGCGGCCGACCAGCGTATTTGCTCCCTGGAACGGCAGCGTGCTGTATGCGTTCGCGGGAGACTCCGATGGAGGTCAACCCGGAAATGGTGACCTCGTCTTTGACCAGGCGGGTAACCTCTACGGCACCACGCTGCTGAGGGGCTTCGACAACAATGGCACCGTTTACGAGCTCACGCCCTCCTCGGGAAGTTGGACGGAAACCACTGTTTACACCTTCACCGGAGCGAACGATGGCTCAACCCCAAACGGCGGCGTCATCTTCGACACAGCCGGTAACTTGTACGGCACGACCTCTAACGGCGGCGCGTACGGCAACGGCACTGTCTACCAACTCACGCCCTCAGGATCAGGTTGGACAAAGAACATTCTCTACAACTTCCACGGAGGAAGCGACGGCGGAACTCCGATCGGTGGCCTGATCTTTGACGCATCCGGAAACCTTTACGGAACCACAGGCTACGGCGGCTCGGGCTTCGGAGGCGTGGTCTTTGAGCTGACGCCCTCCAACGGCAGCTGGACCTACAACACGCTTTACAGCTTTACCCGATCCGGATCCGTTGACCCACCAGGTCCTGAAGGCAGCTTGTTTATGGGCGCAGCCGGTAATCTCTATGGCACGACGCTCGCCGACGGCGCTTATGGAGACGGTTCGGTCTTTAGGCTCACACCGTCCAACGGTAGCTGGACGTACACTTCGCTGTACGACTTCACCGGCGGCAGCGACGGCTGCAATCCGTGGGGCAGCGTGTTGCTCGACGCCCAGGGCAATCTCTTTGGCACGGCTTCGAGCTGCGGAGCGTATTACGATGGTGTTGTCTTTGAGATCACGCCATAACTGAACTCTTCAGTCATAAACCGGGGCAAGCTGCTTGAACTGGCTGAATGCGCTCTTCGCTTTCGATCGCCACCGCACCACCTTGGCGCGTGAGCTGATCGCCGGGCTGACGACCTTCACTACCATGTCCTACATTGTGGTAGTCAACCCTGCAATTCTCTCTGCCGCCGGAATTCCCGCAGGGCCCATCTTTTGTGGCGACGGCCCTGGTCGCGGCCTTCGGCTGCTACTTCATGGCCTTCTACGCCAACCGGCCATTCGCCATCGCTCCTTACATGGGCGAAAACGCCTTCATCGCTTTCACCGTGTGCAAAGTGCTGGGCTTTCGCTGGCAGACGGCGCTGGCGGCCATCTTCATTGCAGGCGCGCTGTTTGTCCTGATGACCATCCTTCGGCTGCGCCAGTGGATCGTCGAAGGCGTGCCGACATCCCTGCGCTATAGCTTCGCGGTCGGCATCGGACTGTTTCTCACCTTCATCGGGCTGAACGAAACCGGACTGGTCACGCTTGGCGTTCCCGGCGCTCCGGTGCAGGCCGGACATTTGACCTCGCATCCCGCGCTGGTGGCCATGTTCGGATTCGTGCTGATCGCCATCCTGGTCATCCGCAAGGTTCCCGGCGCGATCCTGCTGGGCATTGTGATCACCGCGATCGTGGCCTTCGTCGCCGGAACGGCTGCGCCGCCGCACGGCCTGGTCAGCATTCCGCCGAGTGTCAGCGCCAATCCTGTGGCAGCTCGATTTTCGCGGAGCCCTGACCTGGCGCGCCTTTCCGGTCGTGCTCACCATCTTCATCATGGCCTTTGTGGATACCATGGGCACGCTGATTGGGCTCTCGGCGCGCGCCGGCTTTCTCGACGAGAACGGACAGTTGCCGCAGATCGAGCGCCCCATGCTGGTGGACGCGATCGCTACCTGCGTCGCGCCCGCGCTGGGCACCACCACCGCGGGCGAGCTTACATTGAGTCGGCCACCGGAATCGAGGCCGGCGGTCGCACCGGCTTCACCGTCCTCGTCACCGGAACCTGCTTTCTGCTGACGCTGTTCTTCGCGCCATTTGTCGCCGCGATTCCCGCCCAGGCCTACGGGCCGGCGCTCATCATCGTCGGCTTGTTCATGCTGGCGCCGATCACGCGCATCGACTTCAGCCGACTACACCGAATCCATTCCCGCCTTCGCCGTGGTCGCGCTGATGGCGTTCACCTTCAACATCGCCATCGGGATCTGCGCCGGCTTTGTGCTCTATCCCGTTTGCAAGCTGGTCGCCGGAAAGCGCAACCAACTCAAGCCCGGCTTGTGGGTGCTGACCGCGCTGTCGTTGCTGTTCTTCGTGTTCTATCCGTATAGTCGAACCGGCTGTTGGATCTCGGTCGGGAGTGTGCGGTAGCCACGGGGGGGGGGCGCTGCCGGTAGCTACTGGAATTCAACTCGTGCCACCATCCCACTTGCGTGCTTTACCTTGGTAGTTCCGACAGCGCATCGCAAAATCCGAATGCTCCAGCCCAAGCAAAGGAAGCTTGGGTGGGGCACTTCAGGACGGTTACACGGGCCAACCGCCAGAGGTTACTGGCAAAGCTGCCTTCCCAAAATGGGAGAAACCCTGTGGATTGTGGCTTCCAACGCAACTTTGCTCTTTCTCTTTTGCGCCGAGGCGGGCGCAAGCTACTGCAATATAGTCGGGTGACAGGATCGAAGTAATTACCAGAACTCCTCCACAGGCTCCTTGCGGCTCCCTGGGCTGCTAACCTTTACAGCACTCGCCAGGCAACTAGTTTGAGGACGGCTCTCGAAGTTCTTTTCCTCTCGGGCCGCCGGCGGCAATGCGCCACAGCCACTGCGCTCCATCGGAGCGCACTAGGCACTTCCAGATTCGTTCACAACTCTTTGCCGATCTGATCTAACGCCAGATGCCATCCAGGCATCGCGAGTTCGGACGGAATGCACTAATGCACTGAAGAAAGGAAGGTTTCTTCATTAAAACGGTTTTGAAATTAGCCGCAGTATGCCTCGCTGTGATAGCGGTAGCTCTTTCCGTCAACTCTTCTCTATTCGCCCAAGGTGATCAGAAGGCGCGGATGGAGGTTCGAGCGCTAACTTACCACAAGACTTCTGCGCCCCTGCGAGAGCTGATGAAGAAGGCGCCGAAGCCTTCAAAAAAGGTGCATGAGGCACCCCCTCCAGGCAGGATTCCATTGCCGCGAGATTTAAAACCACCGGAAGTCGAATATCCAGTCCTGCAAAAGAATAATGGAATGGCTGCACCGGGCCTAAGGCTCCTGGGACTATCCTGAGCTTTGATCGCCTGGGAGATGGCCAGTACAACTTCAGCGTGCCGACCCCGCCTCCAGATACGGATGGTGCGGTCGGTATCAGACAGTACGTGCAGATTGTGAATGACTCCTTCGCTGTCTTCGATAAGAGCACAGGAGCCTTGCTGGAGCGGACGAGTCTACAAAGACACTATGGAGTAGCTTCAATAGTTCATGCAAAAACCCTACCAGAGACGGGGACGGCATCGTTGTTTATGACTCGCTAGCAAATCGCTGGCTGATTACTCAGTTTTCGATCTCAAGCTCTTCCACTACCATATGTCTGGCTGTTTCAACCGGCGACGATGCTCTTGGTACCTATTATCTGTTTACTATCGACTACGCTGATCTTGCGGATTATCCGAAGATCACGGTTTGGCCCGATGCGTACTATATAACTGCAAATAAGTTCAAGAACGGGGCGTTTCTGGGGCTCCTTGTTTGCGCTCTTGATCGACAAGCCACGCTCGCGGGGAGAGCATCCGAAGTTAGCGTGCTTCTTTGCTTCAGATGGCGGTTCTCTGCTTGCGGCACACTTTGATGGGGGGACCCCACCGCCGAACGGCTCGGCGAACTATATCCTGGGGCTTGGGTCGATGCTCTCGATCTGTACAAATTCCATCCAGACGTCGTCAACCCTGGCAATTCGTCGCTTGTGGGGCCGACGACAATTTCGGTGGCGCCGTTCACTCCACTGTGCAACGGCGGATCCTGCGTTAAACAGCCGACAGTCAAGAACATGAGTGTCCGCGATCTAGATTCTCTTGCGGATCGACTCATGCAACCAGTCATCTATCGCAACTTCGGAGATCACGAGTCTCTCGTCGTGGCCCACTCGGTAGCCGTGGGATCCGGGGGCGGAATCCGCTGGTACGAGATACGTAACCCGGGGGGTACGCCAACCCTGTATCAACAGGGCACCTATGCCCCAGACTCGGGCTTCCGATGGATGCCCAGCATCAGCATAAACAACCAAGGAGATATCGCAATAGGCTACAGCGTATCCAGCAGTAGCGTTTCTCCATCGATCGCCTACGCCGGACAGACACCGTCCGACACACTAGGCTCACTGGAGTCGGAAGTCACGGTAGTGAGCGGCTCTGGCTCGACCTCGACTGACCGATGGGGCGACTACAGCGGAATGCATGTGGATCCAGTCGACGATTGTACGTTCTGGTACACCGGGGAATACATGGCGGCAAATGGAATGCCTTGGCGTACTCAGATTGCCAGTTTCAAGGTAGAGGATTGTGTGTCATGCGGCACGGGACTCGCTGCTTGCTCCGGTAAGTGTGTCAACACCAACACCGATAGTAAGAACTGCGGAAAGTGCGGTAACCAGTGCAGCGCAAGTCTAAGTTGCAGTAAAGGCCAATGTAAGTGTGCATCAGGGTATACCTTGTGCTCCGGAAAATGCGTGAATACCAGTACAGACTTAAGCAACTGCGGCAGGTGCGGCAACGAATGCCAGGGGATAAATAAATGCACTTCGGGAGCATGCATAGCCAATTGTCCGGTAGGCTTATTGGTATGTGGCTCTGGCAAATACGCTTATTGTGCTAGGAGTTGCGGCAATTGACCCTAGGGGAAGCTCAACATAAGCACTGCGGCGAGTGGTCTCGTGCCCCAGGTCGCCTTTCTTTGCTGGGAAGGATGGTCCTGTAATCTTCGGGCGACGGGTGACCCATCCTTTCGGCTCGAGGCTATGCAATTCCACTTATCTGTGGGTGACGGTGACCCATCCTTTCGGCTCGGGAGTACGCAGTCCACTTATCTGTGGGTGCCCCACTCCTGTCGCCCGCTTTTGGCGACGGGGTGGGCACAATCTTCACTCGGGGCGTTACTCCCATCCGTTCCCGCTGCTGCCCAGTCCACTCCGGCACATGACGGGTGACCCGGGCAAGGGTGAACAGACCACCAATTCACCCCAAAATCAAATCTGGGTGCCCCGTTCTAGCCTTCTTTTGGCTAGGGCGGGGCCGTCATATACCCCTCGTTGTGGGCGCTGTAATCCTCACCCGCGGCACCGTTCCCGCGCGCTCCCGTTTTCGCCCGGTCCATGGAGACTCACTCTCCACCACTCCCTCTTCCCCAGTCGCGTAATTCCGAAAGCTGCTCCACCGCCAATCCTCGGGCTTTTCAGCCAACCCAGGTTTCACCGGATGGCGGTGGATGTAGCGCAGCTTCTCCTTGCGCTTCTTCGCCGTCGGGGACTTGCGTTGTGATGTGGATTACAAACCTGTGCCCACCCTGTCGCCAAGAGCGGGCGACAAGAATGGGACACCCAAGGTGAGAAGCTTCCTGATTCGGGAACCGAGCAAAATAAGTCTCGCGAAATCACTGCATTTTGATCGGGAGTGTGAATAGGCTGTAGA
>CAWJIW010000005.1:0-19500 GCA_963843005.1 uncultured Acidobacteriaceae bacterium | reverse complement strand
AAAGACGCATTAGCCCTTCGTTCCCGTGGAGCGCTAACGTGCCGGTCTGCGCGGCTCAGGGCGGATTTGCCCGGCACGAAATACCCGCCGAAATCGGCAACGCGCCGGTCCCACTTGCGGGACCATGCAGAACGCCTCTCTGTAGATCCGCATTCGCAGGCGTGCGTAGCCACCCTGGATTGGCCATGATGGCTCACCTATTATTCCCGGCACGACTCTAGCGAGCGTTAAGTGGTAAGGTTCGTTTTCAGCGCAGAGTCGCCGCTAACAATCGAGTTGACGACTGATCTCGGGCTGACAAGATGGTGTGGATTCAGGTGAATGGCATAAGTACGGCCGATGCAGTTGAGGCCACGCTCCGCGCCCAGGTGACGGATATCGTCCTGGGGACAATTTTCTTGTCCATTGGAGCGGCAGCCTGTGCCATCGCAGCAATCCGTTGGCACAGAGGCGTTCGCATCCTGGTGTGGTGGGGAATCTTTAGCGGGATGTTTGGCCTGCAAACGCTGGTCCAGACGCCCTCCATTTTGGCGGCCCTACCCCACTTCCTCAACTCTGCCATTCCCTACATCAGCACGGCGATCATGTATCTGCTCCTGGTTTCTGCATTGCTTGCCTGGCGGGAGCTGAGTCTCGGTAAACTCAGGTTTCTTGTTCAGCTGGAAATCCTCGCGGGGCTGGCGATTGCTGCAGCCGGCATGGGCACGTTCGTTCTGACCGGCTCAGCCGACCGATGGATGTTCTACAACCATCTGCTGGCGGTCTTCGCCATGCTCATCCTGGTGGCGGTGGTACTGGTGCCAAGATTTGGCTCCAAGTTCCTGGTCATCGCGAATCACCGCGTTCTTACCGCAGGTACGCTCATTTTTGCCGTCGAGGCGCTGTATACCAACTTGTCCAGCGTGCTGCGTTATCCGACTCTTCCTCTGGTTAGCTCGCTGGGCTTTATTGCTCTCCTGTTGTCGCTGGGCTACGTTGCGTTAGAAATGATGTTCACCAACGAGCGCCGTCTGTTCTCCATCGAGACGGAACTGGAGACCGCCCGGCAGATTCAGTCTTCAATCCTTCCCGCCAGCGTTCCCGAAGTCCAGAACCTGCGGATTGCCGCTTCTTACCATCCCATGACCGCGGTCGCGGGCGATTTCTACCAATTCGTCCGGACAGACAACAAGCATCTGGGCATCCTGGTGGCCGATGTCTCCGGGCATGGCATCCCGGCGGCGCTCATCTCTTCGATGATCAAAGTGGCCATGCAGTCCGTTGCCGTGCATGCCCATGATCCGGCGCAGGTGCTGGGCGGGCTGAATCGCATCCTGTCGAGCGAGGCGAGTGGCCAGCTTGCCTCGGCGGCCTACCTCTGGATCGACACCGGGAACCGCACGGCGCTGTACTCCGCTGCGGGGCACCGCTGACCGCTCTGCTGGTCGGGATAACGAGCGGCGAAATGCAGCGTATCGAAAGTAACGGCCTGTTGTTCGGAATCAATCCTGATGCTGAGTACCCAGTCTGCAGCGTGGCGTTGGAACCACTCGACCGCTTCCTGCTGTACACCGACGGTGTGACCGAGCCCAAAATGCCGCCGGCGAAGCATTTGGTGACCGCCAGCTGGAGCGGGTCGTAAGCAAGAATCGGTCGCAGCCAGCCTCCGAGCTGTCGCTGCAGGTACTCTCCGAGCTCCGGAAGTGGCAGACTGCAGCCGTGAACCAGCAGGACGACATTACACTTATCGTCGTCGACGTCGTCTAAACCGAATCGGGATGCGCAGAACCAGAGCGGTATAGCTCGCTCGGACGGGTTCCATAAAGGGGGGATGTCGAGAAAGCCTCTGAGTTCCAATTTGTCGCGAAGAGGTTACTTTCGTAAGCGCGGCAGTCGCATTTTGATTGCGGAGGAATAGTCGGCTGTGCACACTGATTATGTTGGGACAAGTGTGCCCGATGGCCGCGCTGGTAGAGGGAATCGCGCCGGTCGGAGTTCTTTGACAAGTCAGGGGCCAGCCTTCAGTACTCAGGCATCGGCTCCGCTGCTCGCTTTTCGCCTTTCGGTTCCAGTGGCAATAGCAGTGGATTTCCAAAACTAGGGCAGGTACATTTTCAGGGAAGTTATGATTCTAAGTCATGTAGAATCTATATTTTAAAAGCAACTCCTTATGGTTCAATATTTTACATTGACCCGCGTAAAATATAGATTCCATTTGGCTTACACGTAAAATATAGATACGAGACGACTTACATCGCTGAAATTCCTCGTAAGTTGTTGAAAATTGGTCAGAAATTCGCAAAATACGACATACTACCGGGGGAGGGGGTTGGGTAATCAATCATCTCCTCGTGTACGGACCGGATGATTCCACCTTGCCTGCGGCGCAGCCATCCGGCCACGCCGAGGACGCTAGGGCCAAACAGCAGGATGCTGCTGGGTTCAGGCGTAGTCCCCGTGCTACTTTGTACCGGTAATGTCGAAGGTCTCTGAAGGAACGGAGATTTTCTCGAGGCATTGGTTGCAATCGGCCAGGGACGGGCAGCCACCACCCATGCCGTTGTCGCCTTTGCAGCCTGCGCCGCTGTTTTCGTCCCAGTACAGAGGGTTGCCTTGTTGCGTGGTGGCGTTGCCCAGGTTCAGCCAGTAGGTGTCGGCACCCAGGCCGACATTCAACCCGGAAGCGATGTCTTGGTGAATCTCAAAGCCGTACTGGTTGACCGAGACGAAAGAGTCCGTCAATGCGGCGGTGCCTTTCCCAAAGAGAATCCCACCGTCGATGTCGGATGTGATGGACCAGTTGACCGGGCCGTTGTCATAAAGGACTTGTCCGGAAGCGGGTGCGGCGCCAGTATGAGGCACAGCGCGGTTAATGAAGCAATGCGCAATTGCATTTCATTTTCCTCCTCTCGGCTCGATGAAGACCCGGGGTTCGATCGCCGAAGATTCTATCGCGCGCTCGCAGCTTGTGCCACAAGATCATCCACGTTAACGCCCATGTGGCGCAGGTGCTGCAGCATGTGGTCGAGATAATCGTCGAACGCGAACTGCAGAGTCAACGGTCCGGAATCGGCAATGGTGAGGGTGCGCGACCAGGCTGAATCAGGGACCGCTTCGGCGGCTGTCAGAAGTTGGCGATTGAGCCAGCCCACAGCTGGATCAGGGACTGCCAGTCGCGCTGCTGATAGCGATGCAACACGACCCATCGCTCGCCGTCGTATCCCGGCATGGCCGGCTTGTCCTCGAGTTGCGCACGCACGATGCGCTGATGATTGTTGGCGGCAGAGTCCAGCAGATGGCCAAACTCTTCCTTGGGCGACCACGCATCCGGCGAGGGCTTGCGTTCCACCTGTGCGGAAGGGAGGGCATTAAGCCGAGCGGGCAGGCGCTCCAGAATGGTTTGTAGCAGCGTCAAACCTTGCATTTTCAGCACCCCACAATGTCGATTTATTATGCTCCAGCGACGCCGCGCGTTCCACAGCCGCAGACCGTATAATCGAGTTTTCCTTCCATGAGTTATCAGGTCCTGGCGCGCAAATACCGGCCGCAAAAATTCTCCGACGTCATCGGGCAGGAGCACGTCACCCGAACCCTGAAGAACGCCATTGAGCAGGCTCGGATCGCGCACGGCTACATCTTCAGCGGACACCGTGGTATCGGCAAGACGACGATCGCCCGCATTCTCGCCATGGCGCTGAATTGCCAGTCGCAGGACCATCCGGTGCCGGAGCCGTGCGGCGTGTGCGATTCCTGCCGCGAGATTCGAGCCGGCAACTCGGTGGATGTCATCGAGATTGACGCCGCCACCAACCGTGGCATCGACGAGATTCGCGAGCTGCGCGAGGCCGCCCGTTATCGCCCGGCGCGCGATCGCTTCAAGATTTACATCCTCGACGAGGCGCACCAGATCACCGATGCCGCGTTTAATGCGCTGCTGAAGACGCTGGAGGAGCCGCCCGGCCACATCATCTTCATGATGGCCACGACGCAGCCTGAGGACATTCCCCAGACGATCCGCTCGCGCTGCCAGCACTTCAGCTTTCATGCGGTGCGCTTCGACGACATCGTTGCGCAACTGCGCAGTATTGCCGCGCAGGAGAACATTGCTGCAGACGACAACGCGCTGGCGCTGCTGGCCGAGGCGGGCGACGGTTCGATGCGAGACGCGCTCAGCATCATGGACCAGGCCATCGCCTGCTGCGGCACGACGTTGGGCACCGAGGTCGTGCGTGGGCTGGTGGGCTCGGTTCCGTCCGAAGTTCTGGAAGACGTAATGGAAGCGGTCGCGGGCAACTCCAGCCAGGATGTGCTGCGTATTGTTGACCGGCTGCTGGTGGAAGGTCAGAGTGCCCAGCATTTCGCGAAACAGATGCTGCGATTTCTGCGCAACGCGATGGTCGCCAAAGTTGTAGGAGCGACTCGCAAGTGCTGCAGATTTCGTCCGATGAACGCGCACGGGTGGCGCGGGTTGCCGAGCGCTTTAGCGAGGAAGACCTGGCGCGCTTCATGCAGATCATGCTGCGCACACACAGCGACCTGGGCTACAAGCAGGAGCAGCGCTTCCATCTAGAGTTGGGACTGCTGAAGCTGGTGCACGCCCAGCGCCTGCTGCCTCTGGAAGAATTGCTGAGCGGCGATGCAGGGAAGAGCAGCGGGCCAGGGCCGGGAGCGCGTACAGGCGGAACAACGGCGCGCGCAACGGCCTCAGGCCTGCGATCCGGCGCGGTGTCACGCACGACGAGTGACGCCGAGGCGTCGTCTTCGCGCGCTACGTCCGCTTCACCGTTCAGCCAGCCGTCTCCGTTTGAGGCCGACCGCAATCGCAAGCGCGAGCCCAAAGCCGAGTCGCAACCGGCGTTTGTGACTTCGCAAAGCTCTCCCGCGGTCAGTAACGCAGCAGCGCCGGACGCTTCTTTGTCGAACATAGAGACGGCTACTGCGACCGCTGTCGCTCTCGAACCGGTGGCGCCGCAGCCGAGTGATGAAATCTCGCCCGAGGTGGCGCGAACTGCCGTGCTGGCTGGACTCGAAGATGCGGGGCAGCAGGTGTTGGCGCATAACCTTGAGGAAGGCGAATGGACGGTGCAGGGCAATGACGTGTCGGTGAAGGTCGCGATGTCGCAGGTGCTCATTGACGTCGCACTGGGAGCGGAGCCTAAGCGCGTCATTCTATCGGCACTGAGCAAGGCCGCCGGACGTCCGCTGAAGTTCAAGATGGTAAGCGGCGGCACGCCGGCGGCGGCGAAACCGGCTGCGCCCCGGCCGACGAACGGCGCCGGAGCGCGCAACCGCGCGATGGCCGATCCCGTCGTGCAGCGCATGCAGGAAAAATTTGGCGCGGAGATTCGCTCCGTGACCGACTTGAAGGAACGGAGCTGAACCCAATCGCTTTTTGCTCTTCGCTTTTCGCCAGAACGATTCGGCGAGGAGCGAAGAGCGAATGGCGAAGAGCGACTTTTCCCGCCGGATGATGCTGAACTAGGAGAACGAATGGGTGGATTCAATTTGCAAGAAATGCTGGCGCAAGCGCGTCAGCAGGCGGAAAAGCTGCAGGAGAAAATGCAGCAGATTACCATCGAAGCGTCGTCCGGCGGCGGGAGTGTCACCGTGCGCATGACCGGCCAGAAGCAACTGCTGAGCATTGTCATCGAGCCCGAAGTGGTGAAGTCGGGTGACATCGAGATGTTGCAGGACCTGGTGGTGGCCGCCGTCAACGAGGCCGCGCGCAAAGTGGACGACGCGCTGAAGTCCGGTCTGGGTGGGATGCTCGGCGGCATGGGCTTGCCGGGAATGTGACGGAGTGTTCAGCATTCAGCAATCAATCGTCAGCGTTCACCGGGGCTTGCTGTTTGCTCTTCGCTTTTCGCCAGATCGGTTCTGCGAAGAGCGAAAGGCGAAGAGCGAAGAGCGGAGGCCAGACTAGTGTCTAGATTCGCCGAGCCCATGGCTCGAATGATTGAGGAACTGAAGAAGCTGCCCGGGGTGGGCAGCAAGACCGCGCAGCGCTTCGCGTTTCACATCCTGCGTGCCAGCGACGAAGACGCCATTCTCTTGGCGGACGCCATCCGTGAAGTGAAGGCCAGCCTGCGGCTGTGCTCCGTCTGCAACAACATTACCGATGTTGATCCCTGCACTTACTGCACCAGCGCTACACGAAACCAGCGCTTGGTCTGCGTAGTGGAAGAGCCCACCAACATCGCGGCCATCGAAAAGACGCGCCATTACAACGGTGTCTACCATGTCCTGCACGGCGCGCTCTCGCCCTTGCATGGAGTCGGCCCGGACCAGTTGCGCATCGCCAATCTCGCGCGGCGGGTGGAATCGGGCGGAGTGGACGAGTTGATCCTCGCCACCAATCCCACGGTCGAAGGTGAGGCGACCGCGACGTATCTTTCGCGGCTGTTCAAGTCGGCGGCCGTCAAAGTGACACGCATCGCCACCGGCGTTCCGGTGGGCAGCGATATCGAGTACGCCGACGAAGTCACCATGCAGAAAGCGATGGAGGGAAGAAGGGAACTATAGCCGCGACCCGGCGGGTCGATGTTACGAACGGGTTAAATCTGCAGCCAGCGCTCCGCGCGCACGAATTCCACAGCCTTCCTCTTATGCAAGGCGGCGTTCCCTGATAAAATCAATAAAATCCAATCCCCGGAGATGCAATGCAGGCAATCCTTGCGCTGGAAGATGGACGGATCTTCCACGGCAAAGGCTACGGCGCAAAAGGCGAATGTTACGGGGAAGTTGTTTTTAACACCTCCATAACCGGCTATCAGGAAATCTTCACCGATCCTTCCTACGCCGGACAGATCGTCGTTCTAACCAATCCCGAAATCGGCAATTACGGCACCAATTCCGATGATAGCGAAGCCACTCGCCCATACATCGAAGGGCTCATCGTGCGCGAGTTTTCGCGCGTCAGTTCCAACTGGCGTTCGCAGGAGGTCGCCGAAGAGTATCTGGAACGCTACAAGATTCCGGTACTGGGCGAAATTGACACGCGCGCGCTGGTGCGGCATCTCCGCACTTATGGCGTCATGCGCGGGGTCATCTCGACCATGGAGACCGACACCGAAAAGCTGATCGCCAAGGCGCGCTCCATTCCGAAGATGGACGGCACCGACCTGGCGAAGGAAGTGTCAACGCGCCACGTCTATCAGTGGGATGCGGGTGTGCGCTCGCATGAACCAACCGAAGTGGTTGGGGTGAAAGATGGGCCACCGCACCATCACGTCGTTGCGTACGACTACGGAATCAAGCACAACATCATGCGGCGACTGGTGGGTGAGCGCTGCAGTGTAACTGTGGTTCCGGCGATGACGAGTGCTGAAGATGTGCTGGCGCTCAGGCCCGATGGCGTCTTTCTGTCGAACGGCCCGGGTGATCCTGAGCCAGTGACCTATGCCCAGGAGAGCATTCGCAACCTGATGGGCCGGGTGCCGATCTTCGGCATCTGCCTCGGCCATCAGTTGATCGGGCTCGCGCTTGGGGGGAAGACCTACAAGTTGAAATTCGGGCATCACGGCGGAAACCATCCGGTGAAGCAGATGTCGACAGGGAAAATCGAGATTACCGCGCACAACCACAATTTTGCGGTTGATCCCGATTCTCTGCAGCAAAGCGAGGTGGACCTGACGCACATCGACCTGAACGACAACACGCTGGAAGGCCTGCGCCATCGCTCGCTGCCGCTGTTCAGTGTGCAGTATCACCCCGAAGCCGCTCCCGGCCCGCACGACTCGCATTACCTGTTCCAGGATTTTGTGAGGATGATGGAGGACTGGAAGCGGTGACCTTGCGAGCGGCGATCCCAAGCAATCCGCGCAGAGCAGTTGGCGGTGTGCTTGAAGAATTCTTGCCTCCCGGAGTTGCTGCATATCGAGAACCTCCAAACTGCAATTCCCCAAATTGCTAAGGACGAACGCCTCGTAGCGGCCATTGCAAGGTCGGTTAGAAGGGTGCCTACGACGCATAAGCTGTTGCTAGGTGATGCTCGTCAGATGGATCTTCTGGAAAATAGTATCCACCTAGTTCTTACATCACCCCCTTATTGGACACTGAAGGAATATCGAGACACCGCCGGTCAGATGGGCCACATTTCGCATTATGAGGAATTCCTTGATCAGCTGAATCGAGTATGGCAGAGATGTTATCGCTCCTTGGTTCCCGGGGGGCGGCTGATTTGCGTTGTCGGAGATGTCTGTCTGTCTCGAAGGAAGAATAACGGGCGACACACCGTTGTTCCGCTGCATGCTTCAATGCAGGAGAGCTGCCGCAAGATCGGTTTTGACAATCTGGCGCCGATCATCTGGCACAAGATCGCGAATGCTGTTTATGAAGTGGAAAACGGCGGCGCCGGATTCTTGGGGAAACCTTACGAACCGAATGCGGTAATCAAGAACGATATCGAGTTCATCCTAATGGAAAGGAAGCCGGGCGGATATAGAACTCCGGAGCCTGCGACGCGGGTTCTCAGTGTTATCGGATCCGAAGACCACAAACTCTGGTTTCAACAAATTTGGACCGGAGTTACAGGCGCATCGACCCGGCATCATCCTGCGCCATATCCGGTCGAATTGGCCGATCGCCTAGTCAGAATGTTCAGCTTCGTGGGCGACACGGTCCTCGACCCGTTCCTCGGAACAGGAACAACCACACTAGCCGCAGCGTTAGCAGGTCGTAACAGCATTGGAATGGAGATTGATCCGCACTATCTGAAAGGAGCATTGGCACGAATTAGGCAAGAAACCTCATCTCTTTTTCACCAGATAAGAATTGATGCCGACGAGGACGCTGAGAATGGAACTTAGTCCCAACCTGGATCAGCGGCTTCGAACAGCAATTCGAGCATTTTGGACAACTCGTGAGATCTCAGGCCACCAAGCAAGGCAAGAAGAGCGGAGTGCGCGACGCGGGTTTCGGGCAGCGGTGACAGGCGGAGCGCAGATGAATGGCTTCATCTCTGTGATTCGCGATCTGCTTGAAGAAAGCGGCATCGGCAAACCGGTCATTTTTACGGAACGATCTGTCGAGCTTCCTGGATGGTTTAGGCCCGAAAAGAAATGGGACTTGCTGGTGGTTGTCGAGGGTTGCTTGATTGCCGCCATCGAGTTTAAGTCACAGGTGGGTTCATTCGGGAATAACTACAACAACCGAACGGAAGAAGCCTTGGGCAGTGCCACCGATATCCAGGCTGCTTACCGCGAGGGTGCATTCAAACCGTCCGCTCGCCCGTGGCTCGGCTACCTGATGCTGCTGGAAGAAGCTCCGGATTCGATCACGCCCTGTCCGCGCACAAGAACCGCATTTCAAGGTCTTCGAAGAGTTTAGGAACGCTTCCTATGCGAAACGCTATGAAATTCTGCTCACAAAGCTAGTGCGGGAACGCCTCTACGACTCGGCTTGCTTTCTAATGTCGAATCATCAAAGGGGGCCTTCGGGTGATTACAGAGAACCCGCTCCCGAACTCACCTTTGAAAATTTCATTATTTCTTTAATGGCCAGAGCCATAGCTTGCAGGAAGAGTTCCTGACATTCATGCCACGCCGCAACGACATCGCGAAAGTGCTCATCATCGGTTCCGGCCCGATCGTCATCGGGCAGTCGGCCGAGTTCGACTACTCGGGTGCGCAAGCCTGCAAGGCGCTGAAGTCAGAAGGCTACGAAGTGGTGCTGGTCAACTCGAATCCGGCGACCATCATGACCGACCCGGAGATGGCCGACCGCACCTACATCGAGCCGCTCACCCGGACCTATCTGGAAGAAATTATCCGCACCGAAGCCCAGATGCTGGCCGCAAGCGGCGCGCCGGGCATTTTCGCTGTGCTCCCGACCGTCGGTGGACAGACGGCACTGAATCTTGCTGTCGAGTTGGCTGACGGTGGCGTGCTGGAGAAATATGGCGTGCAGCTTATCGGCGCGCAGCTTGGCGCCATCAAGAAAGCGGAAGACCGTCTGCTGTTCAAAGATGCTATGACGGCCATCGGCCTCGATGTGCCGAAGTCATCGCTGGTCAACAATCTGAAAGACGGAATCGACTTCAGCAGCAAGATTGGTTTCCCGGTTATCCTCCGGCCGTCCTTCACGCTGGGCGGCACCGGCGGCGGCATCGCGTACAACCGCGACGAACTACTGGAGTTGCTGGCCCGCGGACTCGACCTCTCGCCCGTGCATGAAGTGCTGCTGGAAGAGTCGGTGCTGGGGTGGAAGGAATACGAGCTCGAGCTGATGCGCGACCTGGCAGACAACGTCATCGTCATCTGCTCGATCGAGAACTTCGATCCCATGGGCGTGCACACGGGTGATTCCATCACCGTGGCGCCGGCGCAGACGCTCACTGACCGCGAATATCAGGCCATGCGCGACGCGGCCATCGCTGTCATTCGCGAGATTGGTGTTGAGACCGGAGGATCGAACATTCAGTTCGCCGTCGATCCGCACAACGGACGCATGGTGGTCATCGAGATGAACCCGCGCGTGTCTCGCTCTTCGGCCTTGGCGTCCAAGGCGACGGGCTTCCCCATAGCTAAAATCGCCGCCAAGCTGGCCGTCGGCTACACGCTCGACGAGATCACCAACGACATCACCCGCAAGACCCCAGCGTGCTTCGAGCCAACGCTCGACTACGTCGTGGTCAAAATTCCCAAGTGGCAGTTCGAGAAGTTTCCCGGCGCTGACGAGTCGCTCGGTCCGCAGATGAAATCGGTGGGCGAAGTGATGTCCATCGGGCGCACCTTTAAGCAGGCGCTGTTAAAGGGCGTGCGGTCACTGGAAACGGGGAGGCGGGCGGGCTCGGAAGAAATCGAACCGCGCATTCTCACCAAGCGGCTGGTCACGCCGCATCCCGAGCGGCTCGAGTACATCCGCTATGCACTGGCACAGGGAATGTCGGTTCGCGAGATCGGGAAGATGACCAACATCGACCCGTGGTTTCTGCACCAGTTGAAGGAAATTTCGGACGCGCAGGCGAAACTGGGCAGCGGGTCCATCGACGCAGAGCGGTTGCGCGAGAGTAAACGTATGGGATTTTCCGACGCGCGCTTGGCGCAGTCCTGGCGCGTGAACGATGGTGGTCCGTCGGCGGAGAAAGTGCATCAACTGCGCAAACAGCATAATGTCCGCCCGGTGTACAAGCGGGTGGACACCTGCGCCGCCGAGTTCGAGAGCTACACACCTTACCTGTACTCGACCTACGAAGAAGAGGACGAGGCGACGCCGACGGATCGCAAGAAGGTCATCATCCTGGGCAGTGGCCCCAATCGCATTGGGCAGGGAATTGAGTTCGACTATTGCTGTTGCCATGCTGCGTTCGCGCTTCGCGATGATGGGTTCGAGACGATCATGATCAATTGCAATCCTGAGACCGTCTTGACCGACTACGACACCAGCGATCGGCTCTACTTCGAGCCCCTGACCTACGAAGACGTGATGGCGGTGTACGAGCACGAAGCTGAAGGCGGCGCGGCCATTGGGATGATCGTGCAGTTTGGCGGGCAGACTCCGTTGAATCTTGCGCTGCCGCTGAAGGCCGCCGGGGTGCCCATTATCGGGACTTCGCCGGAAAACATTGATCTGGCCGAAGATCGCAAGCGTTTCGAAAAGCTGCTGGAGGAGTTGGCGATCCCGCACCCACGCGGCGCCACTGCTGCCAGCGTTGAGGAAGCCGTCGGCAACGCGAACCGAATCGGATACCCGGTGCTGGTGCGGCCTTCGTATGTGCTGGGCGGGCGGGCGATGGTCATTGCCTACGATGACGAGTCGGTCATTCGCTACATGAAGGAAGCGGTAGAGTACTCGCACGAGCGGCCGGTGCTGATTGACCACTTCCTCGAGTCAGCCACCGAGATTGATGTGGACGCCTTGTCCGATGGCGAGGACGTGGTCATCGGCGGCATCATGCAGCACATCGAAGAGGCCGGCATTCACTCCGGCGATTCCTCCTGCGTGCTGCCCGCGGTGGACGTTCCCCGCCATCTGCTCAACACGATTCGCGACTATACCTTCCAGTTGGCGCGCGCGTTAAAAGTTGTCGGGCTGATGAACGTGCAGTACGCCATTCAGCGCAACCGGGTCTACGTGCTCGAAGTGAATCCGCGGGCGTCGCGAACCGTGCCTTATGTCTCTAAAGCCACTGGGGTTCCGCTGGCGAAGATTGCCGCGCGCCTGATGACTGGCCGCAAGCTGCGTGAGTTCCTGCCGGAAAACATTGAGCGCAAGACTGATCTGGACACCGGCAGCTTCTACTTCGTGAAATCTCCGGTCTTTCCATGGGGAAAGTTTCCCGGCGTGGACACGGTCTTGGGGCCGGAGATGAAGTCCACGGGCGAAGTGATGGGCGTGGCCGACAACTTCGGAGAGGCCTTCGCCAAGGCACAAGCCGCAGCCGGACAGTTACTGCCAACGTCGGGCACAGTATTCATCAGCGCCAATGACCGCGACCAGCCGTTCACCCCAGAGTTGGCGCGCCGCTTTGTCGAACTTGGCTTCAGCATTGTCGCCACTCACGGCACCGCCCGCGTGCTGGAGGATGCCGGTCTGCGCGTCGAGCGGGTTTACAAAGTGAAGGAAGGCCGTCCCAATGTGGTTGACCTTATCAAGGGCGAGCGCATTCAGTTGATCGTCAACACGCCCCATGGCGTGGACCCGTGGTTCGACGAGAAGGCAATTCGCCGTGCGGCTGTGACGGCCCGCATTCCGACGATCACGACGCTCTCCGCCGCGCGCGCCGCCTGCGAAGGCATTGCCGCTCTCCAGCGTGGCGAAGCCAAGGTGTACGCGCTGCAGCAGTTGCACGCCGAGCGCGTGGCTGCGACGAAATAGCTCGGTCCCAGGTTAGCGCCCAAAACCGGGGTGCGAACCTGGGGCACCGAAGAGCATGGGGCGTCGAGGTGTCACTATTGTTTGACAGAGCGAGGCGTCGAAATTAGGGTGAGAACAGATTCCAAACGACCGAAGGAGACACAGCGTATGACCGGCATTCAGTTCGTTACCGATGAGAAGGGCCGCAAGGTGGCCGTTCAAATTGACCTGAAAAAATATGGCGCGGTGTTAGAGGATTTTTGGGACGGGCTGATTTCCGAATCGCGCCGCAAAGAAAAGGGCATACCGCTTGAGAAGATCAAAGCGGACCTCGTAAAAAGCGGTCGGCTGCGTGAATAATTATTCCGTTGAGGTAAAGCCTGCCGCGCGGAAGGAACTCGAAGCTTTACCGGATAACGTACTGGCCCGTGTCGTGCAAAAAATGGAGGCCCTGCGCCATGCGCCACGGCCCCCAGGATGCAAAAAGCTGAAAGGCTACAAAGATCAGTGGCGCGTCCGGGTCGGTGACTGGCGCGTGGTGTACATTATCGACGACGCGGCGAAGCGAGTCAGTGTCACGCGCATTGCCCACCGGCGCGAGGTGTACGAACGATGAGTTGCGCGGGGTGCTCTTCTTCCCATTGACCCGGCGCAACTGCTCCGCCCTGGAACGCTCCCACCCAAGCAAAAGAGGCTTGGGTGGGGCACGCATTATAAAAGGGCGCCCCTTTCGAAGTAGGTTATGGTTGCTGTGCTGAAGCAGTAAACCAAGCCTGACGAAAGGAACACCCGATGGATAGCATCAAGTATATCGGTCTGGATGTCCACCAGAGCACCATCTCGGTAGCGGTGCTCAACGCTACGGCAAGCTGGTGATGCAGTCGGTGATCGCCACTCATGCCACCACCATTCTGGATTTTCTTCAGGGACTGCGTGGGACATTACATGTGACCTTTGAAGAAGGCACGCACTCGGCCTGGCTGTACGATCTGCTGGTGCGGCGCGTGGCCAAGCTGGTGGTTTGCAATCCCCGCAAAAACGCCCTGCTGAAGGCGGGCAACAAGAGCGACACCGTCGACGCTCGCAAGCTGGCCGAGTTGCTGCGCGCCGGGCTGTTGTCGCCGGTCTACCACGGCCAGAACAGCACGGCGGCGGTGAAGCATCTGGGACGCAGCTATGCCGCGCTCACCGAAGACACGACCCGCATCATGGGCCGACTGAAAGCGCTCTACCGCAGCCAGGCCATTGCCTGTGCCGGCAAGAAGCCCTACGGACCACGTCATCGCGAAGAGTGGTTAGCGCAGTTAAGCGAGAGCGGGTTGCAGCGCCGCGCCCGGCGGCTCTACCAGCAACTCGACCTCGTGCAAGCAACTGCGCCGCGAAGCCCGCCACGATCTGATTCTGGAATGTCGCAAGCATAGCGAGACCAAGTTGCTGCGCACGGTTCCGTGGCTGGGTCCGATACGCGTCGCCCTGCTGATCGGGCGGGTACAGACGCCACATCGCTTCCGCAGCAAGCGGCAGTTCTGGGCCTACTGCGGCCTGGCGCTGGAGACGCGCAGCAGCGCCGACTATCAGATGGTGAACGGTCAACTGGAGCGCCGCAAAAAGCCGGTGTTCATTCGCGGACTGAACCTGAACCACAACCACGATCTGAAGAACCTGTTTAAGAGCGCGGCCACCACCGCCAGTGGCAGCCACGGACCTTTTCGCCCGTTCTACGAAAACCTTCTGGGGAAGGGGATGAAGCCCGAGCTGGCCCGGCTGACTTTGGCGCGCAAGATCGCCGCCATCACTTTGCATGTTTGGAAGAAAGGAGAGGCGTTCGACGCCGAATATCTGAAGCCACAAGCCGCTTGAGCGCGCAGGTCCGAAAGACCATTCCGGAGTCATGTCCGCGATTGTCCGCGGTTCTGAGAGCTCGGGTTCGAGGGTAAGTATCCTGGCCGGGTTAGGCTGCGTGCGCCGCCGGCGCCAAGTCTCACGGGGCACCATATGCTCCCTCGGACAACCCAACAAAGCCATAGTGCCGCGCCTCGGCGCGAGTCTCAGATAGAACCATGGTTGGCATAATCGCCGCCGCCAGGCTTGTGAGCTTCAGCCCGAACGACGTTGTAGCGTGGACCTGAAAACGACTAGCGAACTGCGGATCTCCGCCACCAAGCACGACGAAAGGGGCTGGATGTCAGAGAACTACCTCTCCTTCCAGCAAAGGGAGAAGTGTTTTCTCTTGACATCCCCTTTTATAGAACCCGGCTCACTGGATTGTCATCGATTAAATGAAGACACTGCATCGCCACGCGATCGATAACAGCGTCCTTAATTCCATGGAAAGAGCTGGATATATCGCGACGCTGGAAGAAGTTGTCTTTTACCTGGCACGACAGAAAGTATGCACGGACGTTTTTCATTCTCTCAGAAGCGGGAGGATGGTCATTTATGACGGTATCGACCTACCGAGAAGCTTTAATATTGTTTTGGTCGAATCAGTGATAAGGTTGTCTATGCAAAAAAATATTTTCGTTGCTTCATCGACTAAGGTGGCAGCTTCATTTGCTCTCGGCGTGGCTCACCGCCCGTTTCCAGCTGGTAGGTCCTCAAGCAAAGAAAAACGCCAGACGTGTCTGCCGCGATTCGTACCCCCAGTCTTGGCAATAAATTCAACTTCGCCGACCGGAGTGTTTCGCGCTTGCATTGCGCGGGCATCGCCCAAATGGCCAAGAAGCGCGTGCGCATGCTCGTGGGCAAGGACAAACAACAGGCACCCTTCAAGCAGGATGTGATAAAGGCGCACCGAGACACCGCCAGTGAATTCGAGAGCGGCTCGGCGGGAGGTGCCCACCCAAGAGGAAGTGAGTTATAAGGTTGCTGTACGCATTTATTGCAATGTCGAGATCCATGCGTTCGTGGCGCCTCGGCTTGAAGTCGCGCTTCAATGCGCGATCCTGATAGTCTGCCTGTCGCAGAAGATTCCCGATGAATTGTTGCAAAAAGCCAGCAATTCCTTCATACACGAGGATGAGAGCACCGTTTGCCGTGGCTCGGGCCTGTGCATTGATGGAACCAGTCGGAAACAGGCCAGTATAGGTTTGGATGCCCGAACTCTTCTGAGCCGGACTCGCAGAAAAGGGCGGATTGAATGCGATTTGAGAGATTTTGCACGCCATCAAGCATACTTGTCACGCCCCAATTGCCGCCCACTGCCGACTCTGCCTCGTTCACGCGTGTTTGAATCACATCAGGCGGTAGGGACCACCTTTCTGGATGCACGCCGAATTGCAACAGGAGTTCTTCTTGATAGTCGCTGGCAAGAGCTTCATAATTCTATTTCTTGGACCTCCTTGCAATCTGGAAGGTCAACCCGGTTTGGGTCTTCACTGATGCGGAAACAGCAGAAAACAGGCTAACCTTGCCCTCAGAGAAAAAGTCGATGACAACAGAGAAGGACACATTCTCGAAGTTCGACACTTTCTGTCTTTATCAGGTATATTGTTTACCATATTAACCACCTCTTCATAAATAAGCGAAATATTCTCCCTTAGCGCCGTTGCTTCCACTTCGACGGTCTTCTGCGCCGGTTTAGCCAACATTTGCTGCAGATATCTTGGCAAGGCGTTCCGCGTGTCGCCCTTGCGTCCGGGCTCTTCGTCAACTATCACTCGAAACTGTTCTTGGCACGGTTGCTCCCATGTTCTTGCGGGTTAGTTCCTGACAATGTCCGTTATGTCAGCGAGAAGACTGTACGATAGCTGTGTGATGCACGTCGAAACCTGAGCTTGAGTGGGCAAATCCGTCTCGGTTCCCTTTGTCCCACGGCGAAAGAGCGATTCTGCAACCCGGTATGACCCTATTCGAAATTAGAGAGACTGCTGCAAGAAACGTTTCGTTCCGTTTGTCGTAGGGTTGTCCCCTCCCGAAGGGGCCTGCCTAAGTGGAATTCTCCTGATCGGTGCCCCGTATCGATGAACTGTTCTCATTCGAGTTCGGGCTGCTCACCTTCACTCACATTCCACCTATCTCTCGGGAGTGATAACGTCCTTTATCATTCGTTCTGCCGAAAGGCTGACTTTACATATGCTTCGAGTCCTTCTTTTGGACGCTAACCTGGGGTAGGGGAAGATTGGGGGCGGCCGTGCGACAACTGGCTAACGGCCAGGAAAGGGAGACGGCGCATTCTCCGCCGCGAACTGCAGGACGGCGATGAGCTGTTGCAGCGTGATCTGGAAGACCTCGGCAATTTCCAGAAACGGATGGCCGTCGGCGACGCTGTGCAAGACCTCAACCAGCGGCGCGCGAGTGCCGCGGACCACCCAAACGTTGCCGGTTTTCCCCGGTACGCTCTGCGCCGCTGGACATTTCGACCAGTCCAACTGCGCCGCCTCGCGGAGCCAGGCGCGCGAAATGCGCAACCGGGTCTTGCGGCGGGCTGTCCATAGTAGCCGATTCGGCACCGGCGCCCAAGCGCGTTTCGTGAGAGGATTGCGCTTGCGCGTCCTGGCTCCTGACTGGGGAGGCATTGTGATCTGCGCCCCGGCGACGGCCGCCGGAGGAGGTCGCAGCGCGCTTCGGCTGGCCCGGCTTCTGCAAATCCGCGGCGGCGGGTGTGCCTCGCGCCGGGTTGGGAGCGGGCGCTCGCGATGGGAGCTGTGACGCCCAGGCTTCGAACGCCTGCAGGGTGGCTTGCCGCAGGGTCAGGCCCTGGCTTGCGGCCAAGGTCTTGATGCGGCGCTTCTCGGCTTCCGTCAACCGAACTTGCAATAGATGGGTCTGGTTTGCTGGCATGTTGCTCCGTATGACTTCTATGCATAGTATGACACATACTTCTATGTATAGTATGACATATTTGGATCAAGAAAAGAGCGATATTTATAACTAAGTCATTATTTTTCAATACTTTACTAGTAAGCCCAAGCAGAATCAATATTTTGCGAGCTTCGCTTCGAGTAAGTTATTGATTCTAAATGAGAGCAAGAAGGGGGTAGCTAAGATGGCTTTACCTAGCAACTGAATCGGCTGTTCGGGGAAATGCGCTTGAGGAAAGGCAGGTCCCTCGTCGCGCTCAGTCACGTCTGCTCCTTCGCGCTTCCTCGTGATGACAAGTCATGAGGAAGGTTTGCGCTGACAAATCATGCGGAAGCTTCGGTGAGCAAGCGCCGCTCACCCCAAATCGGTTATCTGAGCTGAAGGCTGCGGCTCTTGCTGGGTCCCAATTCTGAATGTTGCGCGACTGATGGATGACAGCCGACCTTCTTTTCGCAGCGTCCTATAATCGGGAATGAGTTCATAGCTCCTAAGGACCAACATGCTTCTACACGGAATCTTTCCTCCCATTACCACGCCGTTTTATCCGGACGGCAAGATCTACTTCCGCAAGCTGGAACAGAATGTCGAGCATTACTCGCGCACGCCGACCGCCGGCATCGTCGTGCTGGGCTCGACCGGCGAGGCCATCCTGCTCAGCGATGAAGAGCGGCGCGAGGTGCTGAGCTGGCCCGCGACGCGGCGGCCAATGAGAAGGTGCTGGTGCCGGCACCGGAATCGAGTCGGCGATCGAGACGTTGCGCCTGACCGAATATGCGTACGAACTGGGCTATGACGTCGCCATGGTGCGCACCCCGCATTACTACAAAGGGCAGATGGCGAATCCGCCGAATATGCTGGCGTTCTACCGCTTCGTCTGCGACCGCTCGCCGCTCCCGGTCATCATCTACAACTTTCCGCAGGCGACCGGCTATGACATTCCCGCCGAGCTGGTGATCGAGTTGGCCGAGCACCCGAACCTTATCGGCATTAAGGAATCGTCGGGCTCGATCGAGAAGGTGCAGAAGATGGTGGAAGGCACGCGCCACATTAAGCGCAAGGCCACGGTCACCGAGACGTTTGCGGCGGTTACCGGACGCATGGTCAAAGCCGCGACGCCGGCTGCGACCGAAGATGGCGGCGCGCTGGTGCCGGTCGGCGCGCTGTCCGGAGAGGCGCGGCGAAAGCCGTCGTCGGCAGCGGTGAAGGTCGTTGGCGGTTTGAAGACGCGGCAGAAGGAAGTTGGTTTCCAGGTGCTGGTGGGCGCGGCGCACAAACTGCATCCCTCGCTCGAAGCCGGAGCTGTGGGCGCGATTCTGGCCTTTGCCGATTGCGCTCCCACTGCGTGTTACGAGATTTATGCCGCATGGAAAGAAGGCGACGAGCGCTCGCCGCGAAAAGCAGGAGCGCATTGCCAAAGCCGCGCAGCGTATCGTCAGCGAGTTGAGCATCCCCGGCGTGAAGTACGCCATGGACTACAACGGCTGTTCGGCGGCCCCGCGCGCCTGCCGCTGCTGCCGCTAACCGCCGACAAGAAGGCGGAGGTCGAGCAGTTGCTGGAGAACATAGGAACTAGCCGCAGGGAGAAGCTAGTTCTTCGGCACGGCGGAACTAAGAGGGTCGAAGCGCGCTCCTCGCGAGACAGTCTCAAGCGCGTTCACCAGATCCGCGCTGATTTGGGACTTGAAAACGTATCCCGCCGCTCCGATGTCGAATGCGCTACGAACGAAATCGGCGTTCTCGTGGACGGACAGGAAAACAATCCTGGCCCCGCATCCTGTGCTTATCAGGCGCTTGGCAACGTAGATGCCAGTCATGTCGCCAAGAGAAATATCCAGCAAGATGATATCTGGCTTGAGCCTCGCGCCTTCGGCGAGAACCGACGCTCCGCTAGAGAATGTACCAACGATGGAGAAGTTTCGCTGC
>CAWJIW010000004.1:0-6307 GCA_963843005.1 uncultured Acidobacteriaceae bacterium | reverse complement strand
CCGCTGGACGGCGCAGATGAGGTGCGGTATCGTTGCGGTGCGGTGAAATGGGAAGGTTCACGCCCATTCTTTCGCCCGCGAAATCTGCGAAGCCAATCCACGGAGCCGTAACCATAATGAAGAGTCGAATTCTTGCACTCGCAGTCCTGAGCGTTCTGATTTCTACCGTCGCCTTCGCTCAGAAGACCAACATCGATTGGGACCGAACCGCCGATTTTTCCAACTATCACACTTACATGTGGGAGAAGAGCCCTCATCCCGCGAAAGGCTTCTGGGACCAGCGCATCGTGGACGCCATCGAACAGCAGTTGGCAAGAAAGGGCTTCAAGAAGGTGGATTCCGACCCCGATGTGTGGGTGGTGTACAGCAACAGCATCCATGAGCAAAAGGAAACGGTTGGAACGGGTTACAGCTATGGCCCGGGTTGGGGTTGGGGCGGTTGGGGAGCCGCCCCCAGCACCGTCGTGTATAACACCTGGGTCACCAAAGAGGGCACGCTGGTCGTGGATATAGCTGACGCCAAGCAGAAGCAGTTGCTGTGGCGCGGTTCGGTGACCGATACCATCAGCGACAATTCCAACAAGAACATCAAGACCCTGGATAAGGCGGTCGCCAAACTGTTCCAGGGATATCCGCCGAAGGAAAAGAAGTAGGCTGGGGCCAGCGGTATGCGTTTAGGCGATTACATTGACGATTACTGCTCGCGCTGCAAACGCTCCACCGATCATGCGGTCGTCGCCATGGTTGGGGAAGAAGTGCAAGCCGTCCTCTGCCGTACGTGCAACTTCGAGCACAAGTACCGGCACAACAAGACTGGCAAGAAAGAGATGACGAAGGAAGAGGCGTTCCAGAAAGTGCTGGCCAGTGTGACCGGCCAGTTGGGCGGCTCGGCTCCGGAAGCTCCCAAGAAGAAGCGCTCGAAGTAGCCGCCGCAGAAATTCGGACTCCAAAGAAGTTACGCTACTCGCGTCTTCTCTTGCTGTGCCGCCCAGCTACGGACAATTTGTTCGAAAACGAACACGGCAATCGCCGTGCGGTCAGCGTCCAGCTTTCATCGGCGAATGTTTTCATCGTCGTACAAGAGCTGCCTCTGGCACCCAACTTGCACTCCCATCCAGTCGACGGTAACGAACCGCGCCCTTGTGGCGCGCGTATACGCTTGTGTCCTGGAGATGTGAAAAATGGTGGCGAACCTGGCACAGGATTTTCGCTACGGTTGGCGCGTGCTGCGCAAGAGCCCGGGCTTCACCACCGTTGCGGTGATCGTGCTTGCCCTCGGCATCGGCGCCAATACCGCAATTTTCAGCGTGGTGAATGCCGTGTTGCTGCGGCCTTTACCGTTTGACGAGCCGGACCGGATGGTGCATGTATGGCATGTACCGCCGCAGGCGAGTTTCCCGGGTATCACGACGTTCGCCGTTTCGCCGGCCAACTTCCTCGACTGGCGCAGTCAGAACCACAGCTTTGAGGGCATGTCGGCCTATGGGTTCGGCCGCTATACCTTGACCGGCGCAGGCCAGCCCGAGGCAATTCGGACGGTCGCGGCGACAAGGGGTTTCTTCTCCATCCTGCACGCCCAGCCGCTGCTCGGCCGCGTGTTCCTCGACGCTGAAGATGAGCCCGGCCGCGATCACGAAGTTGTCTTGAGCTACGGGCTGTGGCGCAGCCACTTCGGGGCCAATCCTGACATCGTCGGTAAAAACATCGAGCTCAATGGGCAGGCGTTCACGGTTATTGGCGTTATGAGGCCCGGGTTTCAGTTTCCCGTCACCACCGATCCGGACAGGAGTCCGCAGATGTGGAAGCCGCTGGCCTGGACCGGTGTCGAGCGTGCGGTCCGCGACAATCACAATTATGGGGCGTTAGCGCGGATAAAACCTGGTGTGACTCTGGCGCAGGCGCAAGCCGAGTTGGATAACATCTCGCAACGGCTGGCGCAGCAGTATCCAAAAGACGACAAGGGGTGGGGCGCGACTGTGATTTCGCTGCGTGAAGACCTGGTTGGCGACGTGCGGCCGGCGCTGCTGATTCTACTGGGTGCGGTGGCTCTCGTTCTGCTGATTGCATGTGCGAACATTGCAAACCTTGTGCTCGCCAAGACGCTGTCGCGGCGCAAGGAGGTTGCCATCCGTGCTGCCTTGGGAGCCAGCCGCCGGCGCCTGCTGCAACAGGTGCTTTCGGAGACAGTGCTGCTGGCTGTCGCCGGAGGAGCGCTGGGTTTGATCTTTGCGCATTACGGTTTGGTCCTGATCGTGAAATTCCTGGCGCAGCAATTGCCCCGCTCGCGCGAGATCGGACTTGATGGATGGGTGCTGGCGTTTACGCTGGGCATCTCGCTGTTGAGCGGATTTGCCGCCGGCTTGCTGCCGGCTTTGCGATTGACGAAAGAGGACGTAAGCCAGGCGCTCAAGCAAGGCCTTGGCCGCACAGCTTCCGATTCCAGCGGCAACCGCACTCGCAGCATACTGATCACGGCTGAAGTTGCGCTTTCGCTGATGCTGCTGATTGGCGCCGGTCTGCTGGTCCGCAGCTTGTGGATGCTGCGCAACGTAAATCCTGGTTTCGATCCGGACCACGTTGTGACCATGGACCTGTCAATCCCGCAGACCAAGTTTTCCGATCCGGCACAGCAGATCAGCTTCTTCAACCGCGTTCTCGATGGGGTGCGGAACCTTCCCGGCGTTCGCTCAGCCGGAACCATCGACAGCCTGCCGCTAAGCGGAGGCTCGCATCAGCCGGTGCAGGCGGAAGGCCGGCCGGTCGTGACCATGGCCGACCAGCCTGAGGTGGATGTGCGCCTCATTAGCCCGGGCTACATGAGCGCGATGCACATTCCGCTGCTGCGTGGGCGCGAATTTGACGACTCCGATGTTGCCGGCCGTCCCGGCGCCGTCCTCATCAGCCAATCGATGGCCAAAGAATTCTGGCCCAGCGAGGATCCCATCGGTAAGCATGTCACGTTGTATTTCTTTCCGGGAATGGGGCGCGTTGTCGTCGGTGTGGTGGGCGACGTGAAGATGGATGCGCTGAACCAGACACACTCGTCTTCAGCACTGTATATGCCCTTGGGACAACTTACGCCTGCGAGAGATGGAGATTGGCATTCCTTCGGTATGACGCTGACCGCCCGCACCCATACCGATCCGCTCAGCGTAGTCTCAGCAATCGGCAATTCTATTCATCAGGTTGATGCGGAAGTGCCCTTACTGAACATCAAGACGATGCAGGATACGGTGGATGAGTCTCTGTTACAGCAGCGCTTCACCATGCTGCTGCTGTCCGCCTTCGCGGGACTGGCGCTGCTCTTAGCGGCGGTCGGAATCTACAGCGTGCTGTCGTACGCGGTTCGGCGGCGCGTGCGCGAGATCGGGATACGCATGGCCCTGGGCGCGCAAATCGGCGATGTGTTGCGCATGATCGTGGTTGAGGGGATGAAGCCCACGGTGCTCGGCGTAATCATTGGGCTCGGTGGCGCGCTCGCACTCGGGCGCGTGCTATCCAGCGTGATCTACGGCGTCAGCACCAGAGACTTGGCCACTTTTGCAACGGTCTCCGTTCTGCTCACGGCCGTGGGACTTCTTGCCAGCATCATTCCAGCGTATCGCGCAACCAGGGTCGATCCGATGCGGACATTGCGGGAGGAATGACCCTGTAGGCGGCGGCTACTCTTCGAGCACGCCCGCGAACAAGTCGGTCTCGAACTGGGCGTCGCGCGGCTCGCGGGTCGCGGCGAGATGATACAGCTCCACGGCACCGGCCCCTCGGCCGAGATTTTTTCTGACTCGCTCAAAGAGTGGCGCTTGTGTCGAGTGCTGCTGGAAGGCTTGTACTTTGGTCTCAAACCGCTCCGGCCCGATCTCGATGCGCGCCGTCACCGTAGGCGGCGCGATGATGGGATACTCCCGCAGCACGAATTCCGCAGTGAGGTAGTACAGCTTTTGCGCGCGATGCGGTTGCAGGCCTTGCTCGATCTGCTCGGGATAGCGCTCCGGCCGGACGGCCCACTCAAATGCCAGGCTCGCGAACATTCCTGCCATGGCGTGATCCAGATGTCCCGTCAGTCCGCCGTCCGGCCCGAACGTCAGCACAACCTGCGGCCGAAGCTGGCGCATGCGGCGCACTAAGTCACCAACCACCTGATACGAATCGACGCGGACAAGCTTGCTGTCGGGATAGCCCAGCACCTCGTGATGACTGACCTTCAGCAGCTTGCAGGAAGCCGCCAATTCGGCGGTCCGCAGGGCAGCGAGCTCTTCGTCGGTACGCGCGGTGCCACGATTGCGCGCCGCCGTTCCGGCGGTCAGGCAGATGACAGAGGTCTCAACCCCGCGCTCGTGATACAGCAGCAGAGAGCCGCCAAATGCGCCGGCCTCATCGTCAGGATGGGCGGTTACGCAGAGCAGTTTCAGCATCGTTCGGGAGCCTTCCAGTCGAGCACGAAGCCGGAGTTCATGCGCTAATCACCGCCAAATGATAGCAGCGAGGTAAGTATTCCGGGCGCTGGCAGTTTCCCGTTGATCGCTTCAAGAAGCTTTACGATCTCCAGGAGCGCTCGATAAATGAATATCCCACCGCCGGCCATAACCAGCAGAATTGCTCCGAGCAGTATTGCAGTCACGTGTTCCTCCTGCTAGCGGTTGAGTCCTCGCAGCACAAAACGAGCCTATGCCTCAGTCCGCGGATGGCGCTGTGATGTGGATTACAGACGTGTGCCCCTGCCAAAGGCGGGCGAGAAGAGTGGAGCAACCGGCGACTACCCACAATGCGTGACAGCCGTCACCGACCCCGATCTCCACCCGTGGGAGGTTATAACGGACCAGAAAGGGATGACAAAGTGAAAGCAATCGCATTTATGCTCTTACTGTGCTGCTGTGCCTTGCTGGCACACGCTCGATCTAAATCGGCGGATGACGCATGCAGGAAGATTGACTACGCGGAACTAAAAGACACGCCAAAGGACAAACTTTACGACACGTATTGCCTTTACACGGGGTTCGCGGAAATCGAATACGACGCGTTCTATAGCCTTCTGAAACTTGATTCTAGTGCAGCAAACGGACACAGGCTTCAAGCTGCTCAGTGTGGGCAGGAAGCAGACAGAGTGTTTGGAGTATTAGAGAGAACCTACAAAGTCTCCAAGAGGCCCAAGAAGGCCGACTGCGATGCGCACTTTGCAGCCGAGAAAGCACGCCGAGAGAAAGCCAAGTGAACCGATCTAGATTCGATCAGTGGCGAAGTGGAGAGCTGCGTCACCGCCGACCTAATTAAGTCGCAAGATAACCCCCGTACTTCAACAGCCGATATGGTCGGCGAAAACCCGTAAGGGTTATGCACCTGATAGAGGAACGGGTGGATCCCTAGTCAATTTCGGCAGATAGGGTGTCCACGATTCGGGAGATGTTGGCGAGCAGTTCCGCCAATCCTGGGCAAACCGATTGGAGCTTCCTACTACCAAACTCTTTGAAAGATACCTGCGGGGATAGCTTATAGTTCATATCCGTGCGAGTTGAGAATCCGAACAATTTGGGAAGAAGTTCTGCTGCGCCATCTTGAATGAAAATACCGCCAGACCGGAGATTCAATTTAACCGTTCCGACAACGATGACAAGTTCTCGGTGTTTATCAATGCGGCACAAGTCATGGAGTATCCAAAGCCGATCGTTGGCCGCGTTTGTGCCAGCATGGTATGGCTGCAAGGACTCGATGATTGCCGCTGCCTTGAGGCTAACCCCCTTGATTTTTCCTCTGAAGCCTTCCGCTATATCCTTCTCGGACGGCATGAGCTTAAAGATCGGGAATTCGTTCCAAGGTCCTGGCTTCCCTTTATTGGCGATCACGAGTTGCCACACGAGGTGGTCGAGGGAGGATCGCAGGTGATAAATAATCTCCCCCGCCAAGACGCTGAATTTGATTGGGACGTTTCGGGTCGAATGATATTGGAGTGCTTTACGAAAAACATTCTCATTGTCGTTGGGGATGGCTCTGTAGTCGCCAGTGTCAAGGAAGGAGTTGATTTCCCCATTTAGACTGAGGATATTCTGCTCGGCCCTCTTGAGCTTTTGACGGATACCATCTAAAGGGTGAAGCGCCTTCATTGCCTTTGCCTTCCTCGACGGGCGGCCCATTCTTTTCGGTTCGAGACTGCGCATCCCGCTCACCTGTGGGCGCCCTGGAAACGCTTGTGTCCTGGCGGCACAGCAGGGGAAAGCTACATCTTATTCGCGAAGCCGTGCTGTGATGCGGGTCACGGGTCTGTGCCCAAACTCCTGCCAAAGGCGAGGGACAAAAAAGCCGGCCGCTCGCCCTC
>CAWJIW010000003.1:0-179112 GCA_963843005.1 uncultured Acidobacteriaceae bacterium | reverse complement strand
TAGCTCGACACGAGCCTTCGTAGTTTAGTTTTGCACAAGAGATGACCGCTATCTGAGCGCCCGAAAAATCTCGGCCTTGCGCTTACTGCTAACATACTGGCGAACGCTTGCCGGACTTTCGGCGCGCTGATACCGTTTCAGGTGCTGTAAGCGACTATGCAAGGAGGAATCAGACATGGCATCAACGACACTCTCCAACCTCGGCTCTGGAAAATCAATCGTGTGGGCAATCGTGCTCATCGTCTTTGGATTCCTGGCGATTGCTCTCCCGTTCGCTACGTCCTGGGGCGTGGTCCTGGTCATCGCCTGGCTGATCATCTTCAGCGGAGCATTCCAGTTCATCCACGCCTTCCAGTCGAAAGGCATTGGGCACATCCTGTGGAAGCTCCTGGTCGCGATTCTATATCTGATCGTCGGACTCTATTTTCTGCTGCATCCCATACTCGGGGTCGCGGCCTTCACTTTTGCGCTGGCGATTTTCTTCGTCATCGAGGGAGTCTTTGACCTGGTGGCATACTTCCAAAGCCGCCAAGCCGCCGGATCGGGCTGGATTCTGTTCGACGGCATCGTCACTCTGATTCTCGGTCTGCTGGTTTGGCGGCAGTGGCCCTCAAGCTCGTTGTGGGTGATCGGCACGCTAGTGGGAATCAGCATGATCATGACGGGGACGACGCGCCTGATGCTGAGCCTGGCCGCGAGGCGTCTGGCGCACAGCTAGCGAGGCCGATGCCAGAACCGGCAAAACACTTGACGCGCGAAGCGGTCCGCAAGAAGGCCCGGGGCTTCATCACCGAGACCTGGCAATCGCAGGCCAACCTGGCGTTTTTTCTGGCGCTTCTGGTGTTGGTAGGCTTCGTGCTTCCGGTGATGGGCTTCGGAAAAGACGACGAGAAGCTCTACAGCGATATCGTCTTTTCGCTGTTGCTGATTTCGGGGGTGGCGATCGCCTGGGGACAGCGGAAACTGTTCCTCCTCGCTGGTTTCGTGGGAAGTGCCGCCTTCGCCGTGCGCTGGATGGCCTTTTTCACCAAGATGCCCGCATTGCAACTGTGGGCTGAGGGCTGGTCTCTGGCGGCGATTTTGGTGATTGCGCTAGTCCTGCTGTCGCAGGTTTTTCGTGAGGGCCCGGTCACTCTCATGCGCATCCAGGGCGCAATCGCGGTTTACCTGCTGTTTGGAATTGGCTGGGCGCATGCCTACCGCATTGCAGAATTCTCGCATCCCGGGTCTTTCAATAGCACAACCGGCCCGATG
The DNA here is from genome assembly GCA_963843005.1 of uncultured Acidobacteriaceae bacterium. Classification (GTDB taxonomy): domain Bacteria; phylum Acidobacteriota; class Terriglobia; order Terriglobales; family Acidobacteriaceae; genus Bog-257. Next base: position 177,858 of record CAWJIW010000003.1, on the reverse strand, counting down.
TCTACGGTCAGCGACTGGGCTTACTTTAGCTTCGTGACCCTCAGTACGGTCGGGTACGGAGATGTCACTCCGGTTCGTCCGATCGCGCGCTCCCTTGCTATCGCGGAGGCTTTGACAGGGCAGCTCTACCTCGCTATTACGATCGCGCGATTGGTGGCGATGGAGGTTGTATCCTGGCAGTCGAAAACAAATCAAAGTTCGGAAATAAATAACAACTAACTAGGAGAGCAAATGTTGAAGAAGAGTATTGCCGCAGTACTGATTCTGGCTGGCGCCGTCGTTTTGCAGAGCACGGCCCTGCTGGCGCAGCAACCACCGCAGACGGCCAGCCCAACGGCCAGCGACCAGGACATCCAGTTGCTGCGCCAGGATATTCGCTCGCAGAAGAAGCAGATCATCGCCGCCAACCTCCAATTGACCGACGCCGAAGCCACTAAGTTCTGGCCGGTTTACGACGCCTACGCCGCCGAAACCACCAAGATTGGTGACGCCCGGTTGGCGCTGATCAAGGAATACGCCAACACCTACGACACCATGACCGATGTCCAGGCTAAGAGCCTGATCAAGCGTTGGGGTGCGACCGACCAGGAGTTCATCAGCCTGCGTTTGCAGTGGATGCCGAAGTTCGAGGCGGTATTGCCCGGCAAGAAGGCGGCGCTGTTCTACCAGCTCGACCGGCGGATGGCCCTGTTGATTGACCTGCAACTGGCTTCCATGATTCCGCTGGTGAAACAGTAGAATCGTTGAAGAAAATCCACCACGGAGGCACAGAGATCACGGAAGCGATTCTGCTCCGTGTCCTCTGTGTCGCCGGTTGAAGCTCGACGTTCGATGTGCCGAGGAAATGTGATGCTGTACCGATTCCGCGCAGCCGCCCTGGTCTTCTCAGCTGCTTTCCTGTTGCAAAGCAGCCTGGTGATCGCCCAGACGTATAGCACTCCACTGCCGACCGTGAACGACAAGGATGTCGCGCTGCTGAGGCAGGACCTGCGGGCCAAAGCCAAGCAGCTCATCACCAAGAACATGCAACTGACGGATACCGAGGCGGCGGCGTTTTGGCCGCTCTACGACCAGTATGCCGCCGAAGTCCGCAAGGTCAATGACACTCGCTTTGGCCTCATCAAACAATACGCGGAAATCTACAAGACCATGACCGCGGACCAGGCCGACAGCATGGTCAAGTTATTGGCCGAGGCCGACCAGACGATCATCAATTTGCGAATGCAGTATCTGCCGAAGTTCCAGCAGGCGCTACCGGGCACCAAGGCGGCGCTATTTATGCAGTTGGACCGTCGGCTAGACGGCCTGATGAACGTGCAGATGGCCACTCAGTTGCCCCTCATTAAACCGTAGATTACGGGACCCAAATTGCGACACCGGCTCTAATCAGTCAAGAACATTAAGCTATTGTAATAAAAAGCGTTACAATTGGATATGCAGGGGTTATTCACTCTTATCCTGCATGTTTTACAGGCAGATTCTCGCATTTCTACCAGTTCCCTCAGGACCCTCAAATTGCTAACATCTGATCAATGCTTGGGTCTAACCCAAGGATGACTTGTCGTCACGAAGCGGTTGTGTGACGACGGCAGCCAGTGCGCTGAAATTTGAACGAATTCCAGAGGAGATCTAGAAGTGAAAAATCGTAAGTTATTGATTGCATTAGGTTTTATTTTCTTGCTGACCGTGACCGTGGCCGCGGTCGCCCAAGACGAGTACCCTAAATTCGAAGTACCGGTGGGTTTCTCGTTCGTTAACGTCCATCCCAATCAGGCACTCCTCACCAGTTTCAACGTCTTCGGTGGCGGCGGAGGTTTTGTCTATAACGTCACTCCGATCATCGGCATCAAGGCCGACTTCACGGGCTACACCCAGGGCAGCGGCCAGAAGTTGGTTCAGAACGGGGAAGTGGTAGGAAACGTGAGCGGCAACCTGTTCACCTATATGTTCGGCCCGCAGTTCAAGAAGCACTCGGGCAAGTTCCAGCCCTTCGGAGAGGCCCTGTTTGGCGCCGCGCATACCAATCTCGATGCGAACATCTGCAAGTTAGAGACTGGATGCGCCTCGGGCAGCGGTAACAACAATGGTTTCGCCATGGAGTTCGGCGGCGGATTGGACATCCCGATCACCAAGAGCATTGAGTTCCGTCCCGTCGAAGTGGACTATTTAGCGACTCACTTTGGCTCCAACCACGTTGCCGGATACTCGGCGTGGCAGAACAACTTCAAGTACGTCGCCGGCGTCAACTTCACATTCGGTGGAAAATAAGCCGGACAGCGGAATACAAATCGTAAGCTACACTCACTGGCGTCGTCCTTATGGGGCGGCGCCGGTTGCATTTGCATCCGAATCACACAAAAGTTGTAGCCTCCGGAAGTGCAGTGAAGTAGGGCGCTTTCCCACTTTGTTAAGCAATCCCGCCGCAGAACGATGGAGCTTTTCCCCCAGTTTTGAAACAATGATGCTGGCTATCGGCGGCGGCTGAAAGACGAGTTGCTTCCGGCAAGCGAATTCTCAAGCGGTTTCAGGTTCTAGTGGCTGGCACCACAGCAAACTAACTCGCCACAGTAAAGACTGCATTATGGAACGTAAGCCCTCGGCGCGCCTTCTCATTGCCGACGATCACCGGCTGCTGGCCGAAGCATGCAAGAGCCTGCTTGAGCCTGAGTATCAAGTAGTTGGCATTGTGACGGACGGTCGCACCTTGATCAAGGAGGCAATGGCCCTCAAACCGGATGTCATCATTCTGGACATCAGCATGCCCCATCTGAATGGTCTCGATGCGGGCGAACAAATCAAGCAAAAGATGCCGGCTATCAAACTGGTCTTCCTCACGGTGAATTTGGCCCCCGACGTCGCCGCCGAAGCCTTTCGCCGGGGAGCCTCGGCATACGTCCTCAAGCATTCAGCCGCTGAGGAACTGGTAACCGCGATTCGCAAGGTCGTGCACGGGGAATCCTACCTGTCACCTCTCATCGCACGCGAAACCGTCACCTTTCTGCTGGCTCAGGGTAAATCGCAAGCTGACGAGAAGCGAATCACGAAGCGGCAAAGCGAGATCCTGCAATTGCTTGCGGAAGGAATGTCGATGAAGGAAGTCGCCAACGAGCTCGATCTTAAGCCCGGGACGGTGGCGTTCCACAAATACCGCATGATGGAGACCCTCGGGGTCAAGACCAACGCCGAACTGCTTGAGTACGCGATCAAGCGTCAAATGCGGACCGCCTGAGCCCCTCGCCGTTATACCTTCCCACTTGGTTATGTTTAGCGAATTGGAACCCTATATCAACCTAGGATTCCGTCAGCGTCGAGGCCCCCTGTCCAGGCCGGACGGTGCGGCGTAGCTGGCAACTTTTCAAGTGTTCCCCTAACAAACTTGATAGTTTCGCGAATTGAGGGGGCTCAGCTATGCTAAACGCGTGGGGTGTGCCCGGACGATCATAGCGGTGGGAGTGCTTCCGTCCAGGGCGGCTCGAGGGGCAAGTATTTTGGGTGATGGAACATGAACCTGACCGTGCTGTTTGTGATCGCTTGTATGCTCTCCATCGTCGCGCTTCTTCTGTATGCCGTGTACCGGGAAACGGAAAGCGACTTCCCGTGCAGGCGGGCCCATCGACGGAGGACACGCAAACCGTCGCAAACCGTCACAGCCGGTTTCACGAAAAAGGCTAAGGATGATGCCAAGTCATAACCCTAAAGGAACACGCTGGTCGCGAGTGACGATGAGAAAGCTGTCTCTCGCATTTCTCCTCATCTTTTTGTTAACCGGAGTCGTTTCGGCGCAGGATCCGGGATGGCCACGCCAACTCACAAAGCCGGGCGGGAAGATCGTCCTCTATCAGCCGCAAGTGGACGACTGGAAGGACTATCAGCAGGTTGACGCGCGCATGGCCTTCGAGCTGACGCCGATCGGCGGAAAGAGCCACGTTGGGGTGGTGACCGTCCAGTCGCAGTCCTCGGTCAACTGGGACGATCACACGGTCCTCCTCAGCAATCCCCAGATTACGAGCATTTATTTCCCGTCGCTCGACACAGCGACGACGGCCCAGATGGACCAACTGATGAGGACGTTCCTCAACCCAGCGGCCAGCATGACCATCTCGCTGAACCGCCTGGTGGCGAGCGTGAAGAAGACGAAGACCCCGCCGCCGGCAGCCTCTCTCAACAATGATCCGCCGGCCATCTTCATCAGCTTCCGGCCGGCGATTCTTCTGCTGGTAAATGGCGCGCCCACGACAGCGCCGATTGCCGACTCGGACATTGAGTTTATTGTGAACGCCAATTGGCCATTGTTCATGGAGAAGGGAAAGTCTACGTATTACCTTTTCGACGGCAAGGGGTGGCTCACCAGCGAAAGCTTGCAAGCCAGTTGGACTTCGACCGGCAAGCTGCCAGGGCTCATGGACAAGGTTCTTCAGAATCCGAATTTCACCAGTTTGAAGGCGTTCATCCCGCCGCCACCAGGCAGTGCCGCCAGTTTTCCGATGGTTTATTACAGCGCCACTCCGGCGGAAATCGTCGTCTTTGGCGGCCAACCGCAGTGGAACCTGATTCCGGGTACGCAGCTTTCCTACGCAGCCAACACCGGAAGTCCGGTGTTCAAGTACGCGCCCACGGGTGCGTATTACTTCCTGACGTCGGGGCGATGGTTCACCTCCACCACTCCGATTGCCGGACCGTGGACGTTCGCAACCTACAGCCTACCGCCCGATTTTGCCAAGATTCCTCCCAGCAGCCCCGCGGGGAGTGTGCTGGCATCGGTGCCGGGGACACCGGAGGCCGAAGACGCCGTCCTGATCGCGCAGATCCCAACAACTGCGACCGTGAAACCGGCTGCAGCGAGCGAAGTCAGCGTTACCTACGTTGGCCAGCCGCAGTTCCAGCCGATTGCTGGCACCACGATGCTATACGCGGTCAATACGCCCAACAAGGTCATTCAGATCGGCAATGAGTACTACCTGTGCTATCAGGGCGTGTGGTTCGTCTCCTCCAGTCCTCAGGGGCCGTGGCAGTTGGCGCAGACCGTGCCCCAGGAGATCTACACCATTCCACCCAGCTCACCCGTGTACAACGTCACCTACGTGATGCAGGTACCGGCCTCGAACGGCGAGGTTACGGCCACTTACACTGGCGGATACATGGGAGCGTTCATTATGGGCGCCTCGGTCGGGGCCATTGTGGCTTGTGGCACTGGTTACTATTACCCGCCGTATGTGTACGGAGGGTTCTACTACCCCTATGCGGCCACTTATGGTTACCACACGTGGTATAGCCCTTATACCGGGGCGTACGGATGGGGAGGTGCGGCCTACGGACCATACGGCAGCGCACATTGGGGAGCGGGCTATAACCCGACCACTGGAACCTACGCCCGTGGGGCGAGTGTTACGACACCATACGGCAGCCGGGGCGCTGCTCAAGCTTACAACCCGTACACAGGAGCCTATGCTGCGACCCGCCAGGGCTCGAACGCCTACGGATCATGGGGACAGTCGGTGTACAGCAAGAATGGGGAGACAGCGTACACCCAGCACGCCAGCAATGCGTACGGCACGGCGGCTAGCGCGCAAACCTCGAGCGGGGGCAAGGCTGCTGGCGTCAGCACGGCCCATGGCAATACGGCGGCCGGCAAGACGTCCAGCGGCGACATGTATGCCGCCCATGATGGCAACGTCTATAAAAACACGGGCTCGGGTTGGCAGAGTTACAACAATGGCAGTTGGAATAACGTGCAGAAGCCGACCACAACCTCGGCGCAAAATTACGCTCAGCAGCATCCGTCGGGATCAAGTGGGTACAAGCCGAGCGGCAGTTCTGGTTATGGCGATTTGGATCAAGAAGCCCAGAACCGCGAGCGAGGTGCACAGCAGAGCCAGCGCTTCTCGCAGGGGCAGCACTCCGGCTGGGGCGGCGGTAGCGGCGGGTGGCGGGGAGAGTGATCGCTGGGGTGGTGGCGGAGATCGCTGGGGCGGCGGAGGCGATCGCTTTGGTGGCGGTGGCTTTGGTGGTGGACGCTTCGGTGGTGGTGGCTTTGGTGGCAGGCGATAACGCCGCGCATTTGAGCGGCCCAGGAAGTTGGGAGAACCCGGTTACACAAACCTTCGGAGGATTGAATGAGAGTTAAAGTATTAACCGTATGCGCGTTGTTCCTGCTTGTTGCGGCTCCGGTATTCGCGCAACAGGTTTCCGTTAACTACGACCATGGCGTAAGTTTTGCGCAGTACCACACCTATGCGTGGGGAGGGAACAACACCAACGCAGATCCGGAACTCGATCCTGGCACAAGTGGCGCAGCAGGACATCAACTCCGCCATGCAGGGTAAAGGCCTGCAAATGGTGCAGGAGAACCAGAATCCTGACCTGATCCTTACTGCTAGTGGCGGCGAAAGAGAACAGACCTCCTATAGCGCCTGGGGCATGCGCGGAATTGGCGGAGGAATGGGCGGCATCACTCCCGAACAGAATGTAGAAGCGACCATGGTTGTCAGCCTGTATGATGCGAAAGCGCAATAGTTGATTTGGCGGGGTATCGCTCAGAACACCTTGAACAACAACGGAAACAAGAACCAGCAGATGGTGGAAAAGGCCGTACAGAAGATGTTCAAGCAGTGGCCGAAAAATTAAAGACAGGTTGGGCCGAAGCGGACGACACTCGAAATCCGTCCATTCTGGAGGTTGCATGATCCCACGAAGCAGGTCGTCCGCTCATTTCCCATCGGCGGTGTACGCCTTATTGCTGGTCTTGCTTGTGTCTCTCGGGGCGCAGGCGCAAAAAGTTCACGTCACTTATAACAAGAGTCTCGACTTTTCGAAGTTCAAGACCTATGCCTGGGCCCCTCGCAGCTGCGGTGGCGCATCCCATGCTGGCCGCGGACGTAATGGGAGCCATCGAAGATCAGCTAAAGGCGAAAGGTTTCCAGAAGGTCGATACCAACCCTGACCTCATCGTTCAGGTGTACGGATCGATCGATCAGGATTCAACGCTCTACTCGAATGATCCTCTCTACATGGGAACTGGCGGCATCCCACCTTTTGATCCAAGTGCGACTGGACCGGCGCTTGCGGCGACGGGATATTACGGCAACACGACAGTGACCATCCATAAGGGCGAGTTGGTGGTGGACCTGATTCAAGCAGCCGCGAAGCAGGTCGCCTGGCGCGGTATGGCCACAGAAAGCGTGAGTAATAAACCGGAGAAGATGATGGACGAGGTGAATACAGCGATTGCCAAGATGTTCAAGGAATATCCGCCGAAAAAGTAACCGTTACCGCATCAGCTTTGCCTTTCACGCCGACGCGCCCGTAAAGCGGGCCGGTCTCAGGCCGTTGTACACACCACCCAGCACCCAGCTAACCGGGATGCGGCGTTCCTCGACCGGCACGGGGCGGTTCTTCTGGCGCTGCTCCAACTCCACTTCAGAGAGCGAGCCGGCTGTTCTTACAAACAACGCCTCAGAACAACCGTCCAATCCGGAAGAAGAATTTGTGATGCCCGGTGTCGCCGTATGCGTAGGCCGCTTCCACCGGCCCGAAAATGGTATTGACGACGATGCCCAGCGCGCCATCGGTCGGGAAGCCGGATGCCTTGTTCACCATGCTGCTGGGCGGGCCATAAACCTGCGCAGCCTCATAAGACCCGAGGAAATAAACGCCGCTGCCGAGCAAGCGGCGGCAGCTTCGCCAGCTGCCGAAGATATCCCACCTGAAACAGGAAGTACTCGTCCATCAGCAGTTCATTGATGCCGTAGGAAACCAACCGCTGCGAGCCTCCCAGCGAAAACTGGGGAAGGCCGGTGTTGTAGTGGTTGAAGGTTGTTCCGGCAAATCCGTTGAGAAAGACCGAGGACGGTTCGTTCAGCCGGAAAAAATTCAGAGAGGCGATTTCCCCCACCGGATACGTTGGGTCGCTAACGGGCTGGTGTTCGTCCAGAAAAAATCGGCCTGAAGATTCTGTCCTGAACGAGGAATCACGGGATCGTCCACGTTAATCAGCTTGTATTGAATTCTGGTGTCGCCGTAGGAGCCAGAAAGGGTTGGCAGCTCGTTCGCGATTTCCGATCTGCGGGTTGAAATTCTTCCATCCGCCTTCGTAGCCGACGCGCAGTTCGCCTGTCCTTCCGAACTGGTAGCCGAAATCGATACCCCCGCCCGCGTTGGTTTGGCGATAGATGGAAATCAGTTTGTTCTCGTTGTAGAGGTAAAACGGTTCGCTTACGGACCAGTCCGCGGGGCGCCACGAACCAGTGGGTCGTCGGAGTGAAGGGGTGGTAATACTCCGACCTCAGCCCGTATTGGGAGAACAGGATGAAGTCATTGCGCCATTCCGAGCGGTAGCCTCCAAAGTCGATCAGCGTGACTCTCGCTCCCAGGTTGAACCTAACATTCTTCAAACTTGCTCCGTCGATCAGGATGAGCGGCCGAATGACCGTCCTGCCAATAGTGTTTTCCTCGGCCTTTACCAGAAGGCCTTGCTGGCCATTGCGCTCGACGAATTCATAGCTGAGCGAGGAAAATCGCCCAAGACCCTTCAAGTGCATAATGTCCTGGTCCAGTTGGTCGAAGTCAACGGGTTTGCCCACCACGCCGGCCATTTGCTTTTCGACCCGCTCCGCAAGATATCCATTCACCCCTGTCGACGGCAACAAACGTCGGAACGGGATTGTCGCGGCGGCGGGATGCGCGATCAGCCAGGTATTGCTTCCAGGTTGCGTCGTCCACCGCGAGGGTCATGAGCACCTTGGCCTTCGCGGCAGCAGCGTCGTAGCCGATCTTGATGATCTGATCTGCCTTGTCAAAATCCAGAGCGCCATACTTCTGCAACGGGACCGACACCAGAATGTCGGCGGTTTCGATGTTGTGTAGTTCGTTGGCGTTGATCATGACCGAGAGCGAATCGCCCAGGACCGCGAACGAAGACAGACTGGCATTTGGAAGTGTCGGCGCTTCCGCCAGGCGAACCCCCAGCGTCAGATCGGCTCCCATCTCCTTCGCCACGTCCACCGGGATGTTATTGAGCAGTCCGCCGTCGGCGTAAATGGCATCTGTGGTCCGCACCGGCGTGAAGATTCCGGGCAGCGACATGGTGGACCGCAGGGCCAGACCCAGAGACCCACTGCGGAAAACCTTTTGCTTGCCGCTGACCAGGTCGCTGGCGACGCAGGCGAACGGAGTAGGAAGATCGTTGAAGCTCTTGATTTCCGAGTACGGAGCGGCGATCTTATCGAGAATCAGCGTAACCTGCTGGCCGGAATTCAAGCCCGCGGGAAACTGCATCCCTTTGCTGTATCCCAAATTCGAGGGTGCTGGGGTAATCTCGGACGTCCTCCTTGCGCCGGAAAGAGAGGTCCTGAAAGGGAGTTCGCGGCGACAGTACCTCGTCCCAGGGGATTCCGCTCACGATGTGCCGCATCTCAGCGGCATTGTGTCCAGTGGCGTAAACCCCACCCACCAGACCGCCCATGCTGGTGCCGGCGATGTAGTCCACGGGAATGTGATGCTCTTCCAGCCAGGTAATCACCCCGACGTGGGCAAGCCCAAGCGCCCCGCCACCTTGGAGAGCCAGGCCGACCGTGGGACGTTTTCTGGTTGTCGTGGTTTTGGCCTGCTCCTGGGCAGCAGACACAAGCGTTCCCAAAAAGAATGCTGTAACAACAAAAAAGACCTTGAATCGCATATGCATAACGTGTCCGAACCTCGGTTTGCCGGCGAGTTCTGAAAAACGCCTCGGCGGATGACAGGGCATTTCGACCCTCTTTTGTCCTGAATGTAACGATTACACCCATTCTCGCAGGAACAGCCGAGATTGTCGCGCAATACGTCTTGACAATCTTCCGGGCTCAGAACACAATGTCCGACCACAGGCTCCGGCCGAATCCGTCGGTCGGGCATCACGTCCCGGGGGAGACATCTCATGACCGCGCCCAAGCACGATCACACGATCGCCCTGCTCATTCTGCCGGTTCTCGCTATCGCGACGATGACCCTTGCTCAACCCGCGCAGGCGCAGTCTTCAGGAGATGATGTGCACCTGATCCCGCGCCACATGCCGGAAAAGGAGCGCGTACAGCAAGGCTCTGGAGATCCTTCCCAGAATTCCAAAGAACGGCCTCTGCAGGTGGACGTGAATTTGGTGCTCGTGCCGGTGACGGTCACCGATGCGAAGAACCACCCGGTCAACGATCTGTCCAAGCAGGATTTCCTCGTTGGCGAAGGGGGCGTGCCCCAGCAGATCCAATTTTTCTCGAAGGAAGATGCGCCTATTTCAATCGGCTTGGTGCTGGATTTCAGCGCCAGCATGAAAAACAAGGTTGAATACGAGCGCCAAGCGGTGGCGCAATTCTTGGCAAATGCGAACCCGGAGGACGATTATTTTGCGATCCTGGTATCGGCCAAGCCCAAGCTGATAGCCACCGCCTCCGACTCGATTGACGGCCTTGAGGAAAAACTTGCGTCCGTGACGCCGAGCGGAGGAACCGCGCTGGCCGACGCCATCTACCTGGGAATTACCAGGTTGCATTCGGCGCGTTATAAGCGCCGGGCCTTGGTTATTATCTCCGACGGCGGTGACAACTGTAGCCATTACACCTTGAAGGAACTGAGAAGCGAGGTAGAAGAATCCGACGTCATGACTTACGCCATCGGTCTCTTCGATGACTTGCCCATCCCATTGTTCAAGACGCTAGAGGAACGGGAGGGGAGGAAATGGCTCGATGCAATCACCGAGGTCAGCGGCGGACGGGACATCCCAGCCGATAATCGCAAGAAAATCCCTGAGATTGCGGGCGTCATCAGCCGAGAACTGCGCAGCCAATATGTAATCGGCTATCGGCCCAGCAATGCGGAGCACGATGGCAAGTGGCGGAAGATTAAAGTGCAAGTCAACCCTGCAGCCAAGCCGGACCCTCTGCAGGTCCACTACAAGAAAGGCTACTACGCGCCCGACACGACCTATGCGCAGGCGAGATAGCCCCGCAGTTGCAAATCCCGCACGATTCGCCTAAAAGAAGTTGAGCATCGTGGCGCGGTGTGGAACCCGTCTCACGCGGCTTGTGAGGAAGTCTCATGTCAATTGCTGAGACCGACTCGCTGACTCCGGATATCCAATGGCGATGATTCAAGGGAATGTGCCAGGTTCACCCAATATAGTTCAGCCCGGCACCGGCGCACCTGAAATCAAGCCCACAGCTGTCGAGAGAATCAGCGTGATCGCCGCCGTGGTTCTGGCGGTCTTCTACCTTGCTACCAGCTTATACATCGCGTCCCAGCGTCTGTTCTGGTTTGACGAGCTCTTCACCATCCACATTGCTCGCATGCCTGACTGGTCGGCCATTTGGACAGCCCTTCACGCCGGTGTAGATTCCTTACCTCCGGTTTACTACATGGTGGTCCGGTGCTTCGGTAGTTTGTTTGGACCGGGCGAAGTCGCTGCCAGAATGCCTTCCGCGCTTGCCATGGTGGCGGGGCTGCTCATAACCTTCGATTGCGCGCGCCGCCTTACCGATGGCTTGCATGGTTTGATCGCCCTTTCGGTATTGAGCTGCTCGTTTCTCCTCTATTACGGCTATGAAGCCCGCTCCTATGCGATCTACTTCATGTTCTCGGCGCTTGCTCTTTGGATTTGGACTTGCACCCGAGCCGACAAGAAATGGCCGGCGGTTCTTTTTGGAGCAGTGATTATGTTGGGGGTCACGTTCCACTATTACGCCGTAATGTGCCTGGTGCCGTACGCTTTGTGGGAGTTCATCTGCTGGAGGCCTGGGAGGCGCCCATCCGCAAAACTGGTAGCGGGAGTGATCGGAGTAGTCCTCCCAGCCGCGCTCCTGTCGCCATTCATTCTGTCCTTTTCTCGCAAATTCTCCTCCGGCTTCTGGAATCGTCCATCCTTCACCGAATTCAGGGCCATCTTCCCGCAGCTATTTCCAGATGGCGTGCTGTTGCTTTCACTGATTATGGTGTGGATTGTCCTGGCCCGCAGGAACGATAAGACCATCAATCTGCAACCTATGACAGCCGACGAATCTGTGGGATGGTTGTTCCTCTCGATCCTGGTGGCCGGATTCGTACTGGCGGAAGTGAAAACAAATGCTTATTACAGCCGCTATTTCATTTGTGTGCTTCCAGGTGTAGCCGTCGCATTTGCATGTCTGCTGTGGCGGCACTTTCGTTACGCGCCGCGTGTCTCGCTGGGAATTGTTTTGCTACTGACCACGTGGGGTATCGCGAAGCAAGTCGGTGCGGTGGTGCACCCGGCAAGCGTTGAGCCAACCGGAACCAGGGACTATCTACAGTTGGAAGCTCCGCTTCGCAATGAAGGGAAGCGATTCTTCTTGTTTTCCAGTCCTCTGCTCTTTCTCGAGGCCCAGTACTATTCGTATCATCCCGAAGACTGTATTTTGTTGCTTCCGCCGGATTTCACGCGGGATGTCGATCCGGCCCGCAATTCGCCGGACCCTTATTTGCATCAGCGCTTGCTAATGAGCTTGTCTCAGTACTATCCGATGCAATTCTGGCAGATGGATGACATCAGCAGGCATGCCCGGCAAGTAGCATTGATTGAGCCAACTCCGGATGTTCTGCAGTTGTTGACGAAAGCTGGGGCCAAAATCGAGATGCATTCCGCGAAAGGGCTGAAGGTGGCATACCTGCAGTGAAATTTGGACTTCTCAGGGGTGGCCAATAATCCTCTGCCCAAGCACACGAAGGGGAAACCTTATTCCTTCGAACAGAATCTTGCGGCTGAACTTGGACTTACCGGAATTACGTTCCTGAAAGATGATAGGGAACTCGCGGAACGGGGTTCCGCGGCGATGGAGGTTGACCTTCATCTCCATTAAGAAAGCGTAACCCTCGGAACCGATGGCGTCCAAGTTGATCTGCCGCAGTACGCGGGCTTGATAGCCCACGAATCCCGCCGTCATATCGTGCACGGGCACACCGGTCAAGAATCGGGCATAAAAGTTTGCCCCAAAGCTCAAGCAACGCCGGGGAACGCTCCAGTTCCTCGCGCCTCCGCCCTTTACGTAACGCGACCCAATGACCACTGGCGATACCTTCAGCAACTCGATCATTTGCGGTAACAACTCTGGAGGATGCGATAAATCGGCGTCGGATTGAATTACGTACTCGGCAAGGTTTTCGCTCAGGATTTTCTGCATTGCGTCCCGGCACGCCGACCCGTAGCCACCCTTTCCCGGGCGAGTCATCAGGTAGACCAGAGCGTCCTGCTTCTGAATTTGGCGGATCTCGTCGGCGGTGCCATCGGGGGAATTGTCATCCACGAAGAAAATGGGTTCGTCTCTGACCGCGGTCCTGATCCGCGATACCAGGGATACGATGTTCTCCCGTTCGTTATAGGTGGGAATAATCAGCATGCAGTCGAGTAGAAAGGGTTTGGCAATTGCAGCACTCGCCATCATACCCGATTTGTTTCATTTTATCGTTACCAGCTTCGCGGCTCGCGATCCGCCACTGTTGACGCAATCGAACCTCACGGTAGCCCGCTGGGGAGGATCCGCCACTCGGTTATAATTCGTCGCACATGGATCAAGAGCTCTCCCGTCACCGCGGCCATCGTGACCGGGGCGCGGAGAAAGACGAACGGATCTGTGGAGAGGGTAGGTCTTGAGCACGGTTCAGATGAGCCCGGGTGGAGTGGGCTCGGCTTCGAAGTATCTGGGTCGCCAGCGCCGGCTAAGACTTGCTCTATTTCTGGTGTCCCTGTTCTTGAGCGCCGCAGCGCTTCTTGCCTTCGACTATTTCTACAGCAAAGCAATTCTTCGCTCTTCCCCGTCGAGCGATACCCAGGGGTATTGTTTCTCCCGTGATCCCATGCGCCATCACGCCTTCCAGCCGAACTGCTCCTGCACCCGTCCCTGGCTGAGGGACTCGTTCGAGTTTGTAACCAACAGTCTTGGCTTTCGTGATGAAGCGATCAGGCCAGTGCCTCTGACTGATGATCGTCCCCGTATCCTTATTCTGGGCGATTCCGCGACGCAAGGAATGATTGCATGGGACAAGAGCTACGTTGGTCGCATCGCGGCCAGCCTTCCGCAATACGACTTTCTCAATGGGGCAGTTGAGGGATACTCCCCGTCCAACTATCTCAACACGGCACGAATCGTGTTTGACAAGCGAGTTGAGATCGACGAAGTGATCGTCTTCATCGACATCTCGGATGTCCAGGACGAAGCCGCCTTCTTTCATGACCTCGACTCATCAGGAGCAGTAGGCATACCCAAGCAGAAGATCACAAAATCGAGCGGCTACTCCGATCTTCGCCTGCAAATCAATCAGCACTTCCTGCTCACAAATGACATCATGGAGTTCTTCGAGAGAACCCTGGTCAGGTTCGGAGCCTATCATCTTGACCAGGGACATGGCGGAAATGAGTTCGATCTGGAGCGCTCAGCCTGGACCTATCGCCACGTGTCGGAAACCGATCCCTATGAAACAGGGTATGCTCCCTTGGGAGTTGAGGGCGGCATCGCCAGGGAGAAGGAAAAGATGACTCTCCTCTGGCAGGAACTCGAAAAACGAAATATCCCGCTCAGCGTTGTGGTGTATCCCTGGCCGGCGCAGGTCGCACACGATACGGTTGATTCAAGACAGGTGACCATCTGGCGCGAATGGTGCGAGGGCAAGTGCAAACGGTTCATCTCGCTGTTCCCGGCTTTCTTTGCCCTAAAGGAACAGTGCCCGCTTCTTGAGCCCGGCTGCTGGTACCTGAACTACTTCATCTTCGGAGATACGCATTACAATGCCGCCGGTGACGCCGTTGTTGCGAACGTGATCAGCGAAAGCCTCGCGCAAATCCCGGCCACAAAGCGTCAGACTCGGATCTCCAGCCAGCGACCCGTGAAGGGTCCGACATAGCAAGGCGCTCGGACCGCAAGAAGCGAAGCCGGAGCCGCGAGTCGTCGCTCCAAACGTAGGCGCTGGTTTCCTTGCAACGTGGCAGCAATTCGCCGCATCTCGTATGCTACCTGTCTAACTTGGGGGGCCTATGTACCATTACGATCCGACCACCGCTCTGGAAGAACTGAACGAAGAGGCTGTGCTTCCCAACCCGGTGCACTTGCGCGACATGCTGCTGCGCGCCCATCTCGATGCCAACCGTTCGCTCGAGTACAACCGCTTGTTCGTGGAATACCAGAAAGGATTCGGCGACCTGCAAAAGCTGGGACGGCAGCTATTGGAACGGCTGGGTAACGTCGAGAACCGATGAAAGGATTACATTGCATGAAAGGCATTTTGCTGTTCGTCTTGATGGGAGTGTTTGCGATGACGGCGTTTGCCGCCGACGGGCGAAATGTGTCGTACAAGAGCGGCGATGAAACGGTGAACGCCATCTTGTACACGCCGCAAGGCAAAGGACCGTTTCCGGCGCTGGTTGTGATCCATGAGTGGTGGGGCCTCAACGACTGGGTGAAGGAAGAGGCATCGAAGCTCGCCGACCAAGGCTACATTACGCTCGCCATTGACCTGTACCGCGGCAAGGTCGCGACCACCCCCGATGAAGCGCATGAGATAATGCGCGGCGTGCCGGAAGACCGCGCTAACCGCGATCTGCTGGCCGCTGCGAGCTTTCTTCGCGCCCAGAAGAATGTCGATCCCAAGCGCGTGGGCTCCATCGGATGGTGCATGGGTGGAGGATACTCGCTTGATCTCGCACTCAACGACCCGAAGCTGAAGGCGGCCGTCATCAACTACGGCCATCTCGCAGCTGACGAGGCCACCCTGAAGAAAGTCAACGCGGCGATTCTCGGCATTTTTGGCGGACAGGACCGCGGCATTCCTGTGGCGGACGTGAACAAGTTCGAATCGCAACTGAAGGCGATGGGTAAGACCGCGGAGATCCACATCTTTCCCGACGCCGGACACGCGTTTGAGAATCCAAACAACAAGCAGGGCTACCGGGCGGAAGACGCTGCCAAAGCATGGAAGCTTACCGTAGATTTTCTAGCCAGGTACCTGAAGTAGAGGTCGCGAGGTCGAAACCGATGTTGCGTTACAAGAAAAACTTATTGTGGACGGTCATTTTGCTTGTGCTGACGTCGGCATTTTGGCCGATGAAGGTGGAAATTACCTATCAGCGGAACGTGCGGCACATCCCAACCCATTTCCGCGAGCGGCATCATTCCCCGACCTACCTCTGGCGGGCGTGAGCGACCATTCGTTTCCGGCTAGGCGCGCTCCAGAATCATCGCGATGCCCTGGCCGACTCCGATGCACATGGTGCACAAGGCGTAACGTCCGCCGCTGCGCTGCAACTGCTGCATGGCCGCAACAATGAGCCGGGCGCCGCTGGCGCCCAAGGGATGGCCGATCGAAATCGCTCCGCCGTTTGAATTGACATGCCCAGCATCGTCCGGGATCTTGAGTTCGCGCAGCACTGCTAACGCCTGTGAAGCGAATGCCTCGTTCAGTTCGATGACATCCATGTCGGAGATGGCGAGCTTCGCCAGTGCAAGCGCTTTTCGCGTGGCTGGAACGGGCCCCATTCCCATGATCCGCGGCGCCACTCCGGCCGCGGCCGCGGCGACAATGCGCGCTTTCGGCAGAAGATCATAACGCTTCACCGCCTCATCAGAAGCCAAGAGAAGCGCGCACGCGCCATCGTTTACTCCGGAAGCATTGCCCGCCGTAATTGTCCCGTTCGGCTTCACGATGGGTTTCAACTCTGCCAGCGCTTCGAGGGTCGTTTCAGGGCGGGGATGTTCGTCCCGGTTCACCACCACGGCCGGGCCACCGCGGGACGTGACCATGACGGGCACGATCTGTTCGGCGAGAGCACCGCTCCTGATCGCCGCTGCGGTGCGTTGCTGGCTGCGGTAGGCGAATGCGTCCTGATCCTGACGCGAGATGCGGAATTCCTCAGCAACGTTCTCGCCCGTTTCCGGCATGGAGTCGACGCCGTACTGTGCTCTCATGAGAGGGTTCACGAACCGCCAGCCGATGGTCGTATCTTCCAGCTTCGTAGTACGCGAGAAGGCACCTTCGGCCTTTGCCACGACGAAAGGCGCGCGCGACATGCTCTCGATACCGCCGGCGATGACCAGCGAGGTCTCTCCGCTCTTGATCGCTCTGGCGGCAATGGCGACCGCGTCCATACTGGAACCGCACAAGCGATTTACCGTCGTTCCGGGAACCGTTAGCGGCAGACCAGCCAGCAGCAGCGCCATGCGGGCTACGTTGCGGTTGTCCTCTCCGGCCTGATTGGCGCATCCCAAGACCACATCGTCGACTGCTTTCCAATCAACCGACGGATTGCGCTCCACTAGGGCTTTGATCGGAATCGCCGCCAGATCATCCGTCCGCACGGATGACAACTCACCGCCGTAACGGCCGAAAGGCGTCCTGATTCCATCGCAGATAAACGCGTTTGTCATTCCATGAAACCCTTAAACGGTGACCCGGAAAATCGCCGGGTGCTCAGAACTCAGGACTCCATAATATCTTGACGACAGGGGTGGGATGCGGAGAGCGACCGCGGTAGACAATCAGGCGTGGGCTCTCGGGACGCCATTCAGGCGGGGAATGGAGAAGCTACCCACGCTCCGTTCTGTCGGGGAGTTCCAAGCGTTTTATCTTGGCGTATAGCGAACTGCGGGCGATTCCGAGACGCCGCGATGCGCGCACAATGGAGCCGCCTTCGTCCTGCAAAACGAAATCGATATAGGCTCTCTCCATTTGGTCAAGTGTCCCTGTCATCCTGGTGACCTGGGGCTGCAGGACAAGCATGGAACTGTGGATTTGAAGGTGACGCGCAGACAAGCGGTTGTTTTCCGCAATCAGCATCGCCCGTTCCAGCACATTTCGTAACTCACGGATATTCCCTGGCCAGGAGTAGTGCTGAAGCGCATCCATCGCAGATTTCTCGATCGCCATCTCACCTTGACCACCATCCTGCGACAGGTGAGCGAGGAAATACTGGGCCAGTGTCGGAATGTCTTCCACGCGCTCGCGAAGCGGAGGCACTCGCAACGTAACTATATTCACCCGGAAGTAAAGATCGCTGCGAAACTTCTGTTGCCGGACGAGCTCAAGCAATTCCTGGTGGGTGGCGGAGATCAGACGAATATCCACCGCGCGGTCACGGACCTCTCCCAGGCGGCGGAAGGCGCCGTCTTCAAGAACTTTCAACAACTTGGGCTGCACCTGGAGATCGATGTCCCCAATCTCATCGAGAAAAACGGTTCCCCGGTCAGCCACCTCCAGCAGCCCTGGTTTGGCACTCAAGGCGCTGGTAAAAGCTCCTTTTTCGTGACCGAAAAGCTCTGACTCCAGCAGTTCGCGCGACAGCCCGGCGCAATTCAGGTCGAGGAATGGCTCATCTCCGCGCGGCCCATTGCGATGCAGCCAGTTGGCCAGAACGCCCTTGCCGGAGCCGGTTTCGCCTTGCAGAAGAAGTGGGCTCTCGCTACCTAACACTCTCCGCGCCAATTCCCTCAGGTGGCGAATTGGGGCGCTGCTTCCAACGAAGGGATCCACGCATTCTCGCTGGGTCCTGGAGAAGGTAGCCACTGACCGCTGCCAGTGGCGCTGGTTTGTCAGGGTCCGCAGCAGCACTTCGTGGAGCAGCGACAGTTCGACCGGCTTCATCAGAAACTGTTCGGCACCGTCGTGAATGGCGCGAAGGGCCACGTCCGTGGCCCCGTGACCGACCAGCGCGATGATCGGAACGCAGGACGGTTCGCTCTTGATATGCTGCAAGAGCTCAAGAGCATCTCCATTAGGAAAGCCAAAATCGAGGATGGCTGCGTCCGGGCGAAACTTCTGAAGCTGCCGGTGCGCGTCCTGCGTGGTGGCGGCTTCGGCAACTAAATGGCCATGCACCACGAGAAAATTACAGATCCCCGAGCGAATGACCGGGTCAACGTCGATGACAAGAATCTTATTTCGGCTCAAGCACTCACCTGCCAACGCGAAGAGGTGCTCGAGGGTCCGTGCGGCGCCTTCAAGAAATACTTAAATCAAGGGAGAAGCGAAGCCTACCAGGACGAGTTGCCGAAAGCCGGATCGATTTCTTGGAGTCGTCCGGCGAATCACAGTCTTTAATCCTGCGCGCAAATCGGGTTGCTGGCAGTGACCCCGGTCACAGGAAGATGTTTGTTTGCAAACAAAAAAGGCGGACCCGCACCGCAGGTCCGCCGAAGTAAATCAGCTGGAGGCGTCTTCTCGTCGTCAGAAGTTGCCGAATGTGACTGGCAGGTCTGTCTTTACGTCAGTTCAAACCTCTTTAGGCCCGCGATTTGAAGGCCGATGTCCCAGAGGAACCGGGGATTATTCGTGAGGTATCGTCGCCAGAGGCGGGATGGTTCTTTGAGCAGGCGGTCCAGCCACTGCAGGCCACAATTCTTCACCCAGTTGGGCGCATCCGTAAGCAGCCCGGCGTGGATGTCAAACGCTGCCCCGACGCCGACCAGCAAGTTCGTGTTCAGACGCTCGATGTATTGCGCCATGAAGCGCTCCTGCTTCGGTGTGCTCAGGCCGACCCAAACAATGTCAGGCCGAGTCCGGTTGATCAGACCGATTAACTCGTCGTCTTCTTCAGGCGTAAGCGGCCGGAATGGTGGGGTATAGGTCCCAACGATGCCGATGGAGGGAATGAGCGTTTCCAGTCTGCTCCTTAGTTTTTCGGCGACACCCGGCTTCCCGCCGTAGAGAAAATGACGGTACCCGCGCTTCTCCGACAGCTTGCACATGGCCAGCATGTAGTCCGGCCCATAGACACGGCGCATGGCGCGAGTTCCTTGCATCCGCCCCACCCATACCGTGGGCATGCCGTCCGGGAGGCATAGGAACCCGCGGTTCAGGATCGTCCGCAGAGAAGAGTCCCGCTGTGACTCCATTACCCCGTGGACGCCGGTCACGCAGATGTAGCCCTTCCTGTTTTCCTGAAGGAGGCAGTCCGAGAGTCGCAGCGCCTCCGCCATGGTGATCGCGCTGATGCCGACTCCGAGTACATTCGCGCGAGGCGGTACGGACTCCTCAGGAGGCATACTCGAGGGCATGGGTCAGTTGTCCAGCCTTCTGTAATTCCTGTTCGATCCAGTCATACGTGACTCGCAGGCCATCGCTCAGCACTGTCTGGGGCTCCCATCCCAGTATGCTTCGCAGGCGCGAATTGTCGCTGTTGCGGCCGCGCACGCCCTGTGGCTTGCTGAGGTCGTGGTGCTTGACCAGGTCCTTGCCCGCGATTCCCGAGACCAAGTCAACTAACTGGTCGACAGTGACCATTTCCTCGGTTCCAAGATTGAGCGGCTCGCGATAAGTGCTGGCCATCAGTCGCAAGAGTCCTTCCACGCAATCGGCGATGTACATAAAGGAGCGAGTTTGTTTACCGTCACCCCACACGTCGATGGAGCCGGGGCTTTCGGCGAGTGCCACCTTGCGGCAGATGGCAGCAGGAGCCTTCTCTTTACCACCTTCATACGTGCCGAGCGGACCATAGACGTTGTGAAAGCGCACGGTGCGTGTCTCAAAGCTGAAATCTTGCAGGTAGTAGCGGCAGAGTTGCTCGGTGAAGAGTTTTTCCCATCCATAGCCGGCTTCGGGGTCTGCCGGGTACGCATCCTCTTCCCTCAGAGGAGTGACGTCAGCCTGGTTCTGCTTGTAACCGGCATAGACGCAGGCGGAGGAGGAGAAGAGGAATCGCTTGATGCCGTTGAGGCGGCAGGCCTCCAGCATATGAGCGTTGATCAGGATATTATTGCGCGCGATCTCCGCCAGTTTGGCGGTGATGTAGCCGATTCCTCCCATGTCGGCCGCGAGGTTGTAAACCTGCTGCATATGATTGGTGGCCTGCAGCGTGTTGTGCCAGAAGCGAAGATCGAGCAGTTCGAATTCATCGGCCGCGCTGGGCTCGAATTCCGGCTCCTTGATGTCCACGCCGCGGACCCAATAGCCTTCGGCTTTGAGCCGTTTGACTAGATGATGACCAATGAAGCCACCGGCGCCGGTGACTAACACACGAGTTGATGATTTCATGTTCAGACGCCCCTTTTTTGGTAACAGTGGAATTTCAATCATGATCTCTTGCGATACCAGGAATGAAGAGGCAAAGTTGTTAGAGCAGGTCGGCCCGAAGGAGGGCGTGCCTCGGCGCGTCCCTCAGGCTCCGTGCGTCTTCAGTTCGGAACCAGCGAACCGTAGATACTCATCAGCGATTCGTAGTTTCGTTCTGCGGTGAATTTCTCCTGATAGAGCCTCCGCGCCGCGAGGCCCATCGCCTCCATTTCAGCTGGATGACTCCAGGCCCAGCTTGCCTTCTCAGCGAATTCCGTTTGGGACTTCGGGATCAAAGAGCAAGCCGGTACGACCATCGGCCACGAGCTCTGGGATGCCGCCCGTCCGTGCTGCAATGGCTGGAACGCCACAGGCCGCAGCTTCCAGAAGCGCCAAGCCGAACGGTTCGTACCAGCGGCTCGGGAAGACCAGAAAACGAGCTCCTTGCATCTGAGTTTGCGTGTCCTCGGCGTCCAAATGTCCAAGCAATTTGACGTGGCCGCCGCCCGATTTGCGAACCAGGGCGGATATCTCGTCGCGCAACGGCCCGTCGCCAACAACGACCAAAGGAATATGTGGGAGATGTCGCCATGCTCTAAGCATCTCAATACACCCTTTTCCGGGCTGAGACGGCCTACGAAGAGGGCATAGGCTCCGGGACCCGTGCGGTGGCCGGGATCGCGGGCCAGGAAGTTTGGTTTGACGTGGACCTTCCCGCCGGGAAGCCCGTTAGCCACAAAACGGTCTCGGGAAAATTGGCTCAAAGCCAGATAAGCATCAATGCGGTGGCTCCAAGTCCCGCGCAGTCGATGAGCACTCAACATCAGGGTCAGAGCTGCGGTTTGCAGCCGCGAGTGGCGATAGCATCCCCGCGCCACCGCGCGTGCCAGGCCGCGATTACAGTCTTCGCAGATTTGTCCCTTGGCGAACAACGTCCCCGCCGGGCAGAGCAGCCGGTAGTTGTGAAGAGTCTGTACCACGGGGACACCCTCGGCGTGACATGCATCATACGCAGCCGGACTGACCAGGGGCACGAGGTTGTGGCAATGAGCAATGTCGGGGCGTTCTTTCCGGATGACCTCGCGAAGCTCGGCGTACACCCGCCGGTTCCACGTTGTGCTCAACAGCAGGGAAGCTTTACGGGGCAAGCTGAAGTCCGCAATGTCCGAACTGCTGCGGATGAAGGTAACGACATGATGTCCATTGTGGCGCAGCATCTCGACCTCGGCACGCACCACGGCGTCTTCACCCGCAGACTGCTGATATTGGTTGTGGATCACAAGCACGCTAAGCTTGCGCATGTTTCGCGTCCCGCTGGTCCCTGGATCCAGCGCGTATCGCGGTCAAGCATTTGACGGACGCGAAACTCGCGTTCGATGTTTCCGGTAGCCGCCTTCCGGAGTACGCGCTTAACGCGATGCAGATCAGCAAGCAATGTAGACATCGAGTTTGAGAACTGGTGCCCACCGAACCTGTTCTGTACCTGGCGGCGCTCCTCCGCGCGGCGAGACGCCTGACTCAGACTGATGTTGTTTCCGTGCCAGCGAAACGCAGCGATGAAGCGGGGCACGTAGCGAAACCTGAAGCCGGCGTGCGCCAGGCGTGCGAAGTATTCGAAATCCATGCACACTCGGTAATTGCAATCGAGGAGCAAGCCCGCTTCGACGACGCGCCGTTGCACGAACGTCGAGGTTGAGGGTATGTAGCAGCCAAAATACATAAGGATTGAAGGATCGAACTCGTGCTCGACCTTTGAGCGCATGATCTTTCCAACACCGTCCACAAAAACGCAGTCTCCGTAAATGACGTCAGCTTCGGGTTGGGCTTGCGCCGCGCACGCGATCGCTTCTAGCCCGCCGGGAAGGTAATAGTCGTCGGCATTCAGCCATCCCATAAGGTCGCCTGTCGCCCGTCGAAACCCCTTGTTGATTGCGTCGGATTGTCCGTTGTCCTTCTCGGAACACCATTGCACGTGCGGGTACCGCTTCAAGACTTCGACGGTTTGATCGGTCGAGGCGCCATCCACGACGATGTGTTCGACCGATACGCCTTGCTGCAGCGAAACGCTGAGAAGGGCATCCTCGATGAACTCGCCGCTGTTGAACGACGGGGTGATGACTGAAAGTGTGGGGAGTGGTGTTACTTGCACTGCCATGAAGTTGTGGCTGGCCTTAGTCGCGAAGTCGCAAAGGCTGCTGCCAAGACGAAGGAGATCAAGATTGTTAGTTGCAATTCGGAGTAGGGCCATGGCGCAAAGCCGAGTGTTACCAGAAACTGAGCCGTCAAGTATGCGAAGGCGGCGCACGAGAACAAGGCTGCCTCGCCAGGCACGCACTTAGATCGCTTGTACAGCCAGCGCAACGCAGCAATGTGGAACCAGAGATAGCAGCCAAGGCCGGCCACCCCGTATTTCAGCCAGACATGGATTGGGGCGTTATGGACCATCACCGACTCGTTTTTCCAATTTCTGATCCGCCAAGTGGGATATGCGGTGCCCACCCCGATTCCCATGAGCGGGGACTGCCGAACCTGGTCCCATGCATCGAGCAGGTCATGCCAGTGATCTGAATTGTCGGCGCTGAATTCGCCATCGGTTTGGGCAAAGTCGAAGCTTTGCACGCGAGCGGAAAAGTGTTGTCCCAGGATCGTTGCCGACAGGCAGACCATTGCGCCAACCATGATGCACGCGCGAAGCCGGCTATGCCCCTGCAGCAATAGTAGGATCACGGTGCCGATGGCAAGTTCCAGCCAATAGGTACGACGGAAACAGAGCAACACGATCAAGTACGCGGCAGTTGACAAGCCCATCCAGAGAAATCTTTGCCGACGATTTCCGGCATTCTCGTAGTAATGCAATGCCATCAGTGCAGTAAATACGATGGCAGAAAGCGCAGGCCCGTCGAAAGTCGGGATGGGCACTCCCAGCAACGTGGCCGAATGGCCTGACAGATATAGTGCGTAGAGAATTACGATTCGCACCGCCATGTAAGTCGCAAACAGCCGGACGGCGCTGTGAAGGTCTGCGGAACTCTGGATCCAGAAAGCCCAGACGAAGTACAAACCGATGCCGAGCGCGAGGGCACGCCAGTCGAAGAAAAAGTTCGTCCCTCCTCGTATGTGGCCATAGCAGATGCCGGTTGCGATGCACGCGAGAAAGCCAACTCCCGGAATCGCCAGCGCTCGCGGAAAATGCAGGATCCTCCTGCGCGTGCACGCCACGGCGATGAGGTGAACCAACACCAATGCCAGTAAAGCCACATCAACCATGCGGAATCCTGCTGCGACCTTGTTATAGACGAAGGAAGCATCGGCACCGTGGTCATCACGAAGAAATTCCGGCAGGAAGATGATTGAGAGCAGTAAGTAAAAGACCAAGCCTCGCCAAAAGCGTACCGCCCACCTGGCGGTCACGTCGCGGAGGACGTCCGAGGCATCCGACCCCTGGAGAGAAGGAATTGCAGGACAAGCGGCTGTTGTCATCGTTCTGGACCGAGGGTGTCCGGCGGCAAATCCAGATAGACCGTGCGTACCAGGTTTTGAAACTCAAATTCCCGGGCCCGTGTTCTCGCGCCAGCAGCGAGACCGTCCCACAGCCCCGGCGTGGTGATGATTTCGCGCAAGGCGGCAGCGAAACCAATTGCGAGTTGTTGGCGGTTGCAATCGTGCGTCGCCACTACGCGTCCACAGGTTTGGTTCACGATCACGCCCGGCCCGCCGAGGTCGGCGCAAACCACCGGCAAACCGTGCGCCATTGCCTCCAGGACCACCATTGCGCCCGAGTCCCGCAATCCGGGGAAGAGGAACACATCGGCCGTGCGGTAGCGGTATTGGACAGCGCATTGCGAAAGCCAGCCAGTCCACTCCACAGTTTCGGAAAGGCCCAGCTCACGCGCCCGCTTTTGTAGATTGCTTTTCTCCGGCCCGGCGCCAACTACGGTGAAGTGCACGTCGGGATGCGAGACCTTCAACAGGCGAACCGCGTGCAGTGCGATGTCGATGCCTTTGCACTCCATCAGCCGCCCAACGTAGAGGAGGCGAATGCCATGGGCGCTGCGCTTCACCTCCGACGCGGCGTGATCCAGATACTCACGAGACAAGCCGATCGCCAGAAGGGTTCTGCATTTATAACGCCAGCGCTGTGGTATCAACTCCAGTGTGTCGCGGGTCACGACGATCTCCTTAGCGGTGCGGAAGACCTTCCGCAACAGCGGATCATATTGGACCATGAGATTCGACAACCCTCGGAGCCGTTCACGCCATCGCTCCCAAGCTGAGAAGTCGGCCCGAAGTTGCCGCGGAACTCTTTCTCCGCCGGAGACCGGCCCGAAGTAAAAAGGGATGCGCAATGACTCCATAAAGCTCGGATACCTGACACTGGCGTAGGTCACGTGTTGCACGGCGTCGAACGGCAGCTCCGGAAACAGCTCTCGTACGCGACGAACGGCCCGCGCCTGCCACAGCATGTAATACAGCACTTTCCCGACAAAAGACGTTCGCCAGCGTTGCATCCATGGAGGCAGGTCGTAGTAGATGAAGCTGAGATTTGAAAGCTGCGCGCGAGAATCGCGTTCGATGGCGGCCCGATTGTCCGCTCTGGTCAGCACCGAGACGCGGTGGCCCAGCCGCGCCAACTCCGTTGCCCAATTCCAGCCTACGGCCGGCTCCGAGCCTCGGTCGGGTTCACAGGCATAGGCGGAGAGTAGGATTCGCGCCAACGCAGATCACTCCAAAGACAATATCGGGGCTGACTCGACGCGCTCCCGACCCACCGGGACAGCGACCGGCCCCGCCGACCCTGGGTGCTCTAGCGCCAAATGTTGCCGAACACGCGCGGCCATCCAGCGAAGGATTGCCTCACTTGCCTGCCGCACGTTCTCCTGCATGGAGGCGCTCGCGTGCAAGTGGAGCGTGTGGCCTTTGGGCAATGGGGGAGTGCCGCTGAAGTTGCTGGCCGTGGTTTGTGGGCTCTCGGCAACCAGCGCGCATGAGAAATCGGGCCGGAGGCCCCGGTAGGCGACCAGGTGCGACAGCCACCCCGAGCGCATTCCATGGCCGAACGTCCGGCGGCTGGCCGTTCCAATCAGCAGGGTCGACCGCAAACGACCCGCGTGAAGCTTCCAGACCGGGCGAATCAAGCCGCGAGGCGCTCCAGCATCGAGCGGCACCGTGCCGGCCCTGCGAAAAGCCGGTGCAAGCGATCGCAACAAGGCCTCTGCGAATTGGGACCGCTGGGTTCTCTCTCCCCCGGTGACCAGCACGAACATCCCGGTCGGATGCAGGACTCGCCCGACCCAGCGCCTGGCATTACGCAGCGTATGGGCGATGCGGCCGCCGAGATTTTCCACCGGAGCAGAGGCTTTCAGCTCCGAACGCAGATCGGAGATGTTGGATTGGAACCATCCCAGGTCACCCTGAACCAGTGCCTTTTCGACGGCCCTTACCGTCGCCCGGGACAGAAACCTCAGGAGGTGGCTCCTGCAATTCGCCGGATCGCGCTGGTACAGGTGGCACAACCGCCGAAGCTGAAACGCGGTGATGGCTTGCTTCAGTAGCTTCTTGATCAGGTAGTAGGTGAATTCATCCGCAACCGATGGAACATAGAAGTTCTTGAAATGCCTTTTTTGCGCGAGAACCTCTTCTGCCGACAGCCACAGCCGGCCTTGGTTGCGGTAATCGCCCGAACAGTCAGGATCAAGGTACCCAGCCGGGCTGCCGTCATGCTTGACGAGCACGAAATAACACGCGCTGGTTTCGTGCGGAATAGCTTGGACCAGTGCGCCTCCTGCAACGCGCGCAACCTCTGACAACAATGGTGCCACACGATACATGTCCCCAGGATGGACCATGAAGTCCACATCGGACGTGACCTTTTCCGGACAAGTGTCGTATCCGCTAAGAAGGCAATATCGGATATCGGTCGAATTGAGTTGCGCAAGAAAAGCTGAGAGCAACTCATTCCGGATGCGCAAAGCGGCTGGGGGCGTGGGCGCCTGCGCCAGATCATGGGAGCCCTTCGTCGTGAAGCTGACCCGTCTCGGCACCTGGCAAAGTCTATCTCCCAGCACGATTCCCAGCCCGTCCAGCAGGAATTCGGCATGCTCGAACTCATGCCGCGTAAGTTGTTGCAGATAAGTCGAGGCCAGGTACGCAATCTCCAGCCTGCGGCACTGCTCGGGTGCAATGCCGATGGTGCGCGCAAACGGCGCGAGGTCGTTGAAGTGGGCCTTTGAGGGCGCGCGGAACAGGTAGTCCTGGATATGCAGGAAGTGAAACGCGTCATGCAACGGCAGCCCGCCGCGTCGGGCTTCTTCCCAATCCAGCAGCCCAGCCGAACCGTCTGCCAGGTGCCTGATGTTCCACGGGGCAAAATCGCCATGAACCCAGCAGACGGGCAACGGGCGAGCGTCGCACAATTCGGAGACGGCGGCAACCATGATCTCGATGTCAGACTCACAACCAGCAGCCCACAAGGCTTGTTCTTGCCACTCGGCGGCATGTTCGACGATGGTGGTGCTTTCGCCGGCGAGCATCAGCGACCGAAGCAGGTCCGAGTACCTGGCGCCGAACTTGCGGCGTCCGGTTGTTCCGTTTAGGACCGTTTGCGTAGAAATCCCGCGATCGCGGTCCACATAGATCATGCGAGGCGCGCAGGTATAGCCCTCCTCGGCGAGTTTGACCAGCACCTCGGCTTCGCGCACGATCGCGACCCTCGCATTTTCGGTGAGGGGTACTTTGAGAATTGCACCGCATCTACCCGAGTCTCGATCCACGAGATGAATGACCGCTTTGCGGGTCGTGCCAGGAGTTCCTACGTACACCACACCTACGGGAGTGCTGTTGCGCGTCCATCCCAGGGAACGCCAGTCGATTTCGTCGAGGCCGGCGATGTTACTCGTGGCCACGTGCGGCAACGCCGGGAGGCCTCCCAGCCGATGGGCGGCGCGAACGGCTTTCCAACCTGCTCGAGAGGACCAGCGATACGGTGACCAACTTGCCAGCACAGAGTCAATCCTTGGATAGCCCGCCGGGAGCAACCAGCGAGGGGTTCCGTTCGCCGAGACCATGAGGTACTCTTCCGTGAAAGTGCCCGATGGCCTCTCCGGCAACAGCGGCGCAAAGACGGTTTGGACGAGGTCAGAGACCTGCAATTGGCGATACCCCAATTTCTAGTGGAGGGCGGTTGGTCAGGAAATCAAAGACGATGGAGTTCACTTGGTTGGCCACTACATCAAGCGAGGAGGTGGCATCTACAACGACCGCATTCGGCAGGCTCGCAAACATGCCGAGGTATGCCTGTCGCTGGCGTTGCGACTCCTCGCATGACACTTCAGATTTTCGTTCTTGCACGACTACGGCGGGAACGTCCAGCAAGACATAAAGATCAGGCCGGGGTGCGAGTCGTACCAGCAACCTGGCGAACCAAAGGCAGGATGCTGGCAGTCGATAACGCCGCGGATCGATGAGGATGTCGTCGTAGTGACGGTCATAGATGACCAGCCGCGAATTCGCGCGAGCGGGACGGATTGTCGCCATATACCCGTACCAGCAGTCCGCCAGCCAGTAGATCAGCTTCAGGACTGAAATCAGGGCGCTACGAGGAGCTTTCTCGTGTGGGCGTTTCTGGGGAGACGCATCCCGCCATTGCCGCCGAAACCTGGGACGGAAGTGGAACCGCTCGACTCCATCGAATGCGATCGAAAGTTCGCAAACCATTCGCTTAATCACTGCCGACTTCCCGGCGCCGTCGGGGCCAAAGAGGGCGACCCAGAGCCCAACACCGGGTTCACGACCGATCAGTTCATCCACGGAGTTAGAGCCTGCCGTAGATCACCACCCCAACAGCCATCTGCAGAATCGAGGTCACGCCTTTGTCGACCCATTCCTTTGTGCCGCTTATGGGGACGAAGAGGATGTCTCCGTCCTGAAGGGTAGGATCGGCGGCTTGGTTGGCGAGAATTTTCTTGAGCGGAAGGTCGGCTTCCGTCCGCCCGCTCGGGGTATTGCGAATTAATTTCGCATCAAGCCTGGCGGTCTTGTTTACGCCCTGGGCCAGAGCCAGTGCTTGCAGAACCGTGATCGTCGTTTCCTTGTTCTCGATCAGGTAGCCGCCGGGCCTCCCGACATCTCCCACCACGTAAACCAGCCCAGCGGGTGGCACGACAATCCGATCACCGGGCTCGACCACCACATCGACCTGTGAATGATTGGACTGCGAATTGGTCAGGTCCACAGTAATAGGCTGCGTCCCGGAATTCTTATGCGTCAGGAACACGGTTTTCGAAGCCGAAGCAGTCAGCCCGCCGGCGACTGTTATCAAGTCCAGCACGCCGCGTTTCCCGATGATGGGATAGACTCCCGGCGATCTCACTTCGCCCATCACGGTCACGCCCTGCGTCGCATACTCGAGGACAAAGACCTCGACATGAGGATTGCGGAGAATGTGTTTCTCGCGAAACTGCAGTTCGATGGCGGTCTGCAACT
The DNA here is from genome assembly GCA_963843005.1 of uncultured Acidobacteriaceae bacterium. Lineage (GTDB taxonomy): Bacteria > Acidobacteriota > Terriglobia > Terriglobales > Acidobacteriaceae > Bog-257. The sequence goes on along the minus strand of CAWJIW010000003.1, from coordinate 148,371 downwards.
GTTCCGCCGAGAGTCCCTTTGCAGTCACAGTGCCGCCAATCGGCAGAACGATCTCTCCCTTGGTGTCCACGCGAAACTTGCCGGACAGCTCCGGTGTGTCGAAGACGCGAATATCGAGAAGGTCGCCTGCATCCAGCAGCAGTGCCGCCGGAGTGGCGGACGTCTGGCTTGTGGTGCTCTGCCGCGGCTCGGGCGCAACCCTAATCGGAGTAACGGAGTCGTCGGGCTGCGCCCAAAGCACCGGCGCCGAACCAACGATCAGCGCCAGCAGCCAGAGCCACCTCATAGATGCAGACTTATCCGGCATGTGGGATGGACCCGGAGTGGTGTGCGTCAACCGAGGGCGCTTTCTTGGTCGGCCTAGAGGAGCGTTGGGAGCGGTAGTAGCCGGCTTCCTGCTGCAGATCGAATCCGTTGAGTACGATGCCGGCGATGTATACGTTGGCTCGCAGCAACAAGTCCCGGGCACGACGCAGATCGTGCCTGGTTGTGGTGCAAGAACGTGCGACCAACAGCACTGCGTCGGCCCGGGCCCCCAGTACGACCGCGTCCGTGAACAGGGACACCGGGGATGTGTCCATCACGACGTGATCGTACTGAGTGCGCCAGTGCTCGACCAAGTCCAGCATCTTGCTGGACGCCAACATCTCCGCGGGATAGCTCGGCGTCGTTCCCGCGGGCAGTACCGCCAGATTAGGTATAGTCCCTGATTGCGCCACCGCGAGTTCTTCAGTACAGATGCCCTCCAGAATCGTGCTTAACCCAGGGGCTTGCGAAATGCCGAAAGCCTGGTGGATGGAAGGCTGGCGCAGATCGGCATCCACCAGCAGCACCCTTGCGCCCTGCTGGGCCAGCACCGTAGCGCAGTTCACCGCCGTCAGGGTCTTTCCCTCGGACGGCAGTGGGCTGGTAATCGCCAACACCTGCGACGAACGGCCACTCGAACAAAGTAAGAGCGAGGTGCGGAGACTGCGGTAACATTCGGCCGCCGGAGAGCGCGGGTCCTGGCAAGAGATCAACCGCAATTCCGACGTGCGCCGTTCGCCGCGCAACTTGTTCAGCTTAATTCCCATGCGGCTTGGCCCAATCTGCGGAATTGCTGCCAAAGTTGACAGGCCGCTGACGCTCTCCGCCTCTTCGCGGGTATGGATCGTGGTGTCCAGCGCCTCTAGTCCGACCGCGGTAAGCAGTCCCAGGCCAAGACCCGCGCCCAGGCCGAGCGCAAGATCCAAGGCGGGCCGCGGGTCCACCGGTTCCGACGGTACCTGCCCGGGCTCCACCACAGCGATGTTGGCGGACGCCAACCCGGCAACCACGCCGGCTTGACGCAGCTTGAGTTGCAAAGTTTGATACAAGTCCTGCGTGGCTTCAACTTCATGCTTGAGAATTGCGTACTGGGCCGCACCCTGGTTCAGTGCGTAGGCTCTCTGCTTCTGCTCTTCAAACCTGCTGCGCAGCATGTCTTCCGCGTGCCTGGCCGCCAGATACTCGTTCCGGTAGCGTTCGGAGAGGTTCTTGAGTTCGTCAGTAATGGCAGCGTCGACCTGCGTCATTTCGTTTCCGAGTTCTGCCAGCTTGGGATAACCGTCACCGAACTTGGTGCTCATCCGCGCGTACTCCACCCGCAACTGCGCCTGTTGCGTGCGCAGGACCTGCAGGGTTGGCTCCGGGACCATTGAGGCAATCAGTTCGGGGTTGCCGGATGCCGAGATGCGGTAGCGTGCCTCCTTCACGATCCGGTCCGATTCTGCTTGCGTGAGCTGCTCGTCCAGCCCTTTCAGTTTCTCGGTGACGATGTTGTCGGTCTCGTCGACGCCGATCAGCCCCCGTTGTTTCTGCAACTCAGCCAGTTCCTGCTGCGAAGCGTTGGCTTTGATCTTCAGGTCCTCCATCTGCTTCGATAGCCAGCTTGAAACCTGCGTGGCAGAGTCATAGCTGCTGCGAAAATTGCGCTCCGTGTAGTTGTTTACGGTCGCGTTTACCACATCTGCTGCGAGTACGGGGTCTCGAGCGCGAAACTGGACGCTGATGATGTCAGTCTTCGGAACGATCTCGACCTTCAGGCTCTTCTCGAATCGAAGCAATAACTTGTCTCGCGCCTGAGGGGAAAGATCGCCAACGTTTGTTCCCGGATGCTGCATCCAACGGCCAGCGAAGTCGTTGCGCTCCGCCATTCGTAACTGCTTCATAACGCCCAAGGCGATGGTATTGCTCTGCAGAACCGTCACCGCGCTCTGTAGCTGCATTAGCTCGTCGGAGGGTGTCAGGACTTTCGACGCGAGCTGGTCCAACCCCATGGAGTTGGTCCCGGCCGGACTGACTTCGATGCGCGCGCTCGCCTCATAGCGGGGACTTCTTAGCAGGATGTATAAACCTGCAAGCAGAAGGCCAGCGAGCGTGCACCCCACAATGAGGAGTCTGTTCTTACGCAGCATCCGCCAGATTTCCGGCAGGACCAACTCGTCAGATGGTCCGCTTTCGTTCGGCGCGTAGCGGCCATAGGCGAGTTGGGTGAGCTTCGGAGTCTCAGACTGCAGGGCAGGCAAAATCATCGTTTACGCCAAAGCATCTAAGGTAAGAATCAGATACCGCGTGCCGCGAACAGCACCGTATGCAGCAGGATGGCAATGTCCATTGCGAGGCTGCGGTGGCGGGCGTAATACAGGTCGTACTCAATATTTTGGTGAATCAGGAAGGCCCGGTCGGCGCTCATTTGCCATAACCCCGTGATGCCTGGCTTTACCGTAAGCCGCTGGAGTTGGAGCGGCGTGTATTGCGCAACTATGAAAGGCATCTCCGGCCGAGGCCCGACCAGCGACATGTCCCCGAAAAGCACGTTGGCGAGCTGCGGCAATTCATCCAGGCTGGTGTGGCGAAGAAAGCGGCCCAAAGGCGTGATCCGTGGGTCCTGTTCGCCTCGCGGAGAATAGGCATAGGTTGGCGCGTCGGGGAACATTGTTCGGAATTTGTACATCGGGAAGACACGACCATCTTTGCCGACCCGATCCTGTAGAAAAAGAGCAGGGCCGGAAGAGGTGAGTTTGATCAGTGCGGCGATCAGGGCCAGCAGCGGCGCCAGAAACACCAAAAACGCTGCGGAGACTGTCATGTCCAGGCACCGCTTCGCGATTTCGTAAAGGAAACGGCTGCGCACCTTCGAAAGATGGGCCAGCACCATTCCATCCAGTTCGTCGTAATCAATCCAGTAGCCGGGCCCGGCGAGGTCTTCTGGCACGAAATACGAACTCACCCCCGCGGCTGAGAGCCCGGCGATAGCGCTCATCATCGCTTCGCGGCTCAATCCTGGAACGGCGATCACCAGCACCGAGGCATTGAGGTCGCGCAGCAGCTCAGGACACACCGGACCTGCCACCACCTTGGCCGGTCGCTTGCGGCGATACGAGGACTCGTAAACTTCGAGTTCCCATTTTTGCGGATCGTCGTCCACGAAAGCTATCGGATCGAGGCCGAGTTTCGGAGAGCGCACAAGCGCGGAGTAGATGCGCTTACCCAACGTCCCAGCACCGTAAATCACCACTCGGCGCGCTCCGTAGCCTTTGCTGCGCAGCATCCGGACAGCGTTGTACACCTCCCACTTTTGCAGCATCAGAAACAATGGGACGGTCAGCAGACGAAAACAACAGAACCAGACGCGAAACGGAAGCATGAAGGAAATATGCGGCCACGAGTGCCAGCAGGAAGCTCTTGATGGTTACCCGCAGAATTCGCTCGGTGTCCCGCACGGCAAGAAGACTGAGATAACGGCAGTAGCCGCCGTGACGCTCCAGCAGGAGCACGAACAGCAGAGCAAATCCCGCCGCCGCCAATAACACGGTCGAGGTGGCGTACTGTGCCTGTTTTCCTGCACCTGTCACCTGATAGAAAGCGTAGGCAGCGTAAACCGCTGCTATGACTGTCAGGAAATCGAGTCCACGCTCCGCGGCGTTCAAGAGCGGATCGAGGTGAACGCCTCGCTTGGCGGTATCAATGCAGGTGTACTGCCGAGTCGACGAAGCGAACAGGCCGTTCAGTGCTGCCGGATGCGCAAGAGGGGTTCGTGCAGACATTGTGGCTCGTGTCAGCCCCGATCTCCGAAGAGACCGGGCGCATCGCCCTACGCAATTGGCTCGACATCCGCGCCGTGCAGATTGACGGCGACAGATTTCATGATCTGCTCCACGGTGATCACCAACCGTGTGCGGTTCTGCTTTTCCAGGAGAATGCCTTCCCATCCGGCGAACGGGCCGTGCTTGACCCGCACCCGCTGCCCGACTCGGAGAAACGGATGGGGCTCGATTTCGCTGGCATACGCGCCACAGGCACGCAGCCTTTCGATTTCTGCTTCCTGTAATGGTGCTGGTTTGCCTGCAACCGAAACGATATGAACGACTCCGGAGATTTGCAGGACCGGGACGCGCTCGGCGGCAGAAGCGTGGACGAAAACATATCCGGGGAACAGCGGCGCCCTGGAGCGTCGTACACGATCCTTCCAGCGAGTGAATTTCTCAAATGTCGGCAGTAGCGAGTCGATCTCTTTGAGCTTCAGTTGCTCGGCGACTTGGATTTCATGCCGCGAACGGGTGTACGCTGCCAGCCAGCATCGTTCTCCAGTTACAATGGTGGCCATCATGCTGCCTGTCTCGGGCCCACAAAGAACAAGGCTCCGCCATTCCTAGTCACATTTCCCGGGAGAGAAGCGAAAGCCAAACGTTGTGCCGCCGAATGAACTTCGGCCGCGATTAGTCGCCCTTTTAGTGCTATTAAGATGTGGTTCTAAGGTGCTAAAAATCCTGTGCACATCCCATGCCATCGAGGAGCGACCATGGAAGTAATACAAAATCAAGGTACTATTCTCCAAAGTAACCACTGTGCCCGGCTGGTTTCTGTCCAAAAATCATACAAATTTGTTCAGAATCCGGACACCGGTCATCGGACAACGACCCGGTCATGGGCTATCCGCCATGGCTTGACTGATCGTAACCCGCAGAGTAGTAACTAATTTGGCGAGGTAGGTTGCAACGCAAGGGAGCGAACACGACATGCGGGTTCTGGTTACGGGTGGTGCGGGATACATTGGAAGCGTTGTGGCCGACCGACTCTTGCGGGCCGGACACTCGGTGACCGTGCTCGACAATCTGAGTAAGGGCAGGAAAACAGCCGTTCCAGCAAAGGCCGAGTTCGTGATGGCCGACATAGGCCATCAGCCCAGCCTGGAGCATGTCTTCAGCACCGGCCGCTTCGACGGGGTCATGCATTTCGCGGGCTTCATCGAAGCCGGCGAGTCGATGATCTCTCCGGAGAAGTTTTTCGATAATAATTCCATGCGGACGCTGACCCTGTTGCAAGCAGTTCTTCAGCACCGGGTCCCGCGATTTGTGTTCTCCTCCACCGCGGCTGTTTACGGAGAACCTCGACGCAGTCCGATCATGGAAGACGATCCTCTGGAGCCCACCAACGCTTATGGAGAATCGAAGCTTATGGTGGAGCGGATGTTGGCCTGGTTCCACCAGATCCACGGACTTCGTTACGCCAGCCTCCGCTACTTCAATGCGGCCGGCGCTACTCCGGAGCGTGGAGAGGCCCACAATCCGGAAACGCACCTGATCCCGTTGGTGCTGCAAGTGGCGTTAGGCCAGCGCAAGGACATCTCGATTTACGGAACCGATTACCCGACCAAGGACGGCACCTGTGTCCGCGATTACATTCACGTCGAGGATTTGGCAACCGCTCATCTGCTCGCGCTGGACGAACTGGAGCAACATTCGCGCCTGATCTGCAATATGGGAAGCGGCAGCGGCTTCAGCGTGCGGGAGGTCATTGAGGTCGCGCGCCAGGTCACCGGGCACGAGATTCCCGCCGTGGAAGCTCCGCGGCGTCCGGGCGATCCGGCGGTGCTGGTGGCCAGCTCAGAAAAAATACGCCGAGTGCTGGGATGGAATCCGCAACACTCGGACATCGAGAGCATTGTTCGCTCGGCTTGGGAATGGCATAAGAGCAGGGGCTAAGTCATAAATGCGATTTGAAAGGGCACGGCTTCAGCCGTGCCGCTGCGGGCATCGTAAACACTGGGCTTCAGCCCCTGAGGGAAATCGAATTCCCTCAACCACATCGTTTATGAGACAGCTTCTAGGGGAAGGGAAAAGGCTATCCAGTATCGAACTCTTACGCATAGTGCGTACGTTGTTATGCAAAATGCGTAGGTTTGCAAGTGGTCGGGATTGCCCTCTCCACCCAACCAAAAGAAGGTTGGGTGGGGCACCCGGCGCCCGGCCCCTCATTGGTAACATTTTCGGCGAGCCAACGCGTCTTTTAGTGTTAATATCGATTCTTTGCGAGAGGAGGCAGATTATGAATGTATTCTGTGGCGCGCTGCTAGCAGGTGGATTTCGGACGCATCACGAACTGATCGCGATGTCGGCTGACTATCAACGCAACACCTTGATTGTTCGAGATGGCCAACCATAGCAACGCTGCCGATTGCGCATTTCCAGTCGCTCAATGACTTCGATTTGCGGGCCAGGACCGCGATGGTTTTCCTGCTCAAGGGCGGTATCCTGCGATGCGACCCAGCTCAAGACGATGAGCGCGGACGATCAACGCAACACCATGATCGTCGAAATCGACGGCTCGACTCATCTGGGGAAAGCGCTTCAGGGACTTTCGAACATTGAGCTCGTGCTGCTCGGACTCGGGCAAAATCTGCGGCATCCGTTTATTCCGTGGCGTGCCGCTGGCAGGTGGATTTCGAACGTCATCACGAGCTGATTGCGATGTTGGCCGACGATCAACGCAACACCCTGATCGTCGAGATGGCCAACCATAGCAACCAGCCGATCGCGCATTTCCAGTCGCTCAATGACTTCGATCTGGCGGGGGCAGGAGCTGCGATGGTTTTCCTGCTCAAAGGCCCGGTACCCTCCCGCGATGCGACCCAGCTCAAGACGATGGCTGATACCGACGACCAGCGCAACACCGCTATCGTCGAGGTCGACGGACAGACCCATCTCGGCGCCCGGCTGCAGGGGTTGCGCACCATCGACGTAGTGGCGACCGCTCTGGGCGTCGATCCGACCTCCTTTCCCGGTTCAACCGTTTCGAGGAAGCAATTCTCCAATTTCAATGCCCAGCCGCTTGGCGCCCCCCAGCAATTTCCCGCGCCCAGTCCGCCTGACTGCATCAATTCACTTGGCTGACACAGAAGCCACTTTAGCTCACAGCTTGTGTCGAATCCTGGTGGTGGAAGGTGGGTGCTCATACTACCAAAGACTCCCTTTCCTGACAAGTTGCAGCAATTTCTCCTCGCAAGTTCCGAATTGTTTACAACTAATCCTCCCGCACAGATGAGGGGTCAATTTAGTATTTGTCTTGTCGGACCAGGCAGGGTAAGCTTTGGCATCCGAGCAACGCAAGACTCTGCCGCTGGATTTATCGGTGGCGGTGAATTGTCCGCGAGTCCGTTAGGCGGCGACGTTGGAATACCTCAAGGAGCCTGCTATCCTTGACATTCCTGGTGTTCTTTCATCCGCAGAATTCCCGGGCATTCTTGGCGTGGCTACTTATAACCCCGGACAGGTTGACAGTTTTTTTATTCTATGGACCAACCGAGCCGTACCTTCAATCTCAGCGTGGGCAGTAGGAAGCAGTCCCAGTGGAAGTGACAGTACAAACTACGAATTCCGGCCCTATTCAGAAATTAAAACTCTGGTTGTTCTTAAGCCAACCTACATCTGAAACAAAAGTGTTTGTAAACGACGTGAGGATGGATGAGATCAGGTGACGCAAGCTGATGGTAGGCTATAGGCAGTCTTTTGCTATACTTTTGATTTAAAATAAAATCGAACGAGGGAAAGACGAGGCTGTACCAGGTTGGCACAGCAGGACGATCCGTCACCAAGAGTACTACGAGGAGAGGACTTTGGTGGACGAAGTCCATGTCGGCAGCCAGGAACGAGCGTACCCTTCCGCAGTTATTTCGTATGCGCCGCCGAGTCTGCCGCACCGCGTTTCGATAAATAGGTGCGCCGAGGGCCTGAAACTCGGAGAAAGATGAGCTTCCCAAGCATCTCGAAGACCTCCTCAGCGAGGCGGAACGCGTTCGACGCCGCCCGCTGTTTACGGATGGCCTCCATCAAGCTTGTATATGGCCGCTCCCAAAACGCCAGCTCCAGCCAAAAAGTTGGAGATGCGTCGCCGTGCCGGAAGGCCACCCACTTCCAAATTGCGGGTCGCTCCGCCGCCGTTGTTTCACAATGGGTAAGATTTGAGACGAAATACGGGGCCGGGTTCTATAAAAGGGGATGTCAAGAGAAAACACTTTTCCCTTCGCTGGAGAAGAGATAGTTCTCTGACATCCAGCCCCTTGTGGTCGAGCTTGGTGGCGAAGATCCGCAGTTCGCTGGTCGTTTTCACATCCACGCAACAACGTCGTTCGGGGCTGAAGCTGCACAAGCCGGGTGCCCCACCCAACCCTCTTTTGGTTGGGTGGGTAAGCTTACTTTTGTCATCTTTCGGTTCCCAACCGTCCGTAGGTTCGATCCTGATTCTCCCACCCATTCTCAAAAAACCGCGGCTATGCCGGCACGCGGCTACGTGTCGCGCCAATTCTCAAGTATCAGATTGATCCCGCTTTCTTGAATGGCCTGGAAATCCTCGGTGTTGCCGGTTACAAGCGGCCTATTCAGCCGAACGGCTACGGCAGCAATCAAGCAATCGGGGAGTTCAAGGGCAGAACCGCACTTCCTTGCTGTCGCTTTGATCGTGGCGGCGGTGAGGTAGTCAGCGGAAGTCGGCGTAATTTCTTCGTTCTGGTTGAGCCATTCCACCGCCCGTTTCAACTGACTGGAAGCAGACTTCAAGCTCAAGACCGTAGACGATTTCATAAACCGTGACGCTCGTGAAGGTGAAAACGCCGTGCTCTTTAGCATAGCGACCGGCGTGCTTGATGACGTTCGGATCGTGCCCCTTGAGATATTCGGAAAGGATATCTGTATCCAGAATGCATTTAACCATCGTCTATAGCGTCGGCATAGTTTTCGATGGCCGCCGTCTTTCGTCGTAAGCAATGGAGACAACTTCATCCAGCAGAGCGGAATCCTCGGCACTCCCGAACAATCCCAGTCCTTGCTCGAATACCGTTTTCGAAACCGGCTTTCTCACTGAGAGGCCAGTTTCAATGAGCCGCAAAACGGCTTCATCGTGCGTGATGTGCTCTTGCTGCGCAAACCGCTGAATGTCGCGCTCGATGTTCGTCGGGATCTCCACGCTCATTAGTTTGCGCCTCCTGCCCCCGATACTACAAGCGTACCAAGCTCCCGTAAAGAGGCTTTCGCGACCTTGCGCTATGCCGCGAACCCGGAGACGGCAGGGCGAAGGCACTTTAGAGGCTACGTCGGACGGCAAACTCCTGGCACCTGATCCTTGTCTGTCCTAGCTTTTGTACCCCGCCCCGCGCAGCGCACTCCCAAAGCGCTCCAGGAATTGCTGCACATGTTCGCTGGTGGCGAGTGGTCCCATTAAGCCGATCGCGGAAGATCTTGCCCGCCAACGGTCCAAAGCCGCCGGCGATTTCAATGCCGTGCTCCTTGAGCAGCGTGGTGCGCACCTTGGCGTCATCCACGCCCTGCGGCACCTTCGGCGTGTTCAGGTTCCAGATGCGATTTCCGGCCGGCACCAGCATCTCCAGACCCATCGCTTCCACGCCTTTGACAAACTCCAGGTGGGCCTGATGATGGCGCTCCCAGCGGTGCTCCAGCCCTTCCTCTTCGATGAGGGTGAGGCCTTCGTTCAAGGCATAGAACATGGAGATCGGGGCGGTGTGATGATAGCGATGCGAGACGGTCAGGTAGTCGGCGATCAGCTTGAGATCGAAATACCAGGAGCGGTTCGGCGTTTCGCGCGCCTTCAGCCACTCCGCCGCGCGCGGCGAAACCGTAAGGGGCGCGAGTCCGGGAGGGCAGCTCAGTCCTTTTTGGCTGCAACTGTAAGCCACGTCAATGCCGGTCTTGTCCACTTCCACGGCATGGCGCCGAGCGAGGTCACGCAATCGGCGATCACCAGCGCGCCCACTTCGTGCGCAGCTTTGCAGATGGCTTCTCCGCGCTGAAACGCGCCCGCGGAAGTCTCCGCCTGCACATACATGATGACCTTCGGCTTCTCGCGCTGGATAAACTCCGCGGCTTCCTGATCGCCGAAGACCTCGCCCCAGGGCTTCTCGAAGCGCACGATCTCGGCGCCCTGACGGCGCGCCATCTCGGTCATGCGGTCGCAGAAGAAACCGTTGGCAAATATCGCGACCTTGGTTCCGGCTTCCACAAAGTTGGAGATCGCGGTTTCCATTCCGCCGCTACCAGTGGCGGAGATGACGAGGGTCAGCTCGTTCTTCGTCCCAAAGACCTGGCGAAGGAGCCGCTGAATATTGGCCGAGACTTCAAAGAAGTAGGCATCAAGATGGCCGACAATCGGTTGCGCCAGCGCTTGATAAACGCGGGGATGGACCTGACTTGGACCGGGTCCGAACAACCAACGCTGAGGGGGATGAACGGAAACTTCTTCCAGAATAACGGGCCTTTCCAATGACGTAACCATAGGCTGCTCCTTATGATCGATGCGTTTACAGTATAACGACGGCCTTCCCGAACCCGGCAAGGACTTCCCGCACATCAATCGGTGACAAGTGTTGGGTGGCGGCCCAGTTTCCGGTATGCTGGCTTAACGCCTTGCGCAAAGACCGCCGGAACTCACCTTGCATCGAAGACAAATCAGATTCTCGGGCCGGATGCTGCAAATCACAGCGTGCACGTCTCGTATCGCCCGCGGAATGGCTCCTGCCATGGTGATGCTCTCCTTTCTGCTTGCTCAATCGCAGGCATGGGGCGCCCCGTCGCAGGAAGTGCGCGGGACGGTGAAGGACCGCAGCGGAGCCGTCATTGCTCGAGCGCAGGTCCTGCTGCGTGTGGATGGGGAAGAGTTCAGCCGGGTGACCCAGCCTGATGGCAGTTTCGTTTTCAGCGGAATAAGCGGCGCAAGCGGAAGTCTCATCGTCACCGCGCCCGGCTTCGCGACCAGCACAACGCCCTGGCGCGCTGGCCAGAACGATCTCGTGATCACTCTCGTTCCCGCGACCGTGCAACAGAGCCTCGATGTTACCGCGACTCGCACTGCCGTCATTCCTACCGGTGTCGACAACCTGGAGGCACAGCCCGACGCGGTGGTGGTCAACTCCGACCAATTGCAGCAATGGGGAGCGCTCGCCACCGACGACAAGCTGCGCAACGTGGTCGGCTTCTCGCTGCTGCGGAGATCGGGCAGCCAGACCGCGAATCCAACGTCGCAAGGTGTGTCGCTGCGTGGACTGGGGGCCAACGGCGCCAGCCGCGCGCTGGTTCTGACCGATGGCATTCCGCTGAACGATCCCTTTGGCGGCTGGATTTTCTGGGGACGCGTGCCGCAGGCCTCGCTCGACCAGGTGCAGATCGTTCCCGGAGGCGTCTCGGCGCTTTACGGCAACGACGCGCTGGGCGGCGTCATCAACCTCGAAACCAGGCCGGCGGTGCAGACGGACGGATTCATCGAGGGATCGTACGGCAATGAGAACGCGCCGTTCGGCTCCGGCTGGGGAGCGGTGCGCATCGGGCCATGGGCGGTGGTCGCCAGCGGCGAAGGATTTCGCACCGACGGCTACATCGCCGTCCCCAAGGATGTGCGGGGCTCGGTGGATACGCCGGTGGCTTCCCAATACGGCTCCGGGAAACTTGCGCGTGGAGCGATTGTTCGGCGACCACGGCCGCATCTTCTTGAATGGCTCGATCTACGGCGAAGACCGCCAGAACGGCACGCCGCTGCAGGTCAACGACACCACCGTACGGCAACTGGCGTTCGGTACCGACTGGAACAGTTCCGCGGCCGGTCTGTTTACGCTGCGGCTGTTCGGCGGAACCGAGAATTACCATCAGACGTTTTCTTCGGTCGCCGCCAATCGCAACAGCGAGTCGCTGACCAACATTCAGTACGTGCCGGTGCAGCAGATGGGCCTGCTCGCGCAGTGGTCGAAGCAGATCGCCAGCCGCTTCACGTTGCTGGCGGGACTTGACGGCCTGATGTCCAGGGCTTCAGCCACGAGACCTCGTACTCGGGGGGCAAGCCGACGGCGCAGCTGTCGAACGGCGGCACGCAGCAGTCGCTGGGCGCTTTCCTGGAAGGCATCGTGCAGATCACGCGCAGTGGTCGGTGACCTTCTCGGGAAGGGAAGACCTGTGGAGCAACTTCGACGCCAGCTCGAGCCGGATTCCGGTGAAGGGCAAGCCGACCTACTTGCCTATCCCGACGCGGGCAGAACGCCTTCAATCCACGACTGAGCACTTCGTACAGCATCAATGATCACGTGGTGCTCTATGCCGCGGGATATCGCTCCTTCCGGGCTCCGACGCTGAACGAACTCTATCGCAGCTTCCGGGTTGGCAATGTGCAGACGCTCGCCAATCCTTATCTGCGGGCCGAACATTTCGCCGGCGGCGAAGGCGGGGTGCGGGCCACCACGGTGAATGACCGCGTCGCGTTCATGGCAGCTTCTTCTGGGGTTACACTACCGATCCAGTCGCGAATGTCACCCTGAGCTCGACCCCGCAGCTCATTCCCGCATGCGCGAGAACCTGGGCGAAACGAGGCGTGGGGATTCCAGGCGGGAACGGACATCCGCATCACCAATCGCATCACGCTACCGCCACCTATCAGTTCCTCGACTCCACCGTGGTCAGTTTTCCCGCCAATCCGGCGCTGGTGGGCAACATGATTCCGCTGGTGCCGCGCAACGAGTTCACCTTTCAGGGTACGTGGGCTGCCCCGAAGCAGTTCTTGGTCGCGGTGCAGGGGCGGACCGCCAGCAACGAATACGATGACGACCAGAACCTGCTGCCGCTGGGGGCATATTTCGTGCTCAGCGCGACGGTTTCGCATCCGCTGCCGAAAGGCTTTGACGTATTCTTCCAGGGCGAGAACCTGACCAACGATCAGTACGACATCGGGCGCACGCCGGTGGTGACTCTGGGCCAGCCGATTCTGGTGCGGGTCGGGTTGCGCTGGCAGAGCAGGAAATAAGTGGAACCGTGGCCCGGCGAAACGGAACTATACTATGGCGACCGGGCGCTTAGCGTCCGACATTTCCCGTAAAATGATGCTCATGTTCCTGCCCGCTTTCTGCCGCTGTTCTCGTCTTCCCTGGTGTTGGCTTCGCTGTACGGTGTTGCGCAGACCGAGAGCCGGCACGTCTCCGCCAGTCGGCGAAGGCGCTGAAGAACGATCCGCTGCACGTATTCAGCGAGTCCGTACAGGCGTTTTCGGCGAAAGTGACGAAGTCGGTGGTGCAAGTTCTGACCACCGGCTTTGGGCTCAGTTCCGACAACGAGAAGACCGATACCGCCTATCTGCGCCGCACGCGGCATTGGCGCAGGCGTCATTCTGTCGCCGGACGGCTAATCGTGACCAACGCGCACGTCGTCGAGGGCGCCCGCAAGATTCGCGTTCGCTTGCAAGGAATGGAGAAGCAATCGGCCGGGCTCGAAGACCGCGTGGGCCGATCGAAGCCAAGCTGGTCGGCGTTGACGCCAGTCCGACTTGGCGGTGCTGAAGATCGATATGACGGCCTGCCGGCCCTGGAGCTCGCCGATTCCAACGAACTGAAGCAGGGACAGGTCGTGTTCGCGTTCGGCAGTCCGCTGGGGCTGGAGAACTCCGTCACGCATGGGCGTCGTCAGCGCGACCGCGCGCCAGATCGATCCCGATAACCCGGCCATCTACATCCAGACCGATGCCCCCATCAACCCCGGCAACAGCGGCGGCCCGCTGGTGGACGTCGATGGCCACGTGGTCGGCATCAACACCTTCATCCTTTCGCAGTCGGGCGGTAACGAAGGGCTGGGCTTTGCGATTCCCAGCAACGTCGTCCGCAACATCTACGACCAGATCCGCACCGAAGGCCACGTTCATCGCGGCCAGATCGGCGTCTACCTGCGCACCATCACTCCTGATCTGGTGGAGGGATTGCATCTGCCGTCAACCGCGGCGTGCTGCTGGAAGATTTATTCCCGGCTCGCCCGCCGAGAAGGCCGGCTTGAAGGTCGGCGACATCATCATCAGCGTCGGAGGCAAGCCGGTGAACAATATTCGCCAGTTCGCGCTCGATCTTTACGGCTACAAGATCGGACAGAAGGCCGAGATCGGCGTTCTGCGCAACGGACAAGTGACACGGTCACCGTGCCGGTCATCGAGCGGCCCGACGATCCGCAGCGATTTGCCGACATGGTGACCGGCCCGGACAATATCGTGAACCGCCTCGGCGTGGTGGCGCTCACCATCACCGACTAGCTGAAGGACGCGCTCGGCGACACTGCGCATCCCCGGCGGTATTCTGGTCGCGGCGCGGACTCCGACCAGCACCTTGCTCGGCCAAGGGCCGCAGCCGGGCGACATCATCCATGCGCTCAACGGCGTGCCGGTTCAGGATCTGGCCGACCTTGAAGCAGGACCTGCGCAAGATCAAAGCCGGCGATCCCATCGTCTTGCAGATCGAGCGCGGTGGCTTGCTGAGCTTTCCTCGTGCTCGAATCGGAGTGATTGGCTTCCGGAGCAATCAGCACGTAGCACCGCGCAACGCGGAGACCCAAAAGGCCCCTGTGCCGCGCCCCCGACCCGCCAGAAGAAAATAAATGTGCTCTGCAATTCCTCGATGGGTATATAGTGTGAGGCCGTTGGGAGCTAATAGCGGAAATTCAACGATTGAGATTGTCATGCTCCTGCTTTGACTCCTTAGTGGCCCCTCAGTTTGTGCGTAGATGAGACTATTTGGCCATGAAACTCGCCCGCGCATTCACCCTCTTTGTTGCCGCACTGTCTCTGACTCTAGGCTTACTCACTGGTTCTGCCGCCCAAACAGGCGGACAAATCGACGAACTAGTGCGCGCCTGGCACATCATCTTCATAGGACAAGTCGTGAAGTTGCGGGCCGCCAATTTAAAAGTACTTTTGCCAACGGAAAACACAGTGCTGGTACGTGTTTCGGAAGTGCTGGATGTGCCGCCGTCGGTGGCCAGCCTCAAGGGCGAACAAGTGACGATACAGATGGCGCGACCCGGCGACGTGAAACAAGGCGACACTGAAGTTTTCTTCACTAACGCGCTCCTTTTCGGTGAGCACCTCGCGGTAAAAGAAGTGGGCCACGTGCCGGTACCGGCCAGCACTGCGGAATTGCGTCAGCAGATTTCGGCGGTGCGTGCGCAGATCGAAGACGAGAAGCTGAAGGCTCGTGTCGACGGCGCCGCGCTCATCATCAGTGGCAAGGTGACGGAGGTGAAGCCGCTAGGCAGGATTGGCCCGAGAAGACGAACACGAGCCGGACTGGGCGGAATCCGTCGTCCAAGTGGAAGCCGTAGACAAGGGATCCTGGCGGGAGAAAACCATAACCGTGGTCTTTCCGCAAAGTACCGACTAATGCTCGCTGCTTTCGCCGAAGTTCACGGCGGGTCAGGCAGGCATCTGGCTTCTCCGCCATCAGGAGAATACGGGCCTCCCTGCGAGTGCGTGGCTTGCGCTGAGCCCCCTTGATTTCCGGCCCCAGCAGCAAAAGGCACTGATTCTCAGGTTGATGCGGTGACGTGGACAACATAGGCCCCGAACTTGGCTTCGACGTGGGAGGTATATTATGAGGGAGCGGAAAACAGCGCCGCACGTTTCTTGCGGCACTCTTGTCGGGATTTCTTTTTGCCAGTCTGCAACTCGCGACGGCCCAGGTCAGCGTGGTTGACATCGTACCGGCGGCGAACAGCGCCGAAACGGCCCGCGACAGCGAGCCTAATCTGGCGGTCGACCCCGCAAACGCCTCGGTGATGTCAGCTTCGGCATTCACTCCCGACCCTGGCGGAACGCTGACGGGTGTTCTGTATTTCTCCAATGATGGCGGGCAGACCTGGCAGCTCACCTCGGCCTTTGTGCCGGCTTCGGCCCTGCTAAGCTGTGTGACTACCTACTGCGATATCACACTGCGTTACGGGAGTACCTCCCACCAACTCTACCTCAGCTTTCTCGCGACTGACACCTTGAGCAACACGAACCTGCAGGTCGGAAGTGTCCCGGACATTACGGCCGTTCTCCCCGTCTTTACTGCTCTGGAAACGCGCAACGGAACCGCCTCGGCATTCCCGGACCAGCCTTGGGTTAAGGCAATCACGACTGGCAACGATCAGGCTTACGTGGCCAACAACAACACACTACTCGCGGGCAAGACCGCCTCCGTAGACCTGTCGTTCAACCCGGACCCCCTCCGCCTCGGGGTTCAACGCTGACGTGGTCGACGGCGGTGCAACGTGCGGACAGGACGGACCGACGGTGTGTTCGGCGATGAACCTGAACGGCACGGTATACATCGTGTTTTATCGCTGGACGGGTTCTTGTTCCACCGCGGACGTGGTCGTGGTGCGTGACGACAACTGGGGCATTGGATCTCCTGCCTTTCAAGCTCCGGGGCGACCGGGAAGGCGGTGGCCAGCCGGAGTGCCCATCGCGTTCCTGCAAACGCTCGGGAATCAGCGCACAGGAATTCTCAGATGGACATCGCCGTAGATCCGCTGGATAGCAACACGGTGTATGTGGCGTGGGGAGATGGAAGCAGCGGGGCCAGTTTCTCGGACTGCATGTCCGCCACTCCACCGACGGAGGAAGCACGTGGGATAAGAGCGACCTGCGCACCATCAGCACCGCAACCAATCCCGGCCTGTCGATCAACAGTCACAGTAAGCTGGGTTTTCTCTACCAGCAACTCGGGAACCCAGGCCACAGGCAACCGTTGGCGCACTCATCTGGAAAGAACGACGAACAACTTCGTCAGCATCCAGGACCTGACGCTGGCCGATGTTCCCGACCAGAAGGGTACCTATGGAGGGCAAAATCCCATCGGTGATTATGACAACCTCGTCGCCGTCGGCCAGGACTTCTACGGCATTTTCTCCGGTTTCAACCACCCAGATCTGGCGAACTTCCCGAATGGCGTCACCTATCTCCGCTACCACAACTTTGCTACGAAACAGCTTTTTACAGATGTGGGGCTAACAACTCCGGTCTCCTCCGAGTCGATCGATCCCTTCTTCTTCCACGTGGTTGAGCTTGACCCGAGCCAGGATTTTTATGTGCGCGATTGGACCACAAATGCCGCGACCTTTGACCAGGGCCAGGAGCCTTCGACCAACGGCGTGTGGTGGACAAACAGCGACGTCTGGAACCGCCTGAACAACGATCCCAACGGGGGAGGATTCAACGCTAACGATCAACCCAACGAGCAGGTCGCGCAGGAGAAGGCCGTTGGGCACAACTACGCCTTTGCGCGAATCAGCAGGAAAGCGGCGGCCCCCGCTAGTTCTCCTGACATCCAGGTCACGGCCGATTCCTTATGGCCGACTACGGCCTCGGAATGGCTTACACAGTCCTGGGCTCGGCAGCTCCCGTCACTTTCCACGCCGCCGACACAACGCCGCAGGTCACTTCAGGGATGCAGTGGGATATTCCGGCCGGGCACTCGACGCACGTCTGCCTGGCGGTGGAAATCTCTTCGCCGACAGCTCCGTTCAGCCCCTATCTTTCGGGCCGTGCGCCGGGCGTGAGCGATCCCTTGATCGTGTGGGACAACAACAAAGCCCAGATCAATATGGACTTCACTGGCATGACTGATGGAGGCGCCGACACGATCTACGGCATCGTTCATAATGGGGGACTGAATCCGCGCGACATCACCATCGGTATGCAAGCCGATCCTGAGGTGCTGCGCCAGCTTCGCGGTGCGCAGGTTGAAGTGGTGGGCGGCACCGGCCGGCCTTTCGAGAACGGCGGGACATTTACTCTGACCAACGTAGTTCCCGGGGAAAATCGCTGGATCGGTGTCAGCTTTGTTGGCCATGGCGGCGACGGCAGCCAAAAACTGCCGGTAACCTTCACGGAACTGGCTGGCAACAAGGCGGCGGCAAACGGGTTCACGATCGTCGCTATACCCTCGCCGCTGGCCGATGTGATCTGCGAAAAAATCAAGTTTCATGCGGAGGTTTACGCTCGGCTGCACTCGGCGTTCGATGTTGACCAGGCCGAAGATGAGGGCGAAGACGCCCGCCATCTTGCACGGGAACAGCAGATTTCGGAAACGCAGTACCTGGACTTTCTTAAGTCACACGCGAAGAGGATCAATGAGTCTGTGACAAGTTCTAGCCAAAGAGAAATGACAGGACCCGTTTGGTGTGCACCAGGCCCTGCAAAATCTGGAGCAGGCGATCAACTCCGGAAATGTTGGCGCGGCGGCGATGGCCGACTCAGCTCTCCTGGACAGACTCGACGCTTTCCAGACCATGTTGCAGAAACAGGACGGGGATCCAGCCGACATCCTGCAAATGGTGCGCTGGCAGAAGGAACTCTATTCGAACAAGACACAACTGCAGAAGCTTCCCGCCGCGCAGCACGTTGTGAAGGAATCCCGGGAATTCATCGACAACTATGGAAAGCACAAGGAGGTGGGGCATGCGTACCACGAGTTGATGGAGAACCTCATGCAGAGCTTTCACCAGACCGGAGAAGCGCTCGAGACGCTCAACGTGAATGTTGAACCCGAGGTCCGCCGGATAAACGAAAGCCTGGGCTCGACCAGCCACCTGGAAAAGGCACACCACGACTACCTCGTGAAGCTGCAAGGCCTCTGACGCACCGAGGAACCACCTGTAATGGTAAACAGACTAATTAGGCTCGCCCCGAATCTCATTGACGTCCGGCAGTATGAGAGTAGACTCGCCGTCCGATGGTCTGGGCGCCTAGTGCCGCAACCAAGCTTGTCGCTTCGCCTTTCGCTCCGAGTGGCAGTATCGGTGGATTGCCCGCTTCAGGGCATGTGCTTGGGATGACAGCGCAAAGAGTTGTCGGAATGATGGCCGATGACGAACCGCAGATCCCTCCACGCGGACTAAAGTCCTTGGTCGAGGAGACGATTCGGGTATGAGTCGCGCAAGGTTCGAACGAAGAGGCTTGGCCCAGTTCTAGTGGCTGCATTGTGTAGGATCCAGCCCCGGTCGGGGCGGACTAGCCACTATTTTGACCTTGCGAATAGAAAGCCCAGAAAAATTCTTGACTTTCAACCTAACTAGGACGATGCTTCTTCTACGTTTCCGTGTCTGGATCGTTAATGTTCCAAGAGTCCTGCACGGGTTTTCTGGGATCAGCGCCCTAGTCCCCTAGAAAATTTCGGGTTCGAAATTCTGGCCGACTCACCCACTGGATTGTTCGCCGGATGCCTCGGCCACGGCTTATGTCTTCTCGAAAATCTAGATAGCTGGAGGTTACGGAATGTCATCCGCCGACCCTTCGCGCTTCTGCTGTAAATCGTCGCGAAACTATTTTCTGAAGATTTGATGAAACCGACTGTCTGCAGTTAGGAGGTCTTTCATGACCCGCCAGCGTACGATCCATATTCTCAGCGCCTCCGCGCTATCCATAGCAGTTCTCACCGTCCTCTGTTTGCTGTTCGCCGTGGGGACGCCCGCACAAGAGCAGAGCAGGGCGGGAACCTACCATGATAGGTGGCTCACCTTCACCACCTTCGACGCTCCGGGCGCAGGCAAGGGCTTTTATGAGGGAACCGTCCCCTTGAGCATTAACGCGGCGGGGGATATCACGGGACTCTACAATGTGCCGGGCAATGTGACTCACGGCTTCGTGCGCTCGGCCAATGGCAGGATAGTCGAGTTCGGTGCTCCGGGCGAAGGCTCGGGCAACAACCAGGGAACCTTCCCGTTTAGCATCAACACGGCCGGGGCCATCGCGGGATATTACTCTGACGCGAACAATGTGTATCACGGCTTCGTGCGCGGTGCCGATGGCACGATAACCGAATTCGATGTTCCGGGCGCAAGCATGGACGGGCATCTGGGAACCGAGGCCTCTGCTATCAACGCGACGGGGGATGTCACAGGAACCTACAGGGACGCGAACTATGTGCATCACGGCTTCGTGCGCACTGCTGCCAATGGCAAAATAACCACCATCGACGTTCCGGGCGCCCAGGAAACCGAACCCATCAGTATCAACGCGGCGGGGGTCATAACGGGAGGCTACCTGGATGCGAACGGTACGTACCATGGCTTTGTGCGCGCTGCCAATGGCACGATAGCCACCTTCGACGCCCCGGGCGCAGGCGCGGCCAAAGGACCGGGGACGGGAAGATTATTCGGAACTGGAACCGAGCCCCTCAGCATCAACGCGGCGGGGGTCATCGCGGGAAATTACACTGACATGAAGGGTGTGCGTCACGGCTTCGTGCGGGCTGTCAATGGCACGATAACCGCCTTCGACGCTCCGGGCGCGGTGGGCACGGGCACGTTTCAGGGAACCAGCAGCTTCACCATCAACGCGGCGGGGGAGATCACGGGAGTCTACGGGGACGCGAACTCGGTGATTCACGGTTTCGTGCGGGCTGCCAACGGCGCGATAACCACTTTCTCGCTTCGGGGCGCAGGCACGGGCATGCTTCAAGGAAGCGGCGGTTTCGGCATCAACGCAGCGGGAGACATCACCGGAACCTACATGGACGCGAACGGCGTGGGTCGCGGCTTCGTGGCCAAAGTCTGGGGCCATTGATTTCAACCCGGAAGAATTGACGAGCCCACGGAGAGAACCTTGATGCCCGATAATGCCATCCTCAGCCCCGAACTACTTGGTTTCCGCCGGCAGCTGAAGAGAAACATTCGGAGTTCCTACCGTGGGATGGGTTCACCTTAGTCCTCTTGTGACGATCTGCGAAGTTGGTCTTGAGGACAGCGCAGATTGCTCCCCAAGCGAGCGCGCTTAACTGGCTTCGGGCCAGGGGAACGGATTGTAGCGCAAGTTTCTGCGATAAGCGGCAAACCTATTGGATCGCACCCTTAATTCGTGATCACGCGGATTCCGGAATCGTGATTATTTTGCAGTTCGGCTCCCAGCAATCCAAAACTACCAGGAGAGGAAATACCATGAAAAAGCTTTTGCTCACCACAATATGTCTGTTAGTCGTCAGCTCGATGGCCCTGGGTCAGGCAAGATCCAACGCAACCTCGAAGCAGGTGCATCGCGGCGGAGGTATTGCTTGCGGTAGCGACCCCGTCCTTCCCACCGATGGATACACCACGATTTACGATATCGTGAATGTAAGCAGCGCAAACTTTTACCTTGTCCACCTGAAGGACGGCCACTCCTATAGCGCGGAGGCTTATGACTCGACCGATCTGACCGTCACGGCCGGGGCGGCGCAATTGTCACTGATTTTGGCCAGCGACTGCAAAACCGCGTTGCCCACGACCGACGTGGTCAGTGTCGATCCCGACCTCAGCGGCAGCTTCGCGGACAGGATCTCCTGGATCCAGACAGGCAACGTAGACGCCGTTCTTAAGCTGAGTAACTCGGACCCCAATAATTCCTACTCGTACAACATTCGCGTCACCGACACCACTCTGCACAATCCGCGCTGGAGCACCTTCGCGGGCTTCATTACGCAGTACGCGCTGGTCAATAGCACCAATGTTGCCATAAGCGGGACGCTAACTCTGATTGATAGTACCGGCGCCCAGTACGCTTCAAGTATCACCGTTCCGGCTGGGGAAGAAAGTTTTCAAACTTCGGGTGGCCTGGGCATTCCTGCCAATCACTTCGGGTTTGCCAATTTTGCTTTTGTCGGACCGGCGGGCGCAATTACGGCCGACGCTTATTTCATAAATTCGAACGCCACGGTAATCGCGCCATCGACGCTGGCTCCGCGAAACTATCAGCACTAGAGTTTTCTTGTGGGTTGGGGTGGCTCGCCCGCACGGAATCGGCGCCACCACTACTGGACTCTTAGTGATTCCACCAGCGTACCTGGCACCCACGGCGTGCCAAGAGCCGCGCCGAAGGTGCGAGGCTACGCCTGTTCCGCCCTTCGGGCTGGGGGCCGGAAGGTGGAAGGATGACCAACCCCTAGTGGATGGCTCGCCTGAGGAGCGCGTCCTTGTCGGCCTTAACGTTGGTGCAGACGTTGTGCTGGGTTGCTTTGCCGTATTCGCAGGCGAAGCAGGCACAACCGGCATCGGTGCCAAGGTATTTCACCGGATCCTTGCAGTTGGCAATCGAGTCCGCGCAAGACGACTGAGGCGGGACAGGAAAGACAAACGCGGCAAACAGCTCGTTATCGCCCTTCATAGCGTGAGATATGCCGCACCGCGGGCCGGGTTCGGGCTGCGGCGACGCAAGTGGTGCTGCCTCAGATCTGGGGCCAGAGCCGTTGGTGGATGACTCATCCCGTGCCAAGGCCATCGTCACACACAAGCCAGAGAAACAATATGCAAGAAATTTTTTTCATAGCGCAACCTCCTCGTGCCCTTCCTGGCGCTCATCGTTAAAAGCCGATTTACCTCAGGGGCCAAAGCCTGGTACTCATCGCGTCCGCAGCGGCACGGCTAAAGGCGTGCCCTTTCAAAGCAAGTCAATTAAGATAGTTTCTAGAAGTGTCCTGAATCCTGCTATTGCGTCGCAGCGATCTTGGCCGGCTCCTGCATCTTGCTCTCCAGTTCAGTCTTCATCTGTTTCTCCACCGCGCTGATTTTTGCTGCGAAAGATTCGGGCGTCCCTCGCACTCCTTCCAGCCACGCTTCACCCATCAGTTTGGACACTTCATCGCTCATGTGCAGTTCGCTCATCCCACGGGCCTGAGCGAGGTCCTTTTGAAGATCTGCCAGCTCGCGGTTGGCGTTGGCCAGGGCGGCACCATTTGACATCGTCCGGTCCTGTACTTTCATTTCCAGGGTTTTCAACTGGATGTAGAGCTTCTCGTAGGTGTCGATCCGGCGGCGGTAGAGTTCTTCGTTCAACCGCAGCTGCGCGGACAGCAGCGCACTCTGGCTTTCGATGCCCTGCTTGATTCTGCTCTCGCTACGGCCGGACAAGAAGGTCAAGTAAGCCGCCAGTAGCGCGGGAGCCAGCAAGCTGACCAGCTCCCATGTTCTGGAAGACCGGCCAGACTGGGGTTCCGATTTTTGGTGTGCCGTGCCCGATTCACTGTCTGCCATATTTCGCTCCTGCTTGGTCTTAAGTTACGTAAGCGGTGTCCAACGTGTCGAGGCCGGCGTAACCGGTAACTCGAAATGAAGAATGCGCACTAACGACATACCGGAGCTTCCGTCTTATCTCCAACGGCCCCACCTTTATACCCCGGAAGGGTTCCGGCGCACTATCTATTCTTTGGTGGACGCAGAGAAGGGAGCGGGCCCGTCTGCATCGGTCGATGGCAGAGGCTCGTCCGCAGGCGGAGTTGTACGGCTATACGTCAGCGGCGTCGGAACGGTCGGGGTGGTCAGCCCAGCTCTCGTCGCTGGTTGCCTTTGACCGCCGTGGGTTCATGGCAGTTGCGGCGTTAGAGGCCACTCGCGCCGCTTCACGGGCCAATTCCAGACTGTTGTACTCATACTGTCCGTCGGCGTGAATCTTGCCGCCGGCAATCGCGACAGCTTCGTTTCCGTTTGGTTCGATCACTAGAATTCGTACGACAAAAGCCATAAAAACATCTCTCCTAAGTTCCGATGAGCGCCCTGGTCAAGATACCGCAAACTCGGGGTGAAGATGACGGGTGTCCAACCACAAACCAACTCGGCCGGCTAGTCTCGTTCCCACCCAGTCCGGTCGAAACCGGCCCGGAAGTCAAGAAATCTCTAACAGCAACAGCTCAGGAGCCGTCGCTTCGCGCCTGCCTACGGAGTTTTCTTGGAAAGCGATCGAATGTAGTTCACGAGATTCCAGAGTTCCGGCGACTTCAACCGGTCTCCTTCCGGCGGCATGTGATCATGGCCATTCTTGATAATCCAGAACAGCTCGCCGTCGGTCTTGACCCGCAAAGTCGCTGGATCGCTGAAATCGGTGAGCTTGAGCTTTTCCTCAACCGCTACCTCGCCCTTGCCGTCGCCGTTGGCTCCGTGGCACATGGCACAATCGTAGCCATAGTACTTCTTCCCTTGGGCGAGCGACTCGGCAGTAGGCTTGACGGGATTCGCTTGATGCACCGCGTCCGCCGGAATCACGGCTTTAGGGGGTGCTGGGTTTTCCTGCGCCGCTGCCGGGAACACGCACAGCAACAGCACCAGGGCAATCATAAAAGGCTTGAACATAGGGCCTCCTGGCAATAAGACCTTGGGCACAAAGAGCTTGATGGCATCGCCCATTTTCCACCTGGTTGACATTATGCTCCTCCCGGGCGCAGCGCGGCTGTGACTTAGAGCACTCTTGTTTATGAGCGGGACTTTTGGGGCGGTGTGGCAGAGTGTGGCGTCTTGGAGGATGGCAGATTGCAGTTTAATTGCCACGGAGATCGATTACGCCGCGAGTCCCGAATGCGTCCTCAGAGTCATCGTTGGGACCTTTGGGACCGCCCTCACGCATTTTGGCGGTCAACTCGTCGATCAGCACTTCGATGACTGAGGTGGTCGCGACCTGTGCTGCCGAGGCGGTGGTGTAATCGCGACCGGCGGTGCGGCCGGGAATGTATCGTGAAGTCATGGCCTCGAACATGCTGCGTTTCTGCTGCTCGTCCTCCAGCAGCTGCCCTCGGCCGAAGCACATTACGCAACGATAGTTGGCCGAGTGATACTTGGCGTCCCGGGAATAGACGAGCCCATCGAGTTGCGTCACCGTGACGCAAACCGGCCCGCCGGATGCGAGTTGCTTGAGGACGCGGCTGGAAACGCCACCGTGCAGATAGAGGCGATCGGGACGGTCGGCCGCATAGTGATACAGCATCGGGATAACATACGGGCGGCCATCCTGCTCAAAGCCAACATGGGCAACGTAGCCCTGGGCGAGGAATTCCTGCGCGCGATTTGGAACAGCGCGCTCGGGATGCTGACGGACGGTAGTAATCCAGGGAGCGTTCTTGGCAGTATCGCTCATACCATCAATTTAGCAGAGCGCAAGAAATCGGGCGTAACCGGAGAAGGAAATCTCACGCTATCCGAAGGCCAAAGGCCGTTCGGCCACGCGCAGAAACCAGCGGTCAAGGACTACGTTGCGACAGAAAGAGCGGTTCCTCAGCAGCGGCCGGCCACAAACCTGGCGAACGGATTGGGGAATCAATCGGGCCACCGTCTCCAGGCCATTATGCGCAGGGCGCAAGCGGGCATCCAGCAGCTTACGGTAGAGTTCCAGTCGGTTCGTGCTGTAGTCGCCTTTCGCGGAGATGATGCCGTGAGCTGCAATCAGTCCCGACTCGATGGCCGGCCTGATTCCTTCGCCGCTCTCCGGGTACGCCAAACCCGCGGCGTCCCCGACCAACAGGATTGTGTCACCCAGAATCTTTCGCTCGGAGTGTCCGAGGAGCCAGTAAGCGTGTCCCAGGACGCCCGTTGCCGGTGTCTCGACATTTCTGCTCTGCTTGAGAAAACGAAGGAAATCATGGAAATGTTGGGTGAGGCCGTGATTATCCATTCGCCCTAATCCGACGGTCAGGCCATCCTGTTTGCGAAAGCACCATCCGTAGCCTCGCAGGTCGCGACAAAAGTAGAGTTCGGGGAGTTCGCCGATAATGCTGGAGCCAGCCGCTTCCACCGGGGACATCTCGAACTCTATCTCCTGGGCGACAACAGAGGGCGAGGACGCTTTGTTCCCGAGAAAGCGAGACACCGGACAAAAATGTCCGCCGGCGCCGACCACCAGCCGAGCCTTTATGTCGCCATTTACGATCCATCCGTCGTCGGTGCGCTGTAACGAATTGAGCGAGATACCCTCCCGAATGCGAGCTCCGCAGCGGCGCAGGAGATATTCGTCGAATTCACAGCGCTTAATACCGTAGCTGATGGTCCGACCGTAGCGGACATCAACCTGCGGTTCTTCGACGCATCCCAGGCGAAAGCCGGTAATCGGTTGCAGAACGCGTCCGGGTGCGTACTCCTCGGGAGAGATTTCCAGCACTTCCAATACCAGCGGCGTGATCCATCCCCCACACAGCTTGTTGCGCGGGAACTTGCAGCGGTCAATGACTAGGGTGTCGAGCCCCGACTGTCGCAGTCCCCAGGCGCAGGAAGATCCTGCTGGACCGCCTCCGACAATCAGGACATCGCAGGAGTCCATAATTCCTGGTCTGCCTTATCTTGGCTGGCGCTGGTATACAGGCGGCTGCGCGTCCAGGGCGTGGACTGACAGTTTTTTCCGGCAAACAAGACCTGGAACAACTGAAGCGTGCCCACCCGGAAGGAAGCGATGGATCCAGCAAGATACAGCCGCCACATCCGCGCGAAATTCGTTCCGTGTTCCGCCGCGATCCTGTCATAGGCGCGCTCAAATCTGTCCAGCCAGTGTTCGATGGTCCTGGCATAGTGGACACGAAGGTCCTCCACGTCCAGCACGTAATACGAGTGAGGCTCAAGCACATCCATCGCCTCACGAAGAGTGGGTGTGTAGGCCCCCGGGAATATGCGCTTTCGCATCCAGACGCTAAAAGGCATACTGCGGCAGCGACCGATAAAATGCAGCAGTCCCCGGCCCTGGTCACCGATCGTACGGTGAATTATCCCGCCCAACTCGGGATAGTTCTCCCGTCCCACGTGCTCCAACATGCCAACGGAAACAAACACGTCATAACGGCCCGTGATATTGCGGTAATCGTCCTCCACGAACTCGACCATGGTGGAGAGGCCTCTCTGGCTGGCTGTCTCGCGGGCCACGCGGACCTGCTCGTGGGAGATGTTGAAGGCCTTCACCCGCACGCCGTAGTGCTCGGCCATATACATAGCCAGCGCACCCCAACCACACCCCGCTTCGACGACCGTCTCGCCCGGCTTCAGCCATAACTTGCGGCATACGAGGTCGAGCTTGGCTTCCTGCGCCTCTTCCAGAGAATTGTGCCCATCGGGGAAGTAAGCGCAGGTGTATATCAGGCGCTCATCCAACCAGAGTTTGTAGAAGTCCAGCGGAAGATCGTAATGATGGTGGATGTTTTTCGAGGAGCCATATCGGCTGTTGGTTTGCAGCCAGGCAAGCCATTTTGACATCAGTCGCCAGGACCAGTTCCGAACTCCCCTGGCCGACTGGAAAATGGCCTCGAGGACCCGCTCCAGGTCTCCCTCAACTTCAATCCTTCCGTCACAGTAGGCGTCGCCAAACACCACCTCGGGATTCATCACCAATGCCGCCAGGGTGCGGCGGTCGGCAATGCGGACGGTACCGACAGGCGGTGCGGCGGAGTTCGGATGATTTTCGATTTCGGGAAGAGCCAGGGACAAAGGGGCTGTACCCAGGTTCTTGCGAATGGCATTCAACAGCGAGCGATCAATCCAGGAGCCGGAGCGAACATCAACAGCGGCATCAGCAGACATAAAACTCCCTCTGGGCAAGAAGTTTTCCCAGGCAGCCGGAGCTGTTGTAGCCGTATCGGCAGCCTGTTTACTGTCGCAACACAATTATAGGATGCCGGGAGGAACAGACGCGACAAAAACAAAGCTCGTGGCGAGAGAGGTTGGGGCGATGCGAAGTTGCCGCCCACATCTCTAAGCCTGCGAGGCTGTAGTGATGGTCTCGAGTCCGTGCGCATCGGGACCGGTTTCGCGCTGGCGCAGCAGCAAGGCAAAGAAGAGCGCCAGGAACCCCAGAATCGAGAAGATCCACATGCCCAAAGCGTAACCGTGGAAGTTCTCGGGACCGGCGTGGCTGATGTCGTTGGCTTTGCCGATGGCCAGGTTAAAGATGAAGAAGCCGATCTGCTGCAGCAGGCTCATCAGCGCGTAGGCCGTGCCCAGCCGATGTTCGTTGACGATGTAAGCCACTGAGGGCCACATCACCGCCGGGATCAGCGAGAAGGCAATGCCCATCAGCGAGACCGGCACAAGCAAGGAAACGCTGCTGTAGGCAATCATCAGATACACCGGCATCATGAGGAAAGATCCCGCTACCATCAGAGTGGCGCGCTTGCCAATCTTGTCAGCCAGCAGCCCGAACAGCGGCGTGGCGATCATGGCCGAAAATGGCAGCAAGCTATTCAGCGAGCCGGCATGCTGCTGGGCTGAAGCGAAAGCTGCCGTCGAATTGATGGATGCTCCCATCTGCGAAAGATATTTGCTGGTAAACAAGTCGATCGCGAAGGTGCGGAAGGGGAAGATGCCGGAGTAAAAGGTGAAGCACAGAGCGACCACGTACCAGTACGAAGGGTTAAACTTCAGACCCTCGCGAAATGACAGCTTATCCGGCTCGCCCGACTTGCCCAGCAAGTAGCGATCCTCGGCATAGGTTTCCAACGCCCAGTAAACGATCGCCCCGATGACGGCCGTTGATCCCACCACAACCGCGAGCACCAGCGGGCGATGCCAGCTGGGCTGCGCCGTGACGCCGTTGGGGAAGAAGGCGAACTTCGCCCAAGTGGGAGAGTTGTCGGCGGCAATCGAGGCCATTCGTGCGATCGTCAGGTTGATACCAAAGGCGAAACTCAATTCCTTACCCTTGAACCAGCGCGCCAAAGCGGTGGTAACCGCCACGATCTGCGATTCTGCGCCCAGTCCTACCAGCCCCCGGCCTGCGACCATCATGTAGAAATTGCCCTTGAGCGCGGTGAGCAGGGCCCCAAGCACAATCAGCGTCGAGAAGAGCAGCAGGGACTTCTTGATGCCGAACCGGTCGATGAGAATGCCGCCGAGCAGCAGTGTCGCCAGGGCGGTCAAGCTGTAAATGGCATTGAGCCACCCGAACATGGAGGCCGAGTATTTCAGTTGCTCGAGGAAAATCCGTTCCAGTGGATTGATGCTGTCATAAATGTAGTAATTGCCAAACATGGCCAGGCTGACGAAAATCAGCACCAGCCAGCGGTACATCTTGCTCGCCTGCGGGCGTGCGGCGACCATCGATTCAGTTGCGGACATCAAGACCTCGAAGAGTGATTGACCAAGATAACAGAAGTAGCCAGTTACCAGTTGTCAGTTGTCAGACGCGCGTTTTCGCGACTGCGGTTCTTGTCACAGCCAAGCTGCGGACAAAAACCGAACCGTGATGGTTCCCACGTAGGGTAGGGGTTCTTGGACTGCGCGCGCTTGCGTTGCTCAGAATGACGGACGGGGAATTGGGAATTGACCACTGACAACTGACAACTGGCAACTGGCCACAGGCCACTGCGTCACTCGAAGCGAATCTTTTCGCCGCTCACCACCGAGTGCTTGTGGAACTTGGCATCGTTTTTCAGCGGATAATCGAGACGGTACTGTGCGCCGCGGCTTTCTTCGCGGGCGAGCGCTGAGCGCGCAATCAGCAGTCCAGCGTGCAGAATGTTGGCCGCTTCGCAAGCACGGCGATCGCCGGCCGGCTGAGGTTCCCGCATCGCACTCAGTTCGGAGACCACCTGCCGCAAGCCTTTGCCGTCGCGGACCACGCCGACGTACTGCCACATCAGCGACTGCACCTTCTGGATGAACTTCTCGGTTTCTGCGGACTGCCCGTTATTGCCGGGGATTGCAGCCTTGGCCCGCGCAACCGGGCCGTTGCTGTGATGTAAGCGCAGATGTTCACGCATGTTTTGCGCAGCGCGCGCGCCGTACACCAATCCCTCGAGCAGGGAATTGCTGGCCAGCCGGTTGGCTCCATGCACGCCGGTGCAGGCGACCTCACCTGCGGCATACAGCCCGCGGATGGAAGTGTGGCCCCTGAGATCGGTGCGCACGCCGCCCATGGCGTAATGCGCCGCCGGCCGCACCGGCACCAGCTCAGCCGCAATATCAATGTTGTACTGCATGCAAGTGGCGTAAATCGTCGGGAAGCGCTTGCGCACGCGTTCGGCGGGGAGATGCGTCAGGTCCAGATACACGGCGGCATCGGGACGGTTCACGCGCTCCAGTTCATGCGCGATGGCGCGCGCCACCACGTCACGCGGCGCCAGTTCACCCGCCTCGTGATAGTGAGGCATGAAGCGCTTCAGCTCGAAGTTGCGCAGATAAGCGCCCTCGCCGCGCAGCGCCTCGGAGAGAAGGAATCGCGGCGCATTTTTCAGGAACAGCGCGGTGGGGTGGAACTGCACGAACTCCATGTCGCTGATCTCGGCCCCGGCGCGATGCGCCATGGCGACGCCATCTCCGGTTGCGACCGCCGGGTTAGTAGTGTCGCTGTACACGTGGCCCAGCCCGCCTGTGGCGAGCAGGACCGAGCTGGCACGGATTTCGTGTGATTGCCCTGACTGATCGAGCACGCGGACGCCAACCATGCGCCCATCGTGCACCAGCAAGTCGGTGGTGAACTCAAATTCGTGGAAGGTGATGGGCTTCAGCGCGGAAGCCTTCAGATACAGCGCGCGGCCGATTTCGCGCCCGGTGGAATCCCCGTGAGCATGCAAGACGCGGTTGCGGCTGTGGGCTCCCTCGCGGGTGAAGGCGATCTTGGCGCCGGTGCGATCGAACTCCGTGCCCCACTCGATCAACTCTTCAATGCGAGGCGGCCCTTCTTCCACCAGTATCCGCGCGGCCTCTTCGTTGCACAGTCCGTCACCCGCTTTAAGCGTGTCTTCCAAGTGCAGCCGGACTTCATCGTCGTCACTGAGCGCAGCGGCAATGCCGCCTTGCGCATATTGCGTGTTCGATTCCGTCACCTCGCGCTTGGCCAGGCAGACCACACGGCCGGCGGCCGCAAGCTCCACAGCTGCCCGCAGGCCGGCTATGCCAGCGCCCACCACGATGAAATCGGTCTCGGACGGAAGAGCTTTCACGGGTTCATGGTAGCACTTGCAGAGAGCGCTGGAGCCGCTATATCAAGCGCAAATGCCAAATGGGGAATGGCCGCAAGTGCCCCGCCGCAACCGTCATCCATTACACTAGACGCTTGACTCGCATCCCTGTCCAAACCCCGTCGCGGTCCTACGAAGTGCTGGTTGAGCGCGGCCTGCTGCAGTCGGCGGGAGCTGCGCTGCGCGACATGATTCCGGCAGAATCGCGGGTTTTCGCGGTCACGTCGCCGCCGATTCGCAAGCACTGGGGAAAGACCTTGCAGAAGAGCTTCAGCCGGATTGGACGCAAGCTGGAATTCCTCGAGATGCCTGATGGCGAGCGCAGCAAGAAACTCTCGCAACTGGAGAAACTTGCTGCAAGCCTGGTAAAGCGTGGCGCGGACCGGCACTCAGTGATCCTCGCGCTTGGCGGAGGAGTGGTGGGCGACGTGGGCGGATTTCTCGCGTCCATCTTCATGCGTGGAATTCCTGTGGTGCAGATTCCAACCACGCTGCTGGCGCAGGTGGATTCGGCGATCGGCGGCAAGACGGGCGTGAATCTCGCTTCCGGCAAGAACCTCATCGGGACCTTTCATCAGCCGCTGGCGGTGCTGGCCGACCCTGACGTGCTGGCCACGCTGCCGGAGCGCGAGTATCGGTCCGGCCTGTTTGAGGCGATGAAGTACGGCGTGATTCGCAATCCTGCGATCTTCGAACTGATGGAATCGAATCGCGAAGCGCTGCTGGCGCGCGATGGAGTTCTGCTGGAGACGCTGATCACGGAATGCATCCGCGTCAAAGCCGACGTGGTCAGCGCCGATGAGCGCGAGAGTGGGGAGCGCCGCATCCTGAACTTCGGGCATACCATCGGCCACGCGCTGGAGGCCGAGACTGGTTACAAGAAGCTTCTGCATGGCGAAGCGGTTGGTTGGGGTATGGTTGCCGCGGCGTTGATCGGCTATGCCCTCGACAGGACAGACTCGCTCACTGCCCAGCGCATCATCTCGACCGTGTTTGCCTATGGACCGTTGCCGAGGTTCAAAGCGCAGGGCGCGAATATCCTGAAGAGGCTGCTGGCCGACAAGAAGACCGTCGGCGGCGTGCCACATTTTGTGCTGGCGACCGGCATGGGCAAAGTGGACGTGGTGAGTAAAGTTCCCGACCGCATCATTTTGCATGCGCTGGAGGAAGCGAAATCCCTGGCGATGGGGTAGAGGAAGGCGTTCCGTCTATCCATGTCTGCGACAGGCCCGACCATGAGTACTCCCGACCAACCACCGGCCCGGAATGGCGAACGCATCATAGGCGCTGCTCCTCCCGGAGCGCGCGACCAGGCGTCGGCGGCGGCCGCAGTGCGCGAGATGTTCACCTCGATTGCGCCGCGCTACGACCTGCTCAACCACGTGCTCTCGATGAACGTGGACCGGGTGTGGTGGAACCGCACGGCGCGCCTCTTCTCTGAGGTGCTGCACCGGCCGACGCGCAGGTGCTGGACCTGTGCTGCGGCACGGGCGACATGGCGTTCGCTTTATATCGCCGCCTGAAGGGCGCGCCTACGCAGATCGTCGGAGCAGACTTCTCACATGCGATGCTGGTGCGCGCCGAGCAGAAATCGGGCTCGCGGAACATTCGCTGGGTCGAAGCCGACGCCCTGAATCTGCCCTTCGCTTCCGGCCAGTTTCAACTGGTGACGTCGGCATTCGGGTTCCGGAACCTGGTGGATTACGATCGCGGTCTGGCTGAAATCTATCGCGTATTGGCGCCTGGCGGCGAGATGGGCATCCTGGATTTCGGCGAGCCCAAAGGGATGATCGGCAAGCTCTACCGCGTGTACTTCCGCCGTGTGCTGCCCGCCATTGGGACGCTGATTTCGGGAGTGCGCGGACCGTACTCTTACCTGCCTGCTTCGGTGCTGCGCTTTCCCTCGCCGGACGAGATGCTGGAACGCATGCGCACCGCCGGTTTTCAGGAAGTCTCGTGGACGCCATACACGTTTGGGATTGCGGGTTTGTATCGCGGGAAGAAATAAATCGCAACCACGGAGGCTCAGAGAAGGAACGGGGTCAGCATCGCCTCCTAAGTTTTTATCCAGCAATAGTTTACATTTACCCGCCCATGTTCCACGTGGAACAATCAGGGTGGACGTACATAAATCCTCTACCCACTGCTGTGAAAACTTTCCCGTAGCGCATCTTCAATCGTGTGCTGAATCACGCGCGGGTGGTCGTCGCCCAGGAACTGCTGCAGGCGTGTCGTGTCTATCGTGTACGAGCCCAGCAAGTAGGGCAGGGCTGACGGCGGGATGGACGAAATTCCCAGCCTCCATAACCAACGCAGAGCGGTGCGGCAATTGCCACGAGTGGGGAGACGCCTGATCGTTGTATTTGCAATTTCAAAGCAGCGCTGCAAGGGGATGGGCTCGCCGCGTCCGGCTACGTTCAGGATGGTGACCATCGGGTCGGTGGCTGGCCGGTGCAGCAGATACACCAGCAGTCGTGCCACGTCGTCCACGTGTACGAACTGCCACTGCCTCTCCAGATATTTTTTTGCCCGTGGCAAATTGAATGGGAGACGCTTACCGGCGGCGCGCATGCGGGCGGCACGCTTGCTTGGCCCGAGGGGAATACCGCGCAGCGCTCCAACCATGTAGTTCTGCATGCCGGCGCCGGTGCAGAGGGGCGGGCGCAAGATGTAGGCGCGACAGTCGCCTAGACTTTCGGCACGATAGCGAACCACCTCATCACTCTCTCGCTTGTGGATAGCATAGGACAGGGTATGGGCGCGGAGCGGAGATTCCTCCTTCACCGGCCCTGCCGTGTCCGGTCCGTAAGCCAGGGCGCTGCTGGGAAAGATGAATTGTCCGACATGGCCGCCGGTGCGGTTGACCACACTGATCGCTTCCATGACGCGAGCGATTCCGGCGACATTAATCTGCCACATGTGCTCTTCGTCGCGAGCGCTGGCGCGCCCCGGGTCGAGGACGAAGGCGAGGTGAATGACCGAGGTCGCGCCGGTCTCGCGCAGCAGCTCAATCATTTGACGGCAGGATGGTTCGTGGCCCAAGTCCATTTCCACGAACTGCGCGATCGCACCTGAACCTTCGGGTGGGCGCCTGTCCGCGCCCACCACTCGAAAGCCTGAAAGCATCGGCAGCAGCCTGGTTCCCAGATTTCCCGAGATTCCCGTCACCAGGACTGTCCGTTCAGGCGGCATGACTACTTCGGCGGAGCCTGCGAGTTCTGCGGCGGAGGCGGAGGAGCTCCAGCACCCGGAGACATGCCCGCCCCAGGGGGGCTTGATCGCGGCTGAATAATCCTGGTCGGCGCACCTGGCGGCTTTTCAGGACCGAAGTAGGCGTCGTTCAGGACGGGTGTGACCGAGCTCTGCACTTGCTGAACATGGTCCACAATCATTTGGCGCGACAGAGTCTGCGAGATCTGCGTCTTCGCCTCGCTCAGCGGCACTTCACGCACGGAAACTATCTTGTAAATGTAGAAGGCGGCAGGATCGGCGTAAGGCTGCGAGATTTCGCCCGCCTTCAGATCGAAAACCGACTCCTGCGCCTCCGGGAGTGTGCCCGGACGCCGCACACCCATGTTGATGTTGGCGGCGGGAGCCGTGGCGCCAGCGTGCTCCGACGCTTCTTTCTGCAGCTTTTCCGGATCCTCGCCCGCGACCCAACGCTGCCTGATTTGCTCGGCGTATGCCTTCTCCTCAGCCTCGGTGGACTTGGGCTTGTCGCCGCTGCCGGCGTTGCGCGGAATGATGATACGCAGCAGCGTCGCTTCTACGTACTTCCTGGCGTTTTCCTTGTAATAGGTTTCGATCTGCGCGTCGGAAGGATGAGAGTACTCTTCCGTGATGTGCTGATTCAGGGCTTCGGCCATGATCTGGTTCTTGGAGAACTGAAAAATCTCCAGCACCTTGGGATCGTTCTCCAGCCCCAGCGCGCGTGCTGCGTTGGCAAAGGTCAGCAATCTGGCATATTGGGCGGCGAAGTTGCGCTTCACGTCCGGAGGCGCGGGCGGTTTGTCCGGTGGAGTAAGCGCAGCGAGGAGCTTCTCGAACTGGGCCCGGGTCAAGGAACTGACACAGCCGGCTGGCGGAGTGGTAGTCCCGGCTTTGGGCTGGCACGCCCCTTTGAGAGTGAGGACAGGCTCAGTCATGGGCACGGCGCTCGCATTAGGAGCCGCGTTCGCGGCCGTACCTGGGGTTGAGTTTTGGTGGCTGATGGTGGACGCGGGCGGCGCCGGCGGTTGCGGACTTGCGGCCGACTGCTGACCATAACTGGCGCAGCTCAGGACACACGAAATCGCAAGCGCCAGGAAACTAGAACGTGACATGAAGTGATGTTCCTCCGAAAAATTACCGCCTTGGGAGCGGAGCAGATGGATGTAATCAAAAAATGTAACACATTGTGAGCTCGTCTGACGTTGCCAAAGCCGGTTGGCGGATTTGCGCGGAACGTGAATAATCACAATTATGGCGGATTCCGTCAGTATTGCGGGCATGCAGATGGAGAAGAAGGCAGTTGCCTTGAACTCTGTCTTTGCCGCGGTCGGAATCACCCTGCTAAAGGTTATTGTCGGTATCAGCAGCGGCAGCCTGGGCATTCTCTCCGAGGCCGCCCATTCGGGACTCGACCTGGTGGCGGCTGCGATCACCTACTTCTCCGTTCGCGTCTCCGACAAACCCGCCGACGCGGACCATCAATACGGCCATGGGAAAGTCGAGAATTTTTCTGCCTTCATCGAAACCGGCTTGCTTCTTCTGACGTGCGTTTGGATCGTCTATGAAGCCTGCAAACGGCTGTTCTTTCATTCGGTCGATATTGAGCCGACGGTGTGGGCGTTTCTGGTGATGGGGATCTCGATGGCCGTGGACTTCTGGCGTTCGCAGCGGCTGAAACGCATCGCCGATAAGTACGACAGCCAGGCCCTGCATGCTGACGCACTGCATTTCAGCACTGATATCTGGTCGAGTGCAGTCGTCATTCTGGGACTTGCCCTGGTGCTCATTGGCCGCCAGTATTCGCACCCGTTGCTGAAAAACGCCGATCCGATCGCGGCCCTGATCGTGGCCTGCATCGTGGTTTACGTGAGTTCGCGGCTGGCGCGGCAGACGATTGACGCGTTGCTGGATGCCGCTCCCGCCGGAGTGCGGAATCGCATCATCCAGGAGGTGCACCGGGTGAATGGCGTGCTGGAAGTTGGCCGGGTACGCATCCGAAAGGGTGGCAACCGCTATTTTGCCGATGTTTCCATTGCCATGCATCGGAACGTGACGTTCCAGAAGTCGGAGCAGGTTTCCCACGAAGTGGCTGCGCGCATTCGGGCGGTCCTGCCGGATGCCGATGTGGTGGTCAACACGGTGTCGCGCGCCGGTCATCAGGAGAGCCTGTTCGACAAGATTCGCGCCGTGGCCACCCGCAACAATCTCAACGTACACGACATCAGCGTGCAGGACATCAACGGGCGCCTCGACGTCGAGCAGCATGTGGAACTGGATGAGCGGCTGAGTTTGAAAGAAGCGCACGATCGCGTCACCCGGCTGGAAAGTGAGATGCGTCAGGAAGTGCGGGAGATCGCCAGCATCCTGACCCACATCGAGAGTGAACCGGCGACGATCGAAACCAGCGATGGACTGGTGCGCGCTCCGGGCTTCGAGAGCCGGCTGCAGTCCGTCGCGCACAGTTTTCCTGAAGTGGTGGACATGCACGACCTGGTGTTCAAGCGTGTCGGCGGGCGGCTCTATCTATCTCTGCACTGCACCATGCAGGACGACCTGCCACTGTCGCGAGTGCACGTCATCCAGACCGCCATGGAAAGCCGCTTCCGCCAGGAAGTGCCGGAGTTGTTCCGGGTGCTCATCCATCCCGAGCCGCAGACCGACAACCGGCGATAAGGCCACGCACACACTTCTGCAACGCCGCCCGGACGGGAGCATCGAACAGGGATGGTCTCAAGAGCACAATCCATGAGCGAGCAGGACCTGCGCGACCTGGGCTTCGGCGCAGTGGTTTCGCGCGAGAGTCAGCAGCGGCTGCTGAACCGCGATGGCACCTTCAATGTCGAGCGCCGCGGTCTCCCCTTCTGGTCCTCGTTCAGCCTCTACCACTCTCTGCTGACGATGCCGTGGGTCCGGTTCCTGCTGCTGGGCGTCGTCTGGTACGTGGTAGCGAACTCCTTGTTCGCACTGGCCTATATGGCCTGCGGTCCGGAGGCACTGGCCAGCACTACTCCCGGCATTGAGCGGAACCCGTTCTTGCGCGCTTTCTTCTTCAGCGTGGAGACGCTCTCCACCATCGGATACGGGAACATCGTGCCCACGGGCATTGCCGCCAACATGGTGGTGACACTAGAGTCCCTGACTGGGTTGATGGGATTCGCCATCATCACCGGCCTTTTGTTTGCGCGCCTCTCCCGGCCGACGGCGAGAGTGCTCTTCAGCCGCCACGCTGTTGTCGCCCCCTACCGCGGCATTAAGGCACTGGAATTTCGAGTTGCCAATGCGCGCTCCAACGAGTTGATCGAGGTTTCGGCCAAAGTCATGCTCAGCCGCTTTGAAAACGTGGACGGCGTGCGCACTCGCCGCTATTACGCACTGGCCCTGGAACGGGACGGGGTCGTGTTTCTTCCTCTAACCTGGACGGTAGTTCATCCCATCGACGAGCAAAGTCCGTTGCATGGAGAAACTCCCGAGTCGCTGCGCAGCTCCCAGGCGGAACTGCTGGTTCTGCTTAGAGCCTTCGACGAGATCTTCTCCGCTATCGTCCAGACACGGACGTCCTATACGCTCGACGAGGTGAAATGGGGTGCACGCTTCGCCAACGCCTTCATGACTGGCGCTGCAGAGGAGTTCGCAAACAGTTCGCGAAAGAACAAGAAGGTGGCGGTCGACATGCGGATGTTCGACAAAATCGAACCGGCGGTTGATCTGTTAAGTCATTGAAGTTTGCGGGCGGCCCACGCAACCACGGTGACAACCGTTTGCTTCAGTTCTTCTCTCCCCCGTAACGTCGTGTTTCAACTTCGCGCGGCCTGTATCTGTCTGCGCTCACACATAAGATCACGCAAATCAGGTTACAATCATCCCAACGAGCCGAAACTTTTCCCCCGAATCGGTAATCATAAGTACACATTTGTAAGAATCAGGGATTCTTATGAGTCATAACCACCAAAACGGCCGAACCGGCTTGAACCGGGTGAACACGCGAGGAGCTGTCCTCGTGTTGGTGTGCCTGCTTGGATCCGCCCTGGTCCTTGGCGGATGCAGCAGCGGCAAAGCGGAAGACCCTCCAGGACCTCCGACGATGCCGGTGAAGGTCCAGACGGTCGAGACCCACGAAGTCGGCGATGTCTCAGAGTACGTGGCCACAATCAAGTCGCGAAACTCCGCCACCATCATGTCCGACGTGGAGGGCTGGATTTTTGACATTCGCGTAAAGTCCGGTGAGTTCGTCAAGAAAGGGCAGACGCTGATGGAGATCGATCCCCGCCGGCAGCGGGCAACGGTCTCCAGCCAAGAGTCGCAACGCACCTCGAAGCAGGCCAACCTGCAGTGGGCGAAGTTGCAACTGGATAGGGCGAAGACCCTTTACGAGTCGGGGGTCACCAGCAAGCAAGACCTTGACCAGGCGCAGACCACCTACGACGCAGCCGTGGCTGACGTGAATTCGTTGGACGCGCAGGTCAACCAGCAGCAGGTCCAACTGAAGTATTACAGCGTGTTTGCTCCCACCGACGGAGTTATCGGCGACATTCCGGTCCACGTCGGCGACCGCGTCACCAACACGACGCCGCTTACTACGATCGACGAGCGCCGCGGACTGGAGGTTTACATCTCCATCCCTTCCGAACATGCCCGCCAAATCCAGATGGGCGCTCCCGTGGATATTCTCGACAACAACGGGAAGTTACTGTTGAGCACGCGGGTGTATTTCATCTCGCCGCAAATTGACACGGCTACGCAGTCAGTACTGGCCAAGGCGCCGGCGGACCAGGCTGCCGATGTGCTGCGTTCCATGCAGTTGGTACGAGCGCGCATCACCTGGAGCACGCACCCCGGAGTAACCGTGCCGGTGGTCGCGGTTTCGCGCGTCAGTGGACAATTTTTCGCCTTCGTTGCGGAGCAGCAGGACGGCAAGAGCGTGGCTCGCCAACGCCCGCTTCAACTGGGCGAGATCTCGGGGAATGATTACACCGTTCTGAGTGGCTTAAAAGCTGGAGATGCAGTCATCGTCTCCGGTGGACAGAACCTTACCGAAGGCGCGCCCATCAAGATCGAGCCATAGCTCACCGCGTCTCTGCACGAGAGGTCTCGCTTGTTTGCTGATTTCTTTATCCAGCGTCCGGTTTTTTCGACCGTGACTTCTCTGTTCATCGTGATCGCGGGAGCGGTGTGCATTCCGTTTCTGCCGGTCGCGCAATTTCCGGAACTGGCGCCGCCGCAGATCTCGGTGAACAGCTTTTACGTGGGAGCCAACGCCCAGGCGGTCGAATCGTCGGTCACCATCCTGCTGGAAGAGGCCATCAACGGCGTGGAAGGCATGCGCTATATGACTTCCAGCAGCGGCAACGACGGAAGCAGCACGGTGACCGTGGTTTTCGAGCTGAGCCGTCCCCTCGATATCGCGGCCGTGGACGTGCAGAACCGGGTCTCCAGTGTTTTGGGACGTCTGCCGGACGAAGTCAAGAACACCGGTGTCACGGTCAACAAAGTCTCTACTTCATTTGTCATGGCGGCGGGGTTCTACAGCCTGGACAACCGCTACGACAATCAGTTCGTCAGCAACTATATCGATATTTACATCAAGGACGCGCTGAAGCGAGTCAAGGGCGTTTCCGATGTGCAGATTTTCGGTGAGCGCAAGTATTCGATGCGTCTCTGGCTCGACCCCTCCCGGCTGGCAGCTCGCGGGCTGACCGCAACCGACGTAGTTTCCGCCTTATCACAACAAAACGTTCAGATTGCCTCGGGGCAAGTGGGAGCGGCGCCGGCCGCTGCCGACCAGATGTTCCAGATCAGTGTTCGTGCCGTCGGACGCCTGACCGATGTAGGACAGTTCAACAACATCATCCTCAAGCCAGGCACCAACGGCGCGCTGGTGCGCCTGATCGACGTAGGGCACGCGCAACTTGGAGCGGAAGATTACAGCTCGAAACTTCGTTTTAACGGCTATGAAGGTGTCGGCATCGGCATCACGCAGCTGCCGACCGCCAACGCGCTCGATGTGGACAAGGCAGTCAGGGATGAGTTGGAGAGACTTTCAAAGCGCTTCCCGCCCGGGCTGAAATACAACATTGCCTTCGATACCACTACGTTTGTGGGTGACTCCATCCGCGAGGTGCTGAAGACCCTGGCGGAAGCCATCTTCTTCGTCATGGTCGTGATGTTCGTCTTCCTTCAGGATTGGCGAAGCACCCTGATTCCGGCCGTGACTATCCCGGTGTCGCTGGTCGGCGCCTTCGCCTTCATCAAGCTGCTGGGTTTCTCCATCAATACGCTAACGCTGTTTGGCATTGTGCTGGCAACCGGACTGGTGGTGGACGACGCCATTGTGGTCATCGAAAACATTAAGCGTCACATGGGCGAGGAGCACACGGATTCGCGGGTCGCGGCCTCGGTTGCGATGAGTGAAGTTACCGGCGCTGTGGTTGCGACCTCGCTGGTGCTGGTCGCAGTGTTCGTTCCGGTGGCCTTCTTCCCGGGTACTACTGGGCTGTTGTACAAACAATTCTCGCTGACTATTGCGTTCTCCATCGCTATTTCGGCCTTCAACTCTCTGACCTTCACGCCGTCGCTGTCCGCATTGTTGCTGCGGCCAGAGGCCGCGAGCAAGAATTTCTTTTTCCGCGGCGTAGAGCACGTGCTGCATCGCACTACCGCTTACTACGTTTACTTCGCGAAGCATGCGCTCCGGCTTCGTTACCTGGTGCTGGTCGTGTTTTTCATGGGACTGGGCGCCACTTACCTGGTTTACAAGACGGTGCCCACCGGTTTCGTTCCCGATGAAGATCAGGGATGGTTCATGATCACGGTACAGGCGCCGCAAGGCGCGTCGGTGGAATACACCAGCAACGCCATGCGCCAGGTCGAGGCGGTGCTTAGCCGGGAGAAGGACGTCATCGGCGCCTTTAGCGTGATCGGATTCAGCTTTACCGGCAACGGTTCCAACAAGGGCATGGTCTTCCTCAACCTGGCCAATATTAACCAGCGCAAAGGGGAGCAACACTCCGCTGCCGCCGTCGTCAACCGGCTGCGCGGCCCCCTGATGGGACTGACCGATGTCCAAGCCTTCCCCTTCCTGCCCCCAGCCATATCCGGGGTGAGCAGCCTTGGCGGCTTCACCTTCGAGATTCAGGACGAAGGCGGCAATACCGTGCAAGATCTCTACAACGTCGCGCAAAGCGTCGCCAGGGACGGGAATTCACGGCAAGACTTGCGCGGCCTGTTCAGCCCGTTTACGGCCAACGATCCACAGTTCGTGGTGAAGATTGACCGGGAGAAGGCGCGCAGTTTGCAAGTGCCGATCCAGCAGATCAGCGACGCGCTGCAGGTCTACATGGGTTCTTCCTACGTCAACGACTTCGATTTCAATAACCGCGCCTACCGGGTGTACGTTCAGGCCGACCAGCCGTTCCGGCGGCAGCCGCGCGACATCCGGAGCCTGTACGTCCGCTCCGACGGCGGCGCCATGATTCCGCTGGACAACGTGGTGAACATCTCGGAGTCAACCGCGCCGCAGGTGATCACTCACTACAACATCTTCCGCTCGGCGGAGATTGATGGCACCGCGGCTCCGGGATACAGCTCAGGGCAGGCGATCGCGGCCATGGAGGCGGTAGCCAGGAAAGACTTGCCGCAGGGGTTCAACTACTCATGGTCAGGTCTATCGCTGGAAGAGATTAAGTCAGGCAGCCAGTCGGCGATGCTTTTCGGGCTGGGCCTGTTGCTGGTGTATCTCACACTTTCTGCGCAGTACGAGAGCTTTGTGCTGCCCTTCATCATCCTGCTCAGTGTACCCATGGCCATGCTGGGGGCGTTGATCGCGCAAACCTTGCGCGGCCAATTAAACGACGTCTACTGCCAGATCGGGCTGGTGATGCTGATCGGATTGGCCAGCAAGAACGGGATTTTGATCGTCGAATTCGCTGAGCAGTTGCGCCACAAGGGGCTCTCGGTGCCCACCGCAGCGGTGGAGGCAGCGCGCATTCGTTTGCGGCCCATCCTGATGACCTCGTTTGCCTTCATTCTTGGCGTGCTACCGCTGGTATTCGCCAGTGGCGCGGGCGCGCAAAGCCGCCACTCGGTCGGCACTACCGTGTTCGGAGGCATGATCGTGTCCACCGGGCTCAATCTGTTCTTCATCCCGGTGCTCTACGTAATTGTGAAGTCGATGACCGACAGGGAGAAGGCGCCGGCGACAAACGGTTAGCATACAAGCAGTTAGCATCCTGCGGGTGCCCCCGTCCGGAGGGGGAAGTGAGAAAGCGAGCGCCCAAATCCTCTCACTCGTCACCGCCGCGATTGACCTGCGTCACATCTTTTACAGCCGGATAGCGCTACAAGTTTAGTAGATAACTTGGGAACCGCCTGCCGGCGGGGTAACCGGCGAGAGCGTTCCCCGATTCGCCCCCACCGCATGGGGAGAATGGTCGCGCACCATGGCTACCGCAAAGCTCACATCCGTCGGGGTGGGCATCCACAATGTGCTCATCGCGACAGATTTTTCCCGTTACTCCAACCTCGCCCTCAACTTTGGACTGGAACTGGCGCACAGCCACCAGGCCAAAGCACAGGTTGTCTTCGTGGTGCCGACGGACGAATTCGCGCTCGCCGGTCCCGAAGCTTATGTCGCCGCCCGGGACGCGGCGCACCGCGACCTCCTCGAACTGAAGGACGAGTTGCGAAAAACCCATCCCGGCATCGAAGGCGAAGATTATCACTTGGTTCTGCTCGAAGGCCCGGTTGCGGAGTCGATCCTCAACTTTGCCCACCAGAAGAACATGGACTTGATCGTGCTGGGAACACATGGCCGCAGAGGGATGGGGAAGATGCTCATGGGATCGGTGGCGGAGCGGGTATTTCGTCAATCACCCGTGCCGGTGCTGACCATCGGGCCCTGCGTGCGTCGGGCGACGCGCGGAGCTGCCCCAAGAAACATTCTCTTGGCCGCCGATTTCACGCTGGCTGGTGAGCGCGCCAGTCATTATGCAGCGGCCATGGCGCGGAAATATGACGCGAAGCTGACGCTGCTTCATGTGGTGGAGGACGCCGCGTTGCAACCCGGCGCCGACCGCGATGCCGTTCTGTATGGCATGGAGACGAAGTTGGGCGATCTGCTGGGTGAAGATGCCGCCGGTCTACGCTTCTGCTGCCGTGTCGAGGTCGGCAAGGTGGTGAGCACCATTCTGCATACCGCGGCCGAGATCGACACCGATCTGTTGGTCCTGGGCGTGCGCCCGTGGACGGGCGTTCTCGACCGGTTCATGTGGCCGCATGCTTATGAAATCGTGCGAGAGGCTTCCTGCCCCGTGCTGACTGTACGTGGCACTATTTCGCAGCATTGACTTTTTTTTGGACGACCCCTAGGGAGGGACTGAATGTTACGTAGCGGAAATGCAAAGGATGACACATCGGCGGCAGCGGTGCTGACGCCGGACTTGGTCGCGGAGATCAAGAAGGAGGACATGAAGCAGGCGATCGTAGAGCGGTTTTCCACTCACACGAAGGCCGTTGTTCCGGAAGCGGCGGACGAAGAGCGCTAGTCGGCTGATTCCGGGCCATCCACAAGCCAGGATATATCTCTTGGTGCGCAGAAACCGAACGAACGTTATTTCGATTCCCTCCGGCATCAGTCCTCACTTTTGCTGTTCCAATGCCTTCCGGGCTTCCGCCAGGCGTGCACGCTGCTCATCCGTCAATGTGGGATAGCTCAGCTTCATCCTTTTAAGCATGTCCACCACGATGTCCGACACCGTGAGATGAGTGAACCACTTGTTATCAGCAGGGATGATGTGCCACGGAGCGTGCCGCGTGCTGGTTTGGTTGATCATGTCCTCGTAGGCATCCATGTACTCGTCCCATAACAGTCGCTCATGCAGATCGGCCTCGGAGAATTTCCAGTTCTTCTTGGGATCTTCCAGTCGCTCCAGTAGCCGCTTCTTCTGCTGCTCGTGGGAGACGTTCAGGAAGAACTTCAGTACCACGGTGCCGTTTCGCACGATGTGGCGCTCCATAGCGTTGATCGACTCGAATCGCTGTTCCCAAAACTTCTTGCTGGGGCCCTTGAACTCCGGCAAATGCTGCTGTTTTAGCAGTTCCGGGTGCACCCGGACGACCAGCACTTCTTCGTAGTAGGACCGATTGAATATTCCGATACGGCCACGCTCAGGAAGAGCAGGATAGGTCCTCCACAGGAAGTCGTGATCGAGTTCCAGGCGCGAAGGTTCCTTGAAGCTGACGACCTCGCACCCGGCAGGGTTCACGCCTGACATCACGTGTTTGATAGTGCTGTCTTTGCCGGCAGCATCCATCGCTTGAAAGATCAGCAGGAGAGCGTAGGTATGCGAAGAAAACAGAAGGTCCTGGTACTTTGCCAGGCGCTGCACATTATTCTCCAGCCTGGCTTGAGCGTGTGACTGGGACTTGTACTCTCCCGTGTAAGCGGGATCGAAGTCCTTCATGCGAAAGAGCTTGCCTGGGGTCGCGATCATCGCCTTATTCTTCATATGTGGCGAGATGATACGCGCAATTTGGCCTGTTGCCGAGTACAGGGCACCAAGCCGGAGACTGCTTTCAATCCACGATGCGAACTATTCATTTCCGCATCTAACTAGCGCCGCCCAAGTCGCGCTATTGCTTTACGCCACGGGTCTTCAAGAGATAGGAGGAAACGATGCATAGAGTCGTCATAGTGGTTTTCCTGGTCTGGATGTGTTTCGTTGCACTTGCCGCCGCCCAACAGGCGCAGCCGAATAGTGGCGTCTCGCAAGAGCAGGCGGCGAACGAATCGCTGAGCCCGGAAGCCGAAGACCACCTGATTCGCGAAGTGCGCCATGAGTTGATCATGCTGCCGTACTACGGTGTCTTCGACAACCTGACCTTTCGCGTCGATGGTCGTACTGTCACGTTGATGGGGCAGGTGACAAACCCCACCCTTAAGTCCGATGCGGAGAGGAGCGTGAAGCGTAT
Source organism: uncultured Acidobacteriaceae bacterium (assembly GCA_963843005.1). Taxonomy (GTDB): domain Bacteria; phylum Acidobacteriota; class Terriglobia; order Terriglobales; family Acidobacteriaceae; genus Bog-257. Next base: position 103,442 of record CAWJIW010000003.1, on the reverse strand, counting down.
CGAGGGCGTGGAGAAGGTGGTCAACAACCTCGAGGTCCTGCCGCCCAGCCCGGCGGATGACCGAATCCGTAAGGCTGTTTATCGAGCGATTTACAGCTACGGACCGCTTTTTAAGTATGGGAACATGGCGGTGCCTCCCATTCATATCATCGTGAAGAACGGGCGTGTCGCGCTGGAGGGCGTGGTGGACAACGAGACTGACAAGAACCTGGCCGGAATGCGCGCCAACCAGGTGCCCGGGACTTTCCAAATCACCAACAATTTGCGAGTGGTGAGCTCAGGGGATCAGAAAAAGAAGAAGTAGCGCGGCAACTCAAAAGCAGTGAAGCGCCTTAGAAAGGCGCGAGCACTGGCAAGCCTAAATCATCGCAGCCCAGATGACCCCAAGATGTAAAGTTTAGGGGTCATGAAACACTCAAAGAGCGACAAGGCATCCTCAGACTCAAGAATCGTTCGGCTGTTCCTTCGTGCGGCGATGATCGTAACCCTTGTAGCGAGTTCCATCTTGCCCGTTCGAGCTCAGCAACAGACACCAAGCCAATCGCCGGAGCAGGTAACCGTTCCTGCGTCCACACTGGAGCGACTGCAGCAGCATCTCGCCGATCTTGAGGGCGAGGTGCAGCAATTGAAGGCGCAGGTCAAGGACATGCAGTCCACCGTTTCGTCCATCAAAGGAACTGTGGCTGACTCCAATGCTGGGCCGACGCATAGCACAGTGGACAACGTGCCCGCGAGCGCCGAGCCCGCCAGCGGCGGTCAGCCGGAACAGGCCAATGCGCTCCTGTCGGTGGACGACCGCAGCATACTCGATTATCTGAAGGGCACTACGACCAACGTCTCGGTCGATGGCTATTACGGATACAACTTCAATAACCCGGTTGGACGAGTGAATTTGCTGCGGGCCTACGATGTCAGCAGTAACGCATTTAGTCTGAATCAGGCTGCGATCATCTTCGAGCGCGCGCCAGATGTCGCTACTGGCCGACGCTACGGGGCGCGGCTTGATCTGCAATTCGGCCAGGCCACGGCCACACTGCAAGGAAACCCGGTCAACGAACCGCGACCCGGCATCTATCGCAACATTTTCCAGGCCTACGGAACCTACGTCGTCCCCGTCGGCAGCGGACTTACCGTGGATTTCGGCAAGTGGGCCAGCTCGCTGGGGGCGGAAGGCAACTACACCCAGTTCCAGATGAACTATTCGCGCGGCTATTGGTTCAACTTCCTGCCGTTCTACCACATGGGGATTCGCGCCCAGTACGCATTTACGAAGAAGCTGGCCGTGAACTACTGGATCGTCAACGGCACGAACCAGACCGAGCCCACCAATGGCTTCAAGGACGAGATGTTTGGTTTCGTTTTGACGCCGGTCAAGACCATCAGTTGGACGGTGAACTACTACTTTGGACAGGAACATCCCGACGCAACGCCGATTTCCACGTGCGGTCCTGTGCCGGTCCAGCCTGGCTTGTGCTTCGTCAAGATCAGTCCCGCGCCGGACGGCAAGCTGCACATCTTCGACAGCTACGTGACTTGGCAGACGACACCGAAGCTGACGCTGCAGGTGGAGGGCGACTATGTCATCCAGCGCTTGTGGGCCAGCGCCGGGCCGGACCAGTCGTCGGCGCCGTCGCACACCACGGGTGGCGCTGGCTGGGTGAAATATCAACTCACCCCGAGGACCTACCTCGCGGGCCGAGGGGAGTATCTGTCGGATCGCGGCGGGTTGTTCAGCGGAGTCACCGAGGCGCTCAAGGAAGTCACGGCGACCTACGACTTCCGTCTGGCGGATGGATTTGATATGCGCTACGAGTACCGGCGCGACTGGTCCAATCAGCCGATCTTCCTGTCTAGCCAGCAGGGCGTTTTCAGCAAGGACCAGAACACGGCCACCGTAGGCGTGATCTGGTGGTTCGGGCGCAAGCAGGGGGCGTGGTAGCGAAGGAGGAATCCTGCTTCCGCGGCTGTCCTCCAGTTGCTGAGTGCTTTCGGGTTCCGGAGCGACGACCGCGGGTTGCATTTTCGAAACTAAATTCATACTCCTTTCACAATCGCGCTGATGTTCGGATTGTGGGTAAGCATCACCAGCCCATAAACTAAGTACGACCCACAGGAGAGAAACTTGGCCGAGGCGATCATTCAAGCCTGCGCTGTCGAAAAGTACTATCCGCAGGCCGACGGCAATCGCATCGAGGTGATTGCACCCACCGATCTGGAAGTGTGTCCGGGGAAGATTGTTACCTTGCTTGGGCCGTCCGGTTCGGGCAAGTCCACTCTGCTGCGCATGTTGACTGGCCTCTCGAAGCCGTCGTCGGGCCATGTTTTGTGGCACGGCAAGCCGATGGACGGGCAGATCCCAAATGTCTCCATTGTTTTTCAGAGCTTTGCGTTGTTCCCTTGGCTCACCGTGCTGGAAAACGTGGAAGCGCCGCTGGTTGCCCGAGGTCAGGGCGCCATCGAGCGCCACAAGCGCGCGCTGAAGATGATTGACACCGTCGGTCTCGACGGCTTTGAGACTGCCTATCCGAAGGAACTCTCGGGCGGAATGAAGCAGCGCGTGGGATTCGCGCGCGCGCTGGTGGTCGAGCCGGAAGTGCTCTTCATGGACGAGCCTTTCTCGGCGCTCGACGTTCTCACCGCGGAAAACCTCCGTTCCGAGCTGTTGGAGTTGTGGCTCAGCAAGAAGATGCCCACCACCAGCATCTTCGTCGTGACCCACAACATCGAGGAGGCGGTGCTTCTCGCCGACCGCGTCATCGTGCTGGGCCGCAATCCCGGTCGCATCCGCTCCGACTTCGAGATTGAGATTCCGCAGTATCGCGACCGCAAGTCGCCGCGCTTCCTGGCCTACGTGGACTACATTTACAAAACGCTGACACGTCCGGACGAAAAGGCTTCGGTTCCCGGCAAGGCCACGCAGCAGCCCGGCGATGGCCAACCGCGCGAGCGCACCAAGTTCCAGATGCTGCCACATGCGCGTCCCGGAGGCATCGCCGGGTTCATGGAACTGCTGGCGGACCGCGGCGGGCGCGACGATCTCTACAAGCTGGCCGACGAACTCGCGATGGACGTGGACGATCTTCTGCCCATCGTTGACGCGTCGGTAATGCTCGATTTCGCGGTCTTGCACGAGGGCGATGTCGAGATCACGCCAGAGGGTCGCAAGTTCGGTGAGGCCGATATCCAGGCGCAGAAGGAAATCTTCCGCGAGGCCGCGCTGAAGAACGTCGCCATTTTGCGGCTTATCGAAAATACGTTGCATGCCAAGCGCGACCATGCCATCGGCGAAGAGTTTTTCCGCGACATTCTCGATGAGCACTTCAGCTCCGACGAAGTTGAGCGCCAGTTCGAAACTGCGCTGAACTGGGGACGTTACGCCGAAATCTTCGATTACGATTCGGAAACCAAGCGGCTGTTCCATCGCGAGGAAGCCGACGTAGCGCCGACGGCGGGTGAAAGCTAAATGGCTCGTGCCACCTGGCAGCCCATCCGAATCCTTGGCAAAGGCCCGTGGTCGCTGCTGCCGGCGCAGACCTGGTCGGTGCTGACCGATTTCGTCATCTTCGCCGGTGGCCTTTCTGTGTTTTACGTTGTGGTGGTGCTGGCGCGCACCTGGTTCGGGCCTTTCAACCCTCACATCGAGATTTCGCGCGATCCCACCAAGCTTCCGCTGTACGCTGCCTACTCGCTGCTGCGAATCGTAGTTGCCTACGTGCTCTCGCTTGCCTTCACGTTGGTGTATGGCTACGTAGCCGCTTACAACCCGAAGGCCGAACGCATCATGATTCCGCTGCTCGACATTCTGCAGTCGATCCCGGTGCTCAGCTTCCTGCCCGGCGTAATGCTGGCGATGGTGGCGCTGTTTCCGCGTCATCAGCTTGGGGTAGAGATGGGCGCTATCCTGCTCATCTTCACGGGTCAAGTGTGGAACATGGCTTTCAGCTTCTACTCGTCCCTGAAGAGCATTCCGCGCGACATGCGCGAAGCCGCCAAGATCTATCGCTTCAACTGGTATCAGCGGTTCACCCAATTCGAACTGCCTTACGCCGCGATCGGCCTGGTCTGGAACTCGATGATGTCCGTCGCCGGCGGCTGGTTCTTTCTGATGGCCTGCGAGATGTTCGTCCTCGGCGACCGCGATTTCCGCTTGCCCGGACTTGGTTCCTACCTGCAGACCGCCGCCAGCGCAGGCGACACGCAAGCCATCTTCTGGGGCGTCGGAGTGATGATTGCGGTGATCGTGCTGCTCGACCAGATCGTGTGGCGGCCGGTAATTGCCTGGGCCGAAAAGTTCAAGATGGAGCAGGTGGAGAGCGCCGATGTACCGCGTTCGTGGTTTCTCAACGTGATTGAGCATTCACGGGGCCTGAGACGCTTGCGCAAGAAAACGATCAATCCCGTTCGCGAACGGCTCGCGCTGCACTTCGCCCGTCTTTATCACGGCGCCGATGACGACACTCCGCCAGCTCCCTGGAAAGTCTGGACCGGTCGCGCGATCGCCGTCATTGCCGTGCTCGCTGTGCTGTACGCGGTCACGCAAAGCCATCGCGATGCTCACCGGACTCAACGGCGTGGAGTATCGCGAACTGCTGACCGGCGCTGGCGCGACCTTCCTCCGCGTTTTGGCGGCGCTCGTCATCGGAGCAGCGTGGACAATTCCTGCGGGCGTTGCCATCGGATTCAATCCCAAGCTGGCGCGCATTGCCCAGCCGCTGGCGCAGATTGCAGCTTCCGTTCCGGCGACGGCATTATTTCCCATCGTGCTCCTGGTGCTGATCCGGGTCGGCGGCGGATTGGGCCTGGGCTCGATCGTGCTCCTGCTGCTGGGCACGCAGTGGTACATCCTGTTCAACGTGATCGCGGGCGCCATGGCAATTCCCACCGACTTGAAAGAAGCTTCGGCGTTATTCAAATTCGACCGCACGCAACGCTGGCGCAAACTGATTCTGCCCGGCATTTTCCCCTATCTGATCACCGGTCTCGTGACCGCTTCCGGCGGCGCCTGGAATGCCAGCATCGTTGCCGAATACTTCCGCCTGAAGGACCAGACCTACACCACGGTCGGTTTGGGCGCGACCATCTCGCGGGCCACCGACTCCGGTAATTTCGATTTGCTACTGGCCTCCACCATCGTGATGGCCATCGTAGTGGTGACCGTCAACCGCCTGCTCTGGCGACGCATGTACCGTCTCGCCGCCTCACGCTACACGCTGGAAACGTAGCAACCAGCAGTCAGCCCTCAGCATTCAGCATTCAGCGTTCAGCGTTCAGCACTCAGTCGGCCCCCTCAAAGTTGTCATCCCGAGCGGAGCGCAGCGGAGTCGAGGGATCTGCGGTTCGCATTCAGCACTTAGCACTTAGCATTTAGCCAAAGGACTACTCTCCGAACCACTGACTGCTGGCAACTGGCCACTGGCAACTGGCCACTGATTGCTACCCCCTCCCCTCCCCCGTGCTCTTTAGAATCATCGTCCCCAGGACTATTTCCCGGCAACTTATTGATTCCCAATGGTTTATCTGTAACTGCTTTATTCGCAGTAACTTGCGCAGACAAGTTTGCGCCTATTGATGAGGGACGAGGGCGATGGCACTAATCAACTGGTATCAACTGGTAACCTGCGCCCTCCGTCTGACAACTAGCAACTGACCACTGATAACCAACTACTGGCAACTGTTTTCAAAGAGCTTTCCCGGCCCGCCCACTAGGTGCGGCGACCGAAGACACAACTGCGCTGTCCTCGGTTTCAGTGATACTTCGCCAAGGCGGCCACGGCAAGGGCACGGGTCACGCTTGCAGGTGATGAGGCAGCACGAACTCCAACCTTCAGCGGAGGCCACCTCCATGCGGCCACGGGACCCGCAAGCCACTTGTGTACGTAATTCGCGTATAGTAGAATTATACGCGGATCGCGTATACAATCCGACTATGGAGTTTCTTGAGGCGCCGGCGTTTACCAAGCACGTCCATGAGTACCTCAACGATGACCAGTATCGGGGTCTTCAGGATGCTCTTGCCCGAAATCCCGAACTGGGCGATGTAATGCCCAGCACGGGCGGTTTTAGAAAGATCCGCTTTGCTGACCCCCGCCGAGGCAAGGGTAAACGCGGCGGCTTGCGCGTCATTTATTTCTGGTTTCAGGAAGACGGCCAGATATGGATGATGACCATCTACAGCAAAGAGCAGGCCGACGACTTGACTGCGGAGCAGAAGAAGGCGCTTAAGAGAGCGATTGAGGCGGAGAGCAACGCGCGGCGACAGCTCAAAGTGAGTAAGCCGCGGACGGGGAGAAGAACATGAAGGCTAAGCGAAAGATCTTCGACGAATTGATGGAAGGTGTGGACGCGATGCAGGCGCATCGCGAGGGAAAGTTGACGCTGCGCAGCTACAAGGTGGAAGCCAGGCCGCTGCCCGAAGTGAGCCCGGCGTTCATCCGCAAGACGAGGCAGAAGTTGAAACTGTCGCGAGGCGTTTTCGCACGCAAGCTCTACACCAACGCGCGTACGCTGGAGAACTGGGAACAGGGGCGCGGCAAACCCAACGCCCAGGCAGTCGCTCTGCTTCGCCTGGTCAGCCACTATCCCGACACTCTCGCCCGTCTGGATCGAGTGGCAAGCGGGGAATAGCTTTTCCGTTTGCCGTGTACCGCTCGGTAACAGCCAAGGGCACCCGGCAAAAAAGGTTTTGGTGGAGCACACGGCCGGATTGCCAACGAACGAGTCCCGCGACGCGGGACGAAATAAGAAAGCCCACCGTTTCAACGGTGGGTAGGCGAGAACATGAAACCCGAGTCCCCCGGGGACGGCACAACTACCCGAACATGAACCGCGGATCGCAATCGATTTCCGCCTTCCGCAACATCGCCGCGAACTCCTGCTCGAAGCTGCGCCTCTGATGATGTCGACGCTGTTCCGCGATGTATCCCATGACCGCGCGCTTGTTCGATACGCTGACGCTGAAGGCGCCATACCCCTCCTGCCAGGCGAACGACGGCCCATGCTGATTCAGCCATCGCAAACTGTTGCCTTTCAACTCCTGCACCGCTTTGGCCAAGGGCGTGGCCGCAGGCAGAGCGATCAGGACATGCAGATGATTTTCGGTCCCGCCGGCAATCAGCAAAGGTATGTGTTTCTCGCGCGCCACCCCGGCGGCATAACGGGCAAGGGCATCGGGATCGGGGATCGTGTTGGCGCGATCTTTGGTGCTGAACACGCAATGCACGAGATTAGACGTGAGCGCATGCGGCATGGCCACACGCTACGCGCTTCCCGAACCTGATTCCGTGACAATCGGCACAGGCCTTTGTGCCGTCCCCGGGGGACTCGGGTTCTTAATTTCTGCTTCCCACCGCTGAAGCGGTGGGCTTTCTTATATCGTCCCGCAAGGCGGGACTGGAGCATTGGCGTGGCGATTGCCCCGCCCTAGCCAAAAGAGGTCTAGAACGGGACACCCAGATGTGATTTTGTGATGAATTGGCGGCCTGCTCACCCCAGCCGGGACACCCGCCCACCCAGACTTGAGTTTGTGATGATGTGATGAATGGGTGGTCTGCGCGCCCTCAGCCTGGCCATCCGCCATCGCGCACCAAAAGCGATAGCTCTAGGTGTCACCCCTCAATACCAACTGCTCCGCCGGCGAAAACGCGTGGTTGCGGATCATCATCGTGCTCAGCAGGGAAGTGAGCCCTGACGAAGCCAGGATCATGGCAATCACCACGAACTGATAGATGGCCGCGTAGAGCGGGCTCGAGCCGGAGAGCAACATGCCGGTCATCAGGCCGGGAATCCAGACAATGCCCAGCGAGCGCAGGTTGTCGATGGCGGGAATCAGCGAGGCGTGGATGCTCGACTCGGCATAGAGCGCGACCGTGTCCTCCGGCGCCGCGCCCAGCGCCAGCGCGGTTTCGATCTCGCCCGCGTGCGACAGGACCTCCGAGCGAAAGCGGTTCAGCGCCAGCCCATTCGTGTTCATGGCGTTGGCGATGATCATGCTCCCCACCGGAATAAGCGTGGTGATGGCGGTATCAATCACGCCGGCCCAGGTCATCACCGCCGTCACCAGCCCTGCGCCCGCAGCGATCGAGTAGGTCGAGACCTTTTCGCGCTCCGGGAATGTTCTTCGCGCGCCGGGCCGAGATGGATCCCGCCGCGACGATCATTCCCGTCAGCAGGAAGACGCTGGTCCAGCGCGGGCCTTTGAGCAGCAGCATGAGAATCGAGCCTACGGCTACGATCTGCACGATCCCGCGCAACAACGCGACGGCGGCGTCGCTTTCCAGATGGATATTGCGGCGGCGCGCCAGAAGTATCACGGCCAGCGCGAGAATGGCGGCGATGCCCGCCTGCGCGAATCCCAAACTAATTTGTGAGTGGAAGAGCGATTTAAGCATCCAGCACCTCCGCGGGAGTTCCAGTTTGAATCAGGCGTCCAGCTTCCAGAATGGCGACGCGGTCGCACATGCGGCGCGCCTGGTCGCGATCATGGGTCACCAACAGGCAGGTCAGCGAAGTTTCGCGGACCAGGTTGCAGATCAGTTCCTCGACTCCGGCCTTGGCCTGCTCGTCGAGCGCCGACGTGGGTTCGTCCAGCAGCAGCACCTCGGGACGGTTGGCCAGCGCGCGGGCCAGCGAGACCCGCTGCTGCTCGCCGCCGGAGAGGTTGCGTCACTTCGCGCGCGGCGAATCCGGGCAAGCCAACACGCTCCAGCAGGCGTGCGATTTCCGCGTCGGGCAGGGTCTCGCCGCGTTGCGCGAGGTCCGAAGCTCACGTTGGAAGCCACGCCCCCGGGAAACAGGAAGGGACGTTGCGTGACCATCCCGACGCGGCGGCGCAAGTTCGCGCGGCGAAAACTGGCGATAGTCCTGGCCTTCGAGGAAGACGGTGCCGCTGGTCGGTTCATCGAGGCGGTTCAGCAGCCGGAGGAAGGAGCTCTTGCCGGAACCGCTGGGCCCGACAATGCCGAGCATCTCGCCGTGGCGGACATCGAGCGAGATGTCATTGACAATTTCGACGTTGTTCACCCGGCGGCCCAGGTGTTCCGTCCGCAGAACGACAGCGTCCGATGCAGCGTGGTTCGCGCTCATCGATGCAGGTGCCCGTAGTAGATCTTGGTGTCGTACTCCAGCACGACGCGGTCATCTTCCGCGTGGGATAAGAAGAGCTGCGGCATCTCCCGCATCATTGCTTCGTAGCCGCGCGCCCGACTTCGGAATGTATGAGGAGGACAACAACCGCCCACGCAGGCCGTCGAAATCCAGCCGTTGCTGGTTGTGCTGCTGGATGAGCTTCATTTCGCACGGCGCGAAGAAACCTCAACAGCGCCTCATAGCTCGCCTGGTACTTGTGCGAGACCTGCTCGTAATCGATGGAGTGGCTGCGAATGAACTGCTCATACGCGCGCAGAAAGGGCGTGGAGTCGATGTCGCGATCGTGCCAAACCAGCACCGCCCAGCCCCCCGGCTTCAAGACGCGAGCAAACTCAACCCGCGCCTCGGGAGGCCGAAACCAGTGGAAAGCCTGGCCTGCAATCACGAAGTCAACGCTTTCATCGGGCAGGTTTGTGGCCTCGGCGCTGCCGTCCACCATGCTGAAGTTGGAGTAAGCCGCGAGATAGTCTTCTCCGGCAATCCGCATCTCGCGATTCGGCTCAACGCCGATCACGCGATTGCCATTGTCCAGGAATATCTCGGCGAGGAGCCCCGGTCCGCAGCCGACATCGGCGATAAGGTGCTCGGGCCGCAGTCCGCAAGCCTGACGCAAGGCCTCCACGACTTCAGGCGAGTAATGCGGGCGATATTTGGCGTAGTCTCCGGCCCGGTCGGAGAAGCGGGCTACCGGTTCACGATTTGCTTCAGCCATGGGTGTATCTTAGCGTGATCTATGCAACCGCCGCGCAACGAGAAACCGCCGCTGGTGACAGCTATCTCAGATGCCATCCGGCGGATTCCCCGGGGACGGGTCAGCACCTATGGCGCGATCGCCAAGGCCGCAGGCTATCCTCGCTGCGCACGGCACGTCGGCCGTGTCCTGAAGCAGGTCCGGAGGGCTGCCCTGGCAGCGAGTATTGGGCTCCGGGGGCCGGATCTCCCTGCGCGGAGAGTCGGGATTGGAGCAGCGCTTCCTGCTGCAGGCCGAGGGCGTGGGCTTCAAGGGCAGGCGGGTGGACATGCAACGGTTCGAGCATCGCTTCGGGCAGGCTGGCAGGCAGCCTGCAAACGCTGGAGGTCGCGAGAGGAAAGTACGGCGAAAGTAGCAGAGGGGTGGGTTTTTTCCTCATAGGCTAAGAAGCCAAGCCTGTCGTAAAATAGCAATGTCTTTGTAATATTCCCCAAATGAATAACTCGGGCCGTTTCCGGTTCTTCGCCATCGTCGCTATTACGTTATTCGCGATCTCGCTGTCTGCGCAGCGTTATCAGGGGCGCGATCACCACGTGTTTCATCGTCCGCCGGCGACCCAGACGAAGCACCAGCCTCCGTCGCCCAGCGCGAATGTCCCCCGGACCGGAACAGCCACAACCGCAACTACAACTCACACGGCCAGTGCTGCGCACGGCCAGAAAGTCAACGTCGTCGCCACACCGGCCAATACTGCCGCTCACCCTCCTAAGCCAGTCACGACCGATTCCGATCGCGTTCACTGAAGCGAATTCCACCATAGCTGTGTCGCTGAGTTGTTGGGTAGAGCGGCGCCCTTCGGCTACGCTCAGGGCAGGCATTCAGCGCCGCGTCGAGAAGCTTCCGAATGGCTTCCGTGGCTTCAGCCCGTACCACGGGCTGAAGCCACGGGGCAAAGTAGCCGGCGCGCAAACGCAGGCCTGATTTTATCATTTTTTACACTTTATCATACATCTTTACAATTTAATTAAATCCAACTCTCACCTTAATACAACATTAAACTACTACATCAATCTCCTTAAACATATAGTTACATTAATACACTATAATACTATCATCGATACAAACCAAACACACCCACTCCTCTACCATCACCTAACTGATTTCCCAGCTAATGCCCTCCAACTTCAACTAACCTTACATACTTAGTCACTTAACCTCAAATCCTTAAAGATATTCCCAAACCTGTAGCTGCGGATCGTAGCGCCACTCATTAACCCACCAGCTTCTACAACACTTACATCCTTATTACCTCGTGAGGACAGATGTAGTTATACTCATAACGAAACTCATACAAACACACTTGTTACATCTACACTTGCAACAAACTCGCCACCGCCGCCCATCTCCAGCTCCAGATGAAAGCGATCCATTTTACCTTGCATCTAAAGATAGCGGATGCCGCTAAACAAACATTAGATGCTTGATTCATCAAACACACTTGCAATAAATCCAGCCATTAAATGCATGCAGTTCCACCACAAGTGCCATAATCCATCAACATTACGTCAAACATAACGCAATCGAGAAAAGCACATGCAGTCATTCACTCATCACTTCCATGCAGTCGTTCCCTTGCGATGCAGCGCAATACTTAGCGCTGTGATCGTCAATCAACACAACAACTCATCACATCAATAACACTCTTAAGACTCTTGAAATCCATATACCATATTGGGAACTCCCGCTAGAAGCGTTGCCAAAAATGAAGACAACAGTCAAACAGACACAACAACTATTGCCGCAGCAACACACATATACAGTGATGACAAACAATTCGATACATTCAACATGCAGCAAACGTTGCAACTTACACGATCCACAATCCAACGATGCTGCCACAAATAAGCGATACAACAAGCAATAAATTCTACCATCCGAGTTAAGCAGTAAAACAGACAACAAATATACTCCTCGATCACCACACCCTGTTCGCAGTAGCGACACAGCATAAATAAACAATAAAACACGAGATACCGAAATAAACACAAAAAATACTCAAAATATACACATCTTGTTACACTCGTATCACAAAATCCAATCAATGATAACGCAATGCATTATAATACACAAATGACAATAAATATTAAATAATAAATAAATTTAAAATAATATATCTATGTAAAAAATAAGGCCTGCTCTACCAGAACGCAGCAAATCCGAACCGGCTGCAGCCCGTCGAGATATCAATAATTCAGCTTAAAGTTGAGCAGGTGCCAATTCAGCAGGAAGAAGGCATAGCCCACGCAAGCGAGCATCAGCAGCGTGTTCCAGAACTTCGTCCACCCCCACAGCGATTCGTCTTTCCACGAGCGCACGAAATAGAACACGGAGTACATCGCCCCGATTACTCCGAGGACGCCGACAACTTGGAGTAAATGCAGGCGGCCATCGAAGTGACTGCTGAGCAGCCCGATGTTCTCGTCTATAGACGCGCCCCAAGCCACGAACCCGGCGACGAACGCCAGGTTCAAGATGCAGATCAATCTCATTATCATGCGTGAGCTGCGGTAATCCGGCGCCAGTTCCGCACGATAACCATAGTGGGTCCGCAGCATGGCATTCAGTGGCCAGAATAAAAGGGTCAGGACGAAGATGATAAGCGCATACGCGATGATGGTGACGTTCAGGTTCTGGTTCTTGAGCATCGGCACCGGTTGTTCCACCCAGAAGGGAAAGTCGGAAGCCATAACTTGGCGTCCGGCATAATCCTTGAGGAACGCGACTTCAGCTTTGCCCATTCACATCCCGGAAGAGCAGGGGAGCGATTTCCTTGAAATGTTTGGGATTGCCGGCAAAGTCCTTAGCGTTTTCGGCACTGATGGTGCCGTCAGAGTTGACGCTAACTTTGTTTTGACTCAGGGCGGAGGTGATGGCCGCGAGGTTGGTTTCGGAGCGCCGGCTGTACCAGTAGGTACCGGCGACCGACTTGGCATCATGGGCCGCATCTGCCACCTGCTCTCCAGGGGGCGGAGTGTATAGGGAAGTAGCGATCCAGAAAGGTCTGCCACAGCGCCGAACGTCCTGAAAAGTGGCTACCCTTGCCCGCGCTGTTGTACGAGACGAAGAACCCGATCTGGTCGTCGGGCATCAGGTGCATGTCGCTGTGAAACCATTGGGTGTCACCGCCATGTCCGATGATGTGGTGTCCGTTACGCGACTCCTCGTAGAAGCCGTAACACATGCCATTCATTGACGGCACCAGTCCGAAGGCGCGCGAGTGCATGAGCTTCGCCGTCTCCGGTTTGAGGATGTGAGCGCCGTTGTATTCGCCGTTCTGCAGATGCGCCAGCATGTAGTGCGACATGTCTTCGGCGGTGGTTGACAGGCTTCCCGGCCGGCCAGGCTTGCACGAATTCGAAACTCTTGGCCGGCTGCGAAGCCTTGCTGTATCCGTCGGACATGAGCGGCTTCAGATCATCCGGCAATGGCTGGCGGAAGGTGCTGTGCTTCATGCCCAGCGGCCCAAGAATGTTCTGCTCGATGTAGTCGTCAAAGGGCATGCCGGAAACGCGCTGGACAATGTAGCCGGCTAGCGTGGCCCCGTAATTCGAATAGGCGGGCGTGGTGCCCGGAGGAAAAATCTCCTTCGGCAAATGCGAGGTGAGGTAGTCCTTCAGCGGCCGCATGTCGGCGGCATTGGCGACGAACAACTCCTTGATGGTCTCCTCGAACCCCGGAGTATGGGTCATGATGTCTTTCAGCGTGATGGGTTTATCAAAGGTCGCCGGAATCTTGAAGTCGAGGTAGTCATTCACGTCGCGGTTCAGGTCGAGTTTGCCCTGCTCAACCAGTTGCATTACGGCGGTCCAGGTGAACGTCTTGGAGATCGAACCGGGGCGGAACAGGGTGGCATCCACGGTGACGGGCTTCTTGTTCTTGACGTCGGAATAGCCGTAGCCCTTCGCGAACAGGACTTTGCCATCCTTCACGATCATGACGACCGCGCCTGCGATGTCGTCGCGCTGCAATTGGATCGGGAGAAAACCATCAAGGAAAGCTTCAACGTCCTGCGGGGTGAGTTGGGGCGCGACCTGCGGGGCTGGCGGCGGCGGGACTGGGGCGGTCTGCTTCGTGCTCGGCGGAAGGATCTGGGGCTTCTGCGCCGGTAAAGATGAAGAGGACAAGATAAGAAGAGGACGAGCAAGCTGAAGACACGAAAGTTCTGGCTTTTCATAGCGGTCACGGCGAATCCAGACTACTACCGGCGTCAAGTTTGCCTGAAAGCGGTCGCCGTCGCCAGCGGGTTCGAGTAACGGGAAATTAACATTGCAGTACAACGGGCCGTTATACAATCGTCGGCTATGCAAGAAAAACCACTGCAGATAGAGAAAGTTGAGGATGCCAGCGGCGACATCACCGTACTTCGACTGCATGGCCCACTCTTGTTGGGGAATTTCTTCCCGTTCCAGACCATGGTTCGTTCCGCAACCTCACACCTCCTAATCGTCGACGTGACCGACATGCCATATATCGATTCCGCGGGAATCGGGTGCCTGGTGGGCGCCCACATTTCGCGCCAGGGCCACGGACGCAAGCTGGTCGTGGTAGGCGCCAACGAACGATTGCTGACCTCCTTGAAGGTGACCAAGGTCGATCAGCTTTTCGTTTTTGCCACGACGGTGGAAGAGGCCCGCGAGCACGCGACGCTCTAATCGCTTACCTACGATTCATCAGGCGGGCCGGATGGCAGCTCTCCAGGGCTGGCGCACGGCCTTGCCAGCTCTGATACACTCTTGCGCGAGGATGTGAGCTGGTGCCCGCGGGCTTCCGCGTGTATCTACGGTCGAGAGCAACTCGAAACCGGCTTCAAATTCAGATAACCAATGGCAGAGACACGCACGGCGGCGCTCTGCTTCAGGAGGTATGGTATGGCTACTGCAGTGAGCACCACGGCAATGGACAGCCGTGTGCAAGAGTTCGTCGGCAAACCAAGGAAAATGTTCATCAACGGCAAGTGGGTTAATTCCGCTTCCGGAAAAACATTCCCGTCTTACAACCCCGCTACTGGAGAAATCCTGGCCCAAGTTGCGGAAGGCGATCGTGAAGACATTGATCGTGCCGTCAAGGCGGCGCGCCAAGCCTTCGAGAGCGGACCCTGGCCAGAGATGTCGGCCTCACAGCGGGGCCGGTTGATTTGGAAGCTGGGTGATCTGATCGAGCAGCACCTCGAAGAATTCGCTCAGCTGGAAAGTCTCGATAACGGCAAGCCGCTGTCCGTGGCGCGGGTTGCCGATGTACCGCTGGCGGTTGACCTGTTTCACTACATGGCGGGTTGGGCGACCAAGATCGAAGGCAACACCATCCCCTTTTCGCCAAAGTATTTCGCCTACACGCGGCGCGAGCCGGTAGGCGTGATTGGACAGATCATCCCGTGGAATTTCCCGCTGCTCATGGCGGCGTGGAAGCTCGGGCCCGCACTGGCGACGGGCTGCACCGTGGTCCTGAAGCCGGCCGAACAGACTCCGCTCAGCGCATTGCTGCTGGCCGAGATGATCGCAGAAGCAGGATTTCCCGACGGCGTGGTGAACGTTGTTCCCGGCTACGGCGAGACGGCAGGCGCCGCGCTCGCGTCGCATCCGGATGTGGACAAGATCGCTTTCACCGGCTCGACCGAGGTAGGCAAGCTGATCGTGCAGGCGGCAGCCGGCAATCTGAAGAAAGTGTCACTGGAACTGGGCGGCAAGTCGCCGAACATCGTTTTCGCCGATGCCGATATGAACTCCACCATTCCCGGTGCGGCGAGTGCCATCTTCTTTAACCATGGCCAGTGCTGCTGCGCGGGGTCGCGCCTCTACGTTGAGCAGAGCATGTTCGACAAGGTGGTGAGCGGCGTGGCCGAGCAAGCCAAGAAGATCAAGGTGGGCCCGGGTTTCGATCCGGAAACTTCCATGGGGCCGCTGGTATCGGAAGAGCAGTTACGCCGCGTCTGCAGCTATCTCGAGATCGGACTCAGCGAAGGCGCCGAGGCCGTGGTCGGAGGAAGCAAGCGGCCGGGCGCGGGATACTTCGTCGAGCCGACGGTGATGGTGAAGACCACGCCTGATATGAAGGTGGTTCGCGAGGAAATCTTTGGGCCGGTCGTCTGTGCCATGCCGTTCAGCGACATTGATAAGCTCGTGGCCGAGGCCAATCAGAGCGAATACGGTCTGGCTGCTGCGGTGTGGACGCGCGACATCAGCAAGGCGCATCGTATCGCCGAGAGGCTGCGGGCGGGCACGGTATGGATCAACTGCTACAACGTGTTCGACGCCGCTCTGCCGTTTGGCGGATACAAGCAGTCGGGCTGGGGCCGCGAGATGGGCCACGAAGTGCTCGAGATGTACACGGAAGTGAAGGCGGTCTGCGCCGCGCTGTAGCGCGGTTCCAGGATTGGTGTATCCGCTTGTACGGGTAGAGCAGGCCGTTAGGCCTGCGTCTTAGGGCCAGAAATAAACAGCTTCAGCCGCTGAGGTTGACGACCTCAGCGGCTGCAGCTAGGGGTTGCGGTACCACCTTAACGCGGGCCTGAAGGCCCGCTCTACCGTCGGCTGCTGCGCGCAATCGTTCGGCGCTACCTGCTGCGAAAGTGGTAGCCCGAAACGAATTCTTGTTTCTTCTCTGGCCGAAAAATCGCTTATAGTTCCCGCATCGGCGTTTATTGCCGTTAACCGACATGCAGGCCGTAACCCGTAGCGCGAAAGAGCTGAGTTACTCGTGCGGGACCGCTGAGGTTCCGCTGCTCGGCAAATGCATCGGGGAAGTACTCGATGACACTACCGCTGCGCACCCCGACAATGATGCGCTGATCGTTCGCCACCAGCAGAAGCGCTATACCTACGCGCAATTGTTGAACGAGGTGGAACGCCTGTCTCGAGGCTTGCTGGCGCTCGGCATCAAGAAGAGTGACCGTATTGGGATCTGGTCGACCAACTGCGCCCAATGGATCGTGACCCAGTTCGCCACCGCGAAGATTGGCACCATCCTCGTCAACATCAATCCCGCCAACCGCTCCACCGAACTTGAATATGCACTACGGCAGTCGGAATGTCAGACGTTAATGCTGATTCAGGGCTTTCGCGACAGCGATTACGTGGAGGTTGTCCGGCAGGTGTGCCCCAAGAGCGAACAATCGCCATTTGGTGAGCTGCACGCCGATAGCTTGCCGGATTTACGTCGCCTGATTTTCATGGGCGCAAACTCGCCTGATCCCGCCGATCAGAAAGCGGTTGCTGTGCCGCCAGACATGCTTGGCTGGGACGAATTGCTGAGGATGGGAGACAACGTTCCAATCGAAGAGTTACGCCACCGCGAGGCCAGTCTCAATTTCGACGACGCCATCAATATTCAGTACACGTCGGGAACCACTGGGATGCCGAAAGGCTCGACGCTGTCCCACCACAATATCGTCAACAACGGCATGCTGATCGCCAATGCGATGCGCTTCACCCATCGCGACCGGCTCTGCATACCCGTGCCCTTCTACCACTGCTTCGGCATGGTGCTGGCCAACATGGCATGCGTGGTGACGGGCGCGACCATGGTGATCCCAGCGCCCTATTTCGAACCTGAGGCAACGCTGCGAGCGGTTTCCGAAGAGCGCTGCACCGCGCTGCACGGCGTCCCGACCATGTTCATCGCGGAACTGGAGCACCCCAAGTTCGCCGAGTGCGACCTGAGCACCTTGCGCACTGGCATCATGGCAGGCTCTCCCTGCCCGATCGAGATCATGAAGCGCGTGGTGAAGCAGATGCACTGCAGCGAGATGACGATCGCGTACGGGCTGACGGAAGCTTCTCCAGTCATCACGCAGACTACGACGGATGATCCAATCGAGTTGCGTGTGGCGACCGTGGGCAAAGTTCTGCCCCATACCGAGGCGAAGATTATCAATCCTTTGAATGGGAAGACGGTGCCCGTAGGCGAGCAAGGCGAGTTGTGCACGCGCGGATATCACGTGATGAAGGGCTACTACAACAATCCGCAAGCCACGCGCGCCGTCATCGACGCTGACGGTTGGCTGCACACCGGCGATTTGTCCGTGGTGGACGAGGCTGGTTATTTCAAGATCACGGGCCGGGCCAAGGACGTAATCATTCGCGGCGGAGAGAATATTTCGCCGCGCGAGATTGAAGAGTTTCTCTACACGTGTCCTGGGATCAGCGCCGTGCAAGTTATCGGCGTGCCTGACCGCAAGTACGGCGAGCAAGTGGCCGCCTGGGTCAAGCTGGAGCAGAATTCCACCCTCACTCGCTGACCAAATCCGCGATTTCTGCCAAGGCAAGATCGCTCGATTCAAGATCCCCCACTACATCAAGTTCGTGGAGGATTTCCCGCTTACCATCACCGGCAAGGTGCAGAAGTACAAGATGCGCGAGATCGCCGTCAAGGAACTCGGCCTGGAAGCCGACGAAGGAATTGCGACCGCGTAGCAGGAAGCCGTAAGCTGCCAGCCCGCCCGCCAGCCAAGTAACAAGAGCCAAGCAAAACGGCACCGCCCTGATCCTGCCTAGCTACTGCCTGCTGCGTCGGTGCTTACCAAACATGCGTGGATCGTAGCTGAGCGGCTCCGCCTTGAGAACGACAATCTTCTTGAATTCTGGGTGCCCGGGATTGAGCAGGCAGTTATTCTCGTTCGGGGCGAGGACTGAAGGCACCAGTAACATGCAGTGCTCCGCTCGTTGCGCAAATTCATCGCCTATGCGGGCGAGTTCCGGCGGGGCGGAGGATTGACGCCATCTGGCAGGCAAATTCTTGGTTTCAACCCGCTCTTGGGTTACGCCGTCCGGAACTTCTGCGATGGCTAACACGAGGTCGCTGGGTGAATCGTCCCGGTCAAGATGAACGAAATACTCCAGCATGGCAAGGGATTGATGTTCTGACGCGTAGCTAAGGCGGATTCCGGGACTCGACCAGCGTCCGCCATAGCGGTAGGCTCCTTCACCGTCAAACGGCGCACGGGCGTGCGCCTTCCGCAGGACCCGATAAACGCGCGTCAACTAATTCCGCCGTAGGCAATCCGGCCCAGGATGTTCTCCACCTGGCGCGCCCCTAATTCCGTGTCCATGGCGGTCACGGGAGCGAGGCCGCCCAAGGCGCGATTGGGACGCTTAAGCCAGCGCATGGCGCGCTCATGATCGCCAAGGTATTCATTGGCGATGGCCACGATGCGAGCCAGGCGGTAAAGCCGGTCGGATTCAAAACGTGCCAGCCTTCCGCTGCGCCGGCGGCGCTGCAAGCTGCGCGGCGAAAGGTCGAGCGCGCTGGCAAGTTCCTTAAGGGTCAAGCCAGAGGCCTGCATCAGCTCCTGCACCACGGCCGGCGGGAACCCCTCCCGGATCGCCTCGCGCATGTCGCGATCGCTGGAGAGTGCCCGGCCGAGGGCCTGTTTGCCACCCAATTCCTGTACGACTGCCCGCAGTTCATTTACCATTATGACGCCTATGATAGCGACAAATGGCGCGACCCGTCAAGACAGCCGCTGGTTACGCCTCTACCCAGTTCCGCCGGTCAACGAAGGTCTTGGGCTCATATGTCTTGCCTTGGGCGAGGCGCTTATCTTCGTGCTTCGATGTCCACAAGAGCACCGGGCCGATGACCGCGCGCAGCAGGCGAGTAGCGGCGCCGAACTCGTGCTCCACCTCTCGCCGTAGCTCGCGAATCCTGGCCGCGACCGAGGCGTTCGTCCCCTTCAGGCGCTTCTCCATCACCCAGAGCGCAGCGTTGTAAGTGGTGCGCAGCTTGACCGCTTCATTGGCGACCCGCTGCCGCACGCGCATGTCGGGATGATCGTGATAACGCTTCCAGCCCTGAAAAATCGTGTCGCAGATGCGGTACAGGCTGGGGCCGTTGCGCTCCATGTCGTAACGGAAGGCCCAATCCAGGAAGCGCTTGGAATCGTCGCGGGAGATGGCGGCGTGCTCGAAGTTGAATTTGAACTGCCCGTGAATGTCGGCCAGGTCAACGCTATCGAGCATCCGCCCTTCTTCCTGCATCTGGGCAAACAGCGGAGTTCCGGGGACCGGCGTGTACAGCATGAACTGGTGGAAGTCGGTACAGTGCGAAACCGCGTACTCGATCTCCTCCTCAATGTTTTCCGGCGTGTGGTGCTCGAGTCCGACGATGGTCGAACCGAGAAGCTTGATGCCGTGCTGCCTCAACTCGGCGGAAAGCGCCTGCGTATCCGAGTTCCGCAACTTCGCGTAGCTCGAGTTGGGAGACTCCAGGCCTAACCAGATCCAAGAAATGCCAATCTGCACCAACTCTTCCATTGTGTATTTGCGAATCGCATTCACCGACGAGAACACGTAGAGCGACCAACTCTTGCCGGCTTCCTTCATCCGCGCCAGCAGTTGCATCGCGCGCGGACGATTGAGCAGGAAGTTCTCATCCATCACGAAGAAGGAGCTCACCCCCATCGAGTGCTCCATGTGCTGCATGATTTCGAAAATCTGGTCTCCCGATTCGTAAAAGTTAACGCTCTTGCCCTTGCCGCCAAAAAATGCGGAGGTCGTGCAGAAGTTGCAGCCAAGCGGGCATCCCACCGAGGGAATGATCGTGGCCGCCGTGTCGCGAGTGTTATCCGGCACGCGCATCCCGAGAATGTGCATGCCAAAGCCGGAGAGGATCTCGGGGTGCTCGATCGGTGCGTTTGGGTCTTCGCCGAGGTAGCGGCGCATCCAGGAGATACCCTCGCCGCGCACGATATAGTCGGAATCAATCAGCTTGTCGAGTCCGGGAATGGCGGCAACGTGTCCGCCCACGATGATCTTTGAGTCTGGCGATAGGCGTCGTACGCGGCGGCACATCTCGCGCACCTTGCCGAAGTTGGGAATGATGCCGGAAATCCCGACGATGTCGTAATGGGTCGAGGTGAGTTCGCGTTCGAAACGCTCCAGCGTGGGGAAGTCGAGCAGCGTGCTCGGGGCGGAGATGTTCCGCTGGATCATCATCAGGCCCCAGGAACGATGGAACATGCGCAGCGAAAAACTCCCCTGCACTCGCGTGACCTGATTGTGATAAAGCTCCATGGGGTTGATGGAGCGGCTGCCGAATTCGTCGTCCTGTGCGTACGGGCCGAAGACCGCACTCAATAACACGCGGGCCTGAGTCCCTTTGGGATGCGGAGTAATCAAATCAATTTTTGATGGCGAAATCATAGTTCCATGGTAGGGAGAGCGCCGCTGGAATTCTGTGCTTTACGACGCATATAAGTTGAAATGACAGAACTATTACGTTTTGCAATTTTGGGAAATTAAGAGACCGAACCCCGTTCATGGCTCTGACCGGAGACAAAGCACACGCAAACATCAATCCCTGGCTGATTGCGATCGCGGTCATGTCGAGCACGTTTATGGAAGTGCTGGATACGACCGTGGTGAACGTTTCATTGCCGCACATCGCGGGCAGTCTGTCGGCGAGCAATGACGAAGCGACGTGGACGCTCACGTCTTATCTGGTCGCGAATGCGATCATCCTTCCCATGACCGGCTGGCTGGCCGGTCGCTTCGGCCGGAAGCGCTTGCTGCTGCTATCGGTGACGGGATTCACCCTCGCTTCCTTTATGTGCGGACTGGCGCCCAGCCTGCCATTCCTGATTGTGTGTCGCGTTATCCAGGGCGCGTGCGGCGGCGGTCTGCAACCGCTTTCGCAAGCTATCCTGCTGGAGTCATTCCCGCCGGAGAAGCGCGGGCAAGCGATGGCCTTCTGGGCGCTGGGAATCGTCGTCGCTCCCATGCTCGGCCCGGTTGCGGGTGGATGGCTCACCGACAACTACAGCTGGCGATGGGTCTTTTACATCAACGTGCCGATCGGGGTCGGGGCTCTGATTCTGACGCAAATCTTCATCTTCGATCCGCCGTACCTGCGCCGCCAAAAGACGGGCATCGATTACTGGGGAATCGGACTGCTCGCAGTCGGCATCGGCAGCCTGCAGATCATGCTGGACAAGGGCCAGGAAGACGATTGGTTCGGCTCGCGCTTCATCGTCGTGCTTGCGCTGTTGGCGGTGGGCGGACTGGCGGCCCTGGTAATACGTGAATTAAAGGCGGAGCACCCAGTCCTCGATCTCAGCATTTTCAAGTATCGCTCGTACGCGATTGGCACGTTTCTGATGACGTTGATCGGGTTCGTGCTCTACGGCAGCACGGTCTTGTTGCCCCTGCTGATGCAAGTGCTGCTGGGATACACGGCGACGCACGCCGGCCTGACCAATCTGCCGCGCGGCCTCGCCTCCTTCCTGATCATGCCGATCGTCGGAAAGTTGACGGGGAAGATCGATCAACGAAAGCTGCTGGGTATTGGTCTGGTGGCGTCGGCCTACGCGATGTGGGAGCTGTCACGATTCAGTCTCGACGTGGCGTCCGTGAACTTCTGGTGGCCGTTGCTGATCCAGGGTGCGGCACTCGGCTTCGTCTTCGTGCCACTGACGACGATCACGAATGGTGGGATACCCAACGAGCGCATGGGCAATGCCACCAGCTTGTTCAACTTGATGCGGAACATCGGCGCCAGCATTGGCATCGCCTCGGTCGAGACGCTGCAGTTCCGCAATCAGCAAAAGCACATCAACACCCTGGGAGCGAATGTTTACCCGCAAAGTGCAAGCGCGCAACAGATGTTCCAGAGCATGAAGGCCTACTTCATGAGCCAGGGTTCCAGCGCAGCCACCGCAACGCATCAGGCATATCAGGCGATGTGGGGAACCGTGCAACGCCAAGCGGCGATGCTTTCCTACAATGACACCTTCTTCTTCATGGCGGTGATTTTCGTTTCCATGATCCCCTTCCTGTTCCTGCTGCGCAAGCCGAAGCCTGGCAAAGCCGGCGAGGCGATGATGCACTGAACAGCGCGCCAAAAGGCGGCCCACCGTGGACCGCCTTGGTGGGGAACTCCAACGGATGGTTACTGGCCCGGAGTTTCCGTACCCGACTGCGACATCTTTTGCAGATGCTCAGTGATGCGGGCGATCTGTTTCTGGCGCATCGAGTCGGCGGTAGCGCGCTGCGCGGGCGTCAGCACCTGGGTATAAATCTGGTTTTGGATGGACTGCTTCTGGACGATCATCTGGGCCATCAGTTGCGCCTGCTGAGTGGCGAGCGCCGTTACCTGTGCCTGGTTAAAAGCCCCACCGGAAGTCGCTGTCAGCATCGCCACACGGTTCTGCCCGAGTTGCTGCATTAGCGGACGCATAGTGGTGCGTTGCGCCTGCATCATGGACTTGATCTGCTGCTTCTGCGCATCGGTGAGGTTCAGTTCGCGGGCCATCCAGGCCATGTGGTTGTGCCCATGGCCGTGCCAGCCAGTCGCGGGGGCTGCCTCGGCCTGCTGCGCATAGCTGAGTGCCAGACTGCCACACAACACAACCGCCAGCAGCGCGACGGCAACCAGCCAAAGTCTCGTTTTCATCTCTTTACTCCTCCTCGACAGTTCACTGTCATTACGTTGAAACACCGGCGGTGCAGGTTCGATGGTTAAGTCCGGTAAAGCCAAGGTAAAGTTTTGTCAATCCAGACGGCTAACGCACGTGCACTCGGAAGGTTCCCTATAGCACTGTTGCCGTCAAAGCGACGAAAGGTTCCTTTATTTTTGACTACCTTGGTCCGCAAAACCGCCGGCCCATTAGAATAACTGCAATTGCCGATGCAAAAGGGTAGACTCAGACGGATTCAGCAGTCTACCGCTGGCGGGCAATGCCTAACCAAGGTTGCCCGAAGCTTCTCTACCCTGAATAGCGTCTAACTGCTACAATCTCCGGCTACTACAGTATTTCGAAAGGACACTTGTGGATATTCAAAACTTGCTTTCAGCTCTCAAGACTGAACGTAATCGAATCGACCAGGCCATCTCCGCGCTCGAAGGTCTTGGCTCAGCCTCTTCAGCCCGCCGTGGCCGTCCTCCTAAGGCGGCGGCAGCAGCCTTCAGGGCCCGCCGCAGTATGAGCGCAGCCGCGCGCAAGAGAATTTCAGACGCGATGAAGAAGCGTTGGGCTTCACAGAAGCAGAAGCCTGCCCCTAAGCGCAAGGCCATGAGCCCGGCCGCTCGGAAACGTCTTTCGGAAATGATGAAAAAGCGCTGGGCAGAACAGAAGAAAAAGTCGCAGACAGCCTGACGCTTGCCCGATTCGCGTAGTGCCCGGCCCCGTGCCCTTTTCTGGGTGCGGGGACTACTTTAGTCGACGGACCGTGAACTATCTCAATTGTCTGCGAGCCTGGCCAGCCGAACGGGATGGTCGGGTTTGTGGCAACCTGCCGAAGGAGGCTTTTCGGGCTTGACCATGACCACTCCGAATAGATGGGCTCCGTTGCTCGCTATCTTGTCTCTCATCTTGTGCCTGAGCGCCTGCCAGAAGTTGCAGGAGGTAAAGACGCTGTTTGTTACGAGGCCGAGCGAGAAGATGCCGCAATACAAAGCCGTGGACCAGCTTCAACTTCCCGAACAAAATTGGACACCCTACCAGAGGCAGTGGTTCTATCACACTTCCCAGGGGACAGTGCTGATTCCGTATCGGTGGTTTCTGGCGCTCGAGCAGCCGCACATCAAGATTATTGGGTCGGTGCCCCATTTTCGTGATTCCGACTACCTCGCGCGATTCGGGTTTCTGCCCGACAGCACGGGCACGGAGAATCCGGATGGTCTGCCCGTGGGTTTTGCCAAAGACACAGTCGTTGATCCTCAGACCAAGAAAAGCATGGAAGTCCTGGGTCTGACCTGCGCCGCATGCCACACCGGTCAACTGGAGTACAAGGGCAAAGGCGTGCGCATCGATGGGGGTTCGGCGACGGTGCAGCTCGCGGCCTTCCAAACGGAACTCGGGTATGCCGTTGCTTACGCAGATAAAGTGCCGTTTCGGTTTGATCGCTTTGCAAAACAGGTTTTGGGCGACAACGCTTCGGAAGAGTCAAAGCAGGCGTTGCGAGAGCAGCTCAGGGCGCTGCTGGCCAAAGGCCTCGCGGAACAAGACATTGCGGAGGAAAAGAAGCTCTACGTAGCCGAAGGAGGATTCGGCCGAACCGACGCCCTGGCTCGCATCGGCAATCTTGTCTTCGGAACAGAACTGGACAACGACAATCTCCGGGTGGCAGATGGCCCGGTAAACTTTCCGCCGCTCTGGTATACGAGTTGGTTTGATTGGGTGCAGTACAACGGATCGATCCAGCAACCGATGGTGCGGAACATCGGAGAGGCCTTGGGAGTACGCGCGCAGGTCAATCTAAGCGATCCCCAGGCTGGACTTTATACTTCCACCGTGAATGTGAAGAACCTGCGTGACATGGAAGCTCAACTCGCCGGCCCCGTGCCGTTTGCAGGTGTCCGGCCACCGTCGTGGCCTGAGGCTATCTTCGGAGCTATCGACCGGGCGAAGGCGGAGACCGGGAAGAAGCTCTATGAGCAGCATTGCCAGGGCTGTCACCTGCCGCCAGTGAATGCACCCGAGATCCAGAACCAGCAATCGGAATACTGGGGACCCGGGTTGGAGAACAGGCGCTTCCTGAAGGTGAAGCTGGTCCCACTCAACGAAATTGGTACGGATCCGAAAGCGGCCGTGAACTGGGCCCAGCGAACTGCTGTTACCGGTGACTTGGGATTGGGGACGGTCTCGGCAGCAAAGGGACTTCAGGTCGTGACCGACAAGATCGCCGGACTTAAGTATGATGAGCTCGGCCTTTCACCCGAACAAAGGACGGAGTGGAACGGTTTCCGCGACTCCGCGGTGCGAGCGCCTTTGGCGTACAAGGCACGACCTCTGGGCGGCATTTGGGCGACCCCGCCGTATCTGCACAACGGCTCAGTACCGAATCTCTACCAACTCTTGCTGCCAGCCGCACAGCGCGACAAGACGTTCTACACGGGCAGCCGGGAGTTTGATCCCAAGTACATCGGATACGCCTCTTCGCAGTTCGAAAACGGATTTGAGTTCCGCACCAGCGAAGTTGGGAACTCAAATTCGGGGCATGAGTTCCGCAACGCGCCACTGGGCAACGGAGTCATTGGCCCGGAGTTAAGCGACGAGGAGCGCTGGGCCATCATCGAGTACTTGAAGACGCTCTAGACTGATCGTGCAGCAACCACTTTTCATTCGCGCTGCCCGCTTCGCGTACGGCCGAGGCGGGCCTTCAACGATCCCCATTCACACACCCAATTCTTGCGCACCACACCGCCTGAAGAAACGGCAAGTGTGCCATTGTCGGTAGCGCCTCTCTGCTGCATGGAGCAAAGGTGGCGGACGCAAATTGTCCTTTTGTGACATCGTTCACTCTTCAATGTAACGAACGTCACTGAATGGCGGCTCCGTGGCCTGCGAGACTGATGTCACTGCTTAGGTGCTCGGGTTCAGTTGTAGTCCTTGTGGACAACGCCTCTTCGTCACAAGGATGGACGAGACGCAAGTAAATGCTCTGATGTCCTTCCTCCTGCGCTCCCGGCAGTCGCCTTGTGCGTGGGCCCCAGCTTGCCAAAGATCTTGAAGACCAGGGGACGTCGAGCATTATGTTGGAAGCTCTCCAATCGCCGGCTCAAGCAACATATTGGTGGGTCTCGGGTCAAGCCCTGTTCATCACGCTGAATCTCCTGGGTGTCGCATGTTTCAGCTACATTGTGGCGAGACGCCTCACGCCTCTATTTCGCGGTGAGCGCGATCTGCGTTTCGATCGGCCGTTGCTGCGCCTGGAAAGAGTGTTGCAATTCTGGGTAGGACAGTGGAAGCATCCGCGCTACCGCACCGCCGGAATCATTCACATCCTTATTTTTACCTGTTTCATTCTGCTGGCGACTCGCGCCTTCTCTCTGCTGATTTTCGGCATGTCTGAGAATTTCGTCATGCCCGGCTCTTCAGGGGCAGGGATCCATGTTTACGAAATCGTGACGGATTACGCGGCAACCATCGTCTTCCTTTGCATGGTGATTGCCGCGGTGCGCCGGATCGTGTTCAAACCGGCGCGATACGAGGTGCCGGCAAAGTATGGCAAGGGCCACAAAGTTGACGCCATCTTCCTGCTAGCGCTGATCGCGATCCTGATGCTGTCGGAAAGCCTGTTTGAAGCCAGCCGGGTTGTCATGTTGGCGCGGCAAGGCCACCCAGAATTGCTGGCAGCTGGGTCGCTGGCGTGGATGTTGGGTGGCGCCTTGAGTTCGACTTCCGTGGCCAGCCTCTGGACCCTCCACCGGGGCGCCTATCTGGTGGACGTGCTGACCTTCTTCTTCCTGCTGTGCTATCGGCCCTTTGGAATTCAGTTCCACGTGGAGACGTCTCTCTTCAATGTCTACTTCGCGAAGTTGGACCGGGGAACGGTCAAGCCCGTGCGATGGGGCGTCAGCGATGAGCATCTGGACCAGGTGAAATCTTTCGGCGTAAAGACGTTCGAGGACTTCACGTGGAAGCACATGCTCGACTTCTACTCCTGCGCCGACTGCGGGCGCTGCTCGGACAACTGCCCCGCCAATGCCGTAGGACGGCCACTATCGCCAAGATTCATCTCGATCAAGGCAAGAGACTACAGCTTCCAGCACTATCCGATGTTTGGCAAAGCAGGCAACGGCACGCCGTTGATTGGCGGCATTTATTCAGAAGATGAAGTCTGGTCCTGCACCACCTGCGGTGCTTGCGAGGAAGAGTGCCCGCTGCTCATCGAGTACATCGACAAGATCGTCGATCTGCGGCGCGGCCTGGTCGATGACGGGAATGTGCCGAAGTCCATCCAAAAAGCGTTGAAGGCGCTCGAGAGCCGCGGTAACCCCTACGGCAAGATGGAGAAGAAAAAGGCCGACTGGACGAAGGACAAAGAGTTCCAGGCCACCTGCGAGGTCAAGGTCCTGGACGGCAAGAATACCGCGGACACTTTGTACTTTGTCGACAGCATCACCTCATATGACGACCGGATCCAGGCGATCGGGCGGGCAACGGCGAGGATTCTCGATGACGTTGGCGAGAACTTCGGAATCCTGGGCGCGGCGGAAAAAGACAGCGGTCATGAAGTCCGGCGTTTCGGCGAAGAGACGCTTTTCATGGCGTTGCGCGACCACAACGTGGAAGCCATCAAAGCATCGGGAGTCCAGCGCATCGTCACTTCGGACCCCCATGCCTACAACGCGCTGAAACATGACTACAAAGACCTGCCGCCGGTGGAGCACATCGGCCAGGTGATCGCCACGGAAGTGAAGGCCGGCAACATCAAGTTCAACCAGATAGAGGACGGAAACAACGTCTACACCTACCACGACCCCTGCTATCTGGGACGGCATAACCAGGTTTACGACGACCCGCGCGATGTGCTCGATGCGATTCCCGGTTTGAAGCGAGTCGAAATGAGCCGTTGCCGCGACCGGTCATTCTGCTGTGGGGGCGGCGGGCTGATGCTGTTCTATGAGCCGAAAGAAGAGCAACGAATGGGTGTGAAGCGGGTCCAGATGGCCGCTGAAGCCGGGGCCAACGTGATCGTGACCGCCTGCCCGTTCTGCATGGTGAATATGGAAGACGCGATCAAGGTCGCGGGCCTGGAAGGAAAGATGACCGCCATCGACCTGACGGAACTGGTCGATAAGCAGATCGCGCGGAAACATCCAGAAGTGCAGGCCACGGAATGTAGACAGGAACCCGTGACCGTTTGATGCAACGCGCCTGAACTGGACATTGGAAGCAAAAGTATTTCGGGAGGATGAAGGTGGAGATTCTAGTTTGCGTAAGAAGAGTGCCCGACACTTCGGAAAACGAAATTCAACTCAACCGTGCCGGAAACGATATCGAACGGGACGACCTCGTGTACTCGATCAATGAATGGGACAACTATGCGGTCGAGGAGGCCTTGCAGATCGTCGCTAAAGCCGGCGGGAGCGTCACCGTGGCGACGGTGGGCAGCGACGAAGACGAGGAGGTCTTGCGCCGGGAGATGGCCATGGGCGCCAACCAGGGCGTGCTGATCTCCGACGAAGCCTTTGAAGGGTCGGACGGCAAGGGCATCGCAACCATCCTGCGGGCCTTCGTGCAGAAGGGCAACTACGACCTGATCCTGACGGGAGTCCAAGCCGAGGATGGCGGTGCGCAGGTGGGTGGAATGCTGGCGGCCTTGCTGGACTATCCGTTCGCGTCGCTGGTCAATTCCGTTGAAGTGCTCGACGGCAAGAAGCTGAAAGTCAGCCGCGAAATCGAAGGCGGCAACAGGGAGATGAACGAGATCGATCTCCCCTGTGTGCTCTCAGTTCAGACCGGGATCAACGAGCCGCGTTATGTCGGCATGCGAGGCATCCGGCAAGTGGCCTCGGTGGAAATTCCCACCTTTGGCGCCTCGGACCTGGGAGTTCAGGCTGGTGCTGTCGGCGAAGCCGGAGCCAAGGTCAAACGCCTGGACTACTTCGTGCCCGCCCTGGGCAAGGGCGCCGAGATACTGCAGGGCAGCCACGAAGACATTGCCGACAAACTTATTGAGTTGCTGAAAGCCAAAGGAGGGTTGAACTAATGGCTCGGATCTTTGCCTATATCGTACACAAAGGCGGCGTGGCCGACGATTCGGCCGCTGAACTCGTGGCTGCCGCAAAGAAGATTGACGCTGCCGCGTCGCCGGTGGCGGTCGTTGCCGGTTGGGGCCCGGAGCTTGATGCTGTCTGCGAAAGCCTGCGTGCCTCCTACGGCGAGGTTTGGAAGGTTGCGAACCGGGCCATTGCGTACCCCAATGCCGAACTGGTCCGCAAAGCCCTGGTGAGCGTCCTGCCGAACGACGGCATTGTGCTGGTCCCGCATGCTCATTTCGGAATCGACTTGTCGCCGGGTCTTTCGGTCAAGCTGAATTCACCGTTCGTCTCCGACGTGGTGACCATCGAGGGTGTTGATGGGGCGTCTCTCAAAGTAGTTCGCCAGGAGTTTGGGGGACAGGTAAGCGCCCATGTGCGTTGCGACATTTCATCGGGAGCGGTCATCAACGTTCGTCCGGGCGCATTCAAACCGCTGGAAGGTCCTCCACTCGCCGGTGTCGTCGTCGACAAATCAGCGGAAGTCAGTGCTCTGACGTCCGGACGGCGCTATCTGGAGACGGTTGTGGCCGAGGCAGGTGACGTCGATATCACCAAGCACGCGGTCCTCGTTTCCGTCGGTCGCGGCATCCAGGAGCAGGACAACATCGGCATCGCGCAAGAGCTGGCCGACGCTCTGGGAGCGGCGGTGAGTTGCTCGCGACCTGTGGTTGACGCCAAGTGGTTGCCGAAATCCCGCCAGGTAGGTTCATCCGGGCAGACCGTCAAGCCTAAGGTGTACATGGCCTGCGGCATCAGCGGTTCGTTCCAACATCTGGCCGGCATCAAGGGCAATCCCTTTATGGTCGCCATCAACAAGAACCCCAAAGCTCCCATCTTTCAGGTGGCAGATGTCGGAATTGTCGCCGACATCCTGGAGTTTTTGCCGGAATTGACAAACAAAATCCGCGAAGCCAAAGGCGCTTCAGTCTAAGAAAAGAGAGGCACCGCCAATGATTACCAAGAAAACACTGAATCTCAGTTTGAAATCGCTTCGGGATTTTGCCAAGAAGCGCCTGCCTGACGAAGAGTTGATCGCGTTGGATGAACGCGACGAATGCCCGGTGGAGATTGTCCGCTACATGAGCGACCCAGACAAACTGGGCATTCAACTCCTGTTCATTCCGGAAGAGTACGGTGGCATGGGCGGCAGCACCTTCGACGTCTATCTCATCTGCGAACAGATGGCGCGGATTGATCTTGGTGTCGCCACCACCTTATTTGCCACATTCCTGGGCAGCGATCCCATAACGTTTGGCGCCACTCCTGAGCAAAAGAAGAAATGGCTGGGTCGCATTGCTGAGGAAGGAATTCTGTTTGCCTACGGGGCCACCGAGCCGGCAGCCGGCAGCGACCTGGGTTCACTCCTCACCACGGCGGATCGCGTCACCGAGGATGGAAAGGTCGTCGGCTACAAAATCAGTGGCAACAAACAGTGGATCAGCAACGGTGGCATCGCCGATGTGTACACCATACTGGCCAACACGCCCGCCGGACCGAGCTGGTTCATCATGGAAAAGGGCGTGCCTGGCTTCACCTACGATAAGCCGGAAAACAAGCATGGCATACGTCTGAGCAACACGGCGGCCCTTGCGCTGGATAACGTCTATGTCGACGCTGACCGGCTTGTCGGCGCCGTAGAAGGCCAGGGCTTGTTGCAGGCCCAGATGGTATTCGGCTACACGCGTGTGATGGTGGCGGCGTTCGGCCTCGGAGCCGGCTGGTCGGCACTTGATCGCGCCATCCCCTATTCCACCAAGCGTATTCAAGCTGGGACACCGCTCTCAGAAAAACAGGGATACACGCACAAGTTGATTGTCCCGAACGTGGTTCGCCTGGAAGCCGCACGGGCCTACATTGAAGAAACCGCGGTGCGTATCGACGCGGGCACCGAAGGAAGCTTGAACACCGAAGGCGCCATCGCCAAGTACATGGCGACGGAAGCCGGCGATAAGGCCGCGGATGACAGCATCCAGGCGCTGGGTGGCTATGGCTACACCCACGAATACATGGTCGAGAAGGTCAGCCGCGATGTTCGCATCACCAGGATTTACGAAGGCACCTCCGAGATCATGGAGATGACGATCAGCCGCGACCGCTGGCAGCTTCACCTAAAGACACGCGGGCAGCATTATCACGATCTGGCTCGCCAGTCGGAAGTGCTTCACGCTCAGCATCCGGACGTAGGTGCTGACGTCGCGGCGCTGGCTCTGCATGCCCTGGCCGAGGTGATGGAAAAAGCCCGCGTCGCTCGCCTGACCCGCTATCAACATATTCTCCTGCGCTTGGGTGAACTAATTGCCTACGCCGAATGCGCGGGTGGTTTGTCGCGCCGCGCCGCGCTCTCGGCGGAGGGCCGGCTGAACGAGAAAGCCAACGACCGCTTTGACGCGACCGCTCTGGCGACGATAAGCCGTGTGTTTGCGCGCGAAGCCGCGCTCAAGGTTGCCGAAGAGGGCTTGCGCTGGGTGACCGGGGCGGGTGGCGTGAACGCTCCAGAGATGGCCGCCTTGGAATCGGCGTTGGGATTGCCTGCGATTCACCGCGCACAAGCAGGCTCGATTTCGGACATGGATTACGTAGCGGACGTAATTTACGCCCGCGTGACTAAGCCCGCAGAACTTTCGCTAGCGTAGAAAGATGCGGGGTGAATTTCGTCAGGTGGTGGTCGCCATCACCTGGTAGATGTTTAGTTTTTGGTCAAAGCAGTAACGGTTTCGGGTTCTCAGGTCAGCGTGGTTTTGTGAGTGAGTCACTCTTCCTTTGTACGACAAAGGAAACAAGGCCCCGGCATAAAATGTGCCCCTCTCCTGCGCACCCGACAGCCGTCGGATGCCATAAATATCTTTCAAGGAAGTGACGAGTCATGGAAAACACTGCCCATCGAGCGATAGCAATTGTGGGGTTGGGAGCCGTCCTGCCCGATGCTCCGAACGTACCAGCCTTCTGGGAAAACGTGAAGAACAGCCGTTACAGCATCAGCGAGGTCTCGCCCGATCGTTGGGATCCAGCGTACTACTACGATCCCGACCATAGCGTCCCTGATAAGACATACTCAAAGATCGGTGGTTGGGTGCGCGAGCACGTATGGGATCCCATGAAGTGGCATTTGCCGATCCCGCCACGGGTGGTTGACGCGATGGATATCGCGCAAAAATGGGCCATCGCCTGCACTCGCGAAGCGCTGGAGGACTATGGCTACCCCAAGCGACCGATAAATACCGACCGTACGGCAGTGATTCTCGGTAACGCTATGGCTGGGGAGAAGCACTACGAAACCGCGGTGCGCTTGTATTGCCCGGAATACGCCCACGAGTTGGAGGAGAGTTCCAGTTTTGCCGAATTGCCGGAAGCCGTGCGAAACAACATCGCTCGTGAATTGCGGGCCCGCATTGGCAAGCGTTTTCCCGAGGTCACGGAAGACAGCATGCCCGGCGAATTGGCCAATTGCATTGCCGGTCGTATTGCCAATATCTACAACTTTCACGGGCCGAATTACGTGTGTGATGCGGCGTGTGCATCGGCGATGGCGGCCATCAGTTCGGCGGCAGAAGGACTGGTTGCGAACGATTATGACCTGGTGGTCACGGGCGGCATTGACCGCAACATGGGTCCGTCTACCTTCATCAAGTTCAGTAAGATTGGCGCGCTCTCAGCGAGTGGTACCCGGCCGTATGCCGAGGGTGCCGATGGCTTCGTGATGGGCGAAGGCACTGTCATTTTCCTGATGAAGCGCCTGGCCGATGCCGAGCGGGATGGGGACAAGATCTACGCCGTGCTGCGCGGCATCGCCGGATCGAGTGACGGGAAAGGCAAAGGCATTACTGCGCCTAATCCGATCGGCCAGAAATTGGCCGTTGAGCGTGCCTGGCAGAATGCCGGCTTATCGCCTGCAACCGCGACGTTGATGGAAGGTCACGGCACATCGACCGGCGTGGGCGACGTCGTCGAAGTGGAGAGCATGTCTGGCGTGCTCAGCAGTTTTAATCTCCCCACCGGGTCAGTGGCGCTGGGGTCGGTCAAATCGAACATTGGGCACCTCAAAGGGGCAGCGGGAGCTGCCGGATTGTTGAAACTCACCCTGGCGCTTCGCGACAAGGTTCTGCCGCCGAGCGTGAATTGCGATCATCTCAATCCGAATATCGACTTTGCCCATTCCCCGCTCTACGTCAATACCGAACTGCAACCGTGGACGGTCCCGGCCGATAGCATGCGGCGTGGTGGCCTGAGCGCCTTCGGGTTTGGCGGCACTAACTTCCACGCCGTGCTGGAGGAATATATCCCCGGCAAACTCAATGGCAATGGCAAGCGGTCGGTGGCGGTCGGCGTGATACCGCCGTCCGTGACGCAGCCAAGTGGCATGACGGCCAAAGGGGTTTCCCTCGCCGCATCGAGCGCAATCTCCTGCAAGGCGCCGTTGCGCGGCGCACTGGTGATCGGTGGCGCCTCAGCGACCGAACTCGCCGCCCGTTTACGCTCGGTACAGCAGGAATCCGCGGCAGGCCGCGCCCCGGCACTGGCTGCCCCGGCTGCATCGGATCTGCGCGCGCCCGAACGTTTGGCGATCGACTATGCCGACTCCGCCGACTTGGCGGACAAATCGGCCAAGGCGCTCAAAGCCCTGGCGGCCAACCAGGCTCCGATCTGGAAAGCCCTGCGCGCTCAAGGCATCTTCCGCGGTAACGGGCCGGCGCCCAAGGTGGCGTTCCTTTATACGGGACAAGGCTCCCAGTACGCCAACATGGTCCGTCCACTCCGCGATGCCGAGCCCATAGTTGCCAACACCTTCGCTGAAGCCGACAGCGTGATGACCCCGCTGCTGGGGAAACCGCTCAGCGACTTTATCTTTGTTGACCAAGCCGATGCGAACGCCGTCGCCAAGGCGGAAGAAGATCTACGCCAAACCGAGATAACTCAGCCCGCCGTGCTGGCGATCGATATGGCGTTGACCCGGCTGTTAGGCGCGTACGGTATCAAGGCCGACATGGTGATGGGACATAGCCTGGGAGAATACGGAGCGCTGATTGCAGCCGGCGCGATTCCGTTCGATGACGCCTTACAGGCCGTCAGCGCCCGCGGCCGCGGAATGACGCGCGTGGCGGTAAAAGACACCGGCAAGATGGCGGCAATTTTCGCACCGCTCGAAGAAATTGAACGGATACTGAAGACGATCGACGGCTACGTCGTTATTGCCAATGTCAATAGCGAGCACCAGGCGGTCATAGGCGGGGCGAGCCAGGCGGTTTTGCAGGCGACGGAAGCTTTCCAGAAAGCCGGGTACGAGACGGCAGAAGTGCCGGTCAGCCACGCTTTCCACACGTCCATCGTGGCTGGGGCCAGCGAGCCCTTACGGCAGATGCTGGCACAATTGCGTCTGCAATCGCCGCCTGTGCCCATCGTGGCCAACGTGACCGGCGAGTTCTATCCTACGGGACCTAATGTTGTGCCTCAGATGCTGGACCTGCTCGCGCAGCAGGTTGCTGCGCCCGTGCAATTTGTGAAGGGCCTCCATACGCTGTACGACGCCGGCGCGCGCATCTTCGTGGAAGTCGGGCCGAAGAAGGCGTTGCAGGGATTTGCCGAGGATGTGCTCGGCAAGCACGGCGACGTAGTTTCGCTTTTCACTAATCATCCCAAAGTTGGCGACATCGTCGCCTTCAACCAGGCACTGTGCGCACTTTATGCTGCGGGACTGGGCCAGGGACAGGGCGAAGCGTCGCTTGAGGTCTCAGCCAAGGTCGAAACGCCGGTGGCGGCTAAAGTCTCGGCGCCTAGCAACGTCAGCCCAATGCTGCAGCCAGCGCCTCCAGCGCCACGAGTGCCGCAAGCACCCGCCTCAACTGCACCAGCGGGCGGGCTGACCGCCGACCGCTACATGGAACTCGGCCACCTGTTTGCCGATGTTCTGGAGCGTGGGCTGAAGGCTTACCAGGGCAACAATGGCAACTCAATCCCCGTTCCGGTGGTGATTACCGGGGCCGCGGTGGGATTGCCAGGGACCGAACGCGTCTTCGACGATACCAACGTCGCCCGCATTCTGCGGGGTGATCAGTTCATCAAGACCATTCCCGCGCGCTTTCGCCAGGACATGCTGGATAAACACATCCTGCGCCTGGTCAAGAGCGAGAAGGGCGAGGCCACATTTGAATCCATCAGTGACGTTGCGGACGTGATCAAGCTGGCCGGTCGCGGCGGCGCGTTCGACCTGAATGGTGAGTTCGGCGTCTCAGCCGAGCGCCTGTTGGCTCTCGACCAGGTTACCCGTCTGGCCATCGGGGTCGGCATCGACGCCATGCGCGATGCAGGAATCCCGCTGGTCATGCGTTACAAAACTACCAGCAAGAACACTCAACTGCCCGACCGGTGGGGATTACCCGACTCCTTGCGTGACGACACCGGCGTGATTATGGGCTCGGCCTTCCCCGGCTACGATGCCTTTGCCGACGAAATGGCACGGTATTACGCGGACCACGCGCGTCGCGAGGAGTTGGCCGCGCTGACGCGCATGCGCGGACCGGTAACCGCGTCGAATGGTAGTTCGGACCTCGGCCGCGAGATAGACCGCCGCATCGAGGAGTTACGCGGCGAAATCGAAAAAGAGCCGTATGTCTTCGACCGGCGCTTCCTGCTCAGAACCTTGTCGATGGGTCATTCGCAATTCGCCGAGTTCATCGGCGCCCGCGGCCCCAACACGCAAATCAACTCTGCCTGTGCCACCACCACGCAAGCCTTGGGGTTGGCAGAAGACTGGATTCGCGCTGGGCGGTGCCGCCGCGTGATCATTATCTCGGCGGACGACGTCACCTCCGACCACCTGATCGGCTGGTTTGGTTCCGGATTCCTGGCCAGCGGAGCGGCGGCCACCGACGAAGTGGTGGAAGAGGCAGCCACCCCCTTTGACCGCCGGCGGCACGGCCTGATCATGGGCATGGGCGCCGCTGCAATCATCGTCGAGAGTGCGGAGGCCGCGCGGGAACGCGGTATCCAGCCCATCTGCGAAGTGTTGAGCTCGGCAACCGCCAACAGCGCTTTCCACGGAACCCGCTTGGATGTCCAGCACATCTGCGGTGTCATGGAGAAGTTGATTGCGCAAGCCGAAGCGCAAAGCGGCATTCAACGCAATCAGATGGCGCCCCGTACGGTTTTCGTCTCCCACGAAACCTACACCCCCGCACGCGGCGGCAGCGCCTCCGCCGAGATCCATGCATTGCGTCGTGTCTTCGGCGACGCCGCGGATCAAATCGTGATTGCCAATACCAAAGGCATGACGGGCCACGCAATGGCCACCGGCATAGAAGATGTTGTCGCGGTGAAAGCGCTGGAAACGGGATTAGTACCGCCGGTGGCCAACTTCAAGGAAATTGATCCTGAGTTGGGCGCGTTGAACCTGTCGAAGGGAGGCGCCTACCCCGTTGAGTACGCGTTACGCCTGGGAGCTGGATTCGGTTCCCAAGTTAGCATGACGCTGGTCCGGTGGGTGCCGCCGGCAAACGGTGTCCGTCCCAGCGTGAACGCTCTGGGCTATCAGTATCGGATTGTCGATAACGCTGCCTGGAACGCCTGGCTCAGCCGCGTGGCGGGCTATCCGACTGCGGACCTGGAAGTCGTTCAACGCACGCTGCGGGTGCGGGATCAGGGGCCGGCAGCCCGGCTCTCCCAACCCGCGCAGGTCGTCCGGCCGGTGCCTGCGCCCGTGCCGGCGCCACCCGCACCCGCACCCGCATCGGTTCCTACGCCACCGGTTGCCAGGGTCGAACCGAAAAAGCCGGTGCCGGTCGCTGTGCCTGCGGCGTCGCCGAAGCCCGTCGTTGTCGACGCAGTGAAAGAGCGGATACTCGAGTTAGCGGTGGAGAAGACCGGCTATCCCAGAGACATGCTCGACTTGGATCTGGATATGGAAGCCGACCTCGGCGTCGATACCGTCAAGCAGGCGGAAATATTCGCAGCTATCCGCGAGATCTACAGCATCCCGCGTGATGAGAACCGTAAGCTGCGTGACTTCCCAACCCTGGCTCATGTGATTCGGTTCGTCTACGACCGGCGCCCCGATCTCGTCGCTCAAGCGGCGGCACCGTCGCCGGCAGCGGCCAAGCCAGAAACGAAACTCGCCCCGCCATCCCCGGCGGTGACACCCGCACCCAAGGCCACAGGCGATGCCGTCAGGGAACGGATACTGGATCTGGCAGTGGAAAAGACCGGCTATCCCAGAGACATGCTCGACCTGGATCTGGACATGGAAGCCGATCTCGGGGTCGATACCGTCAAGCAGGCGGAGATATTCGCCGCCATCCGCGAGATCTATAGCATCCCGCGCGACGAGAACCGCAAACTCCGCGATTTCCCAACCTTGGCGCACGTGATTCGGTTCGTCTATGACAGTCGGCCCGACCTTCGTGAGGCCGCGCAACCGCCGGCAGAGACGAAGAAGCAAACCACAGTCGCGACGCCGGCACCTGCGGTGACTGATGCACCCAAGGTCGCGAGCGATGCTGTCAGGGAACGGATCCTGGATCTGGCGGTGGAGAAGACCGGCTATCCCAGAGACATGCTGGACCTGGACCTCGATCTGGAAGCCGATCTTGGCGTTGACACCGTGAAGCAGGCGGAAATGTTCGCGGCTATCCGCGAGATCTACAGCATTCCACGCGACGAGAACCGCAAGCTGCGCGACTTCCCAACCTTGGCGCACGTGATCCAGTTCGTGTACGACATGCGCCCCGATCTTCGCCGCGAAACCTCAGTTCCAGCCGTGGAAGTAAGACGGGAGGCCCAACCGACGCTGTCGGTGCCAACGGCGACATCTGTGCCGGCATCTGCGCCGCAGGCCGCCGGCGATGCGGTGAGGGAACGCATCCTAGATTTAGCAGTGGAGAAGACGGGCTATCCCAGGGACATGCTGGACTTGGAGCTTGATCTGGAAGCCGATCTTGGGGTGGATACCGTGAAGCAGGCGGAAATGTTTGCGGCGATCCGCGAAATCTACAGCATCCCGCGCGACGAGAACCGCAAGCTACGCGACTTCCCAACCTTGGCGCACGTAATTCAGTTCGTGTACGACATGCGCCCCGACCTTCGCGTTGCAACTTCAGCTCCATCGGTGGAAGCAAAGCTAGAAACCAAACCTACGACGTCAGCGCCCGTAGTGACCTCTGCACGACAGGCTGCGGGCGATGAAGTGCGGGAACGGATCCTGGATCTGGCGGTGGAGAAGACCGGCTATCCCAGAGACATGCTGGACTTGGAGCTTGATCTGGAAGCCGATCTTGGGGTGGATACCGTGAAGCAGGCGGAAATGTTTGCGGCGATCCGCGAGATTTACAGCATTCCGCGCGACGAGAACCGCAAGCTGCGCGACTTCCCAACCTTGGCGCACGTGATCCAGTTCGTGTATGACAATCGGCCCGACCTGGCTGCAATCCCAATCTCCTCCGCTCCACACGGACAACAAGGACCGACGGCTGAGCCTCTGCGAGCATCCTCATCAGCGGCTCCAGCGCCGGTTGTGCCGGTCCCGGTCGCGGCCAGTTTTGACGCGGCAAACCGCGTTCCACGGCGGGTTCCAGTGCCTGCCCTGCGTCCGCACCTAAGCCTGTGCAAGCCAACAGGAGTGACGTTGGACTCCGGCAGCCGGGTGGTAATCATGCCCGACAAGAATGGAGTGAGCAAGGCGCTGGTGCAACTGCTCAAGAAGAAGAAGGTAGAGGCTCTGCTGCTTGACAACGGGTGCGATACGGACGCGCTCAATGGTCGGCTCAATGGCTGGCTGGCCGCCGGTCCGATTCAAGGCATCTACTGGCTGCCCGCGCTGGAAGTCGAGCCACCGCTCGATGACATGGACCTGGCCGCCTGGCAAGAGGCCTTGCGGGTCCGGGTCAAGTCGCTTTACACCACGATGCGAGTTCTGTACGAGCAGATCGCGAAGCCGGGTACGTTCCTGCTTTCCGCAACGGCGCTCGGCGGCCAACACGGCTACGACCCGGCCGGAGCTTCGGCGCCGCTCGGCGGTGCGGTCGTGGGCTTCAGCAAAACCTATAAGCGCGAGCGCATCGACGCGCTCGTGAAAGCAGTTGATTTCGATCCGGAGCGTAAAGCCTCGAAGATCGCCGAAGTCCTGATCGAGGAAACGTTGCGCGACCCGGGTGCGGTCGAGATCGGCTATAAGGCAGGACAGCGCTGGACGGTTGGCCTGCAAGAACAGCCCGCAGCCGACGGCCAGCCCGGTCTGACGCTGGGCAAGCAAAGCGTCTTCTTGATCACCGGCGCGGCGGGAAGTATCGTCTCGGCGATTACGGCCGACCTGGCGGCCGCTTCCGGCGGCACCTTCTACCTGCTTGATCTGGTGCCGGAGCCCGATGCGGGCAATCCCGACATCAAGCGCTTTGTCAGCGATAAGGACGGTCTGAAGCGTGACCTGTTCGCGCGCATGCAGGCCCGCGGCGAGCGCGCCACGCCGGCGCTGGTGGAAAAAGAGCTGGCGGCCCTGGAACGGGCGCAGGCCGCGCAAAGCGCGATCGACGCCGTCCGTGCGGCTGGCGGGACAGCACACTACTTCAGCGTCAACCTCACAGACGCGGGACGCGTGACCCAAATTGTGGATCAGGTGCGCGAGCGCAGCGGGCGCATTGACGTGTTGCTGCATGCCGCCGGCATCGAGCGCAGTCACTTCCTGCCGGATAAAGACCCGCGGGAATTCGA
Source organism: uncultured Acidobacteriaceae bacterium (assembly GCA_963843005.1). Taxonomy (GTDB): domain Bacteria; phylum Acidobacteriota; class Terriglobia; order Terriglobales; family Acidobacteriaceae; genus Bog-257. Next base: position 63,376 of record CAWJIW010000003.1, on the reverse strand, counting down.
CCTGGTCTTCGACGTCAAGAGCGACGGCTGGTTCAATCTTCTGCATGCCATCGGCAACATGCCTCTCGGGGCAACGGTGGGGTTCAGCTCGGTTGCAGGTCGCTTTGGTAACGCCGGACAGGCGGACTACAGCGCGGCGAACGACCTGTTGTGCAAGACCACGTCGAACTTCCGCACCACCCGGCCCGCGACTCGCGGTATCGTGATCGACTGGACGGCGTGGGGCGGCATCGGTATGGCCACGCGCGGCTCCATTCCGAAGATGATGGAACTGGCCGGCATCGACATGCTGCCGGCTGAGGCGGGAATTCCCTTGATCCGCCGCGAACTAACCTCGGGCGGTACGCGGGGTGAGATTGTCATCGGGCTGCGCCTCGGTGTGCTTCTCGGTGAGTGGGATTCCACCGGCGGTCTGGACGCAGATGGCCTGGAAACCTCTGCCGAAAAGCGCTCAGCGGCCCGCGGACCCATGATTGGGAAGATTGCAGGCGCAGGTATCTACAGCGGCCTGACGGTCGAGACGGCACTGGATCCGAAGGTTCAACCCTTCTTGTACGACCATCAAATCGAAGGCACGCCTGTGCTGCCCGGCGTCATGGGCATCGAGGCCTTCGCGGAAGCCGCACAATGCCTGCTTCCCGGGTGGAATGTGGCTGCAGTTGAGGATGTCAACTTCCTGGCGGCATTCAAGTTCTACCGGAACGAGCCGCGGACGGTGACAACCCACGCCATCATCTATCCGCAGGGCGATGCGTTAGTGGCCGATTGCCGGCTGACCGGCAGCCGGACGTTACCGAACCAGCCTGAGCCGCAGGTAAGCACGCACTTTACGTCGCGTGTGCGGCTTGTGAAGCAAGTACCCGAAGCTGTCATTTCGCAGGTACCTGAGGGACCGAACGGATTGACCTTTGAAGCCGCCGCCATCTACCGGGCTTACTTCCACGGACCAGCGTACCAGGTAATCGAGCAAGCCTGGCGTAGTGGAAACCAGATGGTCGGGCTGATGGCTGAAGGCTTAATCAGCAATCACCAACCTCCCGAGCAGCCGACGCTCATGGCGCCGCGTCTGATCGAGCTTTGCTTCCAAACCGCTGGACTCTGGGAGATCAGCGAACAAAGCCGGATGGGTCTGCCGCTGCACGTTCACCAAGTCAGCGTGTTGCGTGCGCCCGAAACGGCCGAGGGTCGCCGGTTGTATGCCGTCGTCACTCCGAATCTGGACCAGGAAAGCTTCGATGCGGAAGTTGTGGATACGAACGGGAACCTGTACGTACAACTCATCGGCTACCGTACGGTGGCGCTTCCCAACCAGATCTTTCTGGAGCCGACAAAAGCACTAGAAACCGTCACGGCATAACGATCGTTTGATCGGAGAGAGCTTATGCAGCACGAATTTCAGCGCGTAGCGATCATCAATCGCGGTGAGGCCGCGATTCGTTTTATTCACGCGGCCCGCGAGTTCAATCAGGAGAACGGCATCTCCATTCGTGCGATCGCGTTCTTCACCGAGCCCGATCGTCATGCCATGTTTGTCCGCGAGGCCGACGAGGCGGTATTTATCGGCCCCGCTTAGTACATAGACCCAATTACCAATCACGCCAAGAGCACCTATCTCGATTACGCGCGGCTGAAAGAAGCATTGGCGACCGCGCGTGCGGACGCGGTGTGGGTGGGATGGGGCTTCGTGGCGGAGCACCCCGAATTCGTCGATCTCTGCTCTGAGTTGGGCCTGGTGTACATCGGCCCGGAGGCTGACGTGATGCGGCGGCTGGGTGACAAGATCACCTCGAAACAAATGGCCGAGCAAGCCGAGATTCCGGTAACCCCTTGGAGCGGCGGGCCGGTGGAAACCGTTGACGACGCCTGGCACCAGGCCGAGCGCCTCGGCTATCCGCTCCTGGTCAAGGCGACGGCCGGAGGCGGCGGGCGCGGAATTCGGCGGGTGGATAACGCAGACCAACTCCAGAAAGCCTTTCAGAGTGCCCGCATGGATGCGTTCAAGGCCTTCGGGAACCCGACCGTTTTCATGGAGCAAGTGGTGCAAGCTGCGCGCCACGTTGAGGTCCAAATCATCGCCGACAATTACGGGACCACGTGGGCCGTTGGCGTGCGCGACTGCACCATCCAACGCCGCCACCAGAAGATTTTCGAAGAAGCTCCTTCTCCGGTGCTGTCTGTGGAACAGGACCGTGCGCTGCGGGCGTCAGCGGTGCGCCTGAGCCAGCTGGCTGGCTATCGTAACGCCGGCACGGTCGAGTTCCTCTACGAACCGGTAAGTGAACGCTTCTCGTTCATGGAGATGAATACCCGGTTGCAAGTCGAACATCCGGTGACGGAACGGACGACCGGGCTGGACTTGGTGAAGCTGCAGATTCACGTTGCGCGTGGTGGGCGCCTGGAAGGAGAGCCGCCATGCACGATCGGTCACGCCATCGAAGTGCGGCTGAATGCCGAGGACCCCGAGAACGGCTTCGCTCCGGCTCCGGGCCACATCGAGCGGTTCCGGCTGGCAACGGGACCGGGCGTGCGCATTGACACCGGCGTGGCGGTGGGCGACACCGTCCCGGCGGAATTCGATTCCATGATCGCCAAGATCATTGCCTTCGGGCAAAACCGGAATGAAGCGATGGGGCGACTCCAGCGGATGCTGCGCGAGAGCGTTGTCGTCATCAAGGGGGGAGCCAGCAACAAAGCGTTTCTGCTGGAATTGTTGAGCCGCCCCGAGGTGCAGCGCGCGGAGGCCGACATCGGATGGCTGGACCGTCTGGCGTCGAGTGGTGGGCACCTTTCAAGGCGGTACGCCGACGTAGCCCTGGTGCAGGCGGCGATCGAAGCCTACGCTGCCGAACTGGCGGTAGAGCAGACGCAGTTCTATGCTTCAGCCTTGCGCGGGCGGCCATCGGTTCGGGGTGGGGTGGGCCGGACTGTCGAACTGCGTTATCGAGGTCATTCCTACTCTCTTAAGGTCTTCTGTCTCAAACTTCAGCATTACCGGATCGAGGTGAATGGATCGCGCATCGATGCCCACATCCATCCCCTGGGTCAGTTTGAATATTGGCTAACCGCTTTCGGGCGGCGCTTTCACGTGGTCTCGGTGGTTCAAGGACTGAATTACCGGATTGATGTGGACGGCGTGTCGCACTCGATCGATCGCGATGATGGCGGCTGGGTGCATTCGCCGGGTCCGGCAGTAGTCGTTTCCATTTCCGTGAAGCCGGGTGACACAGTTTCGGCAGGCGACCCCGTGGTTGTGCTGGAAGCCATGAAAATGGAGATGGCGATCACCGCCCCGTTTTCCGGGAAAGTCCGGCAAGTGGTCACGATACCCTTCGTGCAGGTAGGAGCCGGGGCCCCGCTCATACAAATCGAGCCCACCGCAGACGACAAGGAAGAGGGAGTATCAGAGCGGGTGGTATTTGGAGAGTCCCTCGTCTCCGTCGAGACTGACCGGGCGGATCAATCTCGCTGGCGCAAGAACCTGGAGGAGTTGCGGCAGTTCATGCTGGGCTTCGATGTCGACCCGGCGCGCACGGCGCAGCTAATCAAGCAGTGGAGCCAATTCGGCGAAGCCCCCGCCGATAGCGACGAAATCAGGAGCGGCGAAGATGAAATCCTGAGTACTTTTGTGGACATTTGCTCGCTGTTTCGCCGGAAGCCGAGTGTGCATGATACCGCGGCCGGCGAAGCGCCCAGCAGCGAGGCCTACCTGTTTTCGTACTTGCGCAGGATCGAGACGCTCGGCGAAGGACTTCCGCCGGTATTTATCGATGCGCTCCGGCGCGCGCTGGCCCACTACGGTATTGAGACGCTGGATCGCTCGCCCGCACTGGAAGAGGGTTTGCTTTGGATCTACAAGTCGCACCAGCGTGTGGAGCAGCAGGTAGCACCCATTCTCGGCGTCCTGGAACGGCGCCTGGCAGGCGTCGAAACCTTGGCGTCGCACGCGGACGAATCGTTCCGGGCGCTGCTGGATAGGATGATCGCCATCACCCGCGAAGTCTTTCCCGCCGTCAGCGACCTTGCCCGCGAAGTGCGCTACCGCTGCTTCGATCACCCGCTGTTCGAGCATTCGCGTCAGCAGGTCTTCGCACAAGTCGAGGAGCACCTCGCTTATCTCGATGCCCACCCGGACGCCCCGGACCAGCGGGAGAGAATACGAGCGTTGGTCGAGTGTCCGCAACCGCTGGCAAGTCTCTTCTCTGGCCGGTTTACGGCCGCGAACCCGGGCTTGCGCCGGTTGATGCTGGAGGCGGTCACCTCGCGCTACTATCGTGGCCAAACGCTGGCGGAGTTTCGCACGTTACCCATGAATGGGTACTCCTGTGTGTCGGCCGAATACGAGGAGAAGGGCAAGCGCGTCCATGTCTTCAGCACCCATGGTGAATATCACGCGCTCTCAGAAGTGGCGCGGGCGATGTTCCCGTTCCTCAAAGAGGTGCCGGCGGACCGTGACGTCGTAATCGATTTTTACCTTTGGAACTCCGGATTGCTGGCCGATCCCGAGGTGACGCAGCAGGAAGTTCACTCCATGCTCGATCAGGCCGGCTTTCCCCGGACGATCCAGCGCATTGTGGTGGCAGTCGCCGGCCCGGGAAGCGGCCATGGTTACTCTGGCATGCAGCATTTCACCTACGCGCCTTCCGCGAATACCTACGAAGAGGAAAAGCTCTTCCGCGGAGTTCATCCGGTGATGGCCAACCGGTTGCACTTCTGGCGGCTCGAGAACTTCAACATTGAGCGGCTGCCGTCGGTGGAAGACGTTTACCTCCTGCATGCTGTTGCCAAAGACAACCCCAAAGATGAGCGGCTCTTTTCGGTCGCCGAGGTGCGCGACCTGACGCCGGTGCGGGATGAGGCAGGGCGTATCGTGCAATTGCCGCACCTGGAACGGATGTTGACGGAAGCGCTGGCTGGCATCCGGCTATTTCAATCGCGGCGCCCGGCAAACAAGCGCCTCTATTGGAATCGGATACTCCTCTACGTTTGGCCGCCGCTCAATTTCAAACCCGAAGAATTGAACGACATCGTGCACAAACTGGCTCCAGCGGCCGACGGGCTGGGACTGGAGCAAGTGGTGGTGCGTGCCAACGTTCCCCATCCAAAAACCGGCGAGTTGCGCGACATGGTAGTGCGCATATCGAGCCCGGGGGGCACCGGCGTACTCATGACCTTCCGCCCCGCCATTAAGCTGCAATCCCTGAAACCGCTCTCCGAGTACGACCAGAAGGTCGTCCGGATGCGCCAGCGGGGAATGATCTACCCGTACGAAATCATCAGGATGCTTACACCGTCTCCGGAAGAGACACGGGCCGAATTTCCCACCGGCGATTTTGTCGAGTACGACCTTGACTCAGACAACCGCCTGGTCCCGGTTGATCGTCCCTATGGAAAAAACAAAGCCAACATCGTCGTTGGGGTTATTCGCAACTTTACAACCAGGTATCCCGAAGGCATGACACGGGTCTTGCTGCTGGGCGATCCGAGTAAGGACATGGGCGCCATCGCGGAGCCGGAATGCCGGCGCATCCTCACGGCCCTCGAACTGGCGGCAGAAATGGGCGTGCCTCTCGAGTGGTTCCCCGTCTCTGCGGGTGCGAAGATCTCGATGGACAGCGGCGTGGAAAATATGGATTGGATTAGCCGCGTCCTGCGTGGCCTGGTTGAGTTCACACAAGCGGGCGGCGAAGTGAATCTGGTAGTCAACGGCATCAACGTCGGGGCGCAGCCCTACTGGAACGCCGAGGCCACGATGCTCATGCACACCCGCGGCATTCTGATCATGACCCCGAAAGCGGCGATGGTGCTCACTGGTAAGCGCGCCCTCGACTACTCAGGCAGCGTATCGGCAGAGGATAACGAAGGAATTGGCGGCTACGATCGCATCATGGGTCTCAACGGCCAGGCGCAGTACTGGGCCCGCGATATCGATGCCGCCTGCCATATCCTCTTGCGCCACTATGATCACGCCTACGTAGCGCCGGGCGAGCGATTCCCACGGCGGGCCGAGACCACCGATCCTATCGATCGCGACGTCCGGTTCTCTCCCCACGGCGATGGCGCCGACAACGGTTTTGCGCTGGTGGGAGACATCTTCTCGGATGAAAGCAATCCCGGGCGAAAGAAAGCCTTCGATATTCGCAAGGTGATGATGGCGACCGCAGATCAGGACCATCCTCCGCTGGAGCGTTGGCCTGGCATGCGCGGGGCCGAGATGGCAGTGGTCTGGGATGCGCATCTCGGAGGCCATCCGGTTTGTCTGCTAGGCATCGAGTCGCAGCCGGTGTCCCGCTTGGGATTTGCCCCGGCTGACGGCCCGGATCAATGGACCGCCGGGACGCTTTTCCCACGCTCCTCCAAGAAACTGGCTAGAGCGATCAATGCGGCGAGCAACAATCGCCCGGTGGTGGTCCTGGCCAATCTGTCCGGGTTCGATGGCTCTCCGGAGTCAATGCGCAAGTGGCAGCTGGAATATGGCGCCGAGATCGGACGGGCGGTCATCAACTTCAAAGGGCCCATTGTCTTTTGCGGGGTGTCCCGTTTTCACGGCGGCGCTTACGTAGTGTTCTCGCGAGCGCTGAATGAAAATCTCGAGATGGCAGCCCTGGAGGGGACCTACGCCTCGGTTATCGGCGGCGCGCCGGCGGCGGCGGTTGTGTTTGCCAGTGAAGTCGAAGCCATGACGCGCAAAGACCCACGCCTGGAAGCTCTGAACCAAGCCATGGCCAAGGCCGACAACGCGGACAAAGGCCGGTTGCGCGCCCAGTGGAACGAACTGTTCAAAGTCGTGCACTCGGAGAAGCTGGGGGAGATGGCCGAGGAGTTTGATCGCGTGCATAGCGTCCACAGGGCCCTCCGGGTTGGTGCACTCCATCAAATTGTTCCGCCGGAGAAGCTCCGTCCTTATCTCATCGACGCGGTCGAGCGTGGCATGAAAAGGACCATAGAACAACTTTCGGGCGCACCGCCGGCCGAGCAGCCGACATTGGAAAAAGAAGTTGTGCTGTCGCCTGAAGTTGTATCTCCGGTCGGGTAGCCATCATGGAAGTGTATTGGTTGGAACAGACTGAAGCGGAGATGCCAGCGGAGAATGATTGGCTGAGCACGGGCGAAGTGGTTCGCCTTGACGGCATGCGTTTTGCCAAACGCCGGGCCGATTGGCGGCTGGGACGATGGACGGCGAAGTGCGCCGTGGCCGCTTACCTCGACCTGCCCGGCGATCGTCCCTCCCTCACGGATATAGAAATACGTCCGGCTTCGTCTGGTGCGCCCGAAGTATTTGTCGGCAATAAGCCGGCGGCGGTCAGCATTTCACTCAGCCACCGCAGTGGCATTGCGGCTTGCGCGGTGGCCCCGTCCCGTGCGGCGCTGGGCTGTGACCTGGAAACGATCGAGCCCCTTAGCGACGCTTTTGTCGCCGACTATTTCACTGGCGAGGAGCAGGCGTTGGTCGCGCAGGCGCCCGCGGCTGATCGCTTCCGGATCGTGGCCCTGGTCTGGAGCGGGAAAGAGAGCGCGCTCAAAGCCCTGCACGAGGGGCTTCGACTTGCTACCCACAGTGTGACCGTCAGTCCCCTTGATGCGCCGGGGAATTTGGGTGGAGATGGCAAAAGCTGGCGTGCGCTGCAAGTTCGTTGTGCCGACGGTCAAGTATTCCAGGGATGGTGGCAGCGTACGGGTAGCCTCCTGCGGACCCTGGTCGCGTCACCGCCGCCACTCCCGCCGATTCCACTGGAACTCCCAACTTACTTCAGCGCCCAAGCCTCCTCCTTCTAGTTGATTCATCCGCGCTTGACAACCCTCCGGCTGCGTTCGACCATGCCGTTGTAGAGTGCAGAGATGCCTAGTTTGCGTGGGCAGAAGAACACGCGGAGGACCATGGTATGGAGCATTCCCATTCGACGGATCCGGTTAATCTGAGCAACTTTACATCCCGCATGGTGAGTCCGGCGCCGCTTGCCAACATCGGCAAAGGCGGCTTTCGCGAGTTCAAGGAGTTTGCGCTGAAGGGCAGCGTGCTGGACATGGCGATTGGCATCATCCTCGGTGTTGCCTTCGGCAAGGTCATCACTTCGTTCGTGGAAGACATCATCATGCCCATCATCAGCCGCCTCTTCGGCAAAATGGACTTCTCGAACATGTTCGTGAGTCTGACCGGGAAGCACTTCGACACCCTGGCAGCTGCGAAGGCAACGGGCGCTCCTACGCTGAACTATGGCGTGTTCATGAACGCCATTCTGAACTTCATCATCGTGGCTTTTGGGGTCTTCTTGTTGATACGCCAGGTGAACCGCTTCCATCGTCAGCAGGGAGGCAGCGAGATGAAGGAATGTCCCTATTGCTTCAGCGGTATCGTCAGAAAAGCCACACGCTGTCCCTACTGTACGTCGATGGTGCAGGACGCAAAGGCCCAGGCAGTTACAACGTAACGCTGCCCTCGGAGGCGTCTTGATTCGGGAGCTCCGGCTGCGCCGCTCCCAGACGCAAATCCGCCGGGCCGGTTGCAGGAGCAAGACTTGCCATCGGCGGATACTTCGCGACGGGATACATCTTGACCAGCAGAAGAATCCCGGCGACTGTCACCACCAGATCAAAGACGCTCGCCTCCGGTCCCACCGTCCCGCCGCTCAACCACTTCGAGCCCATCAGAGAAGCGTTAAAGAGATGTCCCACGGCGTGAACGCCGCTGTCCGGCGTGGAGTAGAAGAAGCTTTCGCCCCAGTCGAACGCCATGTGCCATCCGATGGCGAACCACAAGCTCCCGGTCCGCCGCAACGCCGTACACAGAAACAGGGCAATCAATACGATCTCAACCAGGCCAACCCAGTTTTCTCCCGGATTCCCGCGGTGCGCCAAGGCGAAGAGGACGCAAGTGATGAGCGCAGCGGGCCAGAACCCCAGACCCATCGTGAGCGTGAACTGCATGTAGCCCCTGAAGGCGAACTCCTCAAAGAAGCCGACCATCAGAAAGCCGACGGCCCACAGAAATCCGTATTTCAGAATGGCCGTGCCGGAGAGCGCCAGTCCACCGGGCGAGTAGGCGTGCGTGGCAGCCATGAGCCCAATAACGACGGTCAGCATGACGAAGCCCCACAACGCGCCTGCGCAGAAATTCTTGCGAAACATCTGCCGGCCGGGAAGCCCATAATCCCCCAGGCTGCGATGCTCGAACCTGCCCATGATCGCCGTAGCGATAAGCACCAGGACAAACGCAAACGCCTCGCCAAGAATGGTGGTGAAAGCTGTGAAACCTTCTTCCAGGTGAGGCTCGACGATTCGCTGCACCGGAGCGGCTAAGCCGAACAGCACGGCCAGCAGTGCAAGAAATACGAGCAAACGCCATCCCGCGCGCACTCCATGCGGACCGTTAAGGATGAAACGTATGCGGGTCGGCGGGGATGGAGTGACCGGAGGGATCTCAAGATCGTTCAAGGGAGTGAGCCTCCTTGCCGCCTAAGCCTTAGTGGCGGGAAGCGTTCCATCGACTACTTTTCCTGGGCCCCGGTCAGCATGGTCAGCAGCATGACCACGTCTGTGCGCGCATAGACGGCATGTGGGAACTTGGCCTCCATGTACACCCAGGAGCCGGCCGAGAGCTCTTTCTCTTCACCGTCGAGGGTGACGCGGGCGTCGCCTCGGAGGATTTCAATGATGGCCGGCACAGACGCGGTGTGCTGCGAAAGCTCCTGCCCGCCAGAAAAGCCGAACAACACGATCTTCACGTGATCGTCGCGATAAATCGTCCGGCTCAGAGTTCCGTCCTGCGGAATCTCAACTTCCTTCAGCAGGTTCGCGATGAAAGTGTAGTTGGCCAACGGCTGCTCCTGCGACTCACGCCAGGATCTAATGAGAGATCGCTACGTCTTCCAAGGTGACCTGCTTAAATGCGCCAGGATCGCCCAGGCGCTTCACTGCATCCAGGATCTCGATACCGGCCAGGCGTCCTTCGGCATCGTAGTCGGCGGCAATACCTTCGGCCAAATGCTTGGTCGTAACCGTAGCCTCTTTGAAGCGGATGTATAGCGCATCTACTTCTTGGTCATAGGTAATCCTCATGATGTGCTCCTTCAGAAATAGTACACGTAAACGGTCACGACCACGTTCTCGTCCATTTCCACGACGAAGATTGGCCGCACCTGCTTGGTCGCATAGTGCCGGCCATTCCATGACGCGTTGAACGCAAAGTCCTTGCGGCATTCCATCCTTTCGCCTTCTGCTGCTTGCCAAGGGGCTGTAGCGATGGCCTCGATTACTTCGGCTTCTGTCGCGCCGCGGTAGTGCAACTGTTGGCGGCGTGCCCGGACAGACGGATCGGATTGGAAGTGTTGGGCATCGTCACAGCTGGATAGCCTCAAGCGCTCTTCCTCCGCGCGAGTCCTAATGCTTGATCAACCACATGACCCATGCGGCGACAATGACGCCAACTGCAAAGAGCGCGAAGCAATACGCGCCGTAGCGCATCATGTCACGCGGAGTGTTGCGCTGAGTGATGCCGAAGACGGTGGAAGCGCAGAGTGCGAACAGCAGGGCGGCGCTGTAGTGAGAGAGTTCGAAGGTCATTGTTTCTTGCCGATCGCGATGTGGTAGGCGTCAATCGCAGAGATAACATTCAACAATCCCGCCACCACGATGTACTTGGTGCCGTAATCCGCCACGGCGCGCTGAATGTTGCCGGCGCCCCAATCCATGGCACGGGCGACGAAGTAGAGGAGGCCCGACCCCACATCGCCGACGAATCCCAGGATGTCCAGCAGGTCCCCGGTGTTGAACGAGTACACCTTGCCCTGCATGCCGAGGCCGGCGAAGAACATGATCAACACGGCGAGCATCAGCAGCAGCCCGCGGATCCAGCGGCGCTGGATAAAGTGTCCCAAGCCGGGGAAGAACCATCCGGCTAGCGGCGCGATGATCCGCATCGAGCCGGTTGCGGAAGCCGCATTGTTGGCTGCGCTCTCGCGAAGAGTGGCCGTATTCTGCGGGTTCGCCATCAGATTTGCACCAACTCGTTCTGCACCCGGCCGGTCACTTCACCTTTTCCATTCCGGATCATCATGTTGATTTCGCTGCGCACTCCGAACTCCGGCAGATAAACGCCGGGCTCCACCGAGAAACAGGTATTGGGCAGGATCACACGATCGTCCTTGGTTTCCAGATTATCAAGGTTGGCGCCATTGCCGTGAATGTCAGGGCCGATGGAGTGCCCGGTGCGATGGATGAAGTACTGTCCATACCCTTTGCCGTTGATGAAATCCCGGACGGCCTGGTCCACTTCCCATCCGTGGATATTCTTCTTTGCTTCGAACGCCTGCTGCACGGCGCGAATACCGACGTCGCGCGCGTCGCGTACGATCTCAAACACCGCGCGCTGCTGCTCGCTGGGGGTGCCAATCACTCCCGTCCAGGTGATGTCGTAATACACCGAGTCGGGCTCGTTACACTTGGCCCAGATGTCGAGCAGCACGAAGTCGCCCTTGCGCACGGGCGCCGATGTCGCGGCGGTCGGCTCGTAATGCGGGTCACCGCTGTGAGCATTCACGCTCACATTCGGCGGATCGACGGTCACCAGATTCTCGAGCTCAAAGGCTTCCAGGATCCACTGCTGCATCTCGAACTCATGCGTGCCGCCGTTGCGGGCGCGGTGCCCAAGTTCCTGGAAAAACGCTGCCGTGATTTTGTCCACCGCGTCTCGCGCCTTGAAGTGCGACGCCATCTGCGGCTCGGTCAACGTGGCTTCGAACAGCGCCACCAGGTTGGCTGAGCTGACGATCTCCTTGCCGAAGCTGCGCACCAGTTCCAGCATGCCTCCGTCTACCAGCGAAATGTAGGGGATCTGGTTGTTGGGCGAATATTGCATTACGACCGTGTGGTAGGGCTTGAGCATCGCCTCCAGGTTCTGCCACAGCTCCTGCCACGCCGAATATTCCAGCCTGTTGCCAGGAAGGGAATCGAGATGGTGGCTCTCGATGCGGTGCACCAGCTTTACAGGTTCGCCCTGGGCGGGGACCACGTAGAACCAGCGGCGCGTGACCATCATCTTCTCAGGCAAGCCGAGTATGTGATAGGCAATCGGGTCGCGATGATGGTGATCGTAGAAGAGCCAGCAATCGTTGTGGCTGTCGCGCAGCGCAGCCTGAAGGGCGGATAGATTCATGCGGCTTCTATTGTAAACGACAGGTCGGAGTTGAGTTTGAGCCACGCGGACGCTATTGGCATTGAGCGGCAGGCGTTCAGCTCAAACCGCGCAGGATCAAAGCTCGTCGCCGATTGCTGATTGCGTTTTCCCTTTGCGGTTTCGGCCGAGTACCCGTGTGCGCGTATCGTGGGGCAGGGTTTCACAAGCCGTTCGCAATACCAGTCGCGGCGCCTGGTCCCGAATCACCAACAGATATTGAACCGTCTGTTCCGGATTCGCCTTGGCGGCTTCACGCAGCAGCCAGCCCAATCCCTTCTGCACCATGTCGTCCTTGCTGCCCAGCAGCATCTCCGTGGTTTGCTGAATGCTATTGAAATTCTTGTGCTGCCGGGTACTGTGGATAAGGCTAACGGCTGCTGCTCGTTGATGCCAGCGCTTGCGTGTCTTTGCCCATCGAGGTGGCCGCGACAACAGCGCGCGATTGGCGGCGATCATCGGACCGATGAGATAGTGCACCAGCGCGTCGTGGTCAGCCCATGTGCTGACGCGGTCCAGCCAGCTTTCGAAAAGCTTGAACTCAGGCTTTCCGAATTCTCCGACGGAGTCTTCCAGCAGGAATACCGCGAAGTTCTTCTCCTCCAGGACCTCGCCTTGGAAGAGCTGATCGGCCACCTGCAACAGGTAGTCCATGCCGTGTTCCGCCAGTATGGCGCGGCGAAAGCGGACGGCAACCTGGCGAAGCTCGTCGGTGTACCAGCCGCGCGACTTCACTTCGTGCTTGAAGAAGCGCTGGACCTCCGCCGTGTGCGGGGCCGAGCCGCCGTTATCAATCACGGTGCGGATGTGCTTGGCAATGTAGGCTGGGGTCTTCATGACCCTATCACCCCTCGTCCGGAAAGAAGGCTACCACTTTTCGGCGGGCGGTGCGAAGCGGTGACGTCAGCGTTTCGGGTGATTCCGGCCGATCAGCTCGCCACTGCGTGCATTGCCTGGTCCACTGGCTTTGGCAGCACGAACTTGTCATACATCCACAGCAAAATTGCCGTCAGCAGGCCTACGCCCGTGATGACCCACCACATCATTCCGGGCTGGTGTTTCACTTCGCCGAAGTAGTGGATCAGAAATCCGCCGAACTTCCCGCCGATGAGTGAGCCGATTCCCAGCGGCAGAAAGGCGAATCCCATGTAGGTCCCCTGTTGTCCCGAGGGCGCGAGCCGGGAAATGTATTCGTAATAGCGAGGGGACTGGGTGATTTCGCCGAGCGCAACGGCAACCAGAGTGAGCACCACGCCAGTCACGGTGGGCCTGAGGATCAGGATGATCCATGCCAGGGCGGTAAGCAGCGTGCCGATGATGATGGCGCTGAAGGCGCGGATCCTCTGGGTGAAGATGTTGATTGCCAGCGTCAGGGCAATCACCACCAGCGGGCCCGTCACCAGCAGAAGTTCGGTGTCGGTGTGAGGATTGATGTAGTCGTGAACATAGAGCGGCAGCGTGATGAACTCCTGCCAATAGACGACCCAGTAACCGGTGAAAATCAGCAGGAACAGCATGAAGCGCGGATTGGTAATGACGGTCCAGAAGTTCCGGGCAGCTTGAGACAAGCTGGCAGTTTCGACCTCGTCGTGGCGGCGCGGTTCTTTGAAGAACAGCAGCACGCCGATAAACATCAGGAACACGCTCAGCGCGGCTACGCGAAAGACGTTCTCCACGCGCATGCGCTGATGCACGTACGAGGCAACATAAGGGCCCGCCGCTCCGCCGATGTTTACCAGCGTGTAGTAGATGGAGTATCCGATGGAGCGGACATTTTCCTTCGAGGCGCGCGCGGTAGTACCGACGACACTGGGCTTGACCAGCGCGACCCCCAGCGCCGGAAGGGCCAGCACAAATGCCACCAGAACAACCAGTGGCACGGCGTCGCGCACCGGGGCGAGCCACGGCGAGCCCAGCGATCCCAACAGGAAGTAGGCACAGCTCAGGATCAGGTAGGCCAGCGAAAGCGCGCGGCGGAAACCCATGCGGTCGGCCAGCGTTCCACCGAATACGGGCAGAAACCAGACCAGCCCCCCGAAGAATCCCGTGAGCGTGCCGGTCTGTTCGGTGGGAAATTTCAGGACTTCGTGGAGATATCGCGCCAGCGAAGCAAATGCGGCGTAATAGGAAAGCCGCTCGAATAACTCGCTGATGTTGGCGACCCAGAAGGGACGCTCGAAGCCGGCGCGAATGTCGCGCCACCGCTGCCCAAAGCTCAAAATATTCTCCTCACCGGGGATTAGTCGAGGATGGCCCGCAACCTCTCTTCGACTTGTGCAGCAGAGATCTCGCGCACGCGAATGACTTTATTTCGGCTGGCTTCTCCGGCGGCTATCGTAACCGACGAGCGCGGCACATTCAAAATTTCCGCCAGAAACTCGATGCAGGCTTCATTGGCGCGGCCCTCCACCGGAGGCGCAGTCAGCGCCAACTTCAGGGCTTCGCCCACCACGCCGGTGATAGCGTTTTTCCTGGCGCGAGGATGGACCTTCACTTGAAACGTCGCACCCGACGGTGTGTCGCGGATGGCGATCATGGTTGCGGACGGTCCCCAAAAATTGCCGTGCCGACGCGCACGCAGGTTGAGCCTTCTTCAATGGCGACTTCGAAATCGTGGGACATGCCCATGGACAACCTGCGGAGACTGACACCTGGCAGCTGGCGCGCCTCCAGCCGGTCACGCAATTCCCTGAGCTGGCGAAAGTACGGACGGGCGCCTTCCGGATCTTCGGTGAACGGCGGCACGGTCATCAGTCCGCAGATGCGCAGGTGCTGCCACTCCGGCGCGCCGGTCAGGATTTGATCGAGCTCTGGCGAGTGAGGCGCGATGCCGCTCTTTGCCGCTTCGCCGCCGACGTTGATCTCGATCAGCACGTCGAGAGTCTTACCCAGCTTTTCGGCGGCGGCATCGAGTCGCTGGGCCAGCTTGGCCGAGTCGAGAGACTCAATCGCGTGAAATATTTCGGCCGCCTTCGCTGCTTTATTCGATTGCAGGTGGCCGATCATGTGGAACTCGGCATCGCGCAGCTCGGCAAGAGCGCTGAATTTATCTGCGAACTCCTGCACGCGGTTCTCGCCGAACAGGCGCTGTCCAGCTTCGTAGGCTTCTATGATTCTTTCAGGAGAGACGGTCTTGCTGACCGCCATCAATGCGATGTCGCTCGCATTGCGGCCCGCGCGCTGAGCGGCGCGTGCGATGCGTTCGTGAATCGCGAAGAGGTTGGAGGCGATGGTCATCCGCGCACAAACAGCAGGTCCCTCGACTCGGACTGACGTCCTCGCTCGGGATGACAATGGAGATAAATAACGACACTCTACATGATCGCCGTCGGCGGAGCCGGCTCGTCCGGACGGCCAGCATTGGCCAGCGGCACCCGCACCATCACGAGCGCCAGGATCGCCAGCATGATGAAGCCGGACAGCACGTGGGGATGCTCAAAAATCACCGGCAGCCGCCACCGTTTGAACTTGAAGACAGCGATCACGATGCCCATGAGCGCCTCGCCTGCGATGAATCCTGACGCAGTGAGCACCCCGGCATTCTCCACCCGTGCTTTCTGTGCTTCGTTCAGATCGCGGCGGTCCCGCATCCGGTCGGTGATCCAGCGGATCATCCCACCCAGGAATATCGCGAATGTAGTTTCCAGTGGCAGATACATGCCGACCGCGAAGAGCATGGGGCTGCGGACCTCGATCATAATCAGCCCGAGTCCCATCATAACGCCGACCACAATCAGTGGCCACGCCATCTCGCCGCCGACGATACCTTTCGCAAGCATGGCCATCAGTCCAGCTTGCGGCGCGGAGAGCTCACGATCACCGAAGCCGCTGCCGCCGCTATTGATGTTGGCCTGGTTCAACAGCATGAGCACCGGACACAGCGCGAAGCTGGCGACCGCGACTCCTATGAAGTCGCCGATTTCCATTTTACTGGGAGTGCCCCCGAGGATGTGACCAACCTTCAAGTCCTGAAGCATCTCTCCCGCGACCGCCGATGAGACGCAGACGACGGCTGCCACGCCTAACACCGCAGCGACTCCACTCATTCCCGAAACGCCGATCAGCACCATGAGCAGGGCGGCGATAATCAACGTCGCCAGGGTCAGTCCGGAGATCGGATTGTTCGACGAACCGATCAAGCCAACCAGGTTGCCGGAAACCGCCGCGAAGAAGAAGCCAATGACGATCATCACGATGGCCGCGACGATTCCGCCCTTCACCACGCCGGAATAGTTGGTGTACAGCACGACCATGCAAACCAGCACCGCGGCCAGACCGCCGAACACCACCTTGGCGCTCAGAGTCACGCTCGGTGCGCGCTGTGCCCTCGTGCGCGGCAGCCGATTTCTTCAGATCAGAAACGGCGCGCGCCATGCCGGAGGCCAGGCTCTTGCGCATGCGGAATAGCGTATAAGAAGCGCCCACCAGCATGCCTCCAACGGCGATAGGCTTAACAATGAACTTCCACACCGCGTCCGCCTGGCCTGCCCAGAAGGCGTTGTCAGCGGTAGCTCCGGCCGGCAAGAATTGTGCGACGAAGGTCGGGCCGCCTAAAAAGAGGATCAGCGGAACCAGCAGGCCCCACGCGATAACGCCGCCGGCGAAGTTAAGTGACGCGAGCCGTGGACCAATAATGTAGCCGACGCCAAGATATGCGGGGCTGACCGCAGGAGCAGACATCGTCGTCACCGCACCGGCACTCAGCTTCGGAGACGCCGCGTCGCGGCCAAGACGCACAAAGCTCTTTCCCAACTCGCCGACGTGAAGGATGAAGTCTCGGCCGGGGCTGAACAGGTTGAATTGTCCCAGCAGATAAACCAACCCGCCGAAGCCCATGTTGGAGAACAGGATCTTCGCGGCGCGGCTGCCTTGTTGCCCGGCTTTATGGATTTCCGAAGCCGCCACCGATTCCGGGAAGGGAAGCTCCGGGTCTTCGACCATCACGCGGCGCAGAAGCGTAACAAAGAGGATGCCCAGCGCTCCGCCGACCAGCATCAGCAGCGAAGACTTCAGATACGCATGCTGAAAATCGAATACCGGCCACGCGCCCGGAGATCACGAATGCGGGAATGGTGAAGATGGCGCCGGCTGCGACCGACTCGCCGATGGAGCCCACCGTTCGCGTGATGTTCTCCTCCAGCAGCGAGCCTCTCATGATGCGGAGAACGGCCATGCCGATGACGGCTGCCGGATACGTGGCCGCAATCGTCATGCCGGCGCGGAGGCCAAGGTAGGCATTCGCGGCGCCCAGAATCACGGTCAAAACCAGCCCAAGCAGTACGGCACGAACGGTAAACTCCGGCATGGTCGTGTCGTCAGGAACGTAGGAGCGGAACTTCTTTACCGGGGTGCTGATGGTCGTACTCATGTAAGAAGACCTCGCGCGAGAAGCAAATTGCAGCGACGGCGCAAGTTAGCACGGCAGCGCCATTGTTTACAAGTGTAGACGCAGAAAGCTGGTTTCCGCCGCCGGCATAACGGCTAATCTACAATGCCCGTGAAATTCCCGTGAAATCGCTCGCCCGGTATCTCGTCCGCGGCATTGCACGCGCGCAGCGAACTTCATATACTGTGATGTCACGGTGCTTCGGTGACCGGACAAGCGTCAACCAGCGCTTCTCTGGACCCGTTGGCGCCGGCGACTGGACCAGTTTCCCATTTTGCGCGCCGATTGGGCGCCGCAATGGGGCGGTTGGAGGGTCGTCTTCAGCAGTCGTGAGACGCTAAAGCGAAAACGGCGAAACTCAGCGCGCCGCGCAACGTGCCGTCCTTGTCGCGCCCTTGCAAGACCTCCTGCGCAATATTTTTTCCGTCCTGTTCCCCTCCGATTGCAGGCTCTGCCGCACCCCACTGAACATATTTCGCGGGTTCCTGTCTGCGCCGAATGCCTGGCCGCGATTCAGCCGACTGTGCGAGCCGCAGTGTGTGGTCTGTGGCGATCTTCTCTCCGGTGCGCAGTTGCTGGTGGGTGACGGCCGCTGCCGCAATTGCCGCGACTTTGAGCCCGAGTTTGCCCGCGCGGTTGCCTTCGGAGAATACGAAGGTGGTCTGCGCGACCTGATTCATCTCCTCAAGTACGACTCCGTTACCCCGGTTGCATCCGTGCTGGGCGGAATGCTGGCGCATGCCATCGAAGAGCTGCTTCCCGGCTGCCGGGATTCCGTGCCACTCATCGTTCCGGTCCCGCTGCATAAGAGCAAGCGCGGTGCGCGCGGATTCAATCAGGCAGAACTGATTGCCCGCGCGGCGGAGAGACGCCTCTCGCGGCGGGTGGAAAGCGCAACCGGAGTCCTGGTTCGCGAGCGCGCCACCATCTCCCAGGTCGGATTGACGCGGGAAGAGCGCATCCAGAACATGCGCGACGCGTTCGGCGTGACGGACAGGAAACGCCTGCGGGGACGCACGGTGATTCTGGTCGATGACGTGATGACGACCGGAACCACCTTGTCCGAGTGTGCGCGCGTGCTCAAACACGCCGGAGCGGAACGAGTGTTGGCGGCGACCGTGGCGCGCGCTTTCCATAGCGAGGCGTTGCGGCAGGATGTCGGTCCATTCGGAAGAGGAGGGAAGCGAGGCGGTCGCGGTTACCGCTTCGGTATAGCGGCTTATGTCCATGTCGGCCCATAGCGCAGCATCGCGGTACGGCAAGTCACTGGCGGGGATCATGCATCATGCCCGGGTGGCTGGCGACGAACCACCCCAGTGGACGGCGATGCACGCACCCGTGCTGGTGCTGAACGCATCGTACGAACCCATCAACGTGTGTGCCGCCCGCCGCGCCATTATTCTGGTGCTCAAAGGCGTAGCCATGATGGAAGAGGCCAACGGACACTATCTGCATGCGGCCCGGATTGCCATGCACGTGCCCTCGGTCATCCGCCTGCTGGAGTACCGCCGCATTCCGCACCAGACGCGAGCGCTCTCGCGCAAGAACATCCTGCTGCGCGACCGCAACACCTGCCAATATTGCGGCAAAATTCTTGCTGCCGGGGAGTTGACGCTCGATCACGTCATCCCGCGCTCACGGGGCGGAGCCTCGACGTGGGAGAACCTGGTTGCCTGCTGCCATTCCTGCAATCGCAGAAAGGGCAACTTGCTGCCGCACGAATCCGGCATGAAGCTGACGCGCGAGCCGCGTGCCTTCAATCTGCACACCAGCCGCCACATCATGCGGCTCATGGGCCATTCCGACTCCAAATGGCGTAAGTACCTGTTCTACTGAGTCTCGCTATTGGCCCTTCGCCATTCGCCATTCGCCCTTCGCTCATCGTGCAGTTATTTCCCCTTAACTCTGACCCATGCCTTTTAAGCGGCTTGCGAAAAGCGAAAAGCGAATAGCGCGACCTATTGCTTGGGCGGCGGGGCCTTCTGTGTTCCGCTCGGCTGCTGCGTGCCCGATTGTGGCTGGTCCTTCGAGATTTCCTGACCTTCGTATGTGATCTTCACCTTGGCGCCGAAACGCTTGTAGTTGGTGTACTTCACTACCTGTACCACGTGCACGTCACCGGTTGAGAAGTGCAGTTCATCGTCAACCTTGGTGTACACCGGGAACCAGTACTGGCCGTCAATCTGCTGCCGCCAGGTGGTGAAGTTCGGGAACAGGTTCTCCTGCCCGCCTTTGTGCTTGCCGACGCCGAGGTCGGGAACATTCTTGCCATAGGTTTTGACGATCTGGAAATCGTGATCGTCCACCCAGATACGGCCCTGGAAATAGCGCTTATTCTTGTCTATCTGTTTGGGCGCAATGTCGAAGACATAGGTGCCCAGCTCATCTTCCTTTTGCTTGCCGACATAAAGGATGGAGTATGCCGAAATTTCATCGCTGGTCAGCACGAAGGGAAGCCGGTGCTGGATGTCGTCAAAATCTTCGCGCGTCATGGAAATACGCTGCAGGCTCGACTGCGGGGCAAACACCACCTGCTCGATACGGCGGCCCTGGTCATCAAACAGAATATCCACTACCTGCCGGTATTGGCCGTCAGGAGTGTCGCCTTCGAGGGTCTCCACCATTAGGTCCTGGCGATAAGTATATTGCTCGCGCGCGATCTTGAACTGCTTCTCTTTGGCGGCGAACTTCTGGATGATCTCGTCGACCGTGATGCCCTGCGGCTGCGAGCGGTCCAGCGGGCCTTCGCCGCGGTCGTTGGCCAGCGCCGGAAGCGCCAGGCAAAACGTGAGCAGCAAGAGAAAGAGAGCCAGAATACGCGGGGGAATTTGGAGGTACTTCATTTAGGATAGGTCCTTGGGACTATTGTATTCGATGGGAAGCGCCGCCGGATTACGCATGGTGTTCACTGCCAGGGGGTTGTTTCCGGGCCAGCCATGATTCGACCGGCATCGGCCTATAACATCCGAGGTTTGCCCGTGACTCGCCAAACGGGTAAGAAGCATTGCTGTGAGGAAAGTTCGAGTGGCCTACCCAATCATCAGTGTGGCATTAACAAGCTGCTCTTCAAAGTCGGTGGATAGCTGAAAACCCAGTCTTTCAAAAACGGCACACATGCCCGCATTTTCAACCATCGTCGACGCTGTTACCCGCCGCAGTCCTTCGTCACGCGCAAAGCACACCAGCTGACGAATAAGTTCCTTTCCCAGACCTTGTCCGTGGAAGTCATCGCTGATCAGGACG
Organism: uncultured Acidobacteriaceae bacterium; assembly: GCA_963843005.1. Classification (GTDB taxonomy): domain Bacteria; phylum Acidobacteriota; class Terriglobia; order Terriglobales; family Acidobacteriaceae; genus Bog-257. Next base: position 42,581 of record CAWJIW010000003.1, on the reverse strand, counting down.
GCCACTTCCCCGTCGTTCTTCGGAGGCAACTTTACGAGCGTCGCAACCGCGATGATCGTGCGCTCGCCAGTCCGGGGCTCGCGCAGTTCGGCCAACAGCGCCATTTCGCGATCATAGTCAAGGAAACAAACTCGCGACAGCCGCTGATGGGCCGTCCGGGTACTGAGTTTCACCCGTTGAAAGTAGCGCAGGTAAACGCTTCGATCGGACAGCCCCTCATGGAACTTGACCATCAGAGGTTCATCTTCAGCGCGGATCGGGCGTATCGTAGCGCTCTGCCCGCTCTTCATGGTCCAGGAGGAAACGTACTGCACCGGGTAGGGCCGGATAGCTGGACGCGGCAGTTTGTGTTCTGGGATTTCAGGGCCGTGTAGTTCGCAACGGCCGCCAACTGCAAGAAGGTCCTCTCCCGAAATCAGCAAGGGGTCGATTTCGAAGTCTTTAATCCAGGGTTGTTCCGCCACAAGCTGGCTGAAACGAACCAACACTTCCTCGAGTGCCGGGAGGGACGCCGAGCAACATTCTTTAAGCAGAGCCTGGTAGAACTTGCTCTGCTGAAGCATCCGCCGCGCAAGAGTGACATTCAGCGGCGGCAGACCAATTGCGAGGTCGCCATAAACGTCCGGACCACGATCGGCTGAGCCAAACATCAGCACCGGGCCAAATTGCGCGTCGATCCTGGAGCGAAGCTTTGCTCGATGGCCGCTGCCCTCGGCTGCTTGAGACGATCCATGAGCCAGGGTCGGAATTCCGTATTTCGCCAGCATCTCTCCTGACTCGGCGGGCGTGAGAGAGGTTCGTCCGGCGTTGCGAGCCGTGCCGATAAGGCTGAGTGCGAACTGCGGCGCGGCCCAGTCCCCGTCGGCATGCAGCATGGGAGTTTCATAGAGCCCCTGGAGGTCATAGCTGTATCGCCACATGTAGTGAAATACCCGCGCGGCGGCCTCAGGCGAGGAGAATGTCGGGATACATGCTCTGACCAGGGCCTCCTGGGCGGCACTTGTGTCCGCGCTTCCCATGTAACTGATCAGGATCGGCTTCGCCGTATTCCTCAGCTCGATCAGCAATTCGGCGGTCAGTTGCGGATCGGACAGGGCCCACGGCACCATGAGCAACAGCAGGCCATCGCAGTTGGGATCTTTAGCCGCGATTTCGACCGCTCGAACATAGCTCTCCGCGCTCCCGTCGCCGATTACATCGTCTAGGCGATCTTGCTCCGATAGCAGCCGCTGAAGTTGCTCGCGGGCTTCGTCGGAAGGTTGTGCGAGCTCCACTCCAGATCGGACAAGACTGTCAGCCGCTAATACACCTGGGCCGTCCGCATTGCTCACAACCATCAGGCGTGGGCCCTTGGGGCGTGGCTGCTTCGATAAAGCGTCGGCGGCATAGAAGAGGTCCTCCAGCGCATCCACCTGGAGTACGCCAACTCTATCGAAGGCCGCGCTTAGAACATCGTCATCGCTGGGCACACTACGCGATCTCCAGCCGAGGGCGCGAATCGACGCCTGGTCGCGCCCGGCCTTGATGACGATGATCGGCTTGTTGAGCGACACCTCGCGCGCCGCAGAAATGAACGAGCGCGCGTCCCCGATCGAGCTAATCTGGAGCGCGATCGTGCGGGTACCGGGGTCACGGCCGAAGTAGTCGATCAGGTTGGCCCAGCTCACATCCAGCATCGTGCCCAGAGAGGCGAAGGCGCTGAAGCCCACAATGTGCTTGAGGCTCCAATCCAAAACCAACCTGCCCAGGATGGCGCTCTCGCTGAGAAAGGCGACCGTGCCACCGATTGGCATCGGCAAGCCGGGCGTGGCATTCAGGCCAATCAACGGATTCATAACTCCCAACGCGTTGGGGCCGATCACCCGCGTTGAGCTGCCTCGGAGTACCGCGCGCATGTGCTCAGCCGCCAGGGCCTGATCCGCCCCATTGGCACCGAAGCCGCTGGAGATCAGAATCACTCCTTTGACGTTTTGCTCAACACATTCGGCGAGGATCTCAGGGGCCGCTTCCCGGGACGTGACCGCTACTACGAGTTCCACCTTTGACGGTAGCTTTCCTAAGCTCGGGAATGCCGGCTTCCCTGATACGGATGACTGGCCCGGTTGCACAATAAACGTCGAACCTTGGAACTCGCCGCTCAGAAGGGTCGAAAGTGTTTGTTGACCCATCGTCGCGGGCTGCTCATTTGCTCCAATAATCGCGACGGTTCTTGGATTGAAGATTGCGTCCAGAGAACCCGCGTTCCCGAACGACGGTCTCGTCGAATCGCTGCGTTTTGCTAGAGGAACGCCGTTTGCAGTGGACATGGTTTTCGCGAATTCTAGAGCATGGAGAGGCCTTACGCCATATACATTTGGTAAATCTGATCAGACTGTTTCGAGAGGACGGCGGATTTAGTCAGCAAACAGGAAACGGGGTTCTGGGAAGCCAGAGTAATTCCGGGGCGGATTTTCGGCCGCCCGTAAGCAATCGGGGATTGGGCTTCTAAACTGAGTCGCCACCCGATTCGCTCTGGCTTTGCCCGGCCCTCACCGGTGATTTAGACTAGCCAGTTTCTTAGACGCACATCTTCTTGCTTCGTTTGTTGTCCGGAGGCCTTCATGCTGCGCCGTTTGGTCGTGCTGCTGTTCTGCTGCTCGCTGTGCGGTTTCGCCCAGAGCCAGCGTCCCTTCACCTTCGAGGACATGATGCAACTCAAGCGTGTCGGCGAGCCGAACGTCTCGCCCGATTCCAAGTGGGTCGCCTTCACCGCCGTGGACGTGAACCTCGACGAGAACACGCGCAAACCGCACCTTTGGATCGTTCCCATCAGCGGCGGAGAGGCGCGCCGCCTAACTCCCGCAACCGGCGCGGGCGAGGAGGGCGTGCGTTTCTCGCCGGACGGCAAACGCATCCTGTTCGATACCGCGCGACGGTTCGCAAGTCTGGGTGCAGGACTTCGACTCATCCAGCGGCACCCTGACCGGCAGTGCGCGCAAGGTAACCAACATTTCCACCGAAGCCTCAGGCGCGATCTGGTCGCCCGACGGCAAGAGCATCCTGTTCGTGTCGTCGGTCTATCCCGACTGCAAGGACGACGCCTGCAACAAGCAGCGCGACGAGGAACGCGCCAAGTCGAAGGTGAAGGCCAGCGTTTACACCCACCTGATGTTTCGTCACTGGAACAGTTATTTTGATGGCAAGTACAGCCACCTGTTCGTCGTTTCTTCGGATGGCGGCGTGGCCCGCGACCTGACTCCGGGCCCGCACGACGTCCCGCCGTTCAGCCTCGGCGGGCAGGACCAGTACGCCTTCTCGCCGGACAGCAAAGAGGTCGCATACAGCAGCAACCTGGACGATATGCAGGCGACGAGCACGAACAATGACATCTTCATCGTGCCGGCGGCCGGGGGAACGCCAAAGAAAATCACCACCAATCCCGGCAGCGACGGAAGCCCGATCTATTCGCCGGACGGCAAGTACATCGCCTATCGCGCGCAGTTGCGCGGCGGTTACGAGAGCGATCGTTTCCGCCTGATGCTCTATGAGCGTGCGACCGGCAAGATTACCGACCTTTCGCCGAACTTCGACCGATGGGTGGACTCCATGGCGTGGTCGCCGGATTCGAAGACCATCTACTTCACCGCCGAGAACGGAGGCGATGCGCCAATCTACGCCATCAACGTGACCGCGCCAAATCCCTGGCCGCAGGAGTTGGTCGCTGGATTCAACGACAGCCCGACGCCAACGGCGGACGGCAAGATGCTGGTCTTCGATCGTATGTCAATCGCGGCGCCGAACGAAATCTACAGCGCGCCCTTGCTCTTTCCACAGTGCCGGATGGCGGTGCCGCCGAACGCGTACAGCATCCCGAGTTGTCTGCTTTCGAAAGCGCAGCCCGTCACCAAGATGAATGAGCCGGTTCTCTCGCAGGTTCAGATGCAGCCGCTGGAATCATTCTGGTTCACCGGCGCACTCGGAGAGAAAGTGCAGGGCTTCGTGGTGAAGCCGCCGAACTTCGACGCCAGTAAGAAGTATCCGGTGAAATTCCTCATTCACGGCGGGCCGCAGGGCGCGTGGGGCGACGACTGGTCCTATCGCTGGAACCCCGAGCTGTTCGCGGCCAGCGGCTACGTGATTGTCATGATCAACTTCCACGGCTCGACCGGCTACGGGCAGAAGTTTATCGACGCCATCAACGGCGATTGGGGCGGCGCTCCGTTCCAGGACCTGATGCTGGGCCTCGACTACGCCGAGAAGACCTATCCGTTTGTTGACAAGGACCGCGAATGCGCGCTGGGCGCCAGCTACGGCGGATACGCCATCAACTGGCTCGAAGGGCATACGACGCGATTCAAGTGCCTGGTGTCGCACGACGGCATGTTCAACACCGAGTCAGCCTACGGCACGACGGAAGAGTTGTGGTTCAACGAGTGGGAGTTCAAAGGCACGCCGTGGACGAACCGCGAGATGTATCGCAAGTGGTCGCCACATCTCGCCGCCACCGACTTCAAGACGCCCATACTGGTGGTGCACGGCCAGCTCGACTACCGGCTCGATGTCTCGGAAGGCTTCCAGTTGTTCACTACCGTGCAGCGGCTCGGGATTCCGTCGAAGTTTCTGTACTTCCCCGACGAAGGCCACTGGGTGCTGAAGCCGCAGAACAGCCGCCTGTGGTACCAGACCGTGAATGGCTGGGTGGATGAGTGGACCAAGGGAGCGAAATGAGCTCGGCTCGTGGGGCTCGCAGCTGCGGTCGAGTTGCTCCCGTTATCACGGAATCGCGTGATTGCGGTAATTGACTTCCGGCTCTGACAGCGCGAACATTAAAGTGTTGGAGTGTCTTCATCCGGCTTCATGGAGGTGTAGTATGGCTACTCCAGCGAACCTCTCCCGTATAGCAATCAGCAATATCCTGCTGGCAACCGACTTCTCCCTTGAATCCCAGAACGCTATGCAGTGCGCCCTCTCGTTGGCAAAGCGTTACCAGTCCAAGCTATTCCTCGCGCACGCGACGCCCACGACCTGGGCCGAACTCACGGACGCGATGCGGCACGCTGCCGAAGTGAGGATGGCAGAATTCGAATCGACAGAGGGCCTGAAAAACCTGTCGCACAAAACCATTGTGGAAGCCGGCGATCCATGGCAGGTACTCTCCCACCTCGTGCGGGATGAGAACATTGATTTTGTTGTCATGGGCACGCATGGGGCAGGCGGCATCAACAAGCTCTTCGTGGGATCGACGGCGGAGCAGGTGATCCGTCATGCGACCTGCCCGGTGTTCACCGTTGGTCCTCATGTACGAGCGCTCGCGAGCGACCGATTCGCCAGCATCCTGTATGCCACGGACTTCTCCGAGGGATCAATGCGGGCCCTGGACTACGCTTTGTCGTTCGCGGAAGAAGACCGGTCCGAACTGACCATGCTTCACGTGATCGAGAGCGTGCCGGTTTCGGAATCAGAGTTGGTGGAGTGGAAGCGTCAGGATCACGACAAGTTGAAGCAAATGATTCCGCCCGATCTCGACCTGGCTTACAAACCCGAGATCGAAGTGGAGGCGGGCGCGGCTGCGCAGGAGATTGTCCGGCTGGCCGACAGCAGAAACACCGACCTGGTAGTGATGGGCTGCCATCCTGGCGGTGCGGTATCCACTCATTTGCCATGGACAACGCTGCACCACGTGCTGCAGCGCACCCATTGTCCGGTGCTGACGGTTCGTGGCAGCTTGCACTGAGATAACGAAGCGTTCCCTGGGCGGGTGCCCGACCTGACGCTCCCGGGGCACCCCACCCAAGCTTCTAATGATTGGAGCCTGCACATCCTGAGGGGAGTGAAGGGTGGGGTAGCTTGCATCCGCGATGCGAGTGTCCATGCTGATCAATAGGTGACCATTACGACCCAATAGATTCCCCCGGGACGGCCCGGGTTGGGGGCGAAACAAGATCCCAGCGAATATCCTGCCGGCAACGGTCGCGACAGCCACTCCCGCGCGTGTGCTGGAAGTGCCGCCGGATTGTTCGTCCTCCACAACAGGATGCCGTCAACCCCCGGAAGCTTAGCCGGCGCCTCCTTGTTCACCGCTCCACTCTTTGCCATCTCGCAGGCCATAGTTCGCAACTGTTCCTGTGGTTTCCGAGCGGGCGGAGGCATACCTTGCGCTCCTGCGTATTGGTTGATCGTCTCCTGCATGACGGCGTCCGCCTGCGGCTCGGAGTACTCGAGCGAGGTATGGGCAAAGTCCTCGGTGACCCAGAGCCCGCCGCCACTTCGCACCGCGCCCACGCCGACCACGTTGTAATCGGGGTTCAGGACATTGGCGCGGTGAGGAGGCGACTGCATGATGCCCTGATGGTCGGAGGTCACAGTGGGAGCGAAGGCGATGTTCTCCGCTTGCTTGTCGGAAGGCAGCTTTTCGTTGTAAAAGCGGGTGCCAATGTTAGGCTCGCCGTCAACTTCGTGGGCCAGCGCATGGTGGTGCACCATGGTATCAGTGTGCTTGCGCGCGGCCTGGTTCAGACGCGGATCAACTTGCAGAAGCGGGATGCCCTGCTTGGCGCGCTCCTGGTTAATCAAGTCGACTAGCTGCTTTTCACCACCTGGGTCGAACTGGTTGTACGCAGACGGGCCCCCTCCGGTTGGCGCGGGCGATGTTGGCTCGGCGCCAGTTGGGCCGTTTCTCGGTGTTGTGCCAAATTCACCCGGGCCGGACGGGGCTTGAGGAGGACTGCTCCCGTTGGTTGGTGCGGGCGATATCGTCGGGTTGCCAGTCGGGGAGTTCCTCGGTGTCGCGCCAGGTTCGCCCGGGCCGGGCGGCGCTTGTGGAGGAGTGCTCCCGGTGGTTGGCCCGGGCGATTTCGTCGGGGCGCCGGTCGGACCGTTACTCGGCGTTGGGCCAGATTCACCTGGGCCGGACGGCGCTTGTGGAGGAGTGCTCCCGGCGGTTGGCGTGGGCGACTTCGTCGGGGCTCCAGTCGGGCCGTTACTCGGTGTTGTGCCAGGTTCGCCCGGGCCGGACGGCGCTTGTGGAGGAGTGCTCCCGGTGGTTGGTTCCGGCGGATTCGGCGGGTTGCCAGTCGGGGCGTTGGTCGTTCCTTTGCCCGATTCGTTCAGGCCGCCCGACGCTGGCGCAGGAATACCCGTGTCCAAAAGGCTGGTCTGCACCGCCATAGCCGGAGCAACGCCAGAATGGTATCCGCCGGGAGGAATTTCCAAGCCGACAACCAGCATCTTACCCGCGATGAGGGGTATGACGTTGCTTGTTCCATTGCTTGTGTTGTTGTCCGTAAGCGTAACTGTCACCTGCCCCTCATAGCAGATGACGGTGGTCCGGTGGTTGGCATAGCCGACATAGAAATCAGTCCCAATCACGCCGATGACCGCGTTCGCGGTTTTCACTTCGTACTTTCCGCCGGGTTGCGTGATCTTGGTGACCTGGTTGCGCAGCTCGCCATACTTCAGCTCAATCGAAGTCTGCTGCGACTTGGCGTCGTGCTGCACCACCTTCAACTCGCTGTTCGAGCCGACGCTCAAGATCGAGCCATCGGTCAGCCCGACACGCACCCGTCCCTTGGCATTGGTTTTCAGCAGGTCATTCCACTGCAGCGCAGCGTTCACCGCGAGGGACTGGCCGTTCCGCGAGGCATCCGGGAGCAGGGCCTTCACTTGTCCGGCGGGTTGGTCACCGGCTGGGACGCCTGCTGCCGGCATAACGATTAGAACCAGAGACAGCGAGGTGGACAGCACTGACCTGAGCAATACGCCTCTCCAAACAGCTTGAATTTTGCGGGAAGCCCGTACTGCATTGTCTCCAAATTGCGGCTTAAGTCAACGATGTTCCGTTGCCGGTGATTGTGATTTCCTCGCGAGTAATCATTAGCCCCGGAGAAACGCAAGCAAATCCGCGTTGATCTGGTCCGCGTGGGTTGTGGGCATTCCGTGCGGAAACCCTGGATACACCTTAAGCGTGGCATTCTTCACCATCTTCGCGGACATCAGGGCCGCCGCGCCGATCGGCACGATCTGGTCATCGTCGCCATGAAGAATGAGAGTTGGCACGTCGAACTTCTTGAGATCTTCCGTGAAGTCGGTCTCGGAGAAGGCCTTGATACAGTCGTAATGCGCCTTCATCCCTCCCATCATCCCTTGCAGCCACCAGTGCTCCCGGATGCCTTCGGAAATCTTGGCGCCGGGCCGGTTGTATCCGTAGAACGGGAGGGTAATGTCCTTGTAAAACTGCGGCCGATTTGCCGCAAGTTGGGCGCGCAGGTCGTCGAAGACCGCGATGGGCGCGCCAGCGGGATTCTTGTCCGTTTTCAGCATCAGCGGTGGCACCGCGCTGATGAGCACGGCCTTGGCGACGCGCTTGGAGCCGTGACGACCGATGTAGCGGGCAACTTCTCCACCGCCGGTGGAGTGGCCCACATGGACCGCATTCTTCAGGTCCAGCTTTTCGGTGAGGGCTGCGAGATCGTCGGCATAGGTGTCCATATCGTTGCCGTCCCACGTCTGGCCGGAACGGCCGTGCCCCCTCCGGTCATGCGCGATGACTCGGTAGCCACGCTGGCCGAAGAACAGCATCTGTCCGTCCCAGTCGTCCGCGGTCAGCGGCCAGCCATGGCTGAAGACTACGGGTTGTCCCGTGCCCCAGTCCTTGTAGTAGATTTTTGTTCCGTCTTTCGTCGTGATTGTAGGCATAAGCTCTTCTCCTTAGGCGAGATTCCTCTCTCGCTCCGAATTGGGTTCACAAATAGGAAATAGTCTGACTAGGTTGCCCGTGACGGTTCGAGGTGGAACCTCTTCGCCGCGCGAATGATAAGCCAACCAAAAATCAGCAACACCACAAGTTGCGCGAACAGGAATGGCGGCTCGGTTTGCGTCGGAGCCAGCGCTTTCAGAGCGGGTATCTTCAGGAAGGCCTGCACCACCGCGACAAAGACGTTGAGGTAGAGGGCAAGACCAGCGCAAACCACGTAGGTGCGACCCCAGGCGCCGGCGAGATGAAACACGTAGAGCGCGGCGATGGCCACCGCCAGCACCACCAACGATATGAGGCCGACCTTGTGGGACGGCAAAAGGTGATCGAACGGGAAAGCGAAGCCGGTTACGCTGGTCGCCACGGTGGTCGTCAGGAAGATCGCGGTCCAGCCGTCGAGCCCCTTGCCGTTGAGCAGCCCGTACAGTACGACGAATCCCGAGCCAATCCCCGCCAGGCTGATGATGACGTGCAGCAGGGTGAAGGTTGAGGTTGTCATGCCGAGAATCATGATGCGTCTCCTTCCGGGGAAAAAGATGCGTCAGATTGTTTCGGCGATACATTAATTCCGGATTTCAGGCACCCGGCCAATGGCCTTGCCGCACGCCCTCCACTCCTCCCGCGCGATGAAAGTCTAGTATCCCAGGATTGTCAGCACCCTGGGATTGTTTTCATTCGTTACTACGATGAATTCTGGCATGTACATATCATAGCCACCCAGATACATGTAGCCTGAGATGCTTCCGCTCAAAGGCGACTTGCCGGTCGCATCGAGCGAGTAGGTGCCGGCGAAGTTCACGTTTGACTGCAACCCATTCGGCCCGCTGTTATCGCCAACACCGGTGAGGTTGCCGTTTCCGTCGGCGGTCAACTGAAGCACCGAATTCGTCACGTTCGCTTTCACCGGTGGCAGCGAGCCTGCGGAATAGTACCCGCTGAGGGACGCATTGGAAAACGGCTCTGAGGATTGCTGCCATTCGAAGTATGCTAGGGTGGCGCTGGCATCAGTCGAGATGGCGAACATTTCGTTCGGGGACGCCACGTACGCGATCGATGGTAGTCCCTGGGCAGCCAAGGTGGTTCGGCCATTACTGGATACGCTGTAAGTTCCCGCGCCATTGTAGAAGTTGAACGTGCCGCCAACATTCTGCTCAACATCAAGCTTGGTGATATTGCCGGTGCCGTCGAACGTGGCCAACCCAGCAGCCGCCACACCGGAAGATTGTCCACCGCTGACATTCAAGCCGGCGGCTTGGAGCACGAGGATGCCTTGCAGGAACGTATTGTCGGCGTCTCCCGATGGTGATTGCGACAGTACGGGCCCGCTCAGCAGGTGGCCGCTACTGTTGACCGGGTCAATGCTTACGGCGTACATTTTAGGAGGAAAGTTATCCGGGAACCAGCTCACATAAAGCGCGTAGTGTTCGACGTGAGGCACACCGCCGACCGTTACGGTCAGCGTGGCCAGCGAGCGGCCCGCGATATCGAATTCCGCAAGGCTACCGTCCAAAGTGAGACTGTTCACGGTTCCCGCGTCGTTGGAATCCGCAATCCCACCCTTGTAGAAAGCGCCACTGGGATCAAAGCCGAACTCACCGACTTCAGCCAGGCGGCCGGAGGTGGCGACATCCTGCCCTGAATAGCCGAAAACATAGAATCCTGATAAGTATCGCACCAAAAGGAAGCTGGTACCCTGCGGTGTAATGCACGCCGGCGGCACGAGAGCCGTTGCCGCTGGCGTCGTCGAACTCGATGATCTGGCCGGTCGCGATGGTACTTCCCGCCTCAGGGCTGAAGCTCGACGAAAGCGCGAAGGCGAACGTCACGCTGGAAGACGCGCCGTTCAACGTCATCGTACCCAGACCGTTGGGCGCAATCGAATAGGTGCCGGTGATGGCACTGTTCTGCGGAGCGGACGCGGTGGAATTCATGTCCAGCTCACCGCTGGTAATGTTGCCATTTCCGTCGGCCACCAGGCTTCCGGCCACCGCCCATTGGCTCGTCCCTCCTGGCTCCAAAACCGCTGGCCATAAACGTATAGCGGCCGTTCAGAAGCACGTTTCCACCGAGGTCGATCGTGACGCTGAGTGATTGGCTGGCGACCTGCTGTGCCGAATCCATGACCGTCACCGTGAAGCTCGCGGTTCCGACCTGCTTGGGCCATTCGACGAACCCAAAGGGCGAGGTCGTGACTGCACCGTCAATAAGGAAAAAGCCTTGGCCTAAATTTTGTTCTTGCCAGGTGTACGGCGGGACGCCCCCCGTCACCTGAAGCTGCTGGTAATAAGGAACATTCACAACCGCGTCCGGCAACGTCGTCGTACTGATGGCCAGCGGCGTGGCAACAATGGTGATGTAGATTGGCGAGCTGGTTGTTTGTGGCGGCGATTCTGCGTCGCTGACCTGCACGGTGAAGCTCGAGGCCCCGGCCTGCGTGGGTGTCCCCGAAACCACGCCGGTTCCGCTCAACGTCAACCCTGGTGGCAAGCTTCCCTGGGTCAAAGAGAAGCTGTAGGGCGGGAGGCCTCCGGCGACTTGGATTGTGGCACTGTAGGCAGTATTCACGACTCCCTCCGGCAACAAAGTCTGCGAGACATATAGTGCCGGAGGCGCCGGGTTGATCGTGAGCATCACTTGCTGCGTGGCTGTGGCTTGCGGAGTTTCTGAGTCGGCAACCTGCACGGTGAGAGTGAACTGTCCCGCTGTGGTCGGGGTGCCCGCGAGCGAGCCGCTGCTGCCCAGGTTCATCCCGACGGGCAGGCTGCCGCTGTAGAGCGTCCATGTGTAAGGCGTGATGCCACCCGTCGCTGCGAACGAGGTGTTGTAGGTATTGCCCACCAGTCCTGCGGGCAATGTAATTGCCGAAATCACAAGCTTCGGCGGTGGATTGTAGGAACCGACCCGCAACCGAGAGCCAGCGCACAAAGAATGATCGCGATACCTGCGAGTGTTAGAGCCTGCCATGACTTCATGGAATCTCCTTCCACAGAAACCGGCCCGATTTCTTGGCCAAACGCCATCATGGCGTTTGTGAATGAAGGAAAAAGACGGCGTCGCCCGCTGCCGGAATTTTCGCCCACCGGGCGCGCCAAGTCGTACGGCCGGAGCATACACCTGCGGCCTTGTCGGGGGCTGTGACCAAGGACAAAAAAGCGCAAGTTATCTGGTCCATCTTCGACACTGGGAAAGCATTGGGATGAATTACGAGTCCCCCGGGGATGGCACATCGGCGGCGCAAGAAGGCGCTGGAGCCAGCACGCGCGAGCCCCGCCTTGCGGGACGAAAGAGCTTAGCCCACGGGTTCAGCGCTGGGAGACCGTCGTATATGGTGACGAGTCCCGTGGGGACGGCAGAGGATATATATGCGGGGCTAAGGCTCTGCTGCCTGCGGAGTCTGTGTCATAGCTCGAGTCGGAACCAGACGGTGGACCAAACGCCAGACATTAATGCCCAATGAGCCGCGCAGCGGCGGCCTTGAAGTTAGCCCGGGGCGCAAGCCCCGGGGTGAGTGGGAAATTGAGTTAAGCCGCGTAGCGGCGGGCCAGGTTCTCACACAGACTCGTAAGCCCTGGGTATGCGTTCAATGAATGATCCGAGTCCCTTCAGGGACGGCACACGTTTCCGATGCCTCGCTTCAGGTGCCGCCGGCTGAAGATCACCCCGAGCAGCGCAAAAGCGGCGCTGCTTGGGGGCCCCGATCGCCGGCTCAGGGTTGATAAAACTAGCCTACCCAGGGCTCAACCACCCCAACTCGCGCAAAGGCGGCGCGAGTTGGGGGCCCGGTTACGCCCTGGGCTAAGTTTGTGCCGCCCTTCGGGCTGGCGTCTGCGAAGGAACATCGGTAACCAAGAATCAGCATTCAGCGCCACGTCGATTCTTCCCATCGGATTTATAGTCAATAACCTGTCATCCGGAGCGCGAAGCGCGCCACAAAACCAGGCTGTGAGTCATGGGAAAGCGTTGTGATGAATCACGAGTCCCCAGGGGACGGCACACGTTTCTGTTCTTGCGCCGTCGATGTGCCGTGCCCAAGGCACTCGGCCAACTTCGTTTTCGCCGTCGCAGCCCTGAAAGCCTGCCTCTGAGCGGAGTCGAAGTGAGCGTCGAAGAGCCAGGAAACGACGTCCCAAAGATTATTGGAGGTAAGTTGGGGCCTCCTGAATAGACTGCGATTCCCACGACATCGACGAAACCGTCATCGCCGAGGGGCCTTGTCACGTCTCCGAATACTGTGAGATGGAGTGGTCTTGTTTTCGGGAGTGGTCGGGCTGCGCTCATTGGCAATAATGTCTTGAACCAGAATCTATAGGGATGATCCATAAACTTGTTCACCAGAATTAGGTTGTCTCCACTGACCGTCTGCTCGAAATCCCCTTCAATGAAGATATAACCGCGCAGCGAGCGCAATTCCGAACGCCTTCTATTCTCGACCTCCGTCAGACCCTTCGGTTGTTCTTCTTTGTTGTCGCCAAGCGGCTGGATGGGTGTTAGCGTGCTGGGATCAATCCGCGCTCGGGCTTGTTTATCCGCATTGGATAAAGCACTTCGGAGCTCCCAATTCAGCGGGCGGTCGAAGTAATTCTCAGGCCAAGTGTCCCGGACGTATCTCATGACATCGATACATTTTCTGTCAACTGTGAACTTCGCTCGACTGTAGGTCGATTTAGTCCCCTTCTCGCTACCCACGTCCACTCCGAGCTTTGTCTCTCCGACCCCTGCCGTCGCGTCCGCCTTTAACGTACTCTTGCCGGTAACTTCGCGCTCCTTTACCTCCAGTTCAGGTTCAAGCTGGTTGTAGAGGCTCTCGACGCGGTTTGTATCCACGTAATGAAAATAGATCGGTGCCACAACCTGGGGCGGAGCGTACCATCCTTGAATTTCCTCTGTTACCACGGGAAAGTAGTTGTCTGCCTGAGTGTGACGCAAGACGAGAGCATCCACTGCTACTGCCAGCCACACGCACAGGAGAATCACCCAAGGCGCTGAGTCAATGGCCATGAATAGGCGGCGCTTCATTAGTCTTCCTAGCAAGATCACACAAATAAGGGCGATCAGAATCCCGAAAGCGAACCAGAAAGCCTCATCCACAAGCCATCGCAGGCCGTCCGTTACGTAGTGGAGGGAGAGGCGACCGCTGCGATCATCCCAAAAGAAGCCGTACCACCAAGCTGCAAAGAGATAAGATCCAATGATTGTGTAAAGCGCAACGACAATGCTGCAGAGCACGGTTGCGCGTCTCAAGGCGAGGTACACCGGACGCAAGCTCCAGTCTCGCCAACCTCTTGAGCCAGGCACAAGCTCTTCCGCTGACGAAGTCATAACTGAATTGTAATCCGGGAGGCAGATGTCTCGGCGCACCCCATCCCCTCAGCAGCGTTTACCCGTTGACCGTCCGTCAGCCGTCGCATAGAGTGTGGCCTTCCGACATCATCCGTAGCATCCCGGAAGCAAGCGAGGTCACGCGGCAATGGCGAACCCTGAACATCGCGAAATCCTCAAGCAAGGCGTCGAGCAGTGGAATAAGTGGAGGGAGGAACACCCTGAAGTGCGCCCGGTCCTCCGCGAGGTGCTGCTCAGCAGGGCGGACCTCAGCGGGGCGAACCTCTACAAGGCAGACCTCCACGAGGCAAACCTCAGCGGCACGAACCTCCACGGGACGGACCTCCGCGAAGCGGACCTCGGCAGGTCGTACCTTCGCAAGGCGAACCTCGAACTCGCGCACCTGAGCGGGGCAAGCCTCGTCAACGCGAACCTGAGCGGAGCGAACGTTGTCAAGGCGGACCTCAGCGGGGCGAATCTCAGCAGGGCGGACCTCAGCTGGACGGACCTCAGCTGGACGGACCTCGGTGGGGCTGATCTCAGCGGGGCGAACCTCTGGCATGCGGACCTAACGAGGGCAGACCTTAGCACTGCGAACCTCCGAGCGGCAGGCCTCGGCGGGGCGAGCCTTACGAGGGCGAATCTCAGCGGAGCGAACCTCAGCGGGGCTCAGGCAGTCGAAACAAGTTTTGCCGATGTCAATCTGAGTGTCGCCAACGGCCTTGAGACCGTGGAGCATGTCGGGCCGTCCACCATTGGCATTGACACCATATACAAGTCGCACGGCAAGATTCCGGAAGCATTCCTGCGTGGCTGTGGTCTCCAAGACTGGGAGATAGAACTCGTCAAGCTCTATCAGCCTGATTTGGTCGCAGCCGATCTCACAACAATTCTGTACCGCGTTTCCGAACTTCGGTCGAGGGCACCGGTCCGATATTCCTCCTGCTTCATCAGCTATTCGACCCATGACCAGGAGTTTGCCGAGCGGCTCCATGCCGACCTGCAAGCCAAAGGCGTGCGCTGCTGGTTTGCGCCGCACGACGTGAAGGGCGGCCGCAAGCTGCACGAGCAGATTGACGAGGCCATTCGCCTGCATGACCGGCTGCTGCTGATCCTCTCCGAGCACAGCATGAGCAGCGAGTGGGTGAACACCGAGATTGCCAAGGCCCGCAAACGCGAGGTGAAGGAAGCGAAGCGGGTGCTGTTTCCTGTCCGGCTGGTGGGGTTTGAGACGCTGCGCGATTGGGAGTGCTTCGACGGCGATACTGGAAAGGACTCGGCGCGCGAGATACGCGAGTATTTCATCCCCGACTTCAGCAACTGGAAGGACCACGATTCCTATCGCACGGCGTTTGAGCGGCTGGTCAAGGACCTGAAAGCAGTTGCCAGTAGTCAGTAGCCAGTTGCCAGTAGCCAGTAGCCAGTAGCCATAGTCAGTTGCCAGAAAAAGCAGGTCCCCTCGACTCCTCGCTACGCTCGTCACTCGGGATGACAATTCTTATGACTAAAGTCCTCGCTCGTTCGAGCGGCTGGTCAAGGACCTGAAGGCAGACGCTAGCCCGCAGGGCGGAACAAATTTAGCCCAGGGCGGAAGCCCTGGGTAGGCCGCAACCAGAAATCCGAGTCCCTTCAGGGACGGCACAGGTTCTGCCATGCCTACGGCACTCTGGTCGATTTTTTCTCAGCTCACCCAGTGCTCCCGCACTGGGCTAATCAGTTTCGCCCTCCGGGCTTTCAAGGGGCGCGGCTGAACCCCTGCACGACTCCCGGTAATTCGCGCGGGTCGAAGCAACCGCAGATCCCTCGACTCCTCGCTGCGCTCGTCGCTCAGGATGACAACACAAAAACACGGCGCGTGATGAAACCGTGATGAAACTAAGAGAGGCCCGAGCCAGAAACTGCTGCATTCCATTTCGGCACACTGTGGTTACCTTCGTAAGCGCGGCGGTCGCATTTCGATTGTGAAACCATCTTCGTCTGTGCACACTGACTGGTTGGGACAGGTGTGCCCGATGGCCGCGCACGAGTCCCGCCTTGCGGGACGGAAGAGCTTAGCCCCGCGATTCATCGCTGGGTAAGCGATTCATTAAGTCAGGAGTCCCGAGGGACGGCAGAGCGGCAGGCCGGAGTTCTTTGACAAGTCGTGCCATAAGAGGATGTCTGGGAAGAAGCCCGCCCCCGAAGGTGGGCCTCTGGGAAACAGCAAGCCCCCGCGATTGCAGAGGCTAAGTGAGGGAAACAAAGCAGTTACTCATAAAGCCCTTGGGATCAAGAGGTTGCCGGGAAATAGTTGGCGGCCTCTGATTCTAAAGAACGGGGTAAGGGGGGAGGGGGGCCAGTTGGTCAGTTGCCAGTTGTCAGTTGTCGGAAAAGCAGGTCCCTCCGCTCGGGCTGAAGCCCTCGGTCGGGATGACAATTTATTTGTTAATTAGGCTGACCGCTGTGACTTCGTTGATTGCTGTCTCTACTCTGCGCGTTGCGCGGCTGCGGTGGCCCTTCTGGCCTCAACTCGGGCGCTGTGTTCGGAGGCCGACAGAGTAGGCTCCGCCGAGCAGCAGCAGGCCGCTGCAGAACCCCCAGAAGAGCAGCGTCACCGACACCGAAAACGGCCCGTAGACTTCCGGGAAGTTCAGCCACGGCAGCGCCAGCATGTAGAGGTACTTCGCTCCCTCGGAGACCAGACCGGTGATGATCGCGGCCGGCAGCACCGCGCGCAATGGAACCTTGCCGTGCGGCAGCAGCCAATAGATGAGGAAATAGATTCCGATCATGGCCAGGATTGCCGACGCCTTCATCACGATGAAGCCCAGGCCGCGGGAGACGAAGTTCTGATCGCCGATTACCAGCCCGAGCATCTTCAGGTTCTGCGCCGTCAACGCAATCGAGAGCATTGCCAGGCAGCCGCAACCCAGCCCGAGGCCGAGCGAAACCACCAGGTTCATCAGGTAGGAGCGGTTCTTCTTGAAGCCCCAGATGCTGTTGAGCGCCACTTCCAGCGGAAGGAAGATGCCGCTCGAGGTGATCAGCAGCATGACGATCGAGAACACCTGTCCGCGGCCGCGGACGCTGGCCAGGAACTGCAGGTTGCGGATGACGAAGTCCTGGTTGCTGGGCAGATAGTCGCGCAGCAACTCGAGCACGACGCTGTACATCGCAGCGGAATGAAAGACGCGGCGAATGAGCGTCAGCAGCAGGACGATGAACGGGAAGAACGACAGGATCGCGTAGGCCGCTACCGAGAAGGCGTAAGTATGCACCTCGGTTTGCATCAGGTAGCGCAATGTTGACCAGCCGTGACGGCGAAGCCGGTGCCAGATGCTGTAGGTCTGCGGCAATTGCTCGAACAGTTCCTGCCTGGCGTCTTCCGCCAGCAGGCGCCTGGCGGCCGTTCCGGGACGCAGCGGCTTGGCGTGCAACTCGCTGGTGCCGGATGACTTAAGGGGCTTCGCGCTGGCTACGGTCGAAGCCTGGGTGTAGACGGTTGCAGGCGGCTTGTCGGGGTCTTCGCCGGGGAATTCAGAGTCGCTGCTCATTAAGTCAATCCTAGCAGAGCAGCTGAGGGCGGCCACTTCTGAGGACAATGGAGGAACTTAGTCTATTTCGGGAAAGGAGAAGTGGTTGTGATAAAAACACTTGCCAGAATGCAGAGTTCCTGTAATTCTTTCCTGCTCCCCTTTCGAATGGGTGGAAGAGGAGCTTTCGGCAGAACCGAAACGTGGATTTGGGTTGATGTTTCTGTCAGCAGTTGAATTTCACGCATTGCACGGGTTCCAGGGATTTGCTCTGAAGCGGAGGCAGTAGTTCGTCGGAGCGAATTCGTGGGCCTTTTTTCCTTTGCGAGGATGGCTGCGAACTGAGCCGCAACCTTTGTTTCCCGGCAACGTCGAGACGTCTTCCGAGTCAGCTCCTCAGGGTTGTGGTTGGAACGTCCGCGAAGCAGGGGTTATTCCAGACAGCGATGCGAAAGGAGTAGTTGTGAGAGAGAAAGGTACAGTGAAGTGGTTCAACGGAGCCAAAGGTTACGGATTCATCCAGCGGTCGACGGGCGAGGATGTGTTCGTGCATTTTTCAGCTATCCAGGAGAACGGATATCGCAGCCTTAACGAGGGCGAAACCGTGGAGTTCGACCTCACCAAGGGACCGAAAGGCTTCCAGGCCGCTAACGTCCAGCGCGTTTAAGACATCTCCGACACGCGGAAGCCATCGTCACGCGCGCGCCACTTGAGACTGTGGCTTCCGAGTTCGGCCAGGACCACTGAACCCTCTCGCTTGGGAGGGTTTCTTTTTGCAGCGTTGCTATTTACGCAACTGAGGCGATATGTAAAGTGCACTCTTCTGCGAGTGCAGTCAGCTTCCTGATGGCTTTGTCCACTGACGCCTGCGCAGGCTCCGGTCCAAAACCCTGTTTGTCGGCGTCGATGATCGTCACATCTGTCAAGCCGATGAACGCCAGCATGTGGCGCAAGTACGGAACCTGGAAGTCGAATGCCGCAGAAGCCGATCCTTCGCCGTAAGTGCCTCCGCGTGAAACGATGGCCAACACCTTCTTATTGGATGGAAGCAGTCCTTTCGGACCTTTGTCACCGTAGCTGAAGGTTTTGCCGGCGCGCGCAATAAGATCGAACCATGCCTTCAGCGAGGCGGGTATCGAGAAGTTGTGCATTGGAACACCCAACACGATCAGGTCGGCCACCAACAGTTCCTCAATCAGAGTGTCGGAAAGCGCCAATGCGTTGCGCTGTTCTGGAGTCCTCTTGTCTGCGGGCGTGTAAGCTGCCTGAATCCACGACTCGGTCAGGAAAGGCATTGCCTGCGTTGCCAAATCGCGCTCGATAATCCTCGCATCTGCACTGGTCGCCTTCCATTGCTCGGCGACATGTCGGGTGAGCTGCCGTGAAACCGCGCTGCTACGAGGACTGGAATTGACGATGAGAAGGGTATTCATAATCTTGCCTCCGGTTCCGTAAGTAATGTGTTACAACACACAGTTGGATGCGGAAGCGGAACGGGGGATTCAAGGTTTTTCGCGAAAACGGCCCGGCACGGATTCCAGAAAGCGAAGCTATCCAGCGGCTGAAGAGGGTATGCGTCCGGCGCCCTCCGTGTCGAATATCAGCGCGCACAGTCGGGTCAATTTGCGGCAGTCGGCGTCGGTCAGCTTGCCGAGCAGAACCTCGGATGCGCTCTCGATCTCCGGCTGCATGGCGTCGAGCAGCTTCAGTCCTTTCGCGGTGATGCAGGTCATGGCCTGGCGTAAATCGTCACCACTGCGGCGTCGCTTCACCAGTCCGCGCGCCTGCAGGCGGTCGACCAGGCGCGTGATGTCAGGAGCGCGCTCGATCATGCGACGGGCGATCTCACAGCGCGGGTGACCTTTCGGGTGAACGCCGCGCAGAATGCGCAGGACGTTGTACTGTGGCCGGGTAATGCGGTGTTTCTCGCAAACATCATCCAGCAGGTCATTCAGCGTGTTGGCGGCAAGAAGAAGGCTCAGCACAGCTTCCTGCGCCGGGCCGGTAAAGTGCGCCTGCTTGAGACGGCGGCTTAGAGCCTCGGACATGCTTCCTTTATAAACAGGGTTTGCACCCAGTGTCACGCGCGCGCAATTTGGCGAGTTCAAGAAAAAAGCCTTCCGGTCTGGAGCCAGAAGGCTTGGATGCCCCGGGGAAAACTCCAACCCCGAGCGGGTGCGGTGGGCATCAAGCGTGACGGCGGGGAGGGGACTCTCGCGCCATCGCGCAAAACTTATGTTGGCCGCGTTGCCATCATGGAGAGAACTCAAATTCTCCGCGTTGGACGCAAATCGAGGCGGCATAGCTTCCGGTCGCCGACGAGCCGTAGGATCGCCGGTGCTACTGCAGTCAACCACGACACCTCGATTTGCAGATCTTTCCATGCAACAGACGTGCCAGATCCAAATTGGTGAGTTGGCGAAGGTTTCGAGCCAGAGTGCTACTTTGCGCAAGGTAATTTCTACGCGGAGTGAGCAACTCTGCGCCAGCATCAAGGAGTTGCTCATCTTGCGGCCTGCTGCAAGCGGGAGCGCAGATGCTGCAAGGCCCAGCGCGCGTGTTCGGCGACGACGGCGTCATCGTCGCGGCTGAGCTCCTCCAACACCGGCAAGAAGCGTTCGTCGCCGCTGTTGCCCAGCGCAATCGCCACGTTGCGGCGCAGGCCGCGGAACCCGGCGCGCTTCACCGGCGAGCCGCGAAACACTTCACGAAACTCTTCCACGCTCATCCGCGCCAGCCATTCCAGTTCGGGATTCACCAGCTCAGGACGGGCCGCAAATTCCGGCGTCCGGCTGAGCGGCGCTTCGCGGTTCCACGGGCAAACATCCTGGCAAATGTCACAGCCGAACACGTGACGGCCGACTGCGGGACGAAGCTCTTCGGGAATTGCGCCACGCTGTTCGATGGTCAAGTACGAAATGCACTTGGTCGCGTCCAGCTGATATGGCGCGGGGAAAGCGTTCGTCGGGCAGGCATCCAGACAGCGGGTGCACGAGCCGCAAGCGTCCGCGGCCGGCAAATCGGGTGTCAACTCCAGCGAGGTGAGCATCACGCCGAGAAACAGCCACGATCCCATCTGCTGATTGAGGATGCAGGTGTTCTTGCCGATCCAGCCGATTCCCGCGTACTTGGCAAAGACGCGCTCGATGACCGGGCCCGTGTCCACATAACACCAGGTACGTGGCGCCGGAATGCCGTGCCGGTCGCAAAGTTCCAGCAGTTGCGCTTCCAGTGCGCGCAATTTCTCAAGTACCACATTGTGGTAGTCGCGCTGCGACCACGCATAACGCGAGATCCATCCCTGCGCGGTGGTCCCGGCATGGGTCGAATAGGGCTGATCGACGTTGTAGTTCAGCGCGCCGACCACCACCGACCGGGCCCACGGAGCGGTGTTGGCCAGCGATGCCCGCTTGAGTTCGCCGGCTTCATTACGCGCGCGCGAGATACTGCATCTCGCCCCCGTGACCGGCAGCGATCCAGCCGGGAAAAAACCTGTGCTCCGGCGTTTCCGCAATCCCAGCGACACCGGCCAGATCGAAGCCGACCGCCGCCGCCAGTCGCTTGATTTCCGGTCCGAGATGGAAGTTACTGGTCACGGCAGGTTCAGACCCAGGGCGATTATAGAGTCGTTAGCAATTAGCAATTAGCAATTAGCAATTAGCAATTAGCCAAGCGCACTCGCCTATCGCAGTTGAAATTGTGGTGCATTCCGACCGAGGACTTTAGTCCGAGCGGAGGGATCTGCGGGTAGCACCCAGTCAATTAGCATTCAGCCAAACTCGCTCGCTGTTTACTGGCAACTGCCACAACCACTGACCACTAACCACTGCCAACTGGCAACTGACAACTGCCAACTGGCCACTGCCACTGCCAACTGCCAACTGCCAACTGCCAACTGCCAACTGCTCCCCCTCCCCCTCCGCCGGTTCTTTAGAATCAGAGCATTCCAAACTTTTTCCCGGCAACTTGCTGACCTCAAATAGCTTATCGGCAACTGCTTTGTTTCCCTCACTTAGCCCCTCCGCTGCCGGCTCGCCGCCCACCGTGGCCGCCGGCTTCTTGGCCTCGGCCTCGTCTGGCGGCCACGGCTGCATGGTCCGCGCCCCTCGCCGCTGCTGGTTCTTCGCCCGGGCCGCGTCCGTCCGCTGCTGTTGCTCCGCCGCTTTTATCCCAGACAGCACTCCCTCGTGAAACGCCCGCCGCTGGCCTTCGTCCATGCTTTTATACCTCCGCGCTTTCTCCGCTTCTTCGGCATTGCGCTGCGCCGCCTTCGCCTCCCACTCGGCTTCCTGCTGCTTGCGCAGCTTGCCCGTGGCCCGTTTCCAGAGCATGTCATTCAATTGCTTTGCCCGTTTGCCATCCTTCTCGCTCATCGAGTCTCGCCGCTCTTCCAGTTCCTCCAGCTCGATGGCTTCCTTGGTCCAGAGGTCGCGGGGCTGCTCCTGGGGCGTGGTCAGGGCCGCGGCCCAGCCCGTGGCTTTTTCCGCGGGCGGAAACGCCACCTGCGGCGGAGCCCCAGGTCCAGCCCCGGCTGGCAGCTCAAACTCCGCCTCGAATCCGGGATACTCCTCCACCACGCGCTGCGGCTCTCCCGCCTCGACTGCGCTAGCTTGCCGCGCCGCTTTTTCGGCGAGGTGATCGATAAAGCGCAGATTGTTGGCTGCCTGCTGGCAGGCATTTAGCAGATCTTTGGCGCGGCTGTGCTCTACCAGCCCCGCCGCCACCGCCGCCGTCACCTCGTTCAGCGCCGCCTGCACCGCGTTCATGTCCTCCAGCGCAGGCAGCATCAACTGATACGGCTCCCGCCGCGCCAGCGCCCGCGCGATGCGCATCTGCTGGCCCCGCAGCCGCAGATGGTTGTAGCAATACCGCCGCCCGCCCACCGCCGGAACCTGGCAGAAGACCCCGTCGGCTTTGATGTGGCGGCAGAGCAGGACACCCCTGCCGCGGTCGCCGTTAGTTTGGACCGCGACAGGCCCGGCCTGCGGCAGATCCTGCTGGTTGTCGCCACTCTGGACGGGGACTTCGGCCGGCGCAGGGTTTATGTCTGACGCTGTGAGAGGCACTGTAGCATTCGACTCCGACATTGTGGGAGGCGGAGGGTCGCCTGTATCTGACGACGTAAGAGGTTGAGTGGAGGGAGCTGCGGCCGTGAGAGCCGCTTCGCGGCCCACGTCAACGGCGGCGCCGTCATCTGCGATGGTGTGATATTTCGGTTTTGACATTGCTTCTCATTTCTCGAGGGTCTGCTGTTCCGGCACCTACAAGGCCTGCTTTCCCTGCAGTTCTTGTCATCCTGAGCGAAGCGCCCGCACAGGTTTTCCGACCCGCTGGGGTTGCGGGTCGGGCGGGCGCGGAGTCGAAGGACCTTGTTATGCCGCTGTAGATGGCAAACAGCAGGTCCGTCGACTCCTCGCTGCGCTCGTCGCTCGGGATGACAAACATAAAACTTCAACTTTGGCTTCTGTCCCAATACAAAAAGCCCAGCGCCAGGTCCGCTTGGACCTGGTCGCAGGGCTCGTTTCAGTTACGATGACCTGCCTGGTTTATTTACTTGCGGGTCTGCACTCGCTCAAGCGCTGTCTTCTTGCGCGAGCGGGTGAACAACGACCCTATGCGGGCAGCCTAGCGTATCGCTGTGCGGCCTGTCTGTGACCTGGCGCACACTGGTCTCGCCGCTACGCGGCTCGCACCCCGTTCCGACCGCTCCCGGGGTTTGCACCCCGGGCTCAAACCAAGACGCCGCTTCGCGGCTCTTCCCCAGCCCGGAGGGCGAAGCTGATTACCCCGCCGCGGAAACCCTGGGCTTTCTTATGTCGTCCTGCCTTGCGGGACTGGAGCATTGGCGTGAAGATTGCCCCGCCCTAGCCAAAAGAAGGCTAGAACGGGGCACCCGAGATTTGAATCCTTGCGAATGGGAAGAAATCGGCAGATTCCTCGAGAAGCGCTCGCAGCCCTCATCGTCAATGACAAAATAAAGGGGTTGCGACATAAAGGGCTTGCGACGGCTCCGTTGAAGCGAGATATTGTGAGCCGGCACTTCCACGCGGGGCCTGAAGGCCGCTCTACCGCAAGCTGCAGGCAGCTCTGAAACTTCTAGATGCCCAGCTTCTTCACTTCTTCGTTGTAGTACTTGCGGTAGAGGATGTCCCACTCCTGGGAGCCTTCCAGGATGGTGCGGCGCTGGCTCTCGATTTTCTGCCGGGCGGCAGCGTCAATTCTGGCTTCCTGGGCGAACAGCAATTCGAGAATGCGGCGGGCTTCCTGGCGAACACTGTTGCGGTCTTCGAGGAAATCGACATTGTCGGACTCGGCCAGGGTGTCGGCGACGGCGTGCGCCAGCTTGTTCACCTTTTCGCGGCTGAGCCTCATAGCACCGCCTTGTACTTGCGCACCAGTTCGTTCTTGATCTTCTTGAACATCTCCTGGTAATTGGCGCCGCTGCGGCGCATCTCGTCGGCGTAGGTGTCGAGAATAATGCGGACTTCGTCGTTGATGCGGTCTTCCAGCGAGAGCTCGTCCAGCAGCGCGGCTTGGACCCGCTGCAGGGCGGCTGCTTTGTCGGGGGTCTCGATGAATTCCCCCGCGATGAGCTTGTTGGTGACTTCGCGGGCCAGGTAGCCCACATATTCTTTGGAGAAGAGCATGCTGGTTCGGATCAGTCAGCGGAACAATTTAGTTTAGCACAGGGATTTTCGAGGCGACCTCGCCACGATAACGGGGGCGACACGAAGAAACCACGCAAAGAGAGAATCATCTGCCGTCCCCGAGTAGACTCGCTTTTCAAGGCGGACGTACCCAGCGCTGAAGAGTTTGTGTGAGAACCTCTCCCGCCGCTACGCGGCTAGGATCGATTTCCCACTCTACCCGGAGCTTGCGCTCCGGGCTCACTTCACCGGCGCCGCTACGCGGCTGGATCTGCGGCGGGTTGCAGCCCCTTCTGCTGCAGAAAATTTCCTACTGGAGTACCCACACACACTGAAGCGCCGGGCTATCTTCTGCCGCGCCCAAGGCGCTTTGTTGCTGGCAGTTCGTGCCTCTGGACGAATGCGCAGTTTTCCCGCCCGTCAGGGCCTCGTTTTTCTGAGCATGCTGTTGTGTGGGTCCACCCGCATCGGAGTATGATAATTTTCCTGCGGACATTGCGCCGCGGTATACGAGCTAACGCGATGCCAGACGATTTATCCAGCCTCAAAGACGACATGAACGCGTTCATCCTGGGCCACGGCCTGAGCCGCTTTCAGGGATACGTCAGCGAAGATGTGCACAGCGTGATGTGGGACCCGCGCGACAATCCCGAGAGCTGGAAGGATTTCGTCGAGCTGGCCAAGAACGCGGGATGCGCATTTCTCTCCATGGATGAGGAGGTGCTGCAGCGCGACGAGCTCGACTACCTCATGCAGCGGTTGCAGCATGCCACCTATCCCAGTGACGAAGATCTGGAAGAAGCGCGCTGGCTGCGCAACTACCTGGGCAAGACCGGATTCATCCAACTCGGTTGGCCGCACCAGGGGATCATGTTCCTGTACGAAGTCTCGACCGAGTGGTACGAGCGCTATCAGCATCTGCTCGACCTGGTGGAGGATTTCGGCAGCATGACCATCGACGAGACTGACCAGGACGACGAACGCTGACGTGCGCTGGGCCCTTCGCAACGCCGAATTTCAGGATGTGCAACGCCTGGCGCTGGAGGCCGGGTTGCCGGTCTCTCTAGCGCGACTGCTGGCGGTGCGCGGCATCCAGAACGCCGAGCAGGCGCACAAATTCCTCAATCCTTCTCTGCAAGATCTGCACTCGCCATACCTGATGACCGGTCTCCGCGTGGCGGTGATACGGCTACAGGCGGCAATCGAGCGCGGCGAAACTGTCTTCATCTACGGAGACTATGACGTGGACGGCACCACCGCGATCGTCATCCTCAAGACAGCTTTGGAACTTTGCGGCGGGAAGGTTGACTACCACGTGCCGCACCGCATCCGCGAAGGCTATGGCATGCGCGATGAGATCATCGAGCAGGCCGCGGACCGCGGCGTGGGTGTGATCATCAGCGTGGATACCGGCATTCGCGCATTTGCCGCCGCCGAAACTGCGCGGCGGCGGGGCGTGGACCTCATCGTCACCGATCACCACCTGCCGCAATCGGAAGGCGTGCCGAAAGCGCTGGCGGTGGTCAATCCGAACCAGCAAGGCTGCGACTATCCCTGCAAATCGTTGTGCGGCGCCGGAGTGGCGTTCAAGATTGCGCAAGCGTTGCTGGAGGAGACGGGACGGGCGCGACTGCTGCCATCGTTTCTGAAGATCGTTGCCATAGCGACGATTGCCGATGCGGTGCCGCTGATCGGCGAAAATCGCATCTTCGCCAAGCTGGGTCTGGAAAGTTTGCGCAAGCCCGTCAACGCCGGACTGCGCGCTCTGTTGGCCAACTGCGACCTCGACGGCTCGCGTCCGCTGAGCGCGGGCGACATCGCGTTTCGCGTGGCTCCGCGACTGAACGCCGCGGGACGGATGGATGTTGCCGAGCGCGTGATTCAGTTGTTCACCGAGAAGGACGCCGGCAAGGCCGCTGAGATGGCGATGCAGCTCAATCAACTCAACGGCGACCGGCAGCAGGAAGAGCAGCGGATTATCGAGGAGATCCAGAAGAAGATCGAGTCCTCGCCCGACTTGAAGGAGTGCCTACTGCCTGGTGCTGGAAGCGGAAGGATGGCACCGCGGCGTGATCGGCATCTGCGCCACGCGTGTAGTCGAGCGCTATCGGCGTCCGACGCTGGTGTTCTCTTGCGAAGATGGACAAGCGCATGGCTCGGGCCGCTCGATTGAGGCGTTCCACCTGCTGGATGCGCTCGAATCATGTGCTGAGTTGTTCAGCCGATACGGTGGACACGCGCACGCCGTCGGCTGCACCCTTCCCATCGAGCGACTTCCGGAATTGCGCGCCCGGCTGGATGCCCACGCGCGGCAGCGACTGAAGCCGGAAGACTTCGTTCCCATCCTGCAATATGACGCCGAGATTTCGCTCGACGAGGTCAAGCATGATTTCTGGCTGGCGCTGCACCGACTGGAGCCGTTCGGTTCGGGGAACCCTGTGCCCGTCTTCGTGGTGAGGGATGCGAAGCTGGTACAGCCACATCGCGTGCTGAAGGAGAAGCACCTGAAGCTGCGCGTTGCCGGCGGGAATCCGAATTCCAGCGGCCGCAACTTTCAGCGGGCCCACGATGCCCTGGGCTGGCGCATGGCCGAGCGGGTTGGTCAAGAGCCGCTGCTGGTGGGCGATATGCTCGATCTCGCCTTTAGCCTGGATTACAACGAGCATCCTGAATTCGGCGGAGTGCAACTCAACCTGCTGGATTTTGCGCGCACAGCGCCGGTGGTAGCGGCGACGCCCGCGCCGAAAATGTGAGTGCCGGTATTAAGATGCGCAAAGAAAAAGCCAGAGTCGGCTGACTCCGGCTGGCTTGCATTACTCTCGTGGCGAAGACCTACAACAAGCGTCTGCGACGCAGGACGCCTGCGAGTCCTAATACGGCTGAGCCGAACAGCACCATACTTCCGGGTTCCGGCACGACCGCCCAATTGCCGGTAAACGAAGCTCCATTCGGATCGCCGCCGGCGAAGAAGATGTTGATGAAGAACTGATCACCGTTGGTCAGGAGGTCCCCACCATTCTGCTGTGCCGTGAAAGTGATCGAATTGCTGGACAACGCGGTGACGTCCCACGGTTGGTCGTAGGGCGAAGCGCAGAAAACCGTGCCGCTGGTCGCGCCACCATTGCAGTTCGTCCCGATGTCCGCCGCATCAATCGACACTCCGGCAGGCAGATCGAAGGTGATGGTGAACGCACCGATGGTTGGTCCGTTCCAGGTTGCGAGCCCGCCGCCAACACCGGGTACTCCCCAATCGGGCTCAAACGCAGCGCCGTCGAAGTTGTAGGCGAAAGGCTGACCGGGCGCGATGGTTCCGCTCATTCCCGAGCCACTAAAGGAGATGTTGTCGGCGAAGGCCGGCATCAAAGACAGAGTCAGGATGAACAGCAGCAGCAGAGATGACTTGCGAAGCACGAGCTTTCTCCTTCACAATGCCGAACACGCAAACTGGAAGCAATCTTCCAATGGGCAGTCCGCACGTTCGCGACCACTGATATTAACCATAACGGCCTCAAAAGAAAAGCAAATCTATTTGTCCCCTCATTTAGGAGTGCAAAGCATTGCACATGAAGTGCAATACATTATCCACCCAAAGGTAAGGCCTTGCCACCCGGCAGGGAATAGTTCAGCGAGGGAAACGCAATCGTCTTTACAGTATGGCTGCTCCGGCGTACTATTCCCATCCGATGGAGATGGTGCTGGAAACGGTATGCGCTAGCTGCGGCAACGTGCGTTTGCCCGATGGCCGGTTCTGCCTGTTCTGCGGAGATCTGCTCTCCGATTCCACCGCTAAGACCTCTGCAGTTTCACAAGGCAACGCGCCCTCGGAGGAACGTGCGCCGGATAGCAGTGACTACGCCGGCTTTTGGCTCAGAGTGTGGGCAGGGGCAATTGATGTGGCTTTGGAAGCCAGCGGCGCGCTGGTCCTCACGGTCGTAGTGGATTTCTTCCTGGGGCGTTTTGGCCGGTTGCTGGGATTTTCGCCGTGGGACTCCAAGTTTGCCACGGGCATGTCCTATATTCTCATCCTGGCGGTTGGCTCCTGGCTGTACTGCGCTTTTATGGAAAGCTCTTCCTGGCGTGCGACGGTAGGCAAGCGGCTATTGGGTCTTCAAGTGGTCCGCGCCGACGGTGGAAGGATTTCATTCGGTCAGGCGACCGTCCGCCATCTTATGAAGTTTCTGTCGCTGTTTACAGCCGGCTTCGGATTCATGATGGCAGGCTGGACCAAGCGCCGCCAGGCGTTGCATGACATGCCCTCCGATTGCCTCGTGGTCCGCGCACCCCGCGAAGAAGGTTTTTCGCTGCTGCGTTAGAAATCTCGAATGCCAACCAGTCGCCAGGGATCGATCCGTCTGTTCCGCTTTGCGGGTATTGATCTATTTTTGCACTGGTCCTGGTTTCTGGTGGCGGTATTCGAAATCAACGCACGGGCGGGCAAGTATTCCTCTATCGCCTGGAACGTGATGGAGTATCTGGCGCTGTTTCTTATTGTGATGCTCCATGAGTATGGCCACGCGTTGGCCTGTCGGCAGGTCGGAGGGAGGGCGAATCAAATCGTGCTCTGGCCTCTTGGCGGGGTGGCGTACGTCGACCCGCCGCCCCGTCCGGGCGCCACTCTGTGGAGCATCGCGGCGGGACCACTAGTTAACGTGGCGCTCTTCCCAATCTTGTTGCTGCTCATGACATTCGGCCGATCGTTGGGATGGGCGGGAACGATGCCCAATGCCCTCACGTTGCTGTGGTCGGTCTCGGTCATGAACGTGGCCTTGCTGATGTTCAACATGTTGCCGATCTACCCGCTGGATGGCGGGCAGATCGTTCGCTCTCTGCTTTGGTTCGTGCTGGGCGGGCCCGCAGCTTGATGGTGGCTACCTTGATCGGCTTGGTCGGTGTGGCGGGGCTCATCTTCCTCGCTTTGAGGATTCACTCCGTTTGGTTCGGTATTCTCTCCCTGTTCATCCTGATCAACTGCTGGAGCGGACTCAAACAGTCGGTAGCATTATTGCGCCTGGCAAGGTTGCCGCGTCGCGATGGATTTGCGTGCCCGTGGTGCAAAGCAGCGCCACCGCTGGGAGACTTTTGGACCTGCGGACAGTGCAGGACGATATTCGACATCTTCAAAACCAACGCCACCTGTCCGCGCTGCGCGACCGAGCTTGCCGCTGCCCAGTGCCTGGACTGTGGCAGGCCGCATCCCTTGAACGACTGGATGGTTCCCGCCTTGGTAGCTCCGAAGGTGTAGGAGTTGCTACTCGGCAAACAGATGCTGACCGCCCTAGCCAAAAGCGGGCTCTGCCTTATCCCATCCTCGTATCCTTGCCCTTCTCCAGCTCCGCGACGGGGCGTAATATCAGACCCAGATGTTCCAATCCTTAGCTCATGTACGGAAGTGGCTGGTGGCCGGTGTCATCGTGCTGGTTGCCGGGGTCACGGTTTCTTATTGGCTTGCCCGCACCCGCGCCCGCCCCATGCTGCACAATGTCCCCAAACAGTTGGGGATTGACATTCAGCAGACCAGCGAGGGTTTTTCGCTGTCGAAGTCCGAAGGCGGACACACGCTGTACACGGTACGAGCTTCCAAGGCAGTGCAATTCAAGGCCGGCGGCCGGGCCGATCTGCGCGATGTGCATATCGTGGTCTACGGCAGGACGCAGGACCGCTACGATCAGATTTACGGAAACCAGTTCACCTACGACCCGCAAACCGGCGATATCAATGCCGTGGGCGAGGTGCACATTGACCTGCAAGGCAATGCGGAAGGGCCGCTAAAGCCAGACCAGGCCCCGCCTGACGAGTTGAAGAACCCGTTGCACCTGCTGACTCACGCGGTCACCTTCAATCAGAAAACTGGGATCGCCCAAACTGACGAAGTCGTGGAATTCCGCAACGCGCAAGCCACCGGCAGCGCGAAGGGCGCCTACTACGATTCGAAGAACAACCAACTGCTGCTCAAGTCCGACGTGCACCTGGTCACCACCGGCGAGCACGCGGCGGTCATTACCGGCACCAGCGGTACCATCCAAAAAGTGCCGCGGCAGGTGGTTCTGGAGAACGTACAGATCGAGCAGCCCGACAAGACCCTGACGGCCGACAAAGGAACCATGCTTTTCGAGGCCGATAACAGCGTGCAGCATGTCGTTGCCGAGGGCAACGTCCACATCGAGAGCCGCGGACCGTCCATCGTTGATATCTACGGGCCCCGCGGCGACCTCAACATGGGCCCGAACAACTCGGCGCAGCAGGCGATCTTAACGGGTGGCGCGAAGTTCGACACCCGTGGCGCCAATGTTGCGCACGGCTCGGCGGACACTTTCGTCGTGGATTTCGACGATCAGAACCAGGCCTCGCGCTTTCACATGATCAAGAACGCACGCATGATGCAGGAGCCGAAGCCGGGCAAAGGCGGCACGAGTGGACAGCCAATGGAAGTTGCAGCCGAGCAGCTTGATTTCCAACTCGCCGACGGCAACCAGCTCAAGACCGGGGATACCGTGGGCAAGGCGATGATTACGATCTTTCCGTCGCCGGCAGGATCCAAGCCCTCCAAGAAACCCGCCGGCAATAGCACGGACATTGGAGGCGACGCCACGACGGTGGCCACGGCGGGCAAGTTCCACGCGACTTTCGACGAACACAATCGCATGCAGACCCTGCACGGATCGCCGGATTCGCGCATCGTCTCCACTTCACCGGGACAGCCGGAGAAGGTCAGCACGGCGCGCAATCTTGATGTGACGTTTGATCCGGATGGGGGCGTGCAAAAGCTGGTGCAGACGGCGGACTTCCAGTATCACGAAGCTGCCGCTAAACCCGGCACGGGCGGGCGGGCAGCTTTCGCGGATGTCGCCACCTACACGCCTTCGGATCAGATGCTGCTTTTGACGGGGTCGCCGCGAGTGATCGACGGTGGCATGACCACCACGGCCGAGGTTGTGCGCATCAATCGCGGGACCGGCGATGCCTTTGCCGACAATGACGTGAAAACTACCTATAGCGATCTGAAGCCACAACCTGACGGGGCCCTGCTGGCCACGCAGGACCCTATCCACGTGACGGCGGAGCACATGACCGCGCGGAAGGCGCCTGGTCTGGCGCATTACACCGGGAACGTGCGGTTGTGGCAGACGGCCAACATGGTGCGCGCTCCGAAGATCGATTTCGACGATGAGAAGCGGAGCATCGTGGCATTGTCCGGACGCCTCACAGACGGTATCGAGTTTGTTCGTGCAGCAAGGGCAGGATGGCAAAGTTACCCCGGTGGACGTCACCTCGGACAAACTTACCTACGTGGACGAGGAACGCCGTGCCCGCTATACCGGAAACGTAGTTGCCAAGACCACGACGGGCACGATCACGGCGCTACAGATTGACGTGTACCTGAAACCGGCTGAGGCAGCAAATAATGGCGCGACCGCTCCGCAAAAGTCAGCGCAGCCGGCGAAATCGGCCATGCCGGGCACCGATGGCCCCAGCCGGATCGACCACATGGTGGCCGCGGGCAAGGTGGTGGTCACGGAACCGAATCGCCGCGCCGTGGGTGACCGGCTGGTCTATACCGCCGATGACGGCCAGTACATCCTGACCGGGAAATCCCCTAGCATTTTGGATGCCGAACATGGCACAGTATGGGGCGACTCTTTGACTTTCTATAGTCGCGATGATAGGGTTCTGGTTGAGAGTAAGCGCTCTTCCCCCACCATTACTCGCGCACGTACCACGAAGTAAATGCAGACTTTAGCGGCGGATGAGATCGGCAAAAGCTACCGCGGTCGGAGGGTCGTCAGCGGGGTCAGCCTCCACGTCGAACAGGGGGAAGTAGTCGGCCTGCTGGGACCGAACGGCGCGGGAAAAACCACTTCGCTTCTACATCATCGTGGGGCTCATTCCGTCCGACACCGGGCGGGTCCTGATCAACGACGAGGAAATCACCGGCGTTCCCATGTACCTGCGGGCGCGGAACCACGGCATCAGTTACCTGCCGCAGGAGCCCTCCATCTTCCGCAAGCTGACGGTTGAGGACAACATCCTGGCGGTGTTGGAAGCTCAGCAACTCTCCTGGCACGAACGCCGCGAGCGGATGGAGAAATTGATCGACCAGATGGGGTTGGGCGTCATTCGGAAGAACCGTGGTTATGCGCTGTCGGGAGGCGAACGGCGCAGGGTCGAGATTGCACGTTGTCTGTGTATTTCCCCGTCCTTCATGCTCCTGGACGAGCCCTTTTCCGGAATCGATCCCATTGCGGTACTGGATCTGCAAAAAATCATCTTCGAATTGAAGGCGAGTGGCATCGGAGTGCTGGTAACGGATCATAATGTACGTGAGACACTGTCCGTGACCGATCGTGCTTACATCATTAACGAGGGGCGCATTTTCCGGGCGGGCACGCCGGAGCAACTTGGCAATGATGCCGAGGTGAAGCGCGTTTACTTAGGCGAGAGCTTCTCGTTGGTTTAGAATTTGAGGGTGGGGAAACCCTCAGGGTCCGGTTGATGGCATTATTACAGCCCAAATTAAATCTCAGGCTCTCTCAGAAGCAAATTCTGACGCCTGGGCTCGTGCAGATGGTCAGCGTGCTGGCGCTCAACAAGCTTGAGCTGACGGACATGATCAATGCGGAGCTGACCGAGAACCCTGTGCTCGAGGAACTTGACGATAGCGTTCCTCTGCTGGACGAGGTTTCTGCTCGCGAAGAGAAGATGGACCGGGAGAGTTCTCCCGTGGTGGAGGAGCAGGCTGCGATCACCTCGCAGGAGAAAGATCCCTTCGAGGAAATCGACTTTGGCTCGTTCTTTTCGGAGTATCTGGATCCCGGACTTCGCACCTCGATCGAGATGGAGGAGAGCGAGAAACCCTCCTTCGAGAACTTTCTCTCCAAGCCTACAACCCTGACCGACCACCTGATGTGGCAGCTCGGCTCGCTGCACGTCAACGAAGATGTCTATCGGGCGGCGGAGTTGGTGATCGGGAATTTGAACGAGGAAGGGTATCTGACGGCGAGCGACGATGAGTTGCTCGGCCTGGCGGATGAAGAGCAATCGGTCAGCGCGCGAACCGCCGGTGGAGGAGGCTACTGCTTCCGAAGCGGACATCCTGAATCCCGTGGTGGCGGCTGCGGTTCCCGCGGAGGATGGCGCCGAACCTGGGATGGCCGATTCCACGGTTGCGGTAGCGGAGCAGGAATCCGCGGTGAGGCGATGATGCCTCGTCTGCGATCACCGATCCGAGAATCACTCGCCCCAGCCTGGTGCCGCCCCGCACCGTGCCGGCTCGCGTTCCTTTCAGCCGCGACGCCTTGCGCGAGGCCATTGACCTGGTACGCCAGATGGACCCGATCGGCGTGGGCGCGCGCGACCTGCGCGAATGCCTGCTGGCCCAACTGCACGATTTGAAGCGCATGGAGCGCAAGAACGGCAACGGTCACCAGGCCGCCGAACTGGAGGCGGTGGATGACGCCCTGGTTCTGGTTGACCAGCATCTGCACGCGCTGCAGAACAAACACTACAAGGAAGTGGCCAAGGCCATGGGCCGCCCGCTGGAAGCGGTCATGACGGCGATGGACTTCATTCGGACCCTGGATCCTCGTCCTGGTCTGCGTTACAACAAAGTCGAAGCCCGGGTGATCGAGCCCGACGTGGCCTTTGTGAAGCAGGGGGATGAGTTCCTCATCCTGATGAATGACGAAGAGGTCCCGCAATTGCGCTTGAACCCTGCGTATCGCCGGCTGTTGAGCCGCGATGTAGCGGAAAAGGAAGTGCGCAATTATGTCAAGGAGCGCTATAAGTCGGCCATCCAGCTCATCAAGAACATCGAGCAGCGCAAACAAACGATTTTGCGGGTCTGCTATTCGATTTTGAACCGCCAGCGTGAATTCCTCGATCACGGCATCGACTGCTTGAAGCCGATGATGATTAAGGACGTGGCTGAGGAGATCGGGGTGCATCCCTCGACCGTCAGCCGCGCCGTAGCCAACAAATATGCTCACACCCCGCAAGGAGTCTTCGAACTGCGATACTTCTTCAGCGAGAGCGTCAATGGGCCTGAGGGCGGCACCACCTCGTTGCTCATCCTCAAGCGCCGGGTCAAGAAGCTCATCGAAGAGGAAGATCCTGCCAGGCCGTTGACCGACGAGCAGATCACCCGCATCCTCCAGTCGCAGGGTATCCAGGTCACTCGCCGCACGGTCGCGAAGTACAGGGAAGATATGCGCATCCCGAGCACCCACCAGCGCAGAGTCAGGAGTTAGCTGCTGTACCGGCGCGAGGCCGGGAGTCCGGGTCGCACGTTTTCGGTGCGAATCCTCAGACCCGAACCGACGCCGTTGTGGTGAAAGGCGCCGCAGTCAAAGAAAACGAATCAATCAATCAGGCTGTGGCGAGGAGGGAGCTCAATGACAGTAGAATATTTTGGCAAGCAGTACGATATTACTCCCGCCGTACGTGACGAGGTCGAATCGGGCCTCACCAAACTCACCAAGATTCTCGGTGAAAACATCAAAAGCAAAGTCATTCTCACGCGTCGAAAAGCACCGTAACATAGCCGAGATCACGGTCAAGAGGCGCCGCGGCCACCTGGTCGGACTGGCCGAGGCGACCGACATGATCGCCGCCGTTGGCCAGGCCCTGGAGCACATCGAGACCCAGGTGCTGCGACACAATGGCCGTCGTCGCAGCACCGCCCGCAAAGCCAAAGACAAGGGCTGGAAGGCCCCGGTCGAGGCCGAAGCCGAGCTTCAGGTTGCGGTCGGCGCCAATTCCGCCACCGCGGTTCCGGTGGTGGTGCATAAGTTCCCATCCATCGCCCGCACCACCGAGGCGCACCTGGTGCGCTCCAGCGATGCGATCGCGCTGCGGCCGATGACGGTGGAAGAGGCGGTCAAGGAATGCGAGTTCCGCGACCGGGACGTGTTCGTCTTCCGCGATCCCAAAGGCAAGGTGAAGGTGCTGCATCGCCGTAAGGACGGCAAGATCGAGTTGATTGAAGTTCCGTGACAGTTGAACTCTTTTTTGATTTGCTGTTAAACCGGAGAAGAAACTATGGCAGGTCCGGAAAGAGGGTTGGGCCACCTTGAACAAGGCTTCCTGAACCAAGCTCAGGTCACACTGTCTAACGCCGGATTTAGGCTCGATGGCTCCGCGCTAGAAACGCTGATATCGGTGGTGATCTCGGGAGTGCAACGGATGCGTGAGAACGGCGAGCCGACACCTCCGCAGCTCGATCTGGCAAGGCAAAGCCTCGCATCATTGGCAGCCGGGATTATAAGGCAGGCGGGCCTTCTTCAGGCGGAGCGACGTATCACGGTCACAGAGATTGAATCCTCGATGATAACCGACGCAATGCTCCACTTGTGCCCTCCAGGAATATGGCCGTGGTGCTGAGAAAATGAACAAGTTCGACGAGAAAGCGTTCGATTTCGCAGCGGATGTCACAAAGCAGCTAATAACTCTCGCGTCTGCAATTCTCACCATCACAATTACATTCTCAAAGGACACGCCGGCCGAAGCGCGAGTATGGGCGTTTGCAGCATGGATCATATTCATCGCTAGTATTCTGTTTGGAATCCTGGTCCTGCAGAGTCTGACCGCTGAGTTGCAGCCGAAGGTACCGTTAGCCGGCGGGAGCAAAGTACCGAGCGTTTGGAATGGGGCTATACGGGTTTTCTCAATCCTACAGATCGTAGCGTTTTTGATCGCGGTTGTACTCACCGCGAACTTCGGCAGAA
The DNA here is from genome assembly GCA_963843005.1 of uncultured Acidobacteriaceae bacterium. Classification (GTDB taxonomy): domain Bacteria; phylum Acidobacteriota; class Terriglobia; order Terriglobales; family Acidobacteriaceae; genus Bog-257. Next base: position 6,652 of record CAWJIW010000003.1, on the reverse strand, counting down.
AGGCTATGGCCGCTCCCGCGAAGGACAAACGTGTAGAATCACTGAGCCAGAGTTACGTTCAACCTGCCCCGGGCGCAGTTGGAGCCGATGGTGCTGCAGCACCAAATCAGCGAGATATTTTAGAAAGCACGGCTGTTGAGCGGTCAAGGAATGCGAGTTCCGCGACCGGGACGTGTTCGTCTTCCGCGATCCGAAAGGGAAAGTGAAGGTACTGCATCGCCGGAAGGAATGATCGAGTTGATTGAAGTTCCGTAGGGCGAATCCAATACCAAACTGGAGCAAGGAAAAGGGGCACCGAGTGGTGCCCCTTTTCCTTCAATCCGACGGAAGCCGCTCCCCATTGCTCGTGACAATACATGTGTCCAAGAATCCGCCCAATTCTTGCAAAATGTTGACTTCTCACCAGCCGCCCTTCAGTGTTCTCGTCCATCCAATGCTCAGGATGGGAACAGAGCTTGCCACCAGCGAGACTTTGGCTCGGTAACATCGCTGAAACAAAATGGCGGGCGCTGGTTCCAATCCCATTCACATTGACACGACTTCGTCTCTGCCCGCCAGAGACGGGCCGGTAAAGTTGGCACATTATGAAAACCGGACTGAGTTCGACTCTGGATCCCACGCGGCGCAGCGACGAAGCGCGGGAATTCGAAACCGCGTTGCGGCGCAAGATTGTAGGCCAGGATTCTGCGGTGGACAAGGTCACCGAGATTTACCAGATGTTTCTGGCTGGGCTGAATCCTCCCGGACGGCCGGTAGGCAACCTGCTATTTCTGGGCCCGACGGGCTCGGGCAAAACGCGCGTGGTCGAGGCCATGGCGGAAGTCGCTGTTCGGCGATGCCTCGACGCCCGCATCAAGATTGACTGCGCCGAGTTCCAGCACTCGCACGAAATCGCCAAGCTGGTCGGTTCACCTCCGGGCTATCTCGGTCACCGCGAGACCCATCCGCTGCTGACGCAGGAGGCGCTGAACCAGTGGCACACCGAAAAGCTCAAGCTCTCGATCCTGCTCTTCGACGAGATTGAGAAGGCTTCCGACGCACTATGGCAACTGCTGCTCGGAATTCTTGACAAGGCGACGCTGACGCTCGGCGACAATCGCCGTGTCGACCTCTCGCACTGTGTAATTGTGATGACTTCGAACCTTGGGGCGTATGAGATGAACGACCTTATCAATGGTTCCATGGGTTTCGCGCAGAAGCCAGCACAGATCGGATACCAGGCTTGACGACAAAATCAACCGCACCGCGGTAGAGGCGGCGCGCCGGAGATTTTCGCCGGAGTTCATCAACCGTATCGATAAGATCGTGGTCTTCCATACGCTGCATTCTGAGGACCTGGAGCAGATACTCGATATCGAGCTGGGGATGGTACAGCAGCGTATTCTTCAAGCCACGGGCAACAACCATTTCATATTCAATTGCACCGTCCCCGTGAAGCAATTCCTGCTAAGCGAAGGCACTGACTTGAGGTACGGCGCCCGCCATTTGAAGCGCGCTATCGAGCGGCACATTGTGCTCCCGCTGGCGAACCTGGTGGCGACCGGCCAAGTAAAGGTGGGCGACTCCATCCGCATTGACCTCAACAGCAACGGTAAGATGACCTTCGTCAAGGAAGCCGAAGGAGTGCTGGTGCCGGTTCTGCTGGAGCGCTACGGGCCTGAGGCCAACGCGTGCGTGGCCGCCGCCGGCAGGGCAGGTCAGAGTTCCACTGGGGCAGGTGGTCGCGAACTAGGCACGGCGCCGCCGCTCGACCGTAAGTGAGACCGATCATGCACGGCAACCTGAAACCAACGGCTCTCTTTACTGCGGCGGCTGAGGAGGAGGCGGGGGCGCTCCGGCATTATCCGGCGCAAGCTCCGTTCCCGGCGGCTGCGCTTCCGCCCGTTGCGGCGGCAAAGGATAGTATCCGTGCTTGGCCGTTACCAGCAGACCGGGCCGATCGATGCGCACTTCGATGTCCCTGAAATTGCTGGAGGGCTTCTGCGCGGTGTTGTAGCCCAGGGTGTACTGATTGCGCGCTTCCATGGTGATGCGCTGGTAGGCGCTTTCGATTGATTCCTTGGAAAACTCGTTCAATACGTCGCCACCGGTGGCGTTGGTATAGCGGGGCAGGATGTTGCTGTACCCGAAACCGGGGATGCGCGCTTTCTCAATCTTGCTGTAGACGGGCATGGCCGCCGAGTCAACGCCGATAGCATAGACGGCGATCTCGTCGGTCAGCAGTACCTTCAAGACCTGTGCGTAGGTTGCCCGGCTGCCGTATTCCTTTCCATCACTGATCACGAAAATGATCTTGCGGTTCTCGCGCGGGCGGCGTGCCAGGTTCTGGGCTGCGGCCAGGATCGCATCGTTTAGTACGTAGGACTCTTTGGCCGGAGTGAGTACCTGGGTGCTGCCCGGCATCGGTTTGCTGTTGGTCGCGGCGCCGGCCCCGAAAGGTCCGCCCACGAGCGGTGCGCTCGGATTCTGGCCGTGCTCGTCCTTGATGCGCTGCAGCGCAATCTCCATGCGGGTCGAGTTGCCGAAATCCGAACGCTGGTTGACCGTATTGCCATAGGTGAAGACGGCCACTTCGTCGAATGGACCGAACGATCCGCCCAGGGCAGCGAAGGTCTGGTTCACCTTCTTGAGGACGATGTCCGACATCCCCTGGTCGATGATCAGGGCCGCCGAAAGCGGGAACGGATCGCTGGTGAACAGTCTGAGCTGCTGCTTGATGCCGTCTTCGTAAACGCTGAAGTCTTTCTGCAGCAAGCCATCCACCAGTTTGCCTTCGTCATCCTTCACGGTAACCGGAACGGTCACGAAGCTGACCGTCTTCTGCAGCTTGAAGAGCTCTTCCCGGCCGCTTTCCCGGTTTGGGACACGCTGCCGGCCGGGACCGTCTTGATCTCCTGGGAGCCGGGCGGAGGAGGCTGCGGATTGGCCTGTCCGGGCGATTGTTGCGGCCCACTGCGAGTGTCTGCAGGCGTTTCGGGGTTCTCACTGGAGGACGACGAACCCTGATCCCCGGGGGTCGGAATGCTCACAGCCGGGGCAGGGGCATTGTTCTGCGGGATTGGAGCGTCAGGCAACTTCTCCTGCTGGGCGAACCCGCTGGGGGCGACCAGGGCCATACATGCCAGCCACAGGGCGGCTCTGGTGCAAAGGCTCAATCGGCGATGGAACATGGGTCTGTAGGGTCTCCAGTTTGCCGGGACTTTGCACAGTATACCCGCACTTTGACACGTCGGCAGCCTCGATCACTGCGGACGAACTTACAGTGCACTACAATAGAGTCATCCAACAAGAAAGAGAAGCCATGTTGTCCAACCCATTTCGCCTGTTTACCGCCACGGTGTGCCTGATTTTGGGCTCCTGCCTGTGGATGGCAGCCCAAGCGCAGAACCCACCGGCCAAGGACCAGCAGCCTCCGGCGAACGACGAGCCCTTGCAGACCTTCAAGGCACAGGTGAACGTGGTGAACGTGTTCTTCAACGTGAAGGACAAGCACGGTATGCTGATCCCCAATCTCACCAAGGAAGACTTTCAGGTCCTCGAGGACGGCAAGCCGCAAACCATCAAGTACTTTTCGGCGGAGTCGAACCAGCCCCTGACGCTGGGCATCATGATTGACACCAGCGCCAGCCAAACCCGCGTCCTGACCATCGAGCAGGAGGCATGCGCCGAATTCCTGCACAGTGTGTTGCGGCCCAAAGACCTGGCCTTCGTCATCAATTTCGACGTGGACGTCGACCTGGACCAGGACTTCACCAATAACGTGCGTGACCTGACGCGTGCGCTGAACCGGGTGCAGATCAACGCCGGCATGGGTGGCGGACCCCCGGGCCTGGGAGGTGGACCGATTCCCACGACTCCCCGGGGCACGCTGCTGTATGACGCCATTTATCTGGGCGCCAACGAGAAGCTGAAGAACGAAGTCGGGCGCAAGGCCATGATCATCTTCACCGACGGGGAAGATCAGGGCAGCCGCTTAAGAATTCGCGATGCCATCGAAGCGGCGCAGAAGGCCGATACGATTTGCTACGTGATTCTCATTGCCGACCGCGGATTCTATGGAGGGTTCGGCTACAGCGGGGACATGGAAATGAGGAAGCTGGCGGAAGAGACCGGCGGGCGCGTCATCGAAGTGGGCAATAAGCAGGAGAAACTGCGGCAGGGATTCGAGCAGATCCAGAACGAACTGCGCAGCCAGTACAACATCGGGTACACACCCACCAACACCAAGCTCGACGGCACCTACCGCAAGATCCAGATTCACTCCAAAGACTACAAGGTCCAGGCCCGCCAGGGTTATTACGCGATGGCCAAGGACTGAAGCAGCGTCCCCGGCCTCACTTCTTGCGCACGTAGCTGAACATGTAGTCCGTGACCAATGGGACCGTCGTAATGGGTACCAGGGTTTCCAGCGAATTCTCCAGCTTCGACGGGGCCTTGCCCGACAACGCCCCGTTGGACAAAAGAAAACCTCCAGGCTTGAGCATGGTCGCCAGGTTGGTGCGCGCCAACGACTGCTCCAGGTCGTCGTAATACAGGAAGATGTTGGTCCCGATGATCAGGTCAAACTGCCGGTCCGGCGGCAGTGGTACGGTCTGGAACACCACATTCATGTCCACGGGATGGATCCTCATCACAACGTCGGGGCGTATGCTCACGGCGCGATTCTTAATGTCGCTGGCGGCCTCGGGTACCGGGATCGGCGTAACCGGTTTCCCGATCTTGCTCCCCAGCTTTTGCCAGTACTCGACAAAACCGGAAAGGTAGTCCTCGTTCCATTGGTCCGACGGGCTGCACAGGAGTTGGACCGCGTAAGGTTTGCCGGAAGCGGCGTTCTTGCGCGCACGGTCAAGGTGGATGTTGACCCGGGGACTGATGTCGAAGGTGAAGACCTCAACCGAAGCTGGGTCGGCAAGACCCAGCCGGGCAAGCGAGTCGATCACCGCAAAGGGCTGGGTGGTCTGCGGCGGATAGAAGTCAGAGCCGAATTTCTTGTTTACAAAATCGAGGCCGGGGCCCACGATTGCGACTCGGTGCACGCTACCCGGTTTCAGCAGTCCTTTTTCCATCATGCGCCGCAAATGCAGGTCGATGGTGTAGTCGGGGTAGAGGTCGCTATCGGTTGAAAGGCCACGGTCCTTGAAGGCCTCAAAGCGGTTGGCTTTCGCCTCTTTCTTGGCCCGGGCCACGTCATCCCGAAGGCGCGCCAGATTGGCCAGCATGTAGGTCTTGATTTTCTTCTGCCCCTCGGGAGTTTCCAGGCTGAAGCCTTTCTTCTCCAGCAAGGTCCGCATTTCCAACATACCGGGGCTGGGATGGGGAGCAGCCAGCGCCCGGATAAGATCGTTGGCACGCTTGTCCGCCAGGGAATTGACGAAGGCGCTTTGTCCGTACTGTTCCAGGTACTCGTAACTGATACGAGGTTCCTTGGTGTAGGTGACGCCCAGCCGCAACAAGTTGGTGAGCGTATTTTCCTCCCCCTGCTCCAGCCGGTTGCGGACTTCCTGGTCCCGGGCCCGGACCCATTTGTCCCAGGTGGCAGCGGTTGGGCCCGAGGCCTTCAGGTCCGCCGGCAGCGCATCTCGCATGGCCGTTAGAACCGGCTGCGCGGAGGCAAAGGAAGTGAACTCGGGAGCCTGCGCATGGCAGAACGCCACCAGGCAGGAGACGAACAAACAAAGCACCGTGCTGTGTTTGATGTGAGTGAGGGTCATTATCTGGGTGTGCTCCGGGGCAGGAAACGTCCGTTCTGAGCGTCGTCCGGCCGGGCTGGTAGAGCAGGGAAGCTCCCGGCTGACACGGCCATTACCAACGTAACCAGTTCTGGCAGGAATTCGACCTGACCTGTGTATAGGATTGCGAGATCGTTCAAGCGAATTTCTCATAGTTCAGGCGTCAGTGGCAAGCAGGCCAGACAGGAACAATCTCGTTCTTAGTTCTCACGGTCGCGCTCGGTTTGATCGCGTGCTCGGATTCGGGCACCAAGCCAGCCGCCAGCACTCAACCCGGTGTCGAAGAGGCAGTCAAAGCCGCAGTCGACGCTTACATCTACGGCTACTCGCTGGTCACCATGGACATGACTCGGAGGCAAGTGACTAACGTGGCCACACCCGACGCGACGCACGCGCCCATGGGCCAACTGGTGAGATTCCGTACCTATCCCCCAGCTTCCATGCACACCGTTACCGCTCCTAACGCTGACACCTTATACACGACCGCTTTTGTGGACGTGTCGAAGGAGCCGTGGGTGTTCAGTATTCCCGACATGGGCGACCGCTATTACCTGATGCCGATGCTCGATGGCTGGACCGACGTCTTCCAGGTACCTGGCAAGCGCACCACCGGGGGCAAGGCACAGAAGCACGCCATCACTGGACCAGGATGGTCGGGCACTCTTCCCGCTGGCGTAACGGAATACAAGTCCCCCACGGGTCTGGTGTGGATTCTGGGCCGGATCTATTGCACCGGCACCCCGGACGACTACGCCAAGGTTCATGCCTTGCAGGACAAGTTCTCGCTGGTTCCACTCAGCTCCTATGGCAAGGCGTACACTCCGCTGCCGGGTGAAGTCGATGCGAGCTTTGACATGAAGACATCTGTGCGCGATCAGGTGGATGCGCTGAGCGTGAACGAGGGGGGAGGGTCGCTGAGAATC
>CAWJIW010000002.1:0-73105 GCA_963843005.1 uncultured Acidobacteriaceae bacterium | reverse complement strand
CCCCGAGATTTTATTTAGAATCAATAAGTTAGACATCGCCGACTTCGCAAAATATTGAGCCCATTAGACTAATCCGCAAAATATTCAGGAATAACGACTTAGCTGCACAACGGCCGCTCTTGCAACTCCGACAGGAATCGCTCACGAAGCTATCAAACCCCTAGGCTTGTGACATAAAGTATTTCATAACAATGACTTAGACACACATGAAAGCAGAATTTACCTAGCCGCGGCGATGGCAGCACGGAGACACGACAACTTATAGGGATTGTATTGATTGTATTGATTGTATGTATTAAATCCCCCTAAGGCTTGTTGGAAAGACATTCTGCGCTAATGGACGTAGCCTGGCCGCCACGAGAACTAGAGCCCTCGACCGTCGCCCCGATCTCAATTGAATGAAACCGGAACGGGTTTTCCGCCGTCCCGGCAATACGTGTTCTCATTGCGCGACCTGTATCGCCGGCGGCTGCCACGTGCCTTCTCCCGGCGGGAGGATCGAGGGCGGTTTCTCCTTCGGCCAGTACAGGCGCATCACCATGTAAATCGGCCCATCGGGCGCCGGCAGCCAGTTGGCTTTCTTGTCTGCTGACGGCGCGTCCTTCTGGATGTAAATCGTAAGCGATCCGTCCTTGTTCTTCTTCAAGGTTGGCAACATCGGCGAATTGATCAGGTAGCGGTTGATCGGGTTCTCGATGAGCAGTTGCGTCTTACCGTCATACATGGTTACCGACCAAAACGCGTTGACGGGAGGTAACTCCCCTGCGGCAAAAGTCAGCGTGTAATTGTGCTTGCTGCCATCGAGGGGCGCGCCCGAGCCGTCGTTGGTTGTCATGGGATACACGGCTTCGACAGCGTCATTACCAAATACGCCCGCACGCGCCGCGGCTGCACGCAGCAGGTAGTCGCCGTGATAGAAAGCGCGATCGCCGAAAGCCGAGCCCACCTTCCAGCCGTTGATGTTCTTGCCTGCGGTGGCGACCGCCTTTTCGATGGCGTCATAGCCTTCTTTCACGCCGATCCCTTCTTCCGCCTTCTGTGCGTCAGACAGCTTGGCGAGATCAAAGGGCTGGCCGGGGCCGATGCCGATGGTGGCGAACTTCGCGCGCAGCTCCTTCTCCTCAGGAGGCCCGGGGCAGAACTGCAGGAGGAAATTCAGGTACTTCGGAAAATCCGTCTTGAAGGCATCCTCGGTGAATGCGGGAAAGTCGATGGCAGGGGATGCAGGCGGCGCGGGTTGTTTGAGGTAAGCCGACAACGGCTGCGCGGTGTAGCCCGCCTGGATCTTCTTAACGTTGTTGATGTCCGCCGGGTTGAAGAGTTGCGTCCGGTAAATCACCAGCCCGAATTGCGTCTCCGAGTGGAACGCCTGCTTGATTCCCTTCGGGGTTTCACCCTTCCAGTCCGGGCCTGCAATCATGTAACACCCAGCGTCGTTGCCGGTCGCACGCGAACCCACATACCCATAGTTAAAAGTGTACATGTCGGTCAACTGCACCGAGTAATAACGGCTCTTCTCGACCTTGGGCACGCAGAAGACGATGGGCTCGGCCCGCAGATCGACTTCCAACATCGAGTAGGGCGTATCGCTGTTGGGCGTAACGATGGCCGTGTCCTTGGGCGTAAACACTTGCGCCGTGCTGAGGACTTGATTAAACGGGCCTTTGTATTGCGAGTTCGTCTTGTCAACGTTGAACTGATACATGGCCTTGTAAGCCGCAATCATCGGAAAGCCGTAGACGTAAGCTTGCTTGTAGTCGTCTTTGTGGGAGACGGCCTCGCGAACAGGAGCCTCATTCTTGCAAGACACAGCCCCGACAAGAACCACAAGCGCGACGACCAAACACAAATTCCTGGTTTTCATAAGTCTCTCCAGTCCTCAACAAACTCGCTCTAGCCTGCAGTGTCCCGCTGTGTCTCCCCGCCAACGCACACGTAGGCCGACAAGCGGTCCAGTGCAACCGCCCGTCAGCCTGCGCAATTCTTTACTTGCCTGGTTTATGTTCCGGCGATGCCCTTGTTCTGCAGGATCCTGACCACAACCCGCCGGTTCTCGGCCTGGCCCTCAGCGGTGTTGTCAGGCGCTACCTGCCGGCTGGTGCCCATCGCGCCGGGCGCCAGGATGTTGGTCAGCGGAATGCCGCCCTGCTGTTCCAGATACTCGGTCACGTTGGCCGCCCGCTCCTGGCTCAGCTTCTGGTTCAGGGCGGCAGAGCCCACGGCAGAGGCATAGCCCTTCACCTGAATCACGTAGCCGGTAACGGTCGGGGCCTTCTTGCACAGCGCCTGCAACTTGGGGAAGTACTGCGGGTCAACCTTGACCTGGCCGTTTCCGAAGTACACGGTGACTTCATCCCAGATGTTGTAGTCGCCCAGCTCGCCAAAGCGCTTGTTGACCGCAGCGATGGCCGCTTTGTTGGCGGCGATCTTGGCCTCGTCGGCCGCCTGCTTCTGCTGCTCAGCGGTAAGTTGCGCTTGTTCTTGCTGAAGTTTTGCCTGCTGCTGGGCTAATTCCTGCTGCTGTGCCTGCGTCTGTGCCTCCACAGGAGCCACGCCAGCTTGAATGTCGGTGGCAGTTTGCAGGTTCTTGCTATTGAACTTGACGGTGTTGGCCACCATCTGGTTCTGAGCGTTGTAGCTTCCCTGCACCTGGACCTGGAGGCCAGGAACCAGAGCGGTCACGCCCATCTGTTTTTTCCGCGCGTGGAACACGCCCGATACGTCTTCCACCATCGTGTCGGCGGTGAGGAGGACAACCACATTTCCACCAGCGCTCTGGACGGTCATGGTCGCACCGCTGCGTCCATTGATTACTCCCTGTATCTGGGCGCTCTGCGCCGCGGCAACGCCACCCAGGATTACGAGTGCTGCCAGTGACAGCGTTATGACGAATCCGATTCTTGCGGTCTTGCTTCTGTTCATAAACCTTCTCTCCTAATGTTCGGTTGTTTGTCTGGCAGGCGTACCTGCACGAAATGATGGGCTGGGGTAGCCGTCAAGCGCACCACAGCATCATGGCCTGAAATTCAGGCCTTCCCTGGGGATGACGGCCAGTCACCTTTGTATCTGGGACGACAGCTAAATGTTATTACGTTTCGGGCCGCTGCACACTAGCAAAACTAGTAGGGGAGCCAAAAACGTTTGGCAGCCCTGTCTACCGGTCTTTCCGCGCCCTATTCCAACGCAGATTACGTGTTTTTTGTCGCGGTACAGGTATTTTTGATAGTTACAGTGCTGTGCCGCCGACGTACAATGAGCCGTGAATCGCAGCACAGTCTCTGCCTGAAGGCGGGGGCGAGGAGAGCAAGAATGCGCACAAAGTCAGGCCTTGGGAAGGTTGTTTTCAATGTTCTGCTTTTGACGAGTCTGCTGGTTTTGGCCAGCATTGCGGGTTTTGCGCGAGACAAGAATGAAACCATCGACGCCACCGCCTGGGGCACGGGCACCCAATTGGGGAAGAATATCGGCGTCACGCTGATTATCTACGAATGGTCGACAGCGGAGGACCGGCAGGTCCTGGTCGATGCGTTCAAGCAGGGCTCCAACAAGGGATTGGTGAACGCCCTGGAAAAAATGAAGGCGGTGGGCCGCCTATCGATCACGGGAACGCTCGGCAATGACGTCAGCTTTATCCGGTTGATCCAAACCCCGACCGGCAGAAAGATTCGCTTCATCACCAACCGGCAAATCAGGTTCGGTGAAGCCTGGTCTGACTCGCCAACGCAAGCCTTCGACTTGTCTGGCGGTGAAATCGACCTGAACGACCAGGACAAGAGCAAGAGCGCAGGCGTGTTGTATCCCGCGGCCCAACTGACGATCGGTGACAACGGGGAGTTGACCATCAATCTCAATCAGAATGCCTGGAGACTGGGCAACATCATCGACTGGAAGGGAACGTCGGGCGAGAACTAGCCCACAGGTAGGACAGTTTTACTCGCGGTGCGAATTGTCACGGTGGAACTTTGTGCAAGGTGATTCGGCCGTAGTCATTGAACTCCATTTCAAATGAGGTGCTTATGAAGATTCAGCGCTCTATGATTCGTTGTGCTCTGCTGCTGTTGCCTGTCCTGCTGATCGCCAGCTTTGCCGCAGCCGAGGACAAGAAGAAAGACAGCAACGATGCCTGCTCGCAACCGAACCCGGCAAGCATGTGCAATGCCAGCAATACCTGTGGGTCCGCGTGTGCGATTAATGTCAGGCGGACTTCGCACTCGTCCTCAGCTACTCCCAACATTGCAGGGGCGAAAGGGGATGGGTTTTTCTGCGTCAAGGCTGGGACTACGGTGACCTGGCAATCCAACGCCAAGAACACTGGGTTCCTCATTGATTTCGGGGGTAACTCCCCGTTTGACCCGCCCGGTACCATCACTGGCGGCAGCGAAAAGTCAGTTCCCGTGGTGGCCAAGACCCCTGGGTGTTATAAGTACAGCTTTACGGCCAGCAATTCCGGGGCGATCTACGGCATGGGCAAGGCGGCGCAGTCGCAGCTGATCGTGATCGGCAATTAGCACTGAAGTCTGAGCCTGCAAGCAGGGGCGTCCGACGATGAGTCGATCCTTAGACTGCATCGTCGGGCGCTGTAGTTCTCGATTCGGGCTCCCTCTCCGGCGTTCCAGGCCCTTCTTCCCATACTCCCAATGAGTCCACGCCGATCAGGCGCAATCGTTTGCCACCCGAGCAGGATTGCTCCGCGTCTTGAGTAGAACTCCATAAATCCTCTTTTCGGCGTTTTCCGGTGGAAGCGAGGGCCAGATTCGAATGCCGTCCTGGATCACCCAAGGGACCTGGGAGGATTGGTGGCTTGATTCGTCGTCACGCGCGAACGTGACCGGCGCACTTGCGGAAGCCTCCTCGTCGCGGTATTCAGAGCTGATAAAGGAAATTCCCCAAGAACACCAAAGAGTTCCCGACATGAAGCAGCCCAATTGGTGTAATCATGTCCACGTCATAATGGTGCCCGGATTCGGCGCTTTTGATGCCCTTGGGCAGGTGGAATACTACTCGGGCATCACTCCCGTATACCATGATTGGAACCGGAACCATCTGCCTGTAACCCTCCACGACTTCCGCAATTTACCCAGCGCCGCCGTGTCCACGCGTGCAGTCAAGTTACTGAGGTATCTTGGCAAACGCATAGCACGCGGCGAGATTCTGGAGGACGATGCAATCGTCCTAGTGGGACATTCAACCGGTGGCCTCGATATCCGCCAGCTTATTTGCGACCTCCACAAACGCGAAAACCAGCGAGTCCATGTCGATAGCGGATACGTGGTGACGAGCAGACAGATCCGCGAAAGGCTGAAGGGGATCGTATTCTTGTCCGTCCCCCATTGGGGCACCAACATCGCCGATTGGGTGCATTCCCACAGGATGCTGTGCAACGCGATGATCGCCGAGTTGCGTTTCGCTGTTTTGGGCTCGCGACTGTACTTGCTCAACTTAATCGAAACGCAAGTAATGGGAATCGCCGCCGCATTGGCCGACGCAGGAATGCTTTTGGCGCTGAAAGACGCCCTGACGGAAGCCCACGAGAACTATGGCAAGCAGAGCCCATCACGCTCCGCACAAGCAATAAGAGCTTCATCCGACTTGACGATGTATTTTCGCCAGATGTGGTCGGACTTCGATGTCATCTATGACCTCGCTTGCCGTGCATACCATCCGGATCGGAAGAGCCCGGCACAGTTCGATGAAGCAGAGCGAACACGGGAACTAGCATTGTGGGCTGACCCACCGATCAGGGCGCTTTCGTATGCGACTGTGGGAGGCCGTGCCTACACTATTTCCACCGGGCCAACCTGCGCCGGTCTGGAAACTCACCAGCCCAGGACCTTACGTCCATTTAGTCAAGGATTCATGGAGGAAAGCCAAGCACGACTTATCCTATGACCTCTGTTACCGAGCATGTGCGGGCGGCCCGTTCCGCTTGCCGAAGAAGCCTATCCATATCAGCCGCGTGCTGGGGGAGCCGCCGGCTCTACCGCTTGAGAGCTGGGACAACGACGGCATCGTCAACACCGCGTCCATGTTCTGGCCCAAAGGCGACAACGTTGTGGTCACGGCTGACCACTTGGATGTGGTTGGTCACTACAAATTGGTGAAAGCGCCTGATGCAAAGCGGGCCAACTCGGGGTGGGGGGTGGATCGCGAATATCAGAGTTACGACATCCTCCGGTCGACGCCGCAGTTCACGAAAAAGCTGTTCACACAGATTTGGACTGAAATCTTCGAGTTCGCTGCGAATGCGACGGGGGTCGCTCGCAGCGAGCGCCCACCCCATCAGCTTACTGGCGCGAAATCCGGTTACCACAACTAATCGGCTCTCGATCTACTGCGTGAGAGGAGTGATTCTGTCCCACAGACACGCTTCTCTGTACGCCTCGGCAAGTACAGATCAAACCGATTTGATAGCGCTTTTCAAGGTTTATACATCTGGTTGCCCTAGTGATTCTTTGGCTATGAACTACAACTTTTAACAGTTGTTTGGCCCCGGTGCATTGTGTAAAGAATGGTAAGCTGGCAAGTTGTGTGATCCGTGGCTGCGGCCGCTGGATTGCGATTTTCAGAGGCATGGAGATGCGATGAGCTCATATAGTAAAGTGTGTATTGTCGTCCTGGCAGTGGTGCTGTCAAGCGCGTTGTTTTGCATGCCCGCTGATGCCCAGGGGCCCGCCGATGTGTCAACGTCTACGCCTGAAGCCGCAGCGCCGGCGCCCGCGCCCGCACTTCCCGATGCACCTGCTCCGGATTCACAGTACCCGACAGGAGGCGGCGCCGGCGACGGTTGGCGCGGCACGGTCTCGATATACGGGTGGTTTCCGGGAATACACGGGACCGTCGGAGTGGCTGGTCATGATGCCGGCGTGCATGCTCCCTTCAGCGACGTCTTCCACTACCTGAAAGGGGTCATACCGATCGCCGTTGAACTCGACAAAGGCCGCTTCCTGGTGCCGCTCGACTTCTTCTGGGTCAAGTTGGGAGATGATCGAGGGATCCCGCTGAATGACCTGGGACAGTCCTCAGTCAATCTTCACATTACGCAGTCAATCTTTACACCCAAGGTTGGATACAGAATTGTTGATAGTGACCACTTCAAGATCGACGCGTTGGCTGGGATTCGGTATTGGTATGTGAGCCAGGACCTGGCGCTGGAACCGTCCGGTGTGGGCAGGACACGGTCTACCAATTGGGTGGACGGCCTTGGCGGAGCCCGGTTCATCCTGCCCCTCAGCGAAAAGGCGGCCATCACGGTGGCGGGCGACGCCGGCGGTGGCGGTGCCAATCTGGACTATCAGGTGGTCGGCCTATTTACATACAACTTTACGCCCAAGCTCGGATTAGGCCTCGGCTGGCGCTACCTGGATGTAGACTATCGCCCAGGCGGCCATCAATTCGTCTATGACGTCGCCCAGACCGGCGCGCTGGCGGGAATGTATTTCAACTTCGGCGGCAAGCCGCCGGTCCCGCCATCGGCAAGCTGCTCGGCCCAGCCCGGAGCGGTTTGGTCGGGTGACCCGGTGAAGGTGACGGCGACGGGCGCGAACTTCAACCCGAAGCATCCGACGGACTATGCCTGGACCGCCAATGGGGGCAAGCTGTCGGGCGCCAACGCTGCGACCGCGACCATCGACACCACCGGCATGGCGCCGGGAAGCTATTCCGCCAACGCCACCCTCACCGATCCCAAGGAGAAGAAGAACAACTCGGCGACTTGCTCGGCGAGCTACACCATCAAGCAGCCGCAACCGCCAGTGGTAAGCTGCTCGGCCAGCCCGAGCACGATCGCCATTGGCGAGTCGGCCACCGTCACCATGACGGCCAGCGATCCGCAGGGATGGCCGATGACCTACAACTGGTCCACCACCGGTGGCACGCTGAGCGGCAGCGGCACTTCGGGCACCGTGACCGCGACCAACGCGGATGCGGGCAATACCATCACGATTACGGGAACGGCGACCGACCCACGTGCGAACCTGAGCAGCAGTTGCACGGCCATGGTCAACGTGCCGGCGGTGCAGAAGTGCACCATCATCGAGGATTGGGGCGAGTGCACCTTCGAGAAGAACCCCAAGAAACCGTGGCGCGTAGACAACGACTGCAAGGACACGTTGGACAAACTTTCTCTGCGGTTACAGCAGATGCCCGCCGGCAAGGTGAACATCGTGGGCTACACCAACGAGGAGGAAGTCGTTAACATGCAGCAACTGGGCTCGCAGCGCTCCGTCAACGTCAAGTACTACCTGACCACGGACGGGCCGAACAAGGCTGACGCCAGCCGCATCCAGCCTCGTCAGGGCGGCACCAAGGGCCAGGCCACTCACTTCTACTACGTGCCGGAAGGCAACCTCTGCTCCGGGCAGGTGGAAGAGGGTGTCGTGATTGACGAAACCGCAGTGCAGCCGCAGTCGCGTAATGCGCCTGCTCCGGCGAAGAAGAAGGCCAAGAAGGCTGCCGCACCTCCTTCTGGAAACTAGCGACTAACCATCGCAAACAGCCGAGGCCAACCATTAACGTGGTTGGCCTCTTCATTTTTGCGAGACGCGCTGACGGAAATCCTCAACCCGCAGGTTGCGCTAAGAACCCGCGCCGTTCACTCTTTCTCTTTGCCTTTGTGCGGATCGAGTGCCAATTCTTCTTCCACAGCTTCGGCGCCGTGGTCTTCCAGTTCCGCCAGTAAGCCTTCGTCCGTGAGGTCCAAGGGATGAGAGTTCTTCCAATCTCCGCGCGTGACCTCGTGCAAGCGGTCGACCACGTCTTCGTCTCGCACCTCGATGGCGAGTTCCCTCCTGCTGTCAAAGCTGCCGGGCGCGAGGTTGATCGAGCCAACGATGGCGCGGACGCCGTCTGCGAGCAGTAACTTGGCGTGTAACTTGAGTCCCTTTAGCTTATGGACTTTGACACCCACGTCGTCCAGAATCCGCAGCCCTCCCACACCTTCCAGAAGCTTTTCCCTCTTCAGCTTGTGAGGAGGCCGCGCCAACACATGCACTTTCACTCCGCGGCGACTTGCCCTCACCAGGCGTTCGATGATGGCGGGGTCCTGGTAGCGCTCGTTCTGCAGCCACAGCGTGTGTTTGGCCTCGTCGATAAACTGCCCGATGCGCTGCCGGCCGTTACCTACACA
Source organism: uncultured Acidobacteriaceae bacterium (assembly GCA_963843005.1). Lineage (GTDB taxonomy): Bacteria > Acidobacteriota > Terriglobia > Terriglobales > Acidobacteriaceae > Bog-257. The sequence goes on along the minus strand of CAWJIW010000002.1, from coordinate 63,981 downwards.
CCAGATCAAATGCGAATGCTCGCCAGGCTGGAAAGGTTTGCGGTCCCAGTCGGCGTCGAAGCATTCGATGATCTCCGCTACTTCATGTTGGGCCGAAGTGACCACGGCATAGTCGCGCGTTTCCGTGAGGTTCTTCGGCTCCCAGTTAAACGACTTTACGAACGCCCGCTCATCGTCCACCACCATTGACTTCTCGTGCGTAAGGTCGAACGCTGGATTGCTGTCGAGCACCTCAATCCCTGCAGAACCGAGCAGCTTGCGAGATTCCGCGTTCTCGGATTCGCCGCTGCGCCGGGTCGGATTCAACATGACACGTACTTTGACGCCGCGTTTATGCGCCGCAACCACGGACTGCAAGATTGCCGGATCGGAGAAAATGAACATCTTGATCCGTAGCGATTTTGCGGAATGGTTGATCGCGTCCAGAATGGGCCGCGCGGAATCGTCCGGTAAAACGATAAGAGAACGAGACATAATATTTTCCTCTAGTGTGGGTCCAGTCTGGCCCTTTAGAGATCAACCGTAACACGTATCGCTTACGATCCGGCTTTCGTAGGTGCGACTTCGAATTGAGTGCGATGCAGGTCGGCGTAGATTCCGTTCCGGGCCATCAACTCGTCATGATTCCCTGACTCCGCAACCACTCCACCACTGATCACGATGATCTGGTCAGCGTCTCGAATCGTGCTCAACCGGTGGGCGATCGTGATCACGGTGCGGCCCTTCATCAACCGCTCCAGCGCCTCAATCACCAACCTCTCCGACTCGCTGTCCAGGGCAGCGGTTGGCTCGTCCAGCAGGAGGATGGGATTGTTGCGCACCATCACCCGTGCAATTCCGATCCGCTGCCTCTGGCCTCCTGACAGCGTGGTCCCGCGCTCGCCCACCATAGTGTCATAACCTTTGGGCATCTGGCTGATGAAATCATGCGCATTCGCCAGTTTGGCCGCCTCCATAATCTCCTCGCGGGTCGCGCTCGGTCGGCCAAAGGCGATGTTTTCCGCTATCGTTCCACGGAACAGTACCGTGTCCTGCAAGACGTAGCCGATCTGGTCACGCAGAGGCTTCAGCTTGTAGTCTTTAACATCGCGGCCGTCGATCTTGACCGTGCCGCCGGTCGGATCATAGAACCGTGGTATCAGGCTGACTACGGTGGATTTTCCGCTGCCGGTTGGACCAACAACCCCCACCAACTGCCCGGGCTTGATCTCAAAACTGACGTCGCGCAATACCTTACTGTCCGCATCGTAACCAAATGCAACATGTTCAAATACGATGCTGCCTTTCAGGGCTGGTGGCTCGACCGCGTCCGAACGTTCCGGGATGATCGTGTCGGTGTCGAGGATGGCGCGGATGCGATCCACTCCCACTGCAGCCTGCGCAATCGCGTTGGTGGTGGTCGCTAGATCTTTCACCGGCTTGAAGAACTTGTTCAGATACGCCAGGAACACAGTGAGGGCGCCGACCGTCATCGCGCCGGCAAGAATGAGGAAGGCCCCCCGCCACAGTACAAAGGCCGTGCAGAGCGCCACGATGACGGTCACCAACGGTGAGAGCAGCGATTTGACCTTGCGGGCCCTCAGCGCCGCGTCCACCGTGGCGTGACTCACTTCGGCAAGCTGCTCCTGCTCCACGTCTTGCCGCCCGAAGGCCTTAACGACCTGCATGGATTCCAGCCCCTGCTGCACAGTCGCAACGATGTCGGCCTGTTCTTTCCGAACCTCGTGCGTCGCCTTCTTCACGGCCTTTTTGAACCGTGATATGAAAAACAGCAGAAACGGCGTCACTGCTACCGCGATCATGGTGAAGTCCCAGTTCAGCCAGAACATCAGGCCGAGCATGGAGATGATCGTCAATATGTCGATGAGGATGTTCAGCGTGGAGGATGAGGCGAAACCCTGAATGGTCTGAATATCCGTCGTGATCGTGCTTAGCAGCGTGCCAGTCTGGTGGGTGCTGTAGTAACTGAGCGACAGCCGTTGGAGGTGATGGTAAGTCCGCATGCGCAGATCATGCGCGACCCATTGGCCCACACTCTCGGTGTAATAGTTGTCAATGTAAGAGGCGACTGCGCCGAGCGCGGCAATAAGCACGGTCGCGAATGCGACCAAGGCGGCGACCTGCATCTTCTGACCCCCATCCAGCATGGGCCTCAAAAGATGGTCGAGCCAGGGCGTCAGTTTGTGACTGCCGACTACGTTGTCGATGATGATCTTCAGCGGCCACGGAGCGGCCAGGCTCATGGCCGTCTCCACCAGCATGGCCAGAAGAATGATGGCGAGGCTGCCGCGGTAGGGGCGAATGAGCTCCCGGATCAGGCGCACCATGCGCTACCTCCCGCAAACTGCAAGACACGTGTTTCAGAGTTACAACCGTCGTTTGCCATTGACGATTCGTAAGGTTGCACCGTGGTTACCATGGCTAAACTCCACTCGCTTGGAGACGATCGAGTACTCTCCTGCCAGACGCGATCGCCTGGCCGATATTCCGAGTCCCATCGGGCGTTGGGTACAGATTACCCCCGCCGAAGCCGTCCGAGAACTCGCAAAAATCATATAGACACGCTTGAAATCTCGACGGCCTGCGCACTATATCCATCGAGGGATTTCAGCACACTGTTTTGTGGGAGCGCCTGGGAGCGGGACAAGGGTCTCGCGCACATCGGCAGGCGGCGCTTCCCTTGTCCCGTTTTGCGCTATCAGAAGGGCTTGGCGGAGCAGAAATTCGGTACCGTCGCCAGGCCCATCGGATTGTCAATTACGCTGAGGTCTGCAGGCTTTTCCTTCCACTGGCAACGGCCCGCCGCGAGTTGTTCGCGCTTCTGCTTGAAGGCCACCACCCACTGCTGCACGACGGAATCTTCGGTAACGCCAGTCTTGAAGCTGCCATCGCTGCTGTGATACTCGGGCATTTGCGCCGCGCGCGCGGCCTTGAAAAGGTCTGCGATCTGCTGGTCGGAGAGCTGGCACATCAGGCCGGCGTCGAAACGCCGTCCTTCCTCGCTGATCGTCGGATCATTTAGGCCATCCTTCGCCGTCAAGCTCTTGTGAAGCACGGCTTGGCATTGCTTGGGTGCGCCCTCGGTCCCAACCTTGCTCCAGAGCTTCTGGTTGGACCATCCTTTGAGATTCATTTTTGCCGTGACATTGTCGGTGAACGCGCCACCGGTGCCCAAGGTTGCGCCGACGTCCTGCACCAGCATGACGGACTTATCGCAAGTCGTGGTGAAGGGTTGAGTCTTGGTGTTCACATCCACATTGTGGCAAACCAGACGCTGCTGGGGAGGCTTATTGTCACTGTGCTGAAGGAATGCGGCCAGCAGCTTGAGGCCGTCCCTCTCGTAGGTCGGGCGGCCATTAGCGGTATCCAGTTCCTTCCAGCTCCAGCCTTCCTCATCCTTGCCGGCTTCGGTCATTTTGTGCCAGGGAAACTTTCGAACTATGGTCGCGGGATCGTAGGTGCGCGTCGCGGTTGCACCTGAACCCGACATCGGGTTCTCGGGGCAATTGTGACATTCCACGCGAACCGGGAACCACGCGTCGGCATAGTATCCCAAGGCCCACATCAGCCGTGTGGAAACCATTTCCGCATAAATTTCGTTGTCGTTAGCCCCGAACTTGACCTTGACGGGCTCTTCCTCCATATCAGCGGTCAAGGTCTGGACCTGGCCATTGGCGCTTTCGACGCTGGTGATCTTACAAGAGAACTTGGGGGTGTTGCCGCCCATCGTCGAGCCGGGTGCCGCGAAGTCGCAGATCACTTTGTCGTTGAGATGAAGTTGAAACTGCTTTTTGTTCTGGGCAGGGCCCTCCATGATATCGGCTTCGGCGACTGCCTTCGGAGCGAACAGGGCCGCGTCGTGCATGGCTTGGAGTCGGTCTTTCGGAGTATAAAATGCCTTCTGCACTTTCGGGGCGTCGGGCTTAGGCTGCGCGTCTTGAGCGCGCACGTTGCCCCCAAGGGCGCCGACCATGATCAGAACGAGCAGCGGAATTTGCCAAACCATGGTGTGGCCAGAAAACGAAGCCAGCCACCCGCGAGAGTTTCTCGGCCGGGTATTCTGACCGTTCGCTTGTGGGCACGAAGGCCTGTTATGTCCGGTGGAACCTAGAGTGCCTAAGGTTGAAGCGGTGCAAACCTGGGAATCACGGTGCTACCTCCTTCTTTGTGTCGCGCGAAGGGTTAGCTACGCGTTACGTGGTTTCTGTCGGGGACGGTACGCCCGCGAATGAGGCTATGTCAAGTGGCCCACGCTTCCGGTGTCGTTAGTACACGACATGTCCGGTTGGTTTAGCGAGCGAGGTCGGTTTTACGGGCGGCGAGGGCAGGTAACCATGGAGCGATAAGTTTGCGCCGCCGCGTGTCAAACGTGCAGCAGAAACTCCGGGTTGTCAGGCAGCTCGCATTCAAACTTCATCGGCTTGAAGTTGGCATCAAACTTCCGAATGAAGTTTTCCGTGCGACTCGCGATGCAAAAATGTCCTGAGTCGGTAAACGCCATCCCGCCGCCGTTCTTGATATGCAACCCTGGGATCGCTGCCAGCGTGAAATCACCGGCAGGCTTGGAAAGCTTCGCGGTCAGCACTTCGTTACCTCCACTGACATACAAACTGCCGTCGTGTACCAGGAGATGTACGGGCTCCTTGACCTCGTTGCTCTGTCCCAGGAACTTCCCGGTCTGGTCATAGACTTTCACTCTGCCCGCAGGCTGGTCGACCACATACAGGGCGTTGTTCGCCCACACGATCCCACGAACGGAATGCTTCTTCTCGCCGTCTGCGGAGTACTGGAGCCCTAAAGGAGGCGGAACCGCTGTCGTCGGCTCACTCAAGTTGCCAACGCTCGACGCCACAAAAGTCCCCGGCAGGAACTTCCCGTGCGCGGGAAGCGCCGGAGCCACGGGCGCGGGCGTCCCAATCTTGCCGTCCGCCGAGACCTTCAAGCGTGTGACCACGTTGGTATCCTGGCTCGATACGTAGCAGTGCCCCGCGTTGTCAAACGTGAGGTCAAACGGATGCAATATGCCCTTGCAGGTTTCCCGCGACACAAACTTGCCCACGAAGTTGTATTTCGTTTCTGACCCCTCATAGCAGAGCACGCTATTCTGCGTGTTGTTGGCGTTGACCACGTAGAGAAGTTTTCCGACCAGGTAGATACTACGGAGTTCATTCAGTATCACGCCCTCCGTGTCTTCCAGCACGGAGGAAGTGATCTTCTTGCCGTCCTTGTCGTGGGCGTGCACATTGTTCTTGTGTGGGTCTTGTTCAGGCTTGCCGCCGTGAAGGGTAACCAAGAGCATGACCATTCCTCCCGGCAAAGTTTGCCATCAGAGATTCTAGCAGCATCGGGACCAATACACTTGGGGAGCTAAACCGCGATCCAGCGCCGCAGAAAAGCCAGCAACGCGTCCGCCGAGAGCCCCTGTAGACGGCGCAGCGTGCCCTTGCCCAGCAACTGCCGCATCACCAGCAACAGGGTGAATCCGCCCAATAACTGCTGTCTGCGAGGCTGTTCGCAGGTACAATGAGCCTCCGGGTTGGAGGATCCATGTATATCCGCCGTTGGCAGTCACTTCTGTGTCTAGCTTTGTCGTCACTTCCCCTGACCGCCCAACAGGCGCCACCTCTGGCGCCGGCGGTGCAGAAGTACGTGCGAGTGAACTCGCCGCAAACGGTACTGGAGCATGTCCGCGTCATCGATGGCACGGGTAAGCCGGCGATCGACGACCGGAACGTCGTACTCGCAGGCGGAAAGATCATCGCCGTGGAGCCCGGTGCAGATGTCCCGGCGACCGATGGGACAGTTGTGCTCCATCTGCGTGGATATTCGGTGCTTCCCGGCATCGTCGGCATGCACAACCACCTTTTCTACATTGCTCGCCCGGACCGCAGTGCTGTGGGACCGGGCGAACCGCCGGTCTTGGTGCCGCAGATGACCTTTTCCTCGCCCCGCCTTTATCTGGCGGGAGGAGTCACTACGCTCCGCACCACAGGTAGCGTCGAGACGTACGCGGACCTGAACCTCAAACGAGAGATCGATGCAGGCAACCTGCCGGGGCCGCATATCGACGTAACTGGTCCTTACCTGGAAGGACCCAACAGCTACTTCATCCAGATGCATCAGTTGTCAGGTCCGGACGACGCCCGACGCATGGTGAACTACTGGGCCGATCAGGGTGTCACTTCCTTCAAGGCTTACATGAATATCACTCGTGACGAACTGAAGGCCGCCATAGAAGAAGCACACAAGCGCGGCCTCAAGGTCACCGGCCATCTGTGCTCTGTAACCTACACAGAGGCAGCCGAGTTGGGGATTGATGACCTTGAGCATGGTTTCTTCGTAAACACGCAACTCGATCCCGACAAGAAGCCGGACGTGTGTGCCGCTCCGTATGGTGATGCTACGTTGGAAAAAATGGCGCCCGATTCGCTCGAGGCCAAAGACTTGATCGCTACCCTGGTACGAGCGCACGTCGCCATCACATCGACGCTGCCGGTTTTCGAGCATTCGGTACCGGGACGTCCGCCCCTGCAACAGCGTGTGATGGACGCCATGACGCCCGACGCGCGCGACGCCTACTTGTACTCGCGGAATGCTCGCGCCGCGGCGCCAGCGGGCAAATCACTCGATATGTTGCACAGAGACATGCAACTGGAGAAGGCGTTTGCCGATGCAGGAGGGCTACTCATAGCCGGTCCCGACCCCACCGGTAACGGGGGAACACTGCCTGGGTTTGGAGACCAGCGCGAGATTGAGTTGCTTGTCGAAGCAGGATTCACGCCTGTTCAGGCGATACAGATAGCGACCATGAACGGCGCAGTGTATCTGGGAAAGCAGAACCAGATCGGATCGATCACCGCCGGGAAAAACGCTGATCTGGTGATCGTGAAGGGCGACCCCGCAAGCCACATCGAAGACGTTGAGAATGTGGAGATCGTTTTCAAAGACGGCGTGGGCTTTGATTCCCAGAAACTGCTCGAATCCGTGAAGGGCAGATACGGACAGTACTAGACTATCTTCCAGCCTGCCTATGGGGTTCGCGACGAATGGCAAGCTTCCGGCGCAAGAGAGCCGGAAGCTGCCTGCGTCGCAAACATGGTTAGTGCGTCGGTGCTGGAGCCGGTTGCTGGGCTGGCGCACCGCCAAAATTCACTTTGGGAGCCTGCCGTGCTCCTTCCTCGGTCTTGAAGTAGGCTTCGTTGCGCGTGAACCCCGAAAGACTCGCGACGATGTTGTTCGGGAACAGGCCGATATACGTGTTGTAATCCTGCAGGGTTTCGTTGTACCGGCGGCGCTCGATGGCTATCCGGTTTTCGGTCCCGGCTAACTCGTCCTGCAACCGCATAAAGTTTTCGTTGGAGCGGAGTTGCGGATAGTTCTCGACCACAACCATGAGCCGGCCCAGAGCGGAATCCAGCTGTCCATTGGCCGCGATCTTCTCCTGCGGCGATTTCGCTCCGATCATCGCTGCGCGGGCAGCGGCAATATCACCAAAAACTTTTTCCTCATGAGTCGCAAACCCTTTGACAGTCTCAACCAGGTTCGGAATAAGGTCGGCTCTGCGCTGCAGAACGACATCCACCTGTGACCAGGCTGCGTTCACGGCTTCGCGCTTGCGTACCATTTCGTTGCGATGGGAGACGAAGGTGCTGCCAAACCAGAACAGCAGCAGCACAATCACGATCAACACGATGATTCCTGTCTTCATATCAATCTCACTCTCCAGCTGATTTCCTGCTAGTTGGATTCCCTGGGCAACTTCTGCAAGTGACGCTTGGGCACCCGTGCATCCAGTTCGTGAGCAACCCGCTGAACTGCGCTCATGTAAGCATGGTACATCTCGTGCAAGTTCTCTGAATGCTGGCCATCGTTCCGCAACTCCAGGATCGACCGCAACGGCCGCACCTCAAAGCCAAAGACCTCTCCGGCATTTTCCAGCAACTGGGGCTTCGCATGGGGCGGATTCTCTCCCAGCGCGATCAGGGCGTGGCGAAACAGAGTCAGAACGCTCGAGATCGATTTTGCCAACACCGCGCGAAGCTCGTCGTCGTTTTCAGGACTCAAGAGCAAATGCTGTCGCAACCGCAGCAGCGTGGTGCGCAACTCGTGTTCCACCTCGACCCGGTGCAGGTTCATCGGCACATCGATTGCCATCACCACGTCCTGACCGAAGAGCGTCTGGTGCGAGCGCTGAATATCCAGCAGCTCGATCGCAAAGACATCGGCGGACTCGCGCAACTCTTCCAGCGTCATGATCAGCGGAGGCCGCAACTTTTCTTCGTGACTCCACCAGTGTATGACCGGCGTGATTGCCGCAAACGAACTCGGCTTCAAGTCCTGCAACACCAGCAGCACGTTCACGTCGGAGAACTGCTCGTGGAAGTCTTCGCGGGCCGCGGAACCATACAGAACGATGGACACCAGATTGTCGCCGCACGCCTGTTGCAGACGGGCAACCAGTTCCTGCAGTTTCTTTTCCGGTTTCTTCATTGACCGTTACTCCAGGCACCGCACTTCACCAACTGCCGCCGGCGCCGCCACCGCCGCTCATGCCACCGCCGAAGCCACCGAACCCGCCAAATCCGCCGCCTCCGCCCGAGTAGCCTCCAGAACTGCCGCCAAAGCCCCCGCCCCAGCTTCCACCGCGTCCGCCCATGCTGCTCCCTAGCAGGATCCAGGGAAGGGCGGAACTTCCGCCCCCACCGGATCGCGGGCCTAAACCTCCGCCCCGCGCTGACTTCGAAAGGCCACGAATCACCATGAAGATAATAAAGATGATCAGCAGCGGCAACCACCATGGCGTTCCCCTGGCAGCAGCGCGCGGCCGATAAGCCGGTACACCGTTCAACTGCACGCCTTTGTCCGCTGCGATCAGTTGGGCAACGCGCGTTGTTGCGAGGAGCACAGCAGCGCTGTAGTCTCCCCGGCGCAAATCGGGCACCATTTCACGCCCAATGTCTCCTGCGCGAGCATCGTTGATGACGGGCTCCAAACCGTAGCCGATCTCGATCTTGTACTGACGCTCTTTCGGCGCCACCAGAATCAGAACGCCACGACTCTCCTTCTTCGATCCGACCCCGAGGTGTTTGTAGAGATCGGCCGCGTAGTCTTCCCTGCTCCGGCCATCCAGTGAATCAACGGTCACAACCGCAATCTGAGCGCCCGTCTTCTGCTCGACCTCGGCGCATAACGCCTCCAGCTTGGCCCTGGTCTCCGGATCAATGACCTTTGCCAGATCGGTGACGTACCCCTGCGGACGAACATCGGTGATTTTCTCTGCCCCTGCGAAGGAGCACAAGGCTAACAGCACCACAGCTAGAAGAGCGGATTTAGCGCGTAAAGGCATGCGGCAGCGGTGACAGTACCGGCGTAAGTACCGTAGAGAATGCAGAAGGCCGTGTCAAGGAGGCCACCGTTCCAGAAAGACGATCTTCGCACGACAAAGGGGTCTCTCACTCCACTTTGCCTAATCTTAAGGATTGGGGGATTCCTCGGACAGTACTGGTTGAATGTCGGAGAGACGAGCATTCCAGCCCGTTAGAGGACGAAGTTCTAGACAATTGGCGCTGCTGGGTGACCCCTAAGATGCCGATTGAGGCCCAGCGCAGCCGCGATAGCGACTGTAAACGGACTTTCATCGGATCCGACCGATCAACCGTGCGGGAGATTTCTCGCGGGTAATAACATCGGCCTTGGAATTTGGACAATTTCCTTGTTCATGCGGCCGCGCGATGCCACAGCAACTCCAGGTTTGTCCAGAGAGATCGGGCTATCCGCTTTCCTTGGAGGCGACCACCTCGCGGACCAGGGTGCGCAGGCCAGAAGCTGTTTGGTGTACTCATGCGTGGGAGATGTCAGCACCCTTTCGGTGGCTCCACATTCCACAATTTCGCCCTTATGCAGAATGGCAACCCGCTGGCAAATGGAGGCTATCGACGCCAAGTCATGTGAGATGTAAAGTACGGCGCTGCCCATGGTGCGATTGAGGAGCGTGAAAAGCTTGAGGATCTCCCATTGCGTCACGGCATCAAGTGCGCTGGTGGGCTCATCGGCAACGAGGAGCGCGGGCGCATGCATCACTGCGATGGCAATCAAAACGCGCTGCGCCTGGCCGACACTAATCTGGGACGGATAACGGGAGCGAAATTCCTTGTCGCTGGGAAGTCCCACGGCAGCCAAGGCGCGCTCCACCGCGGCGAGTAGTTCACTCCGCGTTCCTTTTGCATGCGCCTTCCAGGCTTCCGATAGCTGTGTCCCGATTTTGAGCGCGGGATTCAAACTGGAAAGAGGACTCTGCAGGACCAGCCCGATTTCGCGGCCGCGGATGCTGCGCATTTCGCGCTCCGGTAACACCGTCAATTCGCGCCCGCGGAACTGGATGCTGCCGATCGCTTTGCCATTTTTCATGCCCAGCAATCTCAGGATTGCAAGCGCGATCGTGCTCTTCCCGGACCCGCTCTCGCCAATCAGTCCAAGCACCTCGCCCCGCCGCACTTCAAACGACACCGCCTTCAGCGTATTCGGTCGCTGGGGGTAATCGACACGCATACGAACCGACAGCAGCGGTGAGTCATCTAGCATTGCCCGGCCTTTCGGTCGCGAAGCTGAGACGTTCGATGTTCCAGTAAGTCTGCGGCCGCAACACCACGGGCTTCACACCTTCGAGCAGCGGCGAAACTCCCACCAGCGCGTCCTTGTTCACCAGATAAATGAAAGGCAACTGGTCGGCCACGATCTCCTGAACTCGATCGAAGTACCGCTTCCTGGTCTGGTCGTCCATAGCCGAGGCCTGCGCCCGCATCAGACGATCAATCTCGGCTTCCCACTCCGTGCCCGGCGTCTTCTGTCGCGGGTTCCACTGGTGCTCGTCTGAGGAGCTCAGCCAGACATTCATCTGCTCGTTGGGATCGAGTTCAACATTCACGAAGCCCAGCAGCGCAGATTCGTAGTTGAAGGTTTCGCTGATCCGCTGAATCAGGGACGGGAAATCCAGGGTGACAATGTTCACCGTGATCCCGATGGATCGCAGGTCCTGCTGGATCATCGTCGCCATCCGCTCACGTGCGCGGTTGCCGGCGTTTGTGACGATCGAGAACTCAACCAAGTGGCCGGCGTGGTCGCGAAGTTTGTCCCCGGAAAGCTGAAAACCGTCCTGCTGAAGGAGGTGCACGGCTGCGTTTTGGTCAAATCGGAGCGCCTGCAAGTGAACGTTAAACCAGAATCTGTTGGCGGGCGAGACCGGACCAAGCGCGGGGCGCGCGTGACCGTCGTACACCACTTTGCACAGGTCCTCGCGGTTTATGGCCGACGAAATTGCGCGGCGGAAATTGCGCGACTGGAACCACTCCAGCTTGTAGGCGGGAATAGGCGCATGGGGGACCTGGTTGAACCATATCTGCTCAGAATCAAGCGAAGGTCCGACGTCCCGTACCTTTTCTGGCGATGAGCGCGCGAGCCGATCGAAGTTGTCCGCATCCATCGTGTTGATCAGTTGGATTTCGTTGCGCGTGAACTTCATCAGCTCGATGTCGCGGTTCGCCTGGATTTCCAGTTTCAGGGCATCGATGTGCGGCAACTGCCGACCGGCCGCATCATGCTTCCAGTAATTGGGGTTTTTCTGCAGGTAGACGTAGGAACCGGGCTTGTAGTCGGACACGTAGTAAGGACCCAGGACTGCGAGTTCCTTCTTCGGCGACTGCGATGAAACGATCGCGACCTGGTCGAACAGCTTGTCCAGTCCGGCCACAGGCGCGGGAAAGGTGATGGAGACTTTGTCGGGCGCCGCAACCGTCGTGATGACTTTGCCCGCGCTGGAACGGAAGGCGTCTCCGGTCGGACTGTGAAGCGCTGGATCCATCAACTGGTCCATCGTGTAGGTCACGTCACGTGCGGTAAACGGCGTGCCGTCGGAGAAGTAGACCCCTTTGCGCAGCGTGAACGTGATCGTTCTGCCATCCGGAGAGACCTTCCAGGCCGCCGCCAACTCTGGCTCCAGGTTCTGGGTTTCGCGATTGAGACGCAGCAGCACTCCGCCGGTCAGATAGCGGACGGTTTCTGAGGCATCGTCCGAAACCAGGGCTGGATTGAACGTCTTGGGCTCGGAGCGCACATAAAACTTAAGCTCATCCAAGCACAACGCACTGGTTAAGAAGACGGCGACGAGCAAGCAAACGACTGCGATGGTGCGGCGCATATTAATAGACCTCCGGTTGGCCAGCAACTATCTGCAAACTGCTGACGATAACGATCAACATCACGAGCGCGGCGAAGCGACATAAATCGCCGCGAAAAGACAGAACGCTTTCGAGTTCCCGCAGCATGCTCCCGAGCGAGGGCATAGGTTCGGCGACGCCGAGGCCCAGAATGCTGAGGTTCGCTTCCGCGAGCACAAACACCGGAACGGATATCCAAAACTGCGCCACCAGGACCGGGCGAAGGTTTGGGATCACGTGCCGACAGACCAACTGACGATGCGAAATGCCGGTTGAGCGCGCGAGAAGGATGAAGTCTGACTGACGAAGGCTTTGCGCGCGCGCCAGCAGAATCCTGGCGGGCGCGGCCCAGCCCAGAATCCCCAGCACCAGAAAAGTGATGGTTACCGAGGCTGCGGGTGAGGTGTTCAGCGGAAGCATGGCGCGAACCATCAGCAGCAGGAAAAGCCAGGGTACCGAAAGAAACAGGTCGATTGCGGTTTTCGCCGCCCGCTCAGGAAAGCGACCGCAAAATCCGGGAGCGGCTCCGAAAACTAGTGCCAGCAGCATCGAAAGGGCGGCTGCCGCCGGCGCCAGCAACAGCGAGAGTCCGGTTCCGTGCAGCAGTCTTGCCAGACGGTCGCGGCCCAGGTCGTCCGTGCCCAACCAGTGCGCGGCCGAAGGCCCGGCCGCAACGTGCTCGCGATCCTGGCGGATGTAATCGAATCTTGCGAGGAGGCTGCCGGCCAAGCTTGCCATTAACAGGACTATAGCCACGGTCAACGCTGCCGTACGCATTCCCTTCATGCGGGCTGACTCCGTTCTCCTGCGAGGAGGTCGGCGCCCCAGTTCGCAAGGACTACAAATGCGATCACCAGCATGGAAACATTGATCAGCAGGGGAAGGTCGCGTGCGAGGGCAGATTGCCAGGCCAGTTGCCCAACGCCCGGGATTCCGCATAGCGCTTCCACCGGAATGGCCGCGCCGATGGCAAGGCTGATAGAGACGCCGGCCAGCGCGAGCACTTCCCGTCGAATGACCGGAACCACGTGCCAAAAGAAGATGCGAGGTGCGGAAATTCCCTTGGCTCGCGCCGTAATGATGTGCGGCATCGCGCTGGACGCGGCTACTAAGTTGCCAAGATAGCGATGCACTTTAGGAAAGACGATCAGCGCGATACAGACGTAGGCGGGACCGTTGACGATGAGCGCCAAGAGCGCCAACACGCCCGCCGGCAGACAGAGCAGCATTCCGCTGCATACGCCCGTGAAAATGCGAAGCGATGGCGTGGGCGCAAACCAGGCCGCAAACACGAGGAGTGCTGCGGCCATCCAGGCCACAACCAACCCCTTGCCAGCCAGGCTACAGGTGACGCCCACTCGCTCTCCCAGCAATTGCCGGACGGGACGATTCAGCGATCGCGACGTTCCCAGGTCACCGTGCAGGGTGCGGCGGACGCTGGCGACAAAGTAGGCAGCGACGTTACGCTCCTCCGCATTGGCGTTTCGAATGGATTGAATACTGTCGCTACTCAAGCGCGCATCGAGCTGCCGCTCATCGGTTCCGAAACCGGGCGCGTAGCGGACCAACATCGCCGAGATGAGTCCCCCGGCCACGACCGTCATCACCGCCAGGACCAGTCTCCGCAAAATCGCAGTCCACATCACACGGGCCCTCTACTCCGTCATCAGGATCCGCACCGGCATCTCCAACAGCGATCCTGAGTGATGATGTTTCTTTTTCATGGCATACATCCGCTTGTCGGCCTCCACCAGCAACTGCTCGGCGTCGTCGGCGCCATCGTCGGGATAAAAGGCGGCTCCCACGCTGGCTGACAAGGTGCTCCCCGCACAAATCTCCCTCGCACTATTGCCCGCTGCAGCCTGCATACGCTCACAGATTTCCTGCGCCGCTCCCCGACCCAGACCCGGCGTTATCAGCACAAACTCATCTCCCCCCAGGCGTGAGACGAAGTCGTATTCGCGGCAAGCCTGCGTCAGTTTGCCGGCAAAGGCTTCCAGGACCTTGTTGCCCGCGAGGTGGCCGAACTTGTCGTTGATCCCCTTGAATCCGTCGAGATCGCAAACAATCACCGCCATGCGGCTTCCCTCGCGTTTGCAGCGGGCAATTTCCGCGTCCAGATGAAGGAACAGGGAGCGCGCGTTCGGCAGTCCAGTGAGATAGTCAACCGTGGCCGAATCGGCTGCCGTCTGGTACTTGAGAGCGTTTTCGATCGACGCTCCAATCTTGTCGCTGATCGCCAGCAGAATGCGGAGATGGTCGGCGGAGAACGCGTCGGGCTCCATCTTGTACAACGCCAGCACTCCCAGGATGTTGTCGTCGGCCCCGGCGAGCGGGACGGCCAGCGCCGAGGACATGCAGCTGGCCCTCTGCGAATCGTTGAGGTATCCCGGCTCGACCGATGGATTTCCGTTGATAATGGCTTTCCGGTTCTGCGCCACCCAGCCGGAAAGCCCCTCGCCAATGGGGATCTCGAGCGAGGAAAAAATTCGGAAGTCATCGCCGGTGACGTATTCCGGGATCAGCTTGTCGCCTCGCGCCAGGTATATGGCGATGGCGTCGTAAGGAACCAGCTTCCGGCAGCGCGCGGCAACCACCGACAAGGTTTCGTAAAGGCTAAGAGAGCGTCCTAGTTCGATGCTGAATTCAAGCAAAGCCTGCGCTTCGTAGCGCGCCGCCACGATAGACGCCAGGAAGTCGCCTTTGGTCGAGACTTTCTTCTGCGTTCGTTCGAATCCTGCTGCGGGAGGCCCGCCGTTCTTTACCCTGATATCGGTAGATAGCTTAAGGGCTTCCTCGTTGGCGGAACCGGCTTGCGCCATGCACTCCAACTCGGCATATTTTGATTTCAAGATCTCTACCACCTGCGGATCGAATTGCTTGCCGGCCTGGCGAACGATTTCCTGCATGGCCTCCTCCGGCGGGATACCGCGGCGATACTGCCGGTCGGAGGTGAGCGCGTCGAGACAATCCACCGCCGTCAGGATCCGCGCACCCATCGGAATTTGCTCGCCGCACAGGCCGTCGGGGTACCCGGTACCGTCCCATTTTTCGTGGTGCGCCCGGACGATCGGGACCACCGGATACGGGAAGTTGACGCGCTCCAATATCTCCCCTCCCACGACGGGATGGATCTTCATCTTCTCGAACTCTTCCGGCGTAAGCCGCCCCGGTTTGTTGATGATGTGCTCAGGAACGGCCAGCTTCCCGATGTCGTGCAGCAGGGCGGCTGCGCGAAGCGCCTCTAACTCCAGATCGCCGATGCCCATCTGCTTGCCAATTTCGACGGCATATACTCGCACCCGCTGCAGATGATCGTGGGTGGTGTGGTCCTTGGCGTCAATGGCAAGGGCGAGCGCCTCGATGGTCCGTAGATGCAGCTCCGCCATCTGTTCGACATGCGCCTTCTCGTCCTCCAGTTTGCCCAGATAGAGGCGATAGGAGCGGTACATCAGATACACGACGGGAATCAGCAGGGCCGAGGCTTGCCATCCCAGGCGGGCGTTTGACCAGGTGATGGCCCAGGCAACGGCGGCGCCCACCAGGTAATTGGGGAAGGACCAGAAGTAGCATTGAGCCCAGGTCTTATGAAATGGTTTGCGCTCAGTGAGGGCCACCACCGCGGCCACCGGAATCGTGTTGGCCAGAAAGTATGTGATCGCGGTGATCATCAGCCGCAGCGGAACCTGTTCGCCAATCAACGCCGTGGAGTGATGAAAAACGAGGTAACACAGCTGAATGGTAACGGCGATCTGCGCCACGTTGAAGATCAGATGAAGCGGCTGAATCCGCTGGTTGTGCCACCAGGTTTGCACCACGGCAGCAACGCAGCCGAGCACCAGGGTTTCGGCGGGTGACAGCTCCACCACGCAAGCCAGGATCACCATCAGACTGACGGACATGGTGCCGCTTATCCCGGGCAGCGTGATCTTGAATCCCGAAGCCAGCACGACCACCAGCAGGTAACAGAAAAATCGGGCCGGAGTGGGCCAGGTGGAGTACATCATTCCGGCGGTGAGCACGGCGATTCCGGTGGCGACAATCAGAGCAATGAACGTCTTCGCTTGAGGAGTCATCGGAAAAGCTTCCACGTTCCCGGCTGCGCGATCGGTCTCGTTGACTCTGATTAGCCGGCCCGAGAAACGACTGATGCGGAGTGCCCCAAGCAATGAATCGGGACACTCCGCTCAATCTATCGGCATGGAATGCGAAGTACGTTACAAACGAAGGCCTCCCATGCGACTAGGCCATCTTGTGCGTGGTCTCATGGCCCAAGGCGATTGATTGCGTCAACAGACCCGAAGGCCATCCCTGGGCATGGCCTCGAATGCGCGAATCTCTTGGCTCGTCCCGCTTTACCACTGAACCCCACATAACAGAGGCAACGGCAATTGGGGCCGAGGCAAGCGAGGTGCAACCCATCGTCTGGCTAACGCCAGACGGCGTGGGGGCCCCGTCACGCTGCAAGGCGGGACCCCCGGTTAGTTCCAAGAGTGCTGGGTGGTTTGCCGAGGTATAGGGCGACGTCCCAGCCGAGAGGCCAGTGAGGAGCATCATGAGGACCACTGCCAGAGCCGCCACTGGGATCCATCGCACCTTGGAGTTGAGATTGCTGCTGCTTTTCATTCATTCGACCTTTCTCTAGTTCTCGCCGCTAACGGAGTTGCCCCACATGGCAGAGTTTCCCCACATCGCGGAGTTACCCCACATGGCGGAGTTGCCCCACATCGCGGAATTACCCCACATGGCGGAGTTGCCCCACATCGCCGAGCTTCCCCACATGGCAGAATTGCCCCACATCGCCGAGTAAGGAAGGAAAGCGTTGCTGCCCCAAACGACTGAAGACCCCCACATGGCCGAGTTAGGTCCCGGCCTTGACATTACCGAGCTTCCCCACATCGCCGACTGCCCCCAGGGCGTCGTGCTGTCGGCGAGGAAGAACACGTTGCCGCTGTTGGCGTCGTAGTACGCGGTCGGCGACTTGGCTACTCCAGGGGCCCGATCGGTGTTGCTTAACGCCGCCTGTAGATCGAGGTAGCCGGTTCCCACAGTAAAGACGTCTGCCTGAAGGTTGTAGGTCACGCCGTTGTCGGCCACGCTGGTGTAACGCGGCAGATTCTTGTAAGCCGTCTTCATCAAGCGGGCCTTCACCTGGTCCGGAGTCAGCGTCGGATCCTGCTGCACCATGAGTGCCGCGGCCCCGCTGACCATTCCAGCGGCCATGCTGGTGCCGCTCAAGACGAAGTAGCTCGTGGATGGATCGTTACTGGTGGTGGACTCGTAGTAGCTCAGGGGCACCTGGTTCTGGGGATACTGCGCTTCCAGATAACCCGGTACGTACAGCGAAACCACGCGGTTACCCGGCGCTACCAGGTCAGGCTTAACAATGTGATCGATGACCGTAGGCCCCTTCGAACTATACGTGGTCATCACATCGTCGGCACGGTCCGGAGTGCCTTTCGTGTTCATTGCACCCACTGTGATCACATAAGGATCATTTCCCGGCGCTTCGATGGTGAAGTAGCCATTGGTTCCCATTGAGTTGTCGCGTCCATCGTTGCCGGCCGAGACCACCACGACGATGCCCGCGCGCCACGCCTGCTCAACGGCCTGGCACAGAGGATCCTGGACGTAGCTCTCGAAGACAGGCCGGCCCACCGACAGATTGATGACTCGGATGTTGTAGGTGTCCTTCAGTTGGACTGCGGCCTGGATTGCCTGGATGACGAGGCTGTCGCTGCCCTGCCCCGTGCTATCCAACACGCGAAGGCTGACGAGATCAACGTTGGGCGCAATACCCTTGATGGCAACGTTGCACAACTGGCAACTGGAGTCGCTGCCATTTCCACCGATGATGCCGGCGACGTGCGTGCCGTGGCCATATCCGTCATCGCTGCCACCGCCGGTGAAGTCCTGGCTGTACTTAATACGCGACTGACCCGATAGGCTCAAGTCGTTTACATCGTGAATGCCACTGTCGACAACGGCGACCCCGACATGGGTACCGTCCAAGCCCAGGCTCCAGGCATAATTCGCCAGTACGGCCGGAGCCGCGTTATTCAGGCGACCCCGCACGGTGCGATCGGGAGAGATGTATGCCACCTGGTCATCAGCCGCCAGAGACACCAAGGCAGTCGGCGGCACGAGAACGTTGAGGCTGTTGATCAGCGTAAGGCTGGCGATGACCTGGCCGGCATTGGCGCGGATCTTGTCTATCTGGACGCTGCCGGGTGCAGCTTTGTATTGCACGATGACCGATACCATCTGGCCATTCGCGGCATTTTTCAGTTCTGGAGCAAGTTTGGCGTCGTTGCCCAACACCATTGCGGGTATCAGCATCGCGCAAGCCAATAACAGCCACCGTTTCACAGTCACCTCCGAGCTGCATGGAATGCAGGCGAGTTCGGTAGTGCAAAGGGACGGCCAACTTGACTGCCGCGCTAACCCCTTTACTGCTGTAGAGGAACCGCTGGCAGGGAAACAAATCTCGTGCGCCAGTTCGGCTCAATCCATGTTGACCTGTGCAACTTTGGCGCGAATGGTTCTCAAGAAGAGGGCTTGTTGGCCGATGCTTCCTCTATAGGCAAATGAGCAGTACATCCGCACCGAAGCGGTATCGATGTTTGCCGCGACTTCCCCCAGATCGTAACGTGCTGGGTGCCAGGCTCCGTGTTGTGCGTTCGCCCGACTCCTTGTGCGAGCAACCTCACCTTGCCGGAAAACCAGGACCCGTGCCGGCAATGTCCGCAGTGATATGTCGACGAAAGCGATAACGTGATCACGCTGCAGGCACAAAGCGCTGCCTTGCCCGCTGAGATTGTCGTTCGCGACCCGAAGATGATCGAGGTCGTGGAAGCCGCGCGCAAAGTCGCACTTCATAAAGCGGCGGTCTTAATCACTGGAGAAACCGGCACCGGAAAAGAGCTCATCGCCCGGATCATCCACCAACATTCGAATCGTTGCGCCAAGCCGTGGGTGGATCTCAACTGTGCCGCTTTGCCGGAGCACCTGGTGGAAAGCGAATTGTTCGGCTACGAAAAGGGAGCGTTCAGCGGAGCCGATTCGGCCAAGCCCGGCCTGTTTGAGAGCGCCAACGGCGGCACGCTTTTCCTGGATGAAATCGGCGAACTCGAACCGAAAGTGCAGGTCAAGCTCTTGCGCGCGCTCGACGCGGTCCCGTACTACCGCCTCGGCGGCAACAGAAAGGTGTCGGTGGATGTCAGAGTAATTGCCGCCACCAATCGCGATCTTGAGGCGGCCGTGCGGACGGGCCTGTTCCGCAGCGATCTCTACCATCGCATCAGCGAGGTGCATCTTGATGTGCCTCCTTTGCGGGAAAGGCCGCAAGACATTCCCGCCCTGGCCGAGCACTTTCTGGCGTGTAGCTGTCCCGACGCGAGTTTTACCCCGGAGGCTCTGCAACTGCTAGTTCATCTTGAATGGCGGGGCAACGTTCGCGAGTTGCGTAACCTCGTACTGAAGCTGGGTATCCTGAGCCCGCAACGGAACATTACTCCGGAAGAAATCCGCAAATACATGCGTGACCAGAACGGAAATCAGAGTCAGGCGACAGCCGCGCTCACCAGCGGCATCACCACGATGACCGAGGTGGAGAGGCTGATGATCATGCGGGCGCTCGATCTTACCGGTGGCAATCAGAGCCTTGCCGCACAGCACCTGGGTATTCCGCGCCGCACTTTCTGCCGAAAGCTGAACGAATACCACATCACCTTCGGCCGCCGAAGCAGGTCTTCGGGACGGGCAGCGCCTTCCGTCCCTGCGTTGTTCCGGGCGGAATTAGACGTCCCTGTCCATATAACTACAAAGGATGGCCGCGCGTTCAGCGCGCAGGCGAAAAATCTCAGCATTGGCGGTTTAGGGCTGCAAGACTTTCGCTCACCCGACGACAACTCCGATGAACTCACGTTCCAGTTCACGCTTCCCAGTGTTGGTAAGCTTGTCGAAGCGAAAGGTCTGGTGGCTTGGTCAGAAGCAAATGCCATCGCTGGCATCCGCTTCACGGAGATTAGCAAAGCTACCGCCGATCTCGTTCGCGCCTGGATTGCCCAAAACCATCAGGCCGATCCCGCGAATCCGCGGAGAAGCGCGGAGGAGATCGACAAAACTCTTGCGGCGGCCCTTTAGTTCAAACCGCACCGTTTCCTGCGTCTTCCCATGCCGAGGTTACATAATTTGTCTCTCATCAGGTTTGGGCGAGCTACCCTTACGCCGAATGTGTTGTTCGCACTTAGCCGCCGGCAATGGCCCCTATGATGAGAAGGGGCTCCGACCCCGATGATACCGCGTCAGGCAGTGGCGTGTCCGGCGGCTCATGGGACAGGTCGTCCTCGCAAGCGAAGAACCGCAAGAACGGTCTTCGCTGTTGCGTGACGTGGTCACGGATCGTGCCGCGCAGCATGGGATAGCGGGCCTCGAGCGCATCGAGGACCGAGCGCTGCGTGACCAGACCCGCGACCTCGAGCTCCACTTCCCCGCCGACGTGCGCCAGCGTCCGCAGGTGTGGCGGAAGTATCACGCGGATCATGGCAATGTCTGCACCTCCACAGAAAGTACGGCCGGAAGATCGCGCACGATGGGGGCCCAGTTGTCGCCGGCGTCAGCCGATGCGTACACCTGCCCGCCGGTAGTGCCGAAATACACGCCACAGGAATCGAGCGAGTCGACGGCCATCGCGTCGCGCAAAACGTTGACGTAGCAGTTGTTTTGCGGCAGGCCCTTGGTGAGCGCCTCCCATTCGTTCCCGCCCGCGCGGCTGCGATAAACGCGCAGCTTTCCCTCGGGCGGATAGTGCTCCCCGTCGCTCTTGATCGGCACGACATAGATGGTCTCCGGCTCGTGCGCGTGCACGTCAATCACGAACCCGAAGTCGGTGGGCAAGTTCCCACTGACCTCGTGCCATGAATCGCCGGCGTCGTCGCTGCGCATGACGTCCCAGTGCTTCTGCATAAACAACACGCCTGGGCGCGACGGGTGCATCGCGACGTGGTGAACGCAGTGCCCGACCTCGGCATTCGGGTCGGGGATGTATGGGGAATGCAGCCCGCGGTTGATCGGCCGCCACGTCTTGCCAGCGTCGTCGGTGCGGAAGGCGCCCGCAGCCGAGATGGCAATGTAGATCCGGCCGGGGTCGGCGGGATCGAGAATAATCGTGTGCAGGCACATTCCACCGGCGCCGGGCTGCCATTTAGGGCCTGTGCCGTGGCCGCGCAATCCGGCAAGCTCCTGCCAACTCGTTCCTCCGTCGGTCGAGCGGAACAAGGCCGCGTCTTCCACTCCCGCGTAGACCGTGTCCGGATCTGTGAGCGACGGTTCGAGATGCCAGACCCGCTTAAACGCCCAGGGGTGCTGGGTGCCGTCATAGAATTGGTGCGTGGTGAGAGGTTTGCCGGTTTCCGGAGACGTGTCGTAAACGAATTTGTTGCTCGGCCGGCAGGCATTCCGCCTGGCCCGGGCTTGCGGTTCGCCGCCAGGCGCCTCCCACGTCTTGCCGCCGTCATTGGAGCGCTGGATGACCTGCCCGAACCAGTCGCTCGTCTGCGACGCATACAGGCGATTCGGGTCAACCGGTGATCCCTTGATGTGGTAGAGCTCCCACCCCCCAAAATGGGGGCCGCTGACGTCCCACCGTTCGCGCTTGCCGTCTGACTCCAGAATGAACGCTCCCTTGCGTGTGCCTACCAATACGCGTACTTTGCTCATCCTCGCTCCTTCCTACCCGCTTCGCAGGTGGTCATACCATATTGACGATTGAAGCGGCTTAAGATCGACATCCCAGCAAGAAAAAATAAATCCCGTTGCGTCGGTCCCTTCCTGGTGGCGTTCCCGCCCTCAAAGAGAATACGGCTATCCACTCAGCTTTCGGAATCCGGTGCGCAAGTCCACACGAGTTCCTGTGAGTGACGGGGCCCCAGCAGCTCAAAGAGTGTAGATTATTTCCGGTAGTCCGTCACTCAGGACCTATCGTCGAGGGCCAGGGATGGCCACATTAGCTTGATGATTGCGGGCTTCCAGGTGCGTCTTCCCCCCAACGGTCTCTCCAGTTTAGTCTTTGAGAGAATACGAACGCTTTCTAGCCTCAAGCGAGGGTCTTGTTACCGGCTTCAATGTAGAATTCGGGTACCACAAAGCGCCAATCGCCTATGGAGATTCGGATGCCCCATCGATGGCGAATATTGCTCACCCTGCTGTTCATCGTTCCCTTCTCGTCAGCCCAAGAAGCACACAGCCATGGCGCCCCTGAGAAACTGGGAAAGGTATCGTTTCCGACTTCTTGCACACCGGCCGTTCAGGAGCAGTTCGACCGAGGCGTGGCTCTGCTTCACTCCTTCGCTTACACGGCCGCCGAAAATGCATTTCAGGCTGTGGCCGAACAGGATCCGCGATGTGCGATGGCACATTGGGGGATGGCCATGGCGTACTATCATCAGCTTTGGGAGCCACGCATTTCGCCGGCGACGATTTCGATCGCACAAAAGGAAATCCAGCGGGCGCAGCAGATCGGGGCGGGCTCCGAACGCGAGCGCCAGTTCATCAATGCGCTGGGCTTGATATATCAGGACGCCGCCACCGTTCCGTACAGCACGCGGGCGTTGAACTACGAGCACGCGATGAGCGATCTTGCTTTGGCGAACAGGAAAGATGTCGAAGCACAGGTGTTTTATGCGCTCGCACTCCTGGCGAACGCATCTCCTGCCGACAAGACGCATGCGAAGCAGAAACAGGTGGCCGATCTGCTTGAACCGCTTGATCTCATCTACCCGCAGCACCCGGGAATCCCTCACTACCTCATCCATGCATACGACAATGCGGAACTCGCGCCACGAGGCCTCCCAGCAGCAAGGGCTTACGCCCAGATTGCACCTTCAGCGCCGCACGCCCTGCACATGCCATCGCATATATTCACGCGACTCGGCCTATGGGATGACTCCATCACCTCCAACCTTGCGGCAAGGGAAGCAGCACAGCGGCAAGGCGACACGGGAGAAGAGCTGCACGCCATGGATTATCTGGTGTATGCCTATCTGCAGAGTGGACGCAACAACGAGGCGGCTCAGGTCATTCAACAACTTAAGAACATGCCGCAGCTGAACGCAGGCGATTTCAAGATAGCGTACGCCGCCACCGCGATGCCGGTTCGCTACGCGGTTGAGCGGGGTCAATGGGCCGACGCTGCAAGCATCGTTCCTCCGACAGGAGCGCCGCCTCATGTTGCCGCAGTTGCGGTTTGGGCTCGGGGCCTGGGACTCGCCCGGAGTGGACACGCCGCCGAGGCGCGCGCAGAGAGTGATAGATTACGGCAGATCGAAGAGCAGCTTCACACGGCAGGCAACGACTATTGGGCTACTCAGGTGGGGATTCTGACGCGCGAAGTTATGGCGTGGTCAGCCCAGGCGGACAGGAAACCGGATGAAGCTGCAGCTTTGATGCGTGCCTCAGCCGATGAAGAGGATGCAATCGAGAAGCTTCCTGTGACACCGGGGCCTATTGTTCCGGCCCGCGAACAGCTTGGCTACTTGCTGCTGGAGCAGAATCACCCGGATCTGGCGCTGAAACAATTTGAGACAGCACTGGTAAATGCCCCCGGACGGCATGGGGCACTCCAAGGCGCGGCGCATGCTGCTGAACACTCCGGCCAGAAGTAGACCCCATTGTGGTGTTTGTTGGCGACCATTCCAAGGATCGTCCCATGGCATTTCGTGTCGAGCCGTTACGCGATAACTCCGTATCGTCTTTAGCCTGAAGTAAAGGTGTGATCGGGAGCCCTAGTACTTCGGCACTGCTGGATCCACCTTGTCGGACCAGGCGAGAATGCCGCCGGACAGGTTCTTCACCTTGCCAAAGCCGGCCTGCCGAAGTAGAGTCACGGCCTTGGCGCTGCGCACTCCGCTGCGGCAGTGGGCAACGATTTCGCGGCTCGAGTCCAGCTCGTTCATGCGCGCGGGCAGGTCGCCGAGCGGGATAAGATGGCCGCCAATGTTGCAGATTTGATACTCGTGTGGCTCGCGGACATCGAGGATGAAGATGTCGTCACCAGCGTCGAGTTTGGCTTTTAGTTCCTCAGGGCGAATCTCCGGAACGGTTTCAGTCGCCGCAGCTTCTTCACCCCGGATTCCACAGAACTGGTTGTAGTCGATCAGTTCGTGGACGGTAGGATTCGCGCCGCAGACTGGGCACTCCGGGTTCTTGCGCAGGCGCAGTTCCCTGAAGCGCATGCTGAGCGCGTCTACCAGCAACAGGCGGCCAATCAGCGGTTCACCTGATCCAAGGATGAGCTTTATCACCTCGGTCGCCTGAATCACGCCCAGCAATCCGGGAAGAATGCCCAGCACGCCGCCTTCGGCGCACGATGGCACGAGCCCCGGCGGCGGTGGCTCCGGATAGAGACAGCGATAGCACGGGCCATGCTCGGTGGCGAAGACGCTGGCCTGACCTTCGAAGCGAAAGATGGAGGCGTAAACATTGGGCTTCCCAGCCAGCACGCAAGCATCGTTCACAAGATAGCGCGTGGGAAAGTTGTCGGTGCCATCGGCGACGATGTCGAAGTCGCGGAGGATGTCGAGTGCATTGGCGCTGGTGAGCCTGGTCTCGAACTTGCGAACGTTGATGAAAGGATTGATCGCGCCGAGTTTTTCCGAGGCTGAGTCGAGTTTCGGACGGCCCACGTCTTCGGTCGTATGGATGATCTGCCGCTGCAAGTTGGTGTAGTCCACCACATCGAAGTCAACCAGGCCCAGTGTACCCACGCCGGCCGCAGCAAGATATAGTGCGAGCGGGGAGCCAAGTCCACCGGCGCCGACGCACAGCACACGCGCGGCCTTCAGCTTCTCCTGCCCGGCCATGCCGACCTCGGGCATGATCAAGTGGCGTGAGTAGCGCAGAACTTCGTCATTGCTCAGCGTCGTGGCTTGAGAGCTCATGAGCGTTGCCATAACAAACTCCGGGGACAAGCGTGCAATTCTCGTTCGACCCGCCCCGATTCAACCCCCGGCTACAGATGGAATGATCGACATGGTGTCGCTGGGTTTTACCAGCGTGTTCTCGTTTTCGAGATAACGAATGTCTTCGTCGTTCACGTACACGTTGACAAACTTGCGCAGCCTGCCATCATCGCCAAACAGTTGTTTGCGCAAATCGGGGTATCGCGAAGTCAGTTCACGGAGGACGTCGTCGACGGAGCCGGGGCACAAATCGACGGTTGACTGCTTACCTGTGTATTGGCGAAGCGGAGTCGGGATCAGCACTTTCATATTGGCACTTTTTGATGCGGAAGGTTGTCAGCCGGATTCATGGAGGGCTTGCGCAAGAGTGTCACCGGACTGTGATTTCTTCATCCCGAAATGACTTGCTGTCATCCTCCGCCGTAAGCTCGAAGGAGTTCGTTTGCGTAGCGATGCCATTCATCACGCTGGTGATGACGTAGGAGCAGCCAATCCAGTGGGCTTCCTCCAGGTCCGTCGGCGACCAGTGAGCGGGATGCTCAGGATGTGAGTGGTAGAACCCTATGATTTCCTGAGCGCGCTCGCGAGCCCCACGCTGAATGCGAACGAGCTCATGTGGATCGATGGAGTACCGGTTGTGCGGCGAGTCGGAACGCTGGTTTCCGCAGCGCACGATTGCCTGCACGGTCTTGGCGCCGTCACTATCGAGTGTGCCCAGCAGCACGCCACAACATTCGTTTGGGTAGGTTTCCTCGCCATGCTGACGAAGGCCCATCCATTCCGGTTTGGCAATGCTCAAGGCCATGGTTCTGATCGCGGCGGTAGTTCAGAACTCCTCCCAAAGCCGCTGGCTCAAGTAGCGGTCGGCGCCGTCGGGAAAGATGGTCACAATGACGGAATCGTGCTCGACCTCTTCTGCCACACGAAGGCTGCCCACCATCGCGGCGGCACCGGAGATGCCAGCCAGCAGGCCTTCTTCGCGGGCCAGGCGCTTCATCATGGCGTAAGACTCTTCGGTGCCGATGAAAAGATTGTCGTCGGCCACAGCGGCGTCGTAGATTTGCGGAACGATGGAGCTTGGCATGTGCTTGGCGCCTTCGATGCCGTGGAACGGCGAATCGGGCTGCAACGAAATGCAGCGTATGTTGCGGTTTAGTTCCTTCAGCCTGCGTGCAGTACCGATGAAGGTGCCGCTGGTACCGAGCATGGCAACAAAATGCGTAACGCTACCCTCCGTCTGTCGCCAGATTTCTTCCGCCGTGCCGTGGTAATGCGCACGCCAGTTCGCATCGTTAGAGTACTGGTTGGCATAGAAATACTTTTGCGGCTCGAACGCGGCCAGCTCACGCGCCTTGCGCAGCGCGCCGTCAGAGCCTTCGGCCGGATCGGTCAAAATGATCTCTGCACCGTAGGAACGGACAATGCGCGCGCGCTCTGCTGACACGTTCCCCGGAATGCACAGGGTCACCGGGAAGCCTTCCGCAGCTCCCAACATGGCATAGGCAATTCCGGTATTGCCGCTGGTGGAGTCCAGAAGGATCTTGCCCGGGCCGAGTTTGCCAGTACGCATGGCGTCGCCCACGATGCTGGCCGCCGCGCGGTCCTTCACCGATCCACCGGGATTGACCCACTCGGCTTTGGCCAGCACTTCCACACTCTCCCAGCATCGCGTGATGCGCTGGAAGCGTAACAGCGGCGTGTTGCCAATCCTCTGGAGAAGAGTCTGCCCCAAAGCGTTCGGAGTAGCTATGAGCTTCCGGGCTGGCTGATTCATAGTGTTATTCGATGAAAAGGAGAGGCCAGCGGATGATCAATCTGTGTTGAAATTGCGAACGGTGAACTATGTGAGACGTGGGGATACCTTACAGGCACTCGAGAGAATTGGCGGCCGGGGATGAACGGCCTATAAAGCTCGGCACAGCGTGGCCAACCGGACGGATGCGGTAAAGACGAAGTACAGCAAGAAGCAACTGCCGCCGGACTCAGCCCTGATCGCCCTGCTACGGAACCGGCGCCAGATGCCGGAGTTCAACAGTGACGGCGACTGGGTTGGGCTTCGCCTTGGGTTGCCGGAGCGATACCATACTACCCGAACGCGATCCAGTTCAACTACATTCGTCCAGCGGGCAAGCGGGCCGGCTTGGGCGACAACATCGGCTGGCACACTTACCGGGCGTGGCTAGACCAAACCAAGGCACCCATGACAGTGCAGAAGGATCTCATGCGTCACGCCCAACATCTCGACGGTGGCACAGTTTGAAGCTGATTGCAGCCCTTTGCATTGTTATGTGACCGCATTGCGTATGCGTAACCAGACTGCTGTCGCGACTGGGCCGCAACAACCAGCCATCCCGCCTCCTCTTGCTTGTCCTTACCGCGGCTCCAGGACAGTGACTACCGGACCCCCGTCAGATGTTCGTCGTGCCGGGTCTCTTCGGTCGGAGAGGCTTTCGCCAATGCCGCTGACAACGCCGCTCCCTCAACCAGTCGAGCTTCCTCCGCAATTCTGCCTCTGATCAACGGCCTCAGGACAAACAGGGCGAGGACCGACGCGACACCGCAGAGCACGGCCGAAATGTAGAACGGTACCGAAAAAGAGCCGCCGAAGGACGCTGCCAGCGCTGCTGCCCCAAATCCGGCAAAAACGGAAGCCAATCCCTTCGATGTATACAACATGCCATAGTCGGCAGAGGCATTGGCCGGCCCGAAGACATCACCCACGGTGGCTGAGAACAAGGAATATATCTCGCCCCAGAACAGGAAAATAAACGAGAATAGCATCAAGAACGCGATCGGGGCTCCCGCTATTCTGGTCACCAGGAACACCAGTATCGCTTCCACGCGCTCTGCTCAACCGCTCGCGCCTTCTCACGACTGCTATACGTGCGCCAACTCGGCCTCCTGGATCTCGGCATGCTCTTGTAGTTCCGCTAGTTCCGCCGCGACAATGGTACGGGCAGCCACGGGTTTCAACCAGAGGAGAGCCATAAAGGCGGCGATGATATCGCAGGCAATCATGACGTAGAACACTGGTACCCAGGATCCAGTTTTGAGCATCACGAAGGCGGCCACTGGTGCGGCAAAAATGGATGCCGTGCCCTTCGAAGTATAGACAATTCCGTAGTTCGTAGTGGCCCATTTCCGGCCGAACAGGTCCGCCGTGATGGATGGGAACAGCGAGAAAATCTCGCCCCAGGCAAAGAACACGAGGCTCGACAACAGGACGAACATCACCGGCCTGCGGATCGTCTGCAACCAGGCCCAAATCGCCAGACCTTCAATCAGGAAAGCAGTGAACATGGCATTCTCGCGCCCAATATGGTCGGAGATCCAGCCCCAGAGAGGCCGGGTCACACCATTGACGATCCGGTTCAGTTGAATGGCCAGGATCGCCGCGGACATGCCGAAGGCCACGGTGATCTTGTCCACTTTGTAGAAGCCGGCGATGGCCATCAGTTGCGCAGTGACCACTAGGCCGCCGAAGGCTACCAACGTCATCATCAGGTAGATGACGTAGAACGATGGTTGCTTCAGCATCTCCCACCAAGTCATGTCATGGACGGTTTGATGAACCCTCGCGACCGGCTTCCAGGCTTTGGGCAGCCAGCCCTTGGTGGGCGCCACGATGAACATGGCGGCAACGAACACGATGAGGCCTTGGAGGATACCCCAAAAGATAAACGCATGCTGGTATCCCGAAGCCTTGATCATTCTTGCGATTGGGCCCACGGTGACCGCCGTGCCGATGCCGTAGGCCCCGGACACGATGCCCACACACAGCCCGCGGTGGTCAGGGAACCACTTAAGCACATTTCCGGTGCAGCCGCCATAAACTGCACCTGCCCCAATCCCTCCGATGGCGTACCACATATAAAGTCCGGTGGTCGTAATGGCGTAGCCAGATCCGATCCAGCCGGCGCCGACCAGCACTCCCCCGATGCCGATGACCAGTCGCGGTCCGAGTCGATCGATCAGATAGCCCTCGAACGGTACCAGCCATGTTTCACAGAAAATGAATGCGGCAAACGCAACTTGCACCGCGGCCAGCGTCGCGTGCAGGCTTGTGGTTAAGGGTTTGGTAAATAGCGTCCAGGCATATTGCAGGTTGGCAATAGCCATCATCGCGATGATGCCAGCAGTGAGCTGGACCCAACGATTGGGAATACGCAAAGGGTGAATCACAGAGGACGGAGCTTGAGTCATGGTTCTACCTCCGAACGGCGCGTGGAAACATTAATCTGCAGATTCGCGATGGCGACCAGGCGAATCTGCAGCCGCACATCGGAACCCAGAACTTGAAGCTCCTGGGTCGGTTACGAAGCAAGGAGGTCACATTCGTGGCCATATAGGCCGCCTCCTAGACGGTCGCCTCAGTACTTTGCTCGGTTAGTTCGTGCACTCCTGCCGGAAAAAATCCAGCAAAATTCCGGCCGAAAGGAAAAGCCCGCCCCTTATCGGGGCGGGCGCATTGTTAGCCTTCGACTTCTTTTTGGAGCGGAATCACTCCCGGCACCAGCCACTTGTTCCACATCTCGTCGATCTTGCTCTGGAAGAATTCGATATCTTCCTCGACGAAGTGTGCGAACCTTCCCTGCTTGAGCAAGTAATCACGGACAGGAAGACGTTTGAACCTGCCGTTGGCAATGTCCTTGGTCTTGCCGTAGAGCTTCAGCTTGCCACATTCGATCTCGTACAGAGGCCAAATGCCGGTGTTCACGGCCAGTTCGCCCAGTTCGAAGGACAGCACAGGATCGAAGTCCCAGCCCTTCGGGCAAGGGTTCAGGCAGTGAATGAACGTAGGACCGCCGATGGACAGCGCCTTGCGAACGCTGTTCATCGCCTGGAGCGGGTAGGAGGTAGAAATGGTTCCTACATACTTACAGGTGGGATGGCCAGCCATCATCATCGGCGCCATGTTCTTCTTCCAGCGCTGGTTCATGATGCGCTTCACTTTTCCTGGAGTGCTGAACGAGGTATTGACGCCATACGGTGATGTCCCGGAAATCTGGATGTCCGTATTGGCGTACGACTCGTTGTCGTACATCAGGATCAGGAGGTTGTAGTCGGGATGGGTGAGGGTGGCCGAGATGGCGCCCAAGCCCATGTCCGCACCGCCGCCATCGCCGCAGAAGGCGATGACATTGATGGGCTCGTCCTTCATGACGCCCTTGCGCATCTGGACGCGGAATGCCGCGGCCGCTCCCAGCGCGCTGGAGCCTGAACTGCCCAGTTGGGTGTGCATCCAGGGGACGCCCCAAGGCGTGGCGTAGTAGGAGGTGTTAGCCACGTACATGCAGCCCGTGCTGCCCAGAACGATGGTTCTGGGGCCTGCGGCCTTCGCCATCAATCTCATGATTTCCGCAGACTCGCAGCCCTGGCAGGTGCGGTGGCCGGACGTGTAGTACTCCTCGTGTGGAACCTTCTTGACTCCGGTGAAGGCTTCCAGGTTTTGCGTTGGTTTTTCTTCTACTAAAGTGCTCATGGTTATTGTCCTTTCCGGCTCTGGAAACGCGTCGAAACGCGTTATCCCCGCAGCCCGATCCATTGCGTCAGGGGTTGCGCTTTACCTTTGGCAGCTTGGAACACGATGTCGGTCATCGCTTCCACGTCCGGCACTGTCACTTCACGTCCACCCAGCCCGCAGATGAAATCCAGTACGGGTGGCCGGGTGGCCGATCCGGTATACATGGCCGAGCGAACTTCGGTGGCCACGACACCGCTCAGATCGGGCGAACCGAACGAGAAATCACGGTCGATGACGCCGATTGCTTTGAAGCGCTCCAGACACTTCGCGATTTCAGGACCAGCGAAGGGCCGGAACCAGCGCAGCCGCACGAATCCGACTTTCTTGCCTTGCTCGCGCATTTTACGGATCGCAACTTTCACCGGGGTGGACATGGTTCCCATGCCCAGCAGCACGACTTCCGCATCTTCGGTCATATACTCTTCGAAGAACGGATTGCCGTACCTGCGTCCGAACGTACGCTCGAAATCGGCATAGACTTCGCGAATCACATCGCAGGCGATCTCGGTGACTGCGTAGTTCTGCCGTCGAATCTCCATCACCCAGTCCTCGTTGGCCTGTGGGGCCACCGAAATGACGTTATCGGGGTGGAGCAGCAGATCGCCGCGGTCATAGCGAGGCAGGAACTTCTTAACCTGCTCCGCCGCCGGGATCTTTACCAACGCTTGCGAGTGGGTGAGAAATGCGCCGTCGCAGCTGAGCGCCAAGGGCACGAACATGCGGCGGTCCTCCGCCACACGATAGGCAATCAGGGCCGTGTCCAGTGCTTCTTGCGCGCTATCGACCCAGGTGAGAAGCCAACCCAGGTCGCGAACCGCAAGTGCGTCATTGTGTTCCACGCCGAAGGCGCCGGGATCGTCGAGCGCCCGGTTGCCCACCATGCACACCATGGGGACGCGCAGAGCCGGACTGACGGTCAGCGCTTCCATGGCATACATCCAACCAACGCCACTGGAACCGCAAAACACGCGTGCTCCGCAAACCGATGCGTGCTTTACGATTTCGACTTGTGAATGTTCCCCTTCCGCCACGATATATTCGCAGTCCATTTCGCCGTCCGCTACCAACTGGCTGATGTACTGCATGACCGTGTCGTAAGGCCGGATTGGGTAAGCGGTGACTACGTCCACGTCGGCCAGTTTGCAGGCAATCGCAATGGCTTCGGCGCCGGTAATCAGGGCTTCCTGCTCGTAGATTTTCTTCTTTTCCTCAACAGGTAGTGTTAGTGTCGCCATCTTAATCTCCTTGTCTTCAGCCTTGCCGCCGGGCCACTAGCCTTTTCTAGCGATTTCCAGGGCTTCAGGAACCTGTTCTTGATACTGACCGCGATAACGGAATCCATGCGCCCGCTTCTCGATCGGTTCAGCCTTCTGAATCGTGGTTTCCAACCATTTCAAATAGGCGTCTTTGTCTTTCTTGAATTCCGCCCACTGGCTGTTGTTATCGTGGAATTCGGACTCGTTCACCATGGAGACGCAGTTCTTTACCGGGCAAACCTCTTCGCAAACGCCGCAACCGCAGCAAGACTCGAGATTGGCGTCGTAGGTTCCGTCCGGGGTGACGTCGAAGGACCCATCCGGGCAGTTGAGCCAGCACAGCGTGCACTTGGTGCAAGTCGCAAAGTTGACGACCGGCCGCATGGTTCGCGTCGAGTACTTCTTGAACAGCTCGTTGCGGGCTGGCCGGAAGCCGCCGACTTTCCCGGTCACAGGATCGGCATATGGTCCGCCCTGCGGCTGGCCCTTGATAGACACGCCGCCCCGCATGTCCTCCCAGCCGGGCAGGCCGAACTTGAACAACTCTTCGGGATTGCCCTGGCCCGCGTTTACATCGACGGTGGTGAAGCGCTCGAAGGCGGTGTGAGCGGAGGTCACTTTCAGGGGGCTCTTCAGCTTTTCGTTGATGAATTGCTCCACCGACTTCAGGCTAAACAGTTCCGGTAGTGCCTTGGCGATAGTGCCGAGGATGCGGACGTCGGTGTGGTCATCTTTGTAAACCCACATACCTGAAAAGCTGGTAACGCCTTTGACGATTCCCAGCTTGTAAGGCTCTTCCCGGCGGTGAATATTCTTCAGTAGCGCAGGTGCGTCCTCCAGCGAAACTACGATAAGAGTGCGCCCCGGTTTGAGAGCATGATGCACGGGCTGTAGGCCGTACCATGCCCACGACTCCGCGCCCTTACAGAGCGTGTCATCGAGGACCACGGTCAGGTCGACTTGCTTCGGCTCGTATTGCGCCATTCCGGCTTCGAGCGTCTGCTCGTCGTTGGCGACGATGGCGAAGCTCTTCGCTGGAATCCCATTGCGCTCCGGAGAATCTCCATAACGGCCAAAGGAAATGCCCTGTTTGCCTTCGTTATGCGCGGCCAAAACAATGCCGCGCGTTATGTTCTTGGCCAGGGTCTTCTGAAAGACCCCTCGGTAGATGATTTCGACCGCGAATAGCTGGCCCATTTTGCAACCTCCATTTTTTTACAACTTCTTAAGTACGATGTTTTCGATTTCCTGCAGGTGCCGCCGCATGGCAGCCTCGGCGGCTGCGGCGGCGCCGCGCTTCAGAGCGGAAAGAATTCGGCGGTGACCGGCAAGCGACCTTTCCTGCCGGCCTTCTCCCTGCAACGAATGTTCCCGAGTCTCGCGCAACAAATCCATCAACACGTCCACCACTTTCAAGATGGCGCTATTGTTCGACGCCAGAGCGATGGTGTAGTGAAACTCAGAGTCCTCGTCGATTCCGAGTTCGCCCTGGCGCACCTTTTCCTCCTGACGTACGAGAATGTCCTCCATGTCAGCGATCTCATCGCGAGAGGCGTGCAGAGCGGCGCGCCCGGCCAGGGAGCGGCTCGATCATCTTGCGTACGTCGATCAGCTCCGCAACCAGCTTCCGCTTTTCCAGCAGCGCGTTAGCCAGGGGATTGGCTGGGGTAGCGTCACGGCGACAGACCACGGTGCCGATACCCTGGCGTGGCTCAAGCAGACCCATCAGTTCCAAGCTGCGGATGGCATCGCGCACGGAGCCGCGACTGACCCCAAGCATTTGCACAAGCTGCCGTTCTGGGGGGAGCAGGTCGCCGGGTTTCAACTCTTCCGTAATGTGCCGCTGCAGTTGCCTGGCGACCGCCTGGTAGACCTTGTTTCTGGGGATTGCTTCGAACCCGACACCCGCTGATGACTCAGTCGCTTTCATCGGTATTGGTCTGATGACTAACCAATTTCAATCCCGACCTCAAACCGGAACAAGGACATAGGTCACGTTTCAGGTGTACCTGGGTCACGTGTCAATGTGACACGATCAAACCGAAGGCTTGGTTCGGGACGAAGAGTCTAGTGAACGCAAAAGGCGCGCCGTTGCCGGCGCACCTGAGGAAGCAATGAACGTGGTTTGCTACCGCAAAGTGACAAAGTAGTACGCGGTCATGGCCACGCCGATGGCGATCACGACGCGCCGTACCTTCCGGGGATCGGCTTTTTGCGCGTAGTGCGCGCCAAACCAGCCGCCCACCATAGACCCCGCGA
Organism: uncultured Acidobacteriaceae bacterium; assembly: GCA_963843005.1. Taxonomy (GTDB): domain Bacteria; phylum Acidobacteriota; class Terriglobia; order Terriglobales; family Acidobacteriaceae; genus Bog-257. The sequence continues at coordinate 29,771 of CAWJIW010000002.1, read as the reverse complement.
TCATCACCAGGCAATGCGGCCAAAACACGGCCCGGGCCAAAATGAACGTCAGCACGGCCACGGCATTAATCACGACCGAAAGCAGTGTCCTGATCGCGCCCATGGCATGGATGTCATGGATGCCCATGGCCGCCAACATTCCCAGGAGCATGAACCCGATCCCCGCGCCGAAATATCCGCCATAGATTGCGACGAGCAGCTCAGCGATCGAGGCCACGGCGATGGCCTGCCATGACATCTTCCCCAAATCACCGACAACGTGAGACTTCCCGGCCATGGCGCGGATGTTGTTGCCGAAGGCAAACAGCAAGGTGCCCCCCAGCAGCAGCCAGGGGACAAGATGGAGGAAGACATGTTGTGGCGTCTTGAGCAGGAGGAGTGAGCCGGCCAGCCCTCCGGCAACACTGGTCAGCAGCAACGGAACCAACAGGCGTCGCGGCACGTCCAGCCGCTTCAGGTACGCGCCGGTGCTGGCTGCCAACCCCGGCCACAATGCGACCGTATTGGTCGCGTTGGCCTGCACGGCCGGCATGCCCGTAGTCAAAAGTGCTGGGAACGAGATGAAAGTGCCGCCGCCCGCCACCGCGTTTAGCGTGCCGGCAATTATTGCAGCGAGAAACAAGAAGATGGCCTGGGTTAGGTGCAACTGTAACGACACTCCGATGAGCTCGCCCCTCTCTCGGGTTAATCCGGACCACCCAACTCAAGAAGACCTTTATCCTATAACGGGTTGGCCCACAGCGCCAGATTGTTACCGCGTACTCGCTCTCCCATCACACTGGAGCTGATGCCGGTTATTGTTGAGGCGCAGCCGAAGTAGCTAGCTTTAATGTGAGATCTGAATCCTGCTCTCCCGGCCCTGCGGATTGAAAGGAGAAATCCTATGACATCTACCATTATCGCCCCAGAAGTCGAACCCCAGGTCGAGGAGCAAACGGAACCGGTCGAAGAACCGAAGCTGACGGGCTGGAAACAACGCGTCCTAGATCTACTGGTCGCGATCTTCAAGGGACACGAAGAATTTCTTGGCTGGACCCCCGACTAGCCCGCCTTCAGAAACTGCCAAGTGATAGGCGCACTCACCGGCTCACGAGTTGCGTCGGCTCCGAACTATTAATCAGGGGTGTAGCCAAGAAAGTCTTCGTGGCCCTCGAACACCGAAGCCAGTTTTGTTCTGCGGAACAGTTCCTGCAAGCGTTGATTCAGATGGACGAGTTTCAGCCCGCAATGCTGCCTCTTAGCCGACACGTACAAGCTGATGATCGCACCAAGGCCAGAACTGTCCATGTATTTCACGTCGGTCAAGTCCAGTACGACACATTCGGTTTCCGGGATGAGACCGCGGACCGTCGTCTGCAGCAGGGCAGAGGTAGCTGATGTGATTCTGCCGGTGCAGTGCACGATGATTTCCTCGGGAGTTCTTATCGTTTCCAGATGCAATTCTGGGATTGGGATCGGGTTAGGGTTGGCGGCCATGACAGGGGCCCCCCTTAGTGGCCTGGAATTTGCTGTTGACGGCCTGCGCTCTTGGGAATCGGAACCGTCGCCGGTTCAGTCGAACCTTCAATCACCAGCACTGAGCTTGGGCGGGCTGAACGCCATTACAGTACTCCCGGCGACAGCAAGTCAAGCCAGACTCGATCAGAAGGTGCAATCCTCTACGATCTGGGCAAGTCACCAGGAAGAAGCCTGAGCAAAGCAAGGTCACTCACAATCCGGTTTTTGTTCGCAGATGGAACTTTGGTTTCGCAGCACCGTTCACAAGCGTACAATGCGAGCGATTCCAGAGATGAAGAAGGCGATGCCTGCTAACATTCTCAACTCCGAGCTCCGACGGGCACGGTCTTGATGTTGGGCATCATCTGCTTGCAACCATCGGCCGAGAGGAGATGCGACATGCCGGACCATTACGATCAGGAAAACCAGCCTACCCGCCATCATCATTATTGTGGAAACCTGTTTGGATGTGGAGATGAGACCGGCACCGGTGTCCTTCGGGAGGACATCAAGGACGATGCGCTTACCAAGCGAGTGTCGGACCGTCTCCTGCACATGGATGAGCTGAACCAGGAGAACTTAGAAAGCTATCTGACAGTTCGCGGGCGTTTTCGCCGCAAGCTGCTGCGAGCCAGCAGTTTTATGGGCCTACTGGCGGCGGTGGAACCATGGTTCGCCAAACTTGCGTATGCAGAGGGTGGAGGTGGTGGCGGCCAGATGAGCGCCGGTTCTGACAATGGCTTCGGCGGCGGAGGTGAAGGCCGGGTACATGTGGTGGAGTCCAACAATCAGACCGTACATCTGGGCGTGTTTGATGCCACCCTGCCTCCTATCCTTACGATTGATTCAGGCGATTTCGTTAGTTTTCCCAATACCTGGACACACTTCTTGAACCAGATGCAGCCGGGCGTCCCCATCGACAAGCTGGCAGAACTCAGGAAAAGCAATCCGGGACGGGGACCACATTCCATCATTGGCCCGATCGCGGTGAACAATGCCGAACCGGGCGATGTGCTGGAGGTCCGCTATAAGCGCCTGCATCCTCTCAAGTGGGGAGGCGTTTTTAACAATCCGGGTTCTTTGGGGACGGGCTTGCTGGCCAAAGAATATCCACAGGGACAGGTAAAATATGTGGACCTTGATCTCAAGAATATGAAAGCGCAGTTCCTGCCCAACATCAGTATCCCACTCAAACCTTTCCAGGGAACGCTGGGTGTGGCGCCGCCGGATGGCTACTACCCTCCGATCAGCCCGGGAGTTACCAGCTCCGTTCCTCCGGGACCCCATGGCGGCAACGTAGATTTGAGCGAGATGTCAGAAGGCTCCACGATGTTCATCCCGGTCTGGAAGCCCGGCGCACTTATTTTCACCGGGGACTCGCACGCGGTGCAGGGTGACGGCGAAATCTGCCTTACCGCCCTGGAAACGGGGATGCAGGAAATGCGCGTGCAGGTCATGCTGCACAAGCAAAAGAACTTTAGTTGGCCTGTGGCGGAGACCGCGACGCACTGGATCACTCTGGGTATGGACAAAGACCTGAATTTGGCGATGAGCCTGGCGGCCCGCAACGCTATCAACTTTCTGGCAACGCGTGCCAGTCTCAGCGAGCTTGACGCCTATGCTTTGTGCAGCATCGCAGTGAGCTTTCGGGTGACCCAGGTTGTGGACATCGTTCGTGGTGTCCATGCCTTGATCCCCAAGAGTTTGTTCAGTGGGCAACTTCGAGAGCAGATCGCAGTGGCTTAGGAAAAAACAACGGGTCGAATTGCTACACCGCAGTTCGCACCCTGTCAGCCTTAGGTAGGGCGGGGACATGCAGTGCGCTTTCCGAGTCTTTGACAACGCGAGCTGCCAGCGGCTTCAGCCACAGCAATGCCATGAACGCAGCCACCAGATCGCACACAATCATTGCCCAGAAGACCTTCGTCCAGGAGCCGGTCTTGGCGAACAGCCAGGCGGCGCCGGGCCCGGCAAAGGCTGCCGCCACGCCCTTGGCGGTGTACACAACCCCATAGTTGGTGGTGGCCCATTTGTTTCCGTACAGGTCGCCGGTGATCGAGGGGAACAACGAGAAAATGTTGCCCCACGCGAAGAAACACAGGCCTGACAACACAACGAACCAGACCGGGTGGCTGATCAACTGGAGCAGAGCATACACCGCGAGCGCCTCCAGGATGAAGGCGATGAAGATGGCATTCTCCCGGCCGATGTGGTCCGACACCCATCCCCAGAAGGGACGTGTAAACCCGTTCAGGATCCGGTCGACGGTGATGGCCAGCACCAATGCGGTCATTCCGAAGGCCACCACGACGTTGTCCACATGGTACGAGGAAGCCATGGGGTTGAGTTGTGCGGTCACCACCAGACCACCGAAAGCCAACATCGTCATCATCAGATAGATGACATAGAAAGACGGCTGGCGTAGCATCTGCAACGGCGTCATGTCGACCGCCGAAGTGTTCACTTTGGCTTTGATCCTGGCTTGTTTCCTCTTCCAGTCCGGAGGCGTCCATCCAACCGGCGGCTTGGCCAGGAAGAGGGCAGCAGCCAATACAACGAATCCCTGGATAATTCCCCAGACGATGAACGTGTGCTGGTAGCCCGAGACTTTCAGCATGTCGGCAATGGGAGCGATCGTCGTCGCGGTGCCTACGCCAAAGGCTCCGGCAGTCAGGCCGACGCATAGACCGCGATGATCCGGAAACCATTTCAGCGCGTTCCCAATGGTTCCCCCATAGACGACCCCGGCGCCGACGCCGCCCACTCCGTACCAAAAGTACAGGCTGTTGATCGTCTCCGCCCGGCCGGACCCGATCCAACCCAGCGCGACCGCGATCGCGCCAATACCCAGCATCAACCTCGGTCCGATTCGATCTACCAGGTACCCTTCGAAAGGTACCAGCCAGGTTTCCAGGGCTACGAACAAAGTAAAAGTCCACTGGACAGCGACCAGGGTGACGTGCAGATGGGCCTGGATGGGTTTGGTGAAAAGAGTCCAGGCGTACTGCAGGTTGGCGATCGCCATCATCGCAACGATGCCAGCTACCAGCTGGACCCAACGATTGGGAATGCGCGAAGGGTGAATAAGCGAGGCCGGAGATGCAGCCATAGGTCTACCTCGATGATGGCGCGTTAGACTTTAACAGCCCACTGCCAGAACCGCCAGGCTCCTGCGATTTTCCGTTTTACAGAATTGCCGTACCGACTACTTTCGCGTCAATATGCGACGAGTCCGATGTCCCCGCACCTGCCCCAGTTCACATTCGAAGGTGATATAGTGGTCCGGTTATCGAACCACTTGCGGCGGGAACTGTAACATGCTGTCCCCGGCGAGTCAAGGCCATTACGAATCCTCATCATTGCAGTGCCGAGGGCTCGTCAGGCCGCGAGCTTCCCCCTGATGTGAGCAAGTGCGAGACGCGATCGATGGATGAGAGCCTGCGAGCGCAGATCGAGACTTACCTGTCCCACCTCGATGGCCTGATCCAGCGCGGGCATCAAGTTCGCGACACGTTGGCGACTGATCCCTCCAACAAATCGGCCTTGGCTGCGACTCGCGTTTGGCAGGAAGAATGTGGGGTAACCGTCAACCAATTATCGGGAGGCAGCAAAGCCCATTGGCTTGCCCGGTCGTTTAGCGAAGCCTTCCTCATGCGCTCAGCGGCTGGCAGCGCCGTCGAAGGGGCGCCGCCGGTCGAGATCGTCAAGCGCCTGCTCGGCGTTCTTGAGCAAGCCGTTGGCGCGCTCTCCCGAATGGACGATGGCCCGGTCATTTCTGCCTCATCGGAGGCGCCGCCTCGACGGTTCGATTTCGTTCACGACCATGAGCTCCGGCCTGTAGTCGAGCAGGCTTACGCCGACAGCCGGCGTGCCCTCGATCAAGGGGACTACGATTTGGCGCTGCTCACATCTTGCGGAATCCTGGAGGCCATCGTGACCGACGCGCTGGAACACAAGGGGCTGAGTGCGCTAGCTGCCTCGGATGTGCCCGCAGGGAAGATCGCCGATTGGTCAGTTCGAGGCGCGCCTCGCCGTCGCAGAGAGGGCGGGACTCATTCGCGGCGGGTGCGCCCGGCTGCCGGCGGTTGCGCGGGCGTATCGCGACGGTGCCGATGCAGAGAGCGGGAGCCGCTTGATGGCGACAGTCTCCGAGCGCGATGCGAGGCTGACTAGACAGGTTCTTCATGTCGTGATGCGAGACCTCAATCCCGGCCGATAGAGAGCCGACAAACTGGAAATGGAGTAGCTTTCGTCACTATATCAAGATCTTGCGATGAGTCTCGGGCCGTCAATAATTTGCGCTGGAATTCTGCGCAAGTTACAGATTTTAAAGATTTATGCAGAAGGGGGGTGACCAATAGCCTAGGTTCCGAAGCGGGCCAAGTCCATCAGTCTTCCAAATCCTGGCGAAATACCGGTTGTGATGGATCGAGGCTACCATTGATGACGGCTATGAGCAGGTCTTGGTATGCGCTCTCCGCCTCTGATAGCAAGGCGTAGCCGCGTTCCCTCTGTAGCGCGCCGCTGGCCGAGTAGATGAGCGTGAAGTAGCGGCCCGATGAATACTGAAGTTCGAGCAGCTTGTTCGGCGTGTCAGGATCTCCGGTCTGTCCCAGCACGTCCATCAGCGCTATTGTCCATTGCCTGCCCTTCGGGCCGGTAACGACCTCGCGCTGGAGGTACTGCCAATCGTCCATGCTCCACAGGGGCATATTTATGCAAGCAGCTCATCGAGCGCTCTCGCCACCTGCGTTCCCGTGAAGGGCTTCGGGACCAACAAGACTCGTCGGGCGTTGCGGGAACGGAGGCTCACGTCAGCTTCTCGCTCCGTATCAGTGATGATGACAACGGGAAGCTCCGCGTTACTCGGATGGTCACGCAGGCTGTCGAAGAGCGACTCGCTCATCTCGAAGGCGGAACAGTCGAGCACGAGCGCATCGGCGCGGTGCTCCAGAACCAGCTCGTTGAGGGCAGAGGTATATCCCGTTGCGAAGACCTCGTGGCCGAGGTCACGCAGCGCAAACGTCAGGAGCTCGGCAATCTCCGGCGTGTCGTCGATGAGCAGGATGCGGGGCAAACCGTACCTACTTCTTGCCGGCTCCGGCGCCAGGCAGACGCGGCTTCTTGCCTTCGCAGGGCTCCAGATCCATGACCCACACTCGTCCACCGGCCGTGTAATACGCACGGTAGTCATTTTCAATCATCGCGCCCCAGGCCTCCAGGGTGCGCATGGCAAACGTGTATCCCTCGAAGTTGTTGCGAGTGTGTTCCAGCACTTCATTGGTGTGCCAGTTGTCAGTGAGGATGGCGTCGCCCGCGTGCACGCGCAGGACGGTGTAGTAGCGATCGAACGCCGCTTCCGGCCGCACGTCGCGCGTCGAGCCGCGCTTCTTGCCTTCGCTGACGATATAGCTTTCCTGTGCTTCGGAAGCGGCAGGCGGAGTGGCTGGTTCGGTATTCATAGAGTTTCCGCCACCGCCGCGGCCTTAACCGCGGACGCCATATCGACCAGATTTTTCGCATCGGCGGCCTGGATCAAGGCCTCGGGCAGCTCGACACCCATCATTCGCCATTGCTCGTTGGCAAACTTCTGCAACTTGGCGATGTGCTCGGCGTGGAGATGGCCGAAGCGTCCTTGCAATTTCAAGTACTCTGATACTGGTCGCATGTTCTGCGGGCGGAAGCTGTAATCATACCCACGCTTCTCGGGATTCCACTCCCAGATCGGGTAGAGCCCGCATTCGACAACAAGCCGGCCCAGATCGATCGAGCGCGGTGTCTCGTACACAAAGCCCTTCTGGCAGGGGGTGTAGATCATCAGGTAGGCAGCGCCTTTGTGATTGAGCCCCTTGCGTACCTTGTTCATCAAGTCGATGGGGTAGCCCACGCTCGCCGTCGCCACATAGCAGTGGGGATGGCCAGCCGCCATCATGCGGGCGAGGTCCTTGGGAAACAGCGTCTTCGCCTCTGGAACCTCGGGGCCGGGAGGGGAAAAAGTAGTCATGCCGCCGTAAGGTGTGCGTGACGACGCTTGGATGCCGGTGTTCGCGTACTGCTCGTTGTCGTAGCAGATAATCAGGCAGTCGTGATTCCGATAGAGCGCGCCTGAAATCGAGGCGAGGCCGATGTCAGACGCGCTGCCGTCGCCCGCCTCGCAAATAATGTTCGGAAAGGCGCCCTTCCACTTGCCCTTTCGGATCATGGCTTCATAGGCGGCGGCGACGCCGGCGGTGAAGCTGCCCGCGCTGCCAATCTGCGTGTGCGCCCAGGGCACATTGTAGGGCGTACACAAATACGAACTGTTCGCGACATACATGCAGCCCGTCGGTCCGACCAGGATCGTGTTGTCGCCCGCTGCCTTGCTCGTTATCCGGTATTGAATGGAGGGCCCGCAGCCAGCGCAGGTGCGGTGTCCGGGGACGAACGGTTCGCTTGACGGCAAATCAGGGTTGTAGAAACGCGCCCCTTGGTTCGGGCTGCCGAGAATCGGCAGTATCTGCCGCTCAACTTGAATTGCTGCCATATCATCCTCCAATGGCAGGGCCCAAAGACCCTGCGTCGCCCACTCTCGCGGTAACTTACTTTACTACTCTTCGAATCCCACCCAATGCGTGCGTTTTTCGATTTTCCCGCGTTTCTGCGCTTCCGTCATTTTCTGAGTCATCCAGTAGAATTCCTTCATCACGATCGCCTCGCCACCCATGCCAGCCATGAACGAGACGACCAGCGGGCGCTGTTGGCTTTCGTAGAGAGCCGCGCAGACCTCGGCATATAGCGAGCCGCCACTGCTTACGCTGCCGAGTCCCATGTTGGTCTCGATCACACCGACCACTTTGAACTTACTGAGGACCTCTTTCACCCGATCGGTCGGGTATGGCCTGATGGTTCGCAGCCTTACGAGACCGACCTTCGCGCCCTGATTGCGCATTAGCTGAATCGCGTAACGCGCCGTCACCGCGTGGCCACCCTGCATGAAAAAGACAACGTCGGCGCCATCGGTCATGAACTCCTCGACCCAGGGGTCGTATCGTCGCCCGAAGATGTTCGCGAACTCGTCGTGGACCTCCTCGATGACCGACATCGACTCTTCCATCGCGCGCGCACGCTCCAACTGAAGCGGCGGACCCTGCTCAGGCATTATCTGCGGGCCGTGCGACACCGGATGCCGCGGATCGAGTGGGTAAGGATGCTTGTAGGGCGGCAGGAATTCCTTTACCTGTCCCGGGTCGGGCAATTCGACGTCACATGTGATGTGAGAGACAAAGAAACCATCCTGGCAGACCATCTGGGGCAAGAGCACGCGCGGGTCCTCACCGATTCGATAGGCCATCAGGTGATTGTCGAATGCCTCCTGGGCGTCGCACGACCAGCCCATCAGCCATCCCATGTCGCGTGTTGACAGTGCGTCAGTATGCTCGGAACCGAAATCACCGGGCGGATCGAGCGTGCGGTCGGCGATCATCATCTGCACCGGCATACGACTACCCGAGATTGGTGAATAAAGCTCGTAAGCAAATTGCACCCCGACACCGGAGCTACCAGTAAAAACGCGCGCACCACTCGAAGAGGCGCCGTGCGCAATGCTTAATTGCGAGTGCTCGCTGTCAGCCACGATGTACTCGGCGTCGAGTTCTCCGTTGGCCACCATTTGCGCGAGCGCCATCATCGTCGCCGTGTAAGGCCGGATCGGGTAGGCCGTAATCACGTCGACGTCGGCGTACTTGGCCGCCTGCGCCGCCGCGACGCAGCCGTTTATCCGGACCGTCTTCTTTCTTGTTTCGGTGACCGTTGCCATGGTTGTCTCCGCACGCTTCTAAATGTTCTTCGCCGGCTGCTCCGCTAGATGCCTAAGCTCTTCCGCCTGCCGTCCGTGCAGCCCAGGCGAGATGGCAAACGCCGTGTCCATTCGCACCACGCCGGTGTCGAAATCCAGTTCCGGCACGCCCTCAAGGCAGCCGGTCGGACATTCCTCGATACACACGCGGCAACCTTTGCAGTAGTTGACCAGAATCTTATAGAGGCCGTTGGAACGCTCGGGTCGCACGATGCAAGGCTCGGGACATACCAGATAACAGTTGTCGCAGGCGTTGCAGGTGCCGCAACTGAAACAGCGGCAGGCCTCCTCGACCGCCTGCTCCTCAGAGAACGATTGAATCACTTCCCGCTGCGTTTTGCGCCGGCTTGCCGGCGGCAGCATCGCCTGCTGGACGCGCGGGAAGTGCGGGAAATACGTCATGTTCATGCGGTTCAAATCAAAGATGACGTCGACGGGAATTGTGCGCGGCTGCAACGGTTCCCCGCGCATTACCTTGTCCAGATTGAATGCGACGCGCTTCCCATCGCCAACGGCATTCACCACCATCAGCGGCTGACCCGAACCCAGTTGCACCACGTCGCCTGCGGCAAAAAAGCTCGTGTCGCCGAGCCGTCCGAATCCGTCGATCTTGATGGTGCCGCGTTCGGTTTTGAACTCGTCCGGCAACCAACCGAGCGACGCCCGCTGTCCCACAGCGATGATCACGTTGTCGACCGCGAAACGCTGGGCAGGGGCTTCGCGATTGATGATAATCGGCGAGGCGTTGATGGCGCCGGAGAAGCGCGCCGGATGCAGTTGCAAGGCCTCGACCCTGCCGTTGCCGAGCACAGCGGTCATCGCCCGCGCGTGCAACAGTTCCACCCCTTCTTCGAGCATGTCGTGCAAATCTTCCGGAACGGCCGGCATCTCCTGGATGCTGGACTCCACCGTTATCATGGTCACTTCCACGGCGCCTTGCCGCAGCGCTTCGCGGGCGCAATCAATCGCGGTGTTGCCTCCTCCGATGACGGCGACCCGGGCACCCAGCTTGACCTTCGATGTGCCCATGCCGATGTCGCGGAGGAACGGAAGTCCGTAGAGCACGCCCTCCTTTTCCTCGCCCTCGGCGCGCACGCTATTAGCCTCGGTAAGGCCCACGGCCAACACGCAGGCGTCGTAGTTCTTTCTTAGATCGTCCCAGGTAATGTCCTTCCCCACTTCGACGTTGGTCTTGATCGTCACCCCGAGCTCGACGAGACGCTCGATCTCGCGATCGAGCACGTGCTGCGGGAGCACCCAGTCCGGAATGCCGCCGCGATTGAGTCCGCCTGCTTTGGGCGATTTCTCAAGGATCGTCATCTCGTAGCCGAGGCGCGCAAGTTGGTAGGCGGCGCTGTGGCCGGCGGGACCAGACCCGACAACCGCGACTTTCCTGCCATTCGGCGGCCCGGCTTTGACCACGTCGCGTGCCAGTGACTGTCCGAGATCGCCGAGAAACCGCTCGACCGCACGAATCGAAATGGCCTCATCGTACTGTCCACGGTTGCAGGCCTGCTCGCACGGGTGGTAGCAAACCCGGCCAGTGACCGACGGGAAGGGCATGTCTTCCTTAATGAGCGCGTAGGCATCCAGATACTTGCCGCGCTTCACGAGGTCGAGATAGCCCTGGATCTTCTCGTTGGTTCCGCAAGCATTGTTGCAAGGCGGCAACTTGTCCCGGTACACCGGTCTGATCGAACGCCAGTTGCCGGTGGGGAACAGATCCTGCCCTTTTTCCTGCGATGGCGCAGGTGTGATGCCGGCGAATGTGATCGTGAGTCGCTCGGGGATGCGTGTGCCTTTGGTCGACATGTGTCCTTCCCTACGCCGCTACTGGGTTCAGCGGCATGATGTGCAACTCGTCGAGTGCCATTTGGAATGCCTTCTTGTTCGCAATCATCGGCTCAATCGTCTCCACTTTGACGATGCCCGTAGTCTTGACCACTGCCGCAATGAGCGGAGCGGCGATATCAGGTGCAATGGCTTTGTTGCGCTCGGCGGCGCCCTCCGTCGAAAGCCGGTCGAGGCCAAGCTCGCCCAGTCGGTAGTAAAGCCACTTGTGGTCCGCCAGGTGGGCGGCATCGACACAGACGAGTTGTGCCAGCCGCTCGGGACCCGGCACGAAACGAATCATGTAGTCCGGCGTATAGTGCGTGTTAATCACCAGTGTTCCGCCCGGCGGCATCCCCAGCAGATAATCCCAACCCTTGACCATGGTCTCCTCGACCAGTACGACGATGTTAGGATGCTCGTTTTCGTAGGTGAGCGCGTTCTCGATTACGCTGTCGCTCACGCGACAGTACTTGCGTGTCGGGGCGTTGGTGCGATCGGGATTGTCAACGTAGTTCTCCATCGCCTGCGCGAACTTGCCCTCGAGGCGGGCGGCAGCAGAGACGGAATTGACGATGTCGCGCCCTTCTTTGTCCATAATGATGCCGCGCGTCCAAACGGTGAGTTCCGTGTAACTCATGATTACCTCGTTGGTCAAAACTGGTTAAGTACGATCTCTTCGACGTCTTCAATGTGCCGGCGCATAGCAGACTTTGCCCCTTCGGCATCGTGGCGCTTGATGGCAGTTAGAATCCTCCGGTGCCCGGCGAGCGATTTCTCCTGGCGGTCTGGCGCCTGCAAAGAGCGTTCACGCGTGTCGCGCAGCAGGTCCATGAGAATGTCGAGCACCTTCAGCACGACACTGTTAGCGGAAGCCAGAGCAATGCTGTAGTGGAATTCCGCGTCCTCGTCGATGGCGGGTTCCAAATGAGACAGCTTCTCTTCCTGCCGTTGCAGAATCTCTTCCATCTCTGATATTTCGTCCGGAGAAGCGTGCGCGGCTGCCCGCGCAGCCAATGGCGGTTCGAGCATCTTGCGAAAGTCCAGGAGCTCGCTGACCATCTCCTGCCGGCGCTTTAGCGCGTTGGCAAATGGACTGACCGATGACTCGGCTGATCGTTCGCGAACGATTGTCCCAGCGCCCTGACGCGGTTCAACCAAGCCCTTCAGTTCCAAGCCTCGAATCGCGTCTCGAATGGAGCTGCGGCTCACTTGAAGCATCTCCGCTAGTTCGCGTTCCGAGGGCAGTTTGTCACCGGGCTTCAGTTTTTCCAGAATCAAACGTTCGATCTGCTCGGCGACTGCCTCATAGACCTTGTGTTTCCGGACAACCTCGAAGTCGGACTTGATCGGGGCAGGCATAGACAAGTGGTCCGATAAGTGGACCAGACTGACCAAGAGAGTATATCCCGTTGTTTTGCCCCCCCGCAACCAGCTGTAATGGATTTTCTTGGTGGGCGAATAGAGAGGCGATGGAGGCTTGCCAGCAGCCAAACAGGACCGCTTGACACCAACAAAATGGTCAGTCGGAGCCGGGATGGCGAATTCGGGCGAGAAGCCGAAAGCTAGACCAAGCGCCTCTTTGCCGCTGCGCTCAAGCGCCTGGTGGTTCGCTCATTTTGGTTGCTTGCCGAGCTGCACACTCCGCCAATAGCTTCGTGCAGTCGTACACTGTACGCGTGTAGGGCATGGGGAGACCCACACGTTCGCCCAGCTCAACGATCGCGCCTACCAACGCTTCCAACTCCATCGGCCGGCCGGCTTCGAGATCTTGCAGCATTGAGGTCTTGTGCTCTCCAACCTTTTCTGCTCCTGCAATTCGCTGATCGATGGAAACAGGCAACTCCATGCCCAACTTGCGGGAGACCGCTTCCACTTCTTGCATGATATTTCGGATCACCGAACAAACTCCCGGATCGCGCACCATCTGAACCAGTGTGGCGCGCGTCAGTGCGCTGACGGGATTGAAGGAAGCGTTGCCCAGAACCTTTACCCAAATCTCATGCCGGAGACGAGTAGTGACCGGGCAGCGCAAGCCGGACGCGATCAGCGCCTCCGCAATTCGGCGGCAGCGATCGGAGCGCGTGCCATCCGGTTCGCCGAGAGAAATGCGGTTCCCCTCGATGTGTTGAATCACCCCTGGCGCGGTAATCTCAGTCGAAAAGTAGACGATAGACCCAACCACCCGGTGCGCTTCGATGGCCGAGGACAATCACACCGCCGGGATCGATACGCTCCAGACGCAATCCCTCCCACTCACCGCCGAAACCCTGGAAGTACCACCATGGAATTCCGTTCTGCGTGCTGACGACTGTGGTGTCTGGCCCCAATACCGGCCGCAACTGAGGCGCAAGTTGCGTCAGGCCGTGCGCCTTTACCCCAAGAAAGACCACGTCAACAGGTCCGACTTCTTCGAGGGCACCGGCGATTGTGGGCCGCGCCACGAAATCTCCCTCGATACTTTTCACCTGCACACCGCGGTCCTGCATGGCGCGCAGATGCGGCCCTCGCGCGTAGAGCGTGACATCGAACCCGGCCTGCGCCATGCGTGCCCCGATGTAGGCTCCGATTGCGCCCGCCCCCGCGATCAGGAATCTCATCGTTGATCATCCATGAGGGCAGCGGCGACTGCGCCACGGCGAATTTTTCCGGTCGCAGTGGTTGGGATACTTTTCACCAGATAGATCTTCTTTGGACATTTGTATTCTGCCAGCGACTCGCGGCAATGCTTAATGAGCGCTGCCTCGGTGGCGCCATGCGGTTCATGCAAGACCACGGCCGCAGCCACTTCTTCGCCCAGTGTGGGATGCGCATAGCCAAACGTGACCGCAGCCGCAACTGCGGGATGCTTGAGTAATACCTCATCGACTTCATGGGGGGCGATATTTTCGCCGCCGCGGATGATGATGTCCTTGATCCGACCGGTCAAGTGCAAATAGCAGTCGGAATCAAGCCATCCTTCGTCGCCGGTGCGAAACCATCCACGCACAAAGGCGCGGGCGTTGGCTTCGGGATTGTTGTCGTATCCTCGAAAGACGTTGGCCCCTTGAATCGCAACTTCGCCGCGATGGTTGTTGCCGAGGTCATTGCCATCCTTATCCATGATTCTGACGCGCAGCCCCGTGCCTACTCCCACAGAACCCGCTTTGCGATGCCGCGGCGGCAGAGGATTCGAGGTCATTTGATGAGCCGCCTCGGTCATTCCGTAGGCTTCAACGAATGGAACGCCAAACAAGCCTTCGATCTTGTGAATGAGCTCTGGCGACAGGGGTGCGCTGCAGGAACGGATGAAGCGCAGAGACACAGCTTCTGCCGGTTTGTGGTGGGTCCGGGCCAGCAGGAGCTGGTGCATGGTGGGTACTCCCGAATACCAGGTCACATGATGGTCCCGGACGGTACGCCAGAAAGAAAGGGCGTTGAACTTGGTAGGAACGACGACGGTCCCTCCGGAAACCAAGGTTGACATGGTCGAGCCGATTAAGCCATGAACATGGAAGAGCGGCATGATGCAGAGGGAAACATCCTCTTCGGTAAGAGCGTAGGTGTTGGCGATATTGGCCGACGAGACCGCAAGATTGAAATGCCGCAAGGGCACACGCTTGGGCCGCCCTGTGCTTCCGCTGGTGTGCAGTATCAGGGCAATGTCTTCAGCCGCGGGCTCGGTTACCGGAACTCCGGCGGGAATACCCGCCAAGTGAACGTTGCCCTGCTCGCTCATCTGCACCGAGAGCACCGGGATCTTGCGGTCCGCGGCTGCGCTGCGCGCGAATTCCGCGCCCACGGGGGGACAAAGCAAAATACGGGCATCGGTATCGCCGAGAAAAAAAAGAAACTCCTCATAGGGGTATGCTGGGTTCAAAGGGGCCGCTGTTCCAGCGATGGAGGCAGCTAGAAAGCTCACAATTGCCGGCAACCCGTTCGGCAAGGCGATCGCCACAGCATCGCCGCGGCGAATGCCGGCGGAGGCCAAAGCGCTCGCCATGGCCAGCACCTGCTGCCGGAGCGAATCGTAGGTGACACGGATTCCAACCTCGGGAACGATTACGGCGGTGTGACTGTCCGCGAAATGTAAGACGTCAAGAAGTGTGTCTACCGACTTCAGGGTCATTTCTTCTCCTTCGGCGTCCTTTTGCGCCGGTCGTTGGTGCCTCGGTCAAGTTTGTCGGTTGTCCGCGAAACAACAGCATCGCAATACGTGGTGTTCGGAGCGCACCCGATGAATCTGACCATTTTGAGCTTCCGGTCTGGCATCACGACATCATTGCAGGGAGTTAGTAGGGAGTCAAAGTCAAGCCTTACGTCGGGGATGAAAGCCATAGGTTGGCTCTGTTTACGAGGAGAGAAGGATTCCGAGCCTCAGACTAAAGCTAACCACTTTGGCTGCGGCTTCCAATGACCGGCATCACGGTTCAGTGTGATGGGATGGCAAGAATCCGGTGACGCGACCGGCAAGTTTTGTAACGTCAAATGCCTTCAGCGTTTGGTAGTGGACCGAGGGAGCGTAGCTTGACGTTAACTTTCGCCGTGCGGAGCTATGGGAGTAGGGATGCTGACAAAGAGCTGGTGTAGGATACTGAGCGACTGAACTCTCGCACCACGAATCGCGCTGCGCACGCGTGAATGCAGTTGGTGAAGAGCGCTGCGAAAGGTGAACCACGCTATGTTGCGCAGTGAGGCCGAAACTTTAGCGCGAGAACTGCTGTCCGCATGTGAGAAGGGTCAGATGGTGCCCGTTCTTCCCTCCGAGCGGCCCGGTTTCGATCTCACCACGGCTTATGAGGTTGAAGCAGCACTCAAACGGTTGCGCGAAACGGGTGGATCCAAGGCCGTCGGCCGCAAGGTTGGTTATGCCAATAAGGCTATGTGGCGTGTGCTCAAGCTTGAAACTCTGGTTTGGGCCCACATGTACGAAGATACTGTGCAGCACTGCGACAGCAACTCCGCAACGCTGACGCTCGCACATCGCCGTTCGCTGAAGATCGAGCCTGAGATTGTTTTCGGCTTGAAACAACCGATCATTGCCGAGGGCCTCGATGCCACCGCCGTACTCGAGTCCACGGAATGGTTGGCGATGGGATTCGAAATCATTGATTGCCCCTTTCCGGAGTGGCGGTTTCAGCCAAGTGATTTCGTTGCATCCTTTGGGCTTCATGCCGCACTCGTGATCGGAGAGCGGGTACAGGTGCGGCCTGACTTTATTGCCGCGCTCGTGGACGAGCTACCGCGATTTAAGGTGCGCATGTCGAAGAACGGAGAGTTCGTGGAAGAAGGGTCAGGCAGGAACTGCTTGAGAAGCCCCGCCTTGTGCTTGGCGGAACTCAGCGCAGCCATCCGACGGCGATTCCCAACCGAGCCATTGAGTGCTGGGGAAATCGTCAGTTCCGGAACGCTCACGGCCGGACATCCGACCGACAGAGGCGATCTCTGGACAGTTGAGGTTGAGGGGTTGCCGCTGCCGCCGCTGACCGTGCGCCTAACGTGACCGCTTTTGGAGCCGTGCGGGCTGGCGACCGCTCCGATTCGAGCCACCACGCGATAGTTCCTGTGTCGCTACAAACCCGTAGGGTAACCGGTTGTTGTTGGAAAGCCTGCTTTCACGCTAACAACCCCTTCGCTTGAGTCTATGAATGCTGGGCAACCCAAGCAGCGGGAGCAATGTCTAGAAGGCGCTGGATCGGGAGATCGGCAAACCCAGGGAGAACCGCGGCCAGGTAGTCGCGCACGGGGAGTTTCAATCTGCGGCAGCTTTCCACGACCGAGAGAATCGCCGCGACCTTGGGTCCTGCTTGTGGACTGCCAATATGTATCCAGTTCTTCCGACCGAGTGCCACGGGACGCATTGAATTTTCTGCAGGGTTATTGCTCAGCTCAAGTTCCGGATATTCCAGGAATCGTGTCAGCTTCCTCCACAGGGTTAGCGCGTATTGGCAGGCCTTGCTGAGTGCACTGGAGTCTACGGACTGCGAGGCGCCACATTCTCATCGGACAACATCCGCAGAATGAGGAGTCCTCGGCTGAAATCTCATATAGATCATGGATGGACGGAGCGAGCAGAGCCTTGGGCTGCTATTAGGCTTTCGCCCGCGACATTGACTAACGGCATTGTGTCACTCCCGTCCAGCCTTCGTGCGCAAGTGAATGGAGCTTTTGTCCTTAAAGCCGAGGACGGCACCGAAATTGGCCGCTTAGTGATTTCGGACAAAGCAACCTGGGGATTGGGCCCACTGTTTCGTTGTCGGGGCGGAGAGCCCGGTGACATACTCTTGCTGACATTCGATTTGGGCCGGCGTGAGGTTACGGAACAGATGGGAGATTCAGCGATATTGCCGGAGCCAGTGACCCTTACGGATGAGATCACCAACTAGGATCCGTTAGTTCACGGCCTGGCGGCGCGTTTACCAACGCTGGGGCGGGCGTGAAGACCAATCTGCTGTTCTTCACCAAGGGGAAGAGAACGGAGAGTGTCTGGTACTACGACCTGTCGGACATCAAAGTGGGCAAGAAGACGCCGCTCCCTGCCGACAAGTTCGAGAACTTCTTCGATCTGTTACCCACTCGCGCAGTCAGGGTTTCCGGGTTGTAGCGGGTGCCGTAGAGCGTACCCAGTTCGTAAGGATGGTCGGGATAGACCAGCAGCGCATTGAGCATGGTGCTCAGCACGCTGCGATTGCCGCGATGCTCTTGCAACGTCGCGGTAATCTCGTCTTCCAGCTGCTCGTAAGCTGTTTTCAGCGCGCCCTGCAGTGCAACCGGAATGACGTCTTCCCGGTACGCCGGAAGCGCGTCGAAAATGTCCTCCAGCGAGACGAAGGCGCAGGTATCCATCAGGTACTTGCCGAAGAGCAGCGGTGACGCTCCAGGCTTGCGTCGGATCGTCACTTCCGTCTTGTTCTTCCTGGAGCAGGCGTTATCTTCGATCTTGGTGCGCTCGAGGGTCTTGATCACGCCAAACTCGTGGGTAAAGCGCTCCTTGCCTGCCGACCCCCAGGTGAACCCGTCCCGCACCATTCGGCTGGCGTCGACGCGGAAGAGGGTGTTGTAGAGATCGTCGGCATAGCCGCTCAGGAGAGTGCCGGTGAGGCCGGCGACGTTCTTCGCCACTCTTGCCAGTACACCGAGAGCGTTGCCCTGTGCCGTATCGCCGGCGAGCTGATGGACCTCATGGGCGATGGCGTAATCGAACCATTCGGGCATGAATCGGCCCATGAAGTCAGCGGGCGCCATGCGCTGGATCTTGTTGCGGTCCGCCTGCCAGAGCGCCGAGTAGTAAGCGATTCCGCCCTTGTCTCTCCCCACCAATTCCGTGGAGGCGCTTCTTATCGAAGTCACGGACATCGAGAAACGCGTTGTCGGTGGAGATGGGCTTCGATGTGTCCGGGTTCAACACCAGGCCGAGGTGCTTTCCGGCGCGGCCTTTCAGGTAGACGTGCTTCCAGAAATAGCCGAGTTTGGCCCGCTCGCGACCAAAGATGAAGATGGAGGATTCCGGACAGATCTTCCGCCATCCCTTCGGCCCAAGCATGCGCAAATCAGCCATGGCGGTGTGCAGACCCTCGCGCACGATCTCGCCACGGCGGAGGCGGACTTCGTTGACCCCATGCGGCTGCCTGGGATCGCCGCCGTTACGCATGTTGTCGATCAGGAAGACGCGCACTCGGGGAAGCGTGAGGAAGGTTTCGCGCGCCCATTTCTCCACCAGATGTGGCGGGGCCATCACAATGCCGGAGAACGGCTGGCCTTGCGCATGGACGAACATCATGTCCAAGGCGATCAGGGTCTTTCCCGCTCCACATTCGGCTACGACATGAGCGCCACGGGAGATTTGCCAGCGCTTGGCGGCACCCATTATGGCGAGAGACTGGGCCGGGTAGGAAGTGCGCAACATCTGCGAGAGCGCCGTTGATGGCGCATCGTCCAGACCATGTAGGGGAGGGTACGAAGCAAGGATGCGCTCCGCCAACTCGTCGCTATGTAGACGCCAGTAGTCATTGAGGTTTGAAAGGGATGACATGAGAACTCCATCTCGGGAAAGTGGAATGTGTTCTGGGCATGGGATTTATAAAGGCTGGGTGATAACTAGCGGAGTGCGGAAAGCCTCGGCTTAAGCATTCCGGCAGGCCAGGTAACTGAAGCCAAGCTCGTGAGGATGAAATCGGTATCGAAAGAAGGGCGAATTGCTTACAGGGAAACAATCTTCAGGTCGGGGATCATCTGAAGGCTAGGCAAGAACAAGCACATGGAGCGCTCGTTAGTCGCGCTGTATTTTCTGATCGATGGCCTGGCCTCAAAGATATAGGGAGGGAAGCATGAAAATTTCTGAGTTGGCGGCGCGGATTGCTCTGGGTTCGGTTTTCGCTATTTTTGGCGTCAATGGCTTCGTCAATTTCCTTCCAGAATCATCCCTGCAAGGGCTGGCTGGACAGTTCCTTTACGCGCATTCTGCATCACACTGCGCACTCGTTATTAGCGGGTTTCAGGTGATCGCAGGCTTGCTTCTGCTTGTAAATCGATTCGTGGGCCTTGCGACCGCTCTCCTTGCCCCCATCATTGTGAATATCCTTTGCTTTCATATCTTCATGATGCCTTCAGGACTACCTCTGGCTATCTTAAGTGACGGTGATTTGGGGTTTCTTAGTTTTTCAGCACCGTCGCTGCTTTGCCGGACTGTTTGTCACCAGAGATTGAATGTACTCAGACGCTGTCAAAGCAGCTGACCTGCCCCCCGAAAATTAGTCCAGCGTAAAGGAGACTTCTCCGCTTAACATAGCCCGCTAGGGCGAGGAGGAGTCGTGCGCAAGAGTCGATTCAACGAAGAACAGATCATCGCCATTCTGAGGGAATTGGAAGCAGGGGCCGATCCCGGCGAGCTGTGTCGCCGGCATGGCATCACGCGAGCGAGCCTGTAGCGCTGGAAGGCAAAGTACGGCGGGCTGCAGGTGAGCGAGGCGCGGCGGTTGCGGGCTCTGGAGGAGGAGAACCGGCGGCTGAAGCACCTGGTGGCGGACCTGACGTTGGACAAGCAGGCGTTGCAGGCGGTGGTCGCAAAAAAGTGGTAAGCCCGCAGATGCGGAAGCAGGCGGTGGTGGCGATGCGCTCGGAAGTTGCGGTCTCAGAGCGACGCGCCTGCGGGCTGATGGGACTGTATCGGGGGACGTACCGGTACCGGGGAGGGCGCTCGGACGACGGGCGGCTGCGGCAGCGATTGCGCGAGTTGGCGCACCAGTTTCGGCGCTATGGCTATCGCCGGTTGCATGACCGGCTGGTGCGCCAGGGCTGGCGGGTGAACCACAAGCGGGTCTGTCGGCTCTATCGGCTGGAAGGGTTGCAGGTGCGGAAGCGGCGGCGCAAGCGTTGTGCGGGCGTGCCACGCGTGCCGCTGCCAGCGCCCACGGCACCGAACCAGGTTTGGTCGCTCGACTTCATGGCCGATACGCTTAGCTCAGGGCGCAAGCTGCGCACGCTGAATGTGGTGGACGACTACACGCGCGAGTGCCTGGCGATTGAGGTAGACACCTCGCTGCCGGGAGCGCGTAGTGCGGGTGCTGGAGCGGCTGGTCGGCGAGCGGGGACGAGCGCGGCAGATCCGCACCGACAACGGCCCGGAGTTCGCCGGGCGCGTGCTGGACCAGTGGTGTTTCGCGCAAGGGGTGGAGCAGCACTTCATCCAGCCGGGAAAACCGATGCAGAACGGCTATATCGAGAGCTTCAACGGCAAGTTCCGCGACGAGTGCCTGAACGAGAACTGGTTCGTCTCGCTCAACGATGCGCGGCAGATCATCGAGCAGTGGCGGAGGTACTACAACCAGGAGCGTCCGCACTCGGCCCTGGGCTACAGAACGCCGGAAGAGTTTGCAGCAGGAATGAAAAGCTTCGACAGAACTGGAGTGGGGCAAGGGACCTCAAACGCCGGCCCCTTGCCCCACGCCCCCATCCCCGCTACGCCACATCTGCGGGGCGAACAAAACACGGAGAAAGTCTCATTATCCCTGGACTAAAGATGGGGGGCAGGTCAGTCTCCCTATTCATTCAGCTTGGAGTTCCTTGCCGGAACAGTCGCATGAACAGACCTCGACTGGCTGCGGAAACGCGCGGGAGGAACTGTGAACTCGCGTTTGAACGCGCGGTTGAAAGCGGCTTCGGACTCATAGCCGACTTCGGATGCGATCTGTGCCACTGAATAACTGGTCGAAGCAAGCATCTGCGCTCCCAACTGAAGTCGCCAGCGCGTGAGGTAGGCCATTGGAGGCTCGTTGAGGTAATGACGGAAGCGCTCCGCCAACACCGAGCGTGACAGCCCTGCTTCTTTCGCCAGGGAAGCAATTGTCCACGGATGCGCTGGGCTTCGGTGCATCAGTGCCAACGTCTTTCCGACTTCCGAATCGCGAGCGCCAGCCAGCCAACCAGTTTGCTCAGCTGGAAGGTGCGCAATATAGGTCCGCAGTGTTTCAACAAACAAAACCTCCGACAGTTTGGCTAAGACCGCTTCTCCGCCGGCGCGAGAAGCGTCGGCATCATTCACCGAATAACGTATCGAGTTCTCCAGCCATCTGCCTGAGGCATCGTTACGAATGCTGACTTTGAAGAGCGGCGGCAGACCGCTAAGAAAAACCTGGCTCAGCCGTGGCTCGCACGCCATGAAGCCGCAGACGAATTTCGTAACCTCCCCTCCGCCACCCTGGCGCGACACCTTCAACCCCTGGGAAAAAATTCGGCCTAGTTCCTTCACCATGTCGACAGCCTTAGTCGGCGGGCCGTTTTCGATGAAGTGCGCGTCGCCATGGGGAAAGATCACGATGTCGCCGGCATCAAGAATGATGCGCTCGCCATCCACGAGCCGGGCAGAGGCGCGCCCTTCAGTCAATAGGTGGTAAATGATCACGTGCCCCGCCGCTGGTGCAACATAAGGTGCGACCGCGTGCGAGGGCGGCGAACAAAAACTCCACGGAGAGGAAAATTCTCCGTTGAAGAACATTGCCCCCTGAAGCTTCACCACCTTCAAGACTTCGGAAAGCACATCCATACATCTCCTCGGCAAACCTCTCCGGACTCTCGAGCAAACCATCATACGGCAACTGTGCCGCGAGCAAGAAAGCCGGACGCGCGGACAAGACCGGTGCGGAACCTTGCTGCATCTTGGTGAGGTGAAGCGGCGGGCCATGCGAATCGACGTGATCCGCGCTCCTGCCGCAGGAGAACAAAAACACACTGGAGGAAGAAATGAGCACCATTACAACCGCACCGGAAATCGACGGCCTGAAGGCACGACTCAAAGAAACTTGGATGGCCGGAGACTATGACCACTTCTCGCGCTATATGGAACAGGGCGCGCGTATTTTCTACGAACAACTCGACGTTCCCGCTGGATGCCAACTGCTCGATGTAGCCTGCGGCTCGGGTCAGGTCGCGCTCTGGGCGGCGCGGGATGGAGTGAACGTTACCGGCGTGGACATCGCGCCGAACCTCGTGCAGCGTGCACAGGCGCGCGCCAACGCGGAGGGTCTCAACGCTCGCTTCACGGAAGGCGACGCTGAGGCGCTCCCGTTTGAAGATGCCAGCTTCGATGTCGTAATCAGCCTGGTCGGGGCGATGTTTGCCCCTCGGCCGGAACTCGTGGCCCGCGAACTGCTGCGGGTGTGCAGTCCCGGAGGCACTATCGCGATGGGAAATTGGACGCGCGAAGGATTCGTGGGACAAATGTTCAAAACCTTCGCCAAGTTCATAGCTCCCTCCGGCATGCCGGCTCCAGTGTTGTGGGGTGATGAGACAGTGGTGCGTGAGAGGCTGGGCCACGGGGTTTCGGACCTTACGATGACGCGGCGCCAATATAGCTTCACCTACCCATTCCCACCGGCTGAGGTGGTGGGGTTCTTTCGCCAGTACTATGGGCCCACCAATCGCGCGTTCGCATCCTTGGATGAAACTCCCGCGCGCCAGCTCAGAGAAGAGCTCGAAGAGTTGTGGTCTGCACACAATCGCGGTGGGGATGAGCTCACGGTGGTCTCATCCGAGTATTTGGAAGTGATCGCTGTGAGGGCCTGAGTTATGGGTCTTCTCTGCGAATCCTCGAACAATAAGGAGATACAAATATGGCTTTAATGCGTCCGGATCCAACTTTTTACCCTTCACCGGCCATGGCGACGCAGGCCCCGCCCGAACGCCTTGCTTATGTCGCGCTGCTCAACGATGGCAAGAATGGAAAACACGACGCCATGGGCGTCATTGACCTTGATCCGAATTCCACCGACTATGGCCGGCTCGTCGGGCAGGTGGATTTTGGCCGTGGTGATAATGAGCTTCATCATTTCGGCTGGAATGCCTGCAGCGCGTGCCTTTGCCCGCAGGCTCCGCATCCCCACATGGAGCGTCGCTACCTGATCGTACCCGGCATCGGGTCATCCCGGATTTACATCCTGGATACGAAGCCGAATCCCAAACAGCCCAAGATCGTGAAGGTGATCGAGCCCGAAGAGTTCATCAAGAAGACCGGCTACACTGCGCCCCATACCATCCATTGCGGGCCAGACGGCGTCTATGGAAGCGCACTCGGATCGGCCAGCGGAGACGGCCCCGGTGGCATATTCCTGATGGACGCGGACACGTTTGAGCTGAAGGGACCCTGGGAACAGGATCGTGGCCCACAGCAACTGGCTTACGACTTCTGGTGGCATCTGGGACACGACACGATGATTACCTCCGAATGGGGCACGCCGAACATGGTAAAAGACGGCGTCAACCCGGAGTTGCTGCTAGCCGGCAAGTACGGTCACAAGATTCATGTCTGGGACTTGGACAAGCGCCGTCATCTGCAGGAAATCGACCTGGGCGCGGAGCAACAATGGGTGCTCGAGCTGCGGCCCTCTCACGATCCCAATAAGACGTACGGTTTCGTCAGCGTGGGCATTTCGCTCAAGGACCTTTCTTCCTCGATCTGGATGTGGTGTCGCGAGGACGCCGGTAAGAACGGAAAATGGGCGGTCCGCAAGGTGATTGAAATCCCCGCCGAGCCGGCCGATCCGGAAAAGCTACCTCCATTGCTGCAGGGCTTCAAGGCGGTGCCGCCGCTGGTAACGGACATCAACCTATCGCTCGACGACCGCTTTCTCTATGTTTCATGCTGGGGGACCGGGGAGTTCATCCAGTACGACGTCTCCGACCCGGCCAACCCGAAGAAGACGGGCTCGGTCCATCTCGGCGGGATCGTGCGCCGTGCGGCTCACCCGAATAAGCCCGAGCAGGCACTCAACGGCGGCCCGCAGATGGTCGAGATCAGCCGCGATGGCAAGCGTGTTTATTTCACCAACTCGCTTTACTCCCCGTGGGACGAGCAGATCTATCCCGACGGGTTGAAGAGTTGGATGGTGAAGCTCGACGTGGATCCGAAGGGCGGAATGAAGCTCGATGAAAAATTCTTCGTCGAGTTCGACGGGCTGCGAGCGCACCAGGTACGGCTGGATGGCGGGGACGCCTCATCTGATTCCTACTGCTACTCGGAGGCGAAATGACGCACGGCGAAATGGGCTCAACGGCGTTGTGGCTGATGCTGCTCCTCGGTGCCTACCACGGGATCAACCCCGGGATGGGGTGGCTCTTCGCGGTGGCGCTGGGGATGCAGGAGCGGAAGGGGAGTGCGGTGGCGAGGGCGCTCGTCCCAATCGCGCTTGGCCACGCGCTGGCCATCGGTACCGTGGTGGTGGCTGCGGCGTTTCTCGGCATGGCGCTGCCGCGGGAAGCGATCCGCTATCCGGTCGCTACAATCCTGTTCGGTCTGGGAATGTTCTCCTTGATACGGCATTACCACCCGCGATGGGTCCGCATGCGGGTAGGCTTCCGAGACCTGACGATCTGGTCGTTTCTGATGGCCTCGGCACACGGCGCTGGTTTGATGGTGTTGCCGGTGCTGCTGGGCAGCAGCACTGTCGAAGCGGCTAATCACATGGCAGGCCACCATCACACATTCGCGGGCACCAGCCCTTTCACAGCACTGCTTGCCACAGCGGTCCATACGACTGCCTACCTTGCAGTCACAGGGTTCATAGCATGGGCGGTTTATAGCAAGCTCGGCCTTGCGGCTCTCCGCAAGACTTGGTTCAACCTCGACCTGGTATGGGCTGCAGCGCTCGTGGTCACCAGCCTGGTCACTCTGCTGATGTAGCTCTGTAAGTTTTGAATGATCGCGGTTTGGGTACGACAACTGGAAGGAAAAGCTATGCAACCAAGAGACCTTATTCACCGCATTCAAGGAGACGCCTCGATGGCGTTGGAGCACTCGACCCAAGTGCGCTCGCTGGTCCGAAGCATAGCGATGTTGGAAGTCTCACACATACCGATGCCGGCCAACCTGAGAACTCAGTCGTCACGATCGTGGAGAATTGCACTGACACACGCCGCGCGATTCGCGGCACTCGCTGCCATGCTGTCGATGCCGCTGGCAGGGCAGACCGGCACTCCGCTGACTTTGCCCGAAGCCGTCAGCATGGCGCTGGAAAGAAATCCTGTGCACAAGACTGCAATGGCGGACACCCGCATTTCGGCAGCCGTCATCCACGAGGCTCGCTCGCAGCTCGTGCCGAAAATCATGTTTACCGAGAGCGCAGTTCGCGGAAATGATCCCGTGTTTGTTTTCAGCACCAAACTACGACAGCAGAGCTTTACAGCCGCGGACTTCGCCCTGAATAGGCTGAACACGCCAACACCGATCGGAAATTTCTCCAGCCGCTTCTCGGGCCAGTGGAGTCTGTTTGACGGGCTGCAAAGCTGGTTCGGCGTGAGTCGCGCGAAATACATGCAGCAAGCGGTCGAGCAACAACTGGACCGCACTGACCAGGAACTCGTGTACCAGGCTGTGCAGGCGTACTTCGGAGTACTGCTCGCACAGAGGCAGGAACAGGTGGCGGAAAACGCGTTGAAAACAGCGCAAGCCATCGAAGCGAGCAGCCGGGCGCGGGTGGAGAGCGGCATGGTCGTGGACTCGGACCTGTTAAGCGCACAGGTCGTGACCTCCAGACGCAAGCGGGAACTGATCCAGACGCGGGACGGCCTGGCGTTGGCGCGTGCGCAACTCGCGCTTGCACTCGGGATGCCAGCCGATACCGCCTATGAACCGCAGGAAGCGCTGGCGGAGCGCCAATTCCCGGCTGCGACGGCCGCAGAGTTGGAATCGAAGGCTCTGGAAAAGCGTCCCGACCTCAAGCGCGTGGAGTCGGAGCGCAGCGCGCAAGCCAAGAGCGTATCGATGGCCAAGGGCGCACTGGCACCACGCCTGAACGTCTTCGGCTCGTGGGAGACGGACAGTCCTTCTCCGGGATGGAACGGTGGCAACAACTGGATCGCCGGCGCGGAGTTGCAGTTCGATCTGTTCGATGGCGGCAGCAAGAGGGCACACATCGCCCGCGAAAAAGCGGTGCAAGAGAGAGCGGCGGCGATGCGCGATGCTTATCGCGACAAAATCCGGCTGGAAGTGCGCAAGTCCTACTACGAATACGACGCTGCACGGCAGCAGGTCGAGGTCGCTCGCGACGCGATCGCGCAGGCGGATGAAAGCCTGCGCATCAACCAGAACCGCTACGAGGGCGGCCTGAGCACCGTTAGCGATCTGCTGCAAGTGGAAGAGGCCGCGCATCGTGCCAAGGCCGACTACTGGCAGGCGGTGTACCGCGTGCAAACCAGCTACGCTGGCGTGGAGCTGGCGACTGGGACACTTTCTCCAGGTTCTCCGGTGGTGACGCAATGATTCAGAAATCGATGCGTGTTTCGCAACTGTTCCTGCTCGGCATTCTGGTGAGTTGGCTGGCTGGTTTAACCGCATGCAGCAACGACAAGCAGCACGCAACAGCGTCTCCCGAAATCGTGCGCGATGTCGTTGTGCTGCAGGTCCAGAAGACGACGGTGCCTGATTACGTTGAGGCCACCGGAACGGTACGCGCGGCGCAATCGGCGCAACTGGCCAGCCAGGTGATGGGCGCTATTACGCGAGTGAACGTGCACGAAGGGGATCGGGTGCGGCGGGGCGAAAGTGCTGATCACGATCGATGCAGCCCAGCAGCGATCTGTCTACGACAGCGCGAATGCCGGGCTGAGTGTTTCGCAACAGGCCATCGCAGCCGCTGACGCTGACTACGCGCTGGCCGAGGCGACCATGAAGCGCTATCAGATGCTGTACGACAAGAAGTCGGTGAGTCCGCAGGAGTATGACGAGGTGAAGACGCGTCTGGCGGCGGCCACAGCGCAGCGCGACGGTGCCCACACCGGCCGGATACAAGCCGAGGCAGTGGTTTCTGAGGCTAAAACAGCCATGGGTTTCACAAAGATTCGCGCACCGTTTGACGGACTGGTGGTCGCGAAGCTGGCAGACGCTGGCGCCATGGCAGCTCCGGGAGTCCCACTCCTCACTATCGAAGACCCCAACCGCTTCCGGTTGGAGGCAATGGTGGACGAAAGCCAGATCGGCACAGTCCGTTTGGGTGAGACCGTTCCGGTTGTGCTCGACTCGCTGGGCCAGCAGACGATTGCCGGAAAAGTTATCCAGATTGTCCCGATTGCCGATCCGGCGAGCCGGACGTTCACCGTCAAGGTCGAGCTTCCGATGGATCCAAACATTCGCTCAGGGCTGTTTGGCCGCGCACGCTTCGCGCGCGGAGAGCACGGAGCGATCCTTATACCGCAAAACGCGCTGCTGCATCGCGGACAGTTGGACGCCGTTTACGTGGTGGGGAAGGATGAGATCGCGAGTCTGCGATATGTAACCCTCGGAAAACTCTCCGCTGACCAGGTCGAGGCCCTCTCAGGGCTGGAGAACGGTGAGCGCATCGTGGCGCAGCCGGACGAGCGCGAATTGAGCGGCAAGCAAATCGAGGCGAAATGACGATGACAGTTGAAGGAAAGACTCCGCTTCGAATTGCCGGGCTGATCGCTCGCACCTTCATCAATTCGAAGCTGACGCCGCTGTTCATCGCCGGTGCGCTGCTGGCGGGTGCCTTTGCGATACTGATGACTCCCCGCGAGGAGGAGCCACAGATCGTCGTGCCCATGCTCGATGTCTTTGTGCAGATGCCGGGGGCGTCGGCAGCGGAGGTGCAACAGCGGGCCACCGTCCCCATGGAGCGCCTGCTCCGTGAAGTTCCTGGAGTGGAGTACGTGTACTCCATCAGCCGCCCCGAGCTAAGTATGCTGGTGGTGCGTTTCTACGTGGGCACCAAAGAAGAAGATGCGATCGTCAAGACCTACAACAAGCTTTACTCGAATTTTGATCGCATTCCCGCAGGCGTTTCGCAGCCGCTCATCAAGGTGAGGTCGATTGACGACGTGCCCATCATGGCGCTGACATTGTGGGGCAGGAACTACGACAGCTACAAGCTGCGGCAAGTCGCGGGTGAACTGGAGAATCAACTCAAGCAGATTGACGACGTTTCTGAGACGAAGATCATTGGCGGACTACCACGGCACGTGCGCGTGGTGCTTGACACCCAACGGCTCGCCGCTTATGGGATGACGGCAGGTGCGGTCACGGCGCAACTGCAGCAAGCCAATACGCGTGGCGGCGCTGGACGCTTCGCCCACGATAACCAGGAGTTCGAGGTCGAAGCCGGACGCTTCCTGGGTAAGGCCGACGATCTGAAGCAAGTGGTTGTCGGAGTTTATCAGGGGAAGCCAGTCTACCTGCGCGACGTGGCCGCAGAAATCGTGGACGGACCCGCCGAACCGCAGGACTACGTGCTGTTTGCCAACGCTGCCGGAGCGCCGAAAGATGCGTTGCGGGGTGAGTATCCGGCGGCGACCATCACGCTGGCCAAGCGCAAAGGCACGGACGCGACGGTCATCAGCGAGAAGGCCGAAAAGAAGATCGGCGAGCTGCGAAGATACCTGCTTCCGCCAGACTTGAATGTCACGGTCACGCGGAATTATGGTGAGACCGCAAAAGACAAGTCAGATGAACTGCTCAAGCACTTGTTCCTCGCCACCCTTTCGGTGACGCTACTGGTTGCGCTGGCGCTGGGATTGCGTGAGTCGGGCGTTGTCCTGCTGGCCGTGCCAGTAACGCTGGCGCTCACGCTGGTTGTTTTCTATCTCTACGGGTACACGCTCAACCGCGTCACGCTGTTTGCGCTCATTTTTTCCATTGGCGTACTCGTGGATGACGCAATCGTGGTCGTCGAGAATGTGGTGCGCCACTTTCGACTCCCGCAGAGTCGCGGCCGCTCGTTATCGGAGGTGGCCGTCGAAGCCGTGGATGAAGTCGGCACCCCGACTATTCTCGCCACCTTTGCCGTGATCGCAGCGATCCTCCCGATGGCCTTCGTGCGCGGCATGACGGGGCCTTACATGCGCCCAATTCCGGTGGGCGCATCGGCCGCGATGCTGTTTTCGCTGATCGTCGCGTTTGTGGTTTCGCCATGGGCAGCGCTGCGACTGTTGCGTCATTATGCGACGGGAAGTGGATTTCAACATGAAACGGAGGGTTGGACGACCCGGCTCTATCGTCGATTCATGAACCCGCTCATTGCGAGCTCAGGCAGGCGCTGGATCTTCCTGGGCGGCGTCGTTGTCCTCCTCCTGTTCGCCTGTTCGTTGGTAGCGTTCAAGCTGGTGAAAGTGAAGATGCTGCCCTTCGATA
>CAWJIW010000001.1:0-115242 GCA_963843005.1 uncultured Acidobacteriaceae bacterium | reverse complement strand
TACGCGCCCGTGCTCGCCAAACATTCAGAGCACTTCTTCACCTTTAGGCAATCCGCAGGCATGGCGTGCAACCGAGCGCTGGGCGCTACCCTTGCTCACACTGAGAGTTCGGCATACCTGGGACCACGAAAGCCCTTCATGGCGCAGCGCAGCTACCCGGACAGCGTCGATCTTAACGCGAGGCCTTCCGAACTTCTTGCCCTTGGCGCGTGCATTGCGTAATCCGGCTCTTGACCCGCTCTTGGATGAGCGACCGCTCGAACTCCGCCATGGCGCCGATGATTTGGAACATGAGGCGACCAGAAGGCGTGCTCAAGGTCCAGATTGTCGCGGAAGCTGACGAAGGCCACGCCATAGGCACAAAGATCCGCGAGAGCGTTGACCAGATGCTTCAGCGAACGACCGAAGCGGTCGATTTTCCAAACCAACACGGCATCGAACTTCCGCCGGTGAGCGTCGGCCATCAACTGGTTCAGCTCTGGTCGCGATTCCTTTGAACCGGACACGCCCTGATCGACGTACTCGGCCAGTGATGGTCCAGCCGCGGCGGGAAGCGTACTCGCGGAGTTCGAGTAACTGCATCTCGGGATCTTGCCCGTTGCAGGTTGAAACGCGTGCGTAAAGAGCTACGCGAGAAATCGTGAGGGGTGGTTCTTGAGTGAGTGATGACGCGGTGTTACGGTGATGTACAGCCATGGGTGCCTCCTTCGTAGGCGTCCTGGTTAGCGTCGTGTCGGTGTTTTCAGCACCGGCACGGCGCGTTAATGTTTAGGCTTTGATTGGTCTGCCTCCTTCTTTCTCATACAGGCGACGGATCGCCAGTTTCAATATCCCAGAGGTGCCCAGTCCAAGCTTGTCTCTCAACCGTCGCAGGATCTGCCTTTCTTGGGCCGTAGCGCGGAAACAAACAGGTGCATCGGGTTGGGACTTTCTTATTGCCACCTTATGATTGTAATACACAGTTATACAAAGTCAAGACAGAATCAGCTATACTCTTGCTCAGGCCTGATACCCGCCGCTGATCACAGCCAGTGGAAAGGGGATTCCTACCGTTCGCCCTTCCTCAGCGCGCACCGGAGAGGGTCGTTCGGGACGGCGAGCCGCGTGAAAGTGAAGGTTCCCAATCCGACCAATGTCGAACTCGCCCTCGAACTCGTCGGCTTCAAGGTCGCCGGCCATCCGACCGTGATGTGGCCGTTTATTCTCATCGAGTGTTTTCTAGATCCTGCACTCGGCAAAAGTCCGAGCGGCAATCTTGAAGAGCAAGCCGCACCCGCCCTTAATCGCTGGCGAGACCATGGAGTCTCGTGGAATCAGGTTGGCAACCATCTTGTGGTATTCATACGCCAGAAGCGCAGAACGGGCAGGCCATCTGGGCCAGAGCGGACCACAGAGACGCAAGCAGCAGAGGAATTTGAGTTACGCAAAGCCGGCCTAAGCTACCAAGCTATACGCGACAAGCTTTACCCGAAAACATTCGGTGTTGAGATCGAAGCGATCAAGCGGCGTGTGAGCCGCTACGCGAAACGCCACGGCCTAAGCCTGAAGTAACCCGCCCCAGAACCCATCTGAGTGACAAATATTGCACGTCTTTTTTGTTCCGTGACCTCCAACAACAACAAGGTTTATAGGTTGAGACAACCCCGAAGGAGGGACTGGTCATGGACGCAGCCTAGAACCGCACTGATGGCGAGTACATCCGCGAACTCCGTCTTTTGCTCGGGTGGACCCAGTTTGACCTTAGCAGGGCCACTGACATAGACCGGTCAAAGTTAAGCCTAGCTGAGAACGGGCATGTGGCGTTGCGGGCCGATGAGCTGCAGTTGATTGAGGAAGCGGTGCGGCTGGGCGCCGAGAAGCGATCCGCCCAGCTTGAGGCGCTACTTTTAGCCGTCGGGGCTGAGGGGAATCCCCGCAAGGAGCAGGGGTGAACCTGATGCCAGCGGACCTGCAGATGTTCGCCCGCCTGGGCATCGACCCCGAGCCGCTCGCGCGTGCCGGAATCGAGCGCGTCACCGATCAGGGGGCGCGGCAAAAGTTCGGACTGAACGGTACTGGCGACAACGCCGGGATCGTATTTCCCTACGTCGACGCTGCCGTCATTCGTCACACCTGTCGGCTATGGCGGGGACCACCCTGACATGGAAAACGGAAAGCCGGTCAAGAAGTATCTCGCACCCTATGGAGAGGCGGAGCGGTACATGGCTGATTAGAGCGTTCCCAAAACCTACTGCGCTGGATGGCTGTAAGTCTTTACAGGGCACCAGAAGGGAACTCAGATTGAAGCGCTCGAAAACAGATGCTTTAGGAACACGGTGGGCGGGAACACAAAGTGACTGAGTCGTGATATAGATGTGCAAGGTTGACGCCAATTCGCAGCAGCGGTCGCAGAAGGAATGGCTTGACCTGCGTGCGCTCACCGATTACGTTGCCGTGTCGGACCGTACTGCCCGCGAGTGGATTCACCGTGCCGAGAATCCCCTCCCGGCTGTGCAGGTGGGCAAGAAGATCCTTGTGCGGCGCATCGAGCTCGACCACTGGTTGCAGATGCATGTGCTTCGGCCAGAAGAATCGGTCAACATCGACAGTATCGTGAATGATGTGGTTGGCAGCATGATTACGGAGACAGGTTAATGGGCGTGAAGCTCAAGCGGTACAAAGGGAAGTGGCTTCATCGACTACAACGGCAAGCGCAAGGCGAAGTGTCTAGGTACTGATCGAAAATTAGCCGAAACGATCAAGAGGCAGGTCGAAGCGAAACTTGTGCTCGGCGACCTGGGAGTGTTGGGGACAGAAGAGCAGAACCGTTCAACGTTTGGCGCATACGCGGATGCGTGGATGAAGGACTACGCTCGGTTGGAGTGCAAAACCTCCACGGCAGATGGATACGAAGGAGTGCTGCGGCAGTATCTGCGCCCGAGGTTCGCGAGCAAGCGCCTAGATGACATTACCCGGGACGAGATCAAGGTGATGATTAACGAACTCGTGGCGAAGAATCTCGCACGGAACACGATTCGTAATGCCCTGTGCGTCATACGTGGAATGTTCAATCAGGCGATTGAGAGCGGTCTGTTGAAATCGAATCCGGCGGCGCGGCTCGGACGGTTTACCCGCACAGCAAGGAACGCCGAGCAAAAGGGCGTGTCTCTGACGACTGAAGAAGTACAGATCTTTCTTGATGCGGCCGACGATTTCTGCCCCGATTATTATCCGTTGTTCCTGACGGCCGTCCGAGCCGGTCTTCGCCGCGGGGAACTCGTTGCCCTTCAAATTGGAGACCTCAACTTTGGCAAAGATGAGGACGACCCGAACCGCTACATCTTCGTTCAGCACAACTATGTGCGTCGCGAGCACACTTCGACCAAGAGTAAGAAGGCTCGGCGTCTGGATATGTCTAAGGACCTGCGAAGGGCGTTGATTGAACTGAGGGACAAGCGGTTGCTCGAAGCATTCATGAAAGGGAAGAACGACATCTACGATGAGTTGGTTTTCCCATCACCGGACGGCGGCATTCTCGACCCCGACAACCTGTATCACCGCTACTTCCTCCCGGTTTTGGCGAAGGCCGGGATTCGCAAGATCCGTCTCCACGACCTGCGCCACACATTCGGATCGTTGCTGATTCCGGCCGGCGCCTCGATTGTGTATGTGAAGGAACAGATGGGTCACAGCAGCATTCAAGTCACGGTAGACACCTACGGTCATCTCATTCCCGGAGCAAACACTTCATTCGTCGATCGGCTTGACAGGGATCGGGAAGACAAAGTGGCACCAACCCCGCAACAATCCGCAACCCAGACGCAACCTGCCCTGGAAGAAGAAACAGAGATTCCCGCGGAAGTTATTGATTTAATTGGTGGCGGCGGTAGGACTCGAACCTACGACCTACGGATTATGAGACCGTCGCTCTAACCACCTGAGCTACGCCGCCAACGGTCCAACGCGGCATTGCGATACCGCGGAGGATGCAGGCAGAAAACCTGCTTCGCCGAGGAGCATGTGCCCTCACACGAAAGGCCGGACGTGACTGCGTCCAGCCCGACTTCGATTCTAGAAGCGGCCCTGCGGGCTGTCAAACTCAACAGACGAGCGACTGTCCCATTTTCTGCAGCTCTCACAGAGCGCGTTGTGTGTGCGTCACTTCAGGTAGGCGCGTACGATCTCGATTAAGTCGTCCATCACCTCCGGGGACGGTTTGCCTTTCGCGACGTGGTCCCGGATGTGGTCCTCCAGCACTTCGGCCATTAACGCGTTGATGGCGCCACGGCAAGCGGCCAGAAGCCGCAGCGTGTCCGCGCATTCCTCTTCTTCATTAGATAAAGCGCGTTCCACCGCCTCAACCTGCCCTTTTATCCTTCGTACGCGAAGCAACAACTTCCCCCGTTCCCGATCAGCCTCTTTCACCGAAGTGCCCCCCTTTTTTCTTGACTATACCCTACCCCAGTATGCTATAAAGCATGATATGGGACAAATGTCTCCGACTCACGAGGAATATGGATCGACAACAACCTCCGGGTAGTCCGCAAACCGCCAATCGTCGCGGATGGCGCCGCCAGAGAAGATAAACTCACGTCTGCTCTTGCACGCCTCACGCGATCACAACCGTGAAGTGCGAGAGCAGCCTCCCGACAGGCGTTCCTGCCCCACGCTGACACGTCCGAAGGGAGGGACACCATGCTCAACCATAACGCACGCAACGAGTCCAGGCGCCTTCTGCGTCTCAACTGGACCCTGACTGGGGACAAGGTCGCGCCACTGCGCTCAGGTTGGTCACTGTACATCCCGGACGAGGCGCCGACCCTCAGAGCATCTGGCGCCCCCGAAGTTTGTAACGCGACTGTAATAGAGAAGTGTGACACTTCATTGACCCGCCCGTGCATGGGGGTCCACGCCTTGTCCCTGGCGATGGGTGGAAAATAGATATCCATGTGCCGTCGTCTTTCATCTCGACCGGTGCGCCCAAGCGTAGCAATCCCGTGGCTCCCGCAGAGGTTCTGTCGGAGCCTCGGGACGCTGACGCTTGTTCTTGCGGCTCTGGTTCTTTCCGGTTTCGCGCAGGATCAAACGCCGAACGAACCCGGGAAGTCCGACCCAGGCCCGATGGCCACATTCTTCGAACATTCACAAACTTCGAAGTGGTGGCTCTCCGGACAGGCCAACTTCGTTTTCCAGGAGCACGGGAATTTCTATGCCCAGTACAGTGGCCCAAACAGTCTGAAGGACTATTCCGAGCATGCGACTTCTCGCGTGCTGACGTTCTTCAGCGGATACGAGTTCACTCCCAACACCATGGCCTATCTTGATGTTGAAGAGGCCGGTTGGGGAGGAATCAGCGGCGCGCTGGGATTGGCCGGTTTCACCAACCTCGACGTGGTACGCAATCCTTCGCTGGGCGCCCAGCCGTACATTGCGCGCCTTATGTTTCAGCAGATCATTCCGCTGTCGAAAGAGAAGATGGAAGTGGAGCGGACGGCGTTGTCGCTTCCGACCCAGGTTCCGGTGCGACGATTGGACATTCGCTTCGGAAAAATGTCCCTGGCTGATTTCTTCGACCTCAACGTTGGCGGCGCCGATAGCCACTACCAGTTTCTGAACTGGGTCATCGCCAACAACGGCGCCTGGGACTACGCCGCCGACACCCGCGGCTACACCGTGGGAGCAATCTTCGACTATGAAGACCGCAACTGGGGCTTGCGCTTCGCAGAAGCCTTGATGCCGAAAGTCGCGAACGGTCCCAACCTTGACGCGGACGTGGCCCGCGCGCGCGCCGAAAACATTGAGTTGGAGCTCCGTCCAAAGCTGCTGAAGAACAAGGACACTACCTTACGTTTACTGAACTACGTCAATCACGCCAACATGGGCGACTATCAGGAGGCAGTGCGGCTGTACCTTGACCATGTCACCCCCACCCCCGATGTCACCGCGACTCGGAAGCAAGGTACGGTCAAGTATGGCTTCGGGATCAACTTCGAGCAGGAATTCTCCACCGATATTTGGGCCTTCGGACGCTGGGGATGGAACGAAGGCAACCATGAGTCGTTTGCCTACACGGAAGACAACGAAGGCGTCGAGCTGGGCGTGTACGTGAAGGGAACCCGCTGGCATCGCAGCCTTGACCGTACTGGCGTGGCATTCGTGTCCAGCGGCATCTCGAAAGCGCATCAGGCGTATCTGGCCAATGGCGGTTTGGGATTCATTCTGGGCGATGGTGGACTCACCTATGGTCGCGAAACCATCGAGGAGGCCTTCTACACCACCCACATCTGGCGCGGTATTTTTTTTGCTTTCGACCTGCAGCACGTCAACAACCCGGGATATAACCAAGTCCGTGGCCCCGTCACCGTGCCGGGATTGCGGCTGCACCTGGAATTCTAGGCAGCGTCAGTCCCTTCGCCTCGAGGAACAACAATAATTTCCCTGAAATTCTCTGTGTCTCGGTGGTAATCACGATCTCTCCGTGTTCTCCGGCCTCTCCGTGGTAACAGAATCTCTGCGCCACACTGCCTCCGAGGGTGGAAGCACAAGCTCCCATGGGCTGGTAAACTGAATGCGCGATGATCCTTCCGTTCGTTCGCGAACTCTTCGCGGGCGTGGAAAATTCCTCTGCTTTTGCGCGTGCGGTTACCCGGGTGAAGGGCGGCGCGGGGCGGATACGTGTCTCTGGACTGACCCCAACCGGCAAAGCCCTGTTCTACAGCCTGTTGCGGCGCGCTATTTCGTGTCCGCTGATCGTGATCGTCCGCGACAACCGCGATATCGACGAATTACTGCCCGTCGTGCGCTCGCTGGGCGAGTTGACCGGCGCACTGTCGCCGCAGACGGTGATTGGCCTGCCGGCTTACGACGTGTTGCCATTCGAAAACCTCTCACCCCATCCTGAGATACAGGAAGCGCGCGCCACCGGGCTATGGAAGATCGCTACTGGCGGGGCCAGCGTGGTGATCACGACTTTGGCCGCAACCGCCATGCGCATGCGTGACGCGGGATTCTACGCCGATCTTGCGAGAGTCATACGACGCGGGGAGATGGTTGATCCTGAGGGCTTGATTGAGCACCTGCGCGTAGTGGGCTACAACCAGGTGGACGTGGTCGAGATGCCGGGTGAGTTCGCCCACCGCGGTGGCCTGCTTGACGCCTATCCTCCGGAACTGGAACGGCCAGTTCGTCTTGAGCTATTCGGGGACGAAGTGGAGTCCATCCGCAAGTTCGATCCCGGCACGCAGCGTTCCTCCACCGTAACCGAAGAGGCGGTTCTGCTTCCACTGACGGAGACACCGGTTGAAGAGGAGACGCTCACGGCCATAAATGCCAGGCTCACAGGTAAGCGGCTGGCCGGAGACCAGAGCGCCATCGAGAAAACAGTTCGTGCGACC
Organism: uncultured Acidobacteriaceae bacterium; assembly: GCA_963843005.1. GTDB lineage: Bacteria > Acidobacteriota > Terriglobia > Terriglobales > Acidobacteriaceae > Bog-257. The sequence continues at coordinate 107,869 of CAWJIW010000001.1, read as the reverse complement.
GGGGTCGCGGTGTTTCCCGGATGGGAATTGTACGCGCCCGTCGCCGGCGCCAAGGAGAGCTTCTTCGATCTACTAACCGGAGCCGCAGTTGTGCTCGACGAGCCGGACGCCCTGGAGGAAACCCAGGATGCCTGGTGGACCAAGGTTATCGAAGCCCATGATCGCAGCCTGGTCGGCAATCTTGTTCGTCCCGAAGACCTTTACCTCACCCCCGAGCAGTGGCGCGCCAGCTTGCAAAGTGTGGCAACGATCGCGGTCGAGCAGCTGGGAATCGAGAACGCCGACGAGAGTGAGCACCTCACGCTGCAGACGCAGCCCACGACGCGTTTTCACGGCTCCATCGCGGCCATGACGGAGGAGGTTGGCCGGCTCACGCGCGAAGGCAAGCGCGTCATCTTCGCCGTCTCAAGCACCGGCGAAGTCGAGAGGTTGGCCGACGTCTTCAATGAGTACAACCTGTCATTCCGGATTGGCAGCCGAACTCCCAAGCCGGGCAGCGAGGTTTTCGTCGACGAATCGACGTACTTTGCGGAAGACGTTTCCACCACCACCATCGTCAAGGCGTACGTGCCGGAAGGTGTCGCGCTTCCTGAAGCAAACTTGGTTCTGTTCGGGGCGCGCGATCTCTTCGACGAATCGGAAGTCTCGCTCGGGCGTCCGCTGCGGCAAAAATCGAAAGTTTCGGCGTTTCTCTCCGACTTCCGCGATCTCGCGGTTGGCGATTACGTGGTGCACGTGGAGCATGGCATCGGTCAGTATCAGGGACTCAAGGAGGTCCCGCAGGAAGATGGCGGCACCGCCGAGTTCATGGTGCTGGAATATGCGGAAGGCGCGCGGCTCTATGTGCCCCTGACCCGGCTCGATCTGGTGCAGAAGTACCGTTCGTCCGAGGGCGTCAAGCCAGTACTGAACCGGTTGGGCACGCAGCAGTGGCTGAAGACCAAGGCACGCGTGAAGAAGGCCATGAAAGATATGGCCGAGGAACTGCTGAAGCTCTATGCCGCCCGCAAGACCGCTGAAGGACACGCGTTCGCGGCTGACAGCGAATGGCAACGCGAGTTTGAAGACACCTTCGAGTTCAGCGAAACCGAAGACCAGATGAACGCCATCCTCGACGTTAAGCACGACATGGAAGCCGCCACTCCCATGGACCGCTTGCTATGCGGCGATGTCGGGTATGGCAAGACGGAAGTGGGCATGCGCGCGGCCTTCAAGGCGGTCAGCGACAATCGCCAGGTTGCGGTGCTTGCGCCGACTACGGTGCTTGCCTTTCAGCACTTCAACACTTTCCGGCAGCGCTTCGCGGCATTTCCAATCAAGATCGAGATGCTCAGTCGCTTTCGCACCCCCAGGCAGCAGAAGGAAACCATCGCGAAGATCGAGGCAGGCCAGGTTGACATCGTCATCGGTACGCATCGCGTCTTGTCGAAAGACGTCAAGTTCAGCGATCTGGGGCTAGTCGTCGTAGACGAAGAGCAGCGCTTCGGTGTGCGGCACAAGGAACGCCTCAAGCAACTGCGCAAAGAAGTGGACGTGCTGACCATGTCTGCAACGCCCATCCCGCGCACCTTGCACATGTCGCTGCTGGGCCTGCGAGACATGAGCGTCATCGAGACTCCGCCTAAAGATCGCATGGCGATCCAGACCGTGGTTGCCGCGTGGGATGAAAAGCTGCTGCGCTCGGCGCTCGAGAAAGAGCTGGAGCGCGGCGGGCAGGTCTACTTCGTGCATAACCGGGTGGAGAGCATCTACGAAATCGCCGACAAGATCCGCGAGATGACTCCCAAGGCGCGCATCCTGGTGGGGCACGGCCAGATGCCGGAGAGCGAACTGGAGCGCATCATGCTCGCTTTCATGCGTCATGAGGCCGACATCCTGGTTGCGACCACCATCATCGAGAACGGGCTTGACATTCCGCTGTGCAACACCATCGTCATCAACCGCGCCGACCGGCATGGGCTCTCCGAGCTTTATCAACTGCGCGGCCGCGTGGGCCGCTCCGACCGCCGGGCGTATGCGTATTTGCTGATACCGCCGGACCGCGATCTGAGTGACCTGGCGCGCCGAAGATTGGCGGCGCTGAAGGAATTTAGCGATCTGGGAGCAGGATTCAAAATCGCCGCGCTCGATCTGGAATTGCGGGGCGCGGGCAACCTTCTGGGCGGGCAACAGAGCGGACACATCGAAGCGGTTGGCTTCGAGCTTTACACCACCATGCTGGAGCGCACGGTACGCGAGTTGAAAGGCGAAGTGCGCGAGGAAGCTCCGGAAACCCAGTTGAACCTGGGGCTGAACATCCGCATCCCCGCAGATTACATCGCAGAAGAGAACCAGCGGTTGCGGATGTATAAGCGCGTGGCCGGAGTCGAGTCGGAATCGCAACTCGCGGATGTGGCAGGAGAATTGGGCGATCGTTATGGCGCTCCTCCACCTGCGGTCCGCAACCTGCTCGACTACGCCACTCTGAAGTTACTTTCGCAGCGCGTCGGCGTGGCCCAAATCGAGCGACGCCGCGAGGCGGTGAGCATTCGCTTTACGGCGAATGCTTCCGTCGAGCCCGAGCGGCTGGCGCGTTTTGTGGCCGGACAACCCGGCAGCCAATTCACACCCGCGGGCGTGCTGAAGTTCTCGCTGAAGGAGAAGCAGCCCGAGGAAGTGCTGGTGCGTCTGAAGTCGCTGCTGGAGCAATTGGCGGGAGAGCAGCAGGCAGTCGCGTAACCTCCGGTCGTGGTACCGTTTGTTTCTTGAGCTCAGTGATTTTCCGGTAAGAGGACTCATGACGAAGAAAGTTTGTAAGGCAGTGTTTCCGGCAGCCGGATTAGGCACGCGCTTTCTGCCGGCAACCAAGGCGCAACCCAAGGAAATGATGCCGCTGGTGGACAAGCCCATCATTCAATACGGTGTGGAAGAAGCGATGGCCTCCGGTTGCGACCAGATCATCATCATCACCGGTCGTGGCAAGGCGGCCATCGAGGACCACTTCGACGTCAGCTACGAACTGGAAAAGATGCTGGAAGAACGTGGCAAGACCGACTTGTTGGCCATCGTGCGCCAGATCTCGGAGATGATTCACATCGCCTACGTCCGGCAGAAAGAGGCGCTGGGCCTGGGACATGCGGTGTTGATGGCGCGCGAACTGATCGGCGATGAACCGTTCGCCGTGATCCTGGCAGACGACATCATTGACGCCGAGGTCCCCTGCCTGAAGCAGATGATCGACGTCTATAACGAGACCGGATGCTCGGTGCTGGCGACTCAGGTGGTGGAAGGCAAAGCGATCTCGGCGTATGGCGTGCTCGATGCAAAGCCCGTCCCGGGGAAGTGGAACGGCCGCCTCTTCGAAGTGCAGAACCTGGTGGAGAAGCCGAAGCCGGAAAATGCGCCATCGAACCTGGCGATCATCGGGCGCTACATCCTCACGCCGGCAATTTTCGAGGCGCTGCAGTCAACCGATGTGGGCGCTGGCGGGGAATTGCAGTTGACGGACGGACTGAAGCATCTCCTGAAGAAAGAGAAGATTTACGGCTACACCTTTGAAGGTAAGCGTCACGATACCGGCGACAAGCTGGGCTTCCTGAAGGCCACCGTCGAGTTTGCTCTCAAGCGCGACGACTTGGGTGGAGATTTCCGGGCGTATCTGAAGACGCTGGAGCTATAGCGTCAGAGACTTCGCCTGGGTCGAGTTGTGCGGGACGGTCCAGTGTGTCGCCATACTGATTGCGCGGCAACGTGAAGAGAATGATGAGGCTGACGAGGGCCAGGATGGCGACAACGAAGATGCTGCCTTCGGGGCCGGTGGCTCCGCCGCTAAGGATGGGCTTGCCTACAGGGTGGGTGGCAAGGAGATGGTGCTGGACCATGGCTCCGCTGTCGGCGACGCCGTAGAGGAAGGATTGGGCCCAGTCCCACGAGGTGTGGAAGCCGATGGCCCACCAGAGAGAGCCGGTGCGCCAGAGGCTGAAGCAGAAGACCATCCCGGCCAGGCCGGCGGAGAGCAGTCCGATGGGAGACTCGCCTGGGTTGTTGCGGTGGCCGAGGCCGAAAAGGATGGAGAAAACGATGGCAGAGGTCCAGAAGCCTAAGGCTGCGCTGTGCCGGGTCTTGAAGGCCCATTGGCAAAAGCCGGCGAGGCCGCGGGTGAGGGTGTACTGGAGGTAGCCGCGGGTGAAGTACTCCTCGTTCAGGCCGACCATGAGAAAGCCGAGCAACCAGATTGCTCCGTAACGGAGGATTTCGCTGCCAAAGAGCAAGCGGCCGTCGATGACGAGGAGTCCGGTCTTCCAGAGGGTCAGGACGAGCAGGGAGAGACAAGCGACTCCCCAAGCCAGGCCGGCGAAGAAGTAATCGAGCTTGCGCCTGCCGCCCAAGCCGTAGACGGAATTGGGGCGCCGCTCGATCTTCGACATGATCCAGGAGACGAGCAGGATCGCCAGGAAGGGAATGGTCTCGGCGATGAAGGAGGCGAATGTGACTGGTATCTCCGAGGTGGTCTTAGCGGTCTTTGGAGCAGGTGGGTGGAGCTTGTGGCCGATGACGTTTGCAGAGAACAGAAGGGCAGCCAACAGAGCGAGAAAGATGAGCAGGCTCCAGCCGGCGCGGAGGCCGTCTTTGCCGATGAAGATTTTGTGCCAAACGGACGGCGGCGCGGGCGGGATTAGTTCGATGGGTGTCGGCGTTGCGTCGTGATCAGCGGGCAGGTTGTCGGTCTCAGGATCCAAAGGGATTTCCTCGTTTGGCAAGAAGTTTAAGTGGTCAGTTCCCCTACTCCATCACGTCGCTGAACAAGAAGTCGTGACCCCAATCGGTGCCATGCCCTTTTTCGCGCAGCGCCGTGGCAAGCTGTGCCCAGTGCCTCACCCCGTGCAGCATGGCGTGAGCGAACATCTTGCGTTTGCTGGCGCGCAGCACTCCGGCAGTTCGCGTGGGAAACTCCATGACAACAGCCAGGTCTGCGTCGGTCGCGCGGGCGAGATACTCGCGATAGAGTGCGCGTGCCTTCTCCCCGATAGCGAATAGGTCCCGCACGCTGCCCGCAGGCAGTGTTTCGTAGTCCGTGATCGGCAAACCAGCCAGGCGTTCAGCGTAGCGCAACTCGACCGCGAAAATGTGCAACAGAAGTTCGCTCACGTTCTTCGCCTGGGCGATGCTCAGCGGGAGGTCGAGCAGTTCCGCCGGTTGCCCCTCAAACCATCTCTCCCAATGCTGCGTCTCGCGCTCGTTTGCCTCAAGCATCTCAGCGAAAGAAAGCTGTGCCGCGTTGGCGCTCATGACTTGTGACTCTCCTTCAGCTTGCGCGACTTCGCTTCGACACCTTCGGCAAGCTTTCGCTTATGTCCTTCCAGCTTTTTCGCCACCACTTCGTCGAACAAGCCGATCATCTGCGCGGCAAGAATGCCGGCATTGGTGGCGCCAGGTTTGCCGATGGCGACGGTCGCGACCGGAATCCCCGCCGGCATCTGCACCATCGCCAGCAGCGAGTCGAGTCCGAGCAGGGCGGTGGAAGGAATCGGCACCGCAATCACCGGCACCGTCGTTTCCGCTGCGATGACACCCGCCAGATGCGCCGCTCCTCCCGCACCCGCGATCACGACCTTCACGCCGCGCGACTTCAACCCGCGCGCGTACTCGCTGGTGCGCGCCGGCGACCGATGCGCCGAAGTGATGTCAATCTCATAGGGAACACCAAACTCGGCCAACGCCTTCGCGGCCTCGTTCATGATTTCGAGATCGGAGTCGCTGCCCATGACGATGGAAACGAGAGGCTTTTTGTCCATTTTATTTACTGTCTCGAACGAAGTGGCGACATCCGCCCGGGTTATTTTCCTGCCCGCAGATGCTTTAGGCCGCGCGCCGCGATGTCCTTGCGATAGTGCATGCCGTCGAAGCGAATCTTCATCACCGCGTCATAAACTTTTTCGACTGCATCGGGCAAGTCTTTACCGCGGGCGGTCACGCCCAGCACACGGCCACCGGAAGTGTAATACGTGCCATCGCGCTTGTTGGTTCCCGCGTGGAAGACCTTGACCCCATACATGCGGTCGGCCTCCTCAATGCCGGTGATGACCTTCCCCGCTTCGAATGCGCCCGGATACCCACCTGACGCCATCACCACGCACACGGCCGGCTGAGGGGACCAGCGAAAGTCGCCATCACTCACGCGGCCATGGATGGAGGCTTCGATGGCCTCGAGCAGGTCGCTTTCCATGCGCATCATGACGGGCTGGGTTTCCGGATCGCCGAAGCGGCAGTTGAACTCCAAAACCATTGGCCCGCGCGCCGTCATCATGATGCCGCAATAAAGGATGCCTCTGTATTCGACGCCTTCAGTCCGCATACCTTCCACCACCGGGCGCGCAATGTGGGTCACCAGCCAATCGCGCATTTTCGGATCCACGATCTTGTCAGTCGAGTAGGCCCCCATGCCACCGGTGTTCGGACCCTGATCGTTGTCGAACACGCGCTTGTGGTCTTGCGCCGCCACCAGCGGGACCACGCGCTCGCCATCGCTCATCACCAGGAACGACAGCTCTTCACCGTCAAGACACTCTTCCAGCACAACCCGCGAGCCGGCCTCGCCCAGCATTTTGCCGCTGAGCATGTCCTCGGCGGTGCGCTGCGCTTGCTCTTTGGACTGGGCGATGATGACGCCCTTGCCGGCCGCGAGCCCGTCGGCCTTCACCACGATGGGCGCGTGAAAGAGCTTCAGCGCTTCCTGCACTTCATCCTTGCTGGTGCACACCGAATACTTCGCTGTGGGAATGCGGTGCCGCTGCATGAACTGCTTGGCAAAACTCTTGCTGGACTCCAACTGCGCGGCAGCGCGAGTAGGGCCGAAGACCGGCCAGCCGCGTCTTTGAAATTCGTCCACGATACCAAGCGTCAGGGGCAACTCCGGGCCGACAACCGTCACGTCGGGGCTGAGCCGGGACGCGAGTTGCACCAGCGATTCGAGGCTCTTCAGATCGGCCGCAACACAGTCCGCATCGGCAACAATCCCTCCGTTGCCGGGGGCGCAGTACAACTTCTTGATCCGCGGCGACTGCCGCAGCTTCCAGACAATCGCGTGTTCGCGACCACCGCTACCAAGGACCAGGACCTTCATAGGAATAGCATCCGCGCCGGAAGTTGAGCTTGCCAAGTTAGACGCAGAGCGAAAAGAAAGAGTAGGTGTGCAGCACGCCCAATGTCAAACAACCTTAAACGGGTACGACCTGCCGCCCGCCGTCGTCCCTTGCATTCCGCAATTAGCTGGCGTTAACTATGCAGTAACAAGTCCATGATCACGGTTTCCAAGGAAGACTATCTCAAGGCCATCCTCGAAGCGGAGGGCGAAGGCGAGCAAGTCATCTCAGCGCGCCTGGCGCAGTGGCTCTCCGTGTCCGCGCCGGCGGTCACCATGGCGCTGCGACGGCTGAAGCGTGACGGGCTGGTCGTGGTCCGACAGGATGGCCGGGTCCAACTCACCGCGGCAGGGCGCAAGATCGCGCGACGGCTCGCAGTGCGGCACCACCTCATCGAACGCATGCTGCATGAAGTCTTTGGCATGGAGTGGTACAAGGTGCACGATGAAGCCGAACGCCTGGAACACGCCGTTTCCAGCGACTTTGAGGCCATGCTCACCCGCAAACTGGGACGCGGTGGGCCTTGTCCCCACGGCAATTCGCCGACTCCCGAATCTCCGCGGTCCCGGCGCAAACGCGGCTTGCTGCTGCTTTCCGAATCACAGCCCGGAAGCCGCTACGCCGTGCGCAGCGTTTACGAACGCGACCGCAGGCTGGGAGAGTTCCTGGAAAAGCTTGGCATCCGGCCCGGGGCTGAGATCGCAGTTCATCTCCGCAATTACGACGATACCTTGAGCCTGGTTACCACCGCCGGCAAAGTGTCGATCGGCCACCGTGCCGCAGAAAAGGTTTGGGTTGCCCCCGCCAATGGCAGCAGTTCGGCCCGCCCAAAAAAGAATTAACCACGGTTTAATCAATCCTATATACTTTGGCTAAGGATGTGGGAATTCAACGGCGAGTTATTGCGCGCCGCTGTTTCCTTTTTGGTGAGCTTTGAATACGAAACCCCAGGTAGAGCCCAACCCGCATGGTCCCATCCCGCCCGATCTAAGCGGGGCAGCCGACTATGCTGGCCACCGCTCGCTGGAGGGGATGCACAGTTCCGTCGAGGTGCCGCACCATCTGGCCGGCTTCTGGGAGCAGTGGCGGGCGTTCGTCGGGCCGGCGATTCTGGTCAGCGTCGGCTACATGGATCCCGGCAACTGGGGGACGGACCTGCAAGGCGGCGCTCAGTTCAAATACGGGCTCTTGTGGGTGGTCGGACTAGCCAGCCTCATGGCCATCTTCATGCAGGTGATTTCCGCCCGTTTGGGCGTAGTAACCGGCAAGGACCTCGCGCAGTGCTGCCGCGACTGGTATCCGCGGTGGACCCGTTGGCCCAACTGGCTGATGAGCGAAGTGGCGATTGGCGCTTGCGACCTGGCGGAGGTGCTCGGGAGCGCCGTAGCCCTCAACTTGCTGTTCCATATCCCGCTGCTGTGGGCGGTCATCATCACTGGCCTGGACGTGCTTGCTGCTCCTGGCGTTGCAGCGCTTTGGCATGCGCACCATCGAGGCCATCGTCCTGCTGCTGATCGCCACCATCGCGGTGTGTTACTTCATCGAGATTTTCGTTCTTCCGCAGACCAGGCCCAGCTTTCTGGAGATGGGACGATCGCTGTTTGTGCCCCACCTCCGTCACGCCGGGATGCTATACGTCGCCGTCGGCATCATCGGCGCGACCGTCATGCCCCACAATCTGTACCTGCACTCGGCCCTCGTGCAGAGCCGCCAGTTGCAGAAGGACGAGCCGTCCATTCGGCAGCGCAATCCGTTTTAACAGCATTGACTCCGTCGTGGCCCTGACCATCGCCTTCTTCGTCAACGCGGCGATTCTGGTGCTGGCGGCGATGGTGTTCTTTGGCAAGGACAGCATGACCCTGTCCGGCGGGCAGGTGGTACAGTTCACCGCCAACAGTGACTGGATTCGAGTCGCTTACCTGACGCTGGCGCCGTTATTGGGAACGGCCCTGGCGAGCACGCTGTTTGCGGTGGCGCTGCTGGCGAGCGGCCAAAGCAGCACCATCACCGGAACCCTTGCCGGACAGGTCGTGATGGAAGGCTTCATGCACTGGCGGATCAAACCCTGGGTGCGGCGGCTGATCACCCGCACCATGGCCATCCTGCCGGCGGTCTTCATCATTGGTCTGCGAGGCGACAGCAGCGTTACCGATCTGTTGATCCTCAGCCAGGTCGTGCTGGCGTTGCAGCTTCCCTTCGCCATGTTCCCGCTGCTGCACTTCACCAGTTCCCGCAAGCGCATGGGCGCTTGGAAGAACGGCTGGTTCCTGCTGATTGCCGGATGGGGCAGTGCTATTCTGATCACCACGATGGACATCTACGGCCTGCCGGATTCGCTCAAAGCTGCGTGGCAGGTCATCACTGGCGGATGAGCAGTTTGCGGGAAAAGTCGAACTGGGGGCTAAGGGGCACACCTTTAGGTGCGCCGTTATAAGTCATTTATTTTTGTCATCCCGAACCGACTTGGATCTGCTTTTTCGAATTTTTCAGCAATCTGTAAAGCCGGACAAGAGAAAACGGACCACCATGTATGACACCATCCTCGTGACCCTGGACGGCACGCCCACCGACCGGGCGATCATCGAGCACGTCAAACAGCTTGCGAAACTCGCGCACAGCCGTTTGGTGTTGCTGCATGTGGCCGATGGATGGGCGGCCCGGACCTATGGCCGGGACGCGGTCAGTCCGGAAATCACCGAGGACACGGCTTATCTGGAAAAAGTTCGGGCGGAGTTTCAAGCACTCGGCATTCCCACACAGGCCGAGTTGGCGTTTGGCGAGCCGGTCAAGGAAATCATCAAATGGGTCCAGCAGAAGGGCTGTGACCTGGTGGCCATGAGCACCCACGGACACCGCTTCCTCGCCGACCTGTTTCTGGGCACCACAGCCACCCAGGTCCAGCATAGTATCCGCGTGCCGGTGCTCCTGCTTCGGGCGAAGTGAGGCGTTAGGTCTCAATTCCGGCCGGGCACGTGCGTCATCACGACCATGACCGCGGCGGCATAAACCAGCAGAACCTCGAAGTTCCATTGCCCATGCAGCAGATGGACGAGGATCGCCAGAGCGAAAATGGTCAGCAGCGCGTAGCTGCCGATGATAACTGTCCTCGGGCAGAGGAACAGAATTGCCGCAACCATCTCCGGCCCGGCCAGCACCAGCAGGATCACGGGATGAATTCCCCCTGAGTGTGCCAGATGAAGGCCCGAAATGCCCCGCCTGAAGGTCCGATACGATTCCAGGAACACGACCAGACCGACAGTCCAGCGAAGCACTGGGATTGCAATTGACTTCAGGTTAGTCCTCATTGGGTGCGCCTTTCTCTCCGCGCGGGCAACGCAACAGATTTCTGATTTCTCGTTCAGTTAGCCATTTCAATTGCGGAATGGAAAGAACCGTGCATAAAAGGACAGCCCCGCAGGGGCGGAACAATATTAGCCCAGGGCGTACCGGGGTCCCCAACTCGCGATGCTTTTGCGCGGGTTGGGGTGGTTAAGCCCTGGGTAAGCATTAATAAGGAATCCGAGTCCCCTCGGGGACGGCACAGTTCTTCAGGGCGCCGAAGCCCTCGCGCTTAGGTTGAACGTAACGGTCCTGAAGGCCTGCTCTGCAACTTCTCCGATGAGCCCACTCCGCCTTTGCGGTACGATAACCGCATGTCCACTCCCGCAACACACACCGTGAACCAGCAGTGGCATCTGGCAAAGCGGCCTGAGGGCCGGGCCAAGGAATCCGACTTCCAGTGGTGCGAAGCCGACGATTCCCGAGCTCGCCGACGGCCAGATCCTTGTCCGTAACATCTATCTCTCGCTCGATCCCACGAACCGCGTCTGGATGGAGCCGGTCGAGACCTATCTGCCCATGTTGGAACTGGGTCGGTCATGCGCGGCATCACCATCGGCGTCGTCGAGGCGTCGCGCAATCCAAGGTTTGCAGAGGGCGACTTCGTACAGGGGCTAGGTGGATGGCAGCAATATTATGCGGGCAGCGCCAGCGGCTGGAACAAGCTACCCCGCATCCCGGGTGTGCCGTTGACCGCATGGCTGGGCGCAATGGGACATATCGGCTTCACCGCATACTTCGGACTGTTCGACATCGGTCAGCCTAAGCCAGGCGAGACGCTGGTGGTCTCCGCCGCCGCGGGCGCCGTCGGCTCACTCGCCGGCCAGATGGGCAAGATCGCGGGTTGCCGCGTGGTCGGCATCGCCGGCAGCGCTGAAAAGTGTGAGTGGCTCACTGGCGAGTTGGGGTTCGATGCCGCCGTCAATTACAAGAAGGAACCAGTACGGGTGGGATTGCGGCGCAGTTGCCCCAACGGAATCGACATTGATTTCGAGAACGTCGGAGGCGACATTCTGGAAGCCGTGCTCAGCCAGATCAACCTCAACGCCCGCATTGTGGTGTGCGGCATGATTTCGCAGTACAACACGGGTGGGGCGATGCGAGGCCCGGCGAATTTCGGCGCCATTCTGGTGAAGCGCGCCCGGGTTCAGGGATTCATCGTCTTCGATTACGCCTCCCGTTACCCCGAAGCCGCGGCCAAGATCATCGAATGGCTGAAGGAAGGCAAGCTGAAGTACCGCATTGATCTGGTCGAAGGCTTGCGGGCCGCGCCCACGGCGTTGAACCGGCTGTTCGACGGCGGCAATATCGGAAAGCTGCTGGTAAAGCTGTCGGAGGAGCCGGCGTAGGGCCGTCCTGCGACGTTTCGGAGGAAGTGCTCCGGCACGTGCTCAAGGTGAAACCGTCAGCGAAGGCAAGAGAGATACCTAAGCGTAAGGAGTGACAACTGACCGATCATGTTCGACGATCTCTATGATTCGTTTTCCCTGTTTTGGTCTTGGCGATGGCCCGAGGCCGTCGGCGAGATAACGGCGGTTAATGTCGAATTTTGTTGTTTAGTTGTGGTGGGAGGGGAAATATGAAGTTCTTGGCGTTGGCTGTACTGCTCGCCATCATTCAGGTAGCGCCGCCAGTCCCACGGAAGGCAGCCGATAAACCAAATAGCACCAGCCAAAATGTCGCAGACCAAGGCAAGGGCAACAAAAACCCACCCGCTCCGCCGTCCATAGAAAATGCGCCACATCCCGATCCACAACAGCGGGACAACAGGATAAAACAGCCCAACGACGATGAACGCTCGATATCGATCAGAAAACTTCCCCCCGTGTCTGTAGCTAAGGACGGGTGGGATGTCTTCTACATCTGCCTTACAGCCCTGCTGGTTGGCGTTGGCATAGCGACGTTTATAGCTATCTGGATTCAAGCCGTACAAACGAAACACGCCGCCAAAGCGGCGCAAAAGAGTGCCGAAGCGATGGAGCGACAATCCGAGTTCATTGTTGCGCAGAATCGAGCGTGGCTCGTGCTCACCGAAATCGAGACCCCGCATGGAACCCAGAAAATGAAAAACGGATGGGTGCGTTCTGGCACTGGATTCAAGGAGCATTAAAAACACTGGTCAACTCGCCATTGTCTAATAGGATTCCTGCACAGTTGCCGTACTTCCTATTTGGCACAGATCACGCTGATTGTCAGGCTGGGACAAACCGTGGGCTTCTTCGCTTATACCTCCCGAGATCGCGCTCAACTGCGTAGCAGTCCGGAGGCCCTTACGCAGCCGTCAGCTTTATGCGGGAAACAGCTGGCACTCACAGTGGCGGGAAGTACCGTACCGTTTTTGACGAAACAGAATGGCATCTGGGAGCCGAAGGGTAGTTCCGACCGTCTGGCAGCTAAACTCACCCTGTATAGGTCAGTCAGAGGCATGATTCCGACGTTTCGCTACCCAGTCGTACCCCCGGCAATTTAGAATAATCAGTTCCGCATTCGTAGAAACCGCGCCCAGTCATCGCTCCTCAATATAGAAGGGAATCATCCATGAACAGTTTTGGCAGTCGCTCCGTCCTCCGTGTGGACAAGCGGGAATTCGAAATCTACCGTCTTGACGCGCTGGAAAAGCACGGGTGCTCCATCGGGCACCTTCCCTACTCGCTCCGCATTCTGCTGGAGAACCTGCTGCGCCGCGAAGACGGCAAGTCGGTCAAGGCCGACGACGCGCGCGCGCTCACCTCCTGGACCGGCAAGAGCGTTCCCTCCGAGGAGATCGCCTTCATGCCCAGCCGCGTGCTGCTGCAGGATTTCACCGGCGTGCCGGTGGTGGTTGACCTGGCCGCCATGCGCGACGCCATGAAGGCGCTGGGCGGCGACCCCAAGCTGATCAATCCGCTGCAACCGGCGGAGCTGGTGATTGACCACTCGGTGCAGGTGGACGAGTTCGGCACGCCGCAGGCTTTCCAGCTCAACGCCGAGCTCGAGTTCTCGCGCAACAAAGAGCGCTACGCCTTCCTGCGCTGGGGACAGGGCGCGTTCAAGAACTTCGCCATTGTGCCGCCCGACACCGGCATCGTGCACCAGATCAACCTCGAGTTCCTGGCGCGCGTCGTCTTCGTCGGTGCGAACGGCGAATCGGGCAAGCCGCTGGCCTATCCCGACACGCTGGTCGGCACCGACTCGCACACCACGATGATCAACGGCCTCGGCGTGCTCGGCTGGGGCGTCGGCGGAATCGAAGCCGAAGCCGCCATGCTCGGTCAGCCGGTTTCCATGCTGATCCCGCAGGTCGTCGGCGTGCGCCTGAAGAACCAGTTGCGCGAAGGCTCGACCGCAACCGACCTCGTGCTCACCGTCACCGAGATGCTGCGCAAGAAGGGCGTCGTCGGCAAGTTCGTCGAATTCTTTGGACCGGGACTGGGCAATCTCGCGCTGGCCGATCGCGCCACCATCGCCAACATGGCGCCCGAATACGGCGCGACCTGCGGCATCTTCCCGGTGGATGAGGAGACGCTGCGCTATCTCCGTCTCAGCGGCCGCACCGAGGAGAACATTCGCATTGTCGAGGCCTACTTCAAGGAGCAGGGCCTCTTCCACACCGCCAGCACGCCGGAAGCCGAGTACACCGACGTGCTGGAGCTCGACCTCGCGACGGTCGAGCCGAGCATCGCCGGACCGAAGCGTCCGCAGGACCGCGTGGCGCTGTCGGCTGCCGCGAAGTCGTTCGAGCAGGCATTGCCCAGTTTGCTGAAGCCCGGCCAGCAGGTTCCGCCGAAACAGGCCGCTCGCTGGGAAAGCGAAGGTGGACGCCCCGCGGGAATGGACTCGCAAGCCGACGTTGTCGAGGAGCACGTTGTTCTGAACGAAGCGCTTACCCACGGCAGCGTGGTCATTGCCGCCATCACCAGTTGCACCAATACTTCGAACCCATCGGTGCTGATCGCCGCAGGATTGCTTGCCAAGAAAGCGGTCGAGAGAGGGCTCAAGGTCCCGTCATGGGTGAAGACCTCGCTCGCCCCCGGCTCGATGGTCGTGACCGAATACCTTACGCGCTCCGGCCTGATGCCCTACCTCGAGAAGCTGAAATTCAACCTCGTGGGCTATGGATGCACCACCTGCATCGGCAACTCCGGCCCGCTGCCGCAGGAGGTGTCGAACGTCATCACCGACAAGGACCTCGTGGTCGCGTCGGTGCTCAGCGGCAATCGCAACTTCGAAGGCCGCATCAACTCCGAGGTGCGCGCCAATTACCTGATGTCGCCGCCGCTGGTAGTGGCCTTCGCGCTCGCCGGCCGCGCTGACATTGATATGTACAACGAGCCGCTCGGCTACAGCAGCAACGGCAAGCGCAAGCCGGTTTTCCTGAAGGACATCTGGCCGACCTCGAAGGAAGTGAACGATGTCCTGGCGAAGTACATCACCGGCGATCTCTTCCAGACGACCTACAACGACGTCTTCAAGGGCGACGAGCGCTGGCGCGGTCTCGACGTCCCACAGGGTGAGACCTTCGCGTGGGACGAGAGTTCGACCTACGTCAAGAATCCTCCCTACTTCGACGACATGCCGAAGACGCCGGCGCCGGTGAAGGACATCTCCGGCGCGCGCGTGCTCTGCTACCTCGGACACAGCGTCACCACCGACCACATTTCGCCTGCCGGCTCCATCAAGCCCAACAGCCCGGCGGGACAGTACCTCATCGGGCACGGCGTGAAGCCGGTGGACTTCAACTCCTACGGATCGCGCCGCGGCAATCATGAAGTCATGATGCGCGGGACCTTCGCCAACGTGCGTCTGCGCAACAAGCTGACGCCCGAGCGCGAGGGCGCGTACACGCGTCACCTGCCGGATGGCCAGGAGATGTTCATCTTCGACGCCTCGGAGAAGTATCGCGCCGAGGGCGTGCCGCTGATGGTGATTGCGGGCAAGGAGTACGGCTCCGGTTCATCGCGCGACTGGGCGGCGAAGGGCCCGCTGCTGCTCGGAGTGCGGGTAGCGCTGGCCGAGAGCTTCGAGCGCATCCATCGCTCCAACCTGGTGGGCATGGGCATCCTGCCGCTGCAGTTCCTCGACGAAGAGACCGCCGAAACCAATGGCCTCAGCGGCGAAGAGTCGTTTGCCATCGTTGGTCTGACCGACGTGCTGAAGAACTTCGCGCCCGGCAAGACGGTGAAGGTACGCGCCACCAAGTCCGACGGCACGACGACGGAATTCGACGCGACCGTCCGCATCGACACACCGCAGGAAGTGCTGTACTACCAGCATGGCGGGATTTTGCAGTACGTGCTAAGGCAGTTGATGAAGTAGGAGGGAGTACTTAGATGGAGGCGCGAGTCGCTCAAACCAGGCGGGGTTTTGGTTTCTCGCTAAGCCGATAGTGCGCGTCGCCTAAGAACTCTAGAAGACCTAGGTCACGCAGCACCTGAAGCTGCTGCCTTATCTTTGGGCGGATGTTCCGATTCTCGGGGTGCAACCCGGCCAAATGATTTTCAAACGAATACGCATCGGCGACTGAAAACTCAGCTTTGTTCAATCGCCGGATGGCTGTTAGTACATCCAACGTCCAGCCTCGGACACGGGCTGGCACGGTACGGAGCAATTCGGTGCTCTTCACGAGAGCGCGGACCTGTTCCCGTGGCGTTTCAGCACCATCTATGACTATTCCGATCTTGCCTTCATCGGCAATTCGATTCAAGAGAATGTTGCAGCCGATCCATCCTGCACGGCGGGCGGTGGAGGCAAGTGGAGTTCGCTTCTCGACGGCGGACTCAACAAAGAAGTATCGCGGGATTAGGAGAAGGTTTTCAATACTCCATTTCGGAGAATACTGCATCACGAAGAGGTTCGGTGTTTGGTCGGAACGAATGGAGGCGATCATCGCTCCGTACGCTGCGTCCGGAATTCGGGTCCGACTCCAACCTCGTCCGCTCTTGAGCTCAAATCTTTCGCGGCAGCGGGCGCACGTGAAATCGCAAGCCCGCGAATTGGGCGGCTCCTGGAGAAGTCGCTCCGAATCGCAGACAGGACAGTAGAGCTCGCGATTGCACCAATCCTCGGTAACTACCTTAGCTACTTGGCTGGGCGACCGTAGGTGGGCAGCTAATCCAATTCTACCCTGAAGATTCACTTGGTACTGCCCGGCGAAGCCTGCAGTATTGGTGGCTCACTCAAGCTTGTTGGCTCCTCAAACTCTTCACCGCAGTCATCACAGTAGTAGCGGGGATTTTCCTCATCGGCTGTCATGGTGTCGTCTTTGATATGCCACGGATAAGCGAAACTGGCCGGCTCACCATCTTCGTCCCACTCTGTGACGCGAAGACGCACGCCAACAACATTATTTTCGCTTATCCGGACACTACGGCAGTGCGGACACCCGAAACTTGGTTTCTGTTTTGCAGAGCCCATCATCATTAGGAATAGTAAAATATTATATCCTCCCTTTCTGGCTTTGTTCCTGTTCGCTTGCGGAAGAATAGACGCGAGATCAGCAGGCGGTTGCGCGGGCTCCTTGGCGGGACCGCAGTCCTGCCCTTTCTCGTCCGCGTGAGCACCGGGACGGGCCGTGGACTACAATGGCTCCGGCGCGCCGCCCGTCTTAATTGCAATCCCCTAACAAGGAGAACTCATGAAGCATGTCATTCGTTGTCTTGTGGGCGTGATCCTTCTGTCCTCGGCTGCCTGGGCCCAGTGGTCTTCCGATCCGTCCAAGAACCTTGCCCTCTCCGACATCTCCGGCGCGGACCAGGTCCAGCCCAAGGTGCTGCCGCTGCCTAACAACACCTGGTACGTGAGCTGGTTCAACAACAATCCCAACGATCCCCCTCCAAATGGCTACGACGTGTACTACCAGTTGCTGAGCCCGGGTGGCGTGGAGCAGTTTCCGCATGATGGCGTCCAGGTGGCCAAGCTGACGCTCAGCTCCACCGAGGACTACGGTCTGGCGGCCGACGGCGGCGGCAACGCGCTGCTCGCCTTCCTCGACGATCGCAGCGATCCCAACAACCCGCAGGTCACCGCCGCCAAGATGAGTTCCTCCGGTCAGCCGCTGTGGGGCGCCTCCGGCGTGGCGCTAACTTTTGATCCTGGCTCCCACGCCGATCCCAAGATTGCCGCCACCAGCGATGGCAACGTCGTTGTCGCCTGGACCACCGACGACCATGTCGTGCTGCAGAAGCTCGACGCCAACGGCCGTCCGCTGTGGACAGGACCCACCGTGCTCTCCGGCGGCATTATCGTGGGCGAACCCGGCTACAACTACCTGCTGGCCGACATGCACGCCTCCGACAACGGTTCGGTCATCATCTCCTGGGTACGCTACAAAGGCTTCTACGGAAACAAATATCTGTACGCTAATAAGGTCTCGTCCACCGGCCAACTGCTGTGGGGCGCGGGACACGTGAAGGTCTATGACGGTGGCTCGCTGCAGTTCGGCGAGTTCCCCTACTTCCTCTCCGACGGCAATGGTGGCGCGGTGTTCGCGTGGTACAGCAGCAGTCCAAGCCTGCAATGCTTCGCCCAGCACATTCTGTCGGACGGCAGCGAGGCCTTCCCGCACAACGGCTCTGAGGCCTCCACCGACTCGCTCAATATTCGCGTCTCGCCTGCGGTCTCTTATCGCGCTTCCACACAGGAAACCTTCCTGTTCTGGACGGAGGAGGATTCCAACCAGGTCTATAACGGGATTTACGCGCAGAAGTTCAACCCCAGCGGCGCTCGCCAGTGGAGCGACACCGGACTGGTGATCGTACCTCTCGGCACCGATTCCCAGATCTTCGCGCAAACCGTGCAGATCGGCACCGGCGCCCTGGCCTTCTGGTTCGACCAGCCAGGCTACGGCTCCGGGACCATCCAGGCCGTTAAACTCGACGGGACCGGCGCCTTCGTTTGTCCGCAGTTCGGGGTCTCGACCGCGTCAGCCGACAAGTCGCAACTTTCGGCCGGCATCGCGTCTTCCGGACTTGCGGCGCTGGCTTGGGAAGATGATCGCAACGGCGAGAACGACATCTTCATCCAGAACGTAAACCCCGACTGCTCGCTGGGTCAGGAAACCCGAATGCACTTGAGGCCTTGACCAACCAATTGGCTCGTTGCTAGACTGTCCCGCATTTGGCTCGGGCTTTGAAGTGCGCTGTACGCGCGATGTGGTGAACAGCGGACAGCGGGGAGCCGCTTATGCTCGAATTGATCTGCCAGCAGCGCTACTGGGTGCAGGGTGTTCCGGTAGATATTTCTCCTTACTGCAACCACGGCACCGCCGTTGACACGACCGGTGTGCCCGGCGCGGACGGAACCCACGATGCCATTCAATTCCCCAACTCCGACAGCCGGGTTGCAATCGGACTCGGCAAGTTTGGGGCATGGGCGCCGCTGGGAGCGCTGCAGGTCGAGGTCGTGGCGCGACTCGACCCACACGCCCGCTTCATACTTCCCCTCGTCGAGGGTTACGGATCGTTTCAGTTCTACGTCAACCAGACCGCGCTGGCAGCCAGCGTTATAGGCTCGGGGTATGTACGCAGCGCTGACGAGGACGCACCCGACGGCAAGCTGCACGCCGTGCCGGCGAATACGTGGACCACGCTGGGTTTCTATCACGATGGTTATGCCAGGATGCAGTTGTCCATCGATGGGGAGGTTGTCGGTGAGACGACGAATGTCACGGGAGGAGTACCTCCGGTGCAATCCGGCGGAGTAACCATCGGCAACAGCTTTGGTGGGGGAGGCCCGCTTCTTGGCAGCATCGACGAAGTGCGCATCTGGCGTCTCGATCCGAACGAGATGCGACGAGAGTTTCTCTGCCGCCCTTACACTGCGGCAACCGCCCGCTGCTGGACCGCGCTCTTTCTCGCGGTTCGCGCGTGGATTACCGACAATCCAAGCCAGGCAGGCGCGCTCTACGGCCTGATCGACTCCCGCATGAGGACCCTCATTCGCGGCCTGTTCCTGCTTCCGGCCGCTGAGCAGGCCAAGGCCCGCGCTCTTCTGCAGGAATACGCCAAACTCTGGTGCGAAGGCAAGATTGACGGATCGCAAATGCACTCCGTACTCCGCCAATGGATTGCCGATCTGCGGCGGCTTGGACTCGATCCATCGGGCGGTTTGCAGTCAACAGACATCAATGACTTGCTCTCCGGTATCCACCTCCAGGGGCTGACGCTGGACTGTGATCCGGAGGTGATCGCCTTCCTGCGGCTGATCTACAAGTCGCTTGAGACTTCCAGCGGAAAGGGGAGCTAGACATGGGCAATGCAAACGACGCGGCCACGCTGGCGGGTACGTTCGAGCCGATTCTCCTCTTCCATCCCGATGAAAGCTTTTTCCCGATTGACCCGAAATGGTATCTCGAACGCTGTGCCCTCTGGCGGGCGACACCCGCATTCGACGATAAAGCCAACTGGAACCAACCGCCGCAGATTGCCAAGGGCATGATCGCGGCGCTTAACGGCGCCAAGGAACTCGCGGGCGGCAAAACATGGCTGGGTCAGGCGGGCGCCGATTTCGGGGTCGCCTCGCTCCCGATCGATCCACAGCAACCGCCGCCAACGGAGGAGCATTTTCTGGAATTCGTCGGCTGGGAGCCCGTGGCGGACCCGCCGGTCACACCCGCCACCAACAATCGGCATGCGGCGTTGCAGCCCAACGAATACACGGTCGCGCTGGAGAACAGTTATCCCTGGTACTACGTCGAGTATCTCGACAACAAGGACCTCCTGGGGTACACGGCCAATCCGAACATTACTACCAACGGCCTCAACGTCTACACGACGGTAGCCAACAACCCTGCGCTGAACGTGCCGCGGATGATCCTCTACCATTTGTTTTATCCTCTGCATCAGGAAGCGCTCGAACGCTGCGAGAACGCCGGCGAAGGGCAGCTGTTCGGGACCTACGCCGGCGAATGGTCCTGCATCGCCGTTCTCCTCGACCAGACGGGTGCGCCGCTTTTCATCGGGCTCACCTCGCGTAACACCGGCAATCCCGCCATCGTCGCTACCGAAGATCACCGAATCGGCATGACGGTGTTCGACTGGAAGGACGTCCAAAGCGTCAACGATGCGACCATGCATCCCCATCCCAAGATCTTCGTCTCGCTCGGCACCCATGGTTATTACCTGGCGACCGGCACCCAAACCCTAACGCCGTTCACGCCCGGCGGGGTTGACCCTTCGAGCATGTCTTGCGGGCAAGTGGAGACGCTGGATGGTGTGATCTCGGGTGACATCACCATCCCGGGCACCCCCGACATTCCAGGAGCCAGCTCAACCCCACTCATTACTATCACCAAGGTAATCGGTGGATTTCTGGGCGGGTTGGTGGGCGGATTCCTTGGCGCGGTGGCAGGACTGGTTGGTGGCACCGTGTGGTCGGCAGCGGAGGGGGCCTGGGGCACGTTCGGAACCGCCGGCACGCCCGCTACCCTTGCAACGCCGACGCCGCAGCCGACCGACACAACCGGCGGCCCGAATTTTGGCCGCATCATTCGCCCCAAGAGCTTGGCCTTCCCGGAAGTCAGCCAGGCGACGTCCCTGACGGACTGGAATGTGAAAGCATTCAATGCCCCCGCGCCGGACGGGCGAAGTTATCCCTTCGTGGTCGACCGCTCCACGCAGGTGTGGTGGGCGCCGCGCCCGGCGCCACGCAAAGGCAGCACTGACCTGCCCAACCCTAACGGCTTCACCGGCCGCTGGGGCCCGCGCGTCACCAACGATCCCAATACCCGCCGTGCCGGCATGGAATGTCCGGATTTCGCCCTCATGTTTCTGGAAGCTCTGGCAGTCAAGCTGAATACTTAGTTACCTGCTGCTCTACCAGCCACATCCAAGCAACCGCTCGGTGCAGACGACTGTTAACTGCCCCGCCCTAGCCAAAAGCGGGCGATATCTCATCTCCTAAACAATTTCGGGTTGTATCAGGGCACGACTTTACAAGCTGCTGAAATACTCGGTGCGCAAAACGTTTTGTGTCAGGGCACGACTTTTAGTCGTGCCGAAGGGGGCAGAAAAGGTCGGGCTTTAGCCCCCGCGCCCATAATCCATCAGGGGCTAAAGCCCAAGCTCTTGTTGACCGAGTAACGGCACGGCTAAAGAGGCTGCTGAAAAAGTCCTTTGCAGGGGAGTTTCGGGTAGTGCGGCGCTTCAGCGCCGCGTCCATGAGCTAATTACAAAGCGGCCTTTAGGCCCGGAGGAACATACCGCGATGTCGCTAGGACGCGCGTGTTTTCGCGGGGTTTGTGTCGAGGTACCCCAGTGGCTAAAGCCGGCTTTCATGAATTACTCTTAACGCGGGCCTGAAGGCCCGCACTACCCTGGAGCGTCCACATTGAGTTTTTTAGCAGCCTGTGAAGCCGTGCTCCGACACAAAGCTCGTTGGGGTGGTAGCTGCGCCGGAATCCAGTGAAACGCGGGCTGGTGAAGGACTCAGGTGACTGGAGGTGGGGCAGTTTCCGCCGTTTATGCGCGCTGCCCCGCCCTAGCCAAAAGCGGGCGATATCTCATCTCCTAAACAATGTCGGGTTGTATCAGGGCACGACTTTAGTCAGGATTATGCACTTCACACAGGAAGGAGCGTATAATCCATGAGCAAATGGGCAACAAGGCCAAGAGGCGAAAGCAACAACAGGAGCAGCGATGGAAAGTTGACCGCCTTCTCACGGTATTTGGGGTTGCGGCTGGCTTGGCGGCGTGGGGATACTCCATGAGTGCAGCATCTCCCAATCCCATCATAGCCACACTGCTGTTTTCATCCTCAGTATGCCTATTACTTTGGGCTGCTTGGGTGCATTTTAATTGGATGAGGGCAATCAAGGTCGCAATTGTCGTAGCGGTTCTTTGCGCGTTTGGTGCAGCCGATTGGAAATTTGTGCTTAATAGACCTGTGGCCTTTTGTTATGGAATCTTACTTCAAGACGGGAAAGACGGCGATTTAGTGCTTGCAATTGCGAATTCCAGCGGTAAAACTATAAACAATGTAACCGTTGGTTTTACAGGCCCGGATGCAACGCCGCGGAAGCATATTGAAGATATTCCGAATGCCTTTTTTGCGGCGATATACTCGGGTTGCGGTACTGCTGCTAGCCACATTCATGCTCCCTTAAAGGGTGGTTCCTATGGAGTGTTCATCGGAATGCAAGATGGGCTTTATATCTCTGAGAACATCGACCTTACTATTAACCCATGGTCACAAAAAGTAACCGTAGCAATGATTGACCCGCATACCATGGAGTTTCAGCGCAACTTGCTGGTGGACTATAGCCCCCCAATTGACCAATACGGCGGGTGCGACATTCCACCACCTAAGCAGCCCTAATTAACTGTTTGTGCTCAAGACGTTCGGTTTGGAAGAGCCTTAACAGCGTGTCACGAAACAGAAACGGATTCTTACGGTTGTCGAATCGGAAGCACATTTCGTCAAGGTAGGCTTGTAGATGCTTTGCGCTAACACGATGCCATGTTCCAACGATCCCACGCTTCAAGAGCGAGAACGCGGATTCCACGGTGTTCGTGTAGATGTCGCGATCTGCATAGACGCCATCCTTGCGGCATACCGTCTTGTGGCGGGTGGCCCACCCAATGCACACAGTAGACCTCGTATGCATCAGAAAATGAAGTCTGGGTGCCCCGTTCTAGCCCGGTTTTGGCTAGGGCGGGGCCGTCACGTCCGCGCGCAGGCGATGATGGGCGACAAGGCGTCCGCCCCAAGTCGTACCAGGATTTTCTTACCCTCTGGAAGGACGCCGATTCCGACATCCCCATCTACAAGGAAGCCAAAGCCGAGTACGCCCGGCTCCGGTGAGGAAGGAGTCCCCGAAGGGGACGTCATAAGATAGCCCAGCGATTCATCGCTGGGTACGGTTGGTTATCCGGCCTGAGTGCCCCGGGCACGCCACAGTTTGGCTCCGGACCGATTCCTGGCAGCGGGCACATCACGTTGAACGGTGACTAACTCGCTTGGTGTGGCGCCCGTCGGCGCGTACATTGGTCACGAAGGATGTGGAGGAGTTGCGCCCGAGCGACTCCCAGAACATCCTCGAGAAATCAGTTGCCAGTGGCCCAAAGACAGTTGCCAATTGCCAGTAGTCAGTTGCCAGCAAACCCCCAAAGGCAGTTGTCAGCAGCCTTTGGTCAGTTTCCAGCAAGACCCACCTGTTTATCTCAACGTAAGTCCCTATTTTTGAAGATTTTCCGTGTAACTCACGCAACATCAAGATTTTGCCGGGAATTTCTCCGTAATCCATTGATTTCAAAGATTCAGAGAGGGAGGGGGGAGGGGGGCACAGTCAAACAAGCATTCCCGCAAAGCCTGGCACTGCGGTCTGGCCGTGTGACCCATCTCACTGACCTCACCAAATCATTCCTCCTATGGTTATTGTTTGGGCTCTTTGACTTCTTACGACTGAGAGATACCGCTAATTATGTCTACTGCCACCTCTACGACCTCCCGCGTCCTGAACTCCAGCGTTGCCAACCGCATCATGAGTGCAGAAGAAGCTGCAGCGCTCATCCACTCTGGCCATCAGGTCGGCATGAGCGGATTCACCGGCTCCGGCTATCCCAAGGCGGTGCCGCTGGCACTGGCGCGCCACATCGCCGACGCCAACCTGCGCGGACAGAAGTTCCAGGTCAGCATCTTCACCGGCGCATCCACCGGTCCCGAGCTCGACGGCGCTCTGGCCATGGCAGGCGGCATTCATCTGCGGCTGCCGTACCAGTCGGACCCGGAGACGCGCAAGCGCATCAACGCCGGCGAGATGGAGTACATGGACATCCACCTGAGCCACGTGGCGCAGTTCGTGGAGTACGGCTTCCTGGGCAAGCTCGACATCGCGCTCATCGAAGTCACGGCGGTGCTGGAAGACGGCCGCCTGGTGCCGAGTTCGTCGCTGGGTAACAACAAGACGTGGATCGAGCAGGCCGAGAGCGTAATCATCGAGGTCAACGCCTGGCAGCCCTCGGAACTGGAAGGCATGCATGACATTTACTACGGTTTGCAGCCGCCTCCGAACCGCGGGCCGATTCCTCTGACCTACACCGGTCAGCGCATCGGCGGCCCGTATCTGCTGGTCCCGCCGGAAAAGATTGTGGCCGTGGTGCTCACCGATTCACCCGACCGCAACAGCGCGTTCAAGCCGCCGGACGAGGCCTCGCGCCGCATCGCCGGACACATCCTGGAATTTCTCGACTGGGAAGTGAAGAAAGGACGCATGCCGGAGACGCTGCTGCCGCTGCAGTCGGGCGTCGGTAACATCGCCAACGCCGTGCTCTTCGGCCTGGAGGAAGGCCCGTTCGAAGGGCTGACGTCCTACACTGAGGTCATCCAGGACGGCATGATTCGCCTGCTGAAATCGGGCAAGCTCACGGCCGCGTCCGCCACCGCGTTCTCGCTGAGCCCGGCAATGCTGGCCGAGGTCAATGCCGACATGGCCAGCTATCGCAAACAGATCGTGCTGCGCCCGCAGGAAATCTCTAACCACCCTGAGATCATTCGGAGGTTAGGCGTGATCGCCATGAACGGAATGATCGAGGCTGACATCTACGGCAACGTGAACTCGACGCACGTGATGGGATCGCGCATTCAGAACGGGATCGGTGGTTCGGGCGATTTCGCGCGCAACGGAT
This sequence comes from uncultured Acidobacteriaceae bacterium, assembly GCA_963843005.1. Taxonomy (GTDB): domain Bacteria; phylum Acidobacteriota; class Terriglobia; order Terriglobales; family Acidobacteriaceae; genus Bog-257. The sequence goes on along the minus strand of CAWJIW010000001.1, from coordinate 82,809 downwards.
ATCTTTCCATTTTCATGGCGCCGTCAACCGCGCAGCGCGGCACCATCTCGACCATCGTGCCTATGGCTTCGCACGTGGACCACACCGAGCACGACGTCCAGGTGGTCGTCACCGAGCAAGGACTGGCCGACCTCCGCGGACTCTCGCCGCGCCAGCGCGCCCATCTCATCATCGAGAAGTGTGCGTCGCCGGACTACAAGCCGCTGCTGCTGGACTACCTCGGCCGCGCCGAGCGGCTGTCGTATGGACGCCACACGCCGCACCTGTTGAGCGAGTCGCTGGGCTGGCATAATCGCTATTTGCGCTCCGGCCAGATGCGACCGCACGGGGAAGACTAAGGACCTAAACGGAACGCCAAATCTGGCGAAAATGTTCCACGTGGAACATTCCTGGACTTGACTACTTCTTGTCTTCGACCAACCGCACCACGATGCGGTCGATGGTCTCGAGGGCTTTCTTGCTCGGCAGGTTATCGTTGTTGGTGATGATGGCGAAGGCGATGTGCTGGCCCTTCTGCGTGGTGGCGTAGCCGGAGAGCGAATACACGTGCGAGAGTGAGCCGGTCTTGCCGCGGACCACTCCAGCGGCCGGCGTATTGCGGAACCGCTCGGCCAGCGAGCCATCCACTCCCGCGACCGGGAAGGTATCTTCGTAAAGCTTGCCCCAAGGCTGCTGCTGACAATAGCGCAGCAGCGTGACGATGGCATCAGGCGTGACCAGGTTTTCGCGCGACAGTCCCGATCCGTCGAAGAAGGCAAACTGGTCAGGCTTGATACCAGCCTTGACGAGGAATCCGCGCAGCACTTCCAGCCCACCTTGAATGGAGCCCGAAGTTCCCTTCTCTTTGCCGAGCAGCCGCAGCGCCAGTTCCGCGTGCAGGTTCTGGCTGACCTTGTTGATCACGCGCAGGTCCTGCGCGAGCGGCTGCGATTGGTAGCTGGCAAGCACCAGTGGCGCGGGAATGGATGGCCGGCTGGAATCGCCGCCACCAGAGGCGATTGAGGTGACGCTGAACGTCTGCATCGAAGACAGTTCGGTGTGATGGGTGCGCGCTCGTCCGTAAACGGTGACGCCGCGCGCTTCCAGCAACTGCCGGAAAAGTCTTGCCGTGAAGTCAGCGGGGTCCTCGATGGCGAGTGCCTCGCCGAACCCAGCATCGTCCTGGGGAATGTTGCCCCAGAAGGTGAGCTGATTGGAACCCGGCTCGCGATTGATGGCGACGGTGCGCGGGCCCGTACCTTGCGGCGTCGTCATCACGCGGTTATCAATCTTGTAGTACTCAGGAAACGGCGTGATGTTGAGGAACGCGCGCTCGCCCGGACGGTCCGCGGGTTTGATCTCCACGAAGATCACGTTGTCGTTGATGGTAAGCGCCGAAACCGGAGCGCCCCACTCGCGGACAAGATCGTCCTGCGACCAGCCTTCACCGTAGCGCTCGAAGACGTAGTAGGAATCGTCGGCCACTACATCGCCGTCAACGTATTTCAAGCCGTGTAGAACAAGTTGGTCGGCGAGAGTCTGCAGCACCAGGATTGGCGGGACTTTGCGCTCGGTGCGCAGGTTGTAGGGCAGAATGCGACCAGAAAGATTGGGGTCGCCGCGTCCTACCAGCACTAGGTCAGCGTTCAGGCGCCCATACTTGTCCAGCGAACCCATGCTCTCAACCGTGGTCTTGAAGCGGTAGTCAGGCCCGATCAGTCCAAAGACAGCTGCGGTGGTGAAGAGCTTGGTGTTCGAGGCGGGAGTGAATAGCTTGCCGGAATTGAGGGTGTAGAGCGGCTTGCCGCTGTCCAGCGCGACCACAGAAATTCCCCAAAAACCACGCGCCGCTTCGGGATCGCTGAGGATCTGCTCGATATCGCGATCGAGTCTTCCCGAAGGTTCCGGGCTTTGGTCGGACTTCTGGTGGCGATCTGCCGACGCCTGCGCGAGCAGCGCAAACAGCAGGAGAATTGCGCCGAAATAGCGGAGCCGATACATAAGACTACTGTGAGGATTTTAGCACCGCCCGGCAAGGCTGTGATCCGCCGGCTTACTTGGCGGCTACAATCGTGTGATGCGGCCTCCGTATCGCTGGCAACTGCGCTCTCGCGCCTTGGAACTCGGCCAGCGCACCCTCATCATGGGAGTTCTTAACGTCACGCCGGACTCGTTCTCGGATGGCGGGAAGTTCCTCGACCCGGAACGGGCCGTGGAACACGGCCTGCGATTACTGGACGAAGGCGCCGATATCCTCGACATCGGTGGCGAATCGACACGGCCGGGCGCGCATGTTGCGGTAGCGGAAGCGCGCGCCGTCGTGACGCAGGACGAAGAGCTACAGCGCGTAGTTCCGGTTGTGCAAGGCGTGCTGCGCGCAAGGCCCGGCGCAATTATTTCCGTGGATACCTACAAATCAGGGGTGGCGCGGGCGGCATTGTCCGCAGGCGCCGAGATCGTGAACGACGTCAGCGCCTTCACGTGGGACCCGCAAATGGCCCGCATTTGCGGCGAACTGCAATGCGGCGTGGTGCTGATGCATACCCGCGGTCAGCCACAGGAGTGGCGCAATCTGCCCTTCGCGAACGACATTACATCGTTGGTCGTGCATGATCTAGCGAACCGCGTCCAGATGGCGTTCGCGGGTGAGGTATTACGGGACCGCATCGTGCTCGACCCTGGCTTTGGGTTCGGCAAGAACTTCGAGGAAAACTATCCTCTGCTGGCGCACTTCGATCAATTGCACCGCATGGGATTTCCGTTGTTGGCGGGCACGTCGCGCAAGTCGTTCATCGGGCGCACCGTGGGCAAGCGCGCGGGCAAGGATGCGCCTCCAAGCGAGCGCCTGTATGGCTCGCTCGCCGCGATGGTCGCCAGCATTCTGCTCGGGGCCCACATCGTGCGGGTGCATGATGTGAAGCCGGCGGTCGAGGCGGCGGCCGTAGCGGACGAAGTGCTGATAGCAGAGCAACCGGGACAGGATGGCAACTCGGCATGATCCCGATCAGCTGAGGTCAGAGTCGGGGACTCAGTGGCTTAAAGGGTTGTTGACTTTTAAGGGCTTCCTAAGTTAGGGTACAGCGGCGGCCTTTCAATATTGCGGGACCCCCAGGTTCAAGCCCTCGATCATTCCGAAGTGCTTGCGGTTCTTGGTCACCAACGTGAGCCCCTCTTCGATCGCGATGGCCGCAACCAGCGAATCAAAGACGTGTAGGCCGTGAGATTTCGCGTACCGTTTGAGGAGTTCGTAAGCACGCGTGCCTGTGGAGCCCCGTAGCGGCACGATCACATAAGCTGACAGAAGCGCATCGATCCGGTAACATCCAAGTAATTCGCGGCTGCCACGGCCATTGAACTTAGCCTGCCCCGCCCGCGCGTTGCTTTTGACCCCCTAATGAATACTATCGAGCAACTCGTATCGAATCCGCGCGTGACCGTGCGCCGCGCCGGAGCGCCCGATCCCACTGGCCGTTGTGTCGTGTACTGGATGCAGCGAGCCCAGCGCGCGCTGGACAATCCTGCGCTCGACGTTGCCGTTGAAGCGGCCAACGCTTTGCGACAGCCAGTGGTGATCTTCTTCGCGCCGGTGCCCTTCTACCCGCACGCCAATTTGCGGCATTACTCGTTTCTGGCGCAGGGCATACCTGACACCGCCGAACGCGCCCGCAAGCGCGGCATCGGCTATGTGCTCAGGCGCTATCCCGAACACTCGCTGCTGAAATTCTGCGCTGAAGTTAAGGTCTCGCTCGTCATTGGCGATGAAAACCCGATGCGTGAGCCCAACCATTGGCGGGAGCTGGCGGCGAAGAAGCTCACCGTGCCGCTGTGGACGGTGGATGCCGACGTGCTCGTCCCCTCCAAGCTGCTGGAGAAGGAGCAGTATGCGGCGCGCATCATTCGCCCTCGATTGCAGGCGCGCCTCCAAGAGTTTCTTGCGTCGCCACACAATCCGAAAGCCAAGGTGGAATGGGAGAAGCCGCGCGGATTGCGCGCGTTGCCCGACGACGGGTCGTTCGACCTCACGGAAGATTGGGACGGCCTCGACCGGTCGGTACAACCCGCTGATTCCTTTCGCGGCGGAACCAGCGAGGCGCTCAAACTGCTGCACGAGTTTGTGACTCACAAGCTGGCCCATTACCCCGAGCGCCACGGCAAGCCGGAAGTGGATGGCACGAGCCGGTTGTCGCCTTATCTCCACTTCGGGCACATCGGGCCGCACACGGTGGCGATGGCGGTTGAGCACTCCAAGGCGTCGCGCGCGACGAAAGACGACTTCCTTGATCAACTCATTACCTGGCGCGAGTTGTCCATCAACTTCGTGCATTTCAATCCGCTGTATGACTCCATCGAGAGCGCACCCGACTGGGCGCATCGCACCCTCGGCGAGCACGCGCGCGACCCGCGGCCCGTGACCTATTCGCGACAGCAACTCGAGCACGGCGAGACCCACGATGAGCTTTGGAACGCCGCCCAGCAGCAGATGCTTTACGCGGGGTGGATGCACAACTACATGCGAATGTACTGGGCAAAGAAAATCCTGGAGTGGAGCCCTTCGCCGGCCGTGGCCTACCAGACGGCGGTCTATCTCAACGACAAGTATTTTCTCGACGGCCGTGATCCCAATGGCTATGCGGGAATCGCATGGTCGATTACCGGCAAATTCGACCGCCCGTGGTTCGACCGTCCTATCTTCGGCACCATTCGCTACATGTCAGGTAATGCGGCGCGCAAGAAGTTCGATGCCGACAAGTACATCCAGCAAATGTCGGAACTGGCGGGCGAGAGCGCGCAGACGGAACTGTTCCAGCGGGGATAAGCGTATTGGTGAGCCAGGGACCGTCGTTTCGCTCCACGCTCCGTCGAAAACCATTCACCACGGAGACACGGAGGGTAGTGCGGCGCTTCAGCGCCGCGTCAATGAGTTCATCATAAAACGGCCTTTAGGCCCGGAGGCACATGCCGCGATGTCGCTAGGACGCGCGTGTTTTCGCGGCGTTTGAGTCGAGGTACCTCAGCGGCTAAAGCCGGTTTTCATGAATTACTCTTAACGCTGGCCTGAAGGCCAGCTCTACCCAGGATTCGAGTTTTTTAGCAGCCTGTGAAGCCATGCCCTGGTACAGGACGATTTATGAGACAGGTTGGAGTCTTCTCCGCGATCTCCGTGCTGGAGCCTGCCCTGAGTGAAGCCGAAGGGTAGTGGATTTTCATCTCTATGGGTGGATCGCAGGGCTAGGTGACGCTCAGGATGACAGTCAAGGGGCTCACGGCAAGAGTTTCAAACTCCAAAGGAACGCGCAGCCCCACACGACGAATCCTGCCAATACCAACGTAAGTGTAAAGCCTTCTCTCGACAGGTCCACGCAGCGTCGGCAGCGGTAACGGAGTTCCCAACTCGCGATGGAACCAGGCTCCCAGCAGGCCGCCGAATCCGATGACGGTCATGGCTCCGCCAAAGGAGAGTCCTGCCATGATGACAACATAAGGAAGGCTGAACATGCTTCTACCCCACTGCTTGCCAACAGGCTAGACCTGCCGCGGGACTTCTGCAAGCGAGATGATTCGGGGAACACCCATCATAAGCGGGGTGGCCGTGTCTTTGCGCCCGGGAGCTAAGCGCAAACTTCCCATCTATCTGGGACATATTCCTGCAACGAGGGCCAGCAGATCGATCGGCCTTTTCCTTTTATTGCGAAATCGCGATTTCGCAACAGCAATTCCGAACCATGGCGGCACTATGGCGCGAATCCGCGGGTCGACCAAGCAAACATCGTGAGAAGGAATTCGAACAGGCGTAGAAAGCACCACGGGCTCGGCAACAGGAGCCACCATAGTCGTTTCCGCGGAGGAGGGAATGCGGTAAACGCCATGATGGTGCTCGTCACCCACAAAGGCAATAAGAGGAACTCCACGAGGTCGATCAGCCCCATCCGCGGCGCAAACAGGTCATACCAAATATTGTGATAAAAACTCTGTGCAATTGCTGCACCCGCGAAAAGGAGCGACAACAGAGTCCATGCCAGCCACCGCCCGCGTCCCTGTTTCGCATCACTGTGCATTTATCTAGGCCCGCGAACCTCGGTCCAAGCCCTAAAGGTTGGGCTCTCCGCCTTCCGGTCCGTAGAAGAAGACCCAGGTTGCGAAGTCGTCGGTAAATTCCACGAAGCGGTGTTCCTGGTGCGCCGGCACGAACAACACGTCACCCGGCCCGAAGGAAACCTGCTCCGATCCCAGCTGAAACCGCCCGGTTCCGCTGGCGATGACGTAAATCTCGTCGCGCGTGTGCGGATGCTGTCCATCGCCGCCTCTCGGCGCGTACAACTTCACCGTGAGCGTACCGTGGCGAAACAGTTCGATCGAGCGCTCCCCGTGGGGGCCGGGTAGCCGTTCCAAACCGGTAAGAGCTTTCAGGTACCCCTGCACAATCCTGCCCTCGATGTTCATCGCGCCACCATCGCTGTGCGGTCGGGCTCAGCTTTTCTTCGCCTTCGGTTTCCAGACGCCGACGATTATCCCCATCAGAATGCAGCCCACCAGAGGATAAGCCGCGGAGATCAAAATGAACGAAAGAACGCGGGCCTCGAACACCATGTCCGTGACCATGGCAAATGCGGCAACCATGCCTACCAACATGCCGATGCTGATTCCGCGAAACATGGTATGCGACCCTGAGCGGCTCAGCAGTCCGGCTATGGCATACGCCATCAGAATGCTGCACAGTAATGAGATGATGTATGGCCAGGGACTTGGATGGGCTTTGTGAGCCTGCAATTCCTCCGGAGCCATTCGCAACCCCGCTATCCAGGCATTGGAAAACGCTGTGAACCATATTGCTGCCCAACACCCAGTCCGCGAAGCCGGCCAATAGGATAGCGCCCCAATTCAATCGCATCGCCTCACGCCTCCTTTAAGTATGCGGGGAGACGATACCCTGTTTGCGGCGTGTTGCGCGAAGATGCAATCACCTCGACTTGCGCCACTCCAATACCTCTTGCGGCGTGTAGCCCTGCTCGCGCAGCCTGCGCAGGCTAAGCGCATCGTGGCGCTTCGCAAGCCGCACTCCGGCATGGTCGCGCACCAAGTCGCAATGATAGTAGGCCGGAACCGTCAGCCCGAGGGCCCTTATCAGCAGCAGTTGTCGCGCGGTGGATTTCAGCAGGTCGCGTGCCGCGCACCACTTCGCTGATCTGCATGGCCGCATCATCGGCGACGACGGCAAGCTGATAGGCGGGCACGTCATCGCGGCGCCACACGACGAAGTCGCCGAAATCTCTTCCCGCGACGAACTGTTGCAACCCTTGCCGCAAATCGCTGAAGGCGATTGCCTCTCCGTCGGGAACGCGAAACCGCCAGTTCACCCCGGCAGGCAATTCGTAACTGGATGCTTGCCCGATTTTTTCGCGGCAGCGCCCCGGATAAATGGGTTCATCGTCGGCATCGTTCGGAGCGGTTGCGGCCATGGCCAGGTCTTTGCGTGAGCACGTGCAGGGATAGATATATCCGCCGTCGCGCAGCTGTACCATGCAGCCAGGTAAAACTCGCGACGCCTGCTCTGCTGGTAGGGTGCGAAGGGACCACCGATGTCCGGCCCTTCCTGCCAGCGAATGCCCAGCCATCGCAGGTCTTCCATCATCGCCTGCGCGAATTCCGGCTTGCACCGCTGAGGGTCGAGGTCCTCGTCGCGGAAGACCAGCGTACCGCCGTGCTCCAAGGAGCGCTGATACGCGGTCCAGAAGGTGTGAGCATGCCCGATGTGCAGCAAGCCAGTGGGCGAAGGCGCCAGCCGTCCGCGGTAGGGCGAAGTCGGCGTCGTAAGGATGGCGTCCATCAGTCGATTGTAGAGATACCGCCAGTAGGACGTAGGGGTTACTGCAGCATGCCCGCGAGTTCCGGCTCCGGCTCCGCTTCAACTGGCGCCTCCGGGGCCATCTCGGCGGGTTGCAGCTTGTCAACACTCTTGCTTGTGTGGGGATGCAGGTCGCGCGCATTTCGCAACAGCAATAGCAAAGGAAGCATGCCGACGAAGATCATGCCCATCACCCAGAATGCCTCGACGAACGAGAGCATGGCGGCCTGCTGCTGCACCATGCCGTAAATCGCGCCCAGTGACTTCCGGGCTGCGTCCACCGAATTCGAGCCGTGGAGCTGGAACCAATTCTTCATCCCGCGCAGCGCCATCTGGGTTCGCAAATCGTACTGGGTGACGTGGCTGACGAGCTGGTTCTGGTGGACCTGGCTGCGCCGGCTCAGGAAGGTGTTCATGGTGGCGATGCCGAAGCTGCCGCCGATGTTGCGCATCAGGTTGTAGATGCTGGTGGCGTTGCCCATCTTCTCCCGCGCAATGCCGGACATGCTGGTCGCCATCAGCGGAATGAAGAGAAACGCCATGGCTCCGCCCTGGATTACCTGTGGCCAGAAGATGTCCCAGTAACCGGCATTCAGGTTCAAGTGCGAGAGGCTGAACATGCTGTATGCGCCCACCACCAGGCCGACGCCAATCAGCTTGCGGGGATCGTAGCGGTTGGTGAGTTGCCCGGTAATCGGCATCATCACTAGCGATCCGAGACCGCGGGGCGAGAGCGCCAGCCCCGATTGCAGTGCCGGGTAGTTCAACAACGTCTGCAGGAAGATAGGCAGCAGAACCAGGCTGGCATACAGCACGAAGCCGAGCATGGTCATGAGGAAGACGCCCGCGCTGAAGGTGCGGTCCTTCAGCACGCGCAGGTCAACGATGGGGTGTCGCGCCTTGAGTTCGCGCACGACCATGGCGACCAGGCCGAAGACGCAGAGCGCCGTCAACAGGCGAATCTGATTGCTGCCAAACCAGTCCTTGCGCTGGCCGGTGTCGAGGACAACCTGCAGCGTTCCAAAGCCCAGCGCGAGAAAGCCGATGCCCCACAGATCAACGCCGCCGGTTTTGTGCTTGCCGATGTAGTGCGGGTCGCGCACGAACGCGCTGATCATCCCCATGGAGAACACACCCACCGGGAGATTGAGGTAGAAGATCCAGCGCCAGGTGTAGTTATCGGTGATCCAGCCGCCCAGCGTGGGACCGAGAATCGGCGCCAGGATGATGCCCAGCCCAAAGGCCGCCATCGCCGTGCCGTGCTTCTTCGGAGGGAAGGTCTCCAGCAGGACGGCCTGCGCCAGCGGCTGCAATCCGCCGCCGGTAAGGCCTTGCAGGACGCGAAAGAAAATCAGCGACTCCAGGCTGGTCGCCATCCCGCAGAGCAGCGACGTCACAGTGAAGCCGGCAACGCAGGTCAGCAGGATGCGGCGGCGGCCAAAGCGGTTGGCCAGCCATCCCGCCATCGGCAGGATGATGGCGTTGGAGACCAGGTACGAGGTCACGACCCACGTACCTTCCTCCACGGTCGCGCCCATGTTCCCGGCAAGATGAGGAATGGAGACGTTGACCACGGTGGTGTCAAGGATCTCCATGAACGTCGCCAGCATGACGGCGACGGTCACGATCCAGGGGTTGATCGGCTTGGGTGCGTTTTCCGGCATCTTCCTTCAGTCAATTGTAGGAAGCACAGCCATAAGTGGCTGTGACGGGGGACACACGCCAGTGCTTACGGGTTGGCCGGGATTAGGTCAGTTTCCGATTTGCTGTAATCGTTCCGAGTTCTGGTAGAGCGGCGCTTCAGAGGCTGCTACGAAACTACTATTGCAACTTTTGGAATGGGACAAGTGAGGGAACGGCAAGCCAATCAGCCGCGAAGCGGCGGCTTTGTAGTGAGCCAGGGGCGCAAGCCCCTGGTCAAGTGGGAAATCCTGCCGAGCCGCGTAGCGGCGAGTCTACTTTCGTAATAGGCGCTTCAGCGCCGCGTTGCCCGGCCTATTCAAGGTAGAGCCGGCTTCAGCCGGCGGCACTTCTTTCTTGCAGCGCGTACAGTAAATCCCAATTTGCTCTAGGGAATTTGTAGTGAGATACAATGTATCGCAGAGGTCTTGAGTTATGTCGACGACGATGGTCCACATTCGGGTGGATGAAAAAGTGAAGAAGAAAGCTGCGAAAACGCTGGCGGCCATGGGAATATCCGTGTCAGACGCAGTACGCATGTTGCTGGTGCGCGTGGCCGCTGAAAAGGCCTTGCCATTCGACGTCAAAGTTCCAAACGCGACGACCGTGAAGGCGATGCGGGCCTTGGATAGAGGCCAGGGCAAGCGCTTTAAGTCTGCCGACGATCTTTTCCAGGATCTGGATATTTGACCCTTGCGAAATCTGATAAGGGGTTCGCAGTTTCGGCGTGACGTGAAGCTGGCAGAGAAGCGCAGCAAGGCCATGGAAGGTGGGTGATGGGCAATCAGGCGGCGGCAATGAGAGCTAACGCACTCAGACGTTATGTGGTGTTTCGCGTCAAGGCCATTGAATTTCTTGACATCGGGGCATTGCGGCAGAGCCTTAAAAAGGGCGAGTTTTGTCCTCGCACACCAGTAGCCCGAACGGCAGCCGATTTCGCAGATTCCCTGAGAACAGTCCAGTTGAGTTGGTTTGCCGTTTTTATAGACCAAAGCAAAGGAGGAATGGACGTTATCGAATTATGGAAGGAGCTGTTTCCGAATCGTAAGGTCGACATCAAACAGGCCTGGGATCGTATGAAACCAGCTTGGAAAATTCTGCGTACATTCCGTAATAAAGCCGGATTTCACGCAGACAAACCCATCCCCTTCTTCAGGGCGAGAAGGGAGATAGTGGTGCAACAGCAGGCAGTCGCGGCAGCATTAGAGGAATTTCAACAACTCTTTAGGGTGCTCCTGAAAGCTGAGCCGTCGGAACTTCCAGATCTCGAAGGTGCTGTGGATGGCTTGCTGGATGAATTAGAAGCTAATCATCAACATCATTACAACCGAAATGAATTCAAGAGATATTTGATGTTTCCCAATACAAGTAGCTTGACATGATTGGTTTCAGCATTGCGCGCAAAATCGAATATGCTCACCGTGATTAACGGAGCAGTCTCGGATTTTATTTTAGGCGCTTGCCTGCCACCATCTCTTTTTGCACGCCCAGCAAAAAGGCCCGCGCCTTTGTGATCTGGTTCACTCGATCCACCGAGCCAGAATGCTACGATAGTGGTTTATGTCCGCTCCCGATTCCCTCTTTATAAGGGCTTGCCGGCGCCTACCGGTCGAGACCACTCCCGTTTGGTTCATGCGCCAGGCGGGGCGCTACATGCAGGAATACCGCGATATCCGCAAGCACCATTCGCTGGTTGAGATCTGCAAGAACCCGCAACTGGCCGCCGAAGTAACCATTACGGCCGCCGAATATCTCCAGGTGGACGCGGCAATCATCTTCGCCGACCTGCTTCTGCCGCTGGAGGTGATGGGCCTGCCCTTCCACTTTTCCGCCGGCGAGGGGCCCGTCATCGAGAAGCCGGTGCGAACGGCCGAAGATGTCCACGTGCTGCGCACCGATCGTGCTGCGGAACTGGGATATGTCTCAGCCGCCGTCTCCCAAGTGGTGAAACATTTTGGCGACAAGCTGCCGGTTATTGGCTTCTGCGGCGCACCCTTCACCCTGGCCAGCTACATGGTCGAGGGCGGCGGGTCGCGGCATTATCTGGAAGTCAAGAAGCTGATGTACAACTCGCCCGAGGTGTGGGACGAGTTGGTCAGCAAGCTGGTGGATGTGCTGGCGGCATACGCGGCCGAGCAAGTGCGCGCCGGCGCCGACGCGTTGCAGATTTTCGATAGTTGGGTGGGCTGCTTGAGCGTGGAGGACTACCGCCGCTACGCGTTGGTGCCGACCACGCAGCTCATTCAGCGTCTTCAGAAAGAAACCGGCGTGCCCATCATCTACTTCGGGACGGACAGCTCCACCTTATTGCCTTCGATGTCGGAAACCGGCGCCGAGGTCATTGGCCTCGATTGGCGCATCCCGCTCGACGAGGGCTGGCAAACGGTTGGGCATAAACACGCAGTGCAGGGAAACCTCGATCCGGTGGTGCTGTTTGCCTCGTGGCGCGAGGTCAAGCAGCGCGCCGAGCACATTCTGCGTCTGGCAGACGGGCGGACGGGACACATTTTCAATCTCGGCCACGGCATCCTGCCGCACACGCCGGTGGAGAACGTGAGAAACCTCGCGCAATTTGTGCACGAGTTCAGCTCGACTGCGGCCAGCTCCACGAGGGCGCGATGAGCAAAGATGCCGTACTCCTGATCGCTCACGGCAGTCCCGAGCGGGTGGAAGATATTCCAGAGTTCCTGCTGAACATCTCCCGCGGACGCCCCTTGCCGGAAGCCGTTGTCCGCGAAGTGCAGCATCGCTATTCCCTCATCGGCAGCTCGCCTTTGACCAGCATCACGCGCCGGCAAGCGGACGGCGTAGCGGGTGAACTGGGTCTGCCGGTGTACGTTGGCATGCGCAATTGGCATCCGTTCATCGCCGATACGCTCCGCCAGATGTCGGCCGACGGAGTCGAACGGGCCGTCGCCATCTGCCTCGCGCCGCACAATTCCCGCACCAGCGTGGGACTCTACAAAGAGGTGCTGTTCGGCAACAAGGCGCCGTTTGCAATTGATTTCGTCGAGGATTGGCATGATCGTCCCTTGCTGATAGAGGCCTTTGCCGAGAAGCTGCGGAGTGGATGGGCGGAAGCGTGCTCCCGGCACGGCGCGCGGCTGCCGGTGATTTTCACCGCGCACAGCGTCCCCAAGCGCACCATTGCGGACGGCGATCCCTACGAGGTGCAAACAAAGGAGACGGCCTCGCTGGTGGCCGCGCAGGTCCATGAGATCGGCGCCTGGAGCTTCGCTTTTCAGAGCCAGGGCATGTCTGGCGGCGAATGGCTGGGGCCGACGGTGGAAGAGACCATCACTGGATTGCGCGACGCAGGTCACAATGGCGTGTTCGTGCAGCCGATCGGCTTTGTATGCGACCACGTCGAAATCCTGTTCGATATTGACATTCTGTTCCAGCAATTCGCCGCGGAGCATGGGGTGAAGCTTTACCGTGCCGAGTCGTTGAACGATTCGCCGCTGTTCGTAAGCGCGGTTGCCGATCTGGCGAGGCAACGTCTGGATAGGATGGGAAAAGAAGTGACCAGCAGTTCGGTCGCAGGCTGAAGCGCGTTAAGAGGAGCACTGTCGGTAAAGGACCCGGCTCCTACTGGTGCGGAAGAGGGCGTGAGACTCGGCATGGGAATTTGCGGTTTGAGAAGAAGCCAAACTCCGCAAATCCAGCCCCGCAGAGGGGCGGAGCAGGTTCTCACACTGACTTGCTTTGTTGACATCTTCTTCGAAAGGGCACGGCTTCAGAGGCTGCTGAAAAACTCCTTTGAAGGGAAGTTTCGGGTAGTGCGGCGCTTCAGAGGCTGTTACGAAACTCCAGAGGGAATCCAGCAAGACTCTAGGCGAATCCAGCAAGCAATGAGAAGATTGGCCTCACGAGAGTGGGGGCATTTTGCATGGCTTACATTCGGGGAGAAGCGCGGGAACAGGTCACGATGTTTCCCGTGACCTTGGAGGAGTTGATACCGGCCGACCACCTGTGCCGGGTGATCGAGGCCTTCGTCGATCGACTGGCGATGGCGCAGTTGGGGTTCGTGCGAGCGGAGCCGGCGGAGACGGGGCGGCCGGGCTACGATCCGCGCGATCTGCTGAAGTTGTACCTGTATGGGTACATGCACCAGGTGCGCTCGTCGCGGCGGTTGGAAGCCGAGTGCCAGCGCAACGTGGAAGGGATGTGGCTGTTGGGTCGGCTGCAGCCGGACTACAAGTCGATCGCCGAGTTCCGACGGATGCATAGTGCAGCGGTGACCGAAGCGGGGACGGAGTTGGTGGCTTTCGCTCGCAGCGTGGGACTGGTACGGGGCGAGACGGTGGCGGTGGACGGTTCGAAATTTCGCGCCGTAAGCAGTGCGCAACGGGTGCGAGAACGCGATGCGGTGAAACGCTATTTGGAGCAACTGGACCTGGCCGACGAGCAGGAAGAATGGGTGGTTGATCCGAGTGCGGTGGCGGCGGCGCTGGAGAAGCTCAAGCAGGATCCGGAGCCGGAAGCAAGCTTCATGCGCACCACGGAGGGTAAACGGCCGGCCTACAACCTGCAGACAGCGGTGGATACAGAACACAGGCTGATCGTAGCGCAGAGGGTCACGACGGAAAGCAACGACCAGCGCAGTCTGCTGCCCATGGCCGAAGCTGCCAAACAAGCCTTGGGCGATCCGCTGTCGCTGAACGTGGTGGCCGATAGCGGCTACTCCAACGGCGAGCAGGCCCAGGCCTGCGAAGCGCAAGGCATCCTGCCCCACGTGCCGGCCCGTCGCAGTGTGAACAATCGCGGAGACGGCAACTTATTCGACCGCAGCCAGTTTGTTTACGACGAGAAGACCGACAGCTTCCGCTGTCCGGACCAGCAAATCCTCCGCCGCAAACAAACACAACCGCACCAAAAGCGTGTGGTCTATGTGGCGTCTGCCCAAGCCTGCGGGAGCTGTCGGCTGAAGTCGCTGTGCACCAACTCGCCACAACGTTTCGTGCAGCGTCACCTGTACGAGGGGGCTTTGCAACGCATGCAGCAACGGGCCAGTGCGGAGATGATGCGCTCGCGCCGTTGCCTCGTGGAGCCTCCCTTCGCCGCGCTCAAGTACCACATCTTGGGACATCCGCGATTCCTGCTACGCGGAGTCGTGGGAGCGCAGGCCGAGATGAGCTTGGCAACCTTGGCCTACAACCTGAAACGCATGCTGAAGGTGCTGGGCGGAGTTGCCTTCCGGGTAGCGCTGGCCGCCTAACCAAACCAGGCGCATCCGCCGGCAACAACCCTATGCCTTAAAGCAAGCTCCCGGATGTTGAAGATCCCTTGTTCCTTGTTCCCTCTGCGCGTCGCGCGTTTCGTAACAGCCTCTTCAGCGCCGCGTCCATGAGCTCATCATAAAACGGCCTTTAGGCCCGGAGGAACATGCCGCGATGTCGCTAGGACGCGCGTGTTTTCGCGGCGTTTGAGTCGAGGTACCTCAGCGGCTAAAGCCGGTTTTCATGAATTACTCTTAACGCTGGCCTGAAGGCCAGCTCTACCCGGGATTCGAGTTTTTTAGCAGCCTCTGAAGCCGTGACACTGAGGAGTGAAGGATAGCGGGCTTCAGCCCCTGAGATTCTCTGTTAAAACGCAAGCTTTTTTCTTCTCTGGAGAGGTGGCGGAGAACCTCTCTTCTTTTTCAGCGAACCGCCGCTCCCCCCGGCGGACACAACCGGGCTCCGTCGTAGGGCTGGTCGTGACGAAACATGCCTACGATGGCGTGCAGCAGCTTGCGCATGACCGCCACCAGGGCCTGCATTTTCTCCTTCCCGGCAGCCAGCAGGCGCTGGTAAAAGGCCCGCAGATACGGCTCCTGATAGGCCGCCGTCAGCGCCGACATGTACAACGCCTTGCGCAAGTAAGCGTTGCCGGCATGACTGATATGCGGCTTCTTCTGCACCGAGCTGCCGGAAATAAACTCCACTACATCCAGACCAGCGTGCTTGGTCAACTCGCGGGCCGAGCGCTCCCCGATCACCACCAGCTCGCCCAGCACCGCCAAAGCCGTAGCTTCCCCTATCCCTTTGGGGCTGTCCAGCAACTGCAGGCGACGCTGCAGCACAGGATCACGGCTGACCAGCGCCAGGGCGGCCTTGGTCATGCGTGCCAGGCTGCGTTGCAAGTGGGCAATGGTTCGCCCCAACTCCCGCACCACACAGGCCGGCGTACTGCTAGAAACCTGAGCGGCGTGCAAGCGACAGCGAAACGTCGCCCGCTCCTGGGTGAGCGACGACCGTTGCCGGGTGATGGCGCGCAACTGCAGGTCCTGCTCCCGCGGCGGCTGCCACCGCGTAAACGGCATGCGCGCCGCATACTCCAACAACACCGCGCTGTCCACCGGATCGTTCTTGCTGCGCTGCTCCAGCGCCTGGGCAAAGTGGCGAGCCGCTTTAGGGTTGATCACTTCCAACTCGACTTCCTCCTGCCCCGCCAGCACCAGGGCCACGTCCAAACTGTAGTTGCCACTGGCTTCCAGACAGCCCGTATCGCCTCGCCCCGCCGCCCCAGCAAATACCCCACCAGGGCCTTATGCCCCGATGGCGTGTTGGCAAAGCGACGCACTGCTTCCTCCCGCTCTGGCCCACGAACCTTCACCACTAACTCCTGAGCACTGACATCGATTCCGCAAAAATTCACGCGCGCTCTCCTTGTGTGCTAGGCTGGCTCCGGCTTCCCGCCCAACGCCAACTCTCCGGCCGACCTTGAATATGCAGGCTTCGCGCCTCGGATTCTCCGCGGTTTCCGGAAAGCAGGGCGGGAGGCCGATCTCAGGACAGGCTTACGATGCCTCGGGCACCGCGCCTCAGGGAACTACGGCCTTCCCGCCGGAACCCCATACCTGCCATTCCCACTTAACACCCCATGGCAGCCTTGGGGAGTAGCAAGCAACATACAAGGGAACTCGCACCTCGTTTCAACACCGAGGTCCCTCCGTGGCTAAAGCCAGCATAATGACAACGGTTTGAGGGCACGGCTGAAGAGGCTGCTGAAAAAGTCGCTTACTTTCATGGCAACTTCTCGCCAGGGTCATTTTTCCCGAGTTAAGCCGCTGTTCTGCATCGCATTTTTAGTCTTGGCAGGGCTTCTTTGCGCCCCGCAGACACACTCCTCCCTGCGCTTACTGCGCCGGAATTAGCTTGCTCAGCTTCACCATGCGCATCAGATTGTTGGCCGTTGCCAACAGGCGAAACAACCAATCGATCCGCTCTACCCCGTGCAGTTTGAACTTGCGCATGATGCTGTCCAGCTTGCCCCAACCAAATACCATCTCCACCAGTTTGCGTTTCTTCTGGCTGATGGCGAACCCCGGATCGTGGCGTTCGGCCTCGTTTAAAAAGTTGGGCCAGTAGGTCGAAGCTTTTTCGTATTCCGCCACATGCGGCGCAATCCCGCGTTGCCGCAGCCCCTCAATAAACTTCTGCTCCTGATACAACTTGTCGGCTCCCAGCGTGATTCGCTTCGGGCCCGGCGCGGTGGTGGCCCCAACCATTTCGTCCAACATGGCCAACGCCGCCTCCCGCTCCGCCGTCGTACTGGACTGCGTGGCACAGGCCGCCACCACCAGCCCATGACGATTCTCGATGATCACATGCCCCAGATAACTGGGCTTGGCCTCGCCCGCCGCGCTCTTCTTATACAAGCGCGCCTGCGGATCCGTCCTCGACTCATGGCTGTCGCGTAAACATTTCTTGCCCCTCGATCCCGTGCCCTTCGTCGGCGGCGGATCCTTGGGCTCGAAACTGCGCCGATTCGCCCACGCTTCCAGCAGCGTTCCATCCACCGTGAAGTGCTCTTCGCTCAGCAAGCTCTGCGCCCGCGCCTGTTCCACCACCGCCACCAGTAAACGTTGCCACACTTCGCCCTGCAGCAAGCGATCGCGATTCTTGCTATACACCGTCGCATCCCAGGCCGCTTCATCCATCGCCAGGCCCACGAACCAGCGGTACAGCAAGTTGTAAGCCACCTGTTCCATCAGTTGCCGCTCACTGCGCAGCCCGTACAATACCTGTAATAACAGGGCCCGCAGCAGTTGCTCCGGGGGAATCGAGGGCCGTCCCCCGCGGGCGTACAGCGTGTCAAAATGCTGTGACAGATCGCCCAAGGCCTGATCCACCATCCGGCGGATGGCACGCAACGGGTGCTCGGCGGGCACGCGCTGTTCCAGGTCGATGTAGCTGAACATCACGGGTTGCTGCTTCTCGTCTCCACGCATACTACTTACTTAACCTACCGGCCTGTGGAAAGGCCCGTACCTGCTGAGGTACACTCGCTTTTTTCAGCAGCCTCTGAAGCCGTGCCCTTTCAAGGCGAGAAGGGACAGGGTTTCTTGAACGGCTAAGGCTGTAAGAACTTTATGAGCATGAAGCGGATTGCGATTATCGGGGGAGGCATTTCGGGTCTGAGCGCCGCTTTCTACCTGGAGAAGGCCCGCGCCGCTGGAACTGAGCTGGAGTACACCCTCTTTGAGAGCGGGCAGCGGCTCGGCGGTTCCATGTACTCCGACCGCATCGAGGGCTGCCTGGTCGAGGCTGGCCCCGATTCCTTCCTCACCGAGAAGCCTTGGGCGCTTTCGCTCTGCAAAGACCTGGGCATCGCCGACCAGCTCATCGGCTCCAACGACGCGCAGCGTAAGACCTACATCCTGGTAAACGGGCGGCTCGTGGTCATGCCCGATGGCCTGATGTTCATGGTCCCGACCAAGCTTCTTCCGACCGCCTTGTCGCCGTTGTTTTCGTGGAGCACGAAAATTCGCATGGCTCGCGAGCTGCTGCATCCTCCGCGTCCCATGCAGGACGACGAGACGGTGGCGGAGCTGGTGGAACGTCATTTCGGCGCTGAAGTCGTCGACCGCCTGGCTGATCCCCTGCTCTCCGGAGTTTATGGAGGCGATGCGGCCAAGCTCAGCGCTCGCGCCGTATTGCCTCGCTTTGTCGAGATGGAGGAGAAATACGGCAGCTTGAGCATGGCCATGCTGGCGGCGCACAAGAAGATGGCACAGGCTGCCCACAAGCAGCCGCCTCGGCCACTCTTCACTTCACTCACGGACGGCATGCAGCAGATGGTGGATGCCATTGTCAGCCGGCTAGACCCCGACTCCATCCGTTTGCGTACTCACGTCCTCCGGGTCTATCCCGAGGGCGACGGATGGCGTGTGTCGATCGAACTCAACGGAGACGAGCGCTACGACGCGGTCATCCTAGCCACGCCGGCAAACGTGGCGGGCACACTGCTGGACGGCGTGGACCGCGGCCTGGCGCGCAATCTTCTCGACATTACCTATAGCTCGTCGGTTACGGTCACGCTTGGCTACTACATGGACCAGCTCAAGGGACTGCCGCCAGGTTTCGGCTTCCTCGTGCCACGCAGCGAAGGCACGCGCATGCTGGCTTGCACCTTCGTCCACAACAAATTTCCGCATCGCGCTCCCGCGGGCAAGGGCATTCTCCGCTGCTTCCTTGGCGGGGCGCGCGATGAAGCTGTGCTGGGCCTCACCGATGACGAGCTGCTGGAGACGGTCCACCGCGAACTTCGGGACATCCTGAAGCTCGCGGCCCGGCCCATCTTCGCGCGTGTGTACCGCTGGCGAGGCGCAATGGCGCAGTACGAGCCCGGACACATCGCGCGCGTGGACCGCATTGAGAAGCGCGTGGCCGAGATTCCGGGACTGGCGCTCGCCGGCAACGCCTACCACGGCATCGGCGTGCCGGATTGCATTCGCTCGGGTATGGAAGCGGCCAACGCGCTCGCCCAGGCGCCGGTCGAATCGCTTTCACCGCAGCAATAACATCGTTTCTTCACTCCAAAGGAGCTGCATATGGCAGATGTGCGTCGAGGATTGATCATCGTGAATACCGGCCCGGGCAAGGGCAAGACCACAGCCGCGATGGGGACAGCGTTGCGCGCCGTCGGCAACGGCATGAAGGTGCTGATGCTCCAGTTCCTCAAGGGCTCCTGGCACTACGGCGAACTCGACGCGGTGAAGGCCTTCGGCGACAACTTCATCATGAAGCAGATGGGCCGCGGCTTCGTGAAAGTTGGTGGCGCGGAAACCGATCCCGAAGACATCCGCCTGGTCGAGGAAGCCTGGGCCGAAGCCGAGAAGGAGATTCTCTCCGGCCGGTGGGACCTGGTCATTCTCGACGAGATCAACTACGCCATCAGCTACAAGATGATCGACCCGCAGAAGGTGGTCGCGACGCTGAAGAAGAAACCTGAGATGGTGCATGTCATCCTCACCGGCCGCAACGCGCACCCTGACATCATCGAGATCGCCGACACGGTGACCGAGATGAAAGAGGTGAAACACGCTTACACCAAGGGCATCGAGGCGCAGCGCGGGATCGAGTACTAGGCGCGACAACCTCTTGCCGTGTCGGCTACACTGAAACCCTACCTTATGGCATGGTTTAAGCGGGAACCCGTCGAGCTCGACACTTCCGGCGAGAAGCGCGTCAAAACTGAGGGGCTCTGGGTCAAGTGTGACCAGTGCCGCCAGATCATCTGGAAGAAGGACCTCGACCAGAACCTCAACGTCTGCCCCAAATGCGATCGCCATTTCCGCATTGATGCGCGCACCCGGCTTTCGTACCTGCTCGACGACGGCCGCTACGCAGTGGAAGATGACAACATCGTTTCCACCGATCCGCTGAAGTTCACCGACCTTAAGCCTTACGCCGAACGCCTGCAGCGGTCGCAGACTGAAACTGGACTGAATGACGCGGTCATCAACGCCCGCGGCACGCTCAGCGGCAAGCCTGTGGTGGTGAGCGCGATGGAGTACTCCTTCATCGGTGGCTCCATGGGTGCGGTGGTGGGCGAAATGATCACCCGCGCCATCGAGAAGGCCACCGCCGAGAAGGTTCCGCTCATCATCGTCTCGGCCTCCGGCGGCGCGCGCATGATGGAAGGCGCCATCAGCCTCATGCAATTGGCGAAAATTTCCGCCGCGCTCGCCCGCATGGACGATGCCAAAGTGCCTTTCATTTCCGTAATGACCGACCCGACCACCGGCGGAGTTACCGCATCGTTTGCCATGCTGGGCGATCTCAACATCGCCGAGCCCGGCGCGCTCATCGGCTTCGCAGGCCCGCGCGTCATCGAGCAGACCATCCGCCAGAAATTGCCGGAAGGCTTTCAGCGCAGCGAGTTCCTGCTGCAGCACGGAATGCTCGACGCCGTGGTGCATCGCCGCGAGTTGAAGCCATACATCGCGCGCGCGCTGGACTTCATGGCAACGCCTGCGGCCTGATTTCCGGCGCGACCGAATCCCAAGCAATGGTTTACACTCTCTCGCGGAGCATTCCATGAAAGCCGTTGTAGTCACTCGTCCCGGTGGACCTGAAGTTCTGGAAGTGCGCGACATGCCCGAGCCGCAGCCCGCTCCCGGGCAGGTAGTGGTGCGCGTGGAGGCCGTGGGCATCAACTTCGCTGACACGCTTGCGACACGCGGCGCCTATAGTGGCACGCCGTCTTCGCCGTTTATCACTGGCCGCGAATTTGCCGGTGTCGAGGAGAAAACGGGCGAGCGCGTGATGGGCTACACCCAATATGGCGCGGCAGCCGAGAAGATCGCCATTGACGAGACGATGGTCTGGCCGCAGCCGAAGGGTTGGACCTCGGTGCAGTCGGCAGCGTTTCCCGTGAACTTTCTTACGGCGTACCTGGCGTATTGGAAGGCGGGCATGACCTCCGACACGATGGAGCCAATCCGGTGGAACGACCAACACCCGCGCCGCGTGCTCATCCACGCCGCTGCTGGAGGCGTGGGCACGGCCGCCATCCAGATTGCGAAGTTGCTGGGAATTGAGACCTACGGCACATCGTCGTCGGAAGAAAAACTCGATCGCGTGAAGCAGCTCGGCCTCGATCACGGCATCAACTATCGCGAGGTTGACTACGAGCAGCGCGTGCTTGAGTTGACGCACGGCGAAGGTGTGGACGCAGTCTTCGAGATGCTCGGCGGCGAGAACACGGCCAAGAGCCTACGCTGCTGCCGGCCTTTCGGGCGCGTCATCATTTACGGCACCGCTACCGGCCAGCGCCATCAGTTCGATACTGGCACGATGATGGCGAAAAGCCTGAGCGCGCACGGGCTCTGGCTGAGCGTGCTCTCCAAGGACCACGAACTCATTACACGCACCTTGCAGGCCATGCAGCCCTGGATCGAGCAGGGCAAGTTGCATCCTGAGATTGGACATACCTTGCCGATGGAGCAGGCCGCCGAGGCGCATCGTCTCATGCTGCAGCGCGCCAACTACGGCAAGATCGTGCTCACGATTGCATAGATAAGCTTCAGGGCGGGCGCAGCTCCTTCGTGAAGCGCCCCTTCACCCGTCCGATTGTCATCCTGAGCGGAGTGAGGCCGCGCAGCGGCCAAACGGAGTCGAAGGACCCCTATGATGGCCCTGACTTCACGGATGCAATAGGGGTGCTTCGACTCGCGCGGCCAACTACCGCCGCGCTCGCTCAGCATGACAACATAAAGGTTTTGCAATACCTCGCCAAACCCCCCGAATGTTAGGCTGACGATATGGTTTTCGTTTCCTTGACCGGCTTTGCCGCGGGCACGCTGTGCACGCTGGCCTATCTTCCGCAGGCCTTGCACTCCTTCCGCACCAAGTCCGTCCGCGATCTCTCGCTGCTGATGCTGATCAGCCTCAACGTCGGGCTGGTTCTGTGGGTGGCTTATGGCTTCCTGATCCACTCCCTGCCCATCATCCTGCCCAATGCCGTCACTTTCTTCCTCAGCGCGCCTCTGCTGATGATGAAGCTGCGCTACCGGGAGAGTGTCGAGGACGACAAGTCGGGCCAGCCTTAGAGCGAATTCCGGTGCGGATTTTTCCGATACGCTTCCATCTCGGGGTGCCCTACCCTTCTCGCCCGATTTTGGCGAGAGGGTGGGCACACGTCTGTAACGTACGTCACAGCGCAACCCCGGCATGGCAGATATCCTCGTTTCGTGCCTCCAGGACTCAAGCGTTACCAGCAAACACGCGACCTGCACTTTATCACCTTCAGTTGTCATCATCGTGCGCCGTTGTTGGGCACTCCGCACGCGCGCCGCGTGTTCGAGCAAACGCTGGAACGCGTGCGCCGCTGGTATGGGTTGTTTGTCACCGGCTACGTGGTTATGCCGGAGCATGTGCACCTGCTCATCGGCGAACCGGAGCGTAGCACTCTGGCGGTCGCCATCCAGATGCTGAAGCAGATTGTCGCGCACCAGGTTATACCCACCCTGTTGCCAAAATCGGGCGTGAAGAATGAGTCGCCCACGCACTTCTGGCAAAGGCGCTATTACGACTTCAATGTCTGGACGGCCAAGAAGCGCAAAGAGAAGCTGTGCTATCTACATCGCAATCCGGTGACGCGCGGGCTGGTGGAGAAACCGGAAGACTGGGCGTGGAGCAGCTTTCGCCACTACCTCACCGGGATCGAAGGCGTGGTCGAAATCGAGTCCGAGTGGACCGGGCGGCGGCGGGAGCGGATGGGACTACCGCTCCGAGTGAAGATTGTGCCCACCCTGCCGCCAAAATCGGGCGACAAGGGTAGGGCACCCACGGGTAAGAGCGATGCATAATCTCAAACCGAAAGGGCAGGCCACCCGCCTTTCATCTTGACCCTGATGCAGTTTGCTAAGATTCGCCACAAAGTATATGGCGCTACAAGGGAATGGGTCTCCCAAATGACGTCTTTTGTCACGGGGAAAGGTCACCCTAAAATAAGGAAAAAGGGTGCTTGATCTTGACAAGCTAACTGGCGAAGTGGCTCTACGCTCGACGTTCCAGTTCATCCTCCTTGGCCTCAAGTCGAGCCCGGCCACGGTTTCTTCCAACATCCAGAATAGCTCATTAAACCATGACATTGAGGGCCAAGGCGGCGCGCAGGCCAGCGCCGGCTGCGCCCGAATCACGAGCTACTCGGAAGTGGTTACTGTCAATAATAGCCCCATCACCAGTGACCCATTAGATTCAAGGGGCCCATGCTCGTCTGAATGTCGATGGTCGAAGCCAGCTCTCCAGGTTCGACGATCTTGATCAGCAACGTGTATCCCGCGTGAAACCAATGGCCAGCCGCGAAGAGCTCCATCGCTTTCCGTGAGCTTGGCTCCTGAACTTTGTTGCAAGTCGCACATCTGAGCTGCAGGAGCCTCCCTGAGATCGGAACCCCCTTCATGGCGTCGCATCTGCCGGGTTCTATAAAAGGGGATGTCAAGAGAAAACACTTCTCCCTTTGCTGGAAAGAGAGGTAGTTCTCTGACATCCAGCCCCTTTCCTCCTGCTGGTGGCGGAGATCCGCAGTTCGCTAGTCGTTTTCAGGTCCACGCTACAACGTCGTTCGGGCTGAAGCTACACAAGCCTGGCGGCGGCGATTATGCCAACCATGGTTCTATCTGAGACTCGCGCCGAAGCGCGGCACTATGGCTTTGTTGGGTTGTCCGAGGGAGCATATGGTGCCCCGTGAGACTTGGCGCCGGCGGCGCACACAGCCTAACCCGGCCAGGATACTTACCCTCGAACCCGAGCGCTCAGAACCTGCGGACAATCGCGGACATGACTCCGGAATGGTCTTTTGGACCTGCGCGCTCAAGCGGCTTGTGGCTTCAGATATTCGGCGTCGAACGGTTCTCCTTTTTTCCAAACATGCAAAGTGATGGCGGCGATCTTGCGCGCCAAAGTTAGCCGGGCCAGCTCGGGCTTCATCCCCTTCCCCAGAAGGTTTTCGTAGAACGGACGAAACGGCCCGTGGCTGCCACTGGCGGTGGTAGCCGCGCTCTTAAACAGGTTCTTCAGATCGTGGTTGTGGTTCAGGTTCAGTCCGCGAATGAACACCGGCTTTTTGCGGCGCTCCAGTTGACCGTTCACCATCTGATAGTCGGCGCTGCTGCGCGTCTCCAGAGCCAGACCGCAGTAGGCCCAGAACTGCCGCTTGCTGCGGAAGCGATGTGGCGTCTGCACCCGCCCGATCAGCAAGGCGGTGCGTATGGGACCCAGCCACGGAACCGTGCGCAGCAACTTGGTCTCGCTATGCTGGCGACATTCCAGAATCAGATCGTGACGGGCTTCGCGACGCAGTTGCTGCACGAGATCGAGTTGCTGGTAGAGTCGCCGGGCGCGGCGCTGCAACCCGCTCTCGCTTAACTGCGCTAACCATTCTTCCCGATGACGTTGGCCGTACGGCTTCTTGCCGGCACAGGCAATGGCCTGGCTGCGGTAGAGCGCTTTCAGTCGGCCCATGATGCGGGTCGTGTCTTCGGTGAGCGCGGCGTAGCTGCGTCCCAGATGCTTCACCGCCGCCGTGCTGTTCTGGCCATGGTAGACCGGCGACAACAGCCCGGCGCGCAGCAAGTCGGCCAGCTTGCGAGCGTCCACGGTGTCGCTCTTGTTGCCTGCCTTCAGCAGGGCGTTCTTGCGGGGATTGCAAACCACCAGCTTGGCCACGCGCCGCACCAGCAGATCGTACAGCCAGGCCGAGTGCGTGCCTTCTTCAAAGGTGATGTTTAATGTTCCACGCAGTCCCTGAACAAAATCCAGAATGGTGGCGGCATGAGTGGCGATCACCGACTGCATCACCAGCTTCCCGTTGCTATCCAGCACCGCTACCGAGATGGTGCTCTGGTGGACATCCAGACCGATATACTTGATGCTATCCATCGGGTGTTCCTTTCGTCAGGCTTGGTTTACTGCTCAGCACAGCAACCATAACCTACTGCGAAAGGGGCGCCCTTTTATAATGCGTGCCCCATCCTTTCGCCTCCTTTGCGAAAGGGTGGGAGACCGCGTCTCACGCGTGTTCAAGCCCTCAACTCCATGAGAACGGCGACGCGCTGATAGCGCACTCGGGGAACCAGCTTCCTCTTGTGGCGGCTGATCTGTACCAGGCCGTAGTGCTCCATGGTCTTCAAGGTCCGCGACAGGTTGGGCTGCTTGCGGCCGGTGCGTTCGGCAAGATCGGCCAGCGATTGCGGCGACGTCCTGCGAATCGTCCCCAACAGCTCGCAAAATCCAGCCGCGCAACGGCGGCATTTGTGTTAGCCCCGGGCGCAAGCCCGGGGTAAGGTGGCAAAGTTGGCCGGAGTCCCTTCAGGGACGGCACAGTCCTCGCACACTCTGTCGTGAATACGGCATTCTCGCATAGCTCACGAGGGCCCAAAGAGTTTGTTGTCGAAACCGGTGCCGCCGCTACGCGGCTCAACTCAATGTTCCACTCCACCCGGGGCTTGCGCCCCGGGCTCACTTCACCGCCGCCGCTCCTGCACCCCAGCGAGCGCCAAGTCACCCCAGCAGACGCAAAGGCGGCGTCTGCTGGGGGCCCCGACAAAATCGGCGCTCGCCAGGGATCCCGCCTTCGTAGCTCATTCTTGGGCTCAGGTTGCGCCGAGGTCACGCGCGGGCGTGACCGGCACACTTGCGGCACCCAAGTCCGACGCGTATCACTGAATTGCGAGGACGAGGTCGTGTCTTCGCAGGCCGCACCCCAGTGCCAGGCCGGGAAAAGCTCTTTGAAAACGGTGGTCAGTAGCCAGTTGCCAGTTGTTTAGAACGAGGGGTGTTGCGTTGCCAGGCGGTACACGCATTCTCTCCCGTCGTTGCGAGCCGGAGCCAATTTGTCAGCGTAAGTCATTGCGGATAAAGAAGTTGCTGATAAACTATTTGGAATCTATAGCTTGCCGGGATATAGTCCTGGGCGCCATGATTCTAAAAGAGCATGGGGGGAGGGGGGTACCAGTTGTCAGTTGTCAGTTGTCAGTTGCCAGTTACGAGTAGTTCGGAAAAGCAGGTCCCTCGACTCCTCGGTCGCCGCGGCGACCTCCGTCGCTCGGGATGACAGCTTTGAGGAGGCCGTCGGCAAGAAAAGGCGCCATCGCGCAGCTCAAAGCGGAGGCACCTCGTGGCCGCTCCATAGCACCCAAAGTTGCCTATTATGGCACGTTCTACCGGCAGCGTGGCCCGGGAACCCGCATCGTTAGCGGCTTTTCGAACACTGCCTGTGGAAAAACCGCATGAAATAAGGCGATAATGCTTTCCACCGCCACGGTGTTGGTAGTAAGATACGCACGAGTTGAGCATTCCTGCTCAAACCTTCAAGGAGGATTTACTAATGGCAACAGGCATGACCAAGACCCAGCTCGTCCGCCACATGGCCGAGAAGCATGAGATCAGCAACAAACAGGCCGCAGCGATTCTCGAACATCTCGCAGAGGTAGCGATTCGAGAGACGAAGAAAGCCGGCGTATTCGTGGTGCCGGGTCTGGGGCGTTTGGTGAAGTCGAACCGCAAAGCGCGCATGGGCCGCAATCCGCAAACCGGCGAAGCAATCAAGATTCCTGCCAAAGTCGTGGTGAAGTTCCGCGTGGCCAAGGCCGCGAAGGACTCGATCGCACCCAAGAAGTAATCTTTTTTGTTCGGTTACAGCAGAGGCCGGCGTTGCGCCGGCCTTTCGCATTTACGAGCACATTTTCATTGCGCCGGCGTCCGCCGCGTTGACCATTGCGAAGCTCACCGTTTAGGATGAATCGGGCGTCCTGTGACTGTGCGCTCCCGAAGTCTTAGTGTGCTTCGGCTGTGCCGAACGCCTGCGGACATTCTTTACACGGTTTCCTCACTGCAATTACACTGACAGTTTTTGGCGCAGCGCCACGGCGCGCGACAGGAGAACGAATCGATGGCTTCGGTTGAAGAACGGGTAAAGCAAATCATCGTGGAGCAGTTGGGCGTGGATGAAGCAGAAGTGACGCCCGGCGCTTCGTTCGTGGACGACCTCGGCGCCGACTCGCTCGATACGGTCGAGCTGGTCATGGCCTTTGAAGAGGCCTTTGAGATTGAGATTCCTGACGAGGAGGCGGAGAAGATCCGTACCGTGCAGGACGCAGTCACGTACATCGACCAGCACGCCAAGACCAAGAAATAGCCGCTCAGTCCGGTCGAACGACACACCAACAGTTTTCGCCGCCGCCGGGGCGCACCGAAAGGAGATTGCTGACCTCATGGCATCCGTAGAGGAACGCGTTAAGCAAATCATTGTGGAGCAACTGGGGGTCGACGAGGGCGAGGTGACGCCCAAAGCTTCGTTCGTGGACGACCTCGGCGCCGATTCGCTCGACACGGTCGAGCTCGTCATGGCGTTCGAAGAGGCTTTCGAGATCGAGATTCCCGACGAGGAGGCGGAGAAAATTCGCACCGTGAAGGACGCGGTCGACTATATCAACGCACACGCGAAAGGATCGAAGTAGTTTGAGCCGCCGCGTCGTCGTAACGGGAATCGGAATCATTTGCGCCGTCGGCAACAACGTCGCTGAAGTGTGGCCGGCGTTGCTGGCGGGCAAGAGCGGCGTAGAGCGCATTACCGGCTTTGACGCATCGCAGTTCGCCTGCCAGATTGCGGCCGAGGTCAAGAACTTTGACCCGCTGCAGTTCGTGGAGAAGAAGGAAGCGCGCAAAATGGCGCGCTTCATTCATCTGGCAATCGCAGCCACCGACGAAGCGCTGCAAATGGCCAACTACAAAGTCGAAAACGAAGAGATGGCCGAGCTCACCGGAGTCAATATTGGCTCCGGCATCGGCGGGTTTGACATCATCGAGCGGGAACACTCCAACCTGCTGAATGGCGGCCCGCGCAAAATCTCGCCGTTCTTCATTCCGGCGGCCATTGTTAATCTCGCCGCTGGGCAAGTCAGCATCCGTCACAACGCCAAGGGCCCGAACGAAGCCACCTGCACCGCTTGCACTACCAGCGCGCACTCCATCGGCGACGCAGCCCGCGTCATACACTACGGCGATGCAGACGTGATGATCGCCGGCGGCACCGAAGCCGCTATCACTCCGATGGGCGTCGGCGGATTCGCGGCCATGCGCGCGCTCTCCACGCGCAACGACGATCCTCACCGCGCCAGCCGCCCGTGGGACAGAGACCGGGACGGATTTGTGATCGGCGAAGGCTCGGGCATTCTTATCCTGGAAGAACTGGAGTTCGCCAAGCGCCGGGGCGCGAAGATCATCGCCGAAGTTGCAGGCTATGGCATGAGCGCCGATGCCAATCACATCACACAACCCGCCGAGAACGGCGAAGGCGGCTTTCGCGTCATGCGCAACGCCATGCGCGACGCTCACATTCAGCCGGAACAGGTCGGATACGTCAACGCGCACGGCACTTCAACGCCGCTGGGCGATGAACTGGAGGCGACCGCCATCAAGCGCGCCTTCGGCGATCATGCCTACAAGATGCTGGTGAGTTCGACGAAGTCCATGACGGGACACCTGCTGGGCGGCGCGGGCGGTCTGGAAGCGGCGGTCACGGTGCTGGCGTTGCGCGATCAGATTGTGCCGCCGACTACCAATCTCGACAACCCAGGAGAAGGCTGCGATCTTGATTTTGTGCCGCATACCGCGCGCAAGGTTGCAATGGACTACGCCATGTCGAACTCGTTTGGCTTTGGCGGAACCAACGGCTGCCTGGTGTTCAAGCGGTGGACGGAGTAGAACTCACCACCGGCAACCGACTACTGACCACTGTCTTTCGGCGGTTCCCACAACTCGATTCGGTTGCCTTCCGGATCCAGAATCCAGCCGAACTTGCCGTACTCGTGCGCCTCCACTTTGGGATCAACCTGCACACCTTCTTCGCGCAGCGCCTTCAGCAATTCGTCGAGGTCATCCACGCGGAAGTTCAACATGAAATTCGACGAGCTGGGATCGAAATACTTCGTCTGCTGCGGAAAGATCGCCCAGACGTTGCAGCCCGGAATCTCAGGATGCTCCGCGTCGCGCCACATCGCTCCGCTACCGTCCGCGGCGCTCTCGATGCCAAGATGCAAGCGGTACCACTCGTACAACGCCTTGGGATCTTTGGCCTTGAAGAAGATCCCGCCCAGTCCAATTACGCGTTTCATGCGATCTCCGGCGACAAGAATCAAGAATAAAATGTCACTTCGCAAGAAGAAAGGCGCTGAGAAAATCTCCGCGCCTCCGTCTCTAGGTCGTGAATCAGATCCTACGCCTTCTGTCCCTGGCCCTTCAACACCTGGATGGCGCGGTCGAGCTGGTCATCAGGCTGATTGGCCTTCTGCTTTTCCTGCTGCGCCTGGTCCTGCGGACCTTCGTCTTCATCGGGCGCAATGAATTCATCATTGTTATCTGCGACTAGAATGTTGGGGGTGACCGCGGTGTCCTGAATGGCCTTGCCGGAAGGCGAGTAGTACTTGGCAACCGATAGAATCAGTGCCGAGCCATCCGGCATGTCGATGACCTTCTGAATCGAGCCCGAGCCGAAAGTCTTGTCCCCGAGCACGTCACCGCGAGCATTTTCCATCATGGCAGCCGCAACAATTTCAGCCGGTCCCGCCGTGCCCCGATTCACCAGCACTACCAGCGGCAGGCTCGGAATTACCGCCTTCTGCGGGTCGGCGTTGAAGGACTGTTTGGGATACTTCTGACCTTGCAGATAGGTGATGGTGCCGTGATTCAGAAAGAGGTTCGCAGTTGCAATCCCTTCGTCCTCTTCACCGGCCCCGGAGTTGCGCAGATCGAGAATGACCTTCTTGGCGCCGTCCTTCTGTAGCGCTATCAGTTTCGCTGCAAGCTCTTGCGAGCGGCCCTTCGGGAAATCGTCAATCTTGATGTAAGCGATACCGTCTTCCATCATCTTGTCGGAGATGGCAGGATCGCTGACAATGGCGCGCGTAAGCGGGGATTTTACCGGCAGCGCACGCCGTGGCCGTACAACCGACACATTCACGATCGAGCCTGGAGGTCCGGTCAGCCGGCCGTCAATCTCGGCCAGCGACATGTCCCGCGTGCTCTTTCCTTCGATGGCTTCGAGGATGTCGCCACTCGCGATCTCGGCCTTATCGGCCGGGCCGCCCGGAATCACCGAGACTATTGCGGCATAGCCGTAGCGCTTCGAGACTGCTGCGCCGATGCCCGCCTTACCTTCCTTGCGCTGCTTATAGTCCTTGTACTCCGCCGGGTCGAGATAGCTGGAGTTGGCGTCGAGCGATTCCAGCAACCCATGCAGGGCACCGTTGGTCACGGACGGAATGTTCGGCTCTTCTACGTACTCGGTGCGAACACGCGAGAGGACCTCGCTATACACGCCGAGCTGGCGATAGGAACCGTCGTCATTGGTGTTGGCTTTGACACCTAATCCGCCGGCCACGACGAACGAAGCAAGCAGAAAAGACAGGCCGAGAACGATAAGCTTGGTGGTCTTTGACATGTGTAATTCGCTGGTGGGAAGTGCTTCCCGCAGGATCACTTCCATTCTAACTTAATTTGGATGCCCCGCCTCTACTGAGGTGGCAGGAAAATCCGCCGCCGCCCCTCCGCGGTGCACTTCAGGCTGGTGCTTGGACGAACGGCGGTCGCCAATCGTGAGCGGAAAAGCCCGCATAGCCCGAACAGGCCCCCTGTGATTTCCCTCACAACCCCCTGTGCGCTCAGCCTGATAGACTCCTCTGTCGGTTAGAGTGAGGAACCATGGCCCGCAGTCTCGACGAGTCCCGCACCTTGCAACAGCGCGCTGAGCAACTCATTCCCGGCGGAGTGAACTCGCCGGTCCGCGCCTTCCGTTCGGTCGGCAGCGATCCTCCCTTCCTGCTTCGCGGCTTGGGCGCGTACGTCTGGGACGCCGACGGCAACCGCTATATCGACTACGTCGGCTCGTGGGGGCCGCTGATCCTCGGACACTGCAATCCCGAGGTCATCGAGGCCATCATCCAGGCCGCGCGCAACGGCACCAGCTTCGGCGCCTCCACGCCAACCGAAGCCGATCTCGCCGCGCTGGTCATCGAAGCCTTCCCCGCGATTGAAAAGATGCGCTTTGTCAGCTCCGGCACGGAGGCGACCATGTCGGCCATCCGGCTGGCACGCGCTTACACCAAACGCAAGCTGATCGTGAAGTTCGAGGGCTGCTATCACGGTCACAGCGACGCGTTGCTGGTAAAGGCCGGCTCGGGCGTGGCGACGCTTGGCATTCCCGGCTCGGCCGGCGTGCCGCAGGAGTTTGTCGAATCCACGCTGGCGCTTCCCTACAACGATCCGACCGCGGTGGAAGCCGCATTCTCCAAGTTTGAAGGCCAGATCGCCTGCGTAATCGTGGAGCCCGTTGTCGGCAACATGGGTTGCGTTCCGCCCCAGCCTGGGTACCTGCAAGCCTTGCGCGAGATCACCGCACGCGAAGGTGCGCTGCTCATCTTCGACGAGGTCATGACCGGCTTCCGCGTGGCCTTCGGCGGCGCGTCCGAGCTGTACAGCATCAAGCCGGATCTTACGACGCTGGGCAAAATAATCGGCGGGGGCTTGCCTGTGGGCGCGTACGGCGGCCCAACCCAGATCATGAACCTTATCGCGCCGCTTGGCCCCGTGTACCAGGCGGGCACGCTGAGCGGCAATCCGCTGGCGATGGCAGCAGGCATCGCTATGCTTCGCCAGTTAAAGGCCAATCGGCAGCAGTTCTACCAGCGGCTCGATGAGCTGGCCGGCAAGCTGGTCTCCGGCGTTACCGCCGCCGCCAGCGAAGCAGGCGTGGCCATGACTGCCAATCGCGTGGGCTCGATGTTCACCTTCTTCTTCACCTCGAAGCAGGTCACGGACTGGGAGAGCGCCGCCACCAGCGACACCGCCCGCTTCGGACGTTTCCATGGCGCTCTGCTCGATGCCGGCGTTTGGCTTCCACCATCGCAATTCGAAGCCGCATTCCTCAGCCTCGCGCACAGCCAAGGCGATATCCACGACACCATTGCCGCAGCCAGCGAAGCTCTGGCGCTGATCTAGCGCTTAACCCTCCGAATCCTGGGTACCAGCCTCGCTTACGATGTACTATTTGCTAATGCCCGAGCTGCCCATTCTTGACCAGCGTCAACGGCAGCCGCGCGAGGAGCTGATGCTCATCGGCTTTCGCGTGGATGCCAGCCACGACGGACCGCAGTTCTACACGTTGCTTGCGGTCGGCGGTGACAATGAGCGTCCTTTGACGGCCGGTGGCCGCATCCTGTTTTTCACCAGCCGTGAATCAGGCGAGCGGGCCCTGGCGCTGGATGCCAGCATGGCGAGTCTGGGACCGGCGCCGAGCGAGATCGAAACGTTCTGTGATGTGGCGGAGGCGCTGCATCGGGTCAATTCGCAGAATGCCGACCCGGATGGAGTGGTTCTGGATTGCCTGCTCGTCTTCGACGACCTGGTTCGCGCCACCCAGCTTCACATGCCGGACCGCTATCAGGGCATTCTGACGGAGCTGGCGGCGCGTCTGACCGAGGGCACGCAATTGCGCCACATTTTCACGAACCCTTCCCTGCGAGAACACGTAGAAGACGCGTTGCTGTGGTGCGTGGGTGCCGTAACGGTTAAGGCGCGTGTGGTCACATCGTAGATGCCTGCATCAGCACCTCTGCGGTGAGACTCAGGGTCATTCCGACGTGAAGTAGTCCACCGTAATAGGATTCTCGAACAGCGAATAGTCGCGTGTGACCACGGTAATGCCGCTGTCGGTGACGTGGTATTTCTGGCGGTCGGCTTCGATGTCGTAGCCAATGACGGTCCCCTCCGGAATGTCCACATCGCGGTCGATGATGGCCTTGCGAATGCGGCAATGGCGGCCTACATTGACGTGGCTGAACAGAATGCTGGTGTCTATCTCCGAGTAGGAGTTCACGCGAACGTCGGGCGAAAGGATGCTGTCGCGCACTGAACCGCCGGAAATGATGCAACCCATCGAGACGATGGAATCGTGCGCCTCGCCGGTACGGCCGGGATCGCTGAAGACGAACTTGGCCGGAGGATATTGCCGCATGTGGGTGCGGATGGGCCATGCCTTGTCGTATAGATTAAATACCGGTGCTACCGAAACCAGGTCCGTATTCGCCTCGTAGAAGGCTTCCAGGGTCCCCACATCCCGCCAGTACAGTGCCTCTTTGCGGTTCTCGTCGATGAAGTTGAACGAATAGACCTTGCAATCGTCCACCATCTTGGGCAGGATATTGTGCCCGAAGTCGTGGCGCGAACTCGGGTCTTCGGCATCCTTCAACAGTATCGGGATGAGCACGTCGGTGTTAAACAGGTAAACGCCCATCGAGGCCGAAACCATTTGCGGGTCGTAGGGCGAGCGCAGGTCGGTGTGCTCCGGCTTTTCCTGGAAACCGACGACCCGGCCGGTGCGGTCGATCTCGATCACACCGAAATGCCTGGTCTCGGCGGGATCGACCAGGATAGTCGCGATGGTGACGTCGGCGCCGGAGTCCCTGTGCTGTCGTAGCATCAGGTCGTAATTCATTTTGTAAATGTGATCGCCCGAGAGGACCAGCACGTGCTTCGGCTGTTCCGAGCCGATGGAATAGATGTTCTGGTACACCGCATCCGCGGTCCCCATGTACCAGTTCTCGCTGACCCGTTTCATCGGTGGCAGGATCTCGATGAATTCGCCCAGTTCGCGCCCCACGATGTTGCCCCAGCCCTCGCGGATATGCCGGTTCAGCGACAACGCCTTGTACTGCGTAAGGATGTACACCTTGCGCAAACCGGAGTTGATGCAGTTGGAAAGAGTAATATCGATGATGCGGTAAATACCGCCAAAGGTTACGGCCGGCTTGGCCCGGTCGCGCGTCAGCGGATACAAGCGCTCGCCCGCTCCTCCAGCCAGCAAGACTCCGAGGGTATCTCTCATCCTGATGCTTTCCTGACTGCGAATGTCCTGACAGGGTCTACGAGCCTTCGTTTTCCAGGAGGGCTAGTTACGTTTGATTAAGCCCGTCACCACGAGGCGAGTCGAATGTTAGCACATTCGATTGATAACACGGCACATCCGTGGAGGGGTGACCTCGACGCTACTTGTCTTCATCCAGGCTGATGCGAAGGGATTTCAGGAACTTCACATCTTGCGATGTGATCTGGAAATCTGCCGTGGAGCGTTGGTTGCCGATTGTCGTCTTCTCCACGAATTCCTCGTTGTGCTGATTGAATCCGATGGTCGCCTCGAGCACCAGAAAAACGTCGTAGCCCCGGGACTTGATACGGGACATGACTTCAGCGATCTGGTCGGAATCGGAAAGCGAGCTGTTGATGGCCTCGCCCAATTCTTTTATGAGACTCTTCATTCGTTGATCCACAATCCCACCTGAACGGTTTGCGAGTGCCAATCCAGTTCTTCACCCGGGTCTCGCTGCCGTACTACGCGCCCTGACTCGCGCATAACCCCTAGCTTAATACTTTTAGATGCCGAGGGCAGGTAAAAGTTCGGTGACTTCTGCACTTTCTGCCGGGACACGGCAGGGCGGGTAAAATTGCGGCTGTTAGAATGAATTTTGCAGTCAGCAGATGCAGCGAGAGGTAGCTAGTGTCATCCCGCGATCTCGGTACTCAGGGCCGCGCTTTGCTCCGCGTCGCCGGACGTAAGACCGGTGAAAATCGCTGGATTCGGGCGCTTTACAACGCAGGCAGGGTCACGATCAGCAGCGTTGGACGCGTGCTGCATGTGCTGTGGCTGGAAGTAACGGGATTGCTCTTCCTGGTACTCGCACTGGTCGGGGGTGGAGCGGCTGTGCGTCAGTACCATCGTTATTCCGCGGGAACCAGTGGCTTTGCCAGAGTCGTGTTGGCGGCAGCATTTACCCTGATCTTTGCTTATTTCGGATTGAGTTCCTTCTGGGGATCGCGCCGAAAAACGTCGAAATAAGCCTACGTATCACCCGGATTTGTGACTCAACGCACAAGCTCCGGCGCCCTGGTTCGGGATAATGTACTTTGATAGCGATTTTCTGCTCATCGAGGCCCGACTCCCATGTCCGTAACTAAACAAAAAAGCGCCGTCTCCAGCAAGCTGGCCGACGCGCAGGAAACTTCTTCACACATCAGCGTTCATCCTCTTTATACGCCGGCCGATCTCGAAGGCTGGGACTATGACCGCGAGCTCGGCTACCCGGGACAGTTTCCCTACACCCGGGGCGTGCAGGTTTCGATGTACCGCGGCCGTCTGTGGACCATGCGGCAGTACGCCGGCATGGGTGACGCCGACGAGTCGAACCGGCGTTACAAGTACCTGTTAAGCCAGGGCACCACCGGGCTGAGCATCGCCTTCGACCTGCCGACGCAGATCGGACTGGATTCCGACAACCCGCTGGCCATGGGCGAGGTCGGCAAAGTCGGCGTGGCGATCGATTCCATCGAGGACATGATGCGCCTGTTCGACGGCATCAATCTGGAGAAAATCTCCACCTCGATGACCATCAACGCCACCGCTTCCATTCTGCTGGCGCTCTACATCGTGGTGGCGCGGCGCACCGGGCGCGACGTGCGCAAGCTTTCCGGCACGGTGCAGAACGACGTCCTGAAGGAATACATTGCCCGGGGCACGTATATCTATCCACCGGCGCAAGCGATGCGCATCATCACCGACATCTTCTCATATGCCAACCAGAACGTGCCCGAGTGGAACACCATCTCCATCTCCGGCTACCACATGCGCGAGGCGGGATCCACGGCCGTACAGGAAGTCGCATTCACGCTGGCCAATGGCATGACCTACGTGCAAGCCGCGATCGACGCTGGTCTGGACGTGGACAACTTCGCGCCCCGGCTTTCTTTCTTCTTCAACGCACACAGCAATTTCCTGGAGGAGGTAGCGAAGTTCCGGGCCGCGCGCCGCATGTGGGCGCGCATTATGCGCGATCATTTTGGGGCGAAGAATCCCAAGTCGCTGATGCTGCGCTTTCACACTCAGACCGCAGGTTCGACCCTCACGGCGCAGCAACCGGAAAACAACATCGTGCGCACCGCTTTGCAGGGGATGGCAGCCGTGCTGGGCGGGACACAGTCGCTGCACACCAACTCCTTTGACGAGGCCCTGGCGCTGCCGACCGAGCAGTCGGCGCGTATCGCTTTGCGCACCCAGCAGATCATCGCCTACGAGTCCGGCGCTCCCCAGACCATCGATCCGCTGGCGGGTTCGTACTACGTCGAGGCGCTCACCAACCAGATCGAGACGGACGCGACCGCTTATCTCGACAAAATCGCGGCGATGGGTGGCACGCTGAAGGCGATCGAGCGGGGCTTCATCCAGCAGGAGATCCAGAATGCCGCCTACGAGTACCAACAGGCTGTCGATCGGCAGCAGGCCATTGTCGTTGGCGTGAACGCGTTCGAACTTGAACAGGAGAAGCCAATCCCACTGCTGCACATGGACGAGTCCCTGGAGCGCAAGCAGGTCGAGCGCCTGCGTGCGGTGCGCGCCAAGCGTGATCCGGCGAAGTGGCAGGCCGCTCTGAAAGCCGTAGAAGATACCGCGCGCAGCACGGGCAATCTGATGCCGGTGATCGTCGAGGCTGTCGAAGCCAACGCCACGGTCGGCGAAATTTCCGACGCCATGCGCCACGTGTATGGCGAATATCACGAGACAGTGGTGATTTGACACCGCCTTCCCTCGCTCACATCTGCGCCAGCCTCAGCGGGAGTCTTCCCTCCCGCTGAATTGACTGGCTTGCCCGCATTGGTTACGCTTTCGCGCTTCGGCTCCGAAGGCGAGACGTGAGGAACCGGCCATGCCGGAACCATCCCAGTCCAACTCCCTGAATTGTCCCCATCCGGTTACAACCTCTCTCGCCGCAATAAGATTTGCTTATAGACCGGATAGGGTTTTTGTATTTGACACTCACCGGTCGGAGCACTAAAAGCAGTCTAAGGCGATCTGGCCAGCCTGGTGGGCAGGCATGAATTTGTGTCTCTCGACATTTGTGAGCCGGTTGAAGTTGCTGGGACGACAACAGCGCAGCGGTTGTTTTTGTTCCCTCAAAGACCGGCCGCGTGAGGCATAATACGCATCGCTTTTTCTCTCCGTGAAAGGGGTAACGCATGAAGCGGGTCGTTCTAGGATTAACGTTCGTGTTGTTTCTCGCCGGGTTGGCAGGGGCGCAGACATTTCGAGGCGCCATCAGTGGCACCGTGATAGACCCTTCCGGACGAGTGGTTCCGGGCGCCAAGGTGAAGGCGACCGATGTAGCCACCGGCATTGACCACAACACGCTGGCGACAAGCGAAGGGCAGTTCGCATTCCAGGACATTCCGCTGGGAACCTACAAGGTTACGGTGACCGCGGCGGGCTTTGAGACGGCCACGGCGGACAACATCGCGGTTACCGCTGGGAACGTCTACACGCTGACGGTAAGGCTCGCCATCGGCAAAGAATCAACCACCGTGGAGGTCTCTGCAGCGGCCCTCACGCTTGACACCACCACCCCGACACAGACCTTCACGATCTCCGACCAGTCGGTTCAAGATATGCCGCTGAACGGACGCGACTTTTCTCAGTTGATTGGAACATCGGCGGGCTACGGCGGATATTCGGTGGGCGGATTCGGTTCGCTTAACGGGACCCGCGCCAATCAGATGAACTGGCAGATTGACGGCACCGACAACAATGACCCCTGGC
This sequence comes from uncultured Acidobacteriaceae bacterium, assembly GCA_963843005.1. Classification (GTDB taxonomy): domain Bacteria; phylum Acidobacteriota; class Terriglobia; order Terriglobales; family Acidobacteriaceae; genus Bog-257. The sequence goes on along the minus strand of CAWJIW010000001.1, from coordinate 44,897 downwards.
ACAACATCCCCGCGGTCAACCAGGGCGGTGTTTCCGGAATTGCAGGCGTGATCATGCCGATTGACGCCGTCGAGGATTTCTCCTCGCAGACCCAATCCAATGCCGAAGCCGGACGCAACGCGGGCGGCACGGTGAACGTGGTTGTAAAGAGTGGCACCAATCAGTTGCACGGCAGCGCTTACTATTACAACCGGAACGGCTATTACTCTGCCACGTCGCCCTTCTTTATCCCGACCCCGGAGCGCCCGAAGTCCCCGCCACTGACCAACCAGAACGTCGGAGGCGTCCTGGGAGGGCCAATCATCAAGAACAAGTTGTTTTTCTTCATGGGGTATGAATATCAGACCTACAAGCTTGGCCTGTCAGGCTTGTCCACGGAACCATCGGCAGCGTGGGTCAACAGCGCCGTCTCTTTGATGAATCAGTACGACGTTCCGGTGAACCCGCTCTCCAAGACGCTATTGCAGAACCTTTGGCCAAGTTCCATCGTTGGTTTGCCGGCAACCGTGAACAACTATTTCGCCACCAGTGCAGGAACCGGCTACAGCAACAACGGCGTTGCCAAGGTTGACTGGAACATCAACTTAAACAACACGCTGTCGTTCCGCTGGTTTGGCGGACAGGGCAGCCAGACCCAGCCGCCCGGATTCAGCTTGGCGCTGGCGACCGCCAGCTCGAACCTGGGCTACTACTTCGAAGTCGCTCCCTTGCACGTACAGAACTACTCCCTGATATGGAATTCCGTGCTCTCGTCGAGCATGACCAACCAGGTATTGCTTGGGGTCAGTTCCTTCTATCAGAGCTTCCACGACGCCAACAACACCTTCAATACCAGGGCGCTCGGGTTGTATCTGAGTCCGGACGCGCTGATCGGCGGCCAGCCCATCTTCGGTGCGCCCAACATTATAATCGCGGGATTCGACCAGATTGGTATCACCCCTCCAGAAGGCCGCAATGACACCACCGGCCACATTACTGACATTCTGTCCTGGACCAAGGGAAAACACCAGCTCCGCATGGGCGGCGAATTCCGCTCCGGGCGAGTGGACGAGTTTTACCACCGCCGCTCGCTGGGAAGTTTTACTTTCGACGGAACGCAAGGGCCGTGGGGGAACACGGACGCATGCGCCGGTAGTGTTGGGGCTGCCACCTGTGGTCTGGCCGACTACCTGGCTGGTGATGTGGCCAGTTCCTCGATTGCAGTGGGAAATCCAGAGCGCTACGTCACGGTCCACGGATTTTCCTTCTTCGGGCAGGACACGTGGCGGATGACCCCGAAGTTCACCCTCGACTTGGGCCTGCGTTACGAGTACTTTGGACCGATGTACGACAACGCCAAGGACCTGCCAGTCTTCCTTCCAGGGCAGGGCTTCAGGATTCAGGGAGCGGGTATCGGCTCCATCTTCCCATCGGACAAAAACAACTTTGCTCCGCGCGTCGGCTTCGCCTGGAACCCTTACGGATCGGGCGATCTGGTCGTCCGCGGCGGATTCGGTGTCTACTACGACCAGATCAACATCAACCCTTTCCTCGATTTTCGTCCGCCGATTAGCGGAGCCGATGGCATTCAGGACAATCCGGTCGGTCCAAAACCGGTCTCAAACTACAGCGCGAATGTGGATGGCCAGGTGGCCTACACGTGGGTTGCCAACCAGCAAATTTTCCCCGGGGTTACCACCTGCCGAACTCTTAACCCGGCGATCGAGCCCAGTTGCGGGAACAACATCTACAATGTGTACTCCGTCAATCAGAACTTCCGCACCCCTTATTTCTACAACTACAACCTCCAGATGGAGAAGGCCCTTGGGAACCAGATGAGCTTCCAGTTCGGATACGTGGGAAGCGCGTCCCACAAGCTGAACGTAATGCTGAACCTCAATCAGAACGAAGCCTTTAACGCGGCGTATCCCGCGGTCGGCTCTATTCTGCAACTCAACAGCAACGGCACCTCCAATTACAACGCTCTGCAGGCCGTTCTCAAGATGCGTTCCTGGCACGGTTTCTCGGGGCAATTCAACTACACTTGGGCGCATGCCCTGGATCAAGTCACGGAGTATCGCGGAGTCATTCCTTTTGACAGCTTCAACCTTGGACTGGACAAAGGGAACAGTGACTTCGACACCCGGCAGCTCTTCAGCGGATTCTGGACCTACGACATTCCCGGTTCCAAGCATGGCCCGGCCATCCTCACCCACGGGTGGCAAGTAGGCGGCGCGGTAAACTTGCACACTGGGCAGCCCTTCAACTTCAACGCCGGCACGCAACGCCCCGGCTTAAATGTAATTGGAGACCCCTTCCTGGGAGTTCCTCATAGCTTCTCGGCGGCAAACGGAGGCGAACTGTGGGTCAACCCGGCCGCGTTCTGCGTGCCTGGGGCCTTAGGTTGCCCGGGAACAACGGATCCAGCGGGCAATTTGGCTCGCAACCGGTACTACGGTCCTGGCTTCGCGGATGTGGATGTATCTGTCTTCAAGAACATTCCGATCAAGGAGCGTGTCACCATACAACTGCGTGCGGAGATGTATAACATCTTCAACCGCATCAACCTTGCCAGTGGCGCCGGATCGGTGGGTGGGAATGGGTATGTGAGCGACACCATCGGTGACTTCAACGGCGCCCCGGGTATCGGCCCCGGCGAGCCGTTCAACATGCAGTTGGTGGGGAAGATCATCTTCTAAGCGGTTGTAGCGGGTCTTCCTCGAACAAATGGGATTCAAAAGCGCCTTCCGTTACGGAAGGCGCTTTTGTTTGGCAGCGTCGCAGCGCAGGTTCGCGCATCCAATTGGCTTCAAAAGCACGCCAGAAAAAAATGACCATTGCTTCGATCAAGCTGCTGCCGCTCGCTGGTGAGCCTCTCGTTGAACTGGCGGCTGCACCGGTCGATCACGTCAACACCCGGCGCAGGAAGCCGCGTATACCGACCCATCCCAGAATCGCCAACCCAATCAGCAACGCCACGAATGAAACCCATGCGGGCATGTGCGGAAGTCCGGGAGTGAGCGCGGTACGTAAACCCTCGCTCATGTAGACCAGCGGATTGATCAGCACCAGGATTTGCAGCCAGCGCACTTTCGCCATCGCGGCCCAGGGATAATACACGCAACCGAAGAAGGTGACCGGCACCACGATGATGCCGAACATCAGGGCGATCTGTTCGGGCTTGACGACCGTTCCAATGGCCAGACCCACGGTGCCCGAGACCAGGCTGGCCAGCAGCAGAATTCCGATCAGCGTCGGCCAACTGGAGACGTGCACCTGCACCGGCGTCGCGGGGATGAAATAAACCAGCGGAAAGATCACCAGCGCCGCCAACACGCTCTGCATGGCGCTGAAGACGATCTTCTCAATCGCGACCCAGGTCACCGGCAGCGGCGACATGACGCGGTCATGGATCTCGCGGGTCGCCCCGATCTCCATCGAGAGCGGCAGCGCCGTCGCCATGATGCCCTGAATAAAGATGCCCACGGCCAGCAATCCCGGCAGAATCACCGTGCCGAATCCGGCGCCGCCGCTGCTTTGAAATCCCTGCCCCATCTTGGGGAAGAGATAGGTGAACACGAAAACGAACATCAGCGGGTTCATCACGGTGCGGATCAGGAACGGGATGACCTCACGCCGCAGCACGCTGAGGTCGCGCAGCAACAATCCCCGGAAGGACCGCCAGTACAGCGTTTGGTTAGTCACGCAGGTCCCTTCCGGTCAGCTTGATGAAAACGGTTTCGAGGCTGGTTTCGCTGACCGACATGTCGCGCAAGTTGTCCCCGGCCATGGCGACGATCTCCGGCAGCAGGCCGCTGCGGCCGTCGGTGAACAGACGCAGTCCAGAGTCGTGGCCTTCGACTGCGGTGACGCCCGGCAATGCGCCCAGCCGTTCGCGCAATCCGTCGGACTTCGAGTCCTGCAGTTGCAACTGGAACACCTTCTGCGCTCCCACGCTGCTCTTCAGCTCCTCGGGAGTACCGCACACCAGGATCTTTCCGTGATCGATGATGGCGACCCGGCCGCACAACTGGTCGGCCTCTTCCATGTAGTGCGTGGTCAGCACGATGGTGATGCCGCGCCGTCGCAGTTCGCGGATGATGTCCCACAATGCCAGACGTGTCTGCGGGTCGAGTCCGGCGCTGGGTTCGTCGAGAAACAGCACTTCGGGATTGTGCGCGATTGCGCGGGCGATTTGCACGCGCTGGGCAAGTCCGCCGGACAATGTCACGGACGGACGACTTGGCCCGCTCGGTAAGCTTGAACAGTTCCAGCAACTCGCCTGACTTCTTGGCAGCCTGAGCGTGGCTGAATCCGAAATAGCGGCAGTGGAAGTAGAGGTTTTCCCAGACGGTGCACTGCCGGTCGAGCGTGTTGAACTGGGTAACAACTCCCATGTAATCGGCGCGCCTCGGCGGGGTGCGCGACCACATCGATCGCCGGCGATGGTGACTTTCCCTCGGTGGGCAGGGAGCGCGTCGTGCAGATGCTGATGGTCGTGCTCTTGCCCGCTCCGTTTGGTCCCAGCAGGCCGAACAACTCTCCGCGCTCGACCGCCAGATCGATTCCCTTGACCGCTTCGACCGGCGGCTTGCCCGGATAGGTCTTCACGAGCTTCTGAATGTTGACAATCACGTTCGCTGAATTGGTCACGGCTCTCCGCTCGTTGTTGTGGGACTACCCCAAAGCTGTACCAGCAGTTTATCAAGTACGTTCCTGAACAATATTGATTTCGAATTCAGGTCAGACCGCCTGTCCCGCACAGAATCCCGACGCCCAGGCCCACTGGAAGTTGAAGCCGCCCAGATGGCCCGTCACATCCACCACCTCTCCGATGAAGAACAGCCCCGGAACTTTGCGGCTCTCCATCGTCTTGGCGGAGAGCTCATCGGTGTCAACTCCGCCTGCGGTGACTTCCGCCTTCTCGTATCCTTCGGTGCCTGACGGCAGTACCTCCCAGCGATGAAGCTGGCGTTCCATTTCGTCGAGGGCCGAGTTCGTCCATCGCGCCGGCGGATGCAGTTCGAGCCAGCGGTCCGCCAGCCGAATCGGCAAGGCCGCGCGCAAGGCCGATTTCGCCGCCGCGAGATCGCGACGCGCATTCTCCTGCCGCAGCGTCGCAGTGACGTCCTGCGCCGGAGCCAGATCAATCGCGAGCGGCTCCTCGCCCTTCCAATACGACGAGATCTGCAGGATCGCCGGGCCGCTGAGTCCGCGATGCGTGATCAGCATCTTCTCGCGGAATTCGCTCTCGCCCGACTCGAGGCGATCACTTCGGCGGAAACACCTGCCAGATCGCAATAGCGCTTGCCGATCTTCCTCGCTCGAACGTCAGCGGAACCAGCGCCGGCCGGCACTCGCGAATCTTCACCCCGAACTGCCGCGCCAGTTCGTAGCCGAAAGCAGTCGCGCCCATCTTCGGAATCGACAGGCCGCCGGTCGCCACCACCAGCGCAGGCGCCTGGAATTCGGCGGCTTCCGTGCGCACCACGAATCTCATTACTGCGCTGCACTTCTTGCACTCGGGTGCTGACGAAGATCTGTACTCCGGCAGCGCGACATTCCTGCTCCAGCATCGCGACGATGTCTTGTGCCGCGCGGTCGCAGAAGAGTTGCCCAAGCGTCTTCTCGTGATAGGGAATCTTGTGCCGTTCGACCAGCGCGATGAAGTCCGCGGGCGTGTATCGCGCCAGCGCTGACTTGCAGAAGTGCGGATTCGAGGAGAGAAAATTCTCCGGCGCGACAATGCAGGTTGGTGAAGTTGCAACGCCCGCCGCCGGAGATGAGGATCTTCTTGCCGATGCGCTCGGCGCGCTCCAGCACGGCCACGCGACGCCCGCGTTTGCCGGCTTCGATGGCGCACATCAGCCCGGCAGCGCCACCGCCCAGAACGATTACGTCGAACGTCTGCTCAAACTTTCCCCTCATCGCGCCGAAGCCGATTGGGTCTGCAGTCGCGTATTCGGCGTGCGAACCGCCCAACACGGACATCAACAGCAGCGTCACGTCGTCGGCAAAGTTGCCATCAGCGTGCTCGCGGACGTGGTTCATGATGTGCGCGTACCGTTGCGGCAGCGGCTCATCGGATCGGCCATCCATGAGAGCAGCCAATCGCTCGCTGCCAAACTCTTCGCCGGATTCGTTGGTCGCCTCGCTCACGCCGTCGGTGTAGAGCAACAATTGATCGCCTGCTGAGAGTGCCACGCGTTCCGAACGGAATCCCGCGTCCAGCATAAAGCCCAGCACCGGACGCGTGGGCGCGAGCGACTCGATCGCGCCATTCCCGCGCCGCAGAATCGGCGGACAATGCCCGGCGTTCACGAATTCCAGAACATGGGTCTTCAGATCCAGCACTCCGTAGAAGATAGTCACGAAATGGCCTTCGCCCAACTGGTCCGCAGGATGGTCTCAACCTGCCCGAGAATGTCCTCGGGACGGCTGCTGCTGGACGACAAGGTGCTGACCGACGCATACAGCATGGCCGCGATCAGCGCGCCCGGCGTGCCTTTACCGGAGACATCGGCCACGCAGAAATGCAGCGCGTCGTTCGCCGGTTGCCACACACCAAAGTAGTCGCCGCCGACCACTCCCGCGGGAACGCTGTCGCCGAACAACTCGACGCCTCCAGCGATCAGGTGGCGCTGCGGCACAATGCGCGTTTGCAACTCTGCGCGTCCTGGCGCTCGTGTTCCGAGATGCGCTGCGAGGATCGCACCTGCTGCACCCGCCGCGTCAGCGACGCAACTTTTTCCAGCAAGGCATCGTTGCGCCAGGGCTTCTCGATGAAGTCGGACGCGCCGTACTGCATCGCATTGACCGCCAGGTCGACGTTGCCCCATGCGGTGAGCGCGATGATGGGAATCGTTCCATCCAACTGGCGCAAGTGCTGGATCAGTTCCAGCCCTTCCACCCCTGACGTGCTGTCGCGATGGTAGTTCATGTCGAGCAGAGCCAGATCGGGCGTCTGCTCCTGCGCCGCGGACAGCGCCTCATTCGGGGAGGCACACAGCTTCACCGAATATCCGTGACCGCGCAGCAGCATGGCCAGCGCCTCGCGCACGTGCTCCTGATCTTCGGCGATAAGGATTGTGGGATTCTCGCTCGGGACCGACATTGTAACTCCGCCGTTGGAGAGTGCAGATGGCGTGCCACCGTCGCGAACCGCGCATGTGATGGAGAATCAATGGGTTAGAACGATTGCTGTGGAGGTGGTCGCCCACAAACGCAACTCCGCTGTCCGAAGATGGACAGCACGGGCAAGCAGTTTTTGGCGCTCTGCTGGATTTCGCGCGCGACAGGGTTGGAAGAGCAATTGGCCTGGCGAAGTCTCTCTGAGCACCGAGCTTGGGGTCGCGAAAGGGGCACAGGTTGCAGAAATCCAGCCGCGCAGCGGCGGCAGTGGTGTTAGCCCCGGGCGGAAGCCCGGGGTAAGCAAGAGAAAAGGCTCTGAGCCGCGTAGCGGCGGCACATTCACGCCGCCCGCGCAACCGCGGCTAACTTCCCGTTGGGACGATGCCGCTGGTCTCGACCATCAGCATCACCGTCCGTTGCGGCGCCCGCGGACGGTGCATCACGCCCTTGGGGATGACCACGCCCTGCCTGGGAGCAAGTTCCACGGTGCGGTCTTCGAGATCAATCAGCAACCGGCCTTCGACCACGTAGAAGAACTCGTCATCCGCGTCGTGCTTGTGCCAGTGATATTCTCCCTGCACCACCGCCGAGCCGGACGACCGAATCATTCACCGCGCAGAGCGTCTGGTTGTACCACTTGTGCGTGCACCCGTCGGCCAGCGCCTTCTCATCGATGATTTCCAGCGGCGGGCAAAGCACGTTCAACCGCGTGTCGTAGGGATATTCCTTGACCTCACTCATAGGTAGCTCCTTCCTCACGTTTGCCGATCGAAAATGATAGCCCGTCCGGCGCCTGGTGTGTGTCATCGGGATGTAAAAAACGCAGGCCAGAGCCAGAGCGCAGCAAGAGTTTGTGGGGAAGTACTCTGCCGCCGTGGCACTTGACTCTACCTGCCGGTGGATGTTTCATTTTGTCCATGAGAAGAATCAAGAGACACCCCTCGCGGCTGCACAAGTTCTCGAAGCTCGGATTTCGCGGCTATCCTATCGCGACCATGCCTTGTACGGGCCAACTGCTGAACGGGCGAGCAAGGCCGCCGTCGCCATTTTTATGCGCGAAGCTCCTGAACCCGATCTTCTGCAGCGCTGGTTCTCCGAAGATGGCGACATCCGCTCCGACCCCAACATCGAAGTACAGATGGTGGCCTTCATCAGGGAGCACGCGTGCGCTCGGTCGTTATGACTGACCGGATCATCGGCTGCCCCCACGAAGAGGGTTTGACTACCCTGACGGGCAGAAGTGCCCGCAGTGTCCCTACTGGGCCAGCCACGACCGCCTCACCCACGAGCGGATACAGTGAGACCGCAGCAGACCAAACACCCACTCAAGCAAACGAAACTTAAGTGGGGGCTTCTGGTACGAAGCCCAGGAATCGGCGTGAAGGAACACAAGATCAAGCGTATTCTGGAATGGCAGAGTATGAGACGCATGGAACCACAGTTCGTTGTTTGCGTTAAGAACAAGCAGTACGGGGCTTCGCTGGAGCTGAGGAAGCTATATCAAGTGGTTCGGGACGATGGCGCCGCCAAGCATCACCAGGTCCGCGTCATTGACGAGTCGGGAGAGGACTACCTGTACCCGGAAGACTATTTCGTTGTGGTTGACCTACCCCAATCGGCAGAAAAAGCAGTGCTGCGCGCGGCCAATCTTACGTCGGCCAAACTGAGCCGCATGCGGGCGTGAGCCTGAGGGAAGTCGAACCCCCCAGAGCGTGACAGGAAATCAGACCCTTCGACTTGGGCGCGGCTTGAACCGCAGATCCCTCGACTCCGCTGCGCTCCGCTCGGGATGACAAATCAAAATTTCGCATATGTAGGTAAAAGCAGGTCCCTCCGCTCGGGCTGAAGCCCTCGGTCGGGGTGGACAGCCGACGACAGTGAATTGTCAACCCCAAAATTCTTTGCTCCTGGGAGCAGGTTCCATCTGCCCAAAACCCCAAAGCGGGCGTACAGTATGGGTGTTGCTGTACAGGAGGACCAACGATGGCTTCAAAAAAGACAGTCCCTATTCCCGGCAGTGAGAAACAACCGGTCAAGAACGCTACAGTCGTCGCGCCCTCTCCGTCCGATGAGCGGCTGGAGGTGACGGTCCGCGTTCGTCCCAAAACTGCTTTGCCGAACGCGCAAGACATGTTGAAGCGTTCGTCAGCTCCGTTGCCGCAGCTGACGCAGGCGCAATACGCGCAGCAGTACGGCGCCGACGCCAAGGATCTCGCGCTGGTAAAGAAATTCGCCAAAGACAACAACCTGAACGTGGTGCGAGAAAGTGCCGCCCGCCGTACTGTCATTCTGGCCGGCACGGTGGCTGACTTCAACAAGGCCTTCGGAGTGAACCTGAAGACCTACGCGTATGCGCGCGGAACCTATCGAGGCCGCACCGGAGCGATACAAATTCCGGCCGAGCTGGCGGGGGTGATCGAAGGAGTTTTTGGTCTCGACAATCGTCCGGTCGCAAGGCGCCGCAGTTCAATGGCTCATGCCGCAGGGGACGGCGCCCGTCCCTTCACGGGAGCGGAACTGGCGAAAATCTACAACTTTCCCGCGGGCTTTGACGGCACCGGCCAGACCATCGGGATTATCGAGCTGGGCGGCGGCTATCGGCCGTCGGACCTGACAACGTATTTCTCCGGGCTCGGCATCCCCACGCCGACCGTGATTCCAGTCTCGGTGGACGGAGGTTCGAACTCGCCGAGCAGCGCCAGCAGTGACGATGCCGAGGTGGTCCTCGACGTCCAGGTGGCGGGCGCCGCGGCCCCGGGCGCGAAGTATGTGGTGTATTTTGCGCCGAACGATGCCGCGTCCAACGGATTCCTGGACGCCATCACCAAGGCAATTCACGATACCGAAAACAATCCGTCGGTAGTCTCCATCAGTTGGGGCGGTCCGGAGAACATTCCGACCACCAGCTTCCAGACACAGTTTGATCAGGCGCTGCAAACGGCGGCAATGCTGGGCATCACGGTGCTCGTGGCGGCCGGGGACAACGGCGCCGCCGATCTTGGACCGAATGAATGGGATGGCGCAGCCCATGTCGATTTTCCTTCGGCCAGTCCTTTTGCGCTGTCGTGTGGAGGAACTCGCCTGATAACGGCCAACGGCGCGATCACCGCCGAATCGGTGTGGAACCAGAACGGGGCCGACACGACCGATGACTCGTTCGGATCGGGCGGCGGAGGCGTGAGCGGCGCGTTCGCGCTGCCCGCGTATCAGCAACAGTCCAACGTGCCGTCGGCGCCCAATCCCAAGGGATTCCAGGGTCGGGGCGTTCCCGATGTAACCGGCGACGGCGATCCGGCCTCGGGCTACGACATTCTGGTCGATGGGCAGAAGGTGCAGGAGGGTGGCACGAGCGCCGTCGCTCCCCTGTGGGCGGCGTTGATCGCGATAATCAATCAGAAGTTGGGAGGGCGCGTGGGATTCGTGAACCCCCAGCTTTACGCGCTGCCGGCCAACTCGGGGGCGTTTCACGATATTACGGTGGGGAACAATCGCGTCAGTTTTAAGAACCACAAGAACGTGGGCTATGATGCGGGACCGGGATGGGACGCCTGCAGCGGGCTTGGCTCTCCTGACGGCACCGTGCTGGCCAGTCTCCTCAACGTGGGGACACCGGTTGCGGCTCCCCCTCCTCCCCCTCCTCCGCCGACAAAGCCAAAGCCACCGAAGAAGCCAAAGCCACCGAAGAAGCCGCCCAAGAAGCCAACGAAGCCGAAGAAGGCAACGAAACCGAAGAAGCGTTAGCCGCCCCAAAGTTGAAGCGGGGCTTGCAGATAGATCAGTGCGCCAGGGCGCCTCGCCGGTCGCGAGGCGCCACGTTTCATTGTCGGCTCCGGCGGGCGGTTCGACTCGCTGCCCTCGCCCGGCGACAACAGTCCGTCCGGGGGCAGGACAAAGCCACTCAGCGAGGCTTATCATTTAGCACTGGGCATGTACCGGCTGCGCCCTCCGCATCCCGCCGCGGCGCACGGCATCTATTGAGAATCAACCCTGAGAGGAACGCATTTATGGCTACCACGCTTGCACCCACCCGCGAAGGCCTGAGAGATCTCGGCATTCCAACCCAATTCAAGAATGAGCCATCCGTCGACTTCAGCAATCCTGAGAACGCACGCCAAATGCGCGCCGCCATCGAGCGAGTGCGCAGCGAACTCGGCCGCGAGTATGACCTGGTCATCGGCGGCCGCCGCGTCAAGACAGCCGAGAAGACGCACTCCCTCAATCCGGCCAAGCCTTCGGAAATTGTCGGTATCCACCAGGCGGCGGGGGCCGCCGAGGTCGAGCCCGCGATGCAGGCGGCGTTGAAGGCGTTCGAGACCTGGAAGTACAGCTCCGTGGAAGAGCGCACCGGGCTGCTGTTCCGGGTCAGCGCGCTGATGCGCAACCGCAAGTTTGAGCTGATGGCGTGGCTGGTCTTCGAGGTCGGCAAGAACTGGGCCGAGGCCGACGGCGACATCGCCGAACTGATTGACTTCTGCGATCTCTACGCGCTGGAGGCGCTGCGCCTGTCCAAGGCCGAGCCGCCGGTGCAGTTGCCCGGCGAGCGCGATTGGCTGCGCTACATCCCGCTGGGCGTGGGCGCGGTGATTCCGCCGTGGAACTTTCCCGGCGCGATCATGGGCGGCATGACCCTGGCGTCCATCGTGTGTGGCAACACGGTTATCCTCAAGCCCTCGGGCGACTCACCGACGATCGCAGCGAAGTTCTTCGAGATCCTGGAAGAAGCCGGCCTGCCGGACGGAGTGGTCAACTTCTGCCCCGGCCACGGCAACAGCTTCGGCAACTCCATCGTCGAGCATCCCAAGACGCGCTACATCGCCTTCACCGGATCGAAGGAAGTCGGCCTGCACATCAACCAGCGCGCGGCGCAGCAGCAGCCCGGCCAGATCTGGATCAAGCGCACCATCCTCGAAATGGGCGGCAAGGACTCGATCGTGGTGGACGCGGATGCCGATCTGGATGCGGCGGTCGAGGGCGTGGTTTCCTCGGCCTTCGGCTTCAGCGGACAGAAGTGCTCGGCGTGCTCGCGCGCCATTGTGGATTCCCGCATCTACGACAAGTTTCTGCAATCGCTGAAGGAGCGTGTGGAGAAAATCACCGTAGGCGATCCGGCGCAGAATCCGGGAATGGGCCCGGTGGTCAACGAGAAGTCGATGAAGTCGATCCTCGGCTACATCGAGAAAGGCATCGCGGAAGGCGGGCGGCTGATCACGGGCGGCGAGCGCGTGACCGAACTCGGCGACGGCTACTTCATTCAGCCGACCGTGATTGCCGATGTCGCTCCCATGGCTACGATCTCGCAGCAGGAGATCTTCGGGCCGGTGCTGGCGGTCATCAAGTCGAACGGCTTTGAAGATGGCCTGGCCATCGCCAACAACACCGAGTTCGGCCTGACCGGCGCGGTCTATACCACTTCGGAGGACAAGATCGCGGCCGCCAAGGAACAGTTCCACGTGGGCAACCTGTACATCAATCGCAAGTGCACGGGAGCCATGGTGGGCGCGCATCCCTTCGGCGGCTTCAACATGTCGGGCACGGACTCCAAGGCCGGCGGCCCGGACTACCTGCTGCTGTTCACGCCAGGCGAAGTCGATAGGAGAGAAGATCGCCAGATAACCTTTGTGAGACTTTAGAACGGGACGGCCGGATAGCAATCTCCGGCCGCTTTAACTTGGAGATCGTGTGCGAATCTCTCACAGATATCGGTCGCAAAACTGCCGAGGTGTCAGGATGGCCGCTGTCTTGACCTTTGATTCGAGCAGGTCCTTGTCTCCCGTTACCAGACAACGTGCCTTCGAGTGCAGCACACATTCAATGAACTTTATGTCCGCGGGGTCTCGGCAGGGAATTCCAGTCATTACGACCGGTTGAACCAGTTCTCCGTACTCAGACATAAGGTGGAGAAAGGGCCTCCCGTTGACCTGGGGGAACTTGCGGGAGACTCAGGACGCGCCGTATTCCTCAAAGATACGCAGAATAAACCATCTTGACGCGTCCGTCGCGCCAAGCGCGCAGAATTCGATGCGGAGGTCCCGAGAAGAAGATGCCTGACACAAAGACGTTCGTGTCCAGGACAATCCTCATCGCTCGCTGCGGACTTTGGCGGTAGCGCGCTGCACGTCGCGCAGTGTAAGGCCCGCAATGCGCGCCTGACGCCGCGCCTCGCGAATCAGGCTGTCGAACTGTTTCCACGAGGGCGAAGACAACCGCTGAAATACGAGCACGTCGTCCTTCGCTACTACGACAAACTCCGCACCAGGTTCAAGCCGGAGCTGTTCGCGAATCCGTTCAGGGATCACCACTTGGCCTCGCGAGGACATTTTGGTGGTGACAGGCGCCATAATCTTACCAATAAGATTGTATCACCCATCCCCGCTGGTGCCGTCCGCCGCAGCCTCGCAGCCATCCCTGTGCGAAAATCAGGTGCACTCATCCACAGGTTTATCAGGAGGATACATGCGCGAAGTGATCGCGACTAATGATGGGCCCAAGGCGATCGGGCCGTACTCGCAGGCCATCAAGGCCAACGGCCTGGTATTTCTCTGGGGCAGATTGCGCTGGACCCGGCGACGCAGCAGATCATCTCCGGCGACGTGGCGGCGCAAACCGAGCGCGTGCTGCAGAACCTCGCAGGCATCCTCAAGGCCGCGGGCAGTTCGCTGGAGCAGGTGGTAAAGACCACTGTCTTTCTCAAGAACATGCCGGATTTTGCGGCCATGAATGACGTCTATGGCCGCTACTTCACGCAGGCGCCTCCCGCGCGCTCCACCGTCGAGGTCGCACGCCTGCCCAAGGATGTGCTGATCGAGATTGACGTGATCGCGCTGGCATAACCGAGCATCCTGGCGGATATAGGGGTCCTTCGACTCTGGTCCGGTCGCCTCGGCGAACCGAACCTGCGCTCAGGATGACAAAATTGAGAGTATGCTCGTTCGCGCGCGAATGAACCTCACCGACCGCATCTACGTCGCCGTGCACTTGGCGCTGACCCTGGTGGTGTGTGGTCGCCACCAGCGCGTGGACCACTGGCCGTGGTATGTGGCATGGAATCTCTGCGCGATCGGCGTCATCGTGCTGCTTGCGCGCAAGCAGGGCAACGGGGTGGGCTGGGAGTTTGCCCACGACTGGCTGCCGGCCTTCTTATTCATCACGGTATTCGAAGAGGTCTCGTTTCTGTCGCTCGCGATTCGGGAGGAGTGGCAGAATGCGCACCTCATCGCATTCGAATCGCTGCTCTTCGCCGTACCGCCGATCGTGTGGATGCACCAGCATGTTCCTCCGTGGCTGGTTGAGCTTATGGAATTCGGCTACTTCGCGTTCTATCCGCTATACCCGGCGGTGGGAGGAGTGCTCTGGGCGTGGCGCAACCGGCCGCGCTTCGCTAATGGATTTCGCAGGCTCACTGACGGGGTCAGCATCGGCTACATCCTCTGTTACACAACGTATCTGCTTTTCCCGACGCAGAGTCCGGCGAACCGCCTCGGAGTGCAGCAGGTTGCCAGCATCGACAGCGGGCCGTTCCAAGCCATAGTGCGGCTCATCCAGAACCACGGCGGCGTGCATGGAAATGCTTTCCCCAGCTCGCATATTATGTTGGCGTTTGCAGTGCTGGTGTTCGCGCACCGGTTCCTGCCGCGGGTTGCGCCCTGGCTGCTGGCGCCGGTCCTTCTGATGTGCTTTGGCGCCGTGTATGACGGATATCACTACGCTAGCGACGTCATCGCTGGGGCGCTGATGGGAATCGTGGTGGGGCTGGTATTCGTGCGGAGACCTGAGCCAGGATAGGGGTCCCCTCGGCTGCGCTCGGGGCAGGCTCTTCGACTCCGGTGGCCAAAATCGGGCCGCCGTCGTTCAGGATGACAGACAGGAAAATGCAAAACAAAACCCTCCCGATGGGGGAGGGTCATGACCCTTAAGTATCTGAAACGTTAAGCTTTTGTCACTTTGCCGCTACGCAGGCAAGAGGCGCAGACGCGCATGCGCTTGGTGCTCCCCTTGACCTTGGCGCGGACCGGGCGCAGGTTGACGTTCCAGCGCCGCCTGGTCACGTTGTGCGCGTGACTGATGTTGTT
Organism: uncultured Acidobacteriaceae bacterium; assembly: GCA_963843005.1. Taxonomy (GTDB): domain Bacteria; phylum Acidobacteriota; class Terriglobia; order Terriglobales; family Acidobacteriaceae; genus Bog-257. The sequence continues at coordinate 29,718 of CAWJIW010000001.1, read as the reverse complement.
GCCGAACTGCGGGCCTTTGCCGCAAATTTCACAAACTTGTGCCATTGACTGACTCCAGTAGATTGCCTGACAGGCTGGGTAAGCATCTATGATAGCTGATCGGAACGGGTTCCGGCAAACCCCGGCATACCTAAGGTAGTGGCGCTTTAGCGTGGAGATAGGAAAAGTTGATGGATACGTATAAGTCGGAATTGTCCCGATGGGCGGCGGTCGCCACTAAGAACTCAGCGGAAGAGGGACGTGATTCGCTGGGGCAAGCGAAGCAGAATCTCACTCAATTGTTTCGCGGATGTCACGATCCGGTTGAGGCTTTGATTGAGGCCACCGACGAGTCTGCAATTCTACGGAATGACATTACGACATTCAGCAGCCGTGAGCGGCTAGTTAGGCGCCGAAGTTGGCCTTAAGCATGTTGCAGAACAGTCGTCCTTGCTCAATGGCATCGTCGAGCGCCACATGCGTATGAGACACGGGATCGAACCACTCCGGGGGCATCGACCGCTTGCCGCACGCTCGATATGGTTTGCGCAGCAACGCCATCGCGTAGGTCTTGATATCAATTGCCGAATAGCCGAATGGGTTCTCGCCCGCGAACTCGGTGAGATACCAATAGACGAAAGAAAAATCAAAAGCGGCCGGGTAGCCGACAAACACAGGCCGTCCGCCAAACGCCTTGAGCCAGGCAACGTAGCGCTTCAGGGCAACAGCGGGCGCTTCGAGATTTTGCCGGCAGGCCGACCATGCCTCCGGCTGTGTGGCCCACCATGCGGCGGTCTTGGGATCCGGGGCCGATGCGGGCAGCGTTTCCAAGTTGGCGGAGAACGTCCCCAGCAGCTCTTTGTCGGCCAGATAGGCTGCCGATCCAATGCTCAGGAGGGAATGTTTTCCCGCGACCGGTCCGTCGGTTTCTATATCCGTGCTGACGTAGATCTCACGCAATGGTGATTCGCTCATGGTTTGCGGTGACAGATTCGGGCCGACAATCATGTCTTCAATCATTCCAAAATGTTAAGATAAGGCCGATCACGCAGAGCATAACCAAGAACACCAGGGACGGCAGCAAGAACTGCCGAGCGTTGTTCTTCATAACCGCACGCGACTTGGTCGTACGCCATCCACCGCCACCAAGTCCGAGCGCGACTGACGCATTGACTAATGCGAGGATGGCAGCAAATACCATCGCCCGTCCGCTCCCCAATAACACGAGCAACAGGAGCGAACCAATCGCACATGTAACCCATGGAAGAGCTGGTTTCACCGCGCGAGGCCTCCAGTTACTCTTCGGTCGCGACGGGGAGTATATCACCGCTGCAATATCTGCCAATGCCAGATGGGATGCGGCGAGGCGTCTCAATTGAGACGCCAACGTATATCCACACTAAAGCACCACTACCCAAACTAACGCCTGGGCTGCAGCAGGAGGATCGGTACTTCTTCTGGCCGCTGGCCTTCCACTGACAACCGCCCCATTGCAACGGTGCTACACTGACGCAGAATGGCGAAAGTAATGAAGAGTCCCCGCGATAGCGACGACCCAGCTGCTCCCGCCGGAACGCTTTACCTGGTCGGCACGCCCATCGGCAATCTCGAAGACATCACGTTGCGGGCGGTGCGCACGCTGAAGGAAGTGGACCTGGTCGCCTGCGAGGATACCCGGCACACGCTGAAGCTGCTGAACCACTACGGCATCGAAAAGCCTACCATCAGCTATCACGAGCACAATGAGCTGACGCGCGCGGCCGAACTGGTGGTGCACCTGGAAAACGGCGACAACATCGCGATGGTCTCCGACGCGGGCATGCCCGGCGTGAGCGATCCCGGCTACCGCCTGGTGGCGTTGGCGCTGCGTCATCACATTCGCGTGGTGCCGATTCCGGGCGCCTCGGCGTTCCTTTCCGCTCTGGTCGCCAGCGGATTACCCACCGACTCCTTCCATTTCAGCGGGTTCCTTCCTGCGAAGGCCGGGGCCAGGCGCACGGCGCTGGAAGCCATCCGCAACTCTCCCCGGACGGAGATCTTCTACGAGGCGCCGCACCGAATCGCCGAAACCCTGGGCGACATCGCCGACCTGCTGGGACCGGAGCGCCACGTCGTGATCGCGCGCGAGGTCACCAAGATGCATGAAGAGTTCCTGCGCGGCCGCGCCGACCAGGTTTTGGAGCAACTCGAAGGTCGGGGCGAAATCAAGGGCGAAATCACCTTGCTGATCGGCAAAGCGGAAGAAGAAGCTCCCCAGGCCAGGAGGTCGGCGGCGACGGTCGCGAAACGGGTCAAAGAGTTGATGCGCAGCGAGCAGCTCGAGGAAAAAGCGGCGCTGAAGCAGACCGCCAAGGAATTCGGATTGTCCAAGAGTGAGGCCTATCGGGAGTTGCAGAGAAGCAAGTGAAGAGCAGAGCGATCAGTTGATGGTGGGAGGAGTAGGTGGCAGAATCGCGACGTCTCCGTCTGCGCGCCGCGCGACCCGCGATCGCGCGCCTTTCACCGCAACCGAAGCTGTAGCTTGCGCCAGGATGCGGTGGTGGACCACAAACAGCGCCAGCTCCAATCGATCGGAGACTCCGATCTTGTCGAAGATATTGCGTAGCGCATTCTTGACCATCTGCTCGGTGGTATAGAGCTGCAGCGCGATCTCCTTGTTCCGGTAGCCCTGCACAATCGCCGCCACAATGCGCAATTCACGATCACTCAGACGATCACGCACGCGTGCGCCCACCACGTCTTCGCTCATGTCCGCATCCGCAGGATTGGGGCTCTGCAAGAACGCTTGCCCGCGCGATAGCCGGCGCACGGCTTCCACCACCACATTGCCATTGGCGGAACGGTAGATCACGCCTTGAACGCCCATGCGCATGAAATCGGGTGCGTGCTCTGCGTTGTCCGCCAACATCAGCAGCGCGGTCTTCCGGATTTCGGCAAGCGCCTGGATTTCGGGCAGCGCAGGCAGGAAGGTGGTCGAGAGAATAAGAACCTGCGCCCGTAATTTCTCCAGCGAATTCAGCAGCTGCTCAGGAGATTGTGGCTGGCCCACGATCCGGAGGTCTTCCTCCACTGCCAGGACCTTGGCAATACCGGCCCGAAAAATAGCCTGCTGGTCGGCGATGATGACATTGATCATGCTTACAATCGCTCCGGTTCCGTTCGCGCGCCGTGAATGAAGCCGTCGCGATTCTAAATAAGAGGAACTCAAGATCACCTCTCGGAACAGAGGCTACACAGCTGGCCAGTTGGATTTGAGGTTTATACCATGGATAGCCACTTGGTAACACCCCTCTTGATTACATCCAAAGACTAATACCACTTAACTACAATAATAAATACCACTTCTTGGTCACTACCTGAAATAGCCTTAAGGTGCCGATATTCAGCCATGCCCCGAAGAATCATACCTCAGCATTGCGCTGGCAGGACCTCCTAGGTTGGCGGGTAACAAGTGTACTACGGAGTTAATAGGAACTGTCACCAGAGAACAATATTAGCAGCACAATCGGGAAAGTGCATCTCCGCGGGTACAAGCGCCTGCAGGAACTTAGAAAGTACCGGGAGGTCGCCTCAACCCGGACACGATCTTGCATTATCATCAAGACTTGGCTGCGAGTTTTACATCCTCCCGCATCGAGACCCGGCCCAACTGGGCTGAAGTTTCTCTCTCCGCTTTGCGCCACAATTTTCGAGTGCTGCAAGCTCACGTCGGCGCACAGGTCACCATCTGCGCAGTGGTGAAGTGCAACGCTTACGGACACGGCGTGGAAGAGTGTGCGCCCGCGCTGGAGCAAGCCGGCGCCAAGTGGTTCGGCGTCACCTCCACCGACGAAGGCGTGCTTCTGCGCGAGGCAGGGATCACCGGACGCGTCCTGGTGCTGTGCGGACTTTATCCCGGCGAGGAAGAAGACGCCTTGCATCACGCGCTTACGCCTGCCGTGTTTCGCCTCGAAGATGCTACAGCCCTGGCGCAGGCCGCCCGCCGTTTGCGGCTCGAACGCAAAGTTCCCATCCATCTGAAAATTGATACTGGCATGACGCGGCTGGGAATTCCGTTCGCCGATTTGGAATCGTTTGCCGACGGCGTGAAGCGTCTGCCGGAAATCGAACTCGAAGGCGTATTCAGCCATTTGGCGTCTTCCGAAGTGCTGGATGACGAGGGCACGCGCCAGCAGATCGAGCGCTTTGATGCCGCGCTGCGCACGCTTGCCGCTCATGGACTGCATCCGTCGGTTGCGCCATCTCGCCAACAGCGGCGCCGTAATCGCGCGTCCCGGCACATGGCACAATTTTGTGCGACCCGGCCTGGCGCTTTACGGATACGAGCAGCCCACCTTGTATCGCGATGGCTCGCTGGCTGCGGATGCCCCGCTGCTGCCACTGCAGCGCGTGCTGGCCTGGAAGACGCACGTGCTGGGCTTGCGCGATGTGCCGGCAGGACAGGCACTGGGATACGGCGGCGCTTACGTAACGCCCGCACCGGCGCGCATCGCGGTAGTTTCGGTTGGATACGGCGATGGTCTGGCGCGAAAGATATCGGTGAACGGGACGACAACCTCTGCCGCTGAGCCTGCACGTGGACACGGCGAAGTGCTGTTGCGCGGACAGCGCGCGCCCATCGTCGGTCGCATCTCGATGGACTTGACCCTGGTGGATGTGACTCGGGTTGCAGGGGCCGCGATCGGCGATGAAGTCGTGCTCATTGGGAGCAGTGGCGAGCAGGAGATCACCGCTTGGGACCACGCTCGCTGGGCCGACACCATTGTTTACGAAACCCTTTGCAATCTTTCCAAGCGCGTCCCCCGCCGCCACGCGGGGTGAGGAGCAGGTTATCAGTGGCCAGTTGGCAGTCGCGCTATAGGGGTCCTTCGACATCGGCGGCCAAAGGCGGGCCGCCTCCGCTCAGGATGACAGAAGCTTTAACGGCGCAAATCTGGCCAGGCGTGATTAGGTCTGTGCAATCGGTTCGTTCCTCGCGCATAATCTCCTTATCGCTCGAATCATGCCAACCCGCTTGCAGGTCCAAACGGACGGTTCTACCGACGCGCGTCTCGGACGCATCGTGCGTCTTCTGAGCGATAATGCAACCGTAGTCATCAGTGGAACGCGCATCGCCGAGGAGCTGGGAACAAGTCGCTCCGAAGTGTGGCGCGCCATTCAACACCTGCGCGAGCTTGGAGTACAAATCACGGGACATCCCGCGACTGGATATCAAATGGAATCCTTCCCCGATCTTCTGCTGCCCGAGATCCTCGCCCCGCTGGTGCAGGGCACGATCTTCACCTCCCACATTCATCATTACTTTCGCGTGGGCTCGACCAATGTGGCCGCCATGCAGGCGGCCGCGGATGACGAGCCGGAAGGCGCTGTCTTCGTCGCCGAGCAACAGACTGCGGGGCGAGGGCGAGGCGGCCACAGTTGGGAATCGGCGCAGTCGGCTGGAATCTATTGCTCAGTGGTGCTGCGGCCGACGCTCACGCCCGCCGACACGCTCGTACTCTCGCTTCTCGCAGGCATTGCCGTCGGCGACGCCGTGGAGCGGACCACCGGGTTGCATCCCGATCTGCGGTGGCCCAATGATGTCCTGCTGAATGGGCGCAAGTTCTGCGGCATCCTCACCGAGATGAACGCAGAGCCGACGCGCGTTCGTTACGTGGTGGTCGGCATCGGGATCAATGTCAACCACGCCTCCTTTGCAGGGGAACTCGAGCCGATTGCGACCTCACTGCGCATAGAGAGCGGGCGCGAGTGGTCGCGCGTGGAGCTGACGGCCGCTCTGCTAAAATCGCTCGACAGCGAGTATCGCAAGCTCACGCAAGGTGGCGCGGACGCGCGCGCGGCAATCCTGCGGAACTTCGAGGAACGCTCGTCATTCGCCCGTTCGCGGCATGTACACGTGGACGAGGAGGGCGGCGGATTCGAAGGCGTTAGCGAAGGGCTGGACGATCGCGGTTTTTTGCGTGTGCGCACCGAAGCGGGATTGCGCACCGTGCTGTCAGGAACGGTTCGCGCTCTCAGTGGAAGATAATTCATGCTCTTAGTCCTTGACGTAGGCAACACCAACACGGTGCTTGGCGTGTTCGAGCCCAAACCTGGCGAACGGGGCGCGGTTCACCACGAACGCCTCATCGCTCACTGGCGCGTCTCGACCAACAAAACCCAGACCGTTGACGAGTATGGGGTCCTATTCCGCAATCTGTTCGCGATGAATGGATTGGAAGTCGCCTCGGTGCAGGGTACGGTCATCTCGTCGGTCGTACCGCCGCTGGATTCCACGTTGCGCGAGGTATGCGAGCGCTACTTCCGATCGCGGCCGCTGTTCATTGAGCCGGGCATCAAGACGGGGATGCCGGTGCACTACGACAATCCCGCGGAAGTGGGCGCCGATCGCATCGTCAACAGCGTGGCGGCATTCGAGAAATATGGCGGCCCGTGCATCGTCGTCGACTTCGGCACCGCGACTACGTTTGACGTCGTCTCCCAAAAAGGCGAATACCTGGGCGGCGTGATCACGCCAGGGATCGGAATCTCGGCGGACGCGCTATTTGAACACACGGCGCGGCTGCCACGAGTGGATATCCGCAAGCCCCCGCGGGTGCTCGCGACCAATACCGTCGGCAGCGTTCAGTCGGGGCTGTATTACGGTTACCTTGGCCTGATCGACGGCATTCTGGAACGCCTGATCGCCGAGCAGGGCGGCGACAAATTGACCGTGGTAGCCACCGGGGGACTGGCGGAGCTGATGGGCAGCGGGTCCAAGTACATTCGCGAGATTGACGACCTGCTCACGCTGGAGGGCCTGCGCATCATCTACGAACGCAATCAGCAGAACGCACGCCGCAAGAACGGCAGCCACGAAACGGGCGCGAACGCGGTGACCGCTGCGGCGAAACGGGAATAGAGTCCCACGCAGTGGGGCACCGCGATGTTCCCGTGTCTTTTGACCTGGAGTCTTGATGTTCGCGCCCCACTTCCAATGGAAATACACGAGCCCCGTGTGCGGGGCAAAAGAGCTTAGAACTGCTTTGTTTGCGACAGTGGAACGAAGTGCCAAGAAATCAGCCCCGCAGGGGCGGAATAATATTAGCCCAGCGCTTGAGCGCTGGGTAAAAGTCGGAAATGGAGCCGAGTCCCTTTAGGGACGGCACAGAGATGCTGCCTAGCTCTCGAGTCTGCCGTGCCTACGGCACTCCTGTCGATTTATGAATGCTTACCCAGCGCTGAAGCGCTGGGCTAAGCTCTTTCGCGCCTACGGCGCTCGTGCGATGCAAGAGAAGCCTTCTTTAGCGAGTCCCGCGCTGCTCTCATCGAATGGACACCTCGGAAATACCCGATCTCTTGGCACTGTGGCGTAACCGTTTTGGAAACCTACTTCAACTACTTCACCGAAATCGAGGAGCACTTTCAGCGCCGTCGCGGCACTCTGCTGCTGCTGTCGCCGCTCGACTGGGCGCTGATGGAAACCTGGAAAGACGCAGGCATTCCCCTGGAAGCCGTGCTGCGCGGCATTGATGCGACGTTCGACAAATGGGAGCGGCGGCCAGCCCGGTTCCGCAAAGTCAATGGCCTCGCCTATTGCGCCCAGGAGGTGCTCGCCTCGGCGGAAGAGATGAAGGAAGCCGCGGTTGGTGCGCCGGAGCGAGAGAAAGAAATGCTGGCCTCGATCAATCTGCTGTTGCGGAGTTCCTCAGGCGCAATGCGGACCAGCTTGAGCATGCGCAGTTGCCAGGATCGGCACAAACGCTTGCGACTGAAACTGCCGCGACCTTAAGCAGCCTGGCGGACTCGCTTTCGCAGGCAACGCCGGTAGCCATGGAAGATCTTGAACGCAGGCTGACGGTGGCGGAAGAGAAGCTTTTCGCGGCTTTGCTGGCGGCCACTCCCGATGATGCAATTCTGCAAGTGCGCATCGAGGCCGACCGCGATCTGGCGCCCTACCGCCGCAAAATGAACGCTCCGCAGATCGAGCAACTGCACAAGCAATATATTCACAAGCGGCTGCTGGACCAGTATCGCGTGCCGCGATTGAGTCTGTTCTATATGTAGAAATTGGGCACCGCGGATTCTGCGCGGATTCCTCGATTGCGTTTGTGAAGGTATCCGCCTCTTGTTTCACGGCCCTTCGGGGTTGAGGCTTTCTGCTTAGTTGAACAGTTGGGGAACAGACCAGTTCGAGTTATTTGGAGGAATATTAATGAGCTTAGAGGGACTGGCCGCACTGGAGAGGTATTGCCTTAGAACTGTACGACGAAACCGGCAAATACTGGGTCGAACGGAAGAAGGGCGTGCGCGACAGCGTATGAAACATTGGGCTTCGAGCATTCCTTATGGCCCACCGACAGTTTGTCCCCACACTCGATGATCGTTTGCCACCAATCCTGGCTACGACTGAACAAGATGACTCAAAGAAGTGGCCGAATGACAATTTATTCGCCCTCTGGCCGCCGCCGGATACCACTGGAGGGTGGAAAAATCAAGGGCGGCTCACCGACAAAACTGGTTCGTATGTCTCGTGCAATTGACCAGCGACGTAACGCTTAAAGCAAAGCGTGCGCTACAAAGATTTTGTGGTTCAGAGTGACGGACCGGAAGGTGCTAACGAACTAAGTGTGGACACAACCATAGCTGGAAGGTGCTTGAAAAATACGGTCCGTTCGGGCAAGTTACCAGAACTTGTGCGCCGAATAGATCCGGTCCAGCACTCTTTGTGGCGGGATGAGAGCTTACGATGCCATGCTCAGGCGGATGTTTTCCGATGACCGGTCCGGATTATCTATGAGCCGATGCTGGCCGTGAGCGACTTTCACTGCAGGGGTGTTCGTTCTTTGGCAATGCCCGCCCTGGCAACAACTCACCTCACCGCCGCTTTTGGCATAAGAGGAGAGCGATCCCGCACTCAGAATGCACTATCGAAATTCTTGAGCAGCCCAGAGTCGAGCAAATGAGACAGACACAAATTGGTTCCCTGCAATGGGCAACAGGCGCGTATTCCATCCAAAATCGCATCCGCGTCGCGCTCGGCTCCTGCCGTCACCTCAACGCGGAAGGTCATACTTCGCGGCGCAGGTCGGACAGAAACTCGGTGGCGGGTCTGGTGCGGCCGGCCTTTACGTCCTCGTAGCCACGACGAATTCCTTCAACGGCTTCAGGGAAGTCATGGCTTTCCCACTCCAAATAGGCGGCCAGCGCGTCATCCAGGGCGGCGGCTGGATCCTGGCCGCGCCGTCTGGCGTATTCTTCCAATTGGGCCTTACGTTCCGGCTTCAGCGGGATCATGTCCATCGCTGGCGCTCCTTCTGCCTTCATCGTAAGGCGGCTTGGGCCCTGAGGTCAAAACTGTTTCCCTAGGAGGTGAAAAAGTCAGCATTCTGTGTTTCCGGGGCTAAAGCCCCAGAGTCTTTACAACAGCTTAGACGCCGGCCTGAAGGCCGGCTCTACCGAACATCGACCTATTCAGAATTTCCTTAAGTAAACGCCAAGAGATTGCTCTTGGTATGGAAGTGAGATTCACGCGCTTGCAATTTAATATCGAAAAGCTCGTTTACGGCGGCGATGGCCTGGCCCGCCTGCCGGCCGACGAACACGGCCGCGGCAAGACCGTATTCGTCCCATTTGTCCTACCCGGTGAGTTGGTTGAAGCCTCCGTCGTCGAGAGCCGCTCCGGATTTTCGCGCGCACAGCTCGACAAAGTGCTGACGCCTTCACCGGAGCGGGTTGAGGCGGATTGTCAATACTTCGGGCGCTGCGGCGGATGCCACTACCAGCACATGAACTACGAGGCGCAGTTGCGCTATAAGTCCGAGATCCTGCAGGAGACGCTGCGCCGCACTGCCAAGCTCGAACTCGAACAGCCGATCCAGGTCCATTCGTCGGAACCGTGGCATTATCGCAACCGCACGCGCATGCAGGTGCGAGTCAGTCCCCAGTTTGCGCTTGGCTATTACCGCTATAACTCGCACGAAGTGCTGCCGGTGGAGGCTTGCCCCATCAGCTCTCCGCTGATTAATCAAGCCATTGCCGCCGTGTGGAAGCTGGGGCGTGAGGGAGCCGTACCTGAATCCGTGCATGGGCTGCAGTTTTTCGCGGACCACGACGACACGCAAGCTGCTGGTCGAAGCGTATGTGCGTCCTGATTCCCACCCAAGCAAAAGAAGCTTGGGTGGGGCACCCACAAACAGCAGGTCCCTCGACTCGCGCCCGCCCGACCCGAAGCGGGCCGGGCAAGAAAGGCGGGCGCTCGCTCGGGATGACAAATCTAATTTTCTCCCAGATAGGGGTCCTTCGACTCCGCGAGGTCGCCCTGGTGACCTCGCTCCGCTCAGGATGACATCTGATATACAACCCAGTACGGCAGCTGAGATACAACCTTTTGCCGCGGCGCTGCATGGCATGATGCCGCAGGTGGCCGGCGTTGTCGTGTTCGCGGTCTCCGCGGTTGAAGATGAAGGCCGCCAGCGCGCGCCCCTGACGTCGGACCGCACCGAAGCCTATCGGGCGATCGGCGACGGCTCGTTGATATACCACGTTGTGGGACACGATTATCGGGTAAGCGGAGGCTCGTTTTTCCAGACCAACCGTTTCCTGGTGGGCAAGCTGGCGCAGATCGTTGTCGGGGAAAGGACCGGCCGCGCAGCCCTCGATCTCTACGCCGGCGCAGGCCTGTTCACCCAGCCGCTGGCGCGCAACTTCGATCAGGTGCTTGCAGTGGAATCCTCGCCCACATTCCTTCGACGACCTGCAGCGCAATGTTCCACCTAACGTCAAATGCATTCGTGCCACCACGGAGAAGTTCCTTGCCGACCGCGGCTCCAAACTCGCACCCGACCTGGTGGTGGTCGATCCACCGCGGGCAGGCCTCGGCGAAAAAACGGCCGCCGCGTTGGGTCGTATGACCGTACCGCGTGTGACGTACGTCTCATGTGATCCGGCAACCCTGTCCCGCGACTTGCGCGAGCTGTTAGAATTTAATTTTCGGGTCGAGCAAGTACACCTGGTGGACCTGTTTCCGCAGACCTTCCACATGGAAGCCGTTGTTCACCTGGCGCGCTAGCCCGAAAACCCTCGCCCGGAGGCACCCATGTACGCGCTTGCCATTCTTCGTTATCGGAAGCCGCTGGAAGAAGTGCTGAAGCATGTTGACGCCCACCGCGCCTACTGCCAGGGCCTGAAGCAAGAGGGATTGCTGCTTGCTTCGGGGCCGCTGGTGCCGCGCAATGGTGGCGCTTTCCTGCTGCGGGTCCCCGACAACGAAGCTCAGGCGACGCTGGACAGCATTCGCGACAACGATCCGTACACGCGGTTCGGACTCGCGCAATACGAAATGTGGCCCTGGGCCCCTGCTCTTGGTGCGGAGGACCTGGACCGCCTGTAACCACCCGGGTATCTGAGGTAGCGCGACTGGACACATCGTGCCCGTGGCGACGACCTCTTTGTCTTTATCGAGAAGCGCTGTCAGCCCTCCCGCGCCTGCGGTTCGCAAGACTTACTGCGGCGGTCAGGAGCCTGTCTTTCTCGCCGCCCTCGCGTTCTCCACCGGCGTCATCGCAGCGAACTACTTCTGGCGCTCGCCCGTCGCTTGGCTGATTGCGCTAGTGGTCGCGCTTGCCGGGACGGCTTTCTTCTATCGACGCTCTCCACAAGCTGGATTCATGCTGCTTCTGCTGGCGATGGTGCCGCTGGGCGGATTCTATCTTCAGGCACGCGATGCTTCACAACCTGCGATTGAGGCCAACCTACAGCCGTTTGCGAATGGCCAGGACACGGTTGAGGTGACTGCGTATGTCATCCGCGAAGGCCTGTTGCGCGACAGTCCTTACGGGGGCAAGCAGGAATCCATTGACGTGCGCACCGAGCGACTCGAGCGTGGCGATCATGTGCTTGATGTTGCCGCCGGCATTCGCCTCACGATTTACAGCAAGCAAACCGAGGAAGACGAAGCTCGCGATGCGGGCGCCGAATCGCCGCTGCGCGTTTACGCCTACGGCCAGCGGTTGCACTTCACCGCCAAACTGCGCCTGCCGCGCGACTACCGAAACCCAGGCGCGATGGACTTGCGTGGCTATCTCGCTTCGCAGGGAATCCAACTCACGGGCTCGGCGCGCGCCGGCAGCGTCTCGGTGCTGCCCGGATTCGTGGGCAGCCGCATCGGGCTGTGGCGAAGCACCGCCCGCAGAAGCGTCCTGGCGCACATCCAGCAACTGTGGCCGGGCGAGCGTGGCGCGCTGATGCAGGCCATGCTGATCGGCGGGCGCGCCTTCTTCGGACGCGACATCAAGACCGATTTCCAGCGCACCGGGACGTATCACATCCTCGTTGTGTCCGGGATCAACGTCGGCATTCTGGCTTTCGCGGTGTTCTGGAGTTTGCGCAAGCTGCCCTTCGGCGAGACGTGGGCCACCGTCCTCACCATTCTGCTTTCGTGGGGCTATGCGTTTCTTGCCGACCTCGGATCGCCGATCGTGCGGGCGACGATCACGCTCGACATCTATCTGATTACCCGGCTGCTGTTTCGCGAGCGCGCCGCTCTCAACGGCTTGGGGATCGCGGCACTCGGCATATTGCTGGTCAATCCGCGAACGTTGTTCGAAGCGAGCTTTCAGCTCACATTCCTTTCTGTGATCGCAGTCGCCGGCATCGCCGTTCCGATCTTGCGTCGCACCGTTTACCCGCTGCAAACGGCGCTTAGGAACCTTGATTCTCCGGGCTTCGAGTTTGCGCTGCCTACGAGAGCTGCGCAATTTCGTTTTGACCTGCGCCTGGTCCGCGATGCCATGGAAAAAATCACCGGGCCTCGCATTGCGAACCTGGTGGTCGTTGGCACAACGCGACTCGCATTAGGCGCAGCCGAGTTGATCTTCCTGTCGACGGTCATTCAGATTGCGCTGGCTCTGCCGATGGCATGGTACTTCCATCGCGCCACGACCATGGCGTTGCCTGCCAACGCGCTGGTCATCCCGATCGCGGGAATACTTTTGCCCGCCGCGGTGGTGGCTGTCGCCGCCTCGTACCTCTCGCCATGGTTGGCTTACGTACCCGCGGTGCTGACGACGTACGCTCTGGACGCGCTGACCGGCACGATCCGCCTGATCGGCCACATGCGGGTCTCGGATGTGCGCGTGCCTACGCCGACGTTAGCGGTGTGCTGCTGCGCCGCGGCCGCGCTGGGTCTCGCCCTCCTGCTTGCCAGACGCCGAATGCTTCTCGCAACCGTTGGTCTCGCCGGCTTGCTGGCGGCGGCAATCTGGATTGTGCTGTTGCCTCCCAAAATGCAGTGGCGACCTGGAGTCTTCGAGGTCACGGCAATCGACGTCGGCCAGGGCGACTCGCTGCTGCTCATCACTCCCGAAGGCAAGACGCTGCTGCTCGACGCCGGCGGCATCACGGGAACCAATCGCTCCGACTTCGATGTGGGAGAAGAAGTCGTGTCGCCCTATCTCTGGTCGCGCGGTATCCGGCGGCTGGACGCGATCATTATTTCGCACGCGCACACCGACCACCTGGGCGGAATGCGAAGCATCATCGCCAATTTTCAGCCGCGCGAGCTGTGGTACGGGGTCGAGTCTCCCAGCCTCCCTTTTCGGGAAGTGGAGGCGGCCGCGAAAATGTTCCACGTGGAACATAAATCGTATGTGGCTGGCGATTCATTTGATTACGGCGGAATTCATGTGCGTGTGCTGAATCCCAAATCGGGAACGCCGCCCAGCGATCCGCCTCAAGACGACGAGTCGCTGGTCTTGCACATGCAGTATGGACAAACTTCAGCGTTACTGGTGGGCGATTCGCACCGGCGCATCGAGAAACTCCTGATCGAGGAATCTCCGGCGGCTGACCTGCTGAAGGTGGGACATCATGGCAGCTCGACTTCGAGCACGCCGGACTTCCTGGAAGCTGTAAAGCCGCGCTATGCGGTGGTGTCGGTAGGTTTCTACAATTCGTTTCAACATCCCCGGCCCGAAGTGATGCAGCGCTTCGCCGACGCGCACATTCAGACCTATCGCACCGACCTGGCGGGGGCGGTCTCGTTCTATCTGGACGGCAAGACCGTCACCGCTAAACCTGTTCCTCGCTGATCTTCTCGTCCTCGTCGGTCGTGGGATTCTTGCTGTACGCGTCGATCATCTCCAGAGCGAGCTCTGCCTGGTCGGGGCGAACCATCACGACGACTCCACCGACGCCGGGCAGAATGTCCTGCGGCGCCTCGCGATTCTGGGTCATGGCTTCGATGCCCGCGGACTCCAGCAAGCCACGCACCACCATCGCCTCTGATTCCTCATCCGTATCGAAAACCTTTACCAGCTCTTCGTGCCCTTCTTTTGGCTCTGCCATGGCTCCTCCAGGGGACTCGATGCAAATGACACCTCTATCGCCGTTTGCCAACGTTAGGATTGCGGCTGCAAAACCGCCGTTTCGGTGTATGATGCCGCCCACAGCCATCAGGCGCGACGGTGGGGTAACGCCGGACATCCAAATTGTAGCGGAAAGCCGGCGCGACGACTGAGCGGTTGCGGCTAACGGATGCTTTTCTCTTGAGGACACTTTATGGGGCTATCGGAACACGAGGAAGAAGTCAGACCACAAACAGCGGCGAACAACAGGAGCAGGAGGAGGAACGCCGCAAGCTGCGCCGCCTCCAGATGATGATGAACATGGTCATGTCGGTCATCAGCCAGGACCAGGGGCTTACGGTGGAAGAAGCCTCCGAGCTGGTGGCCAACACCAAGCGCGCTGCTCTGGCGATGTTTCCCGACAAGGAGTTTGCCTACGACATAATTTATAAGCCGCGACTACAGCGGCTGATGGCCGAGCGCTTCCGCCTGCAGTGAGCGATGTAACTTATGCAAGAAGCGCGAAGTGCCCGACCCAACCCTCTTTTGGTTGGGTGGGAGAGTCTATGATTTCTCCGCGCCGCCTTCAGGTCGCCCTTCCAGATTCCGCTTCCGTAGTAGCGCAGGATGCCTTTCGCGGCTCTCGGAACGAACCAACATCCAGGGCCTTGTCCACGATCTGGCGCTTGGTCTTGAGACGCGGAGTTTGCGCGCTTTTCTGATTAATCCGTTCGTCGATCTCGATATTCGTCCTGCTCATGACGAAATACTAAACAGCATCTTTCGTAAATCTTGTGTATGAGGGGTTGTAGCGCTCTTCCTCCCACACTGTGGGACTCAGCTTGAGAGACGAACGGCGCAATTGGAGCGCCTCGGGCGCGAAAGATGATAGCCCACCGTTTCAACGGTGGGTGAGCGGTCTATAAGGATCCGAGCCCCTTCAGGGGCGGCACAATTCTTGTGTCGCCGGCTGAAGCCGGCTCGGGGATTCATAAACTAGCCTACCCAGGGCTTGCGCCCTGGGCTAAATTCAGCTCCGCCCCTGCGGGGCTCGACCGTTGGCAGTATTGAACTGGTTCCGCCCCAAAAAAACACTTCCCCCGGGGCGGGTGCCCCACCGAATCTTCTTCGGCTGTGGGGAGAGTCTGCGTGGTGCCTAGGCGGAAGAAGATTCGGGCGTAGCCACCGAACATTTTTAAACCACGATCTCGGGCCGTCAATTCCAGTTCGATGTCCACCGCTCCACGCCGTGTCATCCTGAGCGAGGAGCGCAGCGACGAGTCGAAGGACTCTTAGCGCTGCCCAGAGGTCTGCGCGGCTATAGGGGTGCTTCGACTCGCGTTCGTTAAGTCACCCCGACGAACGCTCGCTCAGCATGACACTTCAGTAGAACATTATGCCGCGGGTGCCCCACCCAACCTTCTTTTGGTTGGGTGGGATCGTCTGACCGGTGGAGGTGCCGGCCGATCTACTCGAAAGGGCACATCGCGCTGGGGGGTACGGGTCTGGCGCCGCCCCACCCTTCTCGCCCGCTCGGACCCCTTCGTTGAACCGGGCCGCTACCTTCGTCCGAAGCTGCGAGAGGCCGAACAACAACTCCGCAGCACCCTGGCCGCGCGCGTGGCCATCGTCGAAAGCCGGGGCAGGGGGCACATCCGCATTCCCTTCAGCGATCTCTACGACTTCGAGCGGCTGTTCGCCAGCCTCACCGGCAAATGAGCGGGCGGTCAACACCCGGCCTCGATCTTCGCGAAAGGAGTTGGGGTACCCGGCGTGAACGCTTTTCGCGGTATGGACATTCTAGAGATTCTGCTGGTCGTCCCCGGTACTGTAACAACCTCGAGACTGTTTCCTTCTGCGCTGAGGTGTTTGGCCAAACCAATCTTTGTAGATGCAAAGTACGTCCTCGATTTCTCGTGCGCTCAGGCGGCGCAGGGGTTGTGGCAGTTCTCTAACACCGACGCACTTTCGTCGCACATCGATTCCGAGTCGCTTCGCACCGACACGTGTACCCGCATGAAGGAACACGACCTTGGGTTCGAGCTCCAGTTTGGCACCGATTCGCAACGCCGTATCGTACACAACCAGTTCGCCTATCCCAGGAATCGACTGAATCTGTTGGCTTACTAATTCATGCAGACTCTCAAACGAACGGCATTGTTCAATGTCGGGAAGGCAGTCGAGCAATCGCCTACGGCTTTGTTCGAGCACCGACCGCGGGATGCGCCGCTGGTGATGAAGCCTCTTACCGCATGGGCTTCTTGCAAGTGCGGCGACAGATACGGCTTCTACAAGAGTGCGTTGAATGGCGAACCAACGTAGCTCCCTCTCCGCCTCGTCACGACGATTCTTGATGTAGTGTTTTACAGCTTCATGGGTCGGGCTCATGCTGCTCACAAATGCCATCACCTCCAGACATTTCTACTTGCTGACGCTCGAGAGATAAACGTTCAGGGTGCCCCAGAAGAGTTTGGCGCGCATCTGAACGGGCAGGTGCTGGGCGTCGTCGGTGTACCAGATCCAGATTCGCCCACGATTCTTCAGGATTCCGTAGTCGCCTTCCGGTCCCACGCGAATCGTCTTAAATGTTCCGGCGGGCGTCTTTACTTCTTCCTTGCCTTCGACGTGCGCCTGCACGATGACCGTCTTGCCACCGTCATTCAAGGGAAAGGTGTAGGTAGCGCCTTGCTGCAGCGGCAGGCTCGAGACGTAGAGAAGGCCCGAGACCACGTCGGTCACGCAACCCGGAATGTCGTTCTCCTGTTTCTTCTGTTGATTGGTCTTCAGGTTCCGCTCTTCCAGAACGGCCTTGCCGCGGGGGTAATCGTAGGTGATCACGGTCTCACGCTGGTGAGAGCCTTCTTCGGTGTGCTTGATCAGCTTGTAGCTGCACAGTTTGTTGGCATCGAGGTAGGAATTGAACCGGTCCTGGACGCGATAGAGCAGCGCGACCACGCCGCTGGAGTCAGCCGAGCCGATCACGTGCTCCTGCGATCCGGAGCGTTCGATACGAAATGTGGCAATGCCGGCGTCCAGGAATCGCCACTCTCCCGTGTAGTGGAGCGTCTGGCGGGGAAATTCGAAGCCGGGCCGCAGCGGCTCGATGTGCGAAGCAACGCCAATCTTCGCTTCCGGCTGAGCTTGCGTGCCGGCATGCGGCGCTTGCTCACTGAACAAAACCGAGGCGGAGATGGCCAGCACCAGCGCAAGTACAAAGAATCTGTGTCGAATGGAGTCCACCCTCATCTGGGGAAAAGCAGGATCTTCAAAACCAGCGCCGCGATAACCGCGGCGGCGCCAAGCAGTGAATTGTACTCACGATGGCGAAAGTATAGCTCACTTGAAAACTCACCAGGCGTTAGACGGAACAACACGGTGCGCGGAAGCAAGCTGGGAACGCGGCGCGCGTAGTCGTCATACTCCTGAAACTGACCGCGCAGAAACGCCTCCTCCCCGCGGATGACCGGCACATAGATGAGAGCGAACATCAGGACCATCACGACGCCCACCCACAAGTCGCGTGCGGCAACCCCAAATCCAACTCCAATCATGATGGAGCCCAGGTACAGAGGATTGCGAACATATGCGTAGGGACCAGTCATCGTAAGCTCGCGGTTCTTGTCCACGTGTCCAGAAGCGACTGCGCGAATGAAAATTCCCAGCGCTGCAATGCACGCTCCGACGATCAGAAAGCTCCACGTCGGCTGGGCGCGCCAAAGGTAAAATGCGGCGAATACAAACCCCAGCGGCACGCGGATGCGCCGCGCAATCTGGCTCCAGGTTGTGGGTGGCTTGCTGGTCACCGGACTAGCCACCCTGGCCTCCGAGTAATTGGTCGGCCGCCTTGATCACGGCTTGCGGTTCGATGGAAATCAGCCCCTCATCCGGCCGGTCGATATGGCTGGTGTTGTAAATGCTCTTCGAGCTGCGAAGGACGATGCTGCGTGTGGCAAATGGCCCGTTACGTTCGGGCCGTGTGGGGCCGAACAAGGCGACAACCGGAACGCGCAGCGCGGCTGCAAGGTGCATTGGACCGGTGTCTCCGCCGATGAAGAGACTGGCGCGGCGGGTCAGCGCCATCAGTTCGCCGATCGCGCACTTCACCGGAACCGCCAGTCCACCGCTTGATTCCTGCACCGCCTGTGCGAGCGCTTCTTCGCCCGGACCATGATTGACTATCGCGGCCATTCCGCGCTCCGCCAGCGCTCGCGCCACCACGGCGAACGATTCGGCGGGCCAGCACTTCGCTCCCCACCCTGCGCCGGGGTTCAGGATGGCCAGAGGCTTGCCGTCAAATTGGGCGATGAAGCTCTTCGCCCAAGCTTCATGTTCAGGATCGAGCGGCAGTGGAGGTTCGACGTACTCCAGAGGTCGGCCTGCAATGGGCGATGCAATCGACAGCGCCTGCTCGATGACGTGTACCCCTTGTGGCTCCACGGCTCGTGTGTAAAACATCCGAGCCGGTCCCTCGCGCGGTTGCGAGGATCCGACGCGAAGACTCGCTCCGGTAAAACGGGCAGCGAGTGCCGAGCGAATCGCACCCTGAAGATCAAGAACCACGTCGTAATCCATGGCGCGCACTTCGCGCCAGCAGGAGCGCATCTCGCGCCAGGTTTCGTCGGAAGCCATCGTGCGGCGCCAGCGGGAGAAATTGGCCACGTGGACCCAGTCGGTCAGCGGCTTCAACTGCGAGCGAGGAGCCAGGCGCTCGGATCTTCGCGAGCACAACAGATCGGCCCAGCGCTCTTCTACCAGCCAGCCAATCTTCAGCTCGGGGCGTGCGCAACGCAGCGCTGCCATTGCCGGCAGGCTGTGGATGATGTCGCCCATGGCGCTCAACCGCACGACGAGCACGCGCTCAGGTCCGGGCCTCGTGGATTGCGGATGTGCCCGGGTTGCCGGTTGCGCCTGGAGCGGCGGAGATACAGGGGCGCTCACTGTGGGCTGCTTCCTCCGGTCCGGGGTTGCAAACGAGCAAGAAATTCCGAGGTGGAATGGTCCTTGGGATCGCCCACGATCTCCACCCGGCCACCACAGGCCAGCACTTCATCACGCTCGGGCACGCTCTCGCGCGTATAGTCCGTGCCCTTGGCGTGAACGTCGGGACGGATTTCGCGAATCAGCGCGCGCACATCGGGCTCATCAAAAATAACGACAGCGTCCACGTCGGCCAGCGACGAAACTATTTCAGCGCGGTCCGCCGCCGGCATCAGTGGACGGCCCTCGCCCTTGAGTTGACGCACACCTGCGTCCGAATTGATCGCCACCACTAATCTTCCACCCAGTGCCTTGGCGCCGCGCAGGTAACGAATGTGTCCAACATGCAGGAAGTCGAAGCAACCATTAGCCAGTACGATCGGCTCGCGGTTGTTCCGCCACCCGGCCACGCGCTCGCGCAGGGATTCGCGCGAGAGAATTTTTTGTGTACTGTCGTTCACGCGGTTGTCGTCGCAGAATACTGATCGATTGCAGCCAGCAATTCCTTGTTGGACGCGGTGGCGGTGCCGCGTTTCATCACTACAATGCCGCCAGCCAGATTCGCCAGCCGAGTTGCATCGGCGGTGTCGGCTCCAGCTGCCAGCGCAGCCGTGAAGGTCGCGATGACAGTGTCACCTGCGCCGGTCACGTCCACCACCTGGTCCGAACCGTGAATCGGCACCTGCAGCGGCGGCCTATCCTTCTCAAACGCCACCATTCCGTGGCGGCCGCGGGTGATGACTAGCGACTCCAGGTTCAACTGCTTCAACAGGCGCTCGCCGGCGGTGAAGAGCTTCTGATCGTCGTTACCGATCTGCATGTGCAACGCCTCTTCCACTTCCGGTTCATTGGGCGTCGCCGCCGTCACCCCTTCATATTCCAGCATTCGATAGCGCGAGTCGAGGGTGACCGGCTTGTTCTCCAGGCAGTGGTTCGACTTGATGAAGTTGAGCAAACGAGGCGTCGCTGCGCCATACCCATAATCGGAAAGCAGAAAGGCGTCTGAGGCGCTCGCGTATTCGCGGGCCGCCGTCACCAGGTTCAACAGAATCGGATGCAGTTCGTCCAGCGGCTCAGGCTCGCGATCCAAACGCACGACCTGTTGCCGGCTGGTGTGCGACATGCCGGCCAGAATACGGGTCTTGGTCGTGGTGGTGTGGCCCTTCACGCGCTCGATGCCGCTGGTCGGAAGCCTCTTCTCGTGCAGGCGCTCCAGCAGCAAGCTGCCGGCCTCGTCATCGCCCACCACTCCCACCGGAAGCACGTTCACGCCCAGCGATGCGAGATTCATGATGGCATTGCCGCCGCCTCCCGGAACCACGGTGCGCTCGCGGTGCTTGAGGATGAGCACGGGCGCTTCCCGCGAGACGCGCGCGATCTCGCCAAAGACGAACTCATCGGCGACCAGATCAGCCAGGACCGTGACCGACACGTCGGAAAACGAGTGGACGATCTTTTTCCAGCGTTCGGAATCGTTCAAATGTCTGTTCATGAACTCAAATAAATGCCCGGCGCCTAGATCCAGCCACCGGGCCCATTGCAACCCTTGATTGTCTCACGCGAGCGGTTGCTTTCGCTGGGCAACCGCGGCCAGCATGGCATCGAGGGCAGCTTCCGGGTTTTCCAGTTGCATCCGCAGCGGGACGACGTGGACAGGTTGCAGTTGCTCAACCTGCGGGCCCAGATTCACCGTATCCTTTTCGGTGGTAACGAAGGCGGTCGTGGAATGCTGCTTCCGCAGTTGAATAAGTTCGCGAATGTCAGCTTCCGTATAGAAATGGTGATCGCGGAAGCTCCGCGTTGCCGCCAGACTTACTCCCGCTGCCCGCAATTGCGCGAAGAAGCTCTCGGGCCGCGCGATGCCGCAAAATGCGATACTCACCTCGCTTGTCTGCGGAGGAAGGATGTCGCGCCGCACTCTCCACACCGGCTGCGAAGTCAAACCGAGACCGTCGTGGGAAGCGTCGTTGGTAAGCACAACCACATCGGCGCGAGACAACGATGCCAGCGGTTCGCGCAGCCGTCCAACCGGCAACAACGCATCCCGGGCATCTTCCGGTGTAACCAGCACGATGTCGAAATCGCGCGCCAGCTGGCGATGTTGAAAGCCATCGTCCAGTAAGTGCAATCGCGGACCGAACATCTCCTCGGCCAATTGACCCGCCCGGTAACGATCTTCGCCAACGACGACGTGAACTCCCAGCTTGCGAGCAATCAACAAAGGCTCGTCGCCAAACTCGCGAGGCGAGCCTGCGGGATCGACCAACGCAATGCCATGCGACTGCCGCCGGTAGCCGCGCGAGAGCACATCGAAGCCGATGCCGTGCTGCTTGAGTAGCTCGCCGAGCAAAATCAGAAAGGGCGTCTTGCCCGAACCGCCGACCGTCAAATTGCCAATGCTTACCACGGGACCGTGCAGGCGGTTTACGGTCATCATGCCGCGATCGTAAAGTTGGTTTCGGGTACGCACCGCGGCCCCGTACAGCGCCGAGAGCGGATTCACACGCGCCTCGACGAAGAAAGTTCAGCGGGCGACGCCGGTTGGGGGAGTAGAGCCAAAAGCGCGTTTACGGTCCGCTCGGTCGCGCCCATCTGCGAGCCCATCACCTGGGCCGCGCGGCGTGCCAGTGCTTCGCGCTCATCCTGATTGGCCAGCAACTGCAAGACGGTCGAAATCAACGACTGCGGGGTGACAACTCGCAGCGCATCAGCGTGGCGAAATATGTCAATGATGTCGCGGAAATTCTCCGTGTGCGGTCCGACGAGAATCGTCGCGCCGGATTGTGCTGCTTCCAGGACATTGTGTCCGCCCCGCGGCACCAGGCTTCCGCCAACAAACGCCAGATCGGCAAATTCATACAAACTGGCAAGCTCACCAATGGTATCGAGCAGGAAGATGCTACCGGCGATCGGCTTGTCGCCGTCCCATTGCGAGCGCCGCTGGTGGCGAAGGCCCGATGACGCCAGCAACATAGCGACCGCGTCGAATCGCTCGGGATGCCGCGGCGCAAGCACCAGTAAGGTGCGCGGATAATGCGTCAAAACCTGCTGGAAGGTCTCCAGCAGCATGGCCTCTTCGCCTTCCAGGGTGCTGCCCGCCACCAGCACCGGACCGATGTCTTCCCCGTGCAGCGCCGTGGTAAAAGACGCAACAATGGCCGACCTCGTCGGTGGCTTGACCTCAAATTTCAAATTGCCACTGACCTGCACACGATCTGCGGGCGCTCCAATCTGCGCCAGACGCCGCGCGTCTTCTTCGCTCTGCGCCAGGAAGAGCTGGACGTTCTGCATCACCCGCCGCAGGAGCTTCTGAATCCGCAAGTAGCCGGGCAGAGAGCGATCTGAAACGCGCGCGTTGACGACGGCGACTGCCGCGCCCGATCTCCGCGCCCAGCGCAGCAGGTTGGGCCAGAATTCGCTTTCCGCCAGCACCAGCATCTCGGGACGCAGCGCCTGCAGGTACGCTCGCACCGAGAACGGCAGGTCCAGCGGGGCATAGAAGACGTTGCTCTCCCCGAAGCGTTCGCGCGCCAGCTTCTGCCCGGAGTCGGTGGTCGTCGAGACCACGACTCGCCAGCCGGGCAGGTGGGCTTTCAACTCCTCAATGACCCGCGAAATTGCCAGGACTTCGCCAACCGAAACGGCGTGGATCCAAATGGTGTGCACCGCGCCCTGGTCCAGAAGCCGATCAGGCACCATGCCCAGCCGCTCGCGCCATCCAACGCGATACTTGCCGTGGCGCAGCATCTCCAGCAGCCACCATGGCCCAGTGAGCACCAGTGCGACCGCCAGCAGAACGCTGTAGAGCGAATACACGCTGCGATTGTAATTGCGCTGCAACAATGCTCCAAACCGCAGCTTCGGCGAAGCCGAGTTGAGCGCGGCCCGGCGAAAGCGGATAATTCGGCTATGCTTTTCCGACGCAGAGTTTTGCCGTTGCTGATCGCAGTCGCGATTACTTTCTCATCCGCCGCGCTCTGGGCCTACAAAGAGTTCGTCATGCCCAAGGCTGCGAACGCGAATACCTACGCCTGCAAGGACGCCCATCCCAACGAGAAGGTCACGGCCGCCGTCGATCTCTATAACACCGCGCCGAAAAATGACATCTTCATCACCGACTACAAACAGGAAGGAATCCTCCCTGTGTTGCTGGTCATCAGCAACGACGGTGACCAACCCATCGAGTTGAAGAACATGCAGGCCCGGTTAGTGACAGTACTGCACGCCAAGCTGGAAGCGCTGGAGGTCAACGACGTTTACCGTCGCGTCGCTCATATCAAGGGGAACGCTAATCCCCGCCCGGTTGGTCCCATTACCCTGCCCGGCGGCGATAAGAACAAGAAGGCCCAGCAGCAGTATCAGGAGATCATGCGGGCGCATTTTAGTGCGCAGGCGGTCGAGCCCCACGCAACCCGGTCCGGGTTCCTGTTCTTCGATGTGCAGAATGTGAAGCAACCGGTTGCAGGCGCGCATGTCTATCTCACCGGTGTGCGCGATAACAGCGGCAACGAGCTGCTGTATTTCGAGATCCCGGTGATACCTTCGAACGCAGCTGCTCCGGGAGGGCAATAACGCTCGCATGACGCTCAAGGCTGGTCGCGTGGCCTCGCTATAATCGAAACATATGGCTACCTCGCCGGAAGCCCCGGTCGCAGCGCGTTCCAAGTACGAGCCGGTCATCGGGCTGGAGGTTCACGTCCAGCTTCTCACCCGGACGAAGATCTTCTGCGGCTGCTCGACCCAGTTTGGCGATCCGCCGAATACTAACGTGTGCCCGGTTTGTCTGGGCTTGCCGGGCGCGTTGCCGGTGCTGAACACAAAGGCTGTGGAGTTTGCCGTGTTAGCGGCGACCTCGCTGAACTGCACGATCAACGAAACCTCGATCTTCGCGCGCAAGAACTACTTCTATCCTGACTTGCCTAAGGGCTACCAGATTTCTCAGTATGACAAGCCGCTGGCCGAGCACGGCTACATCGCGATCAAGACCTCCAATGGGCTGAAGCGCATCGGCATCACCCGCGTGCACCTGGAAGAAGACGCGGGCAAGAGCCTGCACGATGGCCTGCCCGACAGCAGTGAATGGACATCCATCGACCTGAATCGCTCGGGCGTGCCGCTGATTGAGATCGTGAGCGAGCCTGACATTTCGTCGCCCGAGGAAGCCCATGAGTATCTGACGCGGCTGAAGGAGATCATCCTCTACACCGGCGTGAGCGACTGCAACATGGAAGAAGGCTCGCTCCGTTGCGATGCCAACGTCAGTATCCGTCCGCGCGGGCAGGCCGAGTTCGGCACCAAGACAGAAGTGAAGAACGTCAATTCCTTCCGCTTCATTCGACAGGCGCTGGAGTATGAGATCGAGCGCCACGAAAAAATGATCGAGTCCGGCGGGAGGATTGAGCAAGAGACGCGTCTCTACAATGCCGGCGAAGGCAAGACATACGGCATGCGCTCCAAGGAGCAGGCCCACGACTACCGCTATTTTCCCGAGCCTGACCTGCTGCCGCTGGTGGTGAACGCAAGCTGGCGCAAGCAAATCGCCGAGGGCATGCCTGAGTTGCCCGAGGCCCGCCGTGCCCGCCTGGTCGCCCAGTACGGCATCACGGAGTACGACGCGACAACACTGACCAGCACGCGAAGTCTGGCCGACCAGTTCGAAGCGGCTGCAGCCGCCGCGCGGAATCCGAAGCGGGTCGCGAACCTGGTGCAGAGCGAGTTGCTGGGCCGCTTAAAAGCCAAGGGGCTGGAAATCGAGCAGTCGCCCATTTCGATGAAAGGCGTCGCCATGTCGGCCGACCTGGTGGAGAGCGGCGCTATCAGCGGAAAGATGCTCAAGGACCTTTACGACCTTGCCTTCGAGCGGAGCGAAGATTTTCCAGCAATTTACGAGAAGGAAAAACCCCAGCAGATTACGGATACCGCCGCCATCGAGAAGATTATCGACGAGGTCATTGCAGCCAATCCCAAGCAGTTGGAGCAGTATCGAGGCGGCAAGAAAACGGTGCTGGGGTTCTTTGTCGGGCAGGTGATGAAAGCGTCCAAGGGGCAGGCGAGTCCGGGTCTGGTGAACGAGCTGTTGGCCAAGAAACTGGAACCATAGCCCGCGGCATTATGAAAGTTGCGATCCAGGGGGAACTCGGGGCCTTCAGCCATGAAGCCGCAGATAGAATGCTGCCGCATTGCACAGTGGTACCGTGCGCCCGCTCGGCAGAGGTCTTCGACCGGGTGGAGAACCGCTCGGTGCAGGCTGCGGTGATCCCGATCGAGAACTCGCTCGCCGGCTCCGTCGCCGAGCACTTCGACCTGCTGCTCACGCGAGACGTCTTTATCCACCGCGAGTTTTACCTGCGTATACGCCACAACCTGATCGCCGCGCCGGGAGTGAAGCTGAATGCGGTTCGCCGCGTATTCTCGCATCCGGTAGCGCTGGACCAGTGCCGCTATTTCTTCAGTTCGCATCCCGGCATTCAGTCAATCCCCTTCTACGACACAGCCGGGAGCGTCCGCCATGTCATCGGCGAACAGATGCGCGACGCAGCTGCGATCGCACCCAAGCAGGCTGCCCGCCAGTATGCAGGACGCGTGCTTCTGGCCGGAATCGAAGACGACCAGCAAAACTACACACGCTTTCTGTTGATCAGCCGGTCGAAGAAGATCGGCCAAGGCGCCAACAAGACGTCCATCGGTTTTGCGCTGAAGAACCTCCCCGGAGTTCTTTAGCATCCCTCCACAGGCAGATTGATGTCGTGGAAGACGAGCTCCGAAGAGAGCTTGCCGCCCAGCGGCTGCGTCTCGAACGCATGACACAAACTTCCGTTGCACAAAGAAAAGAGGTGCATGAGGCCGCGCAAGCGGCCCACAAATTTCTCCGGGCCGACCTCGCGGACATCCACGAGCGCTTTGTCCAGAATCTGGAATCAGATGAAGAGGTTTTTCGGGAGAGACTCAAAGCGTCCACCCAGCGCGCTCGTTTCGAGATAGAGCATGTCCTCGCCCGCTGGTCCAGAATGCATTGGGCGACTCTCCGCGCTGTCGTCCGGCGTAAAGGCCGATTCATAGGCTCCACTGGCACACATGACTTCCCGGCTGACCTTTCGAGACCAATACTTGACCCGATTGTATTGGCGTGGGCCGAATTCTTTGGTGACCGCCTGGGCACAGCTCTGGACAAATGGACTGATCGACTCCTCCTTAAGGCTGACCACTATTCCAATCAACTGGCACAACTGATCGCCAAGACAGGCCGTTCTGAAGTCGACGACGCTGCTGATGTGCAACGTATCAGTCAGATAACAGAGAAAATCTTGCGGGAATTACTCAGCCAAACAAGGAGTGAGATGCAGCAAAGGATCGAAGCCGTTCGGCGGTCACTTTACGAGAGAGTACCGGACCAGATACGCGCCAATATGGTTCAGGCCTTCGACCGAACAGCGAGCGAAACTGGGCCAGGAATGAAGCAACGCATCATCGAGATACTTTCGAACCACGTAAGGCAGGTCTCGCAAGTAATGTTTGATGACGCAGAACAGTTGATTTCGGAAGGAATTCGCCAGCTTATTGACTCACTGACACGGAACTACAAAGAAATGACCCAGGCCGTTGATCGTCAAATTGGAATAATTGTCGAGAACACCCGACTGTCGGTTGACAGCTCGGGATCCTCCGGTGTCCAACAACATCTAGCTGCCCTGGGCGAGATCGGAATCGCTCTCCAATCACTCGGCAATTCTGAGCATAAAATAGCGAGGTCTTCAGTGAGCAAAACAGGTTCCCTGTGACAACTATTCGAAAGAAGCTGATCGAGGTCGCCCTGCCACTTGAGGCGAACCGACGGGGAGTTACAAGCGTCAAATTACTCGTTCAAAGAGCCAATCCGCCTTCTTTGACTGTCGTGAAAGCCAAGGATAGGTGCCTATTGTTATTTAATGCCAAAGCGCTGAAACCTGAGGAGCATACTGGGGCGGTTGTAGTTTCGTTTGACGCTCGGTGGATAGACCTTATTCGCAAGCGAAAGATTAAAGGCATTCTGCGGAAGAGGATTCCCACAACTCTTGGAGCGCAGTGGCTTTACGCCTACGTTAACAGCCCTGTTTCGGCAATAGTTGCGAGGGCCGTCATCGAAAACACTACCTCCGTCAGCATGCCGCTTGCGATTCGCATGTCGAATGACCTTGGCCTTTCCCCAAACGAGATTAAGAACTATTTTTCGAGAGCACAGTGCGTAGGCATGTATGAAATCAAGGCCTTCGAACTTGCGGTCACACCGCTGACGCTAGAAAGGATTCGCAGGGATTTGGTTTTTTACCCTCCACAGAGCTTCTTCTTCATGTCCAAACTCGGCAAGGAGTTCATTGATGAGGAAGCGCACTTCAAACGCCCTGCTAAAGCCACAAGAGCAAAATGACAAACTTACCTTCCAAAAAGTTGATTGAAGTTGCCTTGCCTCTAGAAGCCATCAATCGCGAATCGGCACGTGAAAAATCCATACGCCATGGTCATCCTTCAACTCTGCACTTATGGTGGGCTCGGCGCCCTCTCGCTGCTTGCCGGGCGGTCATTTTTGCTTCCCTCGTTGATGATCCCATGAGCCATCCCGAAAAGTTTCCCACTGAAGAGGCACAGGAGAATGAAAGGCAGCGGCTCTTCCGGATTATTGAGGAGTTGGTGAAATGGGAGAACACAAAGAACGAGGGCATACTCTCCCTAGCAATAGCAGAAATTCGAAGATCGACGGGTGGTGCTCCTCCCCCCTACTAGATCCATTTTGCGGCGGAGGTTCAATCCCCCTTGAGGCGCAACGGCTTGGCCTTGATGTCCGCGCGAGTGATTTGAACCCTGTCGCAGTCCTCATCAGCAAAGCTCTTATTGAGATTCCTCCGATATTTGCAGGTCGTTCGCCGATCAACCCAGAGTCTCGCAAAGGCCTCGCTCACTCCCGTGGCTGGAGGGGAGCCGAAGGGCTTGCTGAAGACGTTCGCTACTATGGAAAATGGATACGTGACGAGGCAGAGAGGCGCATCGGTCATTTGTACCCGAAGGTCCAATTGCCAAAGGAATTGGGCGGAGGCAATGCCGCAGTCATCGCATGGCTGTGGTCGCGGACTGTGAAATGCCCCAACCCGGCTTGTGGAGCGCAAATGCCGTTGGTGCGCTCGTTCTGGCTATCAAGCAAAGAAGAGAAAAAGGTCTGGGTAGAACCTAAGGTCAATGGTCGTTCCAAGACTGTGACCTTCGGACTGAAAACGGGGAAGGGAGAGCCAGCATCGGGCACTGTGAATCGCCGGGGTGCAACCTGTATCTGTTCGGGACCCCAGTACCCTTTTCCTATATTCGTGCCGAAGGTCGCGCTCATCAGATGGGTCAAAGCTTAATGGCTATAGTCGCCAAAGGTCAGAGAACAAGGGTTTACCTACCGCCTAATGATGACCATGCTGCCGCCGCGAAGCTCGCGAAGCCCACTTGGCGACCGGATTGCGAGTTGCCCGAAAAGCATCGGAATTTCCAGACACCAGCTTACGGAATGTCTAATCTTGGCGATCTCTTTACGGCGCGTCAACTGGTTGCCCTCTCAACCTTCAGCGACCTCGTTGAACCAGCCCGTGAGAAGGCATTGCAGGACGCACTGGCAAGTGGCATGCCGAACAGCGGGACGAGGTTGAGAGACGCTGGAGATGATGCGGTCGCCTATGCTGATGCTATTGCCACCTACCTTGGCCTGGTGGTGAGCCGAAGTGCCAACACGCTCTGTTCGCTCGCCGTTTGGTCTCAGAGCCGCGAACAAACGGTCAACGTTTTTAGCCGCCAAGCCCTCCCGATGAATTGGGACTTCCCCGAAGTCAACCCTTTTGCGGGTGCAGCAGGAGATTTCGGCGAAACGGCGGCGTCAATGGCAAAGAGTATTGAAATGACTCCTGCAACAAGCAGGGCTTCTGTTCTTCGAAAGAGATGCCATGGCCGGCCCTGCAGTTGTGGGGAACGTGGTAATTGCAACCGATCCGCCCTACTACGACAACATCGACTATTCAGACTTGTCAGATTTCTTCTATGTTTGGCAACGCCGAGCCCTTGCTCGCATTTATCCAGATCTTTTCAGTACATTGTTGACGCCGAAAGTCCAAGAGTTGATAGCAGCTCCTCACAGGCTAGGCGCTAGTAAGGAAAAGGCCGAACAGTTTTTCGAGAAGGGTCTCAATAAGGTCTTCACCTGGATGCAACAAGTACAACATTCC
Source organism: uncultured Acidobacteriaceae bacterium (assembly GCA_963843005.1). Classification (GTDB taxonomy): domain Bacteria; phylum Acidobacteriota; class Terriglobia; order Terriglobales; family Acidobacteriaceae; genus Bog-257. Next base: position 209 of record CAWJIW010000001.1, on the reverse strand, counting down.
GATTACCCCATGACTGTCTACTATGCATTCAAACAGACAGAGGCGGGTGATGATCTAGTTGAAAATAACGACGCGTCCCTTTTTGTTTCGACCGGCTGGGAAAAGATGCTTGAAGGGCTAATTCAGGCGCGTTATGCAATTGTTGGAACATGGCCAATGCGCACGGAGAGACCTACTGGCGTAAAGGTGACAATGAATGCGCTTGCGTG